>NZ_CP192586.1:4800000-6748530 GCF_050632265.1 Mucilaginibacter sp. P19
ACCGGGTTGATGCTCTCGATTACCTGCTCAAGCCTTTTAACTACGAAGAGTTTCTGCATGCTTCAAATAAAGCCTTAACTTATTTTGAATTGGTGAACCGCTCAAACATCCCTGCAACCGTAGTCGCCGCAAAGCCGGAAGAAGAGGAATACCTGTTTTTAAAGATCGAATACCAACTGGTTCGTATAGCACTTAACGAAATTCTTTATATTGAAGGTTTAAAAGATTATGTGAAAATCTATCTGCAGGATAAAGAAAAGCCGCTGCTGTCCCTCACCAGTTTAAAGGTTTTAGAAGAAAAACTGCCGTCCAAACGGTTTATGCGCGTACATCGCTCATTCATTGTCTCGCTCAATAAAATTAACTCCATTACCCGCAACGCTTTACAGATAGGCAAAGTAAATATCACCGTTGGCGATCAGTACAAAGAAGCTTTCGGGGTGTTTTTGAGTAAGTGGAATTGAACCGGGATTAAGCTGATTTACCGGATTAAAGGATTTTAATGTCATTAAGCTTATGGTGGATGCTATCACCGTACCATTGTTTGATTTTATAGAATTGCTCAACATCAATTAATTCCTTGAATTCTTTAAGTCAATATCATAAATCCTCAAATCCATTTATTCCAAACACAGATAGAATCAACGCAATCAAAGAAACCAGCGGTCAGGTTCACCCTATTGCAATTTTTCACCTCATTTTTACATCATTAAATAATATTCCCTACTTTTAAATTATGCAAAAGGTAAGTGAACTACAGGTAAGCGTATCAGACTTGAAAGCTTTTGAAGCTTTAGCCAATATACCCGACGATCAGCTGCAGTGGCTGATTGATAAAAGCGAGATCTTAACATTTGAAGATGGTGAATACCTGATGGAGCCGGGGCAGGACCTTACTGGCCCGCATTTTATCATCGAAGGCAATATGCGCTTCTTTATGATGCAGCAAGGTTCGCGCCGTGATTACACCCTGGTTGAAAAAGGAAGTATCACCGGCTATATGCCCTATTCGCGCGGCCTTATAGCCAAAGGTTATGCACAGGCCGTTGGCGAATTAACGGTATTAAGCTATCCCACGGGCGAGATCATGGAGATGATTCGGAACCATTTTGAGCTTACCCAGGCGCTGGTTCATATCATGACCACCCGCGTACGAGATTTTACTGCCATGCAGCAGCAAAATGATAAAATGATGGCTTTAGGCAAGTTGTCTGCCGGCTTGGCTCATGAGCTTAATAACCCGGCATCGGCCATAGTGCGCGACTCGTTATCATTAAGAAAACACCTGCGTATGGTGCCCGCCCACCTAAAAAATATGTTTGCCATAAGGGCCAGCGATGAACAGGTTGACGGTCTTACCGACGAGTTGTTCAGGATCCTGAACAAAAAAGAATGCTATACCCGCCTTACACTTAAACAACGCACCCAGCTTGAAGATGAAATATCTGAATGGCTGGAAGATAACGGCGTTGAAGACGCCTATGATATAGCCGAAAGCTTTGTAGACTTTAGTTTTACCACCGAAAACCTGGAGGCCCTGAAAGCGCATATACCCGAACATGCGGTATCCATTATTATGGGTTGGCTTAGCGCCAAGCTAATGGGCGAAAAAATGATCGAGGATATCCAGGAATCGGCACGCCGTATCGCCGAGCTTGTAAGCTCAGTTAAAACGTTTACCCATATGGACCGTGCTCAGGATAAGCAATATGCCGATATTCATGTGGGTATCCGTAATACCATTACCATGCTGGGCTACAAGATCAGGAAGGAGAATATCACGGTGATTGAGGAGTTTGATGATACGCTGCCAGAGGTTAAAGCACTCATTGGCGAACTTAACCAGGTATGGACCAATTTGGTCGATAATGCTCTTGATGCTATGGAAGTGAATGAGAAAGGGACGCTTACCATCCGCACTAAAAAAGATAACGACTTTGTTGAGGTAACCATTATTGATGATGGACCCGGTATACCGGAAGATAATGTTAGCCGTATATACGACCCTTTCTTTACCACTAAAGAAATGGGTAAAGGTACTGGTATGGGCCTTGAAGTGGTGCAGCGTATTGTGAAGCAGCACCGCGGTTCGATAAAGGTAAAATCAAGGCCCGGGCATACCGAGTTTATAGTTTGCTTCCCGATAAATGGTTAGCAAAAAGCTGATTTTACCAAAAATATTAGTTAATTTGCCTGCATATTTACCCTATGAGCCGTCCGATAATATTTTCCATAGATGATGATCCGCAGGTACTGCGATCAATAAGCCGCGATTTAAAGTCGCAGTATGGCAAAGAATATAAAATACTAAGCACAACATCGGCAAATGAAGCATATGAAACCCTTATTGAACTGAAAAACAGTTCGGAAGTGGTTGCCTTGTTTTTGTGCGATCAGCGCATGCCCGAAATGGAAGGTGTTAAATTTCTGGAGAAAGCTAAAAAAGTATTCCCCGAAGCTAAACGTGTACTGCTGACCGCCTACTCCGATACTGATGCCGCCATTAAAGCCATCAACGATGTGCAGCTTGATTATTACCTGATGAAGCCATGGAACCCTCCCGAGGAAAAGCTTTACCCGGTAATTAATGATCTGCTTGGCGACTGGCACAGCCACTACATCCCCGAATTTGTGGGTATGAAGCTGGTAGGTTACCAGTTTTCGCCGCAATCACATGTGATAAAAGATTTTTTAGCCGGTAACCTGATCCCTTATCGCTGGTTTGATATCGAAAAAAATATCGATTCGGCCAGTTTGCTTACCATCAATAATCGCACAACCGATGATTTGCCGATGGTGATATTTGAGGATGGCAGTTGTTTAACAAAACCTACCATAAGGGATATTGCCGATAAAATGGGGAAAAATCCAACCCAGCTCACCGATGTTTACGACGTGGTGATCATTGGTGCAGGTCCGGCAGGATTAGCCGCCGCTGTATACGGTTCATCAGAAGGCTTAAAAACTTTATTGATTGAGCGTAAAGCACCGGGAGGACAGGCCGGTACCAGTTCCCGTATCGAAAATTATCTGGGTTTCCCGGCAGGTTTAAGCGGCGCCGATCTTACCCGTCGCGCCATAAGTCAGGCTATGCGTTTGGGCGCCGAATTTTTATCACCCCAATCTGTTAGCGATATCAAACAAAAAGATGGCTACAAAACCATTATTTTGGATGATGGGCCCGAGATCATCAGCCGTACAGTAGTAATTACCACCGGGGTTGATTACCGCAAGCTGGAAGTTAAAGGCGTTGATAACTTTACCGGGGCAGGTATTTATTATGGCGCGGCTACTACCGAAGCTTCGGCATGTACAGGTAAAGAGGTGTTTGTAATTGGCGGGGGCAACTCGGCCGGACAGGCAGCTATGTACCTTTCCAAATTTGCAAAAAACGTGCATATCATTATCCGCAGGGATGATTTGACGGCAACCATGTCTGCCTACCTGATCAACCAGATTGCCGATACGCCAAATATAAAGGTTATGCCAAATACCGAGGTAATTGAGGCCGAAGGTACCAACTGCCTTGAAAAGCTCACGATACAAAACTGCAAGACCAAAGAATCTGTGGTTAAAACGGCTAACGCATTATATATATTTATTGGTGCTAAACCTTATACCGACTGGATAAAGCTGGATATTATTAAAAACAGTAAAGACTTTATTGAAACCGGCCGCGAGTTGCGCAGCTATGAAAGCTTTGGAAAAGTTTGGAAGCTTAAACGAGATCCATTCCTGTTAGAAACCAGTTGTCCCGGTATTTTTGCCGCGGGCGATGTGCGTGCCGGGGCCATGAACCGTGTGGCATCTGCCGTAGGCGAAGGTTCGATGGCGATAAGTTTTGTACATAAATACCTGGCCGAAGTTTAATCATAAACTACCTATACCTATGGAAGAAACCTGCGCCCATATCGAAGCTATTGAAAGCATAACCCAACCTAAGGATTATGTTTGCGAAGAATGTATAAAGCACCATGGTACATGGCTGCATTTGCGTACCTGTCAAACATGCGGCGTTACGCTTTGCTGCGATAGTTCACCTAATACACATATGACCAAGCATTTCCACGCTACCGGCCATCCGGTAGTTATATCTGCCGAGCCGGGTGAGCGCTGGCTATGGTGTTATGTGGATGAAGCCGTTAAAGGATATTAATTAGAAGTTAGAAGTCTTGATTTCTAAGTTTTAAGCCCTAAGTCGGGAGTTTTAGAGTTTGGCGTTAGTTCAAAGCAATTCCTTTCTTGGTTTCCGGCTCTTGATCTCTTATATCTCTCCACTATCCCTTAAACGACAGTACTTTATCTAACGACCATGGGCCGGAGCCTAAAATGGTAAATAGTATAAGGAGAGCCAGGGCTGTAATTGATGGCCATAACATGGTGTTGATAGGCTCCTGGAAAATACCTGTTAAAAATACCGCGCCAACCAATATAGGGATCTGAATAATGCAGCCCAAACGGGTTAATATACCCATAGCTATGAGTATACCGCCAACCATGTGGGCAAATGATACATAGTATACCAGGATCATCAGCATATCAGGCGATACATCAATAACATCCTGATCGGTAATAATACCGCGCAGGTATGATGTATTTTCCATAAAAGTTATGCCCTTCACCAATAAAAATACACCAAGAACAATACGCACAATATCCAAAACTTTAGGGTGATGAGTATCACCCCAGTGTTCAATTTTATGAACCAGATTCATAAAGGCCTCCTTTTAGTTTAATAATTGGTTATCAGCAACCCGGGGGCGATCAGGGAGATCAAGCGACCGAAATGCTTCTACTAAATTTAGTAACAAGTTTGTTATAAAACAAGTTTTAAGGAGAGGAAAAAATTCGCAGACTCAAGCACGGATACTTAAACCTGCAATCGCGTTGACCGGCACTTACAGATCATACTCTGCCAGCCAACCCCGTAATCTGGTCAAATCTTTTTTTAAAGCGGTCGAAAACTCATCTTTACTAATAGACAGCTCACGTTTACCATCCTCTGCCCCGCCTAAGGGATATTCACAGTGCAGGCTCATGGGGCCATTGATATTGTATTGTTTTAGCAGACTGAAGTATTTTTTATAATCAACCATACCCTCGCCTAATGGTACACTTTTCACCTGCCATTTGTCGCCCTTTTTCTCCCAGTAAAAATCCTTTACATTGATTGTTTTGGAATAAGCCTTCAAAAGATTAAGTGTAACAGGCCATGTGTCAGCACCTTCGGTGGTAGCGTGCCTTACATCGTATTGGCAACCGATGTAATTGGGGTCAAGTCCTTCAAGGCTCAGCCATAAATCCCATTGCGATGCTCCAAACAAGTCGCCGGAGTGGTTTTGATAGCCGCCGTGCATGCCATACCTTTTGTTGAGCCCGGCAAGACCGACCAGTTGTTTATTGATAGCCCTGATATTGGCAGGTACACTGGTAGCCTTATCATAATTAAACCAGGCGGTACGATAATATTTAATGCCCAATGCTGATGCCGTTTTCAGGATCGGCCCGGCGTATTTTTCATCAGCAGTTTTAATATTGGTTACTATGGTATAAACCTTGAGCCCGGCTTTTTCAATAGCTTCAACCGCTTTAGGCAGGTCATCGGCAACACGTTCGGGCAGCACGTGGCCATCGGGCCTTACAGTAAGGTCAATTCCGTCAAAACCAAGCTGTACCGTTAAAGCGGCCATATCGGCATAATTAAGCCAGTGCATATGTTTGGAAAATATACTCACTTTTATTTTTTCACCCGGAGAGGGGTTACCTGTAGCAAGGTTTGTATTTAAGGGTGACTGCTTAGCCAAAGCACTTAAACCAAAAGGTAAGCCGGCAGCAGCTATTGCGGCCGAAGCAATAAATTTTTTGCGGCTGATGTTTTTCATAGGTGTTAAAATTGGTAATGCAATATGCCATTTTTTGTTGTAATTGTTTCCTGATTTTACCCACCTTTATCCAAACCTATTTATCATGATATTATTCTGGTACAGCGTGATACTGTTTGTATCCACCTTAGCGCTTAACTTTTATCTGCTTATCGGCTTTAAACAAATTAAACAGGTAAGCCGACAACCTGTGATGGATAGTCCCCCACCCCTTGCCATCATTATAGCTGTGCGAAACGAGGAGGAAGGCCTTGAAAAAGCCTTGCAAAGCGTTTGCCATATCAATTATCCTAACCATCGCCTTATTGTAGTGAACGACCGCTCAACCGACCGTACCGCCGACATCCTGAAAGATTTTAGCTTACGCTATCCAAAACTTCAGGTGACTACGATAGACACTTTACCCGACGGATGGCTTGGTAAAAACAACGCACTTTACCAGGGATACCTTAGCAGTACTGAAGAATGGATGCTTTTTGCCGATGCCGACATCGTTTTTCATCCTGATGCTATTAACCAGGCTGTCGGTTATGCAGTTAAACACGAGGTTGATCATTTAACCATGTTACCTGAGTTGATCTCCCGGTCGTCAATTTTAAACAGTGTATTTGCCACATTAAGTATTATGCTCATGATTGCCATGAAACCATGGGAGGCCAAAAACCCGAAATCAAAAGCATCGTCGGGCATAGGGGCTTTCAATTTGGTCAGACGTACAGCTTATGAAAAAATTGGCACACATGTACGCATAAAACAGCGCCCGGATGATGATCTTCAACTTGGTCAATTGATAAAAAAGGAAGGTTTACGGCAGGATGTTTTAGCCGGTAAGGGTTACGTTTGCCTGGAATGGTATAGGAATCTTGGTGAGCTTGGGCGCGGCGTGCAGAAAAACTCATTTGCTATGGCTAAGTACAGTATTACGCAAGCCATTGTTAACGTACTGAATATGCTATTAACGGTGGCATTGCCTATGCCATTAATGTTCATTTTCGGCACCCCGGTTATCAGGATCATGGCTTCTGTTATGCTCATAGTGCATATAATTTATATGGAGCTGGTGCCGCCCAATAAATGGTGGTATGCATTCATGATCCCCCTTTCGGGGCTATTCCTGGCCTGGCATTTTTTAAAAGCATCAATAATAACAGTTGTACAGGGAGGCATTTACTGGCGGGACAGTTTTTACTCGCTTGATATGTTAAAAGGTAGGGGATAAAATATTTTGTAGCAGTGGCGACATCTTACCCCGAATAACAACGTGAGGATATCATTTACCAATCAGAGTACCACGGATCTCAAAGCTCAAGGATGATATGGCCCGTCAAATTTAAATTCCAATCACATTACATTAAAGCGTTTTAAAACACTATTTTTAGCGCCTCAAATATTGGTGCTTGAATATCAGCAAGCTGATGTTCAGGAACACCGATCATATACGGTTAACAGCAACATAAAAATGAAAGTTTTAAAATTTGGTGGGACATCAGTAGGTAGCCCCGCCCGGATGAAAGCGCTGCTTGATATCATTAACCCGGCCGAGCGCCAGGTAGTGGTGCTATCGGCAGTGTCAGGCACAACAAACAGCCTCGTAGAAATTGGACAAGCATATCTCGCCGGCGATAAGAAGAAGGCAGTGCAGCTTATTACTATCCTAAAGGATAAGTACGAAATTTTTATTAAGGAATTGTTTGCGAAACCCGAATTTTTAGCCCAGGGCAAAGAGGTTATCGACTACCATTTTTCGTTGCTCAGCAATCTTGCCAATGATCTTTTCACCCATATTGAAGATAAGATCATTGTTGCACAGGGCGAACTGCTTTCAACTACCCTCTATCATGTTTATTTAAAGGAGATAGGTATCCCATCGGTATTGCTGCCTGCCCTGGATTTTATGAAGATAGATGAGGATAATGAGCCAATTGTTGATCATATTACCGAAAACCTGCTCCCGCTGCTTGATAAGCACCCCGAAGTAAACTTGTTTATTACCCAGGGCTACATTTGCCGCAATGCCTACGGCGAAATAGATAACCTGCGCCGCGGCGGCAGCGATTATACCGCTTCATTGATTGGTGCCGGTATCCGCAGCGAAGAGGTACAGATCTGGACAGATATCGACGGCATGCACAATAACGATCCGCGCATTGTAAAAGGCACGCAGCCTATTGCTCAGCTATCTTTTGATGAAGCTGCTGAGCTTGCCTATTTTGGTGCCAAAATTCTGCACCCGCAAAGCGTGTTCCCTGCTCAAAAATATAAGATCCCGGTTCGTTTATTAAACACAATGGATCCTAAAGCGCTGGGTACCCTAATCACCAATACCAGCGAAAAGGACAAGATCAAATCTATAGCTGCTAAGGATGCCATTACGGCTATCAAGATCCAATCGAGCAGGATGCTTTTGGCACATGGCTTTTTACGCAAGGTATTCGAGGTATTTGAACGTTATAAAACATCTATCGATATGATCACCACATCAGAAGTTGGTGTTTCTGTTACCATCGATGATACCACTTACCTGGGCGACATCACCAAAGAATTAAACGCTTACGGTTCGGTAGAAATTGATGTAAACCAAACCATTATTTGTGTGGTAGGTGATTTCGGGGCCGAAAAACATGGGTATGCAGCCCGGGTACTGGAAGCCGTTAAGCATATCCCATTAAGGATGATATCATACGGCGGCAGCGATCACAACCTGTCGTTACTGGTAAAAACAGAGGATAAGGTTGAGGCTTTAAGGAGTTTACATAACAGGTTGTTTTAATTCCGGATGTCGGATTTTCGATTTCGGAATTGCCTTATTTGAAATTTTTAATTTAAAACGTCATCGCGAGGAACGAAGCAATCCCTGATATGCAATAGTTCAGCATGATTTGATGAAATATTACCCATGTTCACAAGTAAAACTATAGATAAATTCAACGGCTTAGAAACTCCGTTTTATTACTACGATCTCGAGGTGCTTAAAAACACCCTGAGTGCCTGCCGCGATGCTTCTGCAAAGCACGGCTTCCATGTGCATTACGCCATGAAGGCCAACTTTAACTCAAAAGTTATTGACACCATACAAACCTATGGCTTTGGCGCCGATTGCGTGAGCGGCAATGAAGTTCAGGCAGCTATTGATCATGGCTTTGATAAAAGCAAAGTGGTATTTGCAGGTGTTGGCAAATCAGACCGTGAAATAAACCTGGCCCTTGATGCGGATATCTTCTGCTTCAATGTCGAATCCATCCAGGAGCTTTTTATTATTGATGGCCTTGCTAAAGCAAAAAACAAAAAAGCTGGTGTGGCTATCCGCATTAACCCGAATGTTGATGCACATACTCACCATTTCATCACCACCGGACTCGATGAAAATAAGTTCGGCATTAATACCTGGCAATTACCTGATGTTGCCGCTGCTTTGCGCAAATGTGATAACCTGCAGTTTTTAGGGATCCATTTCCATATCGGCTCACAAATTACCGACCTTGAAGTTTACAAAAACCTGTGTACCCGCATTAATGAAATGCAGGATTGGTTTGAAGATCGTGGCTTCCCGATAAAAGTGCTTAATACCGGCGGTGGTCTTGGGGTTGATTATTACAGCCCGGATAACAACATAGCCGATTTTGAGGCCTACTTCCAGGTGTTTAAAAACTTTCTGAATGTTAAGCCGGGGCAAGAAGTTCACTTTGAGCTTGGCCGTGCACTCGTAGCCCAAAGTGCTTCGCTTATATCGCGTGTATTGTATGTTAAAAACGGACAGAAAAAGAACTTCCTGATCCTTGATGCCGGCATGACCGAGCTGATTCGCCCGATGCTTTACCAGGCTTATCACCAGATAGAAAATTTAAGCCGGAGGTCAGAAAGTCCGGAAGCAGGAAAGTCCGAAAGTTTAAAGTATGACGTTGTTGGGCCGATATGCGAAAGCACGGATTGCTTTCAGAAGGATGTGAGCCTGCCTGAGTCATTTCGCGGCGACCTGATAGCGGTGCGTACCGCAGGTGCTTATGGCGAGGTGATGGCATCAGGCTATAACCTGCGCGACAGGGTTGGCAGCGTTTATTCTGAATAAGCTATCTGAACCGGTAGCCAAGTCTTAACTGTACATAGGTACCAGCTTCAACAACGGCCATATAGTTTTTAATCTGCATAAAATAAGCAGCGGTTACAAAACCAGGGTTATAAGCCCTGTAAACGTAATCGCTGTTTTTGTTTCGGTATACGTTGTCGTTGCCAAATGTACCGCCCCAAAAAAGCCGGAAACCAAACTGATTGGCAACTTTATTGGTATGAAATATAATTTCAGTTGTGCCACCTAATGTAAACAGACCGGCACGCGGATCAGTGTAAAAGCCCGGTTTATTGGTGACAGCTTTCCTAAAGTTAAGGTAATCGCCAAACTCATGACTATAGGCCGCTTCAAAGCCAATAAAGCGTAAATCGATATGCCCGCTGCTCACAAAAAAGTTTCCCGATAACCTTCCTCCTGCCGCTCCAAAGAACTTATTTTTAAAGTAGTTGGGATCTTGCGGCTCCAATTCGCTGTTATGATAATTACCTAATGTACCAAATGCGCCGTAAGCCAGGTTGAAATGATCAAATACATGTGCGCGGCTAAAATTAAGCTGTGCGCTAACCAACTCGTCTGAGTAATTAGGGCTTTCATCAACTACTAAAGCCCCCGAAATATAATTTGCCGATTTAACAGCATCGGCAGATACCGGTTTAGGCAGATAAGCAATATCGCTATGGTGCATGGCCGGCGCATAAATATGATCACTGCACGAGCTTATGATCATACTGGCCAGGAGCAAAAGCAGGTTGAATTTAAGTTTCATTGTAAAAGGTCCGGATCGGGTTTATAAACTGGATACTGAACAATTATACGCTAAAACAAGTAATAAAATAACACACCCTACTGTTTATTTTGGGCAAACGCATTTAAATGGGGTTAACATGAGTTAACACATTCAAATGTTATACATTTACCCTGGCTATTTATTATACCAGGCTGCCAATAAAGTCATCCGTAAAATCATCGGCAAAATGAATTACGTTTTGCAACGCTTCAAACTCATCCTGTTGGTGCGTTGTAGTAAGTACAACGGCTTTCATACCTGCATTAGCGGCAGCTTCAGCACCTTTAGGTACATCCTCAAACACAACACAATCTGTAGGTAAGGAATTCAGTAATTCGGCAGCTTTTAAAAATGTTTCTGGGTGGGGTTTACTTAGTACCACGTCATCGGCACTTACTATAGCTTTAAAATAATGCCTGATGTTAAGGTTATCCAGTACAAAATCAATGTTAAAAGGAATAGCTGCTGAACCGATAGCCATAGGGATACCGTTTTGATAAGCTTTTTCCAAAAACTCATGCAAACCGGGCAACAGTGCCAGGTGGGGTAAAAACTCATCCTGGTAGCGCTGTTCTTTAAGGTACGAAAGCCTGTTCATTTCCTCGGTAGTAAAGCGGTTAGGGCCAAACATACGTACCAGTACTTCCTGATTTTTGCCGTACATCTGTGGTTTTACTTCATCCCAGGTAAAGCTGCCGCCAAGGTCGGTATTTAAAAGATGTTGCCATGCTCTGGTATGATAAGGCATGTCATTGATCATAGTGCCGTTGAGGTCGAATATAAAGGCCTTCATATATTAATTTTCAATTTAAGAGATAAACCGAGCGCGGTTTTTTGGCAAACTTAAACCTTTAAAAAACTAAAAGTTGAATTATGCCACATATTCTTTAAACACATGAGTGATTTGTTTTTAACAGCTGCACGATGGATGAATAATATTGTTCGATTTTTTTGGCGGGACATTAGTCTTTTCATGTACTCAATCCATCCGATAAAAAAGGTACTTAATCCGAAAGATTTTATCTATAGTGAATTTCCACCTTAAACAATAATTAACCAGTTAAATTGTATTAAAATCATTGCCATTATATCTTTTTATTCTGTAATTTATACAACTATTAGCTAAACTATTGCGTATGTGTTTAATAAGCTCATTATTATTATAGTGTGCGTAAGCTCCGTGTTGGATTTATAAAAAACTACTAATCCTTATACAATATACAATGAATAACGAACCCCTGCGCCTGCGTGCCGTTAAGAGATTTAAGGATCTGGATAATGACATAGCGGTTGATTTAAATGATATAGTAGGATTAGCAGCTCAGATCTGCGGCACTCCCGTCGCCCTGGTTACTTTGCTCGATACCGACATGCAGTGGTTTAAAGCCGCTACCGGCATCAATATCAGCTGTACCCCACGTGATTTATCATTTTGCAATCACACCATTATCCAAAAACAGGTGTTGGTTGTGCCCGACCTGCTTAATGACAAACGCTTTAACACCAACCCTCTTGTTATTGAGGATCCACAGGCAAGGTTTTATGCAGGCGCCCCTTTGATTACTAAAGATGGCCATGCCCTTGGTAGCCTATGTGTTATTGACTTTAAGCCCCATGAACTTAACCAGCAACAGATTAAATCATTAAAAACGCTGGCCAGGCAGGTTGTAAACCTCATGGAACTTAATTCAAGTTTACGTTCGCTTGAGCAGCAGCACCAGCAGTCGCAATCACAAAAAGCGTCTATCAGCGAATCGGAAATGAAGTTGAAAGCAATTTTCGACAGTTCAAAAGATACCCATATCCTGGTTGGCCGTAATCTTGAGGTTATGGCATTCAATAAATCTGCGTCGGTTTTTATCAGAAGCCTATATAATAAAAAACTGGCCAATGGTGATAATATTATCGCTTATACAGAGCCGGCGCTGGTAAATTCATTTTCGAAATACTTTGCGATAGCATTAACCGGCCGTTCCATTAAACGGGAATGGGAACTGCTGTCCGGAACGCCAAATGCCTGCTGGAAAGAAACCTCATTTATCCCTGTAAAAAATAATAGCAGCGAGGTAATCGGGATAGCTATTAACTCAACAGATATTACTACACGCAAAAGACACGAGGAACAAATCAATATTCAAAAAGAGGCGCTTAACCGTATAGCTATCATACAATCGCACGAATTGCGGAGGCCGGTGGCATCCCTGCTTGGTATATTAGACCTCATGCGGATGGAAAATATTGATTTTGGTTACTTTAATATAATAGAACATACCGTTAACGAACTGGATGAAAAGATACGGGGAATAGTAAAAGATTCGGAAGATACCATCCAGGGAGGCCATTTGGCAATAGTAGCCTGACCATCAATTATCTAAAATCCAAATACCATTCCACAGGTTTGGTTTACACCTAAATTACGCTTTGGCTATTGCTGATTACGGTAAATTATAACTACCTTGGCGGCATTAATAAATAAAAGAATGCAAAATCAAGGAACAGTAAAATTTTTTAATGAAACAAAAGGTTTCGGATTTATAGTACCAAGCAATGGTGGTCCGGATATTTTTGTTCATTCAACAGGCCTTATTGACGAAGTTCGTGAAAACGACACCGTTGAATACGAAGTTGAAAACGGCCGTAAAGGTCTTAACGCGGTAAATGTAAAAGTTATATAATTATAATATAATCATTAAGCCTACCAGGCACTCAAAGTTTGAGTGCCTTTTTTTGCTTTATTTTTTTGTTAACCTGCTGCGTACATCAGCTTAATATTTGAATGTTACTTTCAAATAAAAACTGGCATTGTTGTTGTTTATTCCAATAATATCATAAATCGACTACACATAAAACAAAGAAAAGAACATGAAAGATCAAGCAAAAATTATAGCAGCACTATTGGTAGGTGCAGCGGCGGGCGCGGCTTTGGGTTTATTGTTAGCTCCTGAAAAAGGAACAGAATTAAGAGGCGATATAGCAGATTATATAAACGACCTGGTTGATACTGCCAAAACCAAAGCGCAAACAACAGCCGGAGATATTAAAGATTACAGTAATAGTGTGATTGACAAAGCTAAAACCAAGTTTAGCGGAACTGTTAGCGACCTTTGGGACGCTAAAGATAAAGCTGTTGATGCTGCAAAATCAAAAGCCGACGACCTTGCAGGGAAAGCAGGTGACGCCGCGGATGAAGCGAAATCAAAAGTCAAAGCGACTGCCAATGACTGGAACAATTCTGTACAGAACGCATAATATTTAGTACTATTATAAAATAATAAAACCCTGCCAGTTAGCAGGGTTTTATTATTTTATAAGCTTTTCTATTATCTATTCCATGAATTGTTACTTTCATCGGCATCCATAAATATGCCGCCGTCTAAAGTAACTGATTTAATGGTCTTAGTGGTTTTGATATCTATTGCAATTTGCTTTTGATTTTTTTCCCAAACCACGGGGGTTTGATGAATGCTCTCGCCGGAACCATCAGCATAAGTAATTTTTACATCAAACGGAATTACAAAACCGCCCACGTTTTTAATTGCTACTGTATAACCACCGGCTGCTTTGGTTACGCCTTTTACCGACAGATCAATATAGTAATTAGTAAAGAACCAGTTATTGAAAAACCAATCGAGGTTTTTACCTGTAATATTACTCATAGAGTTAAAATAGTCCCATGGTATTGGGTGTTTGCCATGCCAGCGGTCCATATATCCATGCAGGGCTTTTTTGAATAGTTGATCGCCCAGCATGTCTTTCAGCGCTAAATAACTTAATGATGGCTTACCATATGAGTTATTACCGTACCCACCCCGCAATTCGCTCGATGGTGTAATAACCGGCTGATCTTCGGCGGTTGAAGCATCATGGATCCATCTGTCAACACGGAAATTTTTGTACAATGCTTCAGCTTTTTCTTTGCCAACTTCTGATGTTCCTATCAACAGTTCAAAAGTTGTTGCCCAGCCCTCGTCCATAAATGCATAACGGCTTTCATTAATACCCATGTAAAAAGGAAAATAGGTATGCGCTATTTCATGATCCTGCACAAATTGCGAAAAGCGTACATCATTGGTATGGCTATCGTTAACCATCATAGGGTATTCCATATCTGCAAAGCCCTGAAACGATGTCATCTTGGGGAACGGATATGGCACGCCCGGCCAGTTGTGGGACAACCAGCTTAATGAATTACGGCCGTTTTGTACCGCATGGTGAAAATCTTCCGAGCTATCTAAAAAAGCTGCCTGCATACTGGCGCGGCGGTTTGTTGCGTCATCAACCACAACGCTGGCCGCATCCCATACATAATGATCACTGATGCCTACAGCCATATCGCTGATATCGTTAGCGGTCCAGGTCCAGGTATTCATCTCCTTTTGAGCCGTTACTTTATGGGCGGCAAGCTCAGCAGCCGATGCAATATTGATAGTTGAATCACTGGTGAATGAAGCCTTCAATCGTTTTGCATATTCAGGCTGAAGCACCTCTTCAGGGTTTTGCAGGGTACCGGTAGCCCAAACTACGTAGTTTTTAGGCGCGGTAACGTGCAGGGTATAGTCGTTAAAGTCGTTGTAAAATTCCTGAGCATCTAAAAAAGGTAGCCTGTCCCAGCCATTGTAATCGTCATAAACCGACACCCGCGGATAAAAATAAGCCAGGTAGCAGGTAGTCGAATCGATCATTCCTTCGCGGCCGCTTTCTTTCGAAACTTCAAAATGCCAGCCAATATCAAGCTTAACAGAATCATGAGGCATCAACGGCTTACTTAAACCAACCATTTGATTTGTTGAACCTGATGCAACTTTTTTTGCTTCGCCATTAATTGAAAAGCTATCAAACTGAATGCCCGGTGTAAGATAGTCAGCCCCTGCATCGCCAAAACGGGCGGCACCCGGTTTATGAATGTTCAGGATAAGCTTCATGTTAAGCCTTTTTAAAGTATCCGGACTATTATTAACATAAGTGATCTGTTCTGTGCCTTTCACAGTACGATTTTGAGGCACAGCCGTAATACTGATATTATAACGACCATAATTTTGCCAGTACTTTTTGCCGGGGCGGCCATCAGCCGAGCGCGTTTCGTTTTTGAATGCTTTTTGTATATCGCGGGGCATATACAAGGTTTGGGCCTTAACCTGTATAAATGCAATGCAGGTTAATGCAGATAAAATGAAGGGTTTGGTCATATGTCTTAAATTTCTTTGCCAATTTAAATTAATTGGACTAAATAACGATATGCAGGAAACATTAATCGGAAAATTTAAAACAAAAAATCGCTTGATAAATCGCTATATCAGAGCTTATTTTGTAACAAAGCTGTCACAAAGATTATTTACAAATAAATATTTTGCGGTATCGGATATATTTTTTTACTTTGTTATCAGTTATTTTAATAGGGGTATTAAATAACTAACATTTAAGCCATCTGCGCTATGCGGATGGCTTTCTTTTTTATAGATACTTAATCTGCAATTATATATTCTTTGCTAATAAGCGTAAACAGCTCATCGTTGTCAATTGATTCATCTTTACATTCGGTAAGTAATTGTTGAGCTTCAGTATAATTAAGCTGTTGGGCCACCATTATTAACATATGGCACGATGTAATATTAATATGCTCAAGTAACTGCAGATACAACATAATATCCATATCCAGCAATACAGGTATAGTTTGCTCTTCATCCAGGCAAAACTCATCCTTAACAATGGACTTTATAGGGTTGCAGTTCTTGTCTGACGGAATTTCATTAATCAGGGTATACACCTTCTTCATCCGTTCTATCTGCTTTTTAATATCGTCCCAAAACTCCTGTATAGCCTGCTGCAATGCAGTAAACGAAGCGAGACTTTTCAAATGTGCAAGATGTTTATCAAGGTAACATTTACCAAAATAAATACGGTTAAGATTGTGGACAAATACCTGTTTTAACAAATCGTTATCCAGTGTTTTAGGGGTATTGTTGCTCATGGTATGAAGTTAAAAGTATATAGTTAGGGTTTATATATTTCTTAAAAGCTGTTTCACGCAATTGCTTATCAAACTTACCTTAAAAATAACTAAGTTTTATTACCCGGACAGATGTGCCGGGATAAATTAACTTTGCATTACAATAACATAATGCTATGAAATATAAATTAGGCAATTTTGTTCGATTTGTTGATGAAAAAATGGAAGGTTTTGTAACGCGCATCATCGACGAGACAGATGATAGGTGTTACCGGCGATGACGATTTTGAGATTCCGGTACTTGCCAGCAAAGTAACTTACGTTCATGGTTACCAACCTGCAGGGGCGACAAAAAGCAACAATACAACGGATGAAAAGCTCGTAACACCAGGTGAATTTGTTAAAAAAGGCGTTTATATAGGTGTGGTTACTGATACCAGGGCAAGTTCTGTCGTACATTTTCATTTAATCAATGAAACTTCGTTTCAGCTGCTCGCTACTTTAACAACGGATAAGCAACAGGTATTTAAAGGCGAATTTGCAGGGATTATTGCGCCAAAATCAACCGAAAATATCTACTCCGCCCAACTGGCCGATCTGCAGGTTTGGCCAAAATTTATTTTCGGCGTTTTATTCAGCACCAAACAAAATGTTGAACCACCGGCACCGTTGGCTGTACATGAAAAGTTTAAGGCCAAGGATTTCTCAACCACTAAAAAGAACATTCCATTACTTAACCAGGCCGGCTGGCTCATCAGGCTCGACGAGCCTGAACTGGTTATTGATGCTCAAAAACTGAAGGAAAGCTTTTTTGAAAGCCCTACCGAAAAAATAGTGATTGAAAAGCCGGTTAGCGAAGTTGACCTGCATATAGAAAAGCTGCGTGACGATTATCAGTTTTTAAGCAGCGCTGAAATTATGGAGATTCAGCTGGCCCATTTTCACAAAGCGCTGGATGCAGCTATTGTTCATCAACTACCTGATATTACTTTTATACACGGTGCTGGCAATGGCACGCTGCGTAATGAACTGCACAAACAATTGGGCAGGCATAAAAAAGTACAAACCTTTATGGATGCCCGTAAAGAAAAATTTGGTTACGGCGCTACCAAGGTGTTGTTGAAGTAACAATTTACAACAGCATCAGCCACCTTACGAGGTTTGAAACCTTGGCAAGGCGGCTTTTATTTTCTTACTTTTTCGTAAACACAATTTCAAGATTAGGCAACTTTAAAGTTTGATTCGGCGATGCGGGATCATGTAACTTTAAACTCACCGGGTAAAGTTCATTTGCTTCAAGCGTTAAAGGTTCGAGATCTTTAATATAGATATTTTGTGGAATACTATGTGTGAGCGCAAAAGGGATGTTCTTTTTAAAGTTGTTGAACACTTTTATTAGTAACTGGTTATTGCCGGGTATCAAATCCAAACCGATGACATGACTTACAGAGGCAGCCTTACCCGGATTATTATTGATGAGCAGTTGCCTCCCATTAAGCAAAACAATTATGCCATCGCCGCTGGTAATCTTAACCTGCGCGTAAATTAAATCCTTGCCTGCGTTGATGTTTTGCAAAATGTAGTAAGCATTATCCATGCCTGCGGGCAAATCAATCAGCTGCCCGTTTTTATAATCGTCTATAGACCGCCATGGTTTATCGGTGTCTTTGGTAAAAGGTTTTGAGATATCGATTTTATCCGCGCGGCCATTTAAACCTCCTAAGCCTGCGGAGTATGGGCCGGTTATATATAATGGACCCCATTTTATTTTAGCCGTATCAGGTTTATACTTCATCTTCCTATCGCTGTCGAGCTCGAGCGTGGTGGTTACATTGTTTACAGTTAGGTCAACAATACTGCCTTTTTCTTCGTCGGTATATTGTATAGCAGGCTGGTATTTACCTTTGTGTTTAGGCTTAATTGTCCAGCTTTGCTTTACCGTACTTTGATAATTGCTGTTATAATCAATGCCCGATGAACTATAATAATTATAAGCGTTGTGCTCATCCAGTTTCATGTGGTCATAAATGCTGCTCAGGATATGAACAGGTTGCACTTTGTAACCTTCGGCAATGCCAACCGCTATAACTTTTATTTGGTTTTCACTGTCAAAACCTGCGGGTAAGGTTATCACAGCGGCATCAATTGCCTGTTTAAAGCTAAGCGATTGTTGTTCGCCCAAAACAGAAACATTACTGATCCTGCCTTCCAGGCCGGGTAAAGAGATCAGGCCATCAGCGGGTACCGAGGTTACAAAAAGATAAAGCTTATTGGGTTTAGCAGTTATATTACCCCATTTAAAGGGGGTAAAAAATGGATCGGCAGTTGTGCCATAAACAGCTTCGCCATTTTTATAGAGCCAGGTGCCTATCTTCAATAAAACATCCTTTTCAAAACCAACTACTGAGCCATCGCCTTTGGGACCGATATTAAGCAGGTAATTACCTCCCCTGCTAATCACGCGGATCAGGCTTTCCAATTTCTCTTTATACTTTTCATCCTCGCTTCCGCGTTTTTGCCATGATCGGTAGCCCCAGGTTCTCGTCAAAAAATGAAGCAGGCGACTGCCAGGGCACTCCAATGGAATAATCGGGATACTGATTATCACCCATTACGGCAAAATCGCCCTGATCATTACCCAAACGGCTGCTTACCATACAATCAGGCTGCAAGCGGTGCACCAATTGATAAAGTTCTTTACTTTGTTCAGGGCTTTGCGACCCCATATCAAACCAAAGTTCGGATATAGTGCCATAGTTTGATAGTAACTCGGTTACCTGCTTCTTGTTATATTCATGATGCTCGGGTGTTATATAATCAGAATTATGACTTGATATGGGTGACGCCTGCGGATAATGCCAGTCTATCAGCGAAAAATACAAACCGAACCTTAAACCCTGCCTTTTACAGGCTTCGGCCATTTCCTTTACCACATCACGGTTAAATGGAGTAGCATCAACCACATTAAAATCGGTAGTTGCAGTTTTAAACATGCAAAACCCATCGTGATGTTTTGAAGTTAGTACAACAGAGCGCATTCCAGCCGCTTTAGCCAGCAGGGCAATACTATCAGCATTCCAATTTACCGGGTTAAAGTTTTTGGCCAGGTTGGCGTAAGTATCACTGTAAATACCAGCATGGGCCTGAATTTGCTCACTTAAGCCGCGGGTAACCGGCTTCCCATCCCAAACACCACCCCAAACTGAATAAATGCCACCGAAATGGATAAACATGGAAAACTTTTGATCTTGCCATTGCTTTATCGAAGAAGATGACGGTTGTGCAGATACAAAATGAATACAAAATAATAACGACAACAGTGGGCTTATGATTTTTTTCATGAGGAGGAATTCAATATCTCAAAGTGTAAAAAAGTTGTTAATAAACAAAAACCTCACAACTTGAAATTGCGTGTTGTAAACTAACGATTGCACAATTATGCACACAAAACAACTCAACTTACACTTTTGCTAATAAACATGTTACATAATTGTAAAATCTGCTTCACAAATTGCATTTTTTTAATAAAAATATTATTTGCATCTTTGTAGCAACACAGCCCAACCCTAATTCATAATGAAAAAAATTCTCTTGCTCAGCAGCAAGGGTTCATTTAACCTTTAAAAAAACGTAATGTCCGAATCTATTCAAATTCAACCCAATATCCATTGTGAGCCTTGCAAAGAATGTGGTGCACGTCCCGTAATTGATCAAACCCGTAAAGGTTTTATAGTTACCTGCCCAACAAATAAAAAACATTATGCAACTGCTCCCGGTATGGTAAATATTGACGAATGGAACAGGTTTAACCAAAAATCGCCTGTGCTTACAGGCACACAATATAAAAGCAAAGCCTCATAAAAACTATTCCATAAAGTAATAGTTTCAGTTTTGGGTATTTAACCAATAAAAGCCTGCTTATGAGGATACAATGGGTTTAATTGTATTCATGTTATGCATATTGTAGATACTGAAAATGAACCTTCAAAAAAAGGCACAGCTATACATTTTGTCCACAGTGCCAAACTAATACCGGCCAAAGGATTCACAGGCCGGCATTGTTAAAGCTATTGACATTTTGGCTGCCGGTTAAAAGGTATTTTTGCTATAGCTGCAACAAAAAATACCTGGTAATTGAAAGGTAACGAAACCGGTCAGTAACAATACACGTTCTATTGTTCAAAACACAGTATCGCTTAATAATACAAGACCATTTCACTTTGCAAAAAGCAGGGCCGTTTGCCTGCTACCCGATTTGAGATACTCAGCGTAGCTTTTTTTAATATAACTGATCATATCATAATCGTTCATCTTTTTCACTTTTTTAATTTCGGGGTGATATTGGTTCATAAAATTTTGCAGCGAATCGCCTTTAAGATTAGTTATTGAACTCACCTTTTCCGGCGAAAAAACCGGTCCACATATTCATCTTCTTCATCCTTCAGCAAAATCTTTTGCAACTTTGATTGCGGAGCTTTGTTCTTATTCAACATATCGATCACCGACAGCAAGTTGATGCTCAAGATAGTTGCTGTACTTTTATCCGCATTTATGTGATTGCTGGGCTTACCAAAATCAAGATCAGCCGGACGTGCTATAAACGCATCTTTTATGGTTGAGCCACGATAGGCAAAAACAGAGGCAAACTCCCTCCTGTTACGTAATGAATCGGCCCTGGCATTACGCCTGGCCCTGATTTTTACCTCACTTAAAACAGTTGCCGCGGGCTCAATGTAACATCTTAAGGTATCAAATTTTAAAAAACTGACTATAAGCTTAAAAGGCTTGTAACCTATGCTGGTGATCCTTAAAGTGTCACCGGGCTTTACGTTGGCTAACAAAAATTTCCCTTCGACATTACTTATGCTTTTTGATGCCGGTGTATTGATAAAAGCATTTGCCACCGGCAAATAGGTAGTTTTATCAATAACGATACCTTTAACACGCTGGGCAAACAGATTTATTGACAAGAGCATCAATATTACTGTTGAGGTAAGTTTCAATGTTTTCATGACGGGTTCAGTTAACAGGTGAGCAGGTTAACTAAATATACGCATAAATTATTAACCTTTACGCTTTTAACAAATATTAACACTTGCCGCATTACGGTCACAAAACTTTTCTTTCCGTTAAAAAAGCCAATAAACTACTTTATCATAGCTTCAAAAATTTCATCAAAACTTTTGCTTTTAAATTTTTGGAAGGTTCCGTCAAACTTTTCGCTAACGGGGTTAAGCAGTTGAAAACAAAGCTGTTTATCTTCCTCGCTCAATGCGCTGGTCATCATTCGCGCAACTTCAACTACACGTACTTTGGCTTTTCCAAGAGTTTCCTCTCCAAGGGCTGTTAATTTTAAACGCTTAATACGTTTATCATCAATATCTTCATACTCGGTTATCAGTTCGCGTTTTTTTAGCCTGTTAAGCATATTGGTACCACTTGATAGTTCGATTATATTATTATAAATAGCCTCAGATTTTATTGGGTTAACCTGGTTAAAAATAGTAGCCAATATACCGAACTCCTCTATCTGATCAAGCCCTGTACCTTCAAGCGCTTTGTTTGAATATACCATATGGTACTTCCCTATCCGTCTTATCAAAATCATGAGCTTGCCGTTAATTCCCGGCCTTAACTGCCAGTCGGGCGTTGCTTTCTTCTCATCTGCTGCCTTGGCCATTAGCTGATGCCGGAAGAAATCATCCAAATTACAACCGGGATTTTTCTCCTCATAATCGCCCCAAAGCTTAACCAATTCAACTGTTTTATTCACGTGTTATTTCCTTTTGGTATCAAATCTAAAAAAAACGTCTCCAATATTTGCTATTTACTTTCTTTTGGTATAATATTGTATTATTTTACTACCATATGGTATATTTTATAAATTTAATCAATCATAACAAATGAATACCTCACTCTTTTTACCAGCACTATTAATACTACACTTAACAGGGCTAACGATAATGGCGGGCACCACCATTGTTGATTTTACAGTATTTAAAACCTTTTGGAAGCATTTTGATGATAATACAGAAAAATCAAAAGGTATACTGGCAGGTACATCTAAGTCATCAACACTGATTGGAATAGGTGCCGCCCTGCTGGTTATAACAGGCATTGGCATGATGGCCTTAACCCATGGCGTATTTGGCGAACAGCTATGGTTTAGAATAAAAATAGGAATTGTTTTGGTTCTAATGCTAAACGGGATATTTTTGGAAGGAAGCAAGGCGAAGAGTTACGAATGATTATGAATAACGACAAAGCTTACTTAGCAGAACGGGTTGACCAAATTAAGGTGAACCTTAATATCTTTTTTACAGTACAGCTGATATTGTTTTTCAGCATAGTTTTTTTAAGCATTTTCAAATTTAGTTAATCGCAAAAAATGGAAATGCAACAAAACATCCCTATTTATAAGTTAGTAATTGTAGGCGCAAACGGCGGCATTGGCAGGCAGTGCGTTGAACAGGCCCTTCAGGCCGGGCACCTGGTTACCGCAATATTACGAAACCCGGCCAAATTAGCAATCGAGCACCCCAATCTAAAAAAGTAAGCGGTGATGTTATGCAACCCGGCGCATTTGAAAATAATTTTGAAAACCAGGATGCTGTAATTTCGGCAATAGGCGTAGCCGGTGGCGTCGGATCAGATAAACCCACGGCTTTGTATTCGCAAGGCAATGCCAATATTTTAAAAGCGATGGAACAAAAAGGCATAAAACGCATGTTCCTGATCTCGGCCAGTGCAATTGAAATAAGCCCCGTACTCCCATTTTATATCAGGCTTGTTGAAAAATATGTAGTTCAAAAACTGCTGAAACATATGTATACCGATTTGCTCAAAATGGAGGTGGTGATAAAAAGCAGTAACATTAGCTGGACTATCATTAGACCACCGCAGCTTACAAATCAGGCTGTTACCGGCACATATCGCATAGCTATTAATGCATTTCTTAAAAACTGCCTGAAAATATCAAGGGCTGATGTTGCGCACTTTATCATCAATAACATTGCTAACCGGGATATTTACCAGGCAACAGTTGAAATTGGATATTAACACTAAAATTCCGCCAATGAAGCGGGACATTTTTAACTACTGTTAACTTAGCGATCCAATCAAAGCTGACTATCTCATATAATAAAAAAAGACCTTTCCATTACTGAAAAGGTCTTTTTTGTTAGTACGCTGCGGATTATTTTCCGTAAACTATCCAGGAAGCTTTTGACCAGTCATTAGCTGGATCGATCGCACCTATATAGTTGGTTTTATCAAAGAACGAATCGGATAAGGAGCCATCAAACTTGCCCGCAACAATTGCCGGTGAACCTGCTTTAGGCAATAAGTTTGGAGCAGCGTTGTTAAACGGATCGGTCAACATAATATCTGCTGCAGCAGTGAATGATTTTGTGCCATCACGGCCTTCAACTAATGTTTTTAAACCTGCTGCGTCCAGTAAACCAGCTGTAGCCAATTTGTCAACTTTATAAGGTGATGTTACCGCCTGCAGCAAGCTGTTTTTTAAACCGCTTGTTCCGGCGATATAATACTGAGCGGTTGGGTCATTATCCAGGTCTAAGCCCGCTTTTTGACCTCCCATTACGATGGCATTAGCCAAAATAAATTTTGCACCTCTTCTCCAGCGCATACCATAGCCGTAATCCGCAGATACTCCTGTGGCGTTATTAGGCCCTATAGCCGTAAAGTTTGACAACAAAGGGAATGTGTTAGGAGTTAATAAATAACCTTTAGCATCTGTTGTGTTATCCACTTCAAAATTGTTGGAGATATCACCGCTGGTACCTTTATTATCAGTAAATGCCGGATCTTTAACAGAGATCGCGTATTGGATCTTACCATGGTATCCATCATCAAAATCAAAGTCATCATCGGCATTGTTATAGGCAACCAGGTATTTAGCATTAAATGAACCGCCGAAAAACTCGTAAGCATCGTCAAGGCCGCGAAGCACTTCAATGTGATCTACTTTGGTACCGCTGCCAACAGTGTACATACTTAAGCCGTTTACTTCATCACCTGGATTAACCGCTTTACCGGCATATTCAATACGTACATATTGTAAAACACCTGAATTATCAGCGTCGTTTGTGCCGCCGAATGGCTGGTGCTCGGTATCTACGCCACCTTCAAGTACTGCGTGGTTGCCATTACCGGTAGCCGACCCAACGATCACAAGGCCACCGAGATTACCTGGTTTCGGATCAGCCTCCGCCGAGGTGAAAACAATTGGCTTATCAGCAGTTCCGGCGGCATTGATCTTACTTCCTTTATAAATAATGAGCACACCTGCTGAGTCTTTATTGCTCACAATTTTGGTTCCCGGATCGATGGTTAAAGTTGCATTATTATCCACATAAACGTAACCGCGAAGCCTGTAAGTAATATCGGCGGTCCAGTGCGTGTCTTTAGTAATCTTTCCCCTAACATCCATTTTGGTAACAGCAGGAGGATTAACCGGCGGATTTGTACCCGGGTCATTGTTTTTTGAGCAGGAAGCTAATCCTATCATGGCTAATGAGCCAAGTAAATACAACGTTTTTTTCATAATAATTGTTAATAATAATTGATAATAAATTGCAATGCCTTTTACTGTATAGCGTGATTATTTTTTGAAACTGAAATTATATTTGAACGAAAGGGTTGTTCCAAAACCCGAATAACGGCTTTGGATTATTTTATCCTCTTTAGCATTATATGCGGTACTCCCCGAGCTTCCGTAATTATTATACAATGCAAAAGGCTGCGCAAGCAGGTCGGATACGGTCAGTTTAAGCTCGGCACGCTTTTTAAATAAAGCCTTACTTAGCTGCATATCGATCACATTCCGCGGCTTCTCATAGATATCCACACCACCGGTAACGGCCCTGAAACGTAAACGCTCCCCTATCCTGTTATAAAGCACGTTGAAAGAAAAATCACTACCTTCTGGCGTATAATACAGGCCCGAGTTAATCAGGTAGGGTGACTGTCCCTGAAGGGGGTAGACGCGTTACGGCCATCAGCCAGCTTTACCTTGGCATTGATATAGGAAGCATTCACATAAAATGTTACATCATTCAAGAAACTTCCTTCAGCAATAAAATTCAGTTTCTTCCTCATCTCGGCTTCAAAACCGAAATCCTTGGCATTGAGCGCATTCTGATAAGTCAAAATATCGTTACCCTGATTAATCTGCTCGATCGGATTCTTAAATTTCTTGTAAAAAGCCGAAACCGAGATGATCTCCCCTCCTGACGGATAATATTCAAAGCGAAGGTCTGCGTTATCAATTATACTTCGCTGCAGGTCCGGGTTACCGCTGACGATAAAGTTAGTCTGGTAGTCAAAATAGCGAAAACTGGCAAGCTCTCTGAACTCCGGGCGGTTTACCGACCTGAAGTATGCCGCACGTAAATTCACCTTCTCCGATAAACTATAGGTCAGGTTACCCGAAGGCAGAACATCGGTATTATTATATTTCTGTTCGGTCTGGCCCAGCGGTTTAAGCGACTGCGCATACCGTTCAACACGTGCCCCCCAAACCAAACGGATTTTTTTGTTCAGCTTATTGTCCAGCATCACATAACCCGCGTCCTGATCGGCTTTTCCTTTGTAATCGGTGGAGCTAAGGTCCAGGCGCGACAGATCGATCCCGTTTTGAGCAATACTTTGAGGACTGAACACATTAAAGATCGTATAACCGCCGGTGAGCGGGATTGCTTTGTTTCCGAAGCCTATGGCGTCAGTGTATCCCAGCGCGTCAATGCTGAAATCACGGTCACGATGAGAAATAAGCCCACCAAATTTCAATTTCTGCGACTCATCAAGCCACTTGAACGGAACTGCCAGGTTTGCTTTCGCGCCGTAAATATTTTCATTTAATTTTGAATACACACGGCCAAGGTCATTAGGTTTGGGGCTGTTTTCGCTGGATAATGAGATATATTCGGGCTGGTTCAAAGGTGTATAGATGGTTACGATCCTTTGGTCGGGCTGGTTCCGGTATGATAAACCGTAGGAAGCATTCCAGTCAAAAATAATATTCTTTTTCCCAGCGTGTGCTGCCCTTCCAATGCGGAAGTATAAATGCCGTTTTGAGTTGTCTCCACAGAGTAGCCTTTGTAGCGCAGCGGGTCTGTTTGACCGGCCTCAAAATTCAGGGCATTGTTGGTTTGCTCGAAGTCAACAGAAAAGTCGTTATTGTAAAGGTTTCTCCAGGCAATTTTGTTTTTTCCGAATGTATAAGCGAAATTCAGCAAACCGCCAAGGCTTTTATAGTTGGTATAAGTATTACGGTCAAAGCTGTACAGGGAAGCTCTTTCGATGCGTCATTGAACCCGGTATAACCAATTCTGTCACCAAATGATGCACGGTGCCCATTGCTGTAGTTCAGACTGAAGTTATAACCCAGGCGATTGCCATTTGTATTGATTTTGGAATTGCCCGTGGAAAATTGAAAACCAATATTGGGAAGGCTCATTTGCCCTTCTTTGTAATAAAAAGTATTGGGAAATTGCTGCGCTATAGCGGTTTTTTCGGCACTTGTTGTCCCGGATGTATAGTCTTTTTTCACATTAGAATAAGCCGCAGGCAGCTTTCTTGAACCGTCATCGAATCCAAGAAAATCATATTTCCCGTTAGGCCTCGCATCAATAAAATTATTCTTAAGGGTAGTTTTGGAATTATAGCCAACGCTTATCGCCACTTCCAGGAACCTGCTGTCGGGAATATCTTTGGTAATAGTATTGATTGTACCACCCGCAAAATCACCGGGCAGATCTGGCGTCGCCGTTTTGTACACGATAATATTATCGACAAGACTTGAAGGAATGATGTCAAAAGCAAAAGCTTTTTTATCCGGTTCGGAACTTGGCAGCGTTGTCCCGTTCATCATATTGTTATTATACCTTTCGGATAAACCACGGATAACAACGAATTTACCCTCCTGCACGCTTGTTCCGCTGACGCGTTTCAAAACGTCACCAGTATTCCGGTCAGGGGATTTACGGATCATATCGGCAGATATACCATCACTTAATTGTATACTATTCTTCTGCCTTGCGTAAAGGGCGTTTACTGAAGCCTGGCGGTAAGTAGCTTTCACAACAACTTCATTAAGAGCTTGCGTTGAAGATTGGGTCAAAGCGACATCCAGCGAGGTTACTGCACCTGCCTGAACTTCCACATCAGAAACCGATTTGCTCTGGTAACCGATGTATTTAACAACGATACTGTATTTGCCCGGCTGAAGTCCACTCAATATATACCGGCCTTCCACATTGGTGGCAGCGCCCTTGCTGCCGCCCTGTAAGCCAACTGTCGCGCCTATGAGTGTTTCACCAGTCTTTTGGTCGATTACCCTACCGGCAATTTTACCCACTGACTGTGCAAATGAATTGGAGCTTATTAAAAAACTTAAAAGAATGAAAGAAAAGAGCCGAGTAAACTTTTGCATAATCTTAAATGACGCTCAAAATTATCGGCGATAAATTAAGCCAATGTTAACTTCATATTATCAAAAAGAATATATTGAATAATCGATATTATAGACAATCTTAAATAGATCAAGAAGCTTCCAACATTCAAAAAACAAACTCTATTTTAGCACGATCAAATAATTGTAAACAGCGATGGCACAAAAGAAAACAGAAGAGTTCAGTTATCCCGACCAGTTCATCTCAGATGTATCCATAGCACTGTCGCACCCCGGTAGGATCTCTATTATCCGTATCATTGCAAGGAAACCTGGGATTACCACAGGCGAGCTCGTTGAATTTCTACCGTTCGCACAATCTACAGTATCCCACCATTTGAAGGAGTTGATCAAAACCGAATTGATCTCGGTTAGCATCGATGGAAAAAGATCTTTGTATACATTAAATGAAAATATGTGGAGCAGATTCGCCAGACATTATGGTCGCCTCGTAGAAGAACTGGGCATACCGGATTCCCACGAAGCTGAACCGGAACAACATTAATTTATATTCTATAATATCGTATCTATGCCCGGTTCAAATATGGATATCAATAAAGCAGATCTGGAACTTTGCAACTTTGCCAGGTTGCTGGCGCTCCCAATCAGGGTATGTATCTTCAAAACGCTTATCGCTAATAACAACATACTGTCTCACGAGGCATTACTTTCTCTTCCTTTTAACCCAGGCCAATTAACGAAGCATATCACTGATCTTAAAAAAGCAGGCTTTGTAACCATCAGACGCGAGAATAGAAAGATCAGATATGAGCTTAAAACATCCGATATAAACCGCCCTGCCAGGCAGTTGGCGGATCTTTTCAAAATCATCGGCAGCTACGCACCTATTGAGCCACTAAACCCTAACACCGTCGCTTCCGGGAAAGAGAGCCTCCCACCTGCCGCTTTGAGTTTTGGTGGATTGATCAAAAAGTACAGGACAACATTAAAGTTTTCACAAGAATATTTATCCGCAGAACTTGGAATGAACCGGAGCGACTTAAGCAGAATAGAATCAGATAAAAAGGACTTTCCTCCGGGGAAGCTACAACTGCTGGCGCTGGCACTATCTGTTGAATGTGATGTATTAAAAAAGCAATTCTATAGTTTCAAAATTGTGGAAATGGTTGACAAAAGTGGGTTTGACGAGGCCGTATTAAAAAATGTCAGTAACGTGCTGCAGGCCGGTATTCCCGTCTCCGAACATTTCCCAACCAGGCGGGCTACCCGATAAATGCTGTTTATATTACATTCATATGTTATGTAGGAGATTTTCACGCCACTCTTGGTGATTATCCTTTTTAATGCAATGGCTGAGCATAATTCAGTATAACATTAATGTATATTAAAGGCAACAAGCGAAGATTGAATCGATCTTAAGATATAAACTCATTTCTCATGCAATTTAATCTTCATAAGTAACCTGTTTAATACCAGTTGCCCAACTTGCTTACCCTCTTCTGTTCCAACTATGCAGGAATTTTTAAAATGTATACCGCCATAAACGCGCGATATGCCCGCTTCCATTGCTGCTTCCCTAAAAGATCTAAAGCTACGGGGTGCTATTCCAAACTCAGTCTCTGATGTATCCCGATATGCAAAATTATCTCCGAATTGGTTGGTCAAAATCTCGGCTGCGGCGGCCGAGATTACAGCATGGCCGCTTACATATTCGGGGAATGAGGGCGTTTGAATATATGTTTTCCAGTCAGGGTCCAAATATTTGGTTATTACAGTCTCGGGGCGAACTAAATTATATTTATACTTAAAATACCAGCAGTTGATAAATGCATCGAATAAAGCAATCGATGTTTCAGCATATGCACAAACTGTGCTGCTAAAATCTGCCTTGCACGTTTCTGAGGCTATCCCCGCGATATTCATCCAATGCCCGCCTGGTGAGAACTTCTTAGTTCCGAAGGTGGCATGTCCCACAACGTTTAACTTAAAGGCATTATCATCCCAAAAATCAGCGATGTGTTTTTGCTCTTTGGTAAGATTTGTACCAACAGACTTTACATCTAATACGTCCTTATAAAACTGGCTATTTATGTCCTTCATATCAAATAAAGGAGGTGGTGGTGGCGCCACCTGCGAAGCTGAATCGAGTATTAAAGGCCTAATCTCTCCCCAATGCGGTTCCAATGCTTGTGAATACATAGGTGGTGTAGGTACCCAACGCCCTTCTTTTTTGTAACCGTGTATTTGTTAGCGGATCGAGTTTGTGCATAATGATCCGTTTTGCTCCATTTCATAATGTGCTTTGCAACTACATCTGAATAGTTCACCGAATGCTCAAATACATCAGACGGCATTCCGCCATCTTTTGCTTCCTTTTTTAATGCATCGACATATTCGTCCATACTCCCCTCAGGAAATGTAACCGCATTCCCTACATAGCAAAAGGCAAGCAAGGATGCAAACGGGTAATCAATTTCAACACCCGGAGCAGGTTTTGGTGTAGCGGTTAAATGCCTGATTTGACCTGCCAACGACCGGAATTTTTTAGGGTCTTGGGCGGATATTACCTCGTATGCGGCAATGTTAGCATACGCATAGTTACGGGAAGCAATGACCGGCGGAAAATTATTTTCAAGTATAATGTCATTTAACTTTTTTTCCGTAATACGGTACAATTCCGGATTATCAGTTATCCTTTGATAATCAGCTTTTTGGCAGGAACTAAGCAAAATGATAATCCCTGAAAGCCAAAGTAAAAAACGATTCATAAAAATTTATTAATTGTGACGCAGCATAGCTACTATATGAAAAGGTGCTTTTTATTTGATAATATCTAAAAATGATAGCGACATTTAAATCTACTGCCCATGATAATGAGTCGGAACTATTATCCCGGTATCTTCGGGCTTTGAAATTTGCTGCGTTTTGCGATAAAACAGATGCTTACCAATATTGCTGTATTGTATTAATTATATTCTCGTCTGATTAATTATTAAAATTAAAGCTTAAATATATCGCTTATAAATTGCCTTTTTTTAACTCATCCACAGCATAGTGAGCCGCGCGTGCGGTCAGCGCCATATAAGTGAGCGATGGGTTTTGACACGCGCTTGAAGTCATGCAGGCCCCATCAGTTACAAACACATTTTGCGCGTCCCAAACCTGGTTGTGCGCGTTGAGTACCGATGTTTTTGGATCTTTACCCATACGTGCACTCCCCATCTCGTGAATGCCCTGACCAATTGCATAATTTTTATCCCAGGTTGTGATATTCTTTACCCCGGCCGCTTCATACATGGCCACCAATTCTTTAATAATATCCTTACGCATACTTAGCTCATTCTCTTTCAAACCCGCATCCATTGAAAGTACAGGCAACCCCCACTTATCTTTCACATCTTTATTAAGCGTTATTTTATTATCGTGATAGGGCAAAATTTCACCAAAACCGGTTGCTCCGATATGCCATGCACCAGGTTCTGTAAGCGCATCTTTAAAATCAGCACCTATATTCATTTCCGCAACATCCCGGCTCCAGCCGTCCCTGCTGGCGCTTCCCTGGTAACCATAGCCGCGCAGAAAGTCCCTTTTATCACCAAACAAGTTAACAAAACGGGGAATATAAAAACCATTCGCTCTGCGGCCAAAATAGTATTTGTCTTCGAAGCCTTCTATTGTTCCTTGTGCACCGAGCATATAATGATGATCCATAATATTATGTCCTAATTCGCCGCTGCTACTGCCCAATCCGCCTTGCCATACATCTGTTGCGGTATTCATCAAAACCCATGCACTGTTCAGTGCAGAAGCATTCAGGAATACAATTTTTGAATAAAATTCATAGGTTTTATTCGTTTCGCCATCCAGCACCTCAACACCCGTCGCTTTGCTGGTGTCTTTATCGTACAAAATTTTGGTTACGATTGACCATGGCCTGACGGTAAGGTTACCCGTTGCCATTGCTGCGGGCAGCGTTGAAGATTGTGTACTGAAATAACCGCCAAATGGGCAGCCCTCCCAGCACCGGTTTCTAAACTGACACTGCGTCCTTGCCTGGATAGGCGCGGTAAGATTGGCCACGCGGCCTATAAACATGTGGCGCTGCCCCTTGTAAAAAGCTTTTATTCTTGATGCCACATCTTTTTCCACACAATTTAGTTGCATAGGCGGCAAGTAGTGCCCATCGGGTAAATGGGGCAAGCCCTCCGTCGATCCACTTATTCCGGCAAATTTTTCTACATAGTCATACCATGGCGCCAGTTCTTTATAACGAATAGGCCAATCAACAGCAATACCATCTTTTGCATTGGCTTCAAAATCAAAATCGCTCCACCGGTAGCTTTGCCGCCCCCATAAAGTAGACCTTCCGCCTAACTGATACGAACGCCACCACGTAAACGGTTTAACTTCTACATAAGGACAATCCTTTTCATTTACCCATGATTTCATCAGGGGTTCCTGGGCCGCGGTCCCATACATGGCCCAATCCCGGGATATAACAGGGTTATCTGTTTTCTGCTGTAAGGTAGCATTGCCCCGGTGTTCAAATTCCCATGGATCTTTTGTAGCGGTAACATAATCCTTTATATGCTCATAATTACGACCGCGTTCAAGCATTAATACTTTCAGACCTTTTTCGGTTAATTCCTTTGCAGCCCATCCACCGCTAATCCCCGAGCCTATTACAATAGCATCGTAGGTGTTTTGAATTTTAGCTTTGGTATTTACGTTCAATGAATCTATTGGCATGTGACTATATTTAGATTTTTGGTATTCGGTTAAATTATAGTTCGGCAATTTCTATTTTTCAGTAATAAATTTCTGCTCCTTCGGATTGTATAATTATCCGCCCATCATTCAACGATGGTGATTCAGTTGTATTTTACTACCACCCTATTTACAATGCAGGTAATTTTATTTTATCACTATTCCCTATACTGTATTCCATTTACTCCTTTTTATCCGGAGCATTTACCAGTACCTCTGTTTTATCATTATTTTTAGCTACGATCAGCAGCTTGTTGTTTCCGGCTTTAATCTCTTTCATATCACGTACCGCCCCTTTTATTACGATGCCGCTTACCTGCGGTTTAACTGCCGTAAAGCTACCTTTCCCATCTCCTTTAAGCAGCAACCCATAGCTGGCATCGTAGATCCCTGCTTCCGGTTTTGACTGGTAAAAGTTGCCTCCCAGCACAATGTCCTTTTTTCCATCCCCGTCATAGTCTTTCACCACCAGCCCAAAAACCGTCGAAAACTGCGCCTCCACCGGCAATGGCTTCATCAGGAACTTACCGTTCCGCTTATTCAGCAGCACACTGCTCCGCATTTCGCAGGCATCCAGCTTAACCATCTTTTGTAACAGCTCCCTGCCAAATATATCTTCCATCCTTTGTTCCTTGTACTGGGCGTACCGCAGGTATTTCTTCTTCAGGTAGGGAAGTTCGCCTACCAGGTCATGCCTCAATGCCATCGGGTATTGTTTGTCGCCGTTATAGGTGCATACTATATCTTCTATGCTGCCCGTGCCGCTAAAGTCCCCTACATACATACTTACAGGCTTCGCTCGGGTTGCCTTAAACCTGGAGTTTAGCCCATGATTGCCGGCTACTATATCCGGGTAACCATCGCCGTCTATGTCCGCAATCTCCAGGCGGTTCCACCACCCATTACTCCACTCCAGGCCCGCTTCGCGCGTTACTTCCTTTAAACGCCCACCTTCATTATGGAATATCCGGATCGGCATATACTCCCCGCAGGCCACCAGGTCTGGTTTTCCGTCACGGTCATAATCAAACCATTTGGCATCGGTAACCATACCCAATTCCGTTAAGCCCGGGGCCCTCTCGTCGGTTACATCTGTAAAATAGCCTTTGCCATTGTTCTGCAGGAGATAACCCTTACACGGGTAGCCATATTCACCCGGCTTTAAACGCACTCCAACAAACAGGTCCTGGTCCCAGTCCCCGTCAACATCTGCGGCCGTTACGCAGGAGCTGCTCTCAAACTGAAATGACGGCAGCACCTGTTGCGATTTGCTGAAATTACCCTTCCCATTATTGATATATAGCCGGTCGATCAGATCCGTCGAGTTAGCCGAGAACTCGTTGCCTCCGCTGCATACATACAGGTCCTGGTCCCCGTCGCCATCCACGTCGAAAAACAAACAGTCTGTATCTTCACTGGCCTTATCCTGCTCAAACAGCTTTTCGTTGCTCCGTTTAAAACGCCCCCCGGCGTTTGGATATATAATGCGCCTGGCTGGTCCTTGGCCCCGCAGATATAGAAGTCTTCCAAACCATCGCCGTTGACATCGCCTTTACCTATCCGCGGGCCATCCGCCGAGTGCATCTGGAAGATCAGCTTTTCCCTGTCAAAATCTATAAAGTCATTTTCCTTGTGCACAAAGTCTATCCCATGGTTATCTGTACTCTGCTCAAACACCGGCTTTGAACCGGCTACCCCCCGCACTGCTTTCCCGGGCAATCCCGATTCAGCCTCTTTTACCGTGATTGTCTGGTTCGGTTTTATTCCTTTTAATACTTTCTGCTTACCGCAAGGCCATTTTACCACTATCGAATCGATCTCCTTTATTTTACCTAACCCGAAATTCAACCGGGTGTCTACGCTCGATTCAAATCCCCGCGACGGAACCTGCTCCTGGTAGTTTAAGGTATGATTATAGTATAACGTTACCTGTGCCCCTACGCCAAAGCGGTTCTTCCCCTCGCCCTGCAATACCACTTTCAAATATTTATTCGCCGGCTCCAGCTTCCTGCTGTTGTTTCGGTAGATAAAGGCCGGCATATTTACATTGTTCACCACCAGGTCCAGCGCCCCATCGTTATTTAAATCACCATATGCCGAACCATTCGAAAAACCCGGGTCACCAAGACCCCATTCGGTTGCCTTATTGGTAAATGTCAGGTCCCCATTGTTTCGGTAGGCATAGTTAGGCACAGCCTCCGAGGGCATGCTATCTATCAGCTTCTTGTAATTTATGCCTTTATTTGTCCAAACACTCCCCATCACGTTCCGATCGGATAAACGTTGAATATAGTCCTGGTTTGTTAAGTCCTTATAAATACCGTTAGCGATAAAAACATCTTTGAATCCATCATTGTCAAGGTCAGTGATCAACGCTCCCCAGCTCCAATCGGTTGCATGAACACCTGCAAGCCGGCCTATCTCGCTAAAGGTTCCGTTGCCATTGTTCAACTGGAGCGTGTTCCTGGTAAACTGGTGATAATAATCATATCTTAAATCAAGCTGGTATTTATCCCAGTTTTCAAAAGTGGTATTTGTTTTAAGCCTTGATTCTGATGCCGGAAGCATATCCGTCACAAAAATATCAGGATGTGCATCGTTGTTGATATCGGCCAGGTCGGCACCCATTGATGCATTACTAATGCTTTTCATCTGATCCTCAAGCGATTCTTTAAACGTACCGTTGTGATTATTAATATATAGGTAATCACGTTCAAAAAAATCGTTGGAAACATAGATGTCGTCCCAGCCATCCCCATTTACATCTCCCACACTTACCCCCAAACCAAAACCAATTACACTACCATAAATACCGGCCTGTTCACTCACATCGGTAAAATGGCCACCATCATTCCTGAATAATTTTTGCCCTCCCAATAAATCTCTTTTATTCCGTTCATTATTCTGAATATTAAAGCTGCCGATTGCCTTAAAAGAATTGCTTAACATAAAGAGGTCCAGGTCTCCGTCATGATCATAATCAAAGAAAACAGCATGGGTTGAGTATCCATTTACACCAATTCCATATTCCTTTGCCCGTTCGGTAAAAGTGAGATTACCGTTGTTAATGTATAGTTCATTCTGTTTATGATCGCCTTTAACATCGCCACTATTGCAAACATAAATATCCAACAGTCCATCACCGTTAACATCTGCCATAGTAACACCGGTAGACCATCTGCCGAGCTTGGCAATTCCGGCTTTTCCGGTTATGTCTTCAAACTGAAAATTGCCTTTGTTTAAATATAGATGACTGGGCACCATGTTGCCCACCAAAAAAAGATCCGGCAATCCGTCATTATTGATATCCCCTATTGCTACACCGCCACCGTTATAAAAATTACGATAAGTAAAAATATTGAAATTAGCATCATACGATAATTGGTTAACAAAATCGATATGCGTTTCATTGGAATTTAAAAGTTCAAAAAGCTTATTGCCACCCCCGCTTTGCTTTTTTTGGCAACTGGTTAAAGCCAATAAAAAGAACACAAAACAGTACCTGATGCTAAAAACATCATGAATAGTTTTTTCTGTCAAAAAAGTAAAATTCACCTTATTTTTTTCATCTGTCAATAAATCAGTGTAATCTACTTTTACGTGGGCGTCATCATATTTCCCGATGATAATTCGCCGGTTACCATCTACCTGCACAAAAATCGTCCCTTTAGCCGGGTCCGTTATAAGGATAAAGTCCTTTTCCTTATACCATTTTTTCAGCATATTTAATACATCCAACTGCAGGCTATCAGCAAACATTTGTTTATTCCAAGGGGCGAAAGCATCGTAACTAAAACTCACTCTCATTTTGCTAATCTTACCTTGCCGAAAATCAGGGTAGAAATTCATGGAAGCCGGATATTTCAATTCCTTATTTAGTTTATATAAAACTGTTGTATTACCGGGGCCTGCAAAAAAGATCCCTTTTTTATTCATTTCCCAACAGTGGGTGTAAAACTCTTTTGAGGTCATCCCTAATTTTATTCCCTGAAACAGGCTATCTCTTCTCACTCCCCGCGAAAGTTCACTCGCTACTGCGTTTTCATACTTTCTGTCGTCTGAATTACAAGAAAATACAGAAATGAGACATACAACAACCAGGATCCCTTTAAAATATCTCATAGTTAACCACCATCTTATTTAAAACTTAACACCTCTGTTTTATCATTATTTTTAGCTACAATCAGCAGCTTGTTGTTTCCAGCTTTAATCTCTTTCATATCTCGTACCGCCCCTTTTATTACGATGCCGCTTACCTGCGGTTTAACTGCCGTAAAGCTACCTTTCCCATCTCCTTTAAGCAGCAATCCATAGCTGGCATCGTAGATCCCTGCTTCCGGCTTTGACTGGTAAAAGTTGCCTCCCAGCACAATGTCCTTTTTTCCATCCCCGTCATAGTCTTTCACCACCAGCCCAAAAACTGTCGAAAACTGCGCCTCCACCGGCAATGGCTTCATCAGGAACTTGCCATTCCGCTTATTCAGCAGCACACTGCTCCGCATTTCGCAGGCATCCAGCTTAACCATCTTTTGTAACAGCTCCCTGCCAAATATACCTTCCATCGTTTGTTCCTTGTACTGGGCGTACCGCAGGTATTTCTTCTTCAGGTAGGGAAGTTCGCCTACCAGGTCATGCCTCAATGCCATCGGGTATTGTTTGTCGCCGTTATAGGTGCATACTATATCTTCTATGCTGCCCGTGCCGCTAAAGTCCCCTACATACATACTTACAGGCTTCGCTCGGGTTGCCTTAAACCTGGAGTTTAGCCCATGATTGCCGGCTACTATATCCGGGTAACCATCGCCGTCTATGTCCGCAATCTCCAGGCGGTTCCACCACCCATTACTCCACTCCAGGCCCGCTTCGCGCGTTACTTCCTTTAAACGCCCACCTTCATTATGGAATATCCGGATCGGCATATACTCCCCGCAGGCCACCAGGTCTGGTTTTCCGTCACGGTCATAATCAAACCATTTGGCATCGGTAACCATACCCAATTCCGTTAAGCCCGGGGCCCTCTCGTCGGTTACATCTGTAAAATAGCCTTTGCCATTGTTCTGCAGGAGATAACCCTTACACGGGTAGCCATATTCACCCGGCTTTAAACGCACTCCAACAAACAGGTCCTGGTCCCAGTCCCCGTCAACATCTGCTGCCGTTACGCAGGAGCTGCTCTCAAACTGAAATGACGGCAGCACCTGTTGCGATTTGCTGAAATTACCCTTCCCATTATTGATATATAGCCGGTCGATCAGATCCGTCGAGTTAGCCGAGAACTCGTTGCCCCCGCTACATACATACAGGTCCTGGTCCCCGTCGCCATCCGCGTCGAAAAACAAACAGTCTGTATCTTCACTGGCCTTATCCTGCTCAAACAGCTTTTCGTTGCTCCGTTTAAAACGACCCGCCCGGGTTTGGATATATAATGCGCCTGGCTGGTCTTTGGCCCCGCAGATATAGAAGTCTTCCAAACCGTCGCCGTTGACATCGCCTTTACCTATCCGCGGGCCATCGGCCGAGTGCATCTGGAAGATCAGCTTTTCCCTGTCAAAATCTATAAAGTCATTTTCCTTGTGCACAAAGTCTATCCCATGGTTATCTGTACTCTGTTCAAACACCGGCTTTGAACCGGCTGCCCCCTCACTGCTTTCCCGGGCAGTCCCGATTCAGCCTCTTTTACCGTGATTGTCTGGTTGGGTTTTACTCCTTTTAATACTTTCTGCTTACCGCAAGGCCATTTTACCACTATCGAATCGATCTCCTTTATTTTACCTAAACCGAAATTCAACCGGGTGTCTACACTCGATTCAAATCCCCGCGACGGAACCTGCTCCTGGTAGTTTAAGATATGATTATAGTATAACGTTACCTGCGCCCCTACGCCAAAGCGGTTCTTCCCCTCGCCCTGCAATACCACTTTCAAATATTTATTCGCCGGCTCCAGCTTCCTGCTGTTGTTTCGGTAGATAAAGGCCGGCATATTTACATTGTTAACCACCAGGTCAAGCGCCCCATCATTATTTAAATCACCATACGCCGAACCATTCGAAAAACCCGGATCTCCAAGTCCCCATTCGGCTGCCTTATTGGTAAATGTCAGGTCCCCATTGTTTCGGTAGGCATAGTTAGGCACAGCCTCCGAGGGCATGCTATCTATCAGCTTCTTAATTACCTCCTTCTCACTACCCATCATCTTTCTTACTTGTATCGGATTAGCCATAAATTGGATATAATCCTGATCGGTTAGGTCTTTATAAATACCGTTGCTAACGAAAATGTCTTTAAACCCATCATTATCCATATCCGAGATCAGTGCGCCCCAACTCCAGTCGGTTGCATGAACTCCCGAAAGCCGGCCTATCTCGCTGAAGTTTATCTTATTTGTGACTAAGTTTTTATTCATAACCGGCCCCTGGTTCAGCTGCAAAACATTGCGAAGGAATTGCTGATAATATCCATTTTGGAGGTCGGACTGATACTTATCCCAGTTTTCAAAAGCTGTTTTTGTTTTTAACCTTGATTCCGGTTCAGGAAGCATATCAGTCACATAAATATCAGGATAGCCGTCATTATTGATGTCGGCTATGTCAGCTCCCATTGAGTTTTGGCTTAGTTCCCTAATTGCGTCGGTAAGGCACTCTTTAAAGGTACCGTCGCGATTATTAATGTAGAGGTAATCACGTTCAAAAAAATCGTTGGAAACATAGATATCGTCCCAGCCATCCCCGTTTACATCAGAAATGGTTACACCTAATCCAAAACCAATTTTGCTGCTGTATATTCCTGCTTGTTGGGTCACGTCTGTAAAATGACTACCGTCGTTACGATACAGTTTATTCCCACCCAGGGGATCAGGAATATTGCGCTGATCTTTGATCAAATCATAGTTCCCTACCGAACGAAACGAATTATTAAGAAGGTAGCAATCCAAGTCTCCGTCGTGATCGTAATCAAAGAAAACAGCATGAGTACACAAGCCTTTATTATTTAACCCGTATTCGGCCGCTTTTTCGGTAAACGTGAGGTTACCATTATTAATGAATAACTGATTACTTCTGTTTTTTCCGGAAAAATCGCCCGACTTACATATATAAATATCCAACAGCCCATCGCCGTTAATATCCGCAAAGGTAACGCCAGTTGACCAGACACCTGCCGAAGAGAGTCCGGCCTTATCGGTTATGTCTTCAAACTGAAAGTTGCCTTTGTTTAAATAGAGTCTGTTTGATTTTTGATTTCCGCAAAGGAAAACATCCGGCAAGCCGTCATTATTAATATCTCCAATACCAACACCCCCACCGTTATAAAAATTACGGTAGGTATAAACATTCAATTGTTCGGTATATTTAACATCATTGGCAAAAGTTATTCCTGTAGATGATGAAGGAAGCAGTGAAAAAAGTTTGTTGCCTTCGTCTTTTTTAGGCTCACTGGTATTGCAGCCAATCAAAAATAAAAATGCAAAAAACAACACCTGCCGAATATAGCTGGCCCCGGTGCATGAAGCATATATCTTTGCCGCCATAACGGAACGCCAAAAGGCTGTGAAAAATAAAATGACCTTTGGGGAGCTACGTTTTATTGGAGAATAAACCAATAATACAATTAGCTCATGAATAATATTAAGTACCCGTTTAATCATTCACTTTATATAAAATAAGTTCCTTTTCACCTTGTTCAAATATTGTAGTCGTCGCAATTTCTAAACCTGATGAGCTGACAACAACTCAATCAAAACAGCAAAACACAACCAACTAATAATCAAACAATTAAACCAACATCCAGGTCAATTAGGTAAATCCGTGGTATTTAATGAGGAAAGCAAGTGATTTATTACTTGCTTTCCTTAAAAGAGCACCTTTACTAACTCAGGTATTTTATCAATACCCGGGGTTTTGTTTCAGGTTTGGATTTGCATTAATTTGAGGTTCGGGTACCGGGAAAATATTAACGTGAGCATCCGGATCGGCCGGGTGGAAACGGTACGCATCATTATAAACACCAAAACGGATCATGTCCTGCCTTCTGTAGCTTTCTGCGAACATTTCCCGGCCGCGCTCTGCTAAAAATATTAAAGGAGTTAAACTGGTAAATGGTGCAACCCCTCCATGTACTGTTCGGATTTGATTAACCAGTGCAAGCGTAACCGGATCGTTCCAATTGCCACTTTTTCTGGCTAATAATTCGGCCTTCATCAGCAAAATATCAGCGTATCTATAAATTGCCAAATCATTATCCAAACTTGTCTGCATACCTTTATAAAATTGCCATTTACCAATACGTGCACCTGCCTGTCTCCAGGCATTGGGCTGCAGTTCGTTAATGTAAGGGGTAAAGGTAATAGGCGGACCATTAGGATCCGTCACATCTGCACCGCCGTCTGTTAAGGGGGTTACCCCATCAGCCTGGTATTGAGGTCCAACAAGGAAATTATTCAGCATCCTCTTATCGAGGGTACCGGTAGTAGGTGTACCTTTGGGGTCAAGACCTACAACTGTTCCCTGCGGGCCCGGATTTTGCGCCGGGTCAATATAGGATTGGTAAAATTCCTGTACCGAAGCAAATCCATTCCATGGCTGGTTATTCATTTGATAAGTATTCTGGCTTTGCAAGTGCAAAGTCTCCATATTCATATTAAAGCCGCCCGCTTTAACCCCATCAAACGGTATCGCCCAAATAGACTCGGTTGAACTGGTATTATTCCTTGAAAAGTTATCAGCGTAATTATTCATCAGGGTATACTTCCCGGAATTAATGATTACATCACATGCAGCTAATGCTTTATCATATTGTGGGGTCCCGGTATAAGTTTGGGCATTTAAATATAACTTGGCCAAAGTTGCTTCAGCAACATAATAAGTAACACGGCCATAGTATGGGCCATCTCCTGTGCCTATTTTGGGTAGTTTTTCAATATTTGCCAGTAATTCTGATTCAATAAAAGCATAAACCTCGGCCCGACTTTTAGTTGCAGGGGGTTTGGTATCCGAAAAATCAGTAGTGATAGGCACGTTGCCAAACAAATCAAGCAGCCAGTAGTAGTAAATGGCCCTTAAACATTTTAATTCTGCTACATAAGTAGCAGCAGTTGGTGATTTACTTACAGCCAGGGCAGCTAAAATTTTGTTACAAGTAGTAACCCCGCCGAAACCAAGGCTCCAGCCATTAGCTGGTTGTGAATCGGTGCTGTTGGTTTTATGTGTTTTTAAACGTACCCAGTGCCCACCGTCACCCCAGTCCGCGCCCCGTGTTGGTACAACAACCTCGTCGGTAGTAACCTCATTTAAGTTAAAGAAAGCACCGTTATAACCATAAATAGAAGAATATGCAGCGCCCACAGCGGCCGCCAGTTGCTTATCTGTTTTATAAAAACTATCCTCAGTTACCTGATCGTAGAGCAATGCTTTTTCATCCAGCTTTGTACATGAAGCCGCAGCAAGAAACACCAGCAACGAATATCTTGTTAATGATTTATGTTTCATAATTTGTATATATTAAACTTTGAAATACCTTAATTAAAATCCCAAATTAACGCCGAGGGTAAATGACCTTGTATAAACCCATGTCTCCCTGCGGTCGATACCCGGAGCTAACACATTTCCAGAGTCAGCGTACCTAACCTCCGGGTCGACACCTGTATAACCGGTAATAGTGAAAAGGTTCTGGCCCGAAATATAGGCTCTCAAACTGCTAATCATCCCCGGTTTACTACTCTTGGCAATCTTGAAAGTATAGCCAAACGTTGCGTTATCCAATTTCAGGAAAGATGCTTTTTCAACGTCATAACTGCTGTATGCGGCACCATCGGTAACTTTGGGATTGAAATATTTGGTATTTACTATATTGTAGCTGGTTGCAACATTTGGATTTTCGTAAAACGCGCGGTAAGTATTGATTAACTGATGACCGATAGATGAGCGAAGAAAAAAGTTAAAATCGAACTGTTTGTATCTAAAGGCGTTGGTAATCCCAAATTCAAATTTAGGTAAGCCATTACCAATAACCTGGCGTGGCGCATTTGCTAATCCAACAGTGCCGCCTTTGCCGTCAGAGTACTGGTATACACCATTTGCGTCAACACCTACATATTTGGGCCCGTAAAGTATACCGATCGGCTGACCTTCTACCGCCCTCGTTAACTGCGTGGCTTCCTGGCCAGGAGTGCCAAGGTTGGTAGCCCCTACGTACGAACCTTTTAAAGCGTCAATCAGCTTTGTTAAAACTACGTGGTAACTTGAAATATTACCACCAGTCGTCCAACTGAAGTCAGGTGTTTTAATAGCTTCATAGCTTAAAGCTAATTCCACACCCGAGTTACTCAATTCACCAATATTTTCCCATGTGTTGTTGAATAACGCCGGTGGCGAAGGCACCGTAACGTCAAAAATCAAGTCGGTAGTTTTCCGGTTAAAATAGTCAAATGTGCCGGTTAACCTTCCGTTTAACAGTGAAAAGTCTAAACCGATATCTGTTTCAGCTTTTTTCTCCCATTTCAGACCGGGGTTAGGGTTCCTGGTGCCACTGTAGGTACTGAGGTATACACCATTGCCCGCATAGTAGGTACCGCCGCTATTTGATAAAGTAGACAATGAAAGATACGGAAACGGTGGTAATGCACCGGTAACACCGTAGCTGCCGCGCAATTTAAGGTTGCTTATACTTTGAATCTTTAATATTCTGCTCAAATCAAAACCTGCACTAACAGCAGGAAAAAAGCCCCATTTGTTATTTACACCAAACTCTGTTGAACCGTCTCTTCTTAAACTGGCCGAAAGGAAAGCGATATTATCATAGTTTAAGTTTACCCGCCCGAAAAACGAGATCAGCTTATTCTCATTTTTATAACTTTCAACTACACCTATACCATTTTTAAAATCAAGAGCGGCTGCAAAATTCTGACCCGAAGCATCAGTTACAAAATTACCGCCCTGGGCATCAAATCCCTGGTAGAAGAAATCCTGATACGAATATCCGGCGACAGCAGCAATCTCCAGTTTATGTATTGTTTTGTCGTAAGACAAGGTGCTTTCAAGCAGGCTATTTTCAGATTCATCATCAAATTTTGCAGAAATACCCGAACGGCCAAAACCACTGCCCAACGGAAAGCCCCTGGAAATAAAGGCTGTAGTTGGGGAGTACTCTGAATGATAGATGCTTGTTGTTTGTTTAAAATATTTAGTAGCAAACTTCAATCCTTTAGTTAGCTCATACGTCGCGGTTCCGCCAATGTTAAATTTCTTATTCCGTGCTTCGTTTGTATTTTGAACCAACATTGCCACCGGGTTTGAATAATCAACGAAGTTGGATTCAAAAAACCCCCGCCGGTTAAATCATATAAAGGATCTGTAGAATGCACCGGTGCTGTGGGGTTAAAAATGGTTGCATATTTGAAAGCATCGGGAAAACCAAATTGTGAGTTTCTGTTAGTAGTATTTATATTTAAATTGAGGACCAATTTGTTATCCAACGCCTTGTGTGTGATATTCAAACGGCCATTTAATTGCTGAAAACCAGTTCTGATTGCAACACCCTGACTATTGCGATAGTTTAAAGTTGCATCATAAACAGTACGCTCATCACCTCCCGAAATGCCTAAATTATGTACATGTGAAAAAGCCGAACGGGTTATTTCTTTATTCCAATCGGTAGAAGAGCCATAGTTTGTCCCTTTGCCAAGCGCAACAAACTCGGCGGCTGTCATATGCTTGGTAAATTTGGCAGGGGTTTCTTCAGTACCTGAAACGTTATAAGTAAGCTTTGACATCCCTCTCTTTCCTGCGATGGTTGTTATAATGATAACGCCCGCCGACCCGCGTGTACCATAAATGGCAGCGGCCGAACCATCCTTCAGTACGTCAATACTTTTTATATCATTTGGATCAACTGTATTAATATCAGCCCCCACCTGGCCATCAAGCACTATTAGCGGCTGTGTGTTAGCTCCTAAAGTAGAAAGTCCCCTTAACCTGATGGCAAAACCACCGTTAGGGTCGCCACCCGGGCGTGCGATAGAAAGACCGGCTACTTTACCTTGTAATAACTGTGCAACATCGCTGATATTACCTTTATTAAATTGTGCTGCACTTACAGAGGTAATTGCGCTGGTTACTTCCCGCTTTTTCTGTGTTCCGTAACCAGTTACAACAACTTCGTCCAGGCCATTTGTACTTTCCGTTAACACCACATTAATTACACTTTGCTGATCCTCCCCTAATGCTAATGTTTTTGTTACCGATTTAAAACCAACAAAAGTAAAAGTGAGCGTATAGTTACCTGCCGGTAAATTAGCGAAGCTATAGTTACCGTTAACGTCTGTTGCTTTATTTAATGAAATTGCGCCATCCAGTTTTACCGTAACACCCGCTAACGGACTCTCCTTTGAATCGGTCACCGTTCCTTTAATTATGCCTTTGGATGCTACTATATCAGTAGTGACATCTGCTTTTTCACCGGTTGCCGCTTTATCCTGATTTGATTTTGTAATTAATATCTGGTCATCAATCTGTCTGAATTTGAGTAAAGTGTTAGACAAAATGGCCTTCAGAACTACTGCTATCGATTTATTACTGGCAGCAATATCCAGGTTGAGAATATCCTTCACATCATCATTGCGATACATAAAATGAAAACTGCTTTGTGATTCGATTTTATGAAAAGCTTTTACAAGTGATTCATTCTTGAGTGTAAGACTCACCGCTACCTGGTCAATTGTCTGACTCTTTACAGGGGCTGCTGAAAATACAGGAATTGAAGTAGCTAATATGAACATTGAAATTATCCCGATTCTCATACACTGTTTAAAATTTAAGTCAATTAGCAGATGAAATCTGAGCGGGTATTTAACAAAATGCCGCGGTTCTGCCAGAATTATGGAAAAATTCATAATTTAGTTTGTTTTAAGTGATTAATGTCTTCGATTGAATGTTAAAATTTAAAACACCCGGCTAATACAATCGATTGCAGTCGAATAGCGTTAGCGACCCTCTGAGGTTATTTCCCCGGAAATGGTTCAGAGGGTTTTTTATGCCGGAGAACTATCCGGACTTCTTTTAAACAGGATCTGTTTGTGATTTTTGAGGTACTTTTTCTTCATATACTTTAAGTTTAATTGGTTTGAGATTTAGTTGAATTGGCTTGAGATTTAGTGGTGATGGTTATGGTAGTCTTCGCTTTATCGTACGAATAAGTGGCGTCATTGAACTCACAAATGCTCTTTAATGCCTGATCCAGGTTGGCAGATTTATTGAAAGTAGAGGTGAAGTGTTTTGAGCGAACCAACTGATCTGTAAATAATATCTTAACCTTAAACCTGTCTTCCAATACCTTGGCTGCTTCCCCAAAAGTTACATCTTCAAAATACAAATCATCCTTCGCCGTCCAGATTGTATAATTTTTTGCATTTATGTTAGTTTGCATTGAAATAGATTTTTGCCGGTCAAAGGTGATCTGCTGATTGGGAACAATAATGCCCAGGAGCTTGTTATTATTGCTGACTTTTACCTTGCCTCTGGTAACGGTGACTGTTATGGTTTTATCACCGGGCACTGCTTTTACATCAAATGCAGTACCCAACACGATTGTTTTTATTTTACCGGTGTGTACAACAAACGGTTTTAAGTTGTTGTGTTTTATATCGAAAAAGGCTTCACCCGTAAGATATACTTCGCGTTTCGTAAGGCCATCAAATGATGAAGCATAACTAAGTTTGCTACCATAGCTGAGTATTACCCTGCTTCCGTCAGGCAGTACCAGAAACAGGTTAGGTTTTGGCCGATGGGCCGAATATGACTGGGGCGGTTTAACAACCGATTTATTGTGTAAAAACAAATACCCTATGCCACAAACCCCAATGATTGCCGCTGCGGAAGCTATTTTTCTGCCCCAAGTCTTGAGGCGTATTATTTTTTTATCAACACCGGTATGTTTATCGATGTTTTCCCAAATTGAGGCATTTATTTCTTCCCTGATTTCCTTCTTCTGCTCATCACTCAATAGAGAAACAATATCTGGCTCAGCAGAAAACAACTCATAATATTTAACTAAAAATTGTTGTTCTTCATCTGTTGCTTCATTATTGAGATATTTATGCAACAGTTCAAGAAAATATTGCTTGTCCATTTAAAATAGGTTGTACTACTGATTATAGATATGACCTATAAACAAACAAAAGTCCCACTCTGCTAAAAAATTTTTTTCAGACTTAATTATTTTATTGCCCAAATAAAATGATCAATAAAGAAAGGAAGGGTAATAATGACACTTTCAATTTTTCAATAGCTTTTCCGAGCTGATTTTGAACTGTTTTTCTTGTGAGACCTAATTGTGCCGCGATTTCTTTCGTTGGTAAATCGTTCTGATAATGAAGCCGGAAAATAATTTGCCTTTTAGGAGGAAGTGTATTTAAAAGTGCCTCATAAGATATTAAAAACTCTTTCCAAAGCAAATTGTCGTCAGCTTGTTGGCAAGATGCAGGCAGGTCATCAATGACATCAAAAAATGGATGAATGATTTTCTGCTTTTCAGCCAGTTTAAACACCTTATTACGTATAGCTACTGTTAAATAAGCCGGTAGATTATGAATACGGAGACTTTCTTTTTGAGCCAAATATGGGTAAATACTTCCTGGACTATATCTTTTGCCTGATCCGAATCCTTTAAACGTTTATAGGCTTCAGAATAGGCGTTTCCCCAATGCTTTTCATACAATAAATTAAATGCATGTTGACTGCCCTGTTCTATTTGCTGTAACAATAAAACGTCGTCAGTATGATTTAACTCAATTGATTTCATTATAAATTTGATGTTTATAATAGTTACAGTCCGTCTTCATTGAAAACAACTAATTTGTTTACCAGTCAATAAAAATTCACCGTGTAGAGGGAACTATAATTAGGTTTTAATTGTATTACTAATCTAAATCAATTAAATCAATAATCAAATAAAAACTTAAATTAATTGTTAAATAAACATTCATTTTAAGTTCGATAGATATACCGAAAAAACAAATATTAATATTTACTTGCCAGCGATATGAGAATTTTTCATAAGGAATTCAGTGCAATTTTAAGTGTTACTTTAACATCAATAAAAAGACAGATTGGAATTAAAATGCTTTATCCGCTTGGTAAATAACACAGTTATGTGCTAAACCTTATAGTCAGCGGCTTAAAGCAAAATCAAATCTCCTGGACTTTTAAACAAAACAAAATTGAACTTCTAAACAAAACAGGCAAGCCGCATTAGCGCCATCTTTGTCAAAAGAAAATTCAACATGGAAAATAACATCAAACAGCCAACCGTATTAGTAACAGGCGGCACAGGCTTCATTGGCATCTATTGTATCCTTCAACTCTTACAACAAGGCTACACTGTTAAAACAACCCTTCGCTCCTTAAAAAGAAAAGACGAAGTAATTAACCTGCTCAAAGGAGCCGGAATGAAATCCATTGAAAACCTCGCCTTTGTGGAAGCAGACCTGACTAATGACCTGAACTGGAATTGGGCAGCTGATGGCTGCACCTATGTGCTGCACGTAGCTTCCCCATTTCCTGCCGAAGAACCCGAAGATGCCAACGACCTTATTATACCCGCACGGGATGGCGCATTAAGGGTATTGAAAGCCGCCCGCCATGCCGGTGTGAAACGCGTGGTATTAACCTCATCCTTTGCTACCATCGGCTACAGCAAAGATCCCAAAGGCTACACCTTTACCGAAGAAGACTGGACAGACCCCGAACTGACAGACCGCGCCTACATCAAATCTAAAACGATTGCCGAAAAAGCTGCCTGGGACTGGATTAACAGCGAGGGCGACGGCATGGAACTCACCGTAATAAACCCGGTAGGCGTATTCGGCCCTGCCCTGGGAAAAGACTTTTCCACCTCTATCGGCTTTGTGAAAGGCGTATTGGATGGCCAGATCAAAGAAACGCTGCCCTTCACTTTTGGCGTGGTGGATGTGCGTGATGTAGCCGATATTCACCTCAAAGCAATGACACATCCGGCCGCAGCGGGTGAGCGCTTCCTGGCAACAGCCACCGGGGTCATGAGCCTTTACGACGTGGCTGAGCTTATCCGGAAAGAAAGACCCGAATACGCCGGAAACATCGCCGACTTGAAACCGCTGGATGAATCCTTCTATATCGCCATTTCCAACGAAAAGTCACAGCGGGTATTGAATTGGCATCCTCGCAGTAAGGAAGAAGTGATATTGGCAAGTGTGGATAGTCTTTTGAATTAAGTATTTTTGAGCATGATCACCAGTAGTCTGCAATCCTGTCATTTAGGGCCCGGAATATCTCCCGAACAGGTAATATCCGATCATTTCTTTCTGTACCTCCTAAAAGGCTCTATGCTTGCATACAGTGGCGACAAGCATTACCACTTTCATCCCGGCGATAGCTGCATCGCCCGTAAGAACCATTTGCTACGCTACACCAAGCAGCAACAGGACGGTGACTTTAAAAAGATCGTCATCGTGCTGGATGAAGCTTTTCTAAAACGGTTTTTAGCCCGGCACAGGGTAGATACCGGCATCGCCACGTCAGACGATTCCATCCTGCCGGTCAAGGACGATCAGCTGCTTACCAGCTTCATCCATTCCCTCGAACCCTATTATAGGGGCGAGGCCGAGATCGAGGAAGCTTTTGCAGATCTCAAGCGGGAAGAACTGCTATTGATCCTGCTCAAAAGCGACCCAGGCCTTGCTGCCGCATTGTTCAACTTCGGTGCGCCGCAAAAGATAGACATCGAAGCCTTCATGACCCGGAACTTCAGGTTTAATGTCCCTTTAGAGCGCTTCGCGTTTCTGACGGGCAGAAGCTTATCCGCTTTCAAGCGTGACTTCCAGCAAATCTATAACGACACGCCCGGACGCTGGCTGACAAAAAAGCGATTGGAAGAAGCTTACTTTCTCATCCACCAGCAAAGCCAAAAGCCCAAAGACATTTATCTTGAGCTGGGCTTCGAGAATCTGTCCCATTTCTCCTTTGCCTTTAAAAAGCAATTCGGGCTTGCGCCGACTGCTGTGCTTTACTGAAAAAAGCATCAGACTTTCGTATAGTCTATAGCTCGCTTACCGGGGAAGCAGCACACATGAACTCACTTAGCAATGACTTTTACAACTGGCTATAAAGTCGATACGATACTCGTTGATAGGTGGAGATTCTGTTGAACTTGCCCACTGTGTTCCGGGACAAGCTGTTACGACGAGCGTCTATTCAAGATATGGCCGGCCCTCAAAAGTGCCCTCATGTACAAAAAAAGCCGTTTCTATGTATACGAAACGGCTTTTCTTATAAGTGATCCCATTTGGATTCGAACCAAAGACCTACAGATTAGAAATCTGTTGCTCTATCCAGCTGAGCTATAGGACCATCGCACCTAAACTACAAATATAAGCATGGTTTCGAACCCATGGTATACTGTATATTTTTTTGCGGTGCAAATATGCAAAATTATGCTGAAAATAACAATCAATTTGGTAATTGATTTGCTATAAGCTGCTTAACAGCTCGTTAATGTAATACGGCCTCTTGTTTAATTTTGTTTTTGATTATTTCACAAAATCCGTCCGTCCGTCCAAAGGTGTAACCCTTGTCCATTGCCCAATCAATAAAATCAGCTATCCTTCGTGCAAAAGCTTCGCCCGAGTTTTTGGAAACATAGCCCGGGAAACCGAACTTTTCTTTATCGTGCAGATTGGTAAATTCCCAGGGGTGAAAATAAAGGTTCAGGTAGCCATCTTTTTTTAGCGTTGCCGAGGCCATCCTTTTTAATAAAGAAAGCGGCAAATTATGAAAGCTCAGCCAGAAAAGCGGAAAACGTATTACCGGCGAAACCGAAGCCGGAATCTGCAGCACATCATGATCATAAAACCAGGTACGTGGTTTATCAAAATTATTATACCTTCCTGGCAGCCATGTCGGATTTATGGATGAGTTATACTCGTAACCCGCTTTCGCAATCTCAGCCTCATCCACCGGCATCATCCGGGCCATCCGAAAACCTGTTACTTCAGTTCCGGAAATATTCTCCAAAGCCAGCTTTGACTGCATTAAATGCTCAACCTTAAAATCGGAATGATAATACCCGTGCGAGGCTACTTCATGTCCTTCGGTCACCATCTGTTTGATGACATCCGGCCTATTGATGGCATAATTGGCAGTGCAAAAAAAGTAACCTTTATATTTTTCTGCCCCAGTAATTTGAGTATAGTATTGGTACCCCTTGTTGAAATTTCAAGCTGCTCATCAAATGGTATTGATTTGCCGTACTCAAACGGCATATCAAACTCCTCAACATCAAACCCTAATAAAATCATTATCTACAATAACAACATTTGATGACCGGATAATATAATGCGGGCGATGTTTTGACTGCATAAAAATTTTTCCCACATATACCCCTATAACACTCATCACAAGCAACTGAAGGCCGCCAAAAAAGGCTATGGTAGCAATAATTGATGCCCATCCCGAAACTGCGTAACCTAAAAAGTAGCTTACTAATACATAAGGGATATACAAAATAGCCAGTGATGAAATCAATAGCCCAATTAACGATACAATATAAAGCGGGCGCGCGCTGAAAGCTACGATACTGCCTACAGCAAGCTTAACCAGCTTTGAAAAAGAATAGCTTGCCTCGCCTGTATGTCGTTTTGATGGTACATAAGGAATGCCAACCTGTTTATATCCTGCCCATTTAATTATCCCCCTAAAAAAGATTTCGTATTCGTCAATCAGTTTAAGCTGCTTTACTACTTTTTCATCAATCAACCTAAAATCGGCAGTGCCATTTTCCATTTTGATATCCGAAAGCATGTTAAGGCCTTTGTAAAACAATTTTGAGGTAACTTTCTGATAACCTTTACCATGAGGGTTTTCGCCTTCGCGATAGGTATAAACAATATCATAGCCATTTTCCCAAAGGTTTAACATCTTCAGGATCAGTTGTGGCGGGTGCTGCAAATCAGCATCCATTGTTATCACGGCATCGCCCTGCGCCATTGCAATACCGGCCTTAAGGGCATAATCTTTACCAAAATTGCGCGAAAGCTCTACATAAAAAACATTGGGATGCAACTCGGCATTGATCTTTAATTCATTTAAGGTGTTATCACGGCTACCATCATCAACAAATATCAACTCATAGGCATATCCTGTGGGCGAAAGCGTCTCGCGGAGTTGCTCAATTAGATAACTAATATTCTTTTCCTCGTTATGGGATGGTATAACAATAGAGATCTTTTTATCAGCAAGGTATGTCATAGTTATACTATGGAAAATTTTAATTGTAACAGGCGGTATTAATAATTAAAGCTTATATTTGATTACAATCTCATGTACCCTTTTTATAAAATAACCTTACGATAAATTGTTACAAAATGTAACTGCCGTCATCAAGTTTTAATAAAAGGTGCCAAAGCTCTCAAATGTAACTTTCCAGTTACAAACATAAATAATAATTATCTATTAACCTGCAAGTTTTCGGGGCTCTACAGTAAAAAATAATCATTCAAGACTGTTTTCAAACCGGTGATCCTCTAAACTGCTGCCTGGGTCAATACACCTTCCTTTTCATTAACAAAATCCCTGGTGAGCGTTTCATAAATTATTTTAAGCCAAATTAAAAAACAGGGTATCGATTTTAGTTTATAAGGAACGATATATTGGGTGCGGATAAAAGACGGAAAAAGATCTGAAGGGGAAAGACTTGTGATCAACAATGCTAAAACCAGCAAAAAAATCTCGAAGCCGGTTACCTGGCGGTTCAGATTCATAAACCAAACGGCAACTCCTACAAAAGCAATAATATAAGTTGATGACTCGGCCGAACTGCTGAATATCACAGCGAAGATCAATACCGATGAAAGGATCAGGCGCTGGTATTCCAAAACCTTATAAGCCTTAACGCGCAGGTACGACAAGCCAAACAACACCAGTGCAGGTCCTATTACGTACATATTCTTAAGATCCTGGAAATGAAACGCTCTCCGTATAAAACCAGTAACACAAATTTCCTGCATATATGATTGCTGGTTATCCGAATTTTTAATCACCAGGTCGGTATACCAGTCGTGATAAGTTTGTATAATAAACGAGGGAGATGAAATGGCCATAGGCAAAACAAACAACACTGCCGACCAGAAAATAAAGCTTAACACAAACTTTGGTTTATTTGTGGAGAAGAAAAAGAAGGCCAACCCAACTATACCGTAAAGCTTAATAAATGCGCCGAGGGCTATCATTAATGCAGCCCAAAAATCCTGTTCACGTTTTATAAAATTAAAACCTAATATAATCAACGCTGCTATCATCGGATTACTCTGCACATTGGCTGATGCTGTCATTAGTTCGTGGGCGCACAGTAAAAGCACAATAACATACTGGTCCTTTTTCAGCGGTAAAAGCTGGATAGCTTTAAACAGGATGAATGCATTAAACAACACCCATAAAATAACGCCTATACTATCTGGCAAAATAGCAAAAGGTGCCATGATTATTGAAAATACCGGCCCGTAATGGTTCAGGTCGTAATAATGCTCCGGCTGATAAGCGTATAGGTTATGCTGATGGATAGTATTTAAAAAATTGTATTTAAATATGGTATAATTGTTAAACCCCTGATGGGTTAAAACACCTTTAATTACCAGAAACAGACTTAGGCCAAACCATAAAGAATAAACAAAAGGTTTGTTGGTGATAAGCTTAGCAAGTTTTTGCACGGATTAGGGGTCTTTAAATTTATGCGAAGATATAAATATGTCACACAATTATTACAAATCTGAAATTAACTTGCCCTGTGTTATCTTTGAACAAACCCAATCATACCATGAATTCAAACCTCTCCCCCATTAATCATAATCCCGATCGCCGTAAGTTCATTACCCAGTTAAGTGCTTTAGCAGGCACCGCTGCGTTATTATCAACTTCGTTTACTGTAGATGCCATCACCTTCACTAACCCTGATGAACACATTACGGTAGGGCAAATCATTGATCTGTTTATGAAACAGGTGCCGGGCGCACCCTTCCCTAATACGGTTGACACCCTAAAATCAGGCAACCGCGATATTGTTGTTACCGGCATAGTTACCACCATGTTTGCAACCATAGGCATTATTGAAAAGGCCATTAGCTTAGGCGCTAACTTTATTATAGCCCACGAGCCAACTTTTTATAACCATGCCGATGAAACCACCTGGCTGGCTAATGATGATGTATTTCAGTACAAAAAACAACTGCTTGATAAACATAATATAGCCGTTTGGCGCAACCACGATACCATCCACAGTCTTAAACCCGATGGTGTTGGTATTGGGCTATTGAAACAGCTCGACTGGGTAAGCTATTACAAGCCGGAAACCGGAAACCTGTTAAGCATTCCATCTACCTCGTTAAGCTCCCTTATCGAAACACTGAAAAAGAAACTTAAAATAGAAAAGGTACGCTACATAGGCAATCCATCACAAAGCTGCCAAAAGGTGCTGCTGTTACCTGGAGCGGCCGGCGGTAAAAGACAGATCACCGAAATGAGCACCAAAAAGCCCGATGTACTGATTTGCGGCGAGATTTCGGAATGGGAAACCGCCGAATATGTAAGGGATGCCCAAGCCAAAGGCGATAAACTTTCATTAATTGTATTAGGGCATATTGCCAGCGAAGAACCCGGCTCCGAATTTATGATAGGCTGGCTAAAGCAAAACGTGCCAGGTATTAAAGCCACACACATTCATCCGGGCAATTCACTTGCGTTTCTGTAACGAGTTTGTAATACAAAATACACGTTTTAGCATTAATTAAAGCCAATATTTTGCTTAATAATGTAACATTGCGTACAATTGTAAATTACTCTGTTTTTAAATTGTACGGCGCACTGCTTATCTGTAAACTTTACATTTAAAAAAAGGTATAGTTGACCTGATTAATTATTGATAACAATGGTATAAAAACACCATTTAAAGTTTAATTTATACAAAAAAGTAGCTATAACTTAAGTAAAAATCGCAATTTTCAATTTTTAAAATACTAAGTGTTTTTTTTACAATAAGTAAATCCTACTTTTAACCGATTTTTAAAAAAACAAAATTTATGATCATAATTGCTGACGGTGGCTCAACCAAAACAAATTGGTGCCTGGTTACCGAAGAGGGAAAAAAGTTTACTTCAATACCGAGGGTTATAACCCATACTTTTCAAGTACAGAGTATATTATACAGTCACTGAACGAAAGCCTGCCAACCGATCTTGAAAAAAACCTGATCACAGAGGTAAATTACTATGGTGCCGGCTGTTCAACCCCCGAAATGCGCAAAATTGTTGAGGAAGCTATGAAAGTAGTTTTCACAGGCGCAAAAGTTAATATTGGTCATGACTTGCTTGCTGCTGCCCGTGCCCTGCTCGGCAACACCGAAGGCTTTGCTGCCATATTAGGTACCGGAACTAATACCTGCATTTATGATGGTAAAGAAGTTGTACACAATATTGATTCGGGCGCTTACATCCTGGGTGATGAAGGCAGCGGTTGCTACATTGGCAAAAAGCTGTTAACAGATTACCTGCGCGGATACATGCCTGAGCCTGTACGTGCCCTTTTCTGGGAAACTTATAAACTTACTCCTGATGATATCAACGAGCAGGTATACACCCAGCCCCGTGCTAACCGTTTTTGCGCAAGCTTCAGCAAATTTGTTTACGATAACAACGTACACATCGAATACTCACGCAACCTGGTGCGTACCTCGTTCGACGATTTTTTCCGCAACCTGGTAACCCACTACCCTGATTATCAAAAATACACTTTCAACTGCATCGGTTCGGTAGGTTATAACTTCCGTAACGTGCTGGAAGAGGTAGTTACTGAAAATGGCATGGTTGTTGGCAACATCATCCGCTCGCCTATAGATAATCTGGTGAAATACCATTTGGAATTAGCACCAAGCTCTTTGTAAGATTCAAGAAGTCAAGAGTCAAGACCTAAGACGTTACGATTTTAAAAAGAAAGGACCGGAAGATTTTCCGGTCCTTTCTTTTTAAAATCGACGCAATCGCGAACTGTACGGAGGCGCTTGCAAAAGCCCTCTATTACTTTCGTGCTTACTGAATCTTGACATCCTGTTTCTGTCTTAATTCCTGATTCTTGACGTCTTGCTTCTATCTTACACCAAATTCATCTCTCCCTGAAAAATCTTCCCGTATTTGCGTTTATCAAATTTGTAGAGCTTAGCGGCGCGGTACGATACACCTTTCTGCTTTTCATCAAGCTCCTTCAAAAAGCCATAGCTGAGCATCTTTTTGCGGAAATTGCGTTTATCAAGCTTCTTATCCAAAACAGCCTCATAAAGCGACTGCAGTTGAGTGAGCGTAAATTTTTCGGGCAACAGCTCAAATGCTATCGGCTGGTAGTGTAGCCGGCGCTTTATTTTATTGAATCCTGTTTTAAAGATCTCACTATGGTCAAACGCCAGTTTAGGTAGTTCGCTTACCGGGTGCCAGAACGCTTTTTTGGCATATTGGGTAACCGGTCGTAATTCCTTTTGCCCGTTTATGCGGATCAATGCATAGTAAGCAACCGTAATTACACGACCCTGGGGGTGGCGGTTCACTTCGCCAAAAGTATGAAACTGTTGCATGTGCAAATCGCGCAAACCCGTAAGTTCATACAGGATCCGCTCGGCAGCATCATCAATACTCTCGTCTTGCTCAACAATATAGCCAGGCAGTGCAAGCCAGTCTTTATATGGCTCCTCGTTTCGCTCAATAAGCAAAATTTTGAGCTCGCCGGCTTCAAAGCCGAATATCACGCAGTCAATCGAGAATACGGAATCAAACTTGGGTAACATTAGTTCCAAACTATTAGTGAGATTTAGTTAATAAGTTTAAATATATAGCCTTAATTCCTAATCCAAAAAAAATAAATAAAATTTAATGGTGTAATCTACACACACTATCTTCGTAGCGTAAAATTAAGGAGCGAAAGATGCGTAAAATTTCAAAAATAGGGGTTTTAACTTCAGGTGGTGACGCCCCTGGAATGAACCCTTGTATACGTGCCGTTGTGAGGACCGCACTGTATAACGGGCTGGAAGTTGTAGGTATAAGGCAGGGTTATAAAGGCCTTATCGAAAACGATATGTATGAAATGGATAAACGCTCGGTAAGTAACATCCTTAATTTGGGTGGCACCATTTTAAAAACCGCGCGTTGCCTGCCTTTCAAAACCGACGAGGGCATGGAGATAGCATACCAAAACGCCAAAGCCCGTGGTATCGATGCCCTTGTGGTTATTGGCGGTGATGGTACTTTTACTGGTGCCCTGCGTTTTTCACGTAAGTATCCCGACATTGCAGTAATGGGCGTACCGGGTACAATTGATAATGACCTTTGCGGTTCAACCTATACCCTTGGTTTTGATACCGCTACCAATACGGTTATCCAGGCTATCGACAAAATCCGCGATACTGCCGATGCGCATGACCGCCTTTTCTTTATAGAGGTTATGGGCCGCGACTCGGGCGCTATTGCTTTACGTGCTGGTATATCATGCGGTGCCGAAGCTATTTTACTTCCTGAGCGCGCTACCGCTATTGATGATTTGATCGTAAACCTTAAAGAGGGCCACATGAACAAAAAATCATCAAGCATTGTAATTGTTGCCGAAGGTGATAAAAACGGCGGCGTTTATGATGTTGCAAAGGCTGTACAACAAGAAGTTAAAAATTACGACATAAAAGTTACTATCTTAGGCCACTTGCAACGTGGCGGTGCACCCTCAAGCTTTGACCGTATTTTGGGCAGCAGACTTGGCTTTGCAGCAGTTAATGCTTTGGTTGCCGGCGAATCACAAAAAATGGTAGGTTTGCAGGCCAATCAGATCATGATGACAGACCTGGAAGCAGCACTTAACCACCATGAGTTTAAGCTTGAAGAAGACCTTTTACAAATGATGGATATATTATCGATATAGATTATTAATGATTGCAGTTGTTTATAGCGGATCGTACTTTGCACATTGGAGGCTTACTGATAAGGGAAGAACTGTTGCTTCCTTTAAAACCAATGGCATAAATCCCTATTTTAACGACGAAAAACATATCCTTCAGCTTCTCAACAAAAACATCAATCTTATACACCATGCCGAAGTGATCAGACGCATCTACTTTTTTGGTGCGGGCGCCTCGTCAGACGAGCGGAAGAAGATAGTACATAGTGCTTTTTCAACCTTTTTCAAGTTCGGAAAAGTTTCTGTTGAGCATGACATTGCCGGGGCAGCGATAGCCTGCTGTAAAAACGAACCCGGCATTGTGAGCATTTGCGGCAGCGGCACCAATGCCGCTTGGTATGATGGAAGAAGAGTTTGGCCAAACAATTATGGCTTGGGTTATATCCTGGCCGATGAAGGCTCGGGCAACTGGCTGGGCAGGCAGCTCATCAAGGAATTCATGAACGATACCCTGCCTCTATCTATCCGTAAAAAGTTTATACACAAATACGATGCCGACCGTAAAAACCTGCTCGAAAAGGTTTACCGGCAAAAACAACCTGCTTTATTTTTAAGCTCATTTACCGATTTTTATCTCGATAATAAAAACGATCATCATCTGCAAAACGTCATAAAAAAGGATTTAGCAAGCTAATTTCCACATATTTGTTACCTTTATATCAGCAACACCCGGGTACGTCTGTTCACTTTGCAGGCTCTGTTGCTTTTAATTTTCAGGAACACTTGTATGAAGCTGCCGCCGAAGCTGATCTGCAAATCACTAACATAATTAAAGAACCCATAAATAATTTATTAACCTACTATTCAAGTAAAAATTAAAAAATCATGAAAATAGGAATTAACGGTTTCGGCCGTATTGGCCGCCTGGCATTCAGGGCTGCAATTGAAAGACCAGACATTGAAGTTGTTGGTATTAATGACCTTGTTGAGCCAGATTACATGGCTTACATGTTAAAATACGATTCAACCCATGGTCAGTTCAATGGTACTATTGCTGTTGAAGGCGGTCATTTGGTTGTTAACGGTAAAACCATCCGCGTTACTGCCGAAAAAGACCCTGCTAACCTTAAATGGAATGAAGTAGGTGCTGAGGTTGTAATTGAATCAACCGGTTTGTTCTTAACTCAGGAAACTGCTCAAAAACACATCGACGCCGGTGCTAAAAAAGTAGTAATGAGCGCTCCTGCAAAAGATGATACCCCTACATTTGTTATGGGTGTTAACCACAAAGCTTTGAAAGCCGATCAAAACATCGTTTCAAACGCCTCATGTACTACCAACTGTTTAGCTCCTATCGCTAAAGTATTGGACGATAAATTTGGTATCGAAGAAGGTTTGATGACTACTGTACACGCTGTTACCGCAACTCAAAAAACAGTTGACGGCCCATCTGCAAAAGATTGGAGAGGTGGTCGTGGTGCTTACCAAAACATCATCCCTTCATCAACAGGTGCAGCTAAAGCGGTTGGTTTAGTTTTACCTCAGTTAAAAGGTAAATTAACAGGCATGAGCCTGCGCGTACCGGTTGCCGACGTATCTGTAGTTGACTTAACTGTACGTTTGAAAAACGGTGCTTCTTATGAAGCCATAAAAGCTGCAATGAAAGAAGCTTCTGAAGGCGAATTGAAAGGCATCCTTGGCTACACCGAAGACGAAGTAGTATCTGAAGACTTTAAAGGCGATTCACGCACTTCAATTTTCGACGCTAAAGCCGGTATCGGTCTGAATGAAAACTTCGTAAAAGTTGTTTCATGGTACGATAACGAGTGGGGTTACTCAAACAAACTGATTGACCTTGTTCAGGAAATTGGCAAATTATAATCGCTGATTTTATCAGATATAAAAACGCCCTTCGGTTAGCCGGAGGGCGTTTTTGTTTGTCTGAACCGAGATGTGGGGAGATTTTTTGGATAGGCAGGATTTTTGTCAGATTTTCTATCCGCTAGTGGGAGCGTGCTTGCCGGTAATTTATTAAAAATCAGCGCGAAAAATCTCGTAAATGAAATTGGAGAGACATGGCCACCTGAATTCGCTACAGACTCGCGGGGGGTAGAGGCGCGCGAATCAATCTTAAAGCTGGCTGGTATCGAAATTGCCGAACATTTCGATAACTATAAGAAAAAAGTCAACTCAGAATTGGAACGCTTATTAAGTTTAGAGAAGCCCAATACATTCTCCTCAGTAGGTTTACTGGGAATGCCTCGTCATAATCCTGAAGTGTTGGCGGAAGTTATGCAAATGGCTTATGATAGCTCGACGCCTGCAAGTGAAATAGCGGGTCTGATACATATCAGTTATCGAAATAGAAAGCTGATTGAATCTGAAGAATTTATATTGCGGGTAAAATATTACATTAATGTTACCAAAGTAAGGAAGTATGTAGCTGGTTTCGCCCCTATGGAGAACTATCAGGATTTCTGTACTGATGTAAAGGATAACTTTAATAAAGCATTAGCACAAATGGGAGAAAAGCTTGGCGGTGATTTTCGATCGATTGAGTATGAATTTTATATGCAGGGCTCCGCTGTCTGGAAGCGTTATCCTACGGATCCTTTTCCTGAAGGGGTCGATCCGAATGATTATACCGAATTACCGGCTCCGGGGGATGTGGAGTTCGCCATAATAATGGACAGCGAGAACTTTGACGCATTTATTAGAGAACTGGATAAATGCAAGGTAAAAGCCACTGGGAGACTGAAAGATAAAATTAAAACTACGATAAAGTATACTGAAAAGAATAACGAGATTGGAAATAGTTTTCTTAAGTATTTTAAAGTTGATGACACGGATGCTCTTTCCATGATTCAAAATGCAGGCTTCACCCATCTTACAGGTGTTGCATCTTCGAAAAAAATAGGTTTTAAAATTTTCAAATCGGGAACGATTGGTGCATTGGAACCTCTCATTCCTTTCAAATACAAATAATGTTATGGCAATTGAAATAAAATATAAAAATTCATTGGGCGTAGAAGTATCCGCTCAACAGGCTAACCTTTTACAAGGTGATTACAGTTCTGAACATTATGTCGACGATGTTTTACAAAAAATTGACATATATGAGAACGGAGAGTTAAGCACCGGAGAGTATTATTTGTCGGAGGGGAAAATCTACAGAGCGTGCTTGCGGAATACCAGTCACTATGGAGGTCTGGAACGTTCTTCACCAATAAGCAACAAGTGGGAAATTATACTGTCATGAACTGGGGGCTCTATGAAAAAACAGAAAAGTTAGAAGAAGGGCGAAAGGTCTGGGATAACCAAGGTCGAATTATTGCTGAGGAACATGTTGATGCTGCAACACATCAGGTCCTATACACGGTTAAATATTTTTATTTAACAAACTTTGGAAGTTTTGCCTATACAGATAGGGTCCTTAACTACGGTACACTTGAGTTTACTTATGGTCTTAGTGAGCCAGATGAAATTACGGTATCGGTTAATTTGCCCGATTTCGATAATGAAATATATTATATAACGGAAGAGGAAAATATTTTAAATCATCCTCTTATAGCTCCTTTATTCTCATGGGATACTCAAACTTATTATCATTCTGATCAACTGTTGCCGATTTAGAAGTGGTGATCGTATCGCATCATTTATTTGAATGCGGGGAGGTTCAACGTTTGATAAATAATACTAAAAATACAGTTATGCCTACTTTAAATAAAGCGGTTACAAAGAGGTATTATCCAAGATTGTCCGAGCTAATGTCGATAGACGCGCTTCCAGAATTTCTGCATTTTGCAGAAACCCCCACTGGCGCGAGTATGCAGCGCTGACGAAAGCGTGGCGTACTCGTGACTTTTTTATTGTAAACGTATAACAGGATTTAGCAGTTAAACTCTAAACTTTTTTAGGATGAGACAGCCTTCTCCTAAGCGGAAGCTTTTAATTCGCAAACGCTGTTAAGTTTGTTTTTTAAAGTCCGCTCCTTCGTAGAGAATTTAGGTGAGGCCATTATCTTTTTGTCACCAATTCCCTGAAACCCACCAGTTCATCCCAACGGGCTGCGGGGGGCGATAATAGGTAAGCACCTGGTATTCGTTTTCGGTTTCAAAGTGACTGCCTTCAAAAGGGATATCATCTGCTTTGCCGGTTTTGGCATCCACCCAAACGTATTCATAGTCATAAACGCCTTGTTTTAGCAACATGTTTACGGTGTATCTCCCGTTATCAAGCGGGTGCAATTTGTTACTATCATCAAGGCGGTAGTTGTTGAACTGGCCTACCACATATGGCGCTCCGTCGTTAGGATTTTTATTGGTTGATAACGTGAAGTATACATGAGCATAGTCAGCATCGGTGGCTGGCGTGGTACCGTCGTTATTCAGGATGTAAAACTTGCCGTCGTTATCGTATTGAAAAATGTAGTTGGGCTTGTCGCGCACCGGGTCGCCAAGCAGTACAACAACGTTGGTAGAATCCTTATAAATTTTGGCTACCCTTTGCGAATTAAGCTTGAGCGTACGCGTATCAAACAGCCTGAACTCATTACGGCCAGGAAAATCATTAATGCTTACATCGTTATAAATTAACTGCGAACCACGGATATAGGTTGGCTGCCCGTTAAGCACTGTAGTTTCAGTACGGGCGTTTTGCATAATAAAAGTACGCAAAGCATAAGCCGGGTTCTGCACAACAAGCCCCGAATAATCAACCGTAAAGTTGATCTTCTGATTGGTTTGCCGTGTGGCATTATTGGGCGATGCTACCATATCAGCTGCGATAGATATCCTTTTGCCCAACACATACAACCTGCGGGTAAGCACCATTTTGTTTTGATCGCCATCTTCATAAACCTTCAGCACATAATTGCCCGATATTTTGGGAGCGATGTTATTGTTGGGCAGCGAAATTTCATAATGGGTATATTTTTGCATAGTACCGGTTGAATAGCTGTAGTTATACAACCGGTCATCAGTAAAGCTTTGCAGGTACTCGGCAGATGAAAGGTTTGACGAGTTCCAGTTGGCATCGCAATGCTCAATGGTATAATAGTAATTACGGCTGCCCCCGCGCAGGTCATCGAAAGTTAGCAGCACCCTTTCATCGGTCCCCAAATTAATAACCGGGAAAGAGCCCTGCTTCGCGGTATTATAAAACTCAACGCTTTTTATGGCTGAAGAGTAAACGTTGTTGTTATAGGGTGATTGAGCGAAGGTTTGTTGTATAAGCAAGGTAAAGATCACCATGCCTAAAAATATCTTTGTCAATTTCATTCCGGTTCAATATCTATTTTATCCCGCTGCAAATATTGTTTAACGTCAAAACTAAACAATGTGATTGATAATATTAAGAAGGGCGTAGCTGAACCCAGGCTAAACTCTGAAAGGCTATCGCCATTGAAAATATTATGCGTCAGAAAAAGCAGCGCTATCCACATAACAAAAAGCGCTATAAGCCGGGTAATTATGTGCTCTTTGTGAGTCGCAATAAATAACAAAAGCTGTCCTGTCAAAAGAATTAATGCGGATGCTAAAATTGAATTATCGTAATTATTTGATAAGCTAAACGACAATTTGTTTTCACTTGCAAAAGGAAACATTACTTCAAACAATATTATTGGCCCGACGCTATGCCCGGCACCAATTAAAATAAAACAACTGGATATTAATACAGCGATGGTAAGCCCACGATATTGATTGTCCATGTACTAATTTAGGTTTAACACGAATATAAAAAAGCCACTATCATAATGCAATAGCGGCTTTCATTCACGATACTTTACTCTACGCTTATCAAAGCCCTCTCCCTTTAGGGGAGGGTTTGGGTGGGGCTTACGATTCCAACTCCAAAATCTGCTCGGCCAGGGCTTCCCACTTGTCCTGCATTTGTTTCAGCTCGGTTTGTTTAGCGCTATAGGCAGCATTGGTTTGTTTTAGTTTGCCGTTATCGCTGTATATTTTTTCGTCGGCCAGCTGGGTTTCAAAGTGCTTTACCTCTTTTTCGAGGTCGGCGATCTGCTGCTCCATTTTGGCCAGGTCCTGGTTCAGTTTCTTTAATTGCTGATGCTTATTTTCGCCTTGCGGCTGTTTAACGGGCTCGGGCTTTTTCTCTTCTTTTTGGGTTGAGGTGCAGGTGCAGCTGCTTTGGGTTCCAGTTTACGTTTGGCATACCATTCGTCAAATTCGGCATAAGTACCCGGATAAATTTTAATCTTTTGATCTTCTATAAACCAGATCTTGTTGGCTACGTTATCAAGGAAATACCTGTCGTGCGATACCACAATGAAAGTACCCTCGTACTGGTCAAGCGCCTGGATCAGGATATTAACCGACTGCATATCCAGGTGGTTGGTAGGCTCATCCAGTACCAGGAAATTAGCATCAGCGGTAAGCGCCTTAGCCAATGCTACACGTGATTTTTCACCACCCGATAATACCTTGATCTTCTTGAACACATCATCCCCGGTAAACAAAAACGAACCTAAAATGGTACGCAGCTCGGTATCTGTATGCTTAGGTGCAAATGATTGCAGTTCCTGCAATATCTGATTTTCGAGGTGTAAAGATTCCAGCTGGTGCTGGGCAAAAAACGTAGTAGTTACGTTATGGCCGGTGGTTACCGTACCAGTGTAATCTTTATCGGCAGATGCAATAATGCGCAACAGGGTTGATTTACCTTTACCGTTGGCACCGATGAGTGCAATTTTATCACCTTTTTCAATTACAGCTTCGGCGTGGTCAAGAATATCGATAGCAGGGTATTTTTTGGTGATATCCTCTAAAGTGATCACGTGCCTACCCGACTGTTTGCTGAAACGGAAAGCGAAGTTAACGGATGGATTATCGTCATCCACATCGTCAATACGCTCCATTTTATCCAGCATTTTGATGCGGGACTGCGCCATTTTAGCCTTAGAAGCTTTGGCACGGAAACGCTCGATCAAACGCTCTTCCTGTTTAATTTTTGATTGCTGATTTTTAAACTCGCCACGCTGAATTTCTTCACGCAGGGCTTTTTCTTCGAGATAGAAAGAATAATTACCTGCGTAAACGGTCAACTTGCCCTTCCTCGATTCAACCGTACGATTGATCACTTTATCCAGGAACCACCTGTCGTGCGATACGATGATGATAGCACCGGGGAATGATTTCAGGTAATCCTCCAGCCATTGGATAGACGGTAAGTCAAGGTGGTTGGTAGGCTCATCCAGCAGCAGGATATCAGGTGCTTGTAACAGGATCTTGGCCAGCATTACACGCATGCGCCAACCGCCCGAAAAGGTACTCAGCTTGCGTTTGCAATCCTCGTCGCTAAAACCCAAGCCGGCTAAAATCTCATGGGCTTTATATTCGATATTATAACCATCGAGCAATTCAAACTCGTGCTGCTTGTCGCTCAGTTTATTTAATAGTTCTTCGCTATAATCCGTTTCCAGCTTTTTGAGCAGGTTCTCGATCTCATCGTGCAGCTGGTTTTGGCGCTCAAAGGCTTCCATGGCCACGTGTACGATATTTTTATCAGATGAATAAGAAAGTAGATCCTGGTTAAGGTAACCCATGGTAAGGTCCTTAGCCATTGAAACAGTTCCGGAGGTAGGCTTATAGTCGCCTACAATAATTTTTAAAAGGGTAGTTTTACCAGTACCGTTGGCACCAATTAAACCAATTTTTTCACCGGGTTTAATATGCCAGTTGGCTTCATCATATAAGGCCCGCGCACCAATCTCGAACGTAAGGTTATTTATAGCAATCATTTACGCGCAAAGATACGCTTTTTTGAGGTGAAAGGCTAAAGGCGAAAGGTCTTTAAAAAGCGACAGACAAATAAAAAGGCCAAAGATACACCAAGCCGTATGCAAAGTTGTAGCTACCTTTAGCCTTTTACCTTTTATTTGCAAAGCTGAAGCTACCTTTCACCTTTAGCCTTTACCCCTTCACCTTTTATTTGCAAAGCCGCAGCTACCTTTTGCCTTTCACCTTTATCCTTTTACCTTCTAAAGAGCTCCAACCGCTTTCAACCATGTTTGTGCCATAAGGGCTTCGCCGGCTACGCTGGGGTGTACGCCATCAAGGTTCCAGTAAGTTGCCGGTGCTCTTTGCTCGGCTTTATCAAATGCCGATTGGTAAGGCACAAATACCGCGTCGAACTCAGCAGCGATATCCTTAGCAGCTTTGCGAAACGAATCAAACGTTGGGTACCATTTATCATCAACGGCCTTCACATTTTTTTCGGCAAAGGGTTCGCAAATCACCAGTTTAATATCGGGCAGGGCCTGTTTGGTACGTGTGAGCAGTGCGCGGTAATCAGTAATATAAGTATCTATTGTGCCTTTATAACCACCGGTAAGGGTATGCCAAAAGTCATTCACGCCTATGTGAATGCTCAATATGTTTGGTTTAAGGGCAAGACAATCGGTATCCCAGCGCTCGGCAAGCTGATATACTTTATTGCCGCTGATACCTTTATTGTAAATCTTCAAACCTTTATCAGCATGTTTAAGCAGCAATTGTGAAGCAGTTAGCAAGGCATAGCCCGAACCTAAAGCACTGGTAGTATTCGGTTCGGTTTTGCTATGGTCACGCCCCCAGTCGGTAATGGAGTCGCCCTGAAAAAGCACTACATCGCCCTGGTTAAAAGTTAGCTTTTTTGCAGGTTTTTCGGCAGCTAAAGCCGATGAAACAATTGATGGTATGCCCATAGCTGCAAGCGTGCCTACAGCAGTGGTTTTTAAAAAATGACGACGGTAGTTTTGTTTGGTATCTTTCATTTGAGGATTATAAAGGTATTTGTCGAAAATACTGATTTAGTGTAACTATTAAAATTTTGTTGGGTTCTGTATCAGTATTTGTAAAAGGAATATTACGTGCATCACTACTGCAGCAACGGTTCTTATTTATCAGCCACAAAATTTATCGGCTTTGCCGGATCAAAGGTAACATACACCCGTTTCCAGGGCTCATCATCCATCAACCGCCATTTGTGCGCAGTTCCCGTAGTATCCTGCGCTATCAGTATTTCGCCGGGCTCAAGTATAAATTTTTCGCCGGGATAGGTTTCAAATTCAAGCGTACCGGTAAGGGTTATCACGTACTGATTTGTAGGGGCATTATGGTAATCATAAAATGCATGCGGTTCCGATTCCTGAAACCTAAGCGCAAGGGCTTCATTAAGTGTCCCTAAATCAACCATCCCTTTTTGTATATGTGAATGACCGTCATCACCGGTATATAACCTGTAGGCTTTTATCATACAGGCTAAACTAACATTTAACTGTTAATACTACCTGCCCCTTGTGTATTTATTGCAAAACAGTTGCTTTATTGAGCATTAATGTTTATTTTATTTAGTTTTAAAGATTATTCATTCACAGTAAAACTTAGGCTTCCTTTAAGGGTTCAGATAATATTATGTCCGTAGCTGTATCTACCAAACGTTTTCAATTTTTCCCATACCTCATCAGTTTGCTGATTGTATTATTTATTGGTTTTGTTGCCTCACTGGTAACCCGGCCCGAAATTGCCGGCTGGTATAGCACACTCAAAAAGCCATCGTTTAACCCACCACCCTGGCTGTTTGCACCGGTATGGACTGCAATTTATATTATGATAGCGACCGCCGCTTATCTTGTATGGAAACACCGCAGCCGTAAGCCGGTTTACATTATTGCCCGTTCGATATACTTTATTCAGCTTATTTTAAATTTTTCGTGGTCGATAGTATTCTTTGGCATGCATCAAATAGCCGCAGCTGCGGTTGTAATCATTTTACTGTGGCTCAGTATTGTGGCAAACATTAACTGGTTTAATAAATTTAGCCGTACTGCTTCGTGGCTGCTTGTGCCCTATTTACTATGGGTAAGCTTTGCCAGCATACTTAACATGAGTATTTATTTCCTTAACCGATAGCTCATAAAAAACACTATTTTTATTGCAGATAATTGCAGCATCGATAAAGAATCTCTCTATCAAGCCATGAAAAAACTTTTACTTATTTTTTGCCTTATTACAGCGGCACACAGCTTTGCTTTTGCCGATAAAACCGCTATCAACAACTTTGTAGTTAAAGAAAACCCCTTTGCGGTTGACGAGGTAGCTGTAGTTGCAACCGATACGGCAGGCGTAATACAGGAAAATGTAAACGGCGTTTTCACCTTTGTAATGAATGGTTTTACCGAAGAACTTAAGTTTGACAAAGGCACTGCTTTTTACCGCCACAAGCTTGATCGTTCAACCTTCCTGTACGCCAAACACATGAACGATTCCGGCACACACGCCATACTATACTACATTTACAAGCACGACAGTAAACTAAGTCCATTCCATATCAGCTGGGTATTACTGATAGCTATCCCTCTTTTACTGGTGTTACTGGCCTATATGTTTAAACGGTTCATCATTATTGCTGTAGTAATATTTTGTATCTTCCTGTATTTCAACTACCACAACGGATTAAGTATCCCAACCTTTTTTGAAAGCATTATTGACGGGTTGAAGAATATGTTTTAGAAGGAAGGTAAAAGGTCAAAGGCGAAAGGTTAAAGTTTTTTTAGGGAGAGGTGAAAGCAAAACGAAAAGTAAAAGGTTTAAAAACAGATGCAAACGTAAAGCTGCAGCTACCTTTTGCCTTTCACCTTTATCCTTTTACCTAAAAATCTTAAAACGGTAATCCAATACCAAAGTTCAACTGCATAAAGTTGTAATCTTCTCCGTTGGCTGCTTTGTAAGCTTGTTTGAATGAACCTTTGCTAAACAGTTCGCCGGCATGGTTAATCAGCACCCATTGGTTAGCTCCGCTAAATTGCGGGTCTTTTAGTTTAAAGGCTGCATCGAGTCTAAAAACGAAGAAACTTAAATCAAACCTCAACCCAGTGCCGATACCTAAAGCCGTTGAGCTTAAAAAATTGTTCAGTTTAAACTGCCCGTTGGGGTTGTCAGGCTCGTCATGCAAGCGCCATACATTACCGGCATCAACAAAAACCGCACCTTTGAGTTTTGCACCAAAAAAGTTATTTGCCAACAGGTACCGGTACTCGGCATTGGTGATAAATTTAATCTCGCCAAACTGATCAAGATATTTCAGGCGTGCCCGGTTATTAACATCAGTTCCATAAAATGAAGCGCGGTTAAATTGTCCCGGGCCTAATGTGCGCGGCAGCCAGGCCCTGATATCATTGGCTCCACCTGCATAAAAATTCTTTTCAAAAATAAGCTGATTGCTATTACCGTAAGCGATGCCTATACCCGGGTTTATGCGGAAAACAAATTGTTTTTCGCCGCCAAAATTTCGGTAGATGCGCGTATCAAGCTCAACTTTGGTATACTGCGCAAAGGTATATCCAAAAAGCTTGTGTTGCCCAAGAGTATCTTTAGGAGCATTGGTGAGATTGCTTACCAGGTTAAGAAAATTTCCGCCAATATCTAAACTCCCCGGAAATAGGTAAAGTTTTCATAACCATTAAGCTTTATGGCATTAACCTGGTAAGTGTATTGGCTACCGGATGTAAAAACCGTACGCCCGATTAAATAAACATAGGAGTACCTGTTTTGAGCAAGCAGCGCCGCCCTTGCAGCCGGATCAATTATACCTCTCGAAAACTCAATGTTAATGGGCGTAATAGTATGCGTTTTATACGGCGTATCAAAAAAGTCGTAAGTGATGGAATTGATAAAACTTTCGCGCTTAACCAAATCTTTTTGGTAAAACAATGAATAGTTTGATGAAAACGTGGTATGCGGAACCGCAAATTTACCAAGAAACGGAAATTTGAACGGAAGCAAAAGTCGCGGATAGACAAGCTGTGCCCCTACCCTAAACTCCTGGTTTTGAATACTGCTGTGATCATTACCAACAGTATTGCCGTTATCAAAAAGGATGCTCCAGTTAACTTTTAGCTGCAATATAGCAGCCTGTTTAAATAAATTCCTGTCGGTAAAAGTATTACCCACGTTATAACCAAAACGACCGCCGCTAAAAAGCACCTCACCCTCTACACGGTCACTCATCCGTTTAAGCGGCACAATATCTATCCGGGTATTAAGCCTGTTAGAGCTATCCTTCAGTTTTTCGTAAACGGGGTTGGGCACATTTCTGAAAACATTTAATTCTGATAAGCGAGTGGTGGTGCGTGTTTGCTTATCAATATCGTATATTTCGCCTTTTTTCTGAAAAACGTAATCGGTTACTACCCTTGGTTTAAACCTTTTTGAGTAGTCAACAAACCTGAATTGTGAATCAACCTGTATCGTATCAACTTTGCCCGGTGTACGCCCCTGGCTGTTTGATATCGTAATTAATGTATTGTTGATAGTATAAACCGGGTGCTGTGTTTTCCCCGCCGGATTATCAATGATCATTTTTACATCAACCACACTGCTGTTAAAGGTAGAATCATAGGTAAAATTGATATACTGCCTGTAAAAGTCGTAGTAGCCGTTATGCTTCATCAGCAAATAGAGCTGATCGCGGTCGTAAGCTAAACTATCAGTGTCAAACCTGCCGCCCGGCTGTATGTGTGATATCCTGTTGCGGTTACCATTATACAATGCTTTAATATTATTATCGGCAATACTATCAGTAAATTTGCGGATGCGGAACATAGGTCCCTCATTAGCAGTAAAAATCAGCTCAGCCTTTTGCTTTTTTATCACTACACTGTCGGTGACCTTTGCTTTGAGGTAACCACGGCTGCGGATGTATTTTTCCATCTGTACACGCGAGTACTCGATCAGGTTACTATCAACAACAACGGGGGCTTCGCCTATATTTTTTTACCTTTATTGCTAAAAGTATAGTACAACTGCAGATTGAGCCAGTTATTGGGTTGTTGCTCCTTATCCACATAATTTATAGCGGTCTCGGCAAATTGCTCATCAATACCTTTTATAGTAATTTTGCGTATAAGCGCCTGATCTTTACGGATGCCACGGGTAATGCTGCAGCCCGAACCGATAATAACCAGTAAAATACTTAATATTGTAAGGCGGTAAACAGCAGGCTTAGTATATGCTTTCAAAATCACAGATCAGTTTATTAAAATCCTTACAACATAAAAAATTCCGTAAAGAGCATGGCTTGTTTTTGGTTGAGGGTTACAAATCAGTTGTTGAATTTGTAAACGCTGCATACCAGGTTGATGCTATATACCATACATCCGAAATTGCTCCAAAAATGATGAATTTATCCCGAAAAATAAATTTTCAGGAAATTTCATCTTCAGATCTGGAAAAGATCAGCAGTTTGAAAACCCCGCAGGATGTAATTGGTTTGATTAAAATACCAAAATGGCCCCGATTAAATTATAACTTACTGAAAAACAAGTTCTCGCTGATACTTGATGGGGTGCAGGACCCCGGCAATATGGGCACCATTATCCGCACGGCCGACTGGTTTGGCATTACCGATATTATCTGTTCTGACGATACCGTTGATGTTTATAACCCCAAAGTGGTACAGGCTACCATGGGCTCATTAGCTCGGGTAAACGTGCATTACGGCAATTTAACGACCATCCTCGCCGAAATAAAGCTTCCTTTATTTGGCGCCATGCTCGATGGCGAAAATATCTACAGCACCAATTTCGGCCATGAAGGTTTACTGGCTATGGGCAACGAGGGTAATGGCTTACGCCCTGAAATACAGCAGTTAATAAATAAAACAGTAACTATACCCCGGATAGGTTATGCCGAATCATTGAATGTAGCTATAGCTACGGCCATATTATGTTCAGAAATAAAAAGAAATTCGTTCAAATAAATTTGCCCGCTAAAAATAATTACTATCTTTGCAGTCCTTAAAAAAGGGTCGGATGGCCGAGTGGCTAGGCAGAGGTCTGCAAAACCTTTTACAGCGGTTCGAATCCGCTTCCGACCTCAGGGTTAAAAAAATTTAAAATAAAAGACAATGGGCGTTACTCGTTTAAAAAGAAAAGACAGGAGAAATAAAACTTTTTCACGCTTGGAAGTACAGTTCTTGAAACTGGCTACTAACCTTGAATACGGAAGCCGTTCTGCTGAGTCAAAACACAGCCAGATAGCTAAAAACAATGCAGCTTTAGATATCGCATTAGGCAAATAATTCTCTCTTTCTTCGGAAAAAAATTTAAAGTCCTGCCGGTTTCCGGCGGGACTTTTTTGCATTATGATTTTGAACCATGATTGTCAGGATTTGAGGATGGACTTGATATTTTCTTCCGAAGCCCATGTCCTTACGGATTCAGACAAAAATATCATTCAATAAACTAAAAGGCATAAGGTCTCCGCGAGGAAACGGGGATATCCGGCATCAAAATGTATATTTCAGGGCAATCCTCAAATACTAAGAATCACGGTTCAGAAGCTTCCTGTTAATCCTTCCAATCAGCCCAGGCCCTTCATAAATAAAGCCAGTATAAAGCTGTACCAAAGATGCACCTGCATTCAGCTTCTCAATGGCATCTTCGGCAGAGTGAATCCCCCCACTCCGATGATGGGGAATGATCCGTTAGATTTTTTATGCAGATAAGCAATAACTTCTGTTGAGCGTTGGGTAAGTGGCTTACCACTCAAACCGCCGGTTTCTCCTTTTAATTTCGATGGAGATGAAAGGTTTTCACGGCTGATAGTGGTATTGGTGGCAATTACCCCGGCTATGCCTGTTTGCTGCACAATATCAACAATATCGTCCAGTTGGGAATCAGTTAAATCAGGCGCTATTTTTAGCAGGATAGGTCTGCTGATACCGTTTTTATTATTACGTTGCTGTAATGTATTCAAAATTTCCATCAAAGGTCCCTTTTCCTGCAGGGCACGCAAGCCCGGAGTATTGGGTGAACTTACGTTTACTACAAAATAATCAACTACATCAAACAGGCGGTCAAAGCATTTAATGTAGTCGTTAACAGCATCCTCATTAGGGGTAACCTTGTTTTTACCAATGTTGCCGCCAATGATCAGTTGTTTGTTGATATTTTTCTGATCGCGCCTGAAAGCTGCGATTCGTTCGGCAGCTATGTCTACACCAAAATTATTAAACCCCATGCGGTTAATGAGCGCGCTATCTTCCGGCAGGCGGAACATGCGTGGCTTTTCGTTACCAGGTTGCGGCAGCGGTGTAACAGTACCAATCTCAACAAAACCAAAACCAAGGTTGGCCATTTCGCCCATCATTTCGGCGTTTTTATCAAAACCTGCAGCCAGTCCAACCGGGTTCCTGAACTTCAGACCAAAAACCTCGCGTTCAAGCTTCGGATCTTTTACATCCCACATCGCTTTACTTAACGATGCACCACCCGGAAAACGATTAAAGCGCTTCAGGTTGCGGGTAACAAAGTAATGCACATTTTCCGGATCGAACTTAAACAGGATGGGTTTTATCAACTGATACATGCCGCGAAGTTAGCACATTTTTGTGATGGTGAATAAATGTATGGGTATAACCGGTATCTGTTTCATCTCTGTGATATTACGCTGTGTTGCCCCCTCCCTGCCTGACAAGGGCGAAGTGCATCTAAATCAAATTCAGGTTTCGTCAATCCATTTTTAAACTAACACATTTTGGCGAAGCCATTAAAGAGTTTTGAAAAAATAAAATAAAAAACATAGTACTATGTATTGTATAGTACCATGTTTAATATTAACTTTGTTTTAGTCGAAAGAAAAACAAGTTGAATATTATTAAAATGGACACTAAACCGCTACTCTATACCGGCATCATTATTCCCATTGTATTTTGGCTTTCAACCATTGTTTGCGGGTTTGTGCATGGTAATTACAATCATTTCAGCAATACAATCAGTGAGCTGGGCGCTATCGGCACAAAATCTGAAACGCTGATGGAAACATTTACGCTGCTCAATACAGTGCTCAGCGTGTTTTTTATGGCGGGCCTGTTTATTGCTTGCAGCCAGTTGGGGCTTAATATCCTGCCGGTGTTTGGGGTGATAGGTTTCCCTATCATGTTTGGCTGGGCGGCTATATTTCATGCAGGCAACCCGCTGCATTCGGCATCCGGGCCGGTGTTTTTACTCCTTTACGCAGGTGCGCTGCTTTCTGCTATCTTATGGCGGGGAGAGGAGTTTAGACAGATCAGGAAGCTTTCGCTATTAAGCCTGGGTATTATGCTGCTCATCTTTATCCGCTTCATTCCTTCGGCTACTATTCAAAACAATTATACCGGGCTTATTCAAAGATTGGCCCACCTGGGTTGGTCGGTTTGGTTTATATCGCTCGGCTCCTGCTTTATTAAACTGCTCAACATCAAAGAGCAGCGTCAATTAAAATAATCAACATTAAAAAAAACAACAACATGAAAAAATTATTAGGTTATGTATTGGTTGTCATAGGTTTGATAGCCTTATTAGATGCCTGCCACATAGGCGGAAGGCATACAGTGATTTCTGAAAACGCTGATGGTAGAGTAAGACGGATTGAATACTGGGGGCACGTGTATTTTACCGCTGATAGCACGGGCATCAGCAGGATCTCGCCTAATGGGAAGGTAAAATACAAAAATAATGACTTTGAAATAAGTGCCGAAAGCGATTATAACGGGCGTATTACCTATCAGTTTAATGATGGCGAAAAGAAAAAAGAACTCGATAATAATGAGAAGTCCTCATTAGCAAGCGCCGTACGGGATATGATGAAGATAGGGCATTACGCTAAATAACTATTATATAAGGTAAGTGTAGCTTACAGTTTACTTACCCCCTCCTGTGTTCTTCTCTGCGTTGCAAAGCGGGCAAAAAACACCTCCTCTCTTTATGCTTATTTAGAGAGGAGGTAACGAGCATAGCGGTGCCGGGGGAGTAACGGCAATTATTTCATCCGTACATATACCTCACTATACCCATCGGCTATATAAATCTCATTCAGGTAAAGCGTATCGTGCCTTATGAGGTATGAAACCGGGCGAGTATCAAGCGTAGGCCCGGAGATCAATAATATATCTGCCTTTTCTGTTGGGCTATATTGATAGTTTGGAGTAGTGCGAAAATTGCCGCTAATCTGTAGCACGTTGTTTTGGAACCTTTTGAAACTGCTATCAGCATAAAATTCATTTCGAATATTGTAGCCGCTGCTTTGTGGCGTAACGGTAAAGCCGCCAATACCGCCAACTGATTTTATCCAGCGCCATTTGCCAACAATACTGCTGCTGCCCGGGCCGGGAAGATCGCCTTTATTACAGGCGGTTATACTACCTAATAAAATTATGGATACTGCTAACAGGATAATTTTCATAATTGTGGGTTTATAAGATACCTTACGGTACAGCACATGGCTTTGCTACAATAAGTTGTAGAATAATTTAAAGAGAAATGCTTGTTATATATTCAGCAAAATTCTTTGTATCATTAAACCATGATTATTGTAATACAGTGTAAAGACAAAGTGGGCCTAGTGGCGGCCATATCTGCAACATTAGCCAAACACCTGCTCAATATAGTTTCCATGCGAGAGCATGTTGATCATAACGAAAATGTTTTTTACGCGCCTGGAAGTTGAACAAGGCGACGACGCCAGCCTCGAAGATTCATTACGTAAGATACTGCCCGAAGGGGCTTATATTTCAGTAAACCCTGAGCCCGTGAAGAAAGTGGTTGTACTGGCTACCAAAGAGTATCATTGCCTGAGCGATATCCTGGTGCGTAACCACTTTAATACCCTGGGCGCAAGTGTGCAATGCGTTATCGGTAATCACGCCAAACTGCAAAACATATGCGAGCGATTTGACATTCCTTTTTATCATATCAGCCATGAGCAGGTAAGCAAGGCTGAATTTGAACAAAAGGTGATTGGTACCATTAAACGATATACTCCTGATTACGTGGTACTGGCTAAATTTATGCGGATCCTCTCACCCCAATTTGTGGCTGAATTTCCGATGAAGATCATTAATATCCATCACTCGTTTTTACCCGCGTTTATAGGTGCCAATCCCTATAAGCAGGCGTTTGAACGGGGTGTGAAACTCATAGGGGCAACAGCGCACTACGTATCAAATGAGTTGGACGAAGGGCCGATCATTGCCCAGCAAATTGTTCCGGTAAACCACTCATATAGCTGGACAGACATGGTAAAAGCCGGCCAGGAAGTGGAAACTGCCGTATTAGCCAAGGCCCTAAAGCTTGTTTTTGAAGACCGGGTATTTGTGTATAAGAACAAAACGGTAGTGTTTGAGTAAACTCACCCGCCAATGTTCGGGATAGTAGCGATACCAGCTAATGCCAGGCTAAGCTTGTTATCGGTGTCCTTGCATGTTTCTTTAAATTCTGAATAGAATTACTCCTGGCTTACAAAATTTTGAACCCTCGTAAGTTTTCGCCGGTTAAATACTCTTCAGTGTATAACTTATGTTATAACGTAATATTTACTTTTAACTTTGTTCAAGTGCCGTTGGCATCTTATCTAAATATTACTATGAAAAAACTACTTTCTTTATTATTTATGGCTATACTTTCTGTTTCAGCAAGTTATGGCCAACATCAGCTTACTATTGCCACGTATAATTTACGTAATGATAATGCCACAAATGATGATTCTGTACGAGGCAATGGCTGGAAACAGCGCCTGCCGGTTATAACGCAGCTCATCCGCTTTCATGACTGGGATATTTTTGGCACCCAGGAAGGCTTGGTACACCAGCTTGAGGGTTTAAAACAGGCCATGCCCCAGTACGTTTTTACCGGCATAGGCCGGGATGATGGTAAAACTGCCGGCGAGTTCTCGGCCATTTTTTACAAAAAGGATAAATTTAAACTGTTGAAACATGGCGATTTCTGGATGGCGCCGATTACCAACAAGCCCAACAAAGGCTGGGATGCCGCACTTCCAAGGATATGCTCATGGGGATATTTCCGGGAGAAAAAACCGGTTACAAGTTTTACTACTTTAACCTGCATATGGACCATATAGGTGTGATTGCCCGCCGTGAGAGCGCAAAACTGGTATTGAAAAAAGTGAAAGAGTTAGGCGGTAACTCGCCTGCTATTTTATCGGGCGATTTTAATGTTGATCAAACGTCTGACAGCTACGCGGTAATCAATAACTCGGGGACGTTGAAGGATAGCTATGGGCTATCGCCCATAAAATATGCTACCAATGGTACTTTTAATGACTTCGATGCTAATGGTAAAACCAGCGGCCGTATCGATCATATTTTTGTAACCAAAGATTTTACGGTAAAGAGATACGGGATCTTAACGGATACCTACAGGGCAAAGGCTAAAGGATCGGATAAATATGAGGCTAAGGAGCCCAGCGACCATTTCCCGGTAATGATAATGGTGGATCATAAATGACCCACCATACCAGAGATTTAGTTGATTGATTGAACTAAAGATTTTTATAAAAATCACTTCACTATAAGTGTAGCAATTGAGTGCGGCAGGGCAGTAGTGCCTGCCGCTTTTCCTTTTATCCAAAGGCTGTAATCTATTTTTTCGTCGGTTTTGTTCATTACCACCACCGCAATTGAGCCATCGGGGTTTTGGTAAGCGGTTGTTAATAGCTTATCCCTGCTGGCCACCGCGCTAATGCGTTTTGCACCGGGGTGAATATATTTAGAGAAATGGCCTATGTAATAGTATGAACTGGTGTAGATGAGGCTTCCGTTGCGCAGGTCGGCATGTACCGGGGCAAAGCAAAAGTTACCTACGTGATTTGGCCCGCCGTTTTCGTCAAGCAAAACGTTCCAGTCGGTCCAGGCAACGGTACCGGCGTTAAAGTCATTGATCATTGAAAGGCCGTAACGTTCGCCAAGCGACCAGTCATTGATCTTGTTGAAATCAAATTTTTCGATACAACCTTCGGTAAATACCAGGTTTTTGCCGGGGAATGCTTCATGGGTACGGCGGGTAGCTTCAAAATTTTGGCCCGCCCCGGTCCAGGTTTCATACCAATGGAAACCGATACCCCAGATATATTTGGCCGCTGCAGGATCTTCCAGGATAGTGCTGGCACGTTGGTAAAGCAAATCTCGGTTATGGTCCCAAACTATCAGTTTTTTATCGGCCAGGCCTCGTTTTTGCAAGGTTGGGCCTAAAAAGTTCTTTACAAAATCACGCTCCTCTTCGGCAGTATACATGCATGATTCCCATGTTTGCTTAGCCATCGGTTCGTTTTGTACCGAAAGGCCCCATATAGGAACCCCTTCTTTTTCATAAGCTTTAATAAACTTAACGTAAAAGTTGGCCCAGCTTTGATCAAATTCCTTTTTGAGCTTACCTCCATGCAGTACATCGTTATTATCTTTCATAAAAGCAGGAGGGCTCCAGGGTGATACAAACATGGTCAGTTTACCTCCCGCAGCCGCTGCGGCCGCTTTAATAAAAGGAATCCGGTAGGTTTTATCATGACTAATATCAAAGGTTTTTAATTCCTTATCACCATCTTTTACATAACTGTAGCTATCGCTCGAAAAATCACAGCTTTGAATATTGGTGCGGCCAAAGGAGTAACCAATGCCTTTGGCTTTATTATAGTAAGCAGTTAAAAATTCCTTTTGTTTATCTTTTGGCAGTTTGGCATAAGTTTCGGCTGCCGCATCTGTAAGCGCACCGCCAATTCCTATCATCGTTTGGAATGTTTTGGACGGATCAATAAAAACTGCCACCTCTGTTTCTGCAGGTTGAGGCTTATCTGCAAACTTCAGGGTTTCGGTTTCTTTAAATTTATACCCGGCCTTTTGCTCAGAGACAATCACCTTGACCGATTTACCCATTACCGAATAAGGCGCTTTACCCTGGGCGCTGACAAAGCCAATCTTTAATAATCCGCCCGCGATGAAACAGGCAATTAAATACTTTTTTTGCATGAGTTTAATTAATAGGCTTACCGGCTTGGTTACAAGCCTGGACTGTGGCTAACCGGAGTTGTCAAATTTATTAAACTTAATTAAAAAAAGCAAAAATCACGATATAAATTATCACCTCAAAAGGTCGTGCCGGGCAAATTGATACGCCTTAATACCAAATTTTATCTTAGTTTAATCAATTGATAATAAATACATTGAACGATAACTCGTATAGAAATAGCTTACAAATTTGATGCGCTAAAATGCTTTTTAAATTATAGTGTATTTTTTACACCGGCTATTGTTTTTGAGCCTTAATTTCTTCCTCAATGCGCAGACTTTCTTTATGGATAGCGTTCATAAGTTCTGTAATGAATGTGGCGGAGAGCCCCTCCTGTTTTCCGGCTTCGACAGTTTTCTCCAGTACCTGTTTAAAACGGTCGGCTTGGAGGGCCGGTATATTGTTTTTTGCTTTGTAAATGCCTATCTCTTTTACTACCCTCTCGCGTTCGCCCAATAAGGCTATCAATTTTTTATCGAGGGAATCAATTTTGATGCGGTTGTTTTGTAGCGGACTGTTGGCAGAAGTTTGGGGCAAAGGTGTTGATTGTGCGTTAACTAAACTGTACCGGATCATACACACTAAAAATAATATAAAAGCACGGTTAAATAATTTCATATCAGATGATTTTTTGAGGTAAATTTAGAGAAATAACCTTGCTGTTAATAGATTGTTTCGGGATTGATGCAGAGTTACTCACTCCTGGCATCACTACACTCGTTACCCTTTTTATTTGATGCTCCCTCATTTCTTTTCACTTTATTTAATAAGCTAATTTATCATTGATAATAAAAAGGACCGAAGAGCACAGGCAGGTCAGCCCTGATGTGTGATGTTGATATCCTTTCAAAGAATTTACATGTACCTACATATATACAAATTAATTTTCCTAAATTTGAATAAAACCTTTTACCGGTAAACCTAATTTTCGATATGGATTTTTTAAAAACGATATACGAGCATATTACAGGATTTTTTGGCCTCGGCGGATTGTATACCATCATCAAATCGGGCGATTATGGCAAACTGCTTACCTATGATGGCATTACGGCTTTATTGGGCCCTATGCTGCCTGTACTTTTGGTGTTTGAGATCATCAGGGGAGCCTTTTATAAAAAATTCAAGGTGATCCATTACAAGATCTCTTTTTGGACATATGTACTAAATGCTTTTATAGGCAGCGTACTTTCCATTGCCATGGTAGGTTTTTGTATCGGTTTTTTTCGCGGTTTGCTATTTTCAAAACCACGTTTACCTGGTACTGGTTTATTTACGGCTATATAGTATGGGAGTTTGCTCATTTTTGGTATCACTACCTTGCGCACAAGGTGAGGATCCTGTGGTGCCTCCACTCAACCCATCACGCGCCCGAAAGCATGAACCTTTCAGTTACCTTTGCCCATTTCTTTCTTGAAGCGCCTTATGCAGATCTCATCCGCACCAGCATTTGTATTTTATTAGGTGTAAACCCGCCTATGCTGTTTGTAATTATGTTTATTGATGGATTTTGGGGATCTATGATCCACATTGGTGAAAACCTTATTGAAGATGGACGACTTGGCTTCCTCAACAGAATCGTACTTACACCATCGCATCACAGGGTACATCATGCGCGTAATCCATTATATATGGATACCAATTTCTGTAACTTGTTACCGATATGGGATAAAGTTTTCGGCACCTTCCAAAATGAAGACCGCAAGATCCCTATTGAATATGGCATCAGTCGCCCCATGATTAAAAACAGCTTTTTGGATGCTTATTTTGGCGAGATAATAGCGCTGGCCAAAGATGTACGCAAGGCGCCCGGTATTAAAAACAAGTTTCTGTACGTTATAATGCCACCCGGCTGGAGCCATACGGGCGATCATAAAATGACAACAGTGGTTAAAAAGACCTATTTTGAATCGCTTGGGGAGCAAGAAAAAACTGATAAGGTAAAAGAAAGTAAAGCTGAAGTTGTTTAAAACCCATACTATAAAAGTGTCATTGAGGTACGAAACAACGAGCCTCACCCAACCCTCTCCAAAGGAGAGGGCTTAAGAGTTTTTCAAGTCTCCCCTCCCGGGGGAGATTTACAGGGGGCATTCAATTCTCCAGCACTGCCCTGCGGCAATATTTACTCCTGTAATCCTGCGGAGTTAAGCCTGTTATCCGTTTAAAGATCTTCCTGAACGTTTTCAGGTCGTTATAACCAACTTTGTACATCAGCTCGCTGATATTGAAATTGGTTTTCTCGAGGCCTTTTTTTACAGATTCGATCTTTACCTTTTGCAGGTATTCCATTGGCGTATTCTGCGTGGCACTTTTAAACCGGCGAATGAAATTACGCTTACTCATATTGGTTTGTCCGGCAATCTCCTCTACCGAAATAGGCAGGTGGTAATTATTTTCGATAAACAACTGCGAACGCATTATTTCCTGGTCTTCATGCTGATGCTGCCCTTCAAATACTTTAAAGTGCGCCTGGCTGGTACGGTCAATATCCAGCGAAAACATTTTACTTGCCCAAATACCGGTATCCCTGCCACAATATTTTTCAATCAGGTACAGGATCAGGTTCATGCTTGAAAAAGCACCGCCACTGGTATAAGTCCCGTCTTTATCGGTGGTTACCATATCGGGTAAAATATTCACATCCGGATAGCGGCGTTTCATATCATCAACAGCAACCCAATGTGTAGTACAGGGTTTGCCGTTAAGCACACCCGCTTCGGCCAAAAAATAACTACCGAAACACAGGCTGGCCACTTCCGCGCCCTTATTGTACATGTCCCTTATAAAATCAATCAGGTTTTTGTTTTTACGCATCACCAAATCAGGCGGACCATAAAACGCCGGGGCTATTACCAGATCGATATCTTTGATCTCATCAATGGTTTTAAAACCGGTAAACTGGGCAGGGAAATAAAGCAGGTTATTGTTTATTTTTTCGCCTACAAGCATTACACTAAAGGCCTCGGTTTTGCCGCTTTCTACCAAAAAACGGTTAGTATGCCTCACCATATCCAATACGCCCGATATGGTTGAAAGATTAATGTCTTCGTGAATAAGCAGCGCTATTTCTTTCATTTGTTATAATTCAGGTTATTACAAATATATAAAAGCCCCCGGTACGAAAACATGCGATAAGCCTTAAAAAACGCTCATCTTTAGTAAAAAGCTATCACTTAACCAGTTTAAAATTAAGCGTTTAAACATCAACTCAAAATTTCAGCTATCTCTTCAAAACCTTTTTCGCGGGCCAGGTCGGCGGGGAGTTTGCCGCCTTCCATGCGTATAAAAAGCTCGGCACCATTTTCCAGCAACAGGATAATGAGTTCCAGGTTGCCATTTTGTGCAGCCGAATGCAGCGGTGTGGCACCGGCCTGCTGTATCACATTTACCTTCGCACCGTTTTCAATCAGCATACGGGCAATCTCAGTATAATTACCTGCCGCCGCCGAATGAATTGGAAACACGTTGAAACCATTATTTGATTGCAGGTTAACATTTGCGCCTTTGAGCACCAGGTAGCGCGCAACATCAAACTGCCCAAAATAACAGGCAAGCCCTAAAGCAGTAAAGCCATCTTCGGCGTAATCATCAAGAGTATTTGGGTTAGTAGTAACCAGGTGGGCAACCGTATCAAATTTGCCGGCCGCAGCCGCTTCAAACAAACTAATATCGTTTACATAGTTTAACAGTAAACCGGTAACCTCCGGCTTTTTATAATAGCACGAAAGCATAAGCGGCGATACCCTGAGGCTTGTTTTTTGAGTAGCCAGCGCAGGATCTCGGCCAAGCAGGGTATTGATACTATCTAAATCAGCTGAGGCGATATATTCTTCTAGTCTTTCTATGCTCATTACTTAGTTAAGTAAAGCGTTTACTATTAACGGCGCTACTATATTCACTTTGTTAAATTTACGTTTATGTTACGGGTAAATGTTGTTTTTCAATTATACTAAAAAATTAAAAATGTTGCCAATAAGTTATATAATCTGTTAACTTTATATTGATTCGGCCTGTAATTTTTTGCAGGTTACTGAATCTTATATAAAATATTTACCGGGTGTAACTGCAAAGTTCACATAGGTGAAATTTTACGTAAGTTTGCACATAAACGATTGTTACATCAGGATGCCGGCAAAAGGAAACCAGTTTAGATCAAATAATTTCAAGGGAGAAAATCAGCCTCGCCAAAGCGGCAAGGCCGAACAGGAACGGGCGAAAGGCAGGAAATTACCTAAACTGCCCAGCTTTGACTATGACTATGAAAACGGCAAGGCTGTTAAAATAGCAGGTTTGTTTTCACTGCTATTATCCATTTTTTCCTCATTGCTTTTACATCATACCTGTTTACCTGGCAGGAAGACCAAAGCTATATTTCCAAAACAAACGGCGGCTGGCATAACCTTTCAACAGGCACTACCGTTCATGAAATTGCCGACCTGAGCGATCCAACCATCAGGGCGCAAAACTGGCTGGGCAAGTTTGGCGCGTTATTATCCAATCAGTTTATTTATGAGTGGTTTGGCGTAGCTTCATTCCTTTTTATTTTTGTTTTTTTTGTTGTAGGATATCGTCTGCTTTTTAAAGCGAGGCTATTTTCTATACGTAAAACACTTGCATATTCGTTATTCAGCATTGTTTTTATTTCTGTGGCGATAGCTTATTTTCATTCATTTGTGATTGATTATCCCCACTACCTTGAAGGCGGTTTCGGTTTTTGGACCAACCGCTTACTTGCGGCTCAGATAGGTGAAGCGGGTACCGGCGGATTGCTGGTGTTTTTGGCACTTACCGTATTGGTAATAGCCTATAACATCGACTTTAAAATACCCCAGCGTAAAAACCGCCCGGTTGCAGCAATGAGTGTTGATGAGATAGCACCTGAACCTGTTGAACTGATTGATGAAGAGCCGTCAATGCCGCTTGAATGGCCCCGGGGCAATAACAACATCCGCGAAACCCATGTAAGCAGCATCATGCCCGAGCCCATGGTACAGGAACCGCTTATACCTCCATCACCGCTTAGGCACCCTCCTATGGAGCAAATGCCCGGATATCATGAACCTGTGGTGTTGCGTCCTGAAAATACAATTAAACACGAACCCGAAGAGGAAGAAGAAATCCCACTCACCATTGATACCAACAGGCCTCTGCCCGAATTAAGTGTTGAACAGGCTGATGGAGCCAAACAGGATGACCTGCTAAGCAAATTTGGTATATATGACCACAAGCTCGATCTGGCTTCATACAAACTTCCGCACCTGGAGTTATTAGAAAACCACGGTTCAAACAAGATTTCGGTTAATGCCGAAGAGCTGGAAGCCAACAAGAATAAAATTGTTGAAACGCTGAACCATTACAACATCGAGATTGATAAGATCAAGGCAACCATTGGCCCAACGGTTACCTTATACGAGATCATCCCTGCCCCAGGTGTAAGGATCAGCAAGATCAAGAACCTGGAAGATGATATCGCACTAAGTTTAGCTGCATTAGGCATCCGTATCATTGCCCCTATGCCTGGCAAGGGAACCATCGGTATTGAAGTGCCTAATCAAAATCCCGAGATGGTTTCGATGCGCTCTATTCTATCCACGGAAAAATACCAGAATACCACGATGGACCTGCCTATCGCTTTAGGTAAAACCATATCTAACGAAGTTTTTATTGCCGATTTGGCCAAGATGCCACATTTACTGGTTGCCGGAGCCACCGGCCAGGGTAAATCGGTTGGTATTAACGCCATTCTGGTATCGCTGCTGTATAAAAAACACCCTGCCGAGCTCAAATTTGTACTGGTTGACCCTAAAAAGGTGGAACTTACGCTTTTCCGTAAGATAGAAAGGCACTTTTTGGCTAAGCTGCCTGATGATGGCGATGCCATCATCACCGATACCAAAAAGGTAGTAAACACGCTCAATTCGCTTTGTATTGAAATGGACCAGCGTTATGACTTGCTGAAAGACGCGCAGGTACGCAACCTGAAAGAGTACAACGCCAAATTTGTAAACCGTAAGATCAGCGACCCTGAAAAACATCGTTACCTGCCGTTTATAGTTTTGGTGATTGATGAGTTTGCCGATTTGATGATGACTGCCGGTAAAGAAGTAGAAATGCCTATTGCCCGTATTGCGCAGCTGGCACGTGCGGTGGGTATCCATTTGGTTATTGCAACGCAGCGCCCTTCTGTTAACATCATTACCGGTACTATCAAAGCCAACTTCCCGTCAAGGCTGGCCTTCAGGGTACTTTCTAAGATCGATTCGCGCACCATTCTGGATGCCGGCGGCGCTGATCAGTTGATCGGTCGTGGGGATATGCTATTTTCAACAGGTAGCGACCTGATCCGTTTACAGTGTGCATTTGTGGATACGCCGGAGGTTGAAGCTATATCTGATTTTATCGGCAACCAGAAAGGTTATCCATCGGCCATGTACCTGCCCGAATATGTGGGAGAAGGTGAAGCCAGCAGCGGCGCCAAAGAATATGACCCGGACGACCGCGACCCGATGTTTGAAGAAGCTGCCCGTTTAATTGTACTGCACCAACAAGGCTCAACATCGCTTATCCAACGCAAAATGAAACTGGGCTATAACCGCGCCGGCCGCATTATTGACCAGTTGGAAGCAGCCGGAATTGTAGGGCCGTTTGAAGGCAGCAAGGCCCGTGATGTACTCTATCCCGACGAATACAGCCTTGAGCGCTACCTCGAAACACTGCAAAAACCAATTAAAGATTAAACCAAGCAAAATTTAATTACTCTAATCCAATAACTATTAATAACAATAGTTGTTGTTGAATAAAACTGAATGAAAAGGATCATAGCATATACCATTTTAGCAATAAGTACATACAGCACTGCCTTTGCACAAAAAGACAGCCAGGCAAAAGCGATTTTAAACCAGGTAAGCCAAAAATACCGGTCGTACGATGTTATTAAAAGTGATTTTACCTTTAGCCTGAATAACCAACAGGCCAATATTAAAGAAACACAAACCGGCACCCTGATATCAAGGGCGAAAACCGGTAAATACCGCGTTACCCTTTACAGCGCAGCCGCAAAACCCGAAGTAGACAAAGAAATTTTGAGCGACGGCAAAAACCAGTGGACATACCTTAAAAAAGATAAAGAAGTACAGGTAAGTGACGCTGACAAAAGCGGCGACGGATTGAGCAACCCTGCCCAGATTTTTACCATGTATGAAAAAGGGTTTAAATACCTGTACACCGGCGAGCAAAAGATATCAGGTAAAACTTACCAAAATATTGAGCTTACACCCGAAGATGATAAAAAAGCTATTTTTAAAGTGAAGCTTACTATCGATAAAGTAAAAAAACAGCTCTACAGTGCTTTGCTGTTTGATAAAAACGGCAACAGGTATACTTATACCGTGCGTACCTTTACCCCCAACGTACCTGCTCCTGACGCTACTTTTGCATGGGATGCCAAAGGTCACCCGGGTGTTGAACTGGTGGACTTGAGGTAATCTTTCTTAGATGTGCGATTTGAGATATTTTGAAGCGGGGGGTTACCTCCCGTTTTTTTTATTTTAATTATTTTGCCGCCGCTCGCCTCTTGGCGAGTGGCAACTATTACCAGGCCTCTGGCCTGCGTTAAACACCTGATTTATTTGATCCCGGCGGCGGGACGCCGCAGGATAGTTGCCACTCGGCAGGAGCCGAGCGGCGGCGAAGAGTTGTTTTTATTACAAAATTAACTCCTTAATTTTCCCTAAAACAGCCTCTACCCTTTCCTCAACAGTTGTATCACCTTCTATAATCAGCAAAGGAGTTGTGAGCTTGTTCATCCAATTCTTATGCGAATGCAGGCTTCGGCTGTTGGTGATGAGCTCATCATAACCGCGTGCCCAGTCAATAAATTCATTATAAAGCTTATTTCGCTCCCTACCGGTATAGATAATATCGCCATAACGTTCAAGCTCTCTTTGCTGCAAACGCCAAATCCTGATGGCTGGCGGGATATATAAAAATACCGACAGATCAAATCGCCAGTTATTGTTCCAGTTGATGACGGACCCGCCAAGGATCCAGTTTTCATTACCGGCCATTTCACTGTTAATCATAGCATTTCGTTCTTCAGGCGGTCGCCGGTTAGTAAAAGGAGGATCGGAAGGGAACCAGAAATAATGATCGCTGTCGAAATACGGGTAATCAAGTCTCTCGCTCAAAGTTTTGCCCAGCGTAGTTACCCCTGAGCCAGACGCGCCGAAGATGTTGATATGCACGGGTTGTTATATTTAAGTTCAAACTTACTCTTTTCCGACCTTAACCCTCCGCTCCATTACCTCTTTCCAGGTGGTTAAAATAAAGCCTTTTTGTTTAAGATAAGCTTTCAGGCGAGGATCGGTCATGGCCAGCAGGTCGCCTTTCCGTTTCTGGCCTTCGTTACAGATATTTTTAAATTGCGGCGACGGTTGTGTGCAGTGCATCAGTACCATCGTTAATCCCGGCGAAAAACGGTCGAAGTTTTCGATATAGTGGTCTGTGTACCATTTTTGCAGTTCCTTATCAGTAGCCTTGTCAATATCGGGCATTACCCAGTCATAGCTTGAATTATCGAGATCGTCCAGTACCGGCAAACCTCCTTTCCAGACTACGTCGCCAAGCTCACGCGCTTTTGCCAGTTCGGCAGGTTCGGGTATCGTCATTCCTTCAGTATATTTACCATCTTTTTTAAGCTGTGCTATCGTAGCATTCTTTGCTTCCTCGCGGTAAAAAAGATCCTCGCCTCCGGGCAGCATTACCGGTATCTTTTTTCAATGCCGAGGTTAATATATTTTTCGAGAAAAGCCGGCTTGGCAAATAAAGTACCCATATGCGAGTCGAGATGGGTTGGTATAAAGCCCATGGTTAAGGCACGGTCAAGCTGGGCGCGGATCTCCTTATCAATCTCATCGGCAGTAGCATGGAAATAAACGGCGACTACTCCGGGCCAGAAAGCGCCTTCTTTATCAATCAGTCCCGGAACTGTTGCCTTACCCGCAAGCGGCCCCCATCGGTAATTTTTCCATTCGGAAGTTAAGGTTAAGTGCAGCCCTGCATCAATTCCCGGGTGCTGATCCATATAATGCTTAAAATCTGGTACCCAGGGGCAGGGCATCATCACACTGGTTGAAGTGGCTATACCCTCACCAATGGCTTTCTCCACCCCTTCGTTTGATTCGTGCGACATACCGGCATCGTCAACATGCAGGATAATTACACGTGCGCCTTTAGGCCAGCCAAGCTTTTCGGCATAGGTTTTGGTTTGCTGTGCATAAACGGCAATGCTAAAAACAATGCCTGTTGCTATGAGCAGTAAGTTCTTCATCCGGATGGTTTTAGGTTATAAAAGGTAAATAAAAATAGAAATTTAATTACCAAATGTGACATGCAAATGCCAATTTAAGCCCTGCAAATACACCCATTTTTACTACTTTTGAAATTAATGCTTCCCGCAACTAACCATACACTCGAGAAACTGGAACTGCTGTTAAAAACAGCCGGTTATAAAGTGCGTTATGAAAAGGGAAACTTTAAAACCGGTGCCTGCCTGCTGCTTAACAGTAAAATGATTGTGGTAAACCGTTTCTCTAATCTGGAAAGTAAGATCCTTGCTTTGGTTGAGCTATTGCGCGAACTTGAGGTAGATTACAAGCTGCTTGATGATAAACAGATTACATTTTTGCAGGAAATTAAACAAACTAAACTGCAGCTGTGACCATAACATTTTTAGGAACCGGAACATCGCAGGGGGTACCTGTTATAGCATGTAACTGCGAGGTATGCCTCTCAACAGATAAGCACGATAAGCGGCTGCGCAGCTCTGTTTTAATTGAAACCGAGGAAAAGGTAATTGCCATTGATTCGGGCCCCGATTTCAGGTACCAGATGCTTCGTGCAAAAGTACAGCACCTTGATGCTATCGTTTTTACACATGAGCATAAAGACCATATTGCCGGTATGGATGATATCCGCGCGTTTAATTACAAACAAAACGCCCCGATTGATATTTACGCTGATGAAAGGGTGCAAAAAGCCCTGGTGCGTGAATTTCCCTATATTTTTGATGGCACGGGTTACCCGGGCATTCCGCAGGTAAACATGCACATTATTGCGCTTGATCCCTTTATGATCGGTAATGTTGAGTTCTGTCCCTATCGAGGTGTTTCATTACAGATTGCCTATAAAAGGTTTCAGGATTAAAGATTTTACCTACCTCACCGATGCCAAAACAATTCCGGATGCAGAAAGGAAAAAAATAAAAGGCACAAAAATATTAGTGATCAACGCCCTGCAAAAGGAAACCCATATTTCCCATTTTACGCTTGAAGAAGCCATAGCTTTTGCTAACGACATTGGGGCCGAAACCACCTACTTTACACATATAAGCCACAGGCTGGGCAAACATGCTGACGTTTCCAAAGAGCTGCCTGCAGGCATTGAACTGGCGTATGACGGCCTGAAACTGACTATTTAATATCGATATCAATCCACGGTTTTAAACGGCAAGCATACATTTACAAAGAACTCGAGCCTTTACTGCAAGCAACGGGTTTTAATATTGCTTATTTTAATTAATTATTCAATCCCCTGCCTGTTTTATGCTGCAGCTCGTCTATCCGTTTTGATGCTTCGGCTTTGGTAAGCGATCCGTCAAACTCTTCACCGGCCTCGTCAGATAATGTTTTGAGGTAGGAATGCTGTGCGCCGGTCATGGGTTCATCACCTGTTGACCATTCATCAGGGTCTTTTACCATATTTGAACCTTTTATTTGATTTTGATTGATGATCTCCTCATCATCTGATTCATCGAAAAAGCCATTGTCTGGTGCATCATTGGGGTTGATAGCCATAACTATTGTTTTTATAATTACAACTGATACCGGGGCGCATTGTTTTTATTTTCAAAAGCATTGAAGATCACAGTTCGATAAAACTCACCCTGTCGATGGTACCTCTGTATTGTTTTAAATGGCCTTTATCGCTGGCATCAACCACGCCCCGAATAGTTACTTTACGTTTATTCATACGGATAAACTGACCATCATTATAGGTAAACAAACCTATATGAGTACCCGGCAGATAAAGGGGGCAATCCTGACTAAAATCAACCCAAATGGCATTATGTAATGCGTGGCTCGAGAACAGGCTGTCATTAAAAAGCGCGGATTGCTCGTTCCCTTCCTTGTATTTACCGCTCACTTCAACATATTGTTTATCATATTTTTCAATATGACTGGTCAGCTCTGTAAATGAAATCTTTTTATAATCTTTTGAACTATTGCAATCGCTTTGGAAAACTTTTTTTGTTTGGCACACGCACCAAGCAAAACCAACAGCGGCAAAATCCGGAGCAAATTTTTGATATGGATAAATACCACGGTCATTCAAATCAGGAGTGATTAAGATAGTGAAAATATCTGTCAATAATCCTGATAACAGATATTTTACAGCGAGGTTACAGATGTTATAATAAAAATGGAATTTGTCTTTGCTAAAACGTTTAGGCACCTTGTAGTTTAGCTTTATGCTGTTATTTTTGTACATCAACATTTAACCTGAATTAACCTCCCATGAAATTAAAACTGATAGGCACCTTACTCCTATTGTCGGCCCTTTGCGTACAGGCCCAGCAAAAAGTTATCCCACTTTACCCCGGCGCGGCTCCCGGTTCCGAAAACTGGATCTGGAACGAGGGCGAAAGCGACAACAACGCTTTTAATACCAAAGTTGTTTACAACGTTACGCGCCCTTCCCTGGGTGTTTTCCTGCCCGATTCATCCATCGCTACCGGCACCGCGGTGGTTATTTGTCCCGGCGGCGGCTTCCATACCCTGTCAATCAACAGCGAGGGGTATGACGTAGCTAAATGGCTCAACAAACAGGGGGTAGCCTGCTTCGTACTGAAATACAGGTTGGCTCACAGTTTAACTAACGACCCGGTAAAAGAATTGGTAGCCAAAATGAGTCAGAAGGATTTCCCTAAACAGGTAGCGCCTATCATTCCCTTAGCTATCGCTGACGCGCGTGCAGCGCTGACTTATGTGCGTGAACATGCCTCCGAATACCATGTTTCGCCGCAACGAATCGGGATCATGGGCTTTTCGGCAGGCGGCACACTGGCCGGTGCCGCAGCTTTCAATTACACAGCAGCTAACAAACCCGATTTTGACGCGCCTATTTATGCATACGTGCCTCCAGAACTGATCTCAAAAATCCCTGACGACGCGCCGCCGATGTTTATAGCTGCAGCTACTGATGATCAGCTTGGCCTTGCTCCGCACAGCATTGAGCTTTATAGCAAATGGCTGGCATCAAAACACAGCGCCGAGCTGCATATGTACGCTAAAGGAGGCCACGGTTTTGGCATGCGCAAACAAAACCTGCCTACCGACAACTGGATAGACCGCTTTAACGAGTGGCTCGATCTGAAAGGTTTTTTAAAACCCATAGACCCTAAAGTAAAAACAGTTAAAGAGAGAGCCGATCAATGGGAAGCCTACCATAAGCAATGGGAAGATGCATTTCATAAAGACTGGGCAAACATGACCCGTTACCAGGCCGATAATGAAAAGGTAAAAGCATCAGCCCCAAACCCTAAAAGTGTAGTTTATATGGGCGATTCCATTACCGATTTCTGGATCAGCAGGGATTCAACCTTCTGGAGCGATAAACCATATTTTGACCGCGGCATCAGCGGACAAACCACCACCCAAATGCTGGTGCGTTTTCGTGATGATGTGATAGATCTGAAACCTGGTGCCGTGGTGATCCTGGCAGGAATAAATGATATCGCCCAAAATAACGGCCCGATAGCTATTGAAGATATTTTTGGCAATATTCAATCCATGGCATTGCTGGCTAAGGCCGCCAATATTAAAGTAGTATTATGTTCAGTACTGCCCGCCTATGCCTTTCCATGGCGCCCGGGTATGGAACCTGCGCAAAAAGTGGTGCAGCTTAACGCCATGATCAAAGCTTTTGCCGATGCCAATAAAATGGTTTATGTAGATTACCATAGCGCCATGGCCGACGAGCGCAAAGGTTTGCCGAAAAATTTAGCCGCTGATGGTGTGCACCCTACTGTTGAAGGATACAGGTTAATGGAGCCATTGGTTGAAAAGGGTATTGCGGAAGCGTTGAAGAGGAAGTAGGCCAGATAAACTTTAGCAGATGTTGCAGAATTTTGAAATCCGGCGGACTTTCGAGGTACGATGATAAGCAGGGACAGACTTGCGAAGTTTTAAACACTTCGCAAGTCTGCCTTATACAACATGGCCTGAGGACACACCTTTAAAACCGGTAAGCAAATACCTTCTTTTAAAAATGTTGGTGTTTTTAATTTAGTAAATTGCATATTGGGGCTTAAATGCAGCAGCAAGGTTGATGGTACCGATCAACTTGCCGATGAGATCCTCATAAAAAAACAGAAACATCCCATGAAAAATATATTCAGGCTCCTGATCATCATATTATCGCCGCTGGCATTACATGCTCAAAATCCGGTAGTTGTAAAACAACAGGCAATCCTGATGGCCCAAAGCATGACCAAAGGAGATTATAAGACTATTATTAGTTATACTTATCCCAAAGCGGTGCAAATGGCCGGGGGCAAAGAAAAAATGGCCGATATGATTGGTACAGCTATGCAGCAAATGAAAACTGCGGGCATCAGCTTTGAAAACATTACAGTTGGCACCCCTGGTAAATTTTATAAAGCCGGGAAGGAAATCCATTGCCTGCTGCCCGAAACTATCATTATGGCAAGCCCAAAAGGCCGTATGGCCATGCACAGCAACTTATTGGCGGTTAGCGGCGATGGTGGCAAAAACTGGTCGTTCCTGGATATGAACAATTCAACCGCGGATAAGGTAAGGCAACTGATCCCCAACTTTAACCCGGCTATGAAAATTCCGCCGGCTACTACAGAGCCATTACAATAACAGCGAGGTTTGGGCGGTTGGCTTATTATTGTCTCTCTGGATAAATTGAGGGCGCATTAATTGGGTGCCCAAAGCGTCATTTAGTTTTTCAACCACATAATCAGCAAGCTCTGGTGAGTAACGCTCATCATGCTGGTGCATAAAAAACCATACCGATTTAAGGCCTTGATCTTTCCAGTTTTTGATCCGCTCAACCCATTCATCAACGCGGGCATAATCTGTTGGGTGCAGACTGTTGCCTACAAAGCGGATAAAGGCGTGTGGTGTAGGCAATGCCATATGCACCACATCGCGGCGGCCGCTGGCATCAGTTATGATAGAGCCAATATTCAGATCTCGGAAAAGATTAAATACCTTGTCGCGGTTTTCGGCAACGGCAAACCAGTCTTTATGGCGCAGCTCAACAAATACGGGAATATCTTTTGGTAGTTGTTCAAGATAGGCCTTAAGCTCCGGAAAACTCTTTGGTGTGTAATTATCGCTCAACTGCAAAAACAGCGGACCAAGCTTATCGCCGAAAGCCAAAATACCTTCATAATACGTGGTCGTGATATCCTCCGCGTTTTTTAACCGGCGAATGTGACTAATGCTTTGAGAAAATTTAGGGCAAAATTTAAAACCGGGATTGCTATCGGCTTTTTGTTTCCATTTGGAAATGGTATCCGGACCGTAAACCTGGTAAAAGGTAGCGTTAAGCTCAATGCAATCAAAATGCTTAACGTATTCATCTAAAAAATTGGCGTCCTTGGTTTTTGGCGGATAAATTTTGCCAATCCATTCTTTGCGCCCCCATTTTGCGCAGCCAACATGTACCTGCAAAGGCACATCATTTTTTGCAGCGGCAAGGGTTTCAACAGTTATCTGCGGGTCGGCCGGCAAGGTAAAATCAACCCGGGATAATTCTTCGTCCGTTACTCTACCAAATTCCATGTGCTTTTTTGTGCGAAAGATAGGAAATTGTCTGAATCAGAATTTACAGGATTAATGAATTTTCAGAATAAATAATTTATTTGCATTACATTCTGTTAATTTAAAAATTCTGATTCAGACAATCAACTACAAGAACATCCCGCCCGAAGCTTCAATACGCTGAGCATTGATCCAGCGGGCATCCTCAGTGCATAGAAAAGCTACTATGCCACCAATATCATCCGGCTGGCCTACCCTGCCCAAAGCTGTTGACTTCGACATCATTTCTTCCAAACCAGGGTGCGAATCAAATGCCGCTTTGGTAAAATCGGTTTGAATAATACCCGGAGCCACCACATTTGCGGCTATACCACGGCTGCCCAATTCTTTCGCCAGGTATTTGGTGAATACCTCGATAGCGCCTTTCATGGATGCATAAACGGCATACCCCGGAGTTGAGAAACGGGCCAGCCCGGTCGAAAAATTAATGATCCGGCCGCCGTCGGCAATTACCGGTAAGCTTTTTTGGGTTAAAAAGTAAACACCTTTAAAATGAACATTAAACAGGCTGTCAAAATCTTCTTCGGTGGTTTGTGCAAATGGCGAGGCAGCGTCGATACCTGCATTATTGATCAGAAAATCAAAGGTATCACGGTTCCATTTTTCGTTTAGGGTTGCTTTCAGTTTTGTAATAAAAGCATCAAAGGTGGATACGATACCTGTATCCAGTTGTAAAGCAGCAGCCTTTTGTCCTGCCGATTCAATTTCTGCAACTACAGCTTCAGCTTCCTCTTTTTTACTGCGATAAGTAACTATTACATCAATACCTTTTTTAGCCAGGTGCAATGCAGCATTTTTACCCAGCCCGCGGCTTCCACCGGTTATCAGTGCAATTTTATTTGTTCCCATTGTGATGTTTTTTTAATGTTTTAACAATACAAAGGTGCAATAGTTAGGAATGAAAATTATGGTGACTACTTCAGATTAAATGGTGACCATTTCAGTTTTTTTCAAAATATTTCTATCGGAAAACTCCCAGAAAGTATGGACTGAGACAGCATTAATAAATTTATCTACCTCAAAATGAACGGAAAAGAAATAAATATCAATTAAACTACTAAAACTATAGGAATTATATAATTTATTGTTATATTTGCATTGTCAACAACGACAAAGTGTTCTTTTAATAACTTATCAAGAAAGACTGAGGGAAAGGCCCAAAGACGTCTTAGCAACCTGTACATCCGCATAATGTAAAAGGTGCTAATTCCTGCTCCTGTGCAAAACGGGAGAGAGATAATTATATCTACACCCCACAACCGATCTGATTAAGTGAATTTTTATGGTTTTCAAGTCGCGTGACCGAGAGGATAGGTGGGGGTCCGCAATACCCTAAACGGCAGTTCGAATCTGCCCGCGACATCAAATTTTTCCAATCCTTTTTTTAGCTTACAGGTTAACTCTGTACCTTGTTGAGATCCGCAGGTACGGGTAAGTTTTGTCTACATCCGGGTGATTTTTATAGTTTCCTTCCAGCCTGAAATATCCGGGTTCGGCACTTATCGAGAGATCTTTTAACACGCGGTAACTTATCTCATTGGTTATGGTATGTAAAAAATAATGCGACTTATTACCATTAATAGTCATGAGCCAGCTACCGCGATAATTAATGCTATAATAAAATCTGTTACCTATATTAAAACCAGCTCTGCCGTTTATGGCAAAACCCGAGCCGTAATCATAATTGCGCCCTCTATACAGGTAGGGATCGGGAGCGGCTCCTAAAATGATAAGCCCCGCACCCACCGCGGTATTCACTTTAAAGCCATTCAATAATTTAAATTCAGATAGTAGATTAGCCTTTACGCTTTGCCCTCCGTAAAAGAACGCAGCATTGCGTATGTAATCATAATTAGCTGATATGATGATCAGGTTCTCCACGCTATCCGATAACGAAACGTCCCATCCTGCAAGAGATCCATAAACACTGATCACATTAACCGCACTGCTATCGTCTTTCCCAAACTCGGCTGTGATGGAAATATTGCTGAAAGGTGTGTGCAAATTTTCGTTTGAAGCGCCGTAAAGCAGCTTCGCCCTGCCAAACCAACCAAACCGTCCGTGGGTCAACAGTCCCTGGTTGCCGCTGTTAAACTTACGCGCGCCCAGATCAAATTCTGCACTCACTTTTGATGAATCATCCTGCGACCTATTTGCCGGCCCAACAACCTTTCCCCATTTTCCATCAATAATGCGGTTAAGGCCATTCATCGGGTTAACCAAAAAACCCAGCACCTCACTGGCTTGCCGTTTAAAACCGCGGCGGTGGTTATTAATAATCTTATTTGATAGTCGATAGGTCATTTCGCCCAATACTATGCCGCCAAAGCTGGTGTTGATAAAATCGTTAGGGGCGGGTGCCTGGTTTTCGGCAAATGTTTCCCACAGGTAACTGCCCACCATAGTAGCCGGTACTGATTGCCAAAAACTATAACCATTACTCCTGAAGGCGCTGTAAAACATGCTGCCGTGATATGGATGTCCAAACTGGTTGGTTTGAAACGGATCATTGTCCCAGGTCCAACTGCCCGGGTTCAGGTTATGACCTGTTGTTTTCCAGGAAATCCGGGCGTAATCAACGTTGACTATATAGCGATCATATGTCCAGGGCGCAATCTCGGCGAGGCCAAGCTCTAAAGCAGCCCTTCCAAAACGTTTCTGTTTTACCGGCGGATCTGAAAATCGTGTTATGGTATCTTTTTGCTTACGCAGGTCAAAAATATTAACCTGGGCCCCTACTTGCTGGCTGCAGAAAAGTATGAACAGTAAAAGCGGCAGTATAATCCTTAACCTTCCGGAGTATTTTCTGGTAAAATGGTAAAGCGTTAAAGTCATATACACTAACAATTTAAAAGATACAGCTACGAAAGTTATAAAGGATGAAGTGAATTAGGTTAAAAAATGTTTGAGCAATATTTAATTAATGTTAAGGCGGATATAATTTTGATAATGCATTGGGCGGTACTGGGTACCAATAATTGTTATTTCCTTATTTAAGTACTGAAACATATTTTCATATATTTAACATTGCTTAACCTGTATATTAAGCACCATAACCAGTATAAATTATTGCAATTGCTTTTTACTTATGAAGATCTTCAATATCATATGGGTTGTACTTTTTGTCACATTTGCAGGTTTACAGTATAACGATCCAGATCCTTACCTTTGGATGCCCATTTACCTTTATTGTGCCTGGTTTTGCTACCTGGCAGCAAAAAAGAATTTTACCCCATTGGCTATGCAACCGGCATAATCATTTTTACAGGTTATGCCATTTATAAGATATTTGATAACAACGGCCTGATCGACTGGTTTAAGTTCCATCATGCCGAAAGTCTTGTGCAAACCATGAAAGCCGAAAAGCCCTGGATTGAAGAAGTGCGTGAGTTTTTCGGGTTACTGATCTGTGTAGCAGTACTGGCGATTAACTGGATCTATGCTATAAGAGAAAACAAAAAAGTACCGGTAAAAAAGCGGAGACGATAAGCCCCCTCTAAATCTCCCCCGGGAAAGGGAGACTTGTAAAAATATCTTTTTCATAGGGGTTAAGGTCAGGCTAAGCTACAAATATGACAATCCCTTAAATTCCCCATCAATATAATAAAAGGGCACAAAACCGTCTTCGGCAAGTTCACAACTTACCTGCATGGTGGTAAAAGTAACATCGCCAAAAATATTGGCTATGGCCGAGTCGGCAGCATCATGGCCGGTAGCTATTTTAATAAGGCCGTTTAAAGGTACCAGCCGTGTTGCATCAAACAGTATCCACTTACCACCAAGATAAGCCTCAAAGCAGGCGTGGAAATCGGCTGGCTTAAGGTGATAGGCATAACCTGTAAAATAGCGGGCAGGTATGGTAAGCGCACGGCAAAGGGCTATGCCTAAGTGTGCAAAATCGCGGCAAACGCCGGCCTGTTCGGTAACGGTATCAAAAGCTGATGTTTGTGAATTGGTTGATCCGCTTAAATATTGTACGTTTTTATTGATCCAGTTGGTCAATTCAACCACCTGCTCAAAAGGGTTGGTAACATGCCCGAACATATTATGTGCAAGGCGGTATAATTTGTCCGACTGACAATAGCGGCTTGGATTTAAATATGGCAGCACCGGCGAGGGCAGCTCAGAAACGTGGGTTTCCTGTAAATTACCGAAATCGGTTATTTCATAACAATTATCAACCGTAGCTTTGTAGGTAACTTTAACATTGGGCGTATCGGCACTTACATCAAAGCGCACCAAACGATTTTCGCCCTGCAGAGTTTGCAGTTCTTCAAACTTGATATAGGGTTCCAGGCCAAATTCTTCACTTATTACCGTTTGATTTGGGCTGCGTAATGCGTGTATGTTTAAAATCAATGTGCCCGGCGACCGTACTACATATTCCATTTGGGTAAACACATCGAACTTCATGTTATCAGCTTCCTGTTTTTAATTCTTCTAATTTGTTAAATGTGGCATCCATCCAATCCTCCGAAATATGGTCAAGTGCCAGTTTCAGTTCCTCGGCCCATTGGATTGAGATATGTTCAAGGTCCTGTTTGTTATAACGCTGCTCAACAATATTGAAACTATCCTTTTTATAAACAGCCACATCTATCGGAAAATCGACATTGTTCGAGCTTACCCTTGTTGAATCGAAGGAAAGAAAACCTGTTTTAAGCGCCAGTTTCAGGCTCGAATCTTCATTAAGGATGCGATTAAGGATAGCTTTACCATGCCCCGAATTACCGATAACCACGTATGGCGCCCCTTGCCCTAATTCCACCCAATTCCCTTCGGGATATAGCAAAAAAAGCTTGTGTTCATCGTCATCGCGCAATTGTCCGCCAATAATGGTATTCAGGTCAAATCGTAACCCGGCGGCATCAAGCGACACTTTATCTTCTTGTGCTGCACGCTTTACCTGTTCGCCAAATGCATTCACAGCCTTGTACATCTTATTAAACTCGGCTGTCTCCAATAATTCATTAAAATATATCACGGCCTTATCACGCACCGAGCGCAAACCGCTGGTCATGATAAACAGCGAAAAATGATCCTTTTGTTCTATAGTGATCTTCTTTTTTACAGTGGTATCCGTCCCCGAAGTTATACGAGTATCGGCAATGGCCAATAAGCCCTCTTTAACTTTAATTCCCAGGCAATAAGTCATTTGATTAGCGTCGTTCGTTATAAATTAATACTTGCCAAAGTAATTAAATAATGCGAGATTTAATTACCGATCATTCATAAACCAATTATTTGCCGATACATCTTTTTTGGGCCTAACTGCCTTTTATTTTATTGCATACAATGAAATTCAAATCAGCATTACTCATCCTGGCATTCATTTTTCACCTCAACTTTGTCAAAGCGCAAAAACACAGCCCTGTTCCTGTTATTTTCGACACGGATATTGCCGGAGATTATGACGATGTTGGTGCCATGGCTATGCTGCATGCCTTTGCAGACAAGGGTGAGGCCCAAATATTAGCTACTATATCATGCAACGCCTTTGAAACTACCGCACCAACCATCAGTGTGATCAACACCTATTTTGGCAGGCCTAATATTCCCATAGGTATTGTAAAAAAAGACAAGCCCAATAAAGACTGTGCACAGCAATGGGCCCAGGCTATTATTGCCAAATACCCGCATAACGTAAAATCAAACAGCCAGGCAGTTGAAGCGGTAGCACTTTACCGCAAGTTGCTGGCAAAGCAAGCCGATGGCAGCGTAACTATTATTTCGGTTGGATTTTTCACCAACCTGGCCGATCTGCTCCGGTCGGGAGCTGATAAATACAGCAAACTGGATGGAGAACAACTGGTGAAAAAGAAAGTAAAAAAACTGGTATCCATGGCTACAGGAATAGGTACCGACGGTAAAACGTTTAGCGAATACAATGTAAATGTAGATGCCGCTTCGGCACAGGAAGTATTTAAAAACTGGCCCACTCCCATTACTCTGAGCGGTTTTGAAATAGGTGAAAAAATCTTGACAGGGATTCGCCTGATCAATAATACATCAATAAAAAATAGCCCGGTAAAAGACGCCTTCCAGATAGCGCTTACAAAAGACAACAACACAACCGGCCGCAACAGTTGGGACGAAACAGCCGTACTAACAGCCATCAGGGGGCTCAAACCTTATTTTACCTATCGCAAACTTAACATGGAAATAAAGGACAACGGTACCGATGTAGTGGTACCGGGAGAGCGGTTTTTATATCTTCAATTTGCAATGCAGCCGGGGGATATTGCAAAGGATATTGAACAATTGATGATGCACCAGCCTGTTAAAGAACAACGGTAATATACCGGTAAAAATACCAACTACTTGGTATTGAATTTTCACGAGATAGATAGCACCTTAGTTTAATTATGAGCGAACCCATTAAAATTCAGGTATCCATCTTTTGCGAGCCTTGCATTATCTGCGGCAGCAGGCCTGTAATTGCACAGGCTAAAGGTAAATTTATTGTAAGATGCGGTGCCAACCCAAATCATTATCAAACGCCGCCCGGAATGGTGGATATAGCCAATTGGAATAAACATAACCGCCGGGAGCCTGATTTTACCCCAAATATAGGGCATCTTAAACAAGGCTGATCACTTAAAATAACGGGTTACCACGTAGCCGATGGCTTCCTTTATATAGGTCCCCCAACCTGCTAAAGCACCTGCATTAGGTAGGAAATCATCGGCAGATGCCGAAAACCTGCGGCTGGAAAAATTGCAGGGGTATGCAACCACGTCAACTCCCTGTTTTTTAAATATCATCAGGGAACGCCGCATATGAAATGCTGAGGTAACCAGTAAATATGGCGCTTTAAGTTTATGCTGCTGCAATAGCTCTTTTGAAAAAGCAGCATTTTCAATGGTATTGCGGGATTTCGGTTCGCTTAGTACGCAACTGTCCGGAACCTGCATTTCCCTAAGTTGCTCCCTTACCCAATCGGCCTCCCTAAAACCCGATGGCCTCAAAAGCCCGTTTCCTCCTGTGATAAGAAGATGGCTAACTTTACCTGTTTTTTGCAAACGAACACCCTGGATAAACCTATCAGCAGCAGAGTTAAAGAAACCGCCGCCATTGCCATCATCCGAGCTAAAACCACCCAGCACTATAGCACAAGCATACTTTTTATCGGCTGGTACAGCAATATCCCTGATATCCCAGCACCAGCTAACCAGGTTAAGTAACAATGAATTAGAGAAAATATAAAGCACAATAATACCTGCAAGCAAAAATTTCCGTTTACGTTTTACGTTCTTTGAAAAAGAGCGATCAATAAAATTGCGAATACCCATAGAAGCAAATTCATTAAAAACGAAAGAACTTTTGAAAAAATAAAAAACATATGGCGGTTATGGTGTTTAAGTACTTCAAATATAGAAGCTTTTATCAGGTGAAGTAACAAACTGGCATTATCATTGTCATATATCAGAAAAGAAAAATAAATTATGGGCTTTATCAAAACTCTTGCTATAGGTGCTGCAGTTGCTTACGGAATAAATTACGTAACCAAAAAAGGACCCGACGGTAAATCAATTATCGATAACCTGGTTGACAACGCCCCCGAATGGGCAGATCGCGCTAAAAAATACGGCGAACTTACTTTAGAACAAATTGCCGTACGTACTCAAAACTTCAGGGATAACAGCAGGCGTTAATAAAATTTGCTTTATATTTTATCCATAATATATTATTAGTCAGCTTTATCTCCCGCTTTAAAAAACCGTCATAGAATAGAGAAAATATAGCATTGCGAGCGTAGCGTGGGAATCGCATAGAGGTATAGTTGCTCTGTATAGTATGCGATTGCTATGCCATGCTTATAATGATACATTTATAGATCATTGATTATTAAGCATATTTTGGAGATCGGTTTTATAAATATGTACGTATCCTTTAATCCTCCAGTCCTATAAATCAAGGTTCCTTACCAGCCACTGTTCACGATACTGTTTTGGTGTAATTCCCTCAAAACGCTTAAAAAACTTGGTAAAGTTTGATGGATCAAAAGTAAGCCGGTTAGCTATTTCGGCTACACTGACCTTGTTTTCCTGCAGCATGGTTTTGGCAATCCCCATGATTTTTTCCTCGAAAAAGAAACAGGGATGTTTGCCTGTGGTGAGTTTAATAGTATTGCTCAAATGGGTAGGATGGATATGCATTTCATCAGCAAAATCACGGATCTCGTACATGTCCAATACGCGGTTGTTCAGCACATCCTCAAGGTGTTTGTCAATGGCCTTCAGATAGTCGGCGGTAATTTCATGCTGACGGGCCAGTATCTTTTTCGGAACAGTAAACGTTGCTTCCATCATACAAAATTAAGCAAACAGATCGGGCTTAAACAGCGGTGCTACCCGCTTTTTAGATGCCTGCTCATAAGCATATCCCAATTTTATGATGTCGCCCTCTTTATAGGCTGTGCTAAAAAACGATAACCCAACCGGCAGGCCATGGGCCAACCCCATGGGCACTGTAATATGCGGATACCCCGCCATAGCGGCAGGGCCTGAAAAACTGAAACCATTATCATAGTCGCCATTTACCAGGTCGATACATACAGCCGGGCCATTAGTAGTGCCTATGATGGCATCAAGTTTATATTTGGTAAGCATACCATCAATAACTTTACGGGTACCCATATTGGTTTGCTTAACCGCGTCAAGATATTCTTTACTGTTCAAATCGCCTTTGGCCTGAGCCTGCTCCAGTATCTCCTGCTTAAAAAAAGGCATTGCTTTAGTTTCATTCTGCTTGTTGAAAGCAATAACATCTGCCAGCGTTTTTATTTTGCTGTTGGCATTGTTGAAGTATTGGTTAAGGCTATCTTTAAATTCGTAAAGCAGCACTGTAAATTCGTTGCTGTTGATAGTCTTCAGCTCTTTGTTCAGTTCTATCTCAACCACCTCAGCACCTTTACTTTTCAGGGTTTTGATGGCATCCTGTAATAATGCAACAACGTCCGGCTTATCGTCAAACGCTGTTTTTTCAATGCCCAGGCGCTTACCTTGTAAACCATTAACATCTAAAAATTTGGTATAATCCGCCTCAATCCTGCCTTTACTACCAAGCGTTGCCAGGTCGATCGTATCAATACCGGTCAGCGCACCAAGCAGTATGGCGGCGTCCTTAACCGTACGAGCCATCGGCCCGGCAGTATCCTGTGTTTTGGAGATCGGAATAATGCCCGACCGGCTCCATAAGCCCACAGTTGGCTTAATGCCCACCAAACCGTTAACCGATGCCGGCGACACTATCGAGCCATTGGTTTCTGTACCAATGCCAATAACGCAAAGATTGGCTGCTACAGCCGTTCCGGTACCGGCGCTTGAACCGCTGGGGTTCCTATCTAAAATATAAGGGCACTTAGTTTGCCCTCCCCTGCTGCTCCAGGCACTGGTTGAATGTGTGGAGCGAAAGTTTGCCCACTCACTTAAATTGGTTTTGCCCAATATCACAGCACCTGCTTCACGAAGCTTATGCACTATAAAAGCATCCTGCTTGGCAAAATTATCGGCCAAAGCCAATGAGCCCGCCGTGGTGTGCATGTTATCGCCGGTATTAATATTATCCTTTATCAGCACCGGTATACCGTGCAGCGGACCACGCACTTTACCCTTTTCACGTTCCCGGTCCATCGCATCGGCCATGTTCAAGGCATCTTTATTAAGCTCGATAACCGAGTTAAGCATGATGCCTTTTTTATCTATTTGATCAATGCGTTTCAGGTACAGCTCGGTAATCAGCCTTGCAGTAAACTGCTTGCTCTGCATTTTTTGCTGCAGATCGGCAATGGTTATTTCGCTCAATTCAAATATATCGTCCTTACTGATATCGGCAGCGGCAGTTTCATCGGCTTTATTTTCGGCAGATGGCTGATTGCAGGATGCTGCTACTAAAGTGGAGATCGCTAACCCAGCTAATGAACCGGTTTTGAGGAAATTTCTTCTGTGCATAAATGTTTAAAATAAAAGGCATTACAAGTAACAAAATATTTAACTACTTTGAAAGGTGTGGAGTGGGTAGATAGTTAAATGTTACAATGGGGTGGTATATTATCATATACGGAGAAAGCCCCGTCACCCTGAGCTTGTCGAAGGGGCGCGCGCAGAGGCCCCATCCGCCATGCTTCGACAAGCTACCCATGACACCCTATTTTTATTTATTTACCCTTACTTCGATACCATCCCCGAGATCACATTAATACTCAACGCCACAATAGCTGTATTAAATGCGAAAGAAATCAGCCCATGCAGCCAGGCCAGCCTGCGGATAGAGCGGGCAGAGATCTCCACATCAGATACCTGGAAAGTCATCCCTACTACAAACGAAAAATATACAAAATCGAGATAATCCGGCTCCTTTTCATCGCCCGGAAATTCGAGACCGCCAAGGTGCTTCAATTTTTTATCATCATCGGGGTCTGTAGTATAATACATATGGGCATAACGCAGCGTAAATATGGTATGCACCAGCCACCACGAAACAATTACCGAAGCCATGGCCAGTAAAACCCGTGCTGTAACTATCGCATCCGATTGGTTTTTTGCGGATAACAACAGGAACCCTATCGCCAGTAAACTCATCAGCGATGATACTATCACAAACAAAAATATCAGCGTACGACTTGAGTCTTCGATACTGGCTATTTTACGGATCTCGGCGGGGTTAGCCGTTAGGATAATGATCCAATCCATAATAATGATGCATAAACCAAATGCTATCCAGGTTACTAATGCCACCGTTGGCGCAGAAAAATGGGCCCAGGAGAAAAATAATGTTATTGCTGCGGCTCCTAACGAGATTAGGAGGCGGTGATGAGCATCAAGACTAAAAAAGACTTTGGTTTTTGTTTTGGCTTTTTGAGGCATATAATTTAAGCTACACCATAAATATGATAATGTTTGATGTAGATTAAATGAAGATACTAAAAATCGTCTTCCTCAACAATCCAGGCAACACGGCCTACCTGCCCGTCATCCAACTGCACTTTTATTCCGCGCGAATGGTAAGCTGCGCTGGTGAGCAACCGTTTTACAAAGCCGCGGGTTAGCGCACCTGTGCGCTGATCTTTTTTAGGATGATGTCAACCTCAAGGCCCGGGTATATATCGCTTCTGTTTTGTCCATTCATGACCGTTGATTTGTTTGATTAAGTTGATTTTGCTGATTTTATTTTCTTGGTTTTGTCTGATTGATTTGATTTCACCGATTGATTAGATCGACAATAGTCTTATCGAAAAAACCAGGCAAATATCAATTTTTCGCAAGATAATCGGCTATAAAAGTTTTAACACGTTCTTCGTTGCCATTGTCAAAACCATCAATTTTTTTCACTACTATATTTTTATTATTAACCAGGTATACCTGTGGTATGAACCCCAAATTGTACTGTGCCTGTGCTTTAGAAAACACCTGCTGAGGTATGATGAGTTGCTGCCAGGGCATATCTTCAGCTTTCATAACCGGTAACCAGTTCTCTTTCTTTGCATCTATTGATACGCTAACAAATCTGATATCATCTTTATTAAACTGGGCTGCTATCCGCTTTAACGAAGGGATTTCCTGGCGACATGGACTGCACCAGCTTGCCCAGAATATCACCATATTTAACTTTTTTGTATTATCCACCAGGTTCACCGGCTTTTCATCAGCATCATTGAAAACGCTATTAGCAAACTGATTTTTATCTGCAGGTTGTTCCTCTATAAACTGTTTCAGTTTTTTCCCATAGTACGATGCTTTTGCTTCATCGCCAAAAGAGTTGAATAATTCTTTCAATTGGGCGTGATCTACGTAAAATCTAAAACCATGCAACGCAAGTAAACTCCAATAAGAGTCGGGATTCTCACTGATAATTTTTTTATCCTTTCTGCCTGCGCGGTTCTCCTAATACCATCTTTACTTATACGGATATAAGGCGGCGTTATATTCTTCAAAAACGACTCGGATTGTGGCCCACCTTTTAAGATCGCCCCTTCAGTTTTTGAGAGGTCTCCGGTTATTGTGGTCGTTCCCGAACTTATAACAAAAAAAGTATACCTGGAATGATTTTTTGAAGGCTCATACGGATTGGCAACATCTATAAATTGCTGTTTTCCTTTTTCGTCGAGATAATTTAACTGAACAAGATCGGCAAAAAAAGGGGTATCCCGTTTAAATCTAATTTCGAACTTTCCATCAGTAACTTTGGCAGAGTCTGTGGCTTTACTAAAAAATGAATAAGCGGGTTTATAATACACCCATTTACTTTTAAGGCCTTTTATATCGCCTTTAATAATTACGGTATTATCATGTTTACAGGAAAACAGGCTGATAAGCATCAGCAGGATGGTGTAATAAGGTTTTTTCATTGGTTTAGTATCAGGCTGCTAAAATTCCTGATACCATTATAACTATTCAACCAATCCTTTTATTGCCTGCTCTACTTTTCCGAAATCAAAATTATTGATCAGCCCATCAAATGAGGCAGCTATCTGCTCATTACCCAGATTACCGATGCTGCCTTCATGAGTATGGTTCACCGTTTTATAAGGATTAAAATTACCGGCCTCAATAGCTAAACCAACTTGTTTGTAAGCATCGCGAAAGGGTGTGCCGCTTAATGTTAAACGGTTTACTTCTTCAACACTAAACAGGTAAGCATATTTGGCATCGTCCAGAATATCTGTCTTTACCATGATATTTTGCAGCATGAAGGTTGCCATTTGAAGGCAGTGTTTCAAATCGGAAAAAGCCGGGAACAGTAGCTCTTTTAACAATTGCAACTCACGGTGATAGCCCGATGGCAGGTTAGTGGTCATCATTGCCACATCGGTTGGCAGGGCCTGCAGGCGGTTACATTTACCACGCATAATTTCCCAAACATCGGGGTTCTTTTTGTGAGGCATGATGCTGCTGCCGGTAGTCAATGCATCAGGATAGCTTACAAATGAAAAATTCTGGCTCAAATACAGCGTTTGATCCATTGCCATTTTAGCCAGTGTAGCCGCAATGGTTGAGATAGCCTGTGCAATGATACGCTCGGTTTTACCACGGCCCATTTGCGCGTAAACAACATTATAATTCAGGTTATCGAAACCCAAAAGCTGCGTAGTTAAAGTACGGTTAAGCGGGAACGACGAGCCATAACCGGCAGCCGAACCCAGCGGATTTTTATTGGTAATGCGGTAAGCAGCCAAAACCAGTTCAAGATCATCAACCAGGCTTTCGGCATAGGCGCCAAACCATAAGCCAAATGATGAAGGCATGGCCACCTGCAAATGGGTATAACCCGGCAATAAAACATCTTTGTGTTTTTCGCTCAATTCAATAAGCTGGCGGAACAAGGTTTCGGTGCTTTCAACAACTTCCTGCAACTGATGACGAAAGAAAAGCTTAAGGTCGACCAAAACCTGGTCGTTACGTGAACGGCCGCTGTGGATCTTTTTGCCGGCATCGCCAATACGCTGGATAAGCAGCAACTCAACCTGTGAGTGTACATCTTCCACATGCTCGTCAATACGGAAACCGCCTTTGGCAATATCGGCGTAAATATTTTTTAACTCGCGTTGAACAAGCTCAAGGTCGGTGCTGTCCATCAGCCCAACGCTTTGCAGCATGCGGGTATGGGCCAGTGACCCCAAAACATCAAACGCAGCCATTTGCTCATCAAATTCGCGGTCGCGACCAACAGTAAAGTTTTCAACCAGCTCGTTAACGTTGGTAGTTTTTTGCCATAGCTTGCTCATGGTGCAAATGTATAAATTATCTGAACCATGATTTATGGGATTTAAGGATTAGTAGGATTTTTTGTCTGAACCTGGATTAGGGGAATTTGTGGATACAAGCGCAACGCAGATTGTCTGAACTCGAATTTATTGAATTAATGATTTTTTTGAATTTGCTAATCATTCTGTTAATACCTTAATTCAATAAATTCGAGTTCAGACAAAAAATCAGCGAAATCAATGTAATCAAAAAAATCAACGGTCAGAATCCCGGTTCAGACAGTTCAGGATGCCAATCCCAATCTATCCGGTTAATATTGTTGATTGTGACAATATATCATAGTCATTTGCCAATAACGTACAAACCGCTATCTTAACCACATGAAACACCCTTTATGTAAGCCATTGCTTAGCATTGCCTTATCATTTTGCTTTTATTCGGTAACACATGCCCAAACGCCTGGGGCTGCAGGTCTTAAATCGGAATATCTTGTAAACCCGATCGGGATCGACAATGCCCATCCCCGTTTAACCTGGTTGATGAATGATAAAGCCCAGGGGGCAGCTCAGAGTGCCTACCAGCTTTATGTAGGTACTGATTCGGCTGCTGTTTCAGCAAGCAACGGCAGCGCATGGGCTACATCCAAAATTGCTTCATCAAATAATCTTATTATTTATAGTGGTCAACAACTAAAACCTTTTACTAAGTATTTCTGGAAGGTCCAGCTTTGGGACCGGGCAGGTAAAAAACTTGCCCCATCAGCTATAAATAGTTTTGAAACCGGCATGATGGGCATGCAAAACTGGAAAGGCTCATGGATCAGCGATAATAAAGGGATAGCAGTAAACCCTGCCCCTTATTTTCGCAATACGTTTAAGATAATCAAGCAAATCCGCTCGGCAAGGGCTTATATTGCAGTTGCCGGTTTGTATGAACTTTATATCAACGGCAAAAAGATAGGCAATCACAGGCTCGACCCGATGTATACCCGGTTCGACAGGCGTACGCTTTATGTTTCTTATGACGTTACAACTCAATTGCAAAACGGTAAAAATGCAGTTGGTGTGTTACTGGGCAATGGCTGGTATAACCATCAAAGTACGGCTGTTTGGTTTTTTCACCAGGCACCATGGCGCGGTCACCCGACGTTTTGTATGGATTTGCGCATCACGTATACCGATGGTACGGTTGAAACCATAAAATCCGGCACCGACTGGAAAACTTCACTTAGCCCCATCGTTTTCAACAGCATTTATACCGCCGAACACTACGATGGGCGGTTAGAGCAGCCGGGCTGGAACACTGCCAACTTTGACGACAGCAAATGGAAGCCAGTCATTAACCGTTCGGCTCCATCTATGAACATAGTATCTCAGGCTATGCAGCCTATCCGTGCGGTTGATACTATCAGCACCAAAAGCATCACAAAACTCGACAGCGATGTTTGGGTTTTTGATATGGGTCGAAATATTTCGGGCATAAGCCAGATCACTGTTAAAGGTGATTCGGGCACGGTGATCCGTCTTAAACATGCAGAAAGATTGAACAAAAACGGACATGTTGATCAATCAAACATCGATCTGCATTACCGCCCTACTGATGATAAAGATCCATTCCAGACCGATATTTTCATTTTAGGCGGCAAGGGCGAAGAAACATTTTCGCCGCGTTTTAACTACAAAGGGTTTCAATATATCGAAGTAAGTAGCAACAAACCTATCCAAATTGGCAAAGAGAACATCAAAGCATTTTTTATGCACAGCGATGTAGAACCTATCGGTAGCGTTAAAGCATCCAATCAAACTATTAACCAAATCTGGACTGCTACCAACAATAGCTATTTGAGCAACCTTTTCGGCTACCCTACCGATTGCCCTCAGCGCGAAAAGAATGGCTGGACCGGCGATGCCCACATTGCCAGCGAAACCGGCCTCTATAATTTTGACGGCATCACTGTTTACGAAAAATGGCTGGCCGACCACCGCGATGAGCAGCAGCCCAACGGCGTACTCCCTTCAATTATCCCAACCGGCGGCTGGGGCTACGAGTGGGGTAACGGGCCCGACTGGACCAGCACCATCGCCATTATTCCGTACAATATTTATTTGTTCTATGGCGATAGCAAACTCCTCGCCGATAACTATACAGCCATTGAAAAATACGTGAACCATATTGATGAGCTTTATCCAACCGGTCTCACCACCTGGGGCCTGGGCGATTGGGTTCCGGTGAAATCAGTCTCGCCTGTTGAGCTTACCTCGTCTGTTTACTACTATACCGATGCCAGCATATTGGCCAAAGCAGCTAAAATATTAGGCAAACAAGGCGATTACGTAAAATATTCGGCACTGGCCAATAAGATCAAGAACGCTATTAACGCTAAATATTTGGATGCTACAACCGGCATTTACGGCAAAGGCTTACAAACAGAGCTAAGTGTACCGCTTTATTGGGGTGTTGTGCCCGAAAACATGAAAACTAAAGTAGCAGCTAACCTGGCCAAACGTGTTGAGGCAGATAATTTCCATTTAGATGTAGGAATCCTTGGGGCCAAAGCCATTTTAAGCGCTTTGAGCGATAATGGCTACCCGGATGTTGCTTACAAAATAGCATCGCAGGAAACCTTCCCTTCATGGGGCTGGTGGATGGTGAACGGCGCTACTACCCTGTATGAAAACTGGCAGATAGATGCCAAATCCGATATCTCCCTTAACCATATCATGTTTGGCGAAATTGGTGCATGGCTGTACAAAGGCATTGCGGGCCTCCACCCTGATCCTGAGCATCCGGGTTTTAAAAACGTGCTGCTTCAACCACACTTTGTACCAAACCTAAATGAGTTTACGGCTACTCATAAAGGGCCTTTTGGCAACATTGTTTCCTCATGGCAGCGTACTGGTAATGGTGTAACCTATAAAGTTACTGTGCCGGCTAATTCAACTGCTACAATCACCTTCCCTGCGGGTAAAGTTTATCTTGGCGGCAAAACAATTAACAACCCAGCGTTGTACAAGGTAAATGCAGGCAGCTATGTATTCGAGGTGAAATAATAAGCTGGAAATGCCATAGCACTTTCATATTTTAATATCTACGCATATCAAATGACCTTTAATTGACAGGCCGGGGCAACCCCGGCCTGTTTTTGTATATAAATTTGCCTCACCTTATTTACAGTCACTGATTATCATGCGCAGGATATTATCTATCGTATTCTTATTATTTGTTGCCAAGTTTGCCGTAGCTGGCCCGGAAGAGCCATGGTCATTAAGCACCGACAAGGAAGGCATCAGGGTTTACACCCGCCATATTGCAGATTCAAAAATCAAAGCCATAAAAGTTGAATGTACATTTAATGCTTCAGCAGCACAGTTGGTAGCTGTGCTAATGGATATCAAAACCTGCAGCGAGTGGGTTTACCATACCAAATCGGCTACTATTATTAAGCAGGTGTCTCCGTCAGATATTTATTATTACTCGGAGGTAAACATACCATGGCCGGTACACAACCGCGATTTTGTGGCTCATTTAAAAGTTACGCAAGATCCCAAAACCAAAATTGTTACCATCGACGCGCCGGTTATCTCAAATATGGTACCCGCGAAAGATGGCATCGTAAGAGTTGAAAACTCAACCGGCAGGTGGGTTATCACTCCCGTTGATAGCAATCATGTAAGTATCGTTTACACCCTGCACCTTGATCCGGGGGCTCTGTACCTGCCTGGCTTATCAATATGTTTGCCGCACAAGGCCCTACCGAAAGTTTTAAAGGTTTAAAAAAACAATTGCAGAAACCGGCTTATAGGGATGTGAAGCTGGCATATGTGCAGTAGCCCCCCAGCCCCCTAAAGGGGGAGCGTTTAGCAACGAATTTATAATTGAAAACAAATTTCGCGTTAAGGATTGCAGCGGATACCCGCCTGTGACTAAAGCCTGCGCAGTATGAGCGGAAAGCCTGGCCGAATGCAACGCCCTAAATTCTGAACCGGGATTTTTAGGATTAAGAGATTTATTGGATTTTAATTGCGCCCTTTCAATTCACTCCACATTCAAAAATCCTGTCTTCCAAAAAATCCCCCAAATCCAGGTTCAGACAACTTGCAAATAAACGTCAGCATTTTGCAAATAAAATTGAAAACTCGTATCACACTTAGCTGTACTTTCGATGTTAGTATATAACCGTTTAATTTGCCGGCAGGATACCAAAGGATAGTTGTGCAAATTATAAACGTTAATATTGCTTTAACCAATAAAGTAAACGTGTAAACGATGAGAGTTGCCTTGTTTGTTCCTTGCTATGTTGACCAGTTTTACCCCAAAGCGGCTATTGCCACGCTGGAGTTACTGGAGAAACTTGGCTGTGAAGTCCACTACCCTAAAAATCAAACCTGCTGCGGACAGCCTATGGCCAATTCGGGCTATGAGCATTTAACCAGTGGCTGCAATAATTTATTTGTCGATAATTTTTCGGGATACGATTATATCGTTTGCCCTTCGGGGAGTTGCACCCTGCATATCAAAGAGCATTTATATGCCGATGGGAAAGAAGAACAGGCTACCGAGATCCGCAAAAAAGTTTATGAGCTTACTGAGTTTTTGGTTGATGTTTTAAAAGTAAAACAACTTTCGGCCAGTTTCCCTTACAAGGTTGGTTTACACCAGAGCTGCCATGGTTTGCGTGGTTTACGCATAGCCCAAATGAGTGAGCTTGTTGCCGAACCATTCAGCAAACCGGCCCAGTTACTGGATCTGGTGAATGGACTGGAACTGGTACCACTTAGCCGCCAGGATGATTGCTGCGGTTTTGGAGGAACGTTTTGTGTAGTCGAGGAGGCAGTGTCGGCCAAAATGGGGAAAGACCGTGTGGCCGATCACATATCGCACGGGGCACAGTACATCACCTCGGCCGATCTTTCGTGCCTGATGCACCTCGAAGGCATCCTGCGCCGTCAAAACAGCGATGTTAAAGTAATTCACGTAGCCGAAATTTTAAACCACAGCATGTAATGAGCACCGCAACTACCAAAGATCACCCGCATTTAGCTGCCGAATTTAACCGCGACGAGCCACGTGTAAACTGGCACGACGAAACCCTGTGGTGGGTACGTGCCAAACGGGACATTGCCGCTCATAAACTCCCCGAATGGGAACTGCTGCGCGAAACGGCATCACAAATAAAATTTAACGTACTCTCAAACCTGAGCACCTACCTGGAACAGTTTGAGGCTAACGCCATTAAAAATGGCATCATAGTACACTGGGCTGCAGACGCGGCTGAACATAACCAGATTGTACACAACCTGCTCGAGCAAAGGGGCATTACTAAAATGGTTAAAAGCAAGTCGATGCTTACCGAGGAATGCCATTTAAATGAATACCTGAAAGAACAGGGCATCGACGTAATTGACTCCGATCTCGGAGAGCGCATCGTACAGTTGGCCAATGAACCGCCAAGTCATATCGTACTGCCATGTATCCATAAAAAGAAAGAAGAAATAGGCGATATTTTCCACGAGCATTTAGGTTCGGCCAAAGGTGAATCAGACCCTAAAATATTGACTGAAACTGCCCGTCAACATTTACGCGAGGTGTTTTTAACCCGTCGCGCGGCGCTTACGGGGGTTAATTTTGCCGTGGCAGAAACCGGCGAGTTTGTGATTTGTACCAACGAGGGTAACGCCGACATGGGGGCGCACCTGGCTGAGATCCATATTGCGTCGATGGGTATTGAAAAGATCATCCCCGAAAGGAAGCATCTTGGTGTGTTTCTGCGCCTGCTTACCCGCAGCGCTACCGGCCAGCCAATTACTACTTACTCAAGCCATTTCAGCAAACCACAGGATGGTACCGAAATTCATATTGTTATTGTTGATAACGGGCGCAGCATTCAGTTGGGTCGCGAGGAGTTTCGCAATTCATTAAAATGTATCCGGTGCGGGGCTTGTATGAACACTTGTCCCGTTTACCGCAAAAGCGGCGGGCACAGCTACCATACTGCTGTCGCAGGGCCGATAGGCTCAATCCTCGCCCCTAACCTCGACATGAAAAAATATGCCGACCTGCCCTTTGCTTCTACTCTTTGCGGTTCGTGCAGCAATGTGTGCCCGGTTAAAATAGATATTCATGACCAGCTGTATAAATGGCGGCAGGTAATTGTTAAGGAAGGCTATTCGCCCAAAGCCAAAACTATGGCTATGAAGGCTATGGCTTTAACATTGGCCTCACCAACTTTATACCGTATGGGGGAAAAACCGGTCGACTGGTGTTTAAATATGCCCCATTTGCGGTAAATAATAAATTAAATCCCTGGTACAACCAACGCGAAATGCCAAAAGCACCCGATGAATCGTTTGGCGAATGGTATGCCAAAAGGAAAGGAGCAAAAAACTAATGAGTCGCGAAAAGATATTAGCCGCTGTAAAATTTAATCAGCCGGCAGCAAACCCGCTGCCTGATATGGAAGTGCTGAATACCTTAACCGATGTTAGAACAGACCTTGTGTCAAAATACAAAACCATAGCTACAGCAGGCGGCAGCTTTGTTTATGAGGTTAGCGGCTTTGATGAGATCAAAACCATCATCAACAATGAATTTAAACCCGGTGTAAAAATCATATCTGCCCTTAACGAACTGAGCGATTACATTTATGCAGAAAACGTGAAACACGAAGACGGCCACAACTTTGCCGATGTGGAGCTAACCGTACTTAGTACTAAACTTGGTGTTGCCGAAAACGGGGCCCTCTGGCTTACTGAAAAGGATATGGGTAGCCGGGTGTTGCCATTTATTGCCCAGCATCTGGCGGTAGTGATCGGTAAAGATGATTTTGTACCTACCATGGCGCAAGCTTACAAGGTAATTGTCGATGCTGATTATGGCTATGGCTCGTTTATCTCCGGCCCTTCAAAAACAGCGGATATTGAGCAGTCATTAGTGATTGGTGCGCATGGGCCAAGGAGTTTATCGGTTTTTATACTTTCGTAAAAACCACTTAAAAGTTCATGCCATTGCGAGCGCAGCGCGGCAATCGCACGAAAGCATATCCGCCCTGTATAGCATGCGATTGCTTCGTCGTTCCTCCTCGCTATGACATTTTTTCTGCTCGTTACAAATGAGTGCAAATTTCTTCTATTCCTAAAAATCAACAATTTACAACAATGACAAATGAATGATACAAAAATATACCGATTGGTATATTTTTGTACTGTCAAAACTAAATGACACTCAACAACATGAAAATTTCACAAAATACAGTATTGATAACCGGCGGCAGCGCCGGAATAGGTTTTGAAATAGCTAAACAACTATCAGCTAAAAATAACCACGTAATTATTATAGGCCGCAACCAGGATCGCTTGGACAAAGCAGCCGCCCAATTACAAAATGTAACCGCTATTAAGGCCGATATCTCAAATGCAGATGATGTAGAGGCACTAACCGCAAAAGTGAAAAAAGATTTCCCTCAGCTAAATGTGGTGATCAATAACGCCGGTGCAGCTTCAATTAACGATCTGCTTACTACGCCCAACGTTTTTGAAAACGCACAAACTGAAATGTTTACCAACTATATTTCAGTAATCCGCCTTAACGAAAAACTGCTTCCGGTTTTACAGCAGCAAAGCGAAGCGGCTATCGTAAACGTATCATCAATAGTTGCCTTTTTGCCTGGCAAACAAACTGCTACCTACTCAGCAACTAAAGCCGCTCTGCACTCTTACACCATTTCATTGAGAGCTGCTTTAGAAGACACTAACATTAAAGTATTTGAGCTAATGCCTCCATTGGTCGATACCGAATTTTCGGCAGAAATTGGCGGACATAACGGTATCCCGGCGTCGCAGGTTGCTGATGAATTTGTAGCAGGCTTTGAAACCGACAACTTTGAGATCCGCGTTGGTGGTACCGAACCATTCTACCGTCTGTTCCTGTCAAACCCAGCCGAAGCTTTAAAAGCTCTGCACCAGAGATAATTTCTGGTTTAGTTTTTTTGTCATAAAAAATACCGATTGGTATTTTTTATGACAATTATTAGTTTCTAACTCATACTTCAATGAAAAAAGCATCCTAATCATTACCGTTATAGCAGCCGCTATTATGGAACTGATAGATACCTCAATAGTAAATGTTGCCCTTTCGCATATGAGCGGTAACCTTGGCGCCACGCTCGAAGATACTTCCTGGGTGATAACCGCCTACGCTATAGCGAATATCATCGTAATCCCGATGACCAGCTTTTTAACCACCAAGCTTGGCCGTCGTAATTATTATATCGGTTCAATCATCGCGTTTACTTTCTTTTCGGCCATGTGTGGACTATCGTCAAACATATGGACACTGGTTGCTTTTCGCTTTTTACAGGGCATTGGCGGTGGCGCGCTGTTATCAGTATCTCAAGCCATTGTGTTTGAAGTTTATGGTAAAGACCGCGTAGGTATAGCCAGCGCGCTATTTGGCGTAGGTGTATTTCTAGGTCCAACCATCGGCCCTACCCTGGGTGGGTTCATTACCGAAAATTATAGCTGGCCATGGATCTTTTACATCAACATCCCAATCGGTATTGCTGTAACCATATCAAGTTTATTGCTGGTTACCGAACCGGAGATCAAAGCCAAAGTAAAAAGTGTGGACTGGTGGGGCATCCTTCTGCTGATTATAGGCATCGGCTCGCTTCAAACTGTATTAGAACGCGGTGAAACTGACGACTGGTTTGCCGCCGGTTACATTATAGTGCTTACTATAATAGCCATTATAAGTCTTAGTACTTTCATTTGGTGGGAGCTTACAACCCCTAACCCGGTTATTGATCTACGGGTACTGAGAAGCAAGTCGCTCGCTGTAGCGGCTATACTGACATTTGTAACCGGGTTTGGCTTGTTTACGTCTGTATTCCTCACACCTGTGCTTGCCCAAAGAGTGCTCCTGTTCCCGCCAACTATTACGGGGCTTATTCTGTTGCCAGGCGCGGTACTGGCCATTGTGGGCTTGTTATTTTCGGCCACATTGTTAAAAAAAGGTGTATCTCCGTTGATCATCATTACTGCGGGGTTCGTTATCTTCATCAGCTTTACCTGGCAAATGTCGCACATGAATCTGGAGGCAGCGCCTGGTGATTTGGTTGGCCCACTAATTTACCGTGCCATGGGTATTGCCTTATTAACCGTACCCCTTACCGCTTTAGCAGTATCGGGGCTCGAACCTAAAGACATTCCACAGGGAACTGCTTTAAATAATATGATGCGGCAGTTAGGTGGTTCATTTGGTATCGCCGTAATTAATACATATGTAGCCCAACGTTTCGGATTACACCGCAATGACCTGTTATCCAATATCAATATTTTCAATGATCAAACTACAGCAAGGATCGCCAAGCTTAGCAACTATTTCAGCAGCCGGGGTTTTTCATCATTTGACGCTCATAAAAAGGCCATTGCGGTTATTGATAATACCATTAACAGGCAATCATTTTTATTAAGTTACCTGGATGCCTACCTACTTTCGGGTTTGATATTTTTACTGGCTATGCCGCTCTTATTCCTTGTTATCAACCGTAAAAAACAAGCCCGGGCTGTTGTTATCATAAATGACCACTAATTAAATACCAATTGGTATATTTGTAATATGGAAAACGAATTGTCAAAAGCCGAACGTACACGTCAATTCATTATTGAGCGTACCTCACCCGTGTTCAATAAAAGGGGGTATGCCGGCACATCCCTTTCCGACCTTACCGAAGCTACCGGACTAACCAAAGGCAGTATTTACGGTAATTTTAAAAACAAGGAAGAAGTAGCTGCCGAAGTATTTGAATACAACTCGGGCAAGGTGCGCAAGCAGATCCAGGAACGGATTCAGCGGGCCACCAGCTATCATGATAAATTATTGGTTTATGCCCAGGTATACCACAGTTTTACCCGGGGTGATTTTATTCCCGGTGGTTGCCCTATCCTGAATACCGCTGTTGATGCCGACGATACTAACCCATTATTGAAAGATAAAGCTGCCAGGGCAGTGATCCGCTGGAAAACGGGTATTGAAAACCTCATTAAGGCAGGCATTGAAGCAGGGGAACTGAAGCCTGATATTAATACTACAGAAACGGCCTTAAGCATGATAGCGCTTATTGAGGGCGGTATCATGATCTCAAAAGTGACAGATTCTCCTGCAAATTTGGATATCATTTTGGCATCTGTTCATAACCTCGTAGATAACCTGAAGCTGTAAATAATAACTATATCTTAGAGCTACAGGTTGTTACTTGATTGTTACAATAATTGGATATAACTTTGAAAACAAAAGAAACGCTCCCCGTGTTATCTTCTTTACCAATTATTAATTATGTCGAAAAAGATCTTGATCCTTGATGATAGCGAGGATATTTTGGAAGTGATGAAAGATGCTCTGGAAATGGAGCACTATGAAGTTGAGGTACTGAATTATACTGATGACATATGCAAGGCGGCGCTATCAGCCAATGCCGACCTTGTGATTTTGGATTACATTTTATTCGGTATAAACGGTGGTGAACTTTGCCATATGCTAAAAACCAACCCTGCGACTGCGCACATCCCGGTGGTGATGGTATCGGCTTATCCGCGTGTGCTGGAATCCTTAGGCAATTATGGCTCCGATGCTTTTATTGCCAAGCCTTTTAACCTGAGCGACGTTATTGACACGGTTAACCATTGCTTTTTAACGGCCGGCGATGATGTGGCTCATATGGCCTGAGATTTTCTGCTTGAGGATTTTAAACTTACGAAGTTTTGAAAACTTCGTAAGTTTTCCTCTCCGCTCTATTTCATACTTTATCTAAACAAATCAAAACTATACTGCGCTACGCTCCAAAACTCATCAAGCGCAATGATGCGGGGTTTAAAAAAGAAATCAATGCAGGCCAGTCTTCCTGCTTAAATACGCTTACATGGGGTAGGGTTTTAATAACGCGGCTCACTGTTTTACCATACTCATCGGTAGTATGCAAATCCCAGTCCCATTCCTCCTCAAGCTGGCTGCTCAGGACATTCTTTAGCTCAACAAACTGATCAAACATCAATTGCTGGATATCAGCATCGGGATGGTTCATTTCAATGGCTATAAAAGCAGATTTTTTATCAGCCTCCATTTTAAAATACAGATACTTGATACCTGTTTTATAGTTAACCCAGTTAGTGCGCAGGCCATCGGCCGAAAGCTGGGGCTTGAGGTATTGCCCAAACGCTGTCCAGAACGCCTGTTTTAGTTGAGTTGCCTGTTCTTTTGAGTACAATTTACCGGGATTGGTGAGGGGCAAAAGTAAGGTTTTTAAAATAAACCGTCATCCTGAGTTTGAAACAGGGTGAACGTTGAAGGCGATATAACAAAGGAAGGGCTGTCAGTCTGAGCCTGTCGAAGACTCGTGCGCAGAGGCCTTGCCCACCATGCTTCGACAGGCTACCCATGACACCCAATTTTAATCTTTTCGCATGTGACCTTCGAAAGACGCACGCTGACACCCCAAGCATAACGCTTTTAATGACTTTCTTCTAACCTTCTTATTACTTATTAAACCCTATCTTTACCCATACCACACTAATATTTTATGGCAAGCTACCAGGTAAACTGTATTGACAAACCCAAAGCATCAAGCACACACGAGCAAATAACCCACATCGGTTATTATGAATCATTAGACCGGCCAAGGGTAGTGATTTCCGTTGCCGAAGCCATAGCCCGTATCGAAGTCAACAGCCAGGCTTTTTATGTAAGCACCGAAAGAGGCAAAACCTATCTTACCGTAGTAAAACCCGAAAACGGTGGCAAAAAACATCTCCAATCTCTAATTGACAGGGCCGGTATCGATAACCTGCTGACGCTCGAAGAAGTTTAGATAGCAACGGTTAAAACCTTTCTCCTTTAACCTTTTCCCTTTCGCCTCAAAAAAATCTATTCCTTTTTATCAACAATGTACGAAGTAACCCTTTTCACCTTATCATTTTCCAGCTCATAAAAATCGGCATAGTACATAGCCATGTCTTTGCCATCTTTGTCTTTGCATTGAACAAGACCGTCAACAGCAGCTGTATTACCCTCTACTACAATATGATCTTTGGTTGATGAAACCATTTTTACATCTTCCATTCCGCCTAAAAATTGCTCCACTTCATTCTTCCCGTTCATAATAGTTACGGATGAGCCTTTCATAGTCCATTTTACGTCATCGGCAAAAAAACTTAGGATCTTTTCAACGTCATTATTATCAAACGCGTCGATAACATGCTGTACAATTTCTTTAGTTGCCATGATAGTTTGATTTTGTTTAAGATAAAGTTAAGCCTAATATGGCCTGGCGAAGAGGGGCAAAAATGCCATTATCGGGGTGCTATATGACTTATATGATTCAAAAAGTACAATTCTTCAATTGATATTATTCCATTGCAAATAACCTTCAAATCATTTCTATTATTTATATTGCCTCAAGATAACCAACCTTAACATGATCAATAAACAGCCGGTAGTTCAAAGCCCCAATACCTTCCTGAAAACTATATCAATAATCCACCTCGCTCTGATAGCCGGACAAATTATGTTTGCCGCAGTAACTTTCATGATAACTAACAAAACCACTACTGGGCAGCGCGATAACGTGTTTATTTATGTTGTACCCATAATGGCCTTTACTGGTCTTGCCGTAAGCAACATATTATTTAAAACAATGGTGAGCAAAATTGACGGCCAAAGTCCGTTGAAGACTAAACTCGCTGCTTATCAATCTGCATTGATCGTGAGGTTTGCTTTATTAGAGGGGCCTTCCCTTTTTGCTATTGTGAGCTTCATGCTAACCGGCAACCTGATTTTTTTGGGCATATCCGGAGCTATCATAGCCTACTTTATTTATCTGCGCCCGACAAAGCAAAAAATTGAAGATGATTTAAATTTAGGGTATGAGGAAAAGGCAGAACTTGATGGTACAGGTAAAGTTTATTGATGATGTATTAGACAAATGAGATCCAAGTTCAAATTTTGGCCTAAATTCCTTATACTGATGTGCCTGTTTTTGAGCTGCCTGATGTTTATTTATGTTTTCATTAATTTCGATATTCTTTTTGCTCACGGTAAGCCCCTTCATTTCCTAATATTTCCTTATATGATATTTAACTGGACTATCTGTAGTTTGATAGGGCATCAACTAAATCATAAAGCACATAAAATCATTATTAATGGTGACACGGTAATCAGGGTCCGCAACTTTGGATTTGGTTTGAAGAAAGTTTATAAAACAAGTGATATTGAAGGATTTTTGACCTATTCGATATCTGGCAAGAAAAATGCGAACGAATATCTATACCTGATTGCAGGCGATGAAAAGGTAGCGAAACTATCAACCTATTACCACCAAAACTATCAAGAACTAAAGCTGTCTATAGTTCAGCATCAGATCGAAAATTTGGCGAACGAACGTTGGACGATTTGGAAACATCTCACTGCATAATCAATTGGGGCTTTAATATAAATAACATTTATTTTGCCGGAGATATAACTCTAATTGGCCAATTCAATCTAATTCGAGAGATTTGTGTCGATCAACTCAAGCCTGATATATGTATCCCGAACTCATCAACCACATTAAAAGATACGTCCAGTTATCTGAGGCCGATGAGACAACCATTTGCCGGCATTTTGAGCCTAAGAACTTTAAAAAGAAGGAATTCATCTTAGAACCCGGCAAACTTTGTGCTGGTAACTATTTTGTAACCAAAGGCCTGGTGAGGCAATACTTTGTTAATAACAAGCTCAATGAGCAGATCATCCAGTTCGGTTTGGAAAACTGGTGGATAGCCGATCAAGACAGTCTTCTTAATCACCAGCCCGCCACAACCTATATCCAAGCCATTGAGGCTTCAGAAATGCTGTTGCTTACCGAAAAGAACCGTATAGCATTATTTGAAGCGGTTCCACAGATGGAAAGCTATTTCCGCGTCATGATGCAAAAAGCCTTTGTTGCATCGCAACGGCGTATTGGATACATTTTTAATCAAAACGACGAGGAGCGTTACCGGCATTTCACCAGCCTTTTTCCGGCCTTTGTACAGCGGGTACCCCAATATATGCTTGCTTCCTATTTAGGCTTCACCCCACAATTTTTGAGCAGGTTAAGGGCTAAAAAATCTGATTTTCTTAAACTCAGTTCATTTTTTTAGGGCGTGTTTATCCCCAACTTTGTATTAACAAAAAAGAAAAAACATGAACCGCTTAAAAATAAACACCGCCGAACCAGCTGGATACAGGGCCATGATTGCCCTTGAAAAATACATTGAAAGCACCGAGTTAACCACCCGTCATAAAGACCTGATCAAGATCCGCGCTTCACAAATTAATGGCTGTGCTTACTGCGTGGATATGCACACTACAGATGCACGCAAAGCCGGCGAAACCGAACGCCGCATCTATAACATCAACGTTTGGCACGAATCACCTTTTTTGATGAGCAGGAACGCGCTATCCTGGCCCTTACCGAAGAAGTAACACTGATCACTGGCCGCGTATCTGACGAAACCTATAAAAAAGCTGTTGAGTTGTTTGACGAAAAATATTTAGCGCAAGTAATTATGGCTATCATCACCATTAATGCCTGGAACCGCATTGGTGTAACTACCCAACTTCAGCCACCGCTTAATTAATCCTTTTAATTTTGTTGTTTTGATTTTAAGTCGCCTGCGTAGTACCGGGCGGCTTTGTTGTTAAATTAATAACTAATCTGCGCCCGAGGCCATCATTAACGCCACTTCATAAGTGCCTAAAACATTGGCCGGGTCGTTAGCTATAATTTCGCCGACCTGGGCTTCTGTCATCAACAGCCAAAATCCCGAGACCATAAACGCCTTTCGGATCGAAAACCGGGCCAAAGATAAGCACCAGGCCTTCTTTCATTTTCCCTTTCAGATATTCGGAATGAGCTTGCATAATAACGCGTTCTGTCATCGGTCATATCGTTAGGAAACGTTGGGCGGTTACCCACCAGCTTTATTACGAAATGCTTTTTCATCCTAATAAATTTAATAATTATTACTGAATGATGCAGCTGCGGGTGGTATCATGTGGTTGATAGTAAGATAAACTCCATCAGGGTAATATTTGATCCGAGGCCATTGTTATAACTGACAGAGCGGTTGAAGACTTACGAAGCTTTAAAAGCTTCGTAAGTCTGGATTTTAGAAGATGGTTACGTTGTATTATGTTAATTACTTCCTTTCCCAATTATCCGTACGGAAAGGCGAAGCTGGTAATCCAACGCCATTGTACAACGTACTTACCGGGTTATTGGCCCAGGCGTACCTTACGGCAACGGGGTTTGTAACATCCGGGCTGCCCACAATAACCTTATCACCTTTTATAACTGCGGTAGCCCAATGAAACTTCATATCCTCACCGGCTATGGCAAAACCCTGCATATTGTCGCCTCCCTGCGCTTTTAAACCGCCATCGGTATAATTAAAGCTTAATTCAATTTTATCACCATCAATTTTTTGTGATTTGTACATCGGCCCGGAATAGGGCTGTTTTTTATGATAGGTTTTATCAAGCGCGACCAATGCCAGCCTGCGGCCCACTTCCTGCTTATTTTTAGGATGGATATTATCGGCCTCACCAAGATCAATAGCTACGACCATGCCGGTGTTAGGCAGTTCAAGTGTTTGGGTTTGAGCTTCTCGTAATTCGGCCCAGCCGGAAGGAACAGGTTCGGTATCACGTTTTTGCCAGTTAGCTAATTGTACAAAGTAAAACGGAAAATTGCCTTCGTTCCAAATGTTACGCCAGCCGTTTATCATGCCCTCAAACAATTCTTTATACTGGCCCGACCTGCCTGTATTGGCTTCGCCCTGGTACCAGATAGCGCCACGGATAGCCATAGGTGTAAGCGGATTAATCATCGCATTATACAACACAGCCAAACGGTTCGGGTTATTGGCAACAGGCATTGGCGGCAGGCTTTTTATATTAAAACCTACTTTATAATCCCAGTTACCGGCTAAGGAGATCTTTTCGCCCGATGCTGATACCAACTGCATTCTGTCGGCGCCATACAGGCCGCCACCACCACCGCTGTCAAAAACCCGCACGGTGATCACCGACTCCCCGGCCTTAACCTTTGGAGCAGGAATAATGTAATTACGCGACTGTGTGTAACCATCCGTAGCGCCTATCTTTTCACCGTTAAAAAATGTTATTTCATTATCATCTATCTTACCCAGGCTAATCTTTACATCCTGCCCGGCCCAGGCTGCAGGAATGGTGATCTTTTTCGGAACCAAACAACGCCATCGAAATCTCCTAAAGCGCCTTTTTCAAAAAACTGGGGCAGCAGCATGCTCCGCCAGCCGGCGGTATCAGGATTAAACGCATTATTATTGGTATACCCCAAATCGGCAGCGGCGGCAAGTTTGTTCCAAGCATCCATTTTTTGTGCAAAGGTTAATGGCGTTTCTGTTTTAGCAGATTCCTGCTGCTGCTTGATCTGTGCGCTGAAAACCGGGTTATTAGTAAGCGTGTTTTCATCGCTCCAGGCTTCGATCATAGTACCACCCCAATTTGAACTGATGAGGCCGATAGGAATTTTAACCCGTTTATTGATCTCCCTGGCAAAAAAATATGCTACCGACGAAAATTCGCCGATAGTTTGAGGCGAGCATACCATCCAGCCGTTATTGGCAACTTTTATATTAGTTTGCTGGGTAAGGCTCGTTGCCTGCGATACCTGTAACAAACGGATCTCCGGATAATTTGCGTTGGCTATTTCTTCTTTATAATTATTTACCTGGCCCCAACCGGCCACGGGCATTTCCATGTTCGACTGGCCGGAGCAAATCCACACCTCCCCTATCAATACATTATTTAAAACTACGGGCTCGCTACCATCAGTTATAGTAACCTGGTACGGCCCTCCGTACGACGGCGTCTTGATCTTCGTTTTCCAGTTACCATCAGCATCGGCAATGGTTGTGTAGGTTTTGTTGTTCCATGACGAGGTAATGGATACCGTTTTACCGGCATCGGCCGTGCCCCATATACCAGCCATGGTTTTTTGCTGCAAAACCATGTTATCACTAAAAACACCCGGCATGATCACTTTGGCAAATGCACCGGCATTAAGCAATAAGCTTCCGATTAGTATGGATAAACACTTTTTGAGGTTCATTAATTTAGATTTAATACTATAGTTTTTGATGAATTGACTGGCCCTAAAGTTAAGTGCTGTAATTGACAAATTAAAAACCGTCCTGGCAACATTTAACAAACAATTCAATTCTGTAAGGCTATGAACGCAGCATATAAAATACCTAAAAAGCGATTTGCATTTATAAGTTTCGAAGAATAATGTGAGAAAGCGCCTGGATAAAATAAGTTGGCCCGGAAGGGGAATAAACAATGTGCTATCCCTGGCTAACACATTGTTTTTTAACTAAAACTGTATTTTACAATGAAAATACCCATTAAAGAACTATCGGGAATATCGTTAGGCAGCATTAAACGCTGCCTGCTATGTTTAAATTATACCGTAAATTTTTCAGCAAAAAACATCGTTAAACCAATCAACCGGACACAGCCGTTAACATCTTCATATTTCAAGAAGACGAATTTGATAGGGTTATTGTTACAGGATGGGATATTTTTTTCAATACTGATAAGTTTAGGGTTGATGCAAAACTAAACATTTCGTTAATAAAAAGATTAAGAAGGATGTAAAAAAGGTGTTTTTTACCTATTAATTAATATAAAGGTTATAAATTACTGTTACCGGCCCATGCAATTTGGCGGATATAACCGCATCTTTTTACCTCTTTAAAAGCCCGGCCATCATTAACCACGTTATAGCTTTTAGCTATCCGCTTATAGAATTAATTGATTGTGATTGTTGCTATTAACATCCTACTTTTATAAAACTTAATACCCAACGACGGTTTAAGCAGTCTATTCAATTTATAACTATAATTATGGAAAACGGATCAAATGACATCAGTAAATGCCCGTTTCACAACGGTACAATGAAGCACAACGTTGGCGGCGGCGGTACACGCAACCAAAATTGGTGGCCTAATCAGTTAAAGCTTAATATCCTTCGGCAGAATTCTTCATTATCAAACCCTATGGATGAAGATTTCAATTATGCTGAAGCCTTTAAAAGCCTCGGCCTTGAAGCTGTAAAAAAAGACCTACACGCGCTTATGACCGATTCGCAGGATTGGTGGCCGGCAGATTTTGGCCATTATGGCGGCTTGTTTATCCGCATGGCCTGGCACAGTGCCGGCACCTATCGCGTAGGTGATGGCCGCGGAGGTGCCGGAGCAGGTTTACAACGTTTTGCCCCGCTCAACAGCTGGCCCGATAATGTGAGCCTTGATAAAGCCCGCAGGCTGCTTTGGCCCATTAAACAAAAATATGGCCGCAAAATTTCGTGGGCCGATCTGATGATCCTTGCCGGAAATATAGCGCTTGAATCAATGGGGTTTAAAACTTTTGGCTTTGCCGGTGGCCGTGAAGATGCCTGGGAAGCAGATGAATCTGTTTACTGGGGTTCAGAAACTACCTGGCTTGGCGGCGATGTGCGTTATGCACATGGCTCACCGGGTGTGAAGGAAGGTGATGGTGTACTGGTATCAGACGATGATGCTGATGGCGATGTTCATACACGGAACCTCGAAAAACCGCTTGCAGCCGTGCAAATGGGCCTAATTTATGTAAACCCCGAAGGCCCCGATGGCAATCCCGATCCTATCATGGCAGCTAAAGATATCCGGGATACCTTCGGCCGGATGGCGATGAATGACGAAGAAACCGTTGCGCTAATTGCAGGCGGCCACACTTTTGGCAAAACCCATGGTGCTGCATCTGCAGATAACGTAGGTAAAGAGCCTGAAGCTTCTGACATTGAATCGCAGGGCTTTGGCTGGCAGAATCGTTACGGCTCTGGGAAAGGAGCAGATACTATTACCAGTGGCCTGGAAGTAATCTGGACCACAACCCCTACCAAATGGAGCAATAACTTTTTCGAAAACCTGTTTGGCTTTGAGTGGGAACTAACTAAAAGCCCTGCAGGTGCTCACCAATGGGTAGCTAAAAACGCAGAAGCTATCATCCCCGATGCTTATGATGCTTCGAAAAAGCATTTACCAACCATGCTCACCACCGATCTTTCTTTAAGATTTGATCCTGCATATGAAAAGATATCAAGGCGATTCCTGGAAAACCCCGATCAGTTTGCTGATGCTTTTGCACGCGCATGGTATAAATTAACACACCGCGATATGGGCCCAAGAGCGCGTTACCTTGGTGCCGATGTGCCTGAAGAGGTACTACTTTGGCAAGACCCTATCCCCGCTGCTGATTATGCACCGATAGTTGAAAGTGACATTGTTGCTTTAAAGGGAAAGATCTTGGCATCAGGCTTAAGTGTACCTGAGTTGGTTTCAACAGCATGGGCTTCTGCTTCTACCTTCCGCGGTACTGATAAACGCGGTGGTATAAACGGTGGCCGCATTCGGCTGGCCCCGCAAAGGTACTGGCAGGTAAACAACCCTACCCAGTTGCAAAAAGTATTGAGCGTGCTTGAAGGCATCCAAAAAGAGTTTAACGGTGCTCAAACCGATGGTAAGAAAGTCTCACTGGCCGATCTGATTGCGCTGGCAGGAAGTGCTGCCGTTGAAAAAGCAGCGAAAGATGGGGGTCATAACATCACCGTTCCGTTCACTCCGGGCCGAACCGATGCTTCGCAGGAAGAAACCGATGTAGAATCATTTGGCTATCTTGAACCGGCAGCCGATGGCTTCCGCAACTACCGCAGGTCAAAATTTGCCGTATCAACCGAAGAATTGCTGATTGATAAAGCGCACCTACTCACCCTGACCGCTCCTGAGTTAACCGTATTGTTAGGTGGTCTGCGTGTATTGAACATTAATTTTGACGGATCGAAACATGGTGTATTCACCGCGCGCGAAGGTGTGCTTAGCAACGATTTTTTTGTAAACCTACTTGATATGGGCACTGCATGGAAAGCTACGGCTGCCGATAGAGAACTTTACGAAGGCAGCGACCGTACTACCGGTACAGTAAAATGGACAGCAACCCGTGCCGATCTGGTGCTGGGCTCCAACGCTGAATTAAGAGCTATTGCCGAAGTATACGGAAGTGCCGACGGACAAGACAAATTTGTAAAAGATTTTGTAGCTGCCTGGACCAAGGTGATGAACCTTGACAGGTTTGATCTGGCTTAATATCAAAGTGATGCTGTAAACAAATACAGTGTTGGAAAAAAATGGGTGTCATGTTAAGCCTGTCGAAGCATGGCGGGTAGGGCCTCTGCGCACGTCCTTCGACAAGCTCAGGATGGCAGTCCCTCTACACCTAATGTCATTTATGAATACACTGTTGGGCTATTATTCACATGTAATACATGTAAATAATAGCCCACAGTTTTTTAATTAAAAATCCGGGTAAACTTAAATAGCGCCCCCGGTTTGTCTTTAAATCAATTTATCGCTTTTAGCGTTGTGCTTTCTGCTTTGAGCTTCATTATATTAATTCCATATAACTATAGTCAACATTGGTTGTAATTGGCGAAAAGCGTCTCATCATCTCTTCTGCTTTAGTCACCATATTTTTTGAGCCGATGAAGATGCCTGTACGCTGATGCAGCTCGGTAACATCAAGATCTAAAATGCGTTGATACCCGTTACTGGCTTTTCCCCCAGCTTGTTCAATGATGAAAGCCATAGGGTTGCACTCATAAATTAAACGCAGTTTCCCTTTTGGATCGCTTGCATTTGCCGGGTAAATAAAAATCCCGCCTTTTATCATATTCCGGTGCAGGTCGGCCACCATCGATCCGATATACCTTGCCTTAAACGGCCTGTTTGTTGTTACATCCTCTACCTGGCAGTATTTGATATACTTTTTTACTCCGTCAGGGAAATGAGAATAATAGCCTTCATTTATAGAGTAAATTACCCCATCATCAGGGATTTGCATTTTGGGATGCGAGAGGCAAAATTCACCGAGTGAGGGGTCTAAGGTGAAACCATTCACCCCTTTCCCGGTAGTGTAAACCAACATGGTTGATGAACCATAGATTACGTACCCCGCTGCCACCTGCTCCGAGCCCCTTTGCAAAATATCCTTAATCGACGCCCGCCCGTCTGCTGTTTTTCTGCGGTAAATGGAAAAAATAGTGCCTACGCTCACATTTACATCAATGTTAGACGAGCCATCCAGGGGATCTATCGCAACGATATATTTAGCATTTTTTGAGATCTCACTGTCGATATCAATATATTCATCACTTTCTTCGGATACTACCACACAACATTCACCGCCGTGCTGTAGGGCCGAAATAAACTGTTCATTGGCAAAAACATCCAGCTTTTTCTGGCTTTCTCCCTGTATATTTACCGAACCGTTATCATGGGTCAGGTCAGCTAATCCAGCCCTGTTAACTTCCCTGTTAACAATTTTTGCCGCAATACCTATATCTCTCAGCAGCCTGGAAAGTTCGCCTTTGGCGTATGGAAATTCTGCTTGTTTTTCGATGATAAATTGGCCTAAAGTTTTTACCGCTTTCATATAAATAAAGTTTTAAGATTAGTACCGCTACCCGGATTGAGTAGCGGCTTTAGCGTTAGTTAATAAATCGTTCGTATCAGGCAGATAGGCACAGCCGTTTCGCCTCTTCAATTTCATCTTCTATCTTCTTGATAGCCATCACGGTTTTAAAAAACGAATCGGGAGTAACGGAGATGCTGTCAATCCCTTCTTCTACCAGGAACTGGGCAAAATCAGGATAATCGGATGGCCCCTGCCCGCAGATTCCCACTTTCACGCCTTTTTCTTTGCAGTTTTTATTAACGATGAGATCATGAACTTTACCGCATCATTACGCTCGTTGTATAAGCCCGCCACTAAAGACGAATCACGGTCGAGCCCCAGTACAAGCTGGGTTAGGTCGTTAGAGCCAATTGAAAAACCATCTACATGATCGGCAAATTGTTCGGCCAGGATCACGTTCGACGGAACTTCGGCCATCAGATAAACTTCAAGCCCGTTTTCACCGCGTTTCAGGCCATACTCGTTCATGGTTTCGTATACCAATGAAAGTTCATTCACTGTGCGGCAAAAAGGGATCATCACCACCACATTATCAAGGCCCATCATTTCGCGTACCTTCTTAATAGCTTTACATTCCATCCCAAAAGCATCTTTATATACTTTAGAATAGTACCTGGATGCTCCCCTCCAACCGATCATTGGATTTTCCTCATTCGGTTCGAAATACTTACCGCCGGGCATATTATAGTATTCATTGGTTTTAAAATCCGAGAAACGTACAATTACTTTATTGGGATAAAATGCAGCGGCTATCTTAGCTATTCCGTAGGATAACTTTTCAATAAAATAAGCTTCTTCACTCTCATAACCCAGCATAGCTTCCTCAATATGAGCGGTCAACGAAGCATCATTCAGGTTTCGGTGTTCGAGCAGGGCCAACGGGTGAATTTTTATATAATTATTGATAATAAATTCCTCCCTGGCAAGGCCTACACCCTTTCCTGGATAATGCGCATAATTAAATGCTATTTCAGGCGATCCGATATTCATCATCAGCGGGGTTTCAATTTCAGGCAGGTCATTAAGATCATGTTCCCGCTTAGTAAATGCTACTATGCCGCTGTAAATAATTCCGGCATCTCCTTCGGCGCATGAAGCGGTTATTTCATCACCGGTTTTTAGGATAGTGGTAGCGCATTCGCAGCCAACTATAGCCGGAACGCCTAACTCCCGGGCAACAATGGCAGCATGGCAGGTTCGCCCTCCTTTATTGGTGATGATAGCTGATGCTTTTTTCATTACCGGTTCCCAGTCAGGGTCGGTCATGTCGGTTACCATGATATCGCCGGGTAAAAAGTTGATTTCGTGGATATTTTGCTTCCCGATACCGGTGAGATTATGCACTTTACCTGTCGCTATTTTATCGCCAACAGCAATACCTTTCAGCAAGATCCTATCCGTTCTGTCCGGGTCATTAATACGAAATTCGGTAAGCAGGTTTACCTGCTTGCGTGAGTGAATAGTTTCGGGCCTTGCCTGCACTATAAACAGCCGGCCGGTGATCCCGTCTACAGCCCATTCAATGTCCATCGGGCACCATTTACCCTTCAATTTAGTGTAATAGGCCTCAATGATAATTACCCAATTACTCAATTGGATGATCTGATCGTCCGACAGGCAAAATCTTGAGCTTTCATCAACAGGAGTATCAACGACTCTTACAGCCTCTTCTACGGAATTGCCGTAAATCATCTTTATGTGCTTTTTGCCTAATTTCTTTTCAAGGATGGGCCTGAAACCGCTTTCAAGCAGCGGCTTATAAACGATAAACTCATCGGGATTAACCGATCCCTGTACCAGCATTTCGCCTAAGCCGTACGATCCGTTAATGATTACGGCATCTTTGAAACCACTTTCTGTATCTAACGAAAATGCAACCCCCGAAACGCCTTTATCTGAGCGCACCATTTTTTGAACACAAACAGAAAGGCCGACATTAAAGTGATCATAATTAAATGATTCCCGGTAGCTGATTGCCCTGTCGGTAAATAATGAGGCGAAACAATTTTTTATCGCTGTTAATAAGCTCTCTTCCCCTCTTATGTTTAAATAGGTATCCTGCTGGCCGGCAAATGATGCATCGGGCAGGTCTTCAGCAGTAGCCGATGAGCGGACTGCAACGTCGGCTGCGTTATCTGCATATTGGATCAGCAGATCCTTATAAGCTTCAAGGATCTCATTCTCCATAACAACAGAAAACCGGCCGTTTTGGATAAGCTTTCGTATTTTACTGCCACAGGATAACAGAACCTGCAAGTTGGACAGGTCTTTATCCTCAAGGATATCCCTGATCATTTTATCAAGCTGATTGTCTGCAATGAACTGGTAATAAGCCTTACTTGTTATGATAAATCCATCAGGAATATCAATACCAAACTGCGATATGTTCTGCATCATTTCTCCAAGCGATGCATTTTTACCTCCTACTAACTCAATGTCACTTATCGAAGCTTCAATAAGTTTCATAGTAAACTTCTTTTCCTTCATGGCTTAAATTTTATAAAACGAAGTTAGGCGCTTAACAAACTGCCCAATGCCTAAATATTCACAACAAGTAATACTATATTCATAACATATTGACTATTTTTAGCTTTTTATATCACTATAGTATAAAAATGAAAGATTTCTTTGAGCAGGTCCTGAAAGTCGACAATTCAGCTTTTACAATAGCCGAAGCAAAAACCTACCATGCTATCAATAACTTCCACAACCATCCCGAGCTGGAACTTATTTATATTATAAGTGGTGAAGGCACTTTTTCGATAGGAAATACTTCAAAAAGAATTTCAGGGGATACCATGATCATCATAGGCTGTAACGTGCCCCATATGTTTAAGTTTGAAACTAACCGCTACTATGATTACTCCATGAAAAGCGGTAAAATACCCAAACCGCTACAGTTGCTTACCCTTCATTTTGATCCCAATAAATTGGGAAGTACTTTCATGACGCTGCCAGAAAACAACCTGATAAACAATCTTTTAAATGGCACCAAGAATGGATTACTGATCAATGAAAATTCTAAAGCTGTTGCGGTCGACTTTATCCACCGAATAGAAAATTCGGCCAGGTATGAACAGCTTCCGTTATTGCTTCAACTGTTAAATAAAATTGCCGAGGGGGAACAGGTCTCAAACCTTGCCGGTGAAACGGAGAAGAAGATCTTTAACAGGATAGATGAAGTGCGGCTAACGAAGATCTATCTGTATACCATGGACAATTTTTACAAAGACATTAAGCTTAAGGAAATAGCAAACATCATACACATGGTACCGAAAGCATTTTGCCATTATTTTAAATTGCGTACCGGCCAAACCTATTTTGATTTTTTACTGACCGTAAGAATAGAAAACTCGTGTAAACTGATCAGGGAGACCAATGAAAATATAAATTCAATCAGCCGCGATTCGGGGTTTAACAACCTTTCAAACTTTAACAGGTATTTTAAATTAGCTACCGGGAGCACACCAATGGAATACCGGAGAAAATTCAGGGAGTTTTAGGATCATTAAAGCCCTTCTAAAAAACAAATGCAGGCTTTTTAGGGCCTGCGTTTGTTAAATAAATAATAGAACTAAATTAATAACCCGGATTTTGTACCAGTTTCGGGTTCAACTGCATTTCCGGTCTTGGGATCGGGAAAATGCGTTTATTAGGATCGGCATCTGTTTTTATACCCCATTTTTTCTCAAACTGACCAAAGCGGATCAGGTCATTACGACGCCACGTTTCCATAGAAAATTCGCGGCCCCGTTCATCTAAAATATCAGACAGTGTTACCGAAGTTAAAGGCGAAGCTTTTGCACGCGCCCTCACCTGGTTAACCAATGATAAAGGCGAATCGCCATTGGTTGCTGATGCGCCGCGTAAAATAGCCTCGGCTTTTTCAAGCAAAATATCAGCATACCTGAACATAGGCACATCATTGCCCTGGTTACGGTCATTACTTAAGCTATCCGGATAAAACTTATTGTTCCTGTAACCTTCTTCATTAGCAAGCTCATCATTACCGATGTCAAAAGTTGCCGGGTTTTTCCACACAATATCAGGTGTAAACTCTAACTGGTGGATCACTATATCATTTGGCTTAGGGCCGGAATAACTTGCATCCAGTCCGATATTAGTTGTTGTAATTAATATTGGAGAGCCATCATTGTTGTACTGCTTGCCAACTAAAAATTGTTTTTTACGGATATCGTTCGCGTCATTGAACAAGGCATAGTATTCTTTGTAAGTGTACACCGGCCCATCTGGCGTGTACGGCATTTTATACTTACTTTTCAGGTTAGGGTTCAGCGTCCAGCGTGCGTAGTACTGCCCCTGTGCCAAAATGCCGTCATAAGGTATGGCAAAAATAAAGTCTTTAACACCCGGGCCGTTATTAGGCTTAAACATGCCTAAATAATCTGCATCTAAACCATATTGACCGCTTTTTATAACGTTATCGCACATAGTAACAGCATCCTGATATCTTGGAGTGCCGATATAGTACTGCGCGTTCAAATACATTTTGGCAAGTATTGCATAAGCCAAACCTTTGGTCGGCCTGCCATAAGTAGTTACCCCTGCTGTCCCGCTCAGATCAGGAATTTGGGCAAGCAATTCACTTTCAATAAATGCAAACACTGCCGCCCTTGGCTGGGTGCCCAGGTTGGTGGTATCGCCAAAGGTTTTGCTGATAGGCACGTTACCAAACAGGTCCATCAGGTAAAAATATGACAGGGCGCGCATGGTTTTAATTTCGGCAATGGTTTGTTTTTTTGAATCGCTTTCGGGCGTAGGTGCCAATAACGACAATACCTGGTTACATAAACTGATGGTTCCGTAACCTCCCGACCAGCAAGTTTCGGTCATGCCGTTATCAGGCGTAACAGTGTGCAGGTTTACGGTTGAATAGGTACCGCCGTCAAGCCAGTTACCACCACGTGCAACAAGTACGCATTCATCGGTACTTAAATTTTGCAACAACCAGTATTGCCTGCCCGGCGCCCCGCGAAACGAGGTATAGATAGGCCCGGTAGCAGCTACATACTGCGCTGGTGTAGTAGGAAAGTTAGCCGTTGTAAGCGCCGATTTTGGCGTGATATCCAATTTAGTACAACCTGAAAGGTAAATTGCTCCTATAAACATGGCAATGAGGCCAGGTTTTATATATCTTTTTAAATTATTCATGTCTGTTAGGTTAAAATCTATTATAAATCAACTTGTACGCCGGCAAGGAAACTCCTTGTTTTTGGATAAAAATTATTGCTGTCTACCCCGATAAACTGGCCGCTTGCCTGGTTATCGATGTTTAAGTTCAATTCAGGGTCCACGCCTTTGTATTTGGTGATGATGAATAAATTGGTACCGGTAACATACAACCGGATGCCATGTACATAATTACCCGCAACATTTATTTTATAAGCCAGTGTAGCATTACTTAACCTGATAAATGCACCGCTTTCGAGATAACGTGTTGAATAATAATAGGCATTAACATCGGTACCCGGCTCGCTTAATGTTAAAGCAGGTACCCCATGTACCGAAGCCTGGGTAGGCTGGTTAAAGCTGGCTAATGATGCATTCATGATCTTGTTCCCACCCTGTCCCCTGAAAAAGAAGTTAAGGCTGAAGTTTTTATAGGTAAGATCATTACCAAAACCAAATGTGTATGTAGGTTGGGCATTGCCTGCATAAGTTTGATCGGTACTTTGAGGTGTTGTTGTTGGCTGGCCATTAGCACCCATGAAGGTAGATACACCATTGGTGCGACCAAGGTATTTCAGGGTGTAAAATTCGCCAAGCGGATAACCGGCCTCAATGATTGATGTTTTGATACCGCTTTGTCCGGGACCTTCCGGATCGCCTGCATATATTTTTGAAAGGTTTGGCGCCAGTGCAGTGATCTTATTTTTATTAAATGAGATATTGCCATAGCTGCTCCAGGTAAAATCTTTTGTTTTTATTGGCGTTCCGTTAAGGGCTATCTCAACACCTTTATTGGTCATACTACCTACGTTTTCAACTTTTGTATTTACAAAGTTGTTAATAAGCGACACCGGTACCGTGGTGATCATATCGGTTGTTTTTTTATTGTAGATATCAACCGAGCCGCCCAAACGTCCTTTAAATAAGGAAAAATCAACGCCGCCGTTTAACGTAGCCGTACTTTCCCATTTCAAATCAGGGTTTGGGTTTTGAGTTACACCAATTGCACCAATATAAGCGTTATTGTAATAAAAGCTACCGGTAGTGCCATAAAGCGTGAGGGGCGTATAAGGCGAGAAGCCTAATGAGTTACCGGTTTTACCATAGCCAACGCGCAATTTCAAATCATCAAATAAGGATTGAGATTTCATAAAGCCCTCGTCGATAACCCGCCATGCGGCCGAAGCAGCCGGGAAATACCCCCAGCGTTTATTAGTACCAAAGGCGTTTGAACCGTCACGTCGTAAAGATGCCTGTAAAAGGTATTTACCCCTGTAGCTATAATTAAGACGAGAGTAAAAGGATATCAAACGTAAAGTTTCGACGTTAACGTTACCATAATCAACCCGGTAGTTCCCGGAAGGCGTACCTAAACTAAGATTGTCTGAACCCGTAGCATCCGAAATAAATCCTTGATTGGTTGATTGAAAGCCATTCCCGGTGGTAGTTTGATCTATTGAATAGCCAAACAGGGCTTTAAAATCATGTTTATCGCCCCATTTATGAGCATAGGTCAAATAGTTTTCAAACAACTTTTTGTTATCCTCATAAGTTGAACGGATGGCTTTGCCGTTGAGGCCAGGTGCCAGCTCTGATGCAGAGTTGTAATAAGTATTATTGTCGGTATTTGTTTCCTGGTAAGCTAAGTTAAAATTGTAAAGCAGGCCGGCAGGCAGTATCAACTCACCGCGTATATTACCCAGCAACAAGTTAACTTTTTGTTTGTAGCTATCGTTAGTAATAAGCCCTACCGGGTTATAACCTAATTTTAAAGTAGGATCGTTGTAAAAAGTACCATCAGGATTATAAATAGTACGTGTTGGTAAATATTGAACTATTGATTTAAACAAGCCGGGGCTTTGTCCGTTTGCAGATGACAGCGGGATATCATTAACTAACAAATTGGCGTTAGTTACCGAATTGCTTAATGAAAAGTCCAGTTTCAGTTTATCATTCAACGCTTTTTGGGTGATATTAAGCCTACCTATAACACGCTTCATATCGCTGCTTTTAACGATACCCTGATTTTGCAGGTAGTTTATGCTTCCGTTATAAGTAGTTTTATCGGTACCGCCGCCAAAAGACAGGTTATGGTTTTGAGAGAAACCTGTACCACGTTCAACAGCTTTTTGCCAGTCGGTATTGCCACCGTTGTCATTCGCAGGGGTAAAACTTTGTCCGTTAGCTTTTACATAGGCCCTTAACTGGTCGGCGCTGGCAACTTTAAACTGGTTAGATACTTTCTCAAATGATCCGTATCCGTTATAAGTCATCCTTAACTGACCTGCTTTTGCCCTTTTGGTAGTAACGATAATTACACCATTGGTAGCCCTGGTTCCGTAAATTGCCGCTGCCGAAGCATCCTTCAACACATCTATCGAAGCAATATCTGATGGAGCCAATAGGTTAAAATCGGCGCCGGGCACGCCGTCAATTACATAAAAAGGCACAGACGCTGCGCCAGCCCTTATTGAAGATGGACCGCGCAGTGTTACCGAAGCTTTACCATTAGGGTTACCATCGTTGGTGATATTTAAACCGGCTACTTTACCTTCTAACAGATCAGCAGGAGTTGCAACAACACCGGCATTAAATTGCTCGGCTTTTACAGTTGCAATAGCGCTGGTCAATTCCTTTTTGGTAGTAGTACCATAACCAATTACTACAACGGTAGATAACGAGTTTGCCGAAGGCAGTAAAATTACTTTTATAGATGTTTGTTTGCCTACGGCTATTTTTTGAGTTTCAAAGCCTATGTAAGAAAACACCAGTACAGCTTTTTCGTTGGCAACCTGCACCCTGAATTTACCATCTATATCGGTTACCGCACCTGTTGCAAGGCCTTCTATTTTAACAGAAACACCTATTAAGGGCTGGCCTTTATCATCTACTACAGATCCGGTAACAATAACAGGCGGCGGGAGCTCGATCTTCTTCTCTACCGGTGGCTTTGGGGCGGGTTTAACCAGCAAACTTCCTTCAACTTCGGTATAAGTAAACTGGTTATCTAATAAAACTTTTTTCAAAACAGCCTCCAGCTTTTCGTTATGAGCTGTAAGGGTTACTTTAACATCGCTTTCAATGTTATTCCCGGTGTACATGATCCGTACGCCGGTACTGGCTGAAATCCGCTCCAGTGCATCAGCAAGAGGGGTATTTTTTAATTTAACGGTAACTGGCTTTTCCAGCACGCTTTGTCCGTATGAATTATCAGCCATGGCAATGGTTGACAGGGAACAGACTACTAATAAAATGATCGCATTAATTTTCATAACAAATGTTATGGCTCGAAAGACTCTTTCGGGTATGTTTATTTTCATATTTTTGCTATATTAAAGTGTTATAGGTCAAGCTGGAACGTGCTGCGGTTGTGAGAGGCCCTGTGCATGGTCCATTAAAAAATCTTTACATTTTATTCCTCCAAAACTGGCCCGGCCATTTTGGAGGATCATTTCTCTTTTTCCTTGGTTCAACTCATAGCAATTTCATTTTTTTAGGTTGTCAAACATTTATTTGTTTTTATAATTGGTATATCAGGTACATTAATTACAGCCTTTGCCCTTTAACGTATAAGCATCGCCTGCCTTTTTAAAATGGGCATTTATAAGGGCCTCGGTCAGCTTCAATACTTTTTCTAATGGCATATTGTTAAAATCGGCGTATAACGTACAGTTCAATAAATTTTTGTCGGCTCTGATTGTTACATTATATTTTCGCTGCACATCGGCCAAAACATCAAACAGGGGGTATTATGGTATTGCAGCTTACCCTGCTGCCAGCTGACCACCGACGAGGCATCATTTATTTTTTCGGTAAGCACTGTTTGGCTGGTTTTGTTATAAACCATTTGCATATTCGCTGTGAGTAATACAGCAGGATGTTTTGAGGCCGTTGGAACAACTCCTACTTTTCCGCTTACCACGGTGATCTTAACCGATTTATCTTCGGTATAAGCTTTAACATTAAAGCTGGTACCTAAAACAGTGGTTTTAATTTTACCCGAGTGAATAACAAACGGTTTACTGCTATCGTGCGCCACTTTAAAGAAAGCCTCGCCTGTAAGTGTAACCTCCCGCGTTTTCTCTTTAAACTTATCCGGGTACTTTAAACTACTGCCGGCATTAAGGCAAATGCTCGTACCATCAGGTAAAGTGATCAGTTTAATTTCGCCGTTTAGTGCCACCGTTTCCTGGTAAGTAACAGGGTTCAACCAGTTGTCCAACTGTTTTCTGAAGATATAGCCGGCACTAAAAATAGCGGTTACAGAGGCGGCAACGGCCAGCTTTACCAGCAAACGCCAAAGAGGAAACACCTTTCTGGGCGGAGGCTTAATTATACGCTGATGGATATTGTTAAGTATCTGATCAGATGCCTCTCCACTCAGAGAGATCTTCTTTTCCAGAGCATCCTTACTGAAACCTTCAAGCGCTATAAGATATAATTCTGAAACATCTCCTTGCAGGTATTCGGCAAGCCAGCGCCTGTCCTCAGGAGTTAAATTCTCGGTATTATAAAGCCTTTCTAAGCGTTTGACTATAGTTTCCACAAGCTATTTTTATATAAATACGCCGGGAGCTTTAAAACGGGGGGATGGGTTTACAATTATTTTTAAGAAAAATAAAAACTCATAAAATTGAGCTGCATTTAATTTTTTTCACAGCCACATTATTGTCATCAATGTACTGCAGCCCTTGTGTTAACTTACTTAAATACTACCTTTATCATCAATAAATAGCTAAATAATTACCTCTGTATGAAAAATGCCTGGACAGAAAAATGGGACCAACGATATGCCGAAGAAGAATTTGCCTATGGTGAACAGCCTAATAATTTTCTACAACAACAACTGTCACTTTTAAAACCCGGCAAAATTCTTTTCCCTGCAGAAGGCGAAGGGCGCAATGCTGTTTTTGCCGCCGGGCTTGGCTGGGCAGTTTCTGCATTCGATATAAGTGTTGAGGGACAAAAGAAAGCCCTGAAACTTGCAGAACAAAAACAGGTAGCTATTGATTATCAGGTTGGAGAGTTGCAGGAGCTCAACTATACAGCGGGGCAATTTGACGTGATCGCCTTGATTTATGCGCACTTTCCTCCCAACATCAAATCACTTGTACATCAAAGCCTTAATAAATATTTAAACGTCGGAGGGCTTATCATTTTTGAGGCTTTTAGTAAAAGTCACCTTGACTACCTTGCAAAAGATGAAAAAATGGGCGGTCCGAGAGATATCGAATCACTATTTTCTTTAGAGGAAATTAAAACAGATTTTAATAATTACGAGATTTTAGAACTTCTGGAAACGGCGATCCATTTAAATGAAGGGCCTTATCACAGCGGACAAGGCTCGGTTATCAGGTTTGTAGGAAGAAAGAAATTAGTTGGAGCAATTGTTTAAAATAAATCCCCATCATCAATTTGTTCCAATCCAATAACAAACCATTATAACTCCTGCGGTTTTCCATTCGGCCTGGTGTTCTTTTATGTGGTTTTTAACTGCCACAACCGCATGTCCGAGGTATTCCTTAACAGTATGTTTAGAAAGGTTCAATTTCTCGGCAGCTTCTTCATAGGTTTTCCCTTCCAATTTGCAAAGGGTAAATACCTTTTTCGCTGCGGCGATAATTGGTTAATAGCTTGTTGTAATAAATAATATTGCTCATCCATTAACTGTACGTCGCCGTTATCGGTTTCCATTTCAGCAAAAGGCATGGTGTTAACAACAGCCGTTTCGCGTACTTTTTTGCGGAGATAGGAGATGGATTTATTGAAGCTCAATACAAATAACCAGCCGCTTACCGATTGATCGGGGTTAATATCAGCCCGTTTTTCCCATAGGGCAACAAAAATATCCTGCAAAATATCCCGGGCGATATCATCGTCCTTAGTGAGTTTGAATATGTTACGATAAATAGCCTGATGATACTTTTGATAAAGCATATCAAATGCACCGATGTCATCATCGTGTAAGCGAAACACTAAATCTTTATCTCCATTTGAATCCATAAAAAACTGATAATTATTTATTTATTCTTTAATCAACAGGCAGGAATTATTGTTAAAAGTACAACTATTTTTCAATCAACGAAGCCACGCCATGGCAGCGCCATTAATTATTTATTTAGTAACAGGCAGGAGGTTTATGGCCTTTTGTAAAGTTTGACCCAGACTATAAACTTATTTTTTATAGCCTGGGCTAAACAGGTAACTGGAATGACCAATATATAAAAACGGGACTAAAACTACAGCCCGTTAAATTACAATTTAACTGTTGCAGGCAGATATTTGGCAATCAGATCCTCATAATAAGGTTTTAACTCGGATACTACTGGCGGTTTCGGGCTTTTAGAGTACAGATCGTACGGATTAAATTTATCAACCCATTTAAACATCTCCTGGTCATGCGCATTCAACAAATGGTCATACGCTTTTTCGCGGTGCTGTGAGTAAAATGAGTGATAGCGGATCATGTACAAAGCTTCTTCGGGCAGGTAATCTTTGGTGATATGGTACAGGTACTCATCATGTCCCCATGACATATGCACATTTTCGAGCCCGCATTGATGAGTATAAACGCCATATTTGGTATTGTAACGCTCATCGTAGCTATCAGGATTTGCGGCAAAAAATTCCGGGTAAACTATCTTATCCGAAAATTTACAGCCCACCGGGAACGTGTCGCCCACTACATTCCATTGCGGTTCGCCAAAAAGGCAAAGTACCTTGCCTAAATCATGTATAAAGCCTGTTAATACAAACCAATCCGGGTGTCCATCGGCGCGGATAGCCTCAGATGTTTGCAGTAAATGCTGCAGCTGATCAAGCGAGATATCCGGATCCGATTCATCAACCAGTGTGTTCAGGTATTCCATTGCCGACCACCATGGCATCTCCTTTTTATCAAACTGTAAAAAGTTGGCCTTTTTGGCCAATACATTGCCATAGGTTTGATAAGTATGGTTAAGCCTGTAAAATTCCCGCACCGGGTTATTTTCATCGTCGTTATAAACCCTGAACTCCTCTTTGGCCTTTTCGGTACCTGGTTCCGGGTACCTGCTCAATACATCATCTTCCCATACGTCAAGACTCGGCAATGGCGATATCTCTTTTTCAGTTAACTTTTCCATACTGTAAAGCTTTTATTAAATATTAAGCACCTTGATATTTATTGCGCTCCCAAACCAAATACCACAGAAAAATCCAATTAATTATTGCGGCTTTACGTTTTACTGGAGCTGCAATTCAATGCTCCGTTTAGTTTTATAATGATTAAATTTTGATAAAAAAACGGTCCTTTTATATTAAATGCAATATTTATTTACGTAAACGATTAAGTTACACTAACGTTAAAAGCCGCACGCACGACCTTAAAAGCCCTTAAATTGATTTAGCAAGGCTGATTCCTGATGTGAAATGAAATTACCTCTTAACGATCTTATTTTTACTCGTTCCGGGAATCTGAATGCCTTTAACCGAAGATTTGCTTACCCCGTTAAATACAACCACCGGCAACGATTTAACCTGCGGTATTTTTAGGCCATTAATAGTCAACCTATCCACATCATCAAACACACCGGCAGCCCTGAAATCATTCCCCAGGCAGCTAAGAGTTACATTTTTAAACGTTACCCCTTCTGCATGCCGTGCGTAAAAACCCCAGGCCGGCAATTCTCCAAACATGGAAAACTCGGGATAATCACGCGGGTTTTCCGGGATCTTTGTCAATGAATCGAGGCTAACGTTCGCCACAGCTTTGCTGGCATCACCATGATACACTATCTTAATATTTTCAAGCGTTACATTTTTAACCGGGTGACCAGGCAAGCCCGCAATTGACGAAGGAAAGGTATTATGGTTTCCTTTAACTAAAGGCCCTTCCATCGGGTAACCTTTATCGGGTTTTCCTTTAGGTACATCTACAGTTACATTACTGATGCGGATACCATTGATGCGGCTCACTACAGTATCCTTATTACGATGGCCGAGACGAGATAAAAATGGCGTTGCCAGTATTTACCGCATTGATATTACTGATATCAATATCTTCCATCACGCCACCATCAACACACTCCAAAGCAATGGCTGACCGGTAGGTATCGTAAATTTTCACATTCTTTATCGTTATCTTTTTAAAACCTCCACGCGAAGCCGTGCCAAATTTGATGCCGCTTGCGCTTGACCTGGTGGTACAGTTTGCTACATAAATATTTTCACAGCAGCTGTTCCTGTCGCTTGATTTTAGGCAGATGCCATCATCATCGGCATTAAAAAAGCTATTGGTAAGCTTTACATTTTGGCAGTCGACCAAATCAATACCGTCGTTATTCCAATAAGTATTGCTTTCTACTTTTATACTGTCAATAACCAGATCGCGGCATTTGGTGTAATCCTGTACCCATACCAAACCGTTTTTCATGGTTACACCTTTTATCTGCACATCGGTGCAATTGGAAAAATGGATCAGCTTAGGGCGGTTAGGTTCCTCGGGCTGGGTTTGCCCCCAGGGGTTTTGTTTTTGCCATAACGAATCTCTTAATTTCCCTGCCTTCAGCATCGCGAAAAGGTCTTTCAGTAATTCTTCACCGTTTCCGTCAATGGTGCCTTTACCTGTTATGGCAATATGCTGCAGGTTATTGGCGGCTATCAATGGCGCTGCATGGCCTTCGCCATAATCAATTCTTTTTGCGCTGCCCAGCAATACAGCATTTTTGGCAAGGTTAAGAGTAACATTTGATTTTAGGCTGATAGCAGCCGTTAAGAACTTTCCGGCAGGCACGTATACAGTACCGCCTCCCTGTGCGCTTGCATTATCAATAGCTTTTTGAATGCTGATTGTATTGTTGGTCATACCATCGGCCTTGGCACCATAATCGGTAATGTTAAATACTTTTTGCTGCGCAAAACAGGCAAATGGCGTTATAAGCAGCATTAAAAAATGAAGGATTTTCATTATTAGTTATAATTAAAAGAAAAATTCAAGCAGGTTTATCGCTTATTGAGTTTACGAACAATGAAGCGTTTAATTGTATATTAAACACCTAAACTATTAAACTTTCAATTTAATTAACGGTGGCGGTGTACTTTTATTTACGTAAACGTTTACGTAAAAGCAGTAATATTGACAATAACCCTTATTAAACTTACGCTTTATTACTACACGTTAATATATCAAACAATGCTTTTGGTTTAAATCAATTTTATATCTTTGCCCCTGTCTGCTCCCGTAGTTCAATGGATAGAATTATGGTTTCCGGTACCATCGATATGAGTTCGAATCTCGTCGGGAGCACAAAAGAGACTTGCAAGTTGCAAGTCTCTTTTTGTGTCATCTATTCATCTCCCCATATCTCTTCCTATACGCCGTAGGGTTCTCTCCTTTATATTTTTTAAAAATACGGTTCAGGTGACTTTCATCTGTAAAACCAAACTCATAGGCTATTTCGCTCATGCGTTTATCGGTGTATTGCAGGCGGGTTTCAATCAGTTTCAGTTTATAGCTTGTGATATACTGCTGCAAGCTTTCGCCGGTGGTTTTCTTAAAATATTCGCTGATGTAGTTGGGCGAAAAATTAAATGAGGAGGCTATACACTCGGCTTTCAGGCGGTCGGGCTGGTAAATATATTCGTGGATATAGTTAAGCAGCGGCAACGTAGTTGTTGAAGGTTGTTTTAAAACATTGGCATGCTGCTGTAGCGTGATATTGCGGGCGGCAATAGTTATAATAGTATTCATCAATTGCTCAACTACCTCATTATGCTGTGGAAAATCATTTGAAGTTTCCCGTTGTAGTGCTTCTATCAGAGCCCTTACCAGCGGCTTATCGGTAACTGTTTTAAGGATGCAACCGGGCAAATGGTTATGGTTATGAAAAATGTATTCCATTTTTTTAACCCACTTTTCGCTTTGTGTTTTCAGGTAGCTATCAGTAAAGCGGATGAAGTAAAAGCGGGTTAGCTCGTGCACCTCAAAGCCGTGGTGATCTTCCGGAAAAATCAAAAAGAATTTATTAGAAGCATAAGGCAGTTCATGCCCGTTAATGATCTGGATCCCCTTGCCTTCCAGCGTAAATACCATTTCAAAAAAGTATTGCGGTGCGGTTTAGCTGTGTACTGGCTTGTTTCAAGCAACTCCAGTTCATAAGGCCTGTACAGGTTCTTGGTTTCCATACCCGTAAAGTTACAGATCATCCCACTGAATGTACAAGATCAAGGCACTGATTATACAGAACTTTGACTTATCAAAACAAAACGAAATGAACACTACATCTTTTTTGCTTTTAAGACTGGCTATTGGGGCCAGCATGTTTGGTCACGGATTGGTTCGCTTACCTAAATTGAGTGGTTTTAGCCAGTGGATGGTTGGCACATTTGAAAAATCAATGCTGCCTAAAGCTATGGTAACACCTTTTAGTTACCTGTTACCAATTGCCGAATTTACCATAGGTATACTGCTCTTATCAGGCCTGTTTACCAAACCCGCTTTAATTGGCGGTGGCCTGGTAATGATCATATTAATATTAGGCAGCTGTTTGATCGAGAATTGGGAGATCCTTCCTTCACAACTGATCCATGCTGCTTTCTTCGCCGTACTTCTTCAGTTTGCGGCTAGCAATACCTATTCATTAGATAACCTTTTCTTCAATAAATAATATCATGAGCTCAAGAAGAGATTTTGTAAAACAAGGCGGGCTTTTAGGGTTGGCCGGCCTTGTGGGCAGTAATTTAACATCAGCTAAACAAAGCACACCTTTAAACAACTTTAACACCTCAAAATGGGCCGATGGTTCAAAACTGGTGGTTTCAGTATCCATGCAGTTTGAAGCAGGCGGTCAGCCGGATAACGCCGAAAGCCCGTTTCCGCAAAACATGCAAAAAGGCTTTATTGATTTGCCCGGTGCAACCTGGTTTCAATATGGTTATAAAGAAGGGATCCCCCGCATGCTGGATAACTGGGACAAGCTGGGCATAAAAGTAACATCGCACATGGTTGGTTCGGCTGTGCTCAAGAACCCGGGATTAGCCAAAGAAATTGTTGACCGTGGGCACGAAGCAGCAGCGCATGGTATGAACTGGGCAACGCAGTACACCATGCCTTATGAACAGGAAAAGCAGTTTATAAAAGATGGCGCCGATGCCATTAAAAAAGTAACCGGCTTTACTCCCGTAGGCTACAATGCCAACTGGCTGCGCCGCGGCGAAAACACGCTGAAAATATTACAGGAACTTGGTTTCGTATACCATATTGACGATTTGAGCCGCGATGAGCCTTTCATCATCCCGGTAAATCAAAAAGACTTCGTGGTGGTGCCTTATACCATCCGTAACAACGATATCGTGCTGATTGAAGGCAAAAATTTCTCGGCAGACCAATTTCTCACACAGGTAAAAATGGAATTCGACCAGCTTTATGCCGAGGCTGAGTTTAAACGCCGCCAAATGTCAATCAGTTTCCACGATCGCATTGGCGGTACCCCGCAAATGGTTAAAGCCGCCAATGATCTGATCAAATACATACAACAGCACAAAGGCGTAAGCTTTAAACGCAAAGATGAGATCGCTAAAATGGCTTTGGAGGATAAAACGACGATAAAAGAAAGTTAATCCTCTGACTAAAGCAGGCCTGTCAGTCTGAGCTTGTCGAAGACTCGCGCGTAGAGCCCCGCCCACTATGCCTCGACGGGCCCAGCATTACGCCTATTTTAAATAAACAGGTTATGTTGAACTTGTTTCAACACCCCACATAACAAGTAGCCGATTTGCTTAGCACGGTTGCTTAACTATTGGGATGTTGAAACAAGTTCAACATGACTTTTATTTTTATTTTCATTCCTAATTCTCCTTCATACCCGGATATTGGTCAAAAAGAGCTTTTAACTTTTGGGCCATTTCAGGGTATTCTTTTATTACGTTAGTACGCTCACTAGGGTCATAAGCCAGGTTAAACAGTTCGGTTTTTGCAGGTAGCGGTGAACCTGCTACGCCACCAACGTTGTTATTTGCCTTTACTTCACGATACTTCCAGTCGCCAAGGCGTACGGCTTCGCAAACGCTGTTGTTGTAATAATAAATAGGTTTGTGTTCCGGGTGTTTAGGTGCTTTGCCGGTCAGCACATCAGCTATCGACTGCCCATCCAGTGTACGGCCTTTCGGCAGCGGGGCACCAGTCCAATTGGCAAGGGTAGGCAATACATCGAGGTTGCTCATCATACTGGTAATGCTTGCGCCAACCGGGGTATGGTTTTCCAGTAAACGATGAATGGCTCGCGTACACCGCCCTCATAAGATAAGCCTTTGCTGCCGCGAAAAACTCCGGCTGTGCCCGCATCCCAATGTTTGGTGGCGCTATCGCCCAGCATCCGGTCAGGGAAATCTATCCACGGACCATTATCGCTCGAAAACATAAATATCGTATTATCAGCCAGTCCCTGTTTTTCCAGCTCGTTCCAAACCTGGCCAAGGCTTTCATCAAGCTGCTCAACCACATCGCCTAAATGACCGCCATCGCTTCTGTTTTTATTTTTTGCTGATGATGCAAAGGCTACCGGCAAATGCGGCATATTGTGAGCGAGATATAAGAAAAACGGCTTATCACCCTTTTTCTGCTCCTTAATAAAGCGGATAGCTTCGCGCTTGTATAACTCAATCAATGATGAATCGGCAGGTCTTAGAACTTCGGGCTTATGATTGCGGAATACTTTAATAGTTGTATCTGTTTTAACATAAGGCGAACGGTAGTCATGACTGTACAGCAAACCATAGTATGAATCAAAACCCTGCGCCATGGGATGGTTGTAAGCTGCATGATCGCCAAGATGCCATTTGCCTATCATGGCTGTTTTATAGCCAATTTGTTTCAGCATTTCGGCAATGGTAACTTCCTGATCAGGAATCCCAAGCGATGAACCGGGCCCTATAGGGTAAGGCAAATTCATCCTTGATGCATAACGCCCGGTTAGTAATGAAGCCCTTGATGGTGTACAGGTTGGGCTGCTTACCACGTAATTAGTTGCCCTCACACCTTTTTGCGCCATCTTATCTAAAAATGGCGTACGGATCACCGGGTTACCATAGCAACTTAAATCGGAGTACCCCATATCATCGGCCAAAACAAAAATGATATTAGGTAATTGCTTTTTTTGTGCCGAAGCAGGTACAATTAAAAATATGAAAGCCAAAAGGAAAAGGCCTTTGCAGGTTAATTTGGTGAGACGTTTCATTACCCGGTGAAAATAGTTTTTTATAACGGATGACCGTTAAAGATAACTTAACTTTTACAATGGGGAATGGAATAACTATTTGAATAATGTTTTTCAAATCCCCTCTTGAGAGTAATAGCCCATGAAAAGGCAGGAATAATTTGTATATTTATGATAATGAATATCATAGAGACGATTAAGCGTTTTCCAGATCAGTCCAGTTGCATAGACTATCTTGAAGGATTAAGATGGCAAGGATTGCCAGAATGCCCGTATTGCAACAGCAAACGGAGCAGCAAGCGCCAGGAAAGCCAACGGCATATTTGCAATAGCTGTAACCGCAGCTATAGCGTTTTGGTCGGCACTGTTTTCGAGGGCACCAAACTTCCTTTGCCGCAATGGTTTTTGGCTATTTCATTAATGCTGAATGCGAAAAAGGGGTTATCTGCACGTCAGTTAAGCAGGGATCTGGGATGCAATCGTAAGACAGGCTGGTATTTGCAGATGCGGATACGGGAAGCCATGCGGGACGGCGGGGATGGCGGTTTGTTTAAGGGTATTGTTGAGGTAGATGAGACTTATTTAGGTGGTAAAAAAGCCAATCACTCAAAGAAAAAGCGGCAGGAAAGGCGCGATAATAATTTGCAGGTCACCGGCATGCAGGATAAACAGCCCGTGATTGGGTTATTGGAGCGGGATGGCCGTCTAAAGCTTCAGGTCATAGATAAGGCACATGGGAAAACGCTCAAACCCATTGTTGAACAATCAGTGAGCACAGATGCTACTATTGTAACGGACGGCTTTGGTGGATATGCCGGTTTAAATAAAATATTCCGTGAACATCAGGTATTAAACAAGGAAAAAGAAGAGTATGCCCGGGGAGAGTATCACACCAATACGATTGAGGGCTTTTGGACATTGTTAAAACGGGGGATATATGGTCAATACCATAAAGTATCGCTCAGACATTTGCAATCATACCTGAATGAGTTCACATTTAAATATAACAATAGAGGCAATAACCAGGTGTTTAACTTTTTAATTAACAAAATGGCTACTGCCTCTTGATGGGCTATTACTCTCTTGAGAGGGGGCGCGATGGAGTGAGTGATAGCAGGGGTGTGTTTCTGCGGCATGTTTATCAAAAGCTGAGACACACCCCTCCGCCCCTCTCAAGAGGGGAATCGCGCTTTTCCCGCTTTTATAAATACTACTATTTATCAGCCTTGCGCAGCATCTCCCTGTGCTCCTTGCCCCATTTTATCATTTCTAAAATAATGCCGCCAAAACTCCGGCAATACTCTGTAGATTCATACTCAATTAAAACCGGCGAAGTTGGCGTTACAGTACGTTTAACAAGCTTATTCCTTTCCATAGTTTTCAGCTCGCGCGATAACATACGCGTGGTGATGCCGGGAATGCTCCGCTCAATTTCTCTGAAACGTTTGTTTCCATTGCAAATGGAATTAATGATTGGCAGTGTCCATTTACCGCCAATAACATACATGGTATCTTGTAAAGCCTGCCGCTCATCGGCATGATTACGTTGGTGTGACGTTATTTCCTCTTCCATACTGGTATACTCTGTGTAACTGATTACAAAATTATATCAATTCCAGTATACTTTTGCATAAAAAATAAAATACCATGTCAAAAACAGTTTTTATAACCGGAACCAGCAGCGGACTGGGCAAATTAACCGCTAAACATTTTGCACAACAAGGCTGGAATGTAGCCGCTACCATGCGTACCCCCGAAAAGGAAACCGAACTAACACAATATCCCAATATCAAAATATTTAAGTTAGATGTAACCAACCTTGATCAGGTAAAAACGGCAACTGAACAAGCGATAGCCGCTTTCGGTAAAATTGATGTTGTGGTAAACAATGCAGGTATGGGTACGTACGGCGCATTGGAGCTTGCTAAAGAAGAAGACATCGACTGGCAGTTTGCGGTAAATGCCCGCGGCCCTATCAACGTGATCCGTGCGTTCCTGCCCCATTTCAGGCAAAACAATGGGGGCATGTTCATCAACATCAGCTCCTTTATGGGTATTACTACCGCTGTACCGCTTGGCTCATTATACAACATGTCGAAATTTGCGCTGGAGGGCCTTACCGAAGGGCTCTATTACGAACTAAAACCGCTTAATATTCATTTAAGGCTGATAGAGCAAGGCGGATCCAAAGGCAACAACTTTGTTGAAAGCGTGGTTTGGAACCAAAACCCGGATATAACCGCGTACATTGAACTTAACAGCAAACTGCAAAACCTGATGGGCTCACGCGATGAATCACAACTTGATGATCCGATGCTTATTGTTAACGCTATTGATGATCTTGCTACCGGCAAAAGCGACAAGTTCCGCACCGTTATAGGCGATATGGGTAACATGCTGATGAATATGCGCAGTACTATGCCTATTGAGGAATATATGGAGAAAATGAGCAGCTTCTTTTAATGAACCTTGATTTGTAGGATTTTAGGATTGCCTTGATAAACCGAGCCTAATGAACCAGCTCGTATATTGGGGCAATTATTATTATCAGCATTAAGGGCTTACAGTTTACCGATCGGTTTCTTGTAACAGACTTATACAATCATCATATAATTCGTAAGTTGCATTGGGTGCCCTATCTTTTACTACCTGGCATGCTATAAATTCTATTATCTGATGCCTGTTATTAATAGGTATCCCTGTTTTTTCAAACCAACTTTCCGCTGTCGGAATATATATCAATGCAACGTACCTGCCGGCAGCTAACTCGTACAGAAACTTCAACTTAATATCTCCATCCCTATAAATAACGTACCCTTCACGACCGTTATCAATATATTCTAACTGCTTAGATACCATATCATTTATTATTCTTTCTCTATCTACTAATATAGCTTCTTTATCTAATATGGCTTCTTTATCCGATACCTAACGATCAAAACCTGTAGACCGACCTTTTCAACAAAGCAACTTGAGCTTTTCAACAAAACGCCGCGCCACCTGCCAGCTTAACTTTGTGTTATCAAAATAAAGATAACACTATGAAAAAAGTATGGTTTATAACAGGCAGCGCCCGCGGATTAGGCCGCAGCCTTACAGAAGCAGTTTTAGCAGCAGGTGATAATGTTGCCGCTACAGCACGTAACCCAGAGCAATTAAAAGATCTGGCTGATAAATATCCCGGGCAGGTATATCCGATAAAATTAGATGTTACCGATTACCCGGCAGTACATAAAGCCGTTGCCGATGCGGTAGCCCACTTTGGCAAAATTGATGTATTGGTAAATAACGCCGGTTTTGGTATCATTGGCGCAGCCGAAGCATTTATTGATGAGCAGGTACGCAGTCAGCTGGAAACAAACCTTTATGCACCCATCGAAATCACCCGCGCGGTATTGCCTTATATGCGCAAACAACGTTCGGGCCGTATTTTACAGATCAGCTCGGTTGGTGGTCGCGTTGGTAATGCAGGTTTAAGCATGTACCAGGCAGCTAAGTTTGGTTTGAGCGGCTTCACCGAAGCTTTAGCTAAAGAAGTAAAGCCACTTGGCATACTGGTTACCAGCGTTGAGCCTGGAGGCTTCCGTACCGATTGGGCCGGCGACTCGATGAGCTATGCACCAAAGGTAGAAGGCTATGAACAAACTGTTGACGCGCGTGCCGATTATTTATCGAGCGGCAAATTTATTCCTGTAGGTGACCCCAAAAAAGCAGCGAAGGTAATGGTTGATCTTGTTGAACATCCGGAGCCTCCTGTACACCTTATATTGGGCAGCGAAGCCGCCGGCTTATTAAAAGCTGCCGATGAAGCACGCAAAGCCGAATTTGAAAAATGGCTTCCAATTACAACTTCAACTGATCATGCCGAAGCAGAGGATTTTCTGAATACAGAATTTGGGAAATCAATAACAGCTCAAAAAGCATAATATAATTTCGGTTGTGGGGACTGTTCCCGGGGATATACCAGACTTACGAAACTTTCAAAACTTCGTAAGTCTTTCTTTATTATTAAATTTGAACAACATGCCTGTGTCAAATACAAAAACGTCGCCGCGGATACTTTATTCCTGCTACTCGCAAGTGAGCAGGGCCGGCGAGCAATTTATTGCCGACCATGTATTCGGCTATATCCTCTCCGGCGATTCGGAGCTTTATGTAAACGGTAAAAACTATTATTTTAAACAGGGCGATTACCGCTTTTTGAAACGGAACGAACTGGCAAAATTTGTAAAGCATCCACCCGCAGGCGGTGAGTTCAAAACCATCACGATCGGCATGGATCAAACTACCCTGCAAAGCATGAGCGCCGAACTTGATTTGCAAGCAGATGGCCAGTATTCAGGCGAAAGCGCTTTGTTTCTGAGACCAAACGAGCTTTTCAACAATTACATTGCATCGTTAAGTCCTTATATGGATAAAACCGGCGACGAAATCAGCCCGGCCCTTACCCTGCACAAGGTAAAGGAAGCTGTGATGATATTGCTTGAAACCAATCCGGAGCTAAAAAATATCCTCTTTGATTTCAGCGAACCCGGCAAAATTGACCTCGCGGCATTCATGGCTCAAAACTATCGCTTCAATGTCGATTTAAACCGCTTTGCCTATTTAACCGGTCGCAGCCTGGCAACGTTTAAGCGCGATTTTGAACGGATCTTTAATATATCACCCAACCGGTGGATCCAACAGCAACGATTGAAGGACGCTTATTTCCTGATCAAAGAAAAGAAGCACAAGGTATCTGATGTTTATATCAATGTGGGCTTTAAAGATCTCTCCCACTTTTCCTTCGCCTTTAAAAAAGCTTATGGGGTAGCGCCGTCGGCGGTGTAACCGCTGAGGTAGAGTCAAGAAATCAAGAATCAGGAAACAAGAAGTCAGGACTTAAGAATCAGGACGAGAAAAGGAGTCAAGCAATCATGAGTCAAGAGCTAAGACATAAAAAAGCCAGGAATGGATTAGATCTCATTTCCTGGCTCTTGTATCTTATTGTCTTGACTCTAAATTCTTAATTCTTGACTCTTGCCGTCTTGGGTCTATTCCCTAAACGTTAAACCTGAAGTGCATAATATCGCCATCCTGCACAATGTAGGTTTTACCTTCAACACCCAGCTTGCCGTTTTCTTTGATCACAGCTTCAGAACCGTTGAATTTCACAAAATCTTCGTATTTAATTACTTCGGCACGGATAAAGCCTTTTTCAAAATCGGTATGGATCACACCTGCTGCCTGTGGCGCGGTGAAACCCTGGGTAATAGTCCAGGCACGAACTTCCTGCACACCGGCAGTAAAGTAAGTAGCCAGATTTAATAACCTGTATGCCGCTTTGATCAGCTTGTTAACACCCGATTCGGTAAGACCAAGGTCATCCAAAAACATCTGGCGTTCTTCATAGGTTTCCAGTTGTGAAATTTCAGATTCAATTTGGGCTGAAATGATCAGCACTTCGGCATTTTCATCTTTAACGGCTGCTTTTACTTTTTCAACGTAAGCATTACCGGTACTTACCGAACCTTCATCAACATTACAAACATATAATACCGGTTTGGCGGTAAGCAGCCAAAGGTCGGCTACATATTCTTTATCTTCTTCCTCAACAGGTGCAGTACGGGCCGACTTACCTTCCAGCAGGTGATTTTTATAAACGGTTAAAACATCGAAGGTTTTTTTGGCCTCTTTGTCGCCACCGGTTTTAGCCATCTTTTCAACCTTCTGGATCTTTTTCTCGATAGATTCAAGGTCCTTTAGCTGCAGTTCAGTATCAATGATCTCTTTATCGCGGATAGGATCAACCGAGCCATCAACATGGATCACATTATCGTTATCAAAGCAACGTAATACGTGGATGATAGCATTGGTAGCGCGAATATTCGCCAAAAACTGGTTACCTAAACCTTCGCCTTTGCTGGCCCCTTTAACCAGGCCGGCAATATCAACTATCTCTATAACGTTTGGTACAATTGATTTTGGCTGTACTATTTCGGTAAGCTTTGTTAAGCGCTCATCCGGCACTGTAATTACACCCACGTTTGGCTCGATGGTACAAAACGGAAAATTAGCCGCCTGTGCCTTAGCGTTTGATAAGCAATTAAAAAGTGTCGATTTGCCCACATTCGGCAAACCTACTATACCACATTGTAAACCCATTTTTGTGTTTTTAGTTGATTGAGTGAATGGTTGATTGGGTTGATTAAGTTTTGATTTTGGTAAACTAATCAACCATTTAACCTAATAAACCACTCACTTTAAAAAGCGCAAAGATAACAGAAAATTTTGCCTTATAATTTGAAAAAATAAACGACTTTTGCGCTCGGAAAAAAGAAGCAAAATATTAATACACCGATGTAAAAAAGGAGGGCCTATATATGGAAGAAATGGTTGAGCAAGTAGAATTGTTACTGGAAAAACAAGACGATACCCAATTACAGGAATATTTGAACAACCTTAACATATCGGATGTTGAAGAACTGATTGGTGAACTTCCTGAACATGGCCCAAAATTCATCGAAACCCTTTCGCTTAACCGCGCGGTTAACGTGTTCCGCATCCTTGAATTCCCTGTGCAAGAGCGGATCATCAAAAAACTTTCGGGTCAAAAGCTTGAAGATCTGATCAACGAACTCCCTCCTGACGACCGTACGTCACTTTTCAGCGAATTGCATGGTGACGCCGTTCAAAAACTTATCCAAAAACTTTCACGCGAAAACCGCGAGGAGGCTTTAAAACTTTTAGGTTACGAAGAAGAAAGCGTTGGCCGCTTAATGACACCCGACTATATTGCCGTTAAACGCACCTGGGACGTAAGCCGTGTGCTTTCGCACATTCGCCGGTATGGTAAAAACTCAGAGACCATCGATGTTATTTATGTAATTGATGAGCACGGTGTTTTACTTGATGACATCCGGATCCGTGAGATCTTATTGGTAAAGCCCGAAACCAAGGTGAGTGAGCTAATGGATGGTCGTTTGATTTCGCTTAGTGCCAGTGATCCGCAGGAAGAAGCAATCAACGTTTTCAGGATGAATAACCGCACCGCCCTACCTGTTGTTGATAATAATGACGTATTGCTTGGCATTGTAACAGTTGACGACATCCTTTGGATAGCTAACGAAGAATATACCGAAGATATCCAAAAAATAGGTGGTACGGAAGCGCTGGATGAACCATATCTTGATATCAACCTTTTTAAACTTGTAAAAAAACGCGTAGGCTGGCTCATCATTTTATTTTTAGGTGAGATGCTTACCGCTACCGCTATGGGTTATTTTGGCGATGAGATCTCCAAAGTAGTTGTACTGGCTTATTTTATTCCATTAATTATTTCGAGCGGTGGTAACAGTGGTTCGCAGGCTTCAACCCTCATTATCCAGGCCATGGCCCTTGGTGAAGTTACCGTTGCCGACTGGTGGCGGGTAATGCGGCGGGAAATCCTTTCGGGTTTAATGCTTGGTGTTTGTTTAGGTTTGATAGGCTTTTTACGTATAGCGGCCTGGAGCATGTTCAGCAATATTTACGGCCCGCACTGGATGCTGGTAGGTTTTACAGTAGGCGCATCCCTTATCGGCATTGTTTTATGGGGGTCTTTGTCAGGTTCGATGCTACCGCTCTTGTTGAAGAAACTTGGTGCCGACCCTGCTACCTCGTCGGCTCCGTTTGTAGCCACCCTGGTAGATGTTACCGGTTTGATTATTTACTTTACTATAGCCGTAATATTTATGCGGGGTATATTATTGTAATCCTCGTTTTCAAATATAACACACGAAAAAAGCCCTGTTTCTTAATAAGAAGCAGGGCTTTAATTATTTTAGTTTAGTGTTGTTCTGTAGTAATTAGATCTCAAACGAAAAATCTTCATCGGCAGATGCCCTGGCAATTTCAGGGTTTTCGCTGTACTCATAGCGTTTCTCAACTACCTCCTGGTTTGATTTGATGTAGTCGATGGTATCTTTCAAACCTTCGGCAAATTTTTCAAAGTCTTCTTTATATAAAAAGATCTTGTGTTTTACAAACACCCCATCTTCCAAACGTTTTTTGCTTTCAGTAATAGTAACATAATAATCGTTTGAACGGGTTGCTTTTACATCAAAAAAATAGGTCCGCTTCCCGGCTCTCACCTTCTTCGAATAAACCTCTTCACGCTCTCTATTGTCAAAATCTCCCATATATATTTACCTGTAATTAGTTTTGGTTGGCATAAATATAAATAAATTTTCAAAGTGCAAGTATTTTATTCGTTATTATTGAGTTTTTTGAAACAAAAGTGTCATTTTTTTGTGTGGATGACCAATTACAGGTGAGCTGTGAAAAGAGAGCGCATACCAGTTCATCTCCCTACTGGCACAAGTGTTGTGCGGAGGTTGCGGGAATGCTCACTTGTACCCATTCGTTATGCGTTTTGCTCTTCTTCCAGTAATTGTTTTTCGTAAAGCTCAAAGTAGGTGCCTTTAAGCTGCATGAGGTACGCATGGTTACCCTGCTCAACAATTTCGCCGTTATCCATTACCAGGATCTTGTCGGCATTTTTTATGGTGGAAATGCGGTGGGCTATGATGATGCTTGTTTTATCCTGCATTACCCGGCCAAGGTTATTCAAGATCTCCTCTTCCGTGCGGGTATCAACTGCCGAAAGACAATCGTCAAAGATCAAAACCTGCGGATGCTTAAATATGGCGCGTGCAATGGATACGCGTTGCTTTTGCCCGCCCGATAAGGTAACGCCGCGTTCGCCGATGAGTGTTGTAAAACCCTCTTCCAACTCAATGATATTATTGTATACCGCGGCATCTTTGGCGGCCTGCTCAACAACCGGCATATTTAGTACATCGGCGCTAAAAGCAATGTTATTGGCTATGGTATCCGAAAACAGGAAAACCTCCTGCGGTACAAAACCTATTTGCGAGCGATAGTTTTCGAGGCCAAGTGATTTTATCGGCCGACCGTCAATGGTGATCTCCCCGCCTGTAGTATCATACATACGCATTACCAGGTTGGCAATGGTTGATTTACCCGAACCTGTCCGACCTATAATTGCCAGCATCTGCCCCGGCTCTACGGTAAACGAAACATTCTTTAAGGCCTGGATGCCGGTATCGGGATAAATGAATGACACATCATCAAACTTAATCAATCCCTCAACATGGTGTTTGTCTGCAAGCGGCGAAATGATCTCGGGCTTTTCATGCAAAAATTCGTTAATGCGTTTTTGCGAGGCGGCGGCGCGTTGCACCAGTGAGGTTACCCAGCCCAGCGAAATAACCGGGAACGACAGCATATTGAGGTACACAATAAACTCGGCAATATTGCCCGGGGTAATGTTACCTTTTATTACTTCCACCCCGCCAACGTACATGGTTATTACGTTACTGAGGCCTACCAGTAATAACATGATCGGGAAAAACAGGGCTTGTACTTTAGCCAGTTCCATAGAGTGCACTTTATAGTCTTCACTCTCCTTGGCAAAGTTTTCGCGCACAAAGCCTTCGCGCACGTACGATTTGATCACCCTGATACCCGAAAAGTTTTCCTGCACAAAGCTGGATAAGCCCGACAGCCTTTCCTGGATCATCTCGCTGCGGTGATTGATAATATTGTTTACATAGTAAATAACACCGGCCAAAATAGGCAATGGCAATACCGAAAAAATGGCCAGTTGTACGTTTACTGTAAGCATGGCATATATTACCATAACAAACAATACTACGGTATTGATGGAGTACATAATCCCCGGCCCAAGGTACATGCGCACACGGCTAACATCCTCCGTTACCCGGTTCATTAAATCTCCGGTATTGTGGCGGCGATAAAAGGCGAGAGAAAGTTCCTGGTAGTGGTTGTAGATCTCGTTTTTTAAATCGTACTCGATATGGCGCGACATGAGGATGATGGTTTGCCTCATAAAAAACAGGAACAGGCCCCGCAGCAAGGCCAGCACCAATACCAGTGTACCAAACAGGAATAAGCTGGTACCGAAAATATCGTAAATAAAACTCTGCCTGTCGAAACCCGAGAAAAGCTGGTAGGCCCCTATGTTTTCGGTAACCAGGTCAAAAGCTACGCGGATAACCTGTGCCGGCAGCACACCAAAAACATTGGATATAATTACAAACAACACACCCGGGATAAGCCGCCAGCGGTATTTGTAAAAAAACTTATTAAGGTATGCGAGGTCTTTCATTTATTATTATAGTCCGGAAGTCGGGAATGTCCGAAAGTCGGAAAGCCCTGACATAATAATCAAAAGTATTAAAATTTGGGGAGAGTGATGGAATGGAAAAGTCGGGAGGATGTAAGAATGTTACATTGATACACCCGTAATAATCCTGGAAGTGTTCAATTTTTAAAAGTGTGAACACTTGCATATTTTTCTAAAATAAACACCATTGATAATCAATGCATTACAAACAACACAAACGCCCTTAAAAGTCCAATTGAACACACACATCCTAATAATCAATCAGTTACAAAATCAAGAAGTAAAAAGTTGAACACCCGTTTTTTAAAAGTTGAACACTGACAGGATCATGCCAGTATGATTGCGCTTTGTTAATTAATCGTTTATCAAAAGTAAGGGGCTACACGTCATCAATTTTTAACAAGCGGAGCGCCAGGCCGCATGAGGCTTGTCAATAAATTTTAAGCTAACAGGCTTTTAATATTACTGTTTTAAATACCAGGCTCCGTAAAATCAAACACAATGGCCGGTGTTTCCTGCAATAACAGTACCTTCGCCGCGTTTACAAAACGGAAGCGGGTAATATTGATCTGCTTCTATAATTTATAATTAAACTTAACCTTTGACCAAAATATCTCTCTCGCTCCTGATGACTGCCAAATTACGTACACTCCCTTTATACTTATTACTTATATGTTTCTTTGCAACCGGATGTAAAAAGACCGATAGTCCACCAAAGCCAACTACAACAATAGCTATTAATCCTTCATCGTTAAATGTAGTTAAAAACCCGATCTATTCTTACCGGTTAGAAGCAACGGTTAGCAATGGCTCGGGATCTGAGCAAATAACCTGGAGCTCCGAAAACACCAGGATAGCAACAGTTACTGCCAATGGCTTGGTTTCGTGCTTAGCGGCAGGGCAAACCAATATTGTTGCTACCCTTACAGATGGAAAAACCTTTGCTAAATGTAAAGTGACCATTACCGACGAAAACGATTACAAATATAGGCTCATACTTAAAGACAAGGGCACATCTGCTTATTCGATAAATAAACCATCCGAATTTTTATCGGCGCGAGCAATTGAGCGCCGCCGGAAACGTAATATCCCAATTGATGGAACAGACCTCCCGATCTCTCCCGATTATATTAAAGCGATAAAACAGGTAGGCGGTGTGATAGTAGCACAAAGCAAATGGCTTAACACGGTTAGTGTAAACACATCCGATCAGTTTTTGGTAGATAAATATAAAGCGCTGCCATTTGTAAAAGATGTGATATTGGTGTGGGAAGGGCCAAGACTTAGCACCCCACCTGCCAAATACAACGATATACCACAGCCTGGTTCAAACCAAACCGCGAATACGCCGCTTGATTATGGCGCGGCAACAGCAAATATCAGCACATCCAACGGGCAGGTCCTGCACAACAAGGGTTTTAAAGGCGCCGGGATTGATATTGCCGTTATTGACGCAGGCTTTATCAACCTGAAAACCAACCCGGCTTTTAACAACATTAGCATCAAGGGCGCAAAATCATTTGTTTATGAAAGTCCCGATCCATATGCTATTGATAACCACGGCGTATGGGTTACATCATGCATGGCGGTGAATAAACCCGGAACCTATGTAGGCACAGCCCCCGAAGCAAATTACTGGTTATTCCATACTGAGGATGCATCTACAGAGTATCCTATTGAAGAAGATTACTGGGTTAACGCCATTGAGTACGCCGATAGCGTTGGGGTAGATATCGTTAATTCGTCGCTTACTTATACAAATGGTTATTACCTGACCGAGGCCCGGTATAAATTTGAGGATATGGACGGAAAAACGGCAATGGCCACGAGGGCAGCCAATGTTGCATTTAACAAAGGCATTTTTATTGTATGCTGTGCAGGTAACGAACAGCAATGGGTAGGTACTCCTGCCGATTCGCCTGATGTGCTAACGGTAGGTGCAGTTAACTATACAGGTATTATTGTCCCTATCTCGTCGTTTGGAATAACAGTTGATGGCCGTGTTAAACCCGATATTGTAGCGGTGGGCATAGGAGCCGGTGTGATTAACCCGATGGGGGTTTCGGAAGAACGAATGGGCACATCCTATTCCAGCCCTATTATGTGCGGCCTGGCTGCCTGTTTATGGCAGGCTTATCCCAAACTAACTAATAGAGATCTGCTTGTGGTGCTCAGAAAATCAGCTAACAAATATAATAACCCGGTTATGCCTTACGGTTATGGCCTTGCCGATATGCAAAAAGCTATGGATTTTGCTAAAACTATATCTGATGCTAAATAATATGAATATGATATATATCCGTTACTGCAAGGCCATACTTTGCGGTAAATGCGCTCATTTATAATAAGCCACAAATTTAAACCCGAAAATTCCCTCAAAATCAAATTTGTTTTCATAATCCAATTATAATCATCAAGCCTTTAATATCTAACTAAAGGTTGTTGATACATATTTAATGGCGTTTTCATACATACTGCAACTTAATATCTTTGCCAGTATTAAAAAAACCTCTACTTTTGTGCGCTTAAAGACATTTACTTATAGTACTAATGCCTGAACAACATCCACCGGAATCCATATTTAACCAGCTTGACGCTTTCGGGCATAAGAAAGTTGTTTTTTGTACCGATCCTGATACCCATCTGAAAGCTATTATTGCAATCCACAATACAACGCTTGGCCCTGCTTTTGGCGGCGTACGTATGTGGGCCTATAAAACCGAAGGTGATGCCCTTAATGATGTATTGCGATTAGCAAAAAGCATGACCTACAAGGCAGCGATAGCCGGCCTTAACCTTGGCGGCGGCTATTCGGTGATCATCGGCGATTCGCGCCAGGACAAGAACGAAGCTTTACTGCGTAAATTTGGCCGGTTCATTAAAAACCTTAACGGCGAATTTATCGCTGCCGAAGACGTAGGCACCAGTCCGCGCGATATGGAGTACATTAAAATGGAAACCAACCATGTTACCGGCGCTCCTGAAAACATCGGCGGCAGCGGTGACCCATCGCCAATAACAGCGCTGGGCGTTTTGATGGGCATTAAGGCTTGTGTTAGGGAAATGTACGGCAGCGACAGCTTAACAGGCAAATCGGTTATTGTACAGGGCATTGGCCATGTGGGCGAAAACCTGGTACGCCTGCTTAGGGACGAAAATGTAAAAGTTTACGCCAGCGATATTAATGAGGAACGCGTAAGCCAGATCTCCAAAAAATATGGCGCGCAGCCGGTATCAAATAATAATATTTTTGATATCGATGCCGATATTTACGCTCCCTGCGCTATGGGCGGTACCGTAAATGATCAAACCATTGCTAAATTAAAATGCGGCATTATTGCGGGTTCGGCCAATAACCAACTGCTTGACGAGAGTGTGCACGGGCAAATGCTGCTTGATAAAGGGGTTCTCTTTGCCCCCGATTATGTGATCAACGCGGGTGGTATTATTACCGGTTATTCGGAGTTGATGAATTTCAATAAAAAGCGTACCTTACAGCTTACAGAAAATATTTATGAGGCTACGCGCAATGTGTTAAAGCTGTCAAAGGCCGAAAACATTCCAACCATTAGCGCGGCCAATAAAATAGCCGAAAAACGCATTGAAGACATCAGAAAAGTAAAATCATCCTATTAAAACAATTAATTTTTATATAAACCGTTTGCATAAGCAAACCAAATCGTTCTTACAAAAATGTTAAACAGAAGGCACCTCCGGGTAAAGGTATTACAGGCACTGTACGCGTATCATCAATCAGACACGAAAGATGTTAAGCTATTCGAGAAAAACATGTTGAGCAGCATTGACCAGGTTTACGAAATGTATATCTGGATGCTATCATTAATTAATGAAGTAGTAAGTTTTGCCGCGAATGACGCACAGGAACGCGCCAACAAACACCTCCCTACCGCCGATGACTTAAATGCAAACCTAAAGATCCTCACCAACAGGTTTATCCTGAGCCTGAATGATAATAAGGAATACATTACAGCCTGGAAAAAGTACAAAGTTGACTGGACCTTTGAGCCCGAACTTGCAAAATCACTTTTCATTATCCTTAAAAACTCGCCCGAGTATGCCGAGTATCTTGCCAAAACAGACGATACACTGCAAACAGACAAGGATATCATCAAATTCATTTTCAAAAAGGTTATCCTTAAATCATCATTAGCCGAGCAGGTTTTTGAAGACAGGTTTATTTTTTGGCCTGTTGATAAAGACGTGCTCCAGGCGCTGATTGCCAAAACGTTCAAAAACTTTTCGCATGATGATTACAAGCTTAACCAGCTTGCCGAAATTACCGGCAACTGGGTTGAGGACCGTGATTTTGTGGTAAACCTGTTTCAGCAAAGCATCAGGTACAATGAGGCCTACCATGAGCTGATAGCCGCTAAAACACAAAACTGGGAGCCCGAGCGTATTGCCATGATGGATACCCTGTTAATGAAAATGGCTATAACTGAGTTTATTAACTTTAATTCTATCCCGGTTAAGGTTACTATAAACGAGTATCTTGAAATATCAAAAGAGTTTAGCACGCCTAAGAGTAATTCATTTATAAACGGTATCTTGGACAAGATTTTAATAGAGCTTAAAGCCGAAAACAAAATCAAAAAGATAGGCCGTGGCTTAATAGAATAATATTAAAAAATGAAAAAACTATTTTTAAGCTTAGTAGCAGCAGGCATGTTATTATCGGCCTGCAACAGCAGCAACGGCAACACAGCCGATAACGCTTCAAAAGCTAATGCCGATAGCGCCGCAACCGCGGCTAACGCGCCGGTAGCTAAATTTGAAAAGGAAAGCCACGATTTCGGCAAGATCAAAGAAGGCGACAAGGTATCATACGATTTCAAGTTCACCAATACCGGTAAATCGCCGTTAATTATTACCAACGCGCGTGCTACCTGCGGCTGTACTACCCCTACCTGGCCAAAAGCGCCAGTTAAACCCGGCGAAAGCGGCGTGATCAGCGTTACTTTTAACAGTGCCGGTAAAAGCGGTTTACAGGATAAACAAATAACCGTTACGGCAAACACCCAGCCTGCCGAAACTATGGTACATTTAATTGGCGAGGTTTTAAAAAAATAACAATTAATTTAAACAAATGATAGCTACTATTTTATTACAGGCTTCAAGCGGCGGCTTAGGCAGCTACGGTTCATTAGTACCAATGGTACTGATTATCGTGGTGTTTTACTTCTTTATGATCCGCCCGCAGGTTAAAAAGCAAAAAGATCAAAAAAATACGTTGAAGAACTTAAAAAAGGCGACAGGGTTATAACTACAGCCGGCATCCACGGCCGTATCGTTGATTTAAACGAAACCACATTTTTGGTTGAGGTTGAAAACGGCAAGATCCGTTTTGATAAATCGGCCATATCGCTTGAGGCATCAAAAGCTTTGAACACACCGGTGGTTGAAAAGAAAGCGTAATTGAGCTTAAAGCATAAAGCTAAAGGCCAAAAGCCAAAACAACCTTAGTTTAAACTAAAGCGAAACGCTTAAAGCCGAAAGCAAAATATACTTATAAATAAAACAGCAAAAGCTGAAGGTTAAGAAATGAGCAATACATTTTTCGGCTTTCAGCTTTTAGCATTAAGCCCTCAGCTTAAAATATGGCAATAGTAAAATTATCGGCAACAGAACGCAGGCGGCTCTCGGTATTTTTTACCTGTTTGTCGCTGGCTATCATTGCCTGGATTTTTACTACCCTTTCCGATCCGCTTCCGTATAAGGTTAAAAAAGTTTTAACTTTTAAAAACGCTCCGCAAAGGCGGGCTTTTCATTCGCTGCAGCCCGATACTGTTGATGCTACCATACAGGGTACCGGCTGGCAAATGCTGTTCTCCAGGCTCAACAGCGATAATAGGCCACTAACTGTTGACCTCCGCTCGCTCGAAACCCGCAATTATGTGGTTATCGACAGCACGCAGCTTAAGCAGATGAATATGGGGAAAGATCCGGCTAACCGCGTTTCATCTATTGACCCGGATACGCTTTATTTTGATTTCAGTAACCGCCTTATCAAAAAGGTACCCGTTCAGCTTACCATGGGCGTTAGCTATCAAAAGCAATTTGCCGTATCTGGTAACATAACGGTGAGGCCTGCTTATGTTACCGTGAGCGGCCCTATTGAACGCCTGAAGCAAATCACCTCGTGGAAAACAGACTCGCTTAAATTCAGTAATGTTAATGAAACCATTAATACCCGGGTTAACTTAAAGCCCAGCAATGAAGGCAACCTGAATGTTTATCCACGCTCGGTACAGGCCATTGTCCCGGTTGATGAATTTACCGAAAAAACGCTGGAGATCCCCGTGAAGTTGATCAATAACAATAACTATTACACCGTAAAAGTATTTCCGCAAAAAATTAAAGTAACTTTTACTACGTCTTTAAACCGGTATGCCGATATTGATGAAGACCTGTTTGAGGCTGTTGCCGATCTTAATCTTTGGCGCGATAAGGGTTATACAGCCCTGCCGGTAAAACTTATCCATATGCCTCCCTTTTGTAAAATAGTAAAGATTGCCCCTGCCAATATTGACTTCTACATAAAAAAATAATGCTTAAAATAGGTTTAACCGGTAACATAGGCAGCGGCAAAACTACCGTAGCCCAGGTATTTGAATTGCTTGGCATCCCTGTTTTTTATGCCGATGACGAAGCCAAAAAAGTAATGGTTACCGACCGGCTTCTTATTGAAGGTATTAAACAAACATTTGGTCGGCAGGCTTATTTTGATGATGGCAGCCTGAACCGCAAATATATATCGGGGATAGTTTTTAACAATAAAGCCGAACTTGAAAAGCTTAACGCCCTGGTACATCCTGCCGTGTTCAGGGCTTTTGATAGTTTTGACCAACTGCACAAGGATGCTCCCTACGTGATCCGGGAAGCGGCCATTTTGTTTGAAAGCGGCTCATACAAAATCTGCGACAGGGCCATTATGATCACCGCTCCGCTTGAAGTTCGCATTGCCCGCGTAATACAGCGCGACGGCATTAGCCGGGCCGATGTTGAAAGCCGCGAGGCCCGCCAGCTATCGCAGGAGGAAAAACTGAAACTGGCCAATGATGTAATTATTAACGATGGTAAACAATTGGTTATACCGCAGGTAATAGCCCTGCATGAACTTTATTTATCGCTCGCTCAGCATTAATGATACTTGACGATTTTGTTTCTTTTGACGAAAAAGGGCTGTACTGCAAATACGGCGACTTTTATATCGATCCGCAACTGCCGGTAAAAACGGCTGTAATATCCCATGCCCATGCCGATCATGCCATAAGTGGTAACAACAACGTTTACTGCACACGTGCCACAGCAAGCATTATGCAGCTTAGGTATGACCGTACCGCCGCCAAAGTTTTTAACATAGCTGCATTTAACCAGTCGTTTGAAGTAGACAGGGTTACGGTAACACTGATCCCGGCGGGGCATATGCTTGGTTCTGCACAAATACTGATGGAGTATGAAGGCGCAAGGTATTTATACACCGGCGACTACAAGCTACAGCCCGATGCTACCTGCGAACCTATTGAATGGGTTACCACCGACGTGCTGATCACCGAGAGTACTTTTGCCAATCCGGCTGTTATCCATCCCGATCCGGTGACTGAGATCCGTAAGATTAACGATATTAAAAGCAATATTTTACTTGGTGCGTATGCGCTGGGTAAAAGCCAGCGGTTGATCAACCTCATTACCGAACATTCCCCGCAAAAAAAGATCCTGGTACATCATAAAATAATGCCCATCAATGCCATTTATGAAAAGATGGGCTTCCATCCCGGTAAGTACCAAATTTACGGCCGCAAACTGATGAAGGTGCAGGATGAGTTTGTTTACATTGTACCGCCCTTTACTTTCGACAGTTACATCAGGGCCACGGGAGTAAAACGCCTTTTTGCATCGGGATGGAAAAACCTGCAGGTTAATAACCAGGATACCCTCTTTATATCCGACCATGTGGACTGGAACGATATCCTGCAAACCATCGCCAACACCAAACCCAAACAGGTGTGGACACTTCACGGTAAAGGCGAGCACCTGAAAGCTTATTTTAAAGATGATATCTTTGTAAAAATTCTGAACTGATGTTGCAGGAAGGCATTGATTATTATATCAACGAAGATGGCAATTTTGTTTTTACCGAAGCCTACCATTTAAAGCGGGGCTATTGCTGTAAAAACAAGTGCCTGCACTGCCCCTGGGGTTATGGCAAGGTAAAATTATTTGGAAATGACACTGAATCAGACGGTAGCGATAAATAAATCAATGTTAAATTAAAAACAATTAAACATATTTGCATCCAATTCATTACTATTACTATGCGAATAGAAGACGAAATACAAAGTACCAATTTTGAAGACAACTACCACAAAGTGGCCATTAACGTGGCATACACGCAAGGTTGGCTGGCTAACTATTTTCGTTGTCATTTTGAAAAACATAATATTACCCAGCAGCAGTTCAATATACTGCGAATCCTGCGCGGCCAATACCCCAAACCGGCTACCATAAATTTATTGAAGGAAAGGATGATCGATAAAATGTCGGATGCATCGCGGATTGTTGACCGCCTTGTTCAAAAAGGACTGGTATCACGCTGCACCAATAATAAAGACAGGCGCGCTGTAGATATCCGCATCAGCGAAGAAGGCCTTGCAACTCTTTCAAAAATGGACGCCGAGTTTAAAACCAAAGAAATCCTAAGCAATAACCTCACCGAAGATGAAGCCGCGACCCTAAGCGATCTATTGGACAAAATGCGGGGATGATTTTTTAGGTGAAAGGGAAAAGGCGAAAGGTTTATTGCCTTTAAATTCAAAATAAAAACATGTCATTGCGAGCGTAGCGCGGCAATCTCGTAGCCAACGCATGTACGATCTGCATCGGCTACGAGATTGCTTCGTCGTTCCTCCTCGCAATGACATATCATGTATAAACTTTAATTGGTTACGAAGCCTTAAATACAGCCACTTCATCCTTCAGTATAGCAAGCACTTCCGGCCCTACGTTACCAAAGAAAGAAACGCCCATTGCGCCGTTTTTAAGCGCCACCTTAATACCGGTGCGGATCTCATCATCACTCTTAAAATCTGAAAGATACAGACCTGCATATAGCGGAAACCTTCCGGCCAAAAAATGCACACCTTCCGCTACTGCGTTACCTATCCAGCTCACGCCTTCTTTGTAAAAACCGTGGTAAATCATGGGGCAAATGCCATCCATGTTCCAGTTTGTCCAGTCCTGCCTTACGTTGCGGCGGGCAACTTCGGGTGTTGGGAATACGGCCGCTGTTATCTGTTTTTTATGCTGGTGGGCTACAGTCGAAATACCGTTTACTACGCGGGTTATGTTATTATACCTGAACAAGCGCCATGAAAGGCTTGCTTCAGGATATTGGATCTGATCGAGATCTTGGTTGTATTCTTCCTTGAATTTGGCTTTGCAAACATCGCAGTAGCAAAAATCATATTCGGGCAGCTCTTTGGTTTGATCGATCTTGTAATGGTCCCAAAGGTTTACAGGCAATATCACATCGCAATAACGCACATAATCCAGGTGGATACCATCGATATAATCTTTAGCCAAAATATCATCGACAGTTTTGGTTAAATACTCCTGCACTTCGGGGCGCGACGGGCACAGCCAGCGATAATACTGCACATAAGGCGGATGATCTGCACATGATTCGCCTTTGCGGTTTTTGCTGTACCATTCGGGCTTTTCGGTTACCAGTTCGGCACGGTTAAAAGTCCAGATCCAGCGGTGGGCCTCCAGGCCTTTAGCTTTAGCGGCACGGAAATGGCGCTCACTGTCGTTCTCGAAAAATATACCCGTTATCCCCGATGCTTTGTAGGAAGCGTAGCGGGTGGCCAGCTCATCATCTGTATCTTTGGGGTTAGGGTTGATCCATACCCAGTTTTTCATGGCTTTTTTCTTGCTGCTTTTGGCAGCTTCAACAGCGGCATTGCTTGCTAAGGGCAACTGGGCAGCCACGCCGGCCAATAAACCGGCCTTTAAAAATTCGCGCTTATTCATGGAGTTTTAGGGATTATCTGTGCTGTACCAGGCCATCCTGGTCAATGGTATAGGTTGTTTGGTTTTTGCTATCGATAATATAAGCTATAAACTGATGGGCAGTTGCTTCCAGCTTAAGTTCGTTAGCATGGCCCGTTACGGTTACCTTATTTTCAACACCCAGGTTGTTTAATGAGGTGCAGTATTCGTGATGATCTTTAAACCACTGCTTTTGCTTGTAATAAACCAGCCACAGGTATTTCTTTTGCTCTTCGGCGCAAGGCATTTTAAACGTCGCGTCATCAGCCTCATGATCGCTGAAAAGGAGGTAGCCCCAGCGTTCGGGGTAATGCATATTGATAAGTCCCTGGTTGCTCCAAACCCAGTTATGCTCGGGCAAATTATGCCCGGCATTATCCTGCAGCTTTACATATTTGCCATTCTGCACTTTAATATCGTACTGCACCCGCGAAAAATTGATGCGCCATAAAGTACCATCCTTTATCACAGCGCGGTTAAAGCCACCGGCTATGGCTTTAAATGGGATAGCCATTTCAACCGTCCAGCCTTTATCAGTATCCGTAGGATCATTCAGCGTACCCTCAACTTTTACCGCCGAGCGCAGGCCATGCGTATCCCAACCGGTTACCGCGGCGCCGTCATTTCGGTAAGGCCTGGTCAAAAACAAATCGAAAATGGTATTGAGGGCATTCACCTCAATTTCAAAATATTTATGTGTGCTGTTTGTGGGATCGATAAACAGCTCAAAATCATTATCCTTGTAAACAATATCATCATGATGGCTAAGCGTAGCCCAAACATGGGAATCTCTGATCCGGGCTGCTACATACAGGCAGCTATCGTCCCAAAGCATTTTAACGTTGGTTTGCAGCGGAGGCTGCGGTTTAAGGCGACCCTCAATATCCTGGAAGTCCCGGGTCCATTTGGCCTGCTGCCATACAGCATCTTCCACATCGCCGTCAATTACCGGCGCTTGCTTTACGTGTTTCGCAACATAGCCGTAAGGGGTGGTAAACAGATCAGGGAATTCTTTAAAAGCGTCCTGTGCTTTTACAAATCCCGGGAGTATAAATAAAGCGGCTGTAAGGCCCGGCTTAATAAAACAATTGTCAAAGATGTTGCTCAGTTTCATTTACTGCCCAGCGCTAAGATGTAATCAAACTCTTCGCGCTTTACCCCCATTACCGATAAACGCCCCTGTCTTACCAGGCCAATGTCCTGTAATTTAGGGTCGGCTTTGATCTGCTCAAGGGTTACCGGGGTTTTCAGGGCTTCAACTGGGGCAAGGTCAACCACTACCCAATTGGTATCATCGGTTGTGGGGTCCTGGTAAGCTTCCTTAACAACTTTGGCTATGCCTACAATCTCTTTTCCTTCGTTGCTGTGGTAAAATAACACCAGGTCGCCCTCCTTCATTTCCCTCAGGTTATTGCGTGCCTGGTAATTGCGCACACCATCCCAAAAGGTACGACCATCCTTATTGAATTTTTCCCAGCTATATTTAAAGGGCTCACTTTTTACTAACCAATGTTGCATTTGTACGGTATAATTTTTTGTAACGTAAAAATGTAAAAAAGGGAGCGTAAACTAAAATGCGCTACAGGCAATACAGGGTATTGTTACAATGAAATTACGGGGTGGAGTGGTGATGTAGGGGTGGGGAACATGATTCTTACCGCCTTGTGGCCGACCTTTCAGGTTACCTGACTCCCCCGGTTTAAATGATGCTTCGTTTTTCGCCATCCTCCTGTATAATTCGATTCGGGTAACAGATATATACTGCAGAAAAGGGAGCGTGATTGATTACTTTTCTCTATTTTCACAAAATGGATATAGAAGCGAAAATTGGAGACTTTGTTGATTTTTATGCAGATTCCGAATCTATGGACGTCAAAAGGGGATTGATTTATTCAATAAATGAGAAAGAAGATTTATACGAAATAATTGCAGATTATGAAGATGGTGGAACCGAATTAATATTTATTAATGAGGTAGATATTTTTGAATTATATAAAAGTTATAAAGTCGACAAAATAGATACTATAAAAAATTTATATAATGACTCAAAAATAATTGCCATTCTTATTCCATTACACCGAACAATTTTAAAATCTCCAAATTCTTTCAAATACTATGAAGAATATTCATTAACTGAAAAAGAGATATTTCTCTTTCCTGAAAATTCAGATGAAGGAAATTATATTATGAATAACCAAAGTCAAAATAAAACTATTGCAGCCTCGAAATACTGTTATGAACACGTTAAGTTAGGAAATGAAGACCACATAGTATGTAGTTATATCAACCCATAGCGATATAATCCGGTGTTCTAAAAATTTCACTTTGTTAGTCACTAAGTTAATCGTAATATATAGTGAGGGTACTAAACAGCCCAACTGAACACCAATGAAAAATCCAACAATAACTTTTATAACCAACCTAACAGGAAGTCTAATTTTAAGTGATAGCGCAAAGAACACTGTTAGAACTGCAACTTTTGAAGTAGCTTAAGCCTCAATGACAAAAATCGTATTTGGGTACATTTCAAAAATGAAATTTGCCCAGAATTTTGGGTTGAAATAAAAATATATAACCCCGACAATCTTAAAGCCGATATCAAAAGATTTTTAGAACGTCAATACAAATAATTTTCCTATATCGAGGCGTTCTTCAAAAGTCTGGACTATTTATCTGAAATAGATAAATGGCAAAGCTTTCAAAACAAAAAATAAAAGAACACAACAAAGGAAGCCCATCATTCATTACTCGTTAACAACTGGGTCAGCCTTTTAGCATTTTGTGCGTTGATAGTGTTTGTTAAAGGAACAGAAGTAAAAACAGCAATTCCCTGGTCATCATCGGGGTGATAGCTCAACAATAGTTTTACCGTGCGCGAATCCCACAGATAAACGTCCTGGTAATCATTTGGCTTTGCGGTGAAGGTACCGTACCAGTGCAAAAATTTACTGAGCATTTTATAGCCCTGGTTACGGTTAAAGAAAACATAAATATTTACTATTTTATTTTGCCATGTACGTACACAAATATGAGTTGCGGTTAGCCCCTCTTCCAGTTCCAGCTGCTTATCCGGATGATATTCATAGGTAACACAGCTATCAGCATCGGGCTTGCTGCCTTCACCATCAATGTAAGTTAAAGCCTGCTCCTGCTCGCCGGTTAATAAGCCGCCCAGGTTAAACCCGCCAATTCCGTTGCGTGCCCTTAAATATGCCAGCGACCCAATTTTCCCTGCCTGTGAAAAACCCGGCGAATGTAAACACATGATGATCAAAAGCCCCATAACTACTCTGTAGGGCAAGTAGCAAAAAAGCTTAGCTTTCATATCCTCCTCCTTCGTTTTACAACGGCTAAATCAGCACCGTAACAAGGGGTACTTAAGCCATTGAGTAAAACGAATTTGGAGAAATAATCAACTGATTATCAAACCGTAATAACGATTGTATCACAAATTGAGCTACCTTTACACTTTATTGCACAGATACTTGTTTACTTCTTTCGCAACAATGTATAATAAACCGCAAAAAACTTTTGATACTAATCAGTCAGCATATATTCTTTAAGCTCGGCCTGTAGTTTTATGGCCTGCGTAATGAGGGTCTTATCGTTGATATATTGTTCAAAAGCGACATGGGGCCGATCAGGTTTTCCTTAAAAATATCCTTAAATCTGGAGTATTTTAATGCCAGGTTCCACTTGTCTTTCAGATACTCAAAAACCTGTTCATCCGCGTCTTTCAGCATCGAATAATTAACAACTACAAAAGCATACCGGGGCAGTGTTTCAATACATTTCAAAATATCCTGGTTGTAGGCTATCCAAACTTTCAGGTATTCGGTGGCATGATCATTATAAAACTGCACCATGCGGCGGCCGCGGCGAAATTTTGTCCATACCAGCCTTGAAAAATATTTACGCGCCATGTACCTGTTTTCCACCCACTTAAATTCACGCCGTAAAAGTGAACTAACTACCGACTGATAATCGCGCAGGATAACCAGGTAACAGGCATCGGGCAGCAGTTCTTTATATACATCCAGAAACAGACAGGTCCGCGGGTCTTTCCAGCCCCATTGGTCGTATAACTGTTGTTTAACTTTAATAATGCTTTTAAGCTTTTCCCTTTCGTACAAGGTAAACTGGGCCACATGCTCAACCGTAAGCCCGGTTTTGGGCAGGTTATGGCCGGCCAGGATCTCTTCGTGCATTTTTAAAAATTCAATATCTTCAAAATGCCCTTCCACATTGCCATGGCCGCCGGGTACCAGTTTTTCGCCTGTTTGCAGACCGCATTTGCTCAACCACTGGGTAATAAGCGAGGTTCCGGAACGGTGCATTCCGGTAATGATCAGTACTCTTTTTTGCATAAATCTGTTATGGGCGTCCTCTTTATCAGGAGTAGCTTGGTATCTTATTCGTCTGCTTAACAGGATGCAGGTTATTTATAATATAATAGAGCAGTGATGAGGTACTTTGTTGTATGGTATAATTGCAGGTATCAATGTATAGGCCGGGCTTAACAGGCACATCAAACCTATCATTAATACCTGTCAGGTTGGGTAGTTTATCAGGATGCCCATCCGGCAGCAACGCCCTTTTGTACAAACCTTTAGTGTCGCGGCTTATCAGCTTGTTCACCGGGCAATCTACGTGGATAATACTTACATGATCATATTTTTCGGCAAGTTCCTGCCTGACATCGTCATATGGATTTATAGCACTCACTATGGTAACAATACCCTGAGCGCTGAAACGACTGGCTACAAAGCCCAGGCGGCGGATATTCTCGTTCCGGTCTTCCTTACTAAAGCCCAGATCACGACAAAGTGCCGCGCGGTATTCATCACCGTCAATGATCTCAATTTTAATGCCCAGGCTTGTTAATTCGGCGGCCACACTTTTTGCCAAAGTAGTTTTTCCCGCACCTGATAATCCGCAAAATAAAAGTATCATGCCTTAATTTTTTTATTTAGTATGCTTTATTGATCAGCTTAACATATTGCTTAGGATGAGTGAACTTAGGAAATTAATTGGCTGATGAATTTTGTTACATTGTAAATAATCAATTACACGCAACACTGAACAACGGAAAGTCAGGAGAAAAAAACAGCCAATACCGGCTAAAAATGAAGATTTAACGAATAAATGGATGTATACGGTCAAACACTAACCAACGCTACACTTAACAAAAATGTTACGTTATTTAATTTATTAGAAATGATTTTTGAGATTATTTGAGGACCCGTTTTTATGATATATTTACTGTGGGCTAAAGAACCTATCACAATAAACATGAACGAATTTTTACTTAACGGGGGTGCCTATGTTGGCAATACCAAAGTCTCCAAACCTTTTGCAGCTTTGAAAGCTGATACTTCTGTACTCAAGATTAACCTTGGTTTGTTAGGCCAGTTATTTTTTAACGCCGATGATATTGTTCAAATCGAATATGCATCCTCAATTGCCGGCAGCGGCATCAAGATAATACACAACGTATCGTCATACCCTAAAAAAGTTATGTTTACAGCAAACATGCCTTACAATGACATAATTGAAAACATAAAAGCAACAGGATTCTTTAATAAAACCGCCAATAACCAGGTACAATATTACCAGGTTAAGAAAATGCAGGGGCAGGGCAGAATACCATTTAAAACTGCAGCATTAATTGTGTTTTTAGCGGGCTGGAATATCCCTCTTTTTGCCGGTTTTATAAAAGAAGGGGTTGGCCGTGCTGCAAATTATTCGCTCGTGTCACTCCTGTTCGTTTTTTTTATGATCGCACTGACACTTTTTTCACCGGCTTTCAGGGCATTAGTATTGAAAGAGGATAGAGAAATAAATGACCTGAAAAAGTCTTTATATTTCTTATGGTTTATTGTTACAATTGGCGGCCTCATGTATGCTATCATAAGCCGGGTACCTTTTAACAAATAATCATTAAAAAACTATTCAGCATCCTCGGCAACCGGCTTTTCTTTACCCGGCATAAAAAGTAAAACAAGCGCCCCTATTTGTAACAGGTCAATTATAACAGCGATGCAGCCTGCATAAAAGTTTGCCTTAAAAGTTGCGGGCAGATTTATAGCGTCAGGCGTTATAGTTAAGATTAATAAGCCTAATAGCAGCCATTTTGCCCATTTATAACCCCGCCTGATAAATAAAGCCAGTAAAAGTAAAATGCCCAGCGCTATGCACGTTGCTAAAGCGATTTGAAAAGAAGCCGACCTTCCGCCGTTCAAATAATAATAAACCAGGTACAAAACCGCCGATACGCGGATCATGCCGGATGCTATATTAACTTTTGATTGCGAGGATAGGGTCATAACTGTTAAATCGAAATCGGCATCAATGCAGGATTTTAAACATCAACTCCTTCATCAACTCACCGTGCGGCGCGTTTGATTCAACGCCTTTGCTTTTCAAATCATATTCGCGCAGGTAGCTGATCACCTGGAAAATTTCACCAAGTGGGTAGTTACGGGCGGCCTGCTCATAATCTTTAATAAAGTATGGGTTAACGCCCATTTCGCGGGCAAGGTTTTGCGGGGTTTTATCTTTTACGTAATGGTACACCAGCACCTTGCTGAAAAAGTTATTCAGGTTGCCGAGCACCAAAACAATGGGATTTGATTTGGGATTGGCTTCAAAGTAATTGATGATCTGGTTTACCTTGTAAGCATCTTTTTTGGTGAGGGCCGTTTGCAGCTCAAATACATTGTACTCCTTACTGATACCAATATTATCCTGGATATGCTTCAGGGTAATCTCCTGCCCGGCACTAACATTCAGCATCAGTTTTTCGAGTTCGTTGGCAATTTTAGCCAGGTCGTTACCCAGGTACTCGGCAATCATGGCCGATCCCTGCTGGTTCATTTTGTAGCCCTTCTCGCTTACATACCCTTCAACCCAGGCCGGCACCTTATTATCATATAAAGTGGCCGACTCAAAAATAAGCCCGTTCTTTTCAATGGCTTTGTATGTTTTCTTGCGCTTATCAAACTTACCGTATTTGTAGCAAAAAACAAGAATAGTACTGGGCAGCGGGTTTTCGAGATAGCTCAATACCGGGTCGATGCTTTTTTTATTGTCATCGTCCTTGCCCCATTTCATGTCCTGGGCTTCTTTTACCAGTACCACCTGGTAATCGGCCATCATGGGGTAACGCTTGGCGGCATTGAGCACAGTCATGATATCAGTATCCTTGCCGTACACTACGGTTTGGTTAAAGCCGCGTTCGTGTTCTGGCAGCAGATTGTGCTCAACGTAATTGCTTACCAGGTCGATAAAATAAGGTTCCTCCCCATGCAGCAGGTACAGCGGTTTAAACTTACGGTTCTTAAGGTCCTTTAATATCTCGGCAGCAGTCATATTTCAGATTCAAAAGTACTAAGTCGAAAGTCAAAAGTGGAATGTATTTTTATTTAGCCAATGCCCAATGATATATTTATTAATTTTGATGCCCAACTTAGGGCTCATAACTTTATACTTCAGACTTTTCAAAAATGCTCCAACCGCTTAATCTGCCACCCTACCCTTTTAAAATAAGCGACGATAACGGAACATTAACGCTTTTTGACGAGATCCGTAAGAAAACCATCATCATTACACCCGAAGAGTGGGTACGCCAGCATTTTGTACAATACCTTATCAAACAAAAAAACTACCCCCGCTCATTAATTAAGCTGGAAGGCGGCCTTAAGCTCAACACGCTTCAAAAGCGTACCGACATTGTGGTATTTAACCCGTCCGGACAACGCATTTTAATGGTTGAATGCAAAGCACCATCAGTAACTATCGACCAAAAGACCTTCGATCAGATTGCCCGGTACAACATGGTGCATAAGGTGTCATTACTTGCAGTAAGCAATGGCCTGCAACACTATTATTGTACTATTGATCATGAAAACTGTACTTACCAGTTTATTGAAGAACTGCCTGGGTATGTTAAGGGCTGAAGCTGTCTGAACTCGAATTAAACGAATTTGAAGAATTTATGGAATGTGTATAGCATTTTCTGCCCTCACTGGCGCAAGTCTTGAGTGCAGGGCAGCGCTATGGCTGACTTGTAACTTCTCCAATTACCAATCAATCATTCCTCCTAAACAAATACTGCGGGTTGATTTTTATAGTCACAAGTGATCCACCCTTCTAACAGCCGCACAACACTTGCGCCATGGGGAAACGAATTTGAAGAATTCATGGAATGTGTATAGCATTTTCTGCTCGTTCCCTAAATTCAATAAATTCGGGTTCAGACAACATCCTATTTCCCAATAAAATGTTATGATAACAGTTATCAATTCCCTATTTTGGCGTTCATAACCTCATCAATTATAACATTACCTTATGAACGCCTATCTCAAAGCGAAAGCCCTGCTTTTGGCCGCAGTATTATACGGATGCACCGCCTTTGCCCAGGAAGCCAAACTTCCAACTCAATGGACCAATGCCGCCATGCAAGCCGAAATACCTTTATCAGAATATCCCCGTCCCCAGCTACAGCGTAATGACTGGCTGTGCTTAAATGGTAAATGGGATTACCAGGGTGGTAAAAACGCCCCCAACGCACTAAATCCTGAAACGCCCGCATCATTTGAGGGTAAGCGCGACAAGATCCTGGTACCTTATTGTCCCGAATCGGTGCTTTCAGGTATACAACGCAACCAGGAAATAAATATGTGGTACCACCGGAGCTTTGAGGTCCCGTCAAAATGGCAAAACAAACAGGTTATTGTTCACTTTGGCGCTGTCGATCATGACGCTACTGTTTTTATAAACGGAAAGAAAGCAGGCTCACACTCGGGTGGGTACGATTCATTTAGTTTTAATATTACTCCATATCTCGCCAAAGGCAGCAATACCCTTATTGTTGCTGCTCATGACCCCAATGACGGTAAAACACCATCGGGCAAGAGCGGTCCCCGCGGCGATTATACTTTTTCCTCGGGCATCTGGCAAACCGTTTGGCTGGAGCCTGTAAATGAATCATATATTAAAAACATCCGCCTGCTGCCAGACGTGGAAGGTAAACGTTTAAAAGTGTTTGTTAATACTACAGGTGCAGGTAAACTCAAAGCAGTTGCCTTAAACAATGGCAAAGAAGTTTCACAGGTTGATGCAACCGGAGGAGCATATTTTTACCTGCCGATAGATAACCCGGTTTTATGGACACCAAATTTTCCGTTTTTGTATGATCTGAAGCTTACCCTATACAATACTGATGGCAGCGAAGCCGACGAGGTTAAAAGCTATTTTGGCATGCGTGATATTAAATTGGGTAAGCTTAACGGCGTGATCCGTCCGCTTATTAATGGCAAATTCATCATGCAGCTTGGCTTGCTTGACCAGGGGTACTGGCCCGACGGTGTTTTAACCGCACCTACGGAAGAAGCCCTTAAATTTGATATAGAATACACCAAAAAAGCGGGCTATAACCTGATCCGTAAGCACATGAAGACCGAGCCGCAGCGTTTTTATTATTGGGCCGATAAAATGGGCTTATTGGTTTGGCAGGACATGCCCGCTATATGGTATCAGAATGAAGACACCACCAAAAACAGGACGGTTTACCGGAAAGAATTAAAAGCCATCATCGACGATCATTATAACTCGCCCTCCATTATTACATGGGTGCCTTTCAATGAAAACTGGGGTGCTTTTGATGTAAAAAACATAACCAATTGGGTTAAACAATATGATCCGTCGCGATTAGTTAATGGCAATTCGGGCTTTAACAATAATCCCAGTTACCAAAAACCTTACGGCGATCCGGGCAATGGCGATTACGTGGATACACATATTTATGTTGGCCCGTATGGTGCTTCCGTTCCTGATAGCCGCCGGGCGGCCTCGCTGGGCGAATTTGGCGGCGTTGGCCTGTTTGTTCGCGGTCATATGTGGCCGGTGCATAACGATGCCTATGATTATGAGCCAACCAAAGCCAGACTTACCGACCGTTATGTTTTTTTGCTTGATGAGGTAGAGCAATTAATGAAATATAAAGGATTGAGCGTTGCCATATATACCCAAACCACCGACGTTGAACACGAAGTAAACGGCGTTTTAACCTACGACAGGGCCGTTGAAAAAATGGAGTTCGAAAGAGTAAAGGAAGTAAACCAGGCGGTGATTAAGGAGGGGGATAAGTTGAATAGATAGGGCATTAGGTGAGCGCTGGCCGTTGTTGGTGTTGTCACCAACAACTCTACTCCACGCAGTTATAGCATTAAATAAGCAACCGGGAGCTTAACTGGCAATATGAAATAACGTGATTAAAAGAGCATTAGGAATTGTTGGTGACAACACCAACAATGGCATAGCCCTCCCTTCCGGGGAGGGTTTGGGTGGGGCTCAACCCACCTTGTTCAATGTATAATTATTAAGTTTTTCCAGCAGTTCATCCGGTTTAAATGGCTTGGATACATAATCGTTCATGCCGGCTTCGTATACCTGTTCTTTGATATCAAAAAGTGCAGAAGCAGTAAGCGCGATGATCGGTATGCTTGATTTTTTAGGATCGGCCATTTTACGGATCTCTTTAGCTGCATCAAAACCGTTCATTACCGGCATCTGGAGGTCCATTAATATAATATCAAAATTGCCGTACTGCATAAACTCAACTGCCCGTTCGCCGTTTTCGGCAATGGTTGGGTTAATGCTCCACTTGCTCATCAGTTTCTTCATCAGCATCACATTAACCATATTATCTTCGGCAATAAGCACGCGTAAACAGGCCAGCGGGTTTTCTGAAATTTGTTTAGCTTCAGGAGCGGTGGCTACTGCAACCGGCAATACTTCTGTAGATACAGGAAATTCCATATGAAAAGAAAACTCTGATCCGCGCCCGATCGTACTGTTAACGGTCATTTGCAGTTCCTGCAGCTCAAGCAAACGCTTAACTATGGCCAGGCCAAGCCCTGTGCCGCCATACTCGCGGGTAGTAGCTAATGATTCCTGCGTAAACGGTTCAAATATAGTTTCAAGGTTTTCTTTTTCGATACCGATGCCGGTGTCCCTTACCGAAAAGTTAACGGTAACGGTGTTATGCCGGTCTTCCACACAAGTAACCCTTACCCATATGTTTCCCTGCGGCGTAAATTTTATAGCGTTGCTAACCAGGTTAAAAATGATCTGGGTTATGCGGGTAGGATCGCCAAAAAGCACCTTATCTTTCAATGAGCTATCAACATCAAGCTTAAAAAGCAAGCCTTTCTCTTCGGCCTTCAGTATCTGCCCGCCGCAAATATTGTTCATCAGCTCAACAAGGTTGAAGCGGATATTTTCAAATACTACCTTCCCCGATTCAATCTTGCTGAAATCAAGCACGTCATTAACAATGGCTAACAGGTTATTGGCCGAAAACTTAAGAATTTCGATGTTCTCCCGCTGGTCGGGCCGCGGATTGCTCATCATCAGCAAATTACTCATCCCGATCACCGCATTTAACGGCGTACGGATTTCATGCGACATGGTTGACAGGAACTCTGATTTGGCCTGGGCCGATTTCTCTGCCTTTTCAATGGCCGTTTCCATCTTACTGTAAAGCCGGGCCTGCTCCCTGCTACTATTTTTAAGGTGCCTGATGTTTTTTAAGAAAGCAGTGTAAAAATGGCTATGGATAAAAATAAGCAATATAAAATTGGCAAACAGGCTGATGATAATGGTAGACTGATCAACTTTGTTAGGCTTTATACTAATAATGTAACCGCTGTTATATTCAATGATCATAAATACCAAAACCGGTACTGTATTGAGCAACGAGTACATGAGCCCCCATTGCTGGCCGAGCATATAATAGCTGAATACGATCACGATTATAATTACCTGCACGGTAATGATATTTACCGTTTGCATAGAGGCATAAACCAGGCTGGTATTAACAAGTGTACCCACAATAAGCAGGGCATGTGCTGCGCTGCGCCAGTCGGGCCGCCAGGTTAAATACTTAAATAACACCACTACCGCTCCCATCAAAAACAGGGCGGTATCAGCAAGCATTTTTTGGTTTTGGAAATAAACGTTCAGGTAAAGTGCCCCAAGGGCAACAAAAATAAGGAAGAACCCATAATACAATAAACGAATCCGGGCCTGGTCAAGGAACGATTGCTCCTTCGACAAAATCTTATAAATTGATAAGTTAAAAAAACTTACTTTATTACTCATATTCAGAACTTAACATTGGCCTTGCAATTGGGCAGGCCACCGTACAGCCATCAAAATACTGTACGGTAGCTTGTTACGCAAAGCCGGTAAGTTCTGCAATTAGCAAGCCAAAGCTGCTAAGTTTTCTTCAATGATGGTTAATTTGGCTTCGGCATCGGCCTTTTTCTTTTGCTCCACCTCAATAATCTCGGGTTTTGCATTGGCCATAAACCGTTCGTTACCCAATTTTGCATTAACCGATTTCAGGAAACCTAACAGGTATTCCTGCTCTTTTTTCAGTTTTGCACACTCGGCAACCGGGTCAATTTCTTCGCTGAACGGAATATAAAACTCATCTGTTGAGGCTAAGAAATTAATAGCCCCTTCAACTTTATCGGCTACCGATTCAAACTTGCTGATATTGGCAAGCCTTGCAATGATAGCTTCATACTGGTCGTAATTGATCCCCGAATTTGATTTAACAAATAACTCAAGCGGCTCTTTGTCAGAAATTTGTTTTGTTTTGCGGGTGTTCCTGATGGTGGTTACCACATCTTTAACAAGCTCTGTTTCATTTAATAGACGTGAATTAATTTCCCCAATAGCGGGCAATTGCGCTACAATACAGCAGTCTAATTCAGTACGGTCGCCAAACAGCTCATCATGCCATAATTCTTCGGTAAGGAACGGCATAAAAGGGTGCAATACCTTTAAAATATTTTCGAAGAATTGAATAGTAGCCGTATATGTAGCCTTATCAATAGGATGCTGATAAGCCGGCTTGATCATCTCCAGATACCACGCGCAAAAATCATCCCATACCAATTTATAGGTATCCATTAAGGCCTCTGATAAACGGTATTGGGCAAAGTTAGCTTCAATTTCGGTTAGCGCCTGGTTAAACCTGTTGGCAAACCATTCAATGGCTACGCCGTTAGGGTTGGCAAGGCTTTCATTAACTTCCCAGCCTTTTACCAGTTTAAAGGCGTTCCATATTTTGTTGGCAAAGCCGCTGCCTTGTTTACAGTAGCTTTCGTCAAACATCAAATCGTTACCTGCAGGCGAGCATAGCAGCATGCCTACACGTACGCCGTCGGCGCCGTATGTTTCAATCAGGTCGAGCGGATCGGGTGAATTGCCTAATGATTTCGACATTTTACGCCCCTGCTTATCCCTTACTATACCGGTAAGGTATACGTTCCTGAACGGTACTTCGCCCCTAAACTCATGGCCGGCCATGATCATCCTGGCAACCCAGAAAAACAGGATCTCCGGCGCGGTAACCAAATCATTGGTTGGATAGTAATAATTGATATCAGCATTGTTCGGATCCTTAAAACCGTCAAATACCGAGATGGGCCATAACCAAGATGAAAACCAGGTATCAACTACGTCTTCGTCCTGGGTAAGGTCGGCAGCGGTAAGTGCGGGATTTTTAAGTTGCGCTTCCTTCAATGCTTCTCCAGCGTTTTTGGCAATTACAAATTCGCCTGTAGGTAAATACCATGCCGGAATCTGTTGTCCCCACCACAGCTGGCGGCTGATGTTCCAGTCGCGTACATTCTCCATCCAATGGCGGTAAGTGTTCACAAACTTTTCGGGGATCAGTTTTATTTCGCCGTTCAATACATAATCCAAAGCAGGCTTAGCCATCTCCCCCATCTTGCAAAACCATTGCATTGATAGTTTTGGCTCAATAACCGCGTTGGTACGTTCACTGAAACCAACCTGAGATTTGTATTCTTCAACTTTTTCCAGTACGCCGGCTTCTTCCAGCAGTACGGCTATTTTTTTCGGGCTGCAAAGCGGTCTTCTCCAACCAGTATCTGCGCCTTTTCGTTCAGGGTGCCGTCGTCATTCAGGATATCAATGACCGGCAGGTTATGACGCTGGCCCAGTTCGTAGTCATTTAAATCGTGTGCAGGGGTAACCTTCAAACAGCCGGTACCAAAATCCATAGTCACATAATCATCCAAAATCACCGGGATCTCACGGTTGATCAGCGGGATGTAAACCTTTTTACCGTGCAGGTGCATGTAACGCTCGTCATTAGGATTGATACAGATAGCTGCATCAGCCATAATGGTTTCAGGTCGGGTAGTAGCGATGGTTAGGAAGTCTGAAGTGGCTTCTTGACTTTCAACTTCCGACTTCAGATTTACGACTTTGTACTTAATATAAAAGAGCTTCTGATTAACCTCTTTACGGATTACTTCCTCATCACTTACCGCGGTTTTGCCTTGCGGGTCCCAGTTGATCATGCGGATACCGCGATAGATCAAACCTTTTTTATACAGGTGGATAAACGTATCAATAACCGCTTCCGAAAGGTTCTCGTCCATGGTAAATTTGGTGCGGTCCCAATCGCAGGAGGCACCTAATTTTTTAAGCTGCTCCAGGATAATGCCGCCGTATTTTTCCTTCCACTCCCAGGCGTAGGTTAAAAACTCTTCGCGGGTAAGGTCTTTTTTGCTGATACCGCGCTCTTTAAGCATGGCAACAACTTTGGCCTCGGTAGCAATACTGGCGTGGTCGGTACCGGGAACCCAGCAGGCATTTTTGCCTTTCATACGGGCACGGCGAATCAGCACATCCTGTATGGTATTATTAAGCATGTGGCCCATGTGCAAAACCCCGGTAACGTTTGGCGGCGGAATCACTATGGTATAAGGCTCGCGCTCATCAGGCACCGACTTAAAAAAGCCGTGCTGCAACCAGTAACTGTACCATTTTTCTTCGGTTTCCTTTGGGATATATGTTTTAGCAATACTCATAACGCGCAAAAATACGATAGTTAACGGTTCATAGCCAAAGGTTGAGGGATTTTTTGGGAATATAGTCCATGGTTCATAGATGATGGTTTTAAACTGATAGTTTTTGATCGGTCAAGAGCGCAGGCAGCATTAGGGACGGTAGCGGATACCGGCCAATGAGCGTAATGCCCTCAGGCGTATGAGCGTACAGCCCGGGCCGCAGGTAATGCCCGGAAAAAGAGATTAGAGAATTGAGATTAGCGTTTAGTTGTTTTTACGTATTGTTTAGTTTTTTTCACCGTACCAACCTATCCCATCGAGTTTATTTGAGTTAAAAAATTTTTATAAAATCCCATTAATCCCAAAAAATCCACCCAAATCCCGGTTCAGAATAATGGCGTTGCCTGCGGCCCGGGCTGTACGCTCATACTGCACAAGGCCTTAGCCACTTGGCCGGTATCCGCTACCATCCCTAACGCAAACCAGTACATTGTAAAATGATTATCACTACAACATGCAATCATGATCAATCATCTATAAACCATGAACCATGATCTATCAACCATGAACAACCCCACTCCCACAATATTTTTACAATTAACAAGTTATTATATATGTAACATTCAAATTGTCATGAAAACATTACCCTTACACCGTTTCTGGCTTGATATTTTGAAAAAAACAAAACTCGAGGCCATCATTAACTGGTTCAATCACTAAAGGCCTGCCCCCGGCCACTTGTGTTTAATACCTGCTATTTATTAACTTTAATTTTTAAGTATTGACATGAAATTAAAGTTTAACTGTTTATTACTGGCTGCCTGCCTTGGCATGTCGGTAAATGTGTTTGCCGTAGATGGCCCAAAACCCGCAAAATCCAGGCACAAAACCTCCGCCCCTCCTAAAAAATTTATCGATCCCGCCAACATGGACCTGAGCGTAAAACCCGGCGATGATTTTTTTGAATATGCCAATGGCGGCTGGCTAAAACAAAACGGCATCCCTGCTAAAGAAACCCGCTGGGGTAGTTTCCATATTTTGCGCCAGGAAAATACAGATAGGCTCATTGGTTTGCTGAATGAAGTAAGCCAGACATCAGCATCACAACCCAAAGGCGGCCTGAAACAACTTGTGGGAGATTTGTACGCCAGTGGTATGGATAGCCTAACCATCGAAAAAAACGGTTATGCCCCCATCAAACCCGACCTGGAGCGCATTAACCGGTTAAAAACCCTTGACAACTTTATTAATGAGCTGATTTATGAGCGCGTTAACGGAATAAGTGCGCCGATTTTCAGGTTTGGGGTTGAACAGGATGAAAAGAATGTAAACAAATATGTGATAAGCCTTGGTCAGGGAGGCACTACCCTGCCCGACAGAGATTATTACCTCAAAAACGATCCGCGTTCAAAAAAAGCACAGGACGCCTTAAAAAAGCTGATCACAACTTTGTTCACCCTTAGCGGAAGCAGTGCTGATGAAGCAGCCAAAAACACTGCTATAGTTTACGGCCTTGAATATACCTGGGCTAAGGCGCAATTGAGCCGTGTAGCCATGCGCGATCCGCATGTAACCTACAACAAGTTCCTGATTGCAGATTTTGAAAAACAAACCCCACATTTAAAATGGTCAAAAATACTTCCTGCCCTTAATGCAGGCGGACAGGACAGCATTCTTGTTGGCCAGCCTTCGTTTTTCAGAGCTACCGACTCGCTGTTTGCAGCTACCCCGATCGCTAACTGGAGAATATACCTGCGATGGAATATTTTAAGAGGAACAGCCAGTTATTTAAGCTCCGACTTTGCTAACGCAAGCTTTGCTTACAACAGCACGCTAACCGGTCAAAAAGTACAGACACCACGCGTTGAGCGTATGAGTGCCCTTGTTGATAGCTACCTTGGCGAATTACTGGGCCAGCTTTTTGTTGAAAAATACTTTACCCCGGCCGCCAAACAATACATGGTTGATTTAGTAAACAATCTTAAAGAAACTCTTGGCGACAGGATTAAGCGCCTTGACTGGATGAGCCCCGCAACCAAAGAACATGCACTTAAAAAACTTAATGCTTTCACCGTAAAAATCGGCTATCCGGACAACTGGGAAAAATACGATGGCATGGTGATTAACCGTAACGATTACTTCAGTAACCTGCATGCAATAGTCAAATGGCGCTATAATTTTAACGTTAGCCGTTTAGGCAAACCTGTTGATAAAACCCGATGGGGAATGACACCGCCAACCGTTAACGCTTATTATAACCCAACTAATAACGAAATTGTGTTCCCTGCCGGGATCCTTCAATTCCCGTTCTTTGATTTTAAGGCTGATGACGCCGTTAACTACGGAGGTATTGGAGCGGTAATTGGCCATGAAATGACCCACGGCTTTGACGACCAGGGCCGCCAGTACGACGCCGATGGTACACTGCGCGATTGGTGGACCAAAGAAGATGCCGATAAATTTAAATCGCGCGCCGACCAGGTGGTTAAACAATACAATGCCTTTACCGTTCTTGATACCCTGCACGTAAACGGCAAACTTACCCTTGGCGAAAACCTTGCCGACCTTGGTGGTTTGAACATTGCTTACGAGGCATTCAGCAAAACCAAACAAGGCCAGTCGGCTAATACCATTGACGGTTTTACACCCGATCAGCGGTTCTTTTTGTCGTGGGCACAGGTATGGCGTTCATCACAAACTCCGGAGTCGGCGGCGCAACGGATCCTGACCGACCCACACTCGCCCGAGCAGTTCCGTACCAATGCGCCTGTAACCAATATCAACGCCTGGTACAAAGCATTTGATGTAAAACCCGGCGATAAAATGTATAAAAAACCTGAAGACAGGACAAAGATCTGGTAAGCAAGAGTTTTGTTTTTTATAACAGGCCCGGTTATGAAACCGGGCCTGTTTGGTTTACAAGTTACTTTACTGGCGTAAACCCTCCCTGTTTATGGCTCAAAAACCCCTGTGCTTGTTTTGTAATTTCGCAGTAGCTTTATCTTATAAACCTTTTAAAACAATGAAAACAATATTTGATAAAGAAACCCGCGATGGCCTCATAACCCGCATCAATTTAATTAACGAAAACAGCCAGCCACAATGGGGTAAAATGAATGTTTATCAAATGCTGAAACATTGCACCCTTTCGGACAGAAATGTACCTGGGCATAACAGTCTATAAACGCTCGTTCATCGGTCGCCTGTTTGGTAAGGTAGCTTTGAAAAGCATGATAAAGGATGATAGCCCCGTAGCAAAAAATAGCCCTACTGTTCCACAATGTAAAGTAACTGAAACAGGAGGCGATGTAGAAGCACAAAAAAAACGATGGATTAAACTGGTTGAGGAATATGGCAAAACTTCAAAAACTGATTTTGAGCATACTTTTTTTGGCGAAATGACCAGGGAACAAATGGGTCAGTTAGCTTATAAACATGTTGACCATCATTTGAGGCAATTTAGTAATTAAGGGCAGATAGGAGGAAATATTCACGACACGACTAAGAAACCATACTGTTTTATTTATACCATAAAACCATTTCATCATTTAAGTCGCCCCAATCATACCGCCCTAAACTTGTTTCATGGATATCCAGCCTATTGTGAAATAAGCCGAAAGCCATCGCATTTATAAAATGTTTTTGTCCGCTTTCATTTTCCAATAAAAACACTTTATAGTTATGATTTACTACAAAACCATGATCTTCAATTAATTTTATGTTTTGATTTTCATCGGTTAATGATATTTCCAATCCTTCAAAAACCGAATCAATAATCAGTGTTCTCACCCCTTTAAAAATGATATCGATGTTATATTCTCTTTCACGGCTTCTCATGCTCCTGATTAATAATTGGCTATGAGATACAAGATAATCCAACATTTTAAATTCGCTTGAAAAATCGGAGAATATCATAGTTTTTATATTAAAAGTGCTATATCAAACTTAATTATTTTATATAGATAATATTCTTCACAGATTTACACAAAGCGATCAATATTTACACCACCCAAACATTGCACAAATAAAACATTCCGCCTAACCATTATCTTTGCAGGCAAAATATGATCATTCAACAATTTTACGATAAAGGCCTGGCGCATGGTTCATATGCCGTGATCCGTACGGGCAAAATGATAGTTATTGACCCGGCCCGTAACCCGCAGCCTTATTATGATTTCGCGGCCCAGCACGATGCCGATATTGTAGGTGTTATCGAAACCCACCCGCATGCGGATTTTGTAAGTTCGCACCTCGAAATTCATGAAACCACAGGCGCTGTAATTTATTGCAGCAAGTTAACCGGCGCAACATATCCGCACGAAACTTTTGATGACGGCGACGTTATCCAGCTTAACGATATTAAACTAAAAGCCATCAATACTCCCGGTCACTCGCCCGATTCTATCTGTATTTTACTGGTAGATGAAGAAGGCCGCGAAACCGCCGTCTTTACCGGCGATACACTATTTGTTGGGGATGTAGGCCGACCGGACCTGCGGGAAAATGTAGGTAACATTACTGCAAAAAAGAGGAACTTGCCCGCCAGATGTTTCAAAGCACCCGGCAAAAACTCATGACCCTTCCCAAAAACGTAGTGGTTTACCCGGCGCACGGCCCGGGCTCGTTATGCGGTAAAAACATGAGCCCCGAGCTGGAAAGCACCATTGGCCGCGAACTGCGCGAAAATTATGCCTTACAACTGATGGATGAGCTGGAATTTGTTAAAACGCTTACCACCGATCAGCCTTTTATGCCCAAATACTTCGGTCGTGATGTGCTGTTGAATAAAAACGGGGTACCGGGCTTTGAAGACAGCATTACTGCTGTACCCCGTATGGAGGAAGGCAGCGCGTTGGAAGCTGACATTTTAATAGTTGATGGCCGTCCCAAAGCACAGTTCAGGAGCGGTCACCTGCATGGCGCTATTAACCTGCAGGATGGTGAAAAATTTGAAACATGGCTGGGTTCCATTATCGGCCCTGATGAGCAGTTTTACCTCATTGCCGAAAATGATGATAAGCTTGATATCCTGATTAAAAAAGCAGCCAAAATAGGTTACGAACAAAATATCAAAGGCGCATTGTTGGTTCCTGTAAACGCCAATGAAGTATCCCCCGATCTTGATTTAGACGCCTTCAGGGCAAATGAAAATGATTACACGATAGTTGATGTACGCAATCAGGCAGAAGTTGCGGCAGGCAAGGTCTTTAAAAATGCCGTTAGTATACCTTTGCCCGAACTGCGCGAACGCGTTAGTGAGATCCCTGCCGATAAACCTGTCATAGTGCATTGCGCTGCAGGCTATCGTTCGGCTGCCGGTGTGAGCATTGTTTCGGCTGCAATAAATGCCGTACCGGTTTATGACCTGGGTGAGGTGGTAACGGAGATGATGAAAGAGGTTCATGGCTAATGGTGATGGATGATAGTTCATGGATCATGGCCAATAAGGTCTTGGAAACTATGAACTATGAACTATCATCCATAAACCATGAACTAAGTATACTACCCAAAACTATGAACTATCATCCATGAACCATGAACTAACCATAGTCCCCACAGCCGATGGCTCAAATACAATTTACAATGCCGAAGTAGGTGAGCATTACCACTCGCGCCACGGGGCTTTGCAGGAGAGCTTGCATGTATTTGTTAAATCAGGCTTACAATATTTCCTGGAGCGGAATAACACCAGCGGGGTTAGTATCCTCGAAGTTGGTTTCGGCACCGGACTCAACTTTCTGTTAACGGCCGATGCTTGTACCGGCACGCAAATAAAACTTGATTACACCGGTATCGAAGCTTACCCCGTAAGCGCCGAAATGATGGCGCAAACCGGCTACCAGCAATACATCCCGGGGCTGCTTTGGGAACAATTCAACAATAATTATTCTGCTGCATTAACAGGTAAAGTTCAAATCGATGCCACAAACCAGCTATGTATCGCTCACAGCAAGCTGCTTGATTTTAACACAGACGAGCAGTTTGATATTATCTATTTCGACGCCTTTGCCGCAGCCCATCAACCCGAAATGTGGGATGAAGAGGCCATCAGTCATACTGTTAGCTTTTTAAAACCGGGTGGTGTGTTTGTTACCTATGCTATTACCGGCAACCTGAAACGCATGCTCAAAAGCCAGGGCTTTAAAATAGAGAAAGCACCCGGAGCACCCGGCAAACGCGAAATGCTCAGGGCAGTAAAACTTTAATCTTCCTGTTATAAAAACCGGAAGCCTACATTGAATTTCAGTGTGAAACCATTGGTAGTCGGCAATTCGCGATAAGCAAACTGGCCCTGGGTTGCCGCGCTGCGGGTAGCGTAAATAATGGGGCCGCCGCAAAGTGAAAACGCCAGCCGCGAATTTACAGGAGCGTAATTAAGCGACGGACCGATCAATAAACGGGCACCGCCTTCGGCTTCATCGGCTTCCCAAAAACCTTCCAGGTCCTGCCCTACCGCTTCAAAACCGCCGAAAAGCTGGCCCGAGATATGACGGTGCACACCAACGCTGGTTATCAAATCCAAACCATCGCGGTGAGTTGAAAACGCTTTTTCAAAGCGAAGATTAGCGCCAAGCTTCCATTTTGATACCTCATATGCCGCGGTTATACGGCTGAACGCTACAGCATCACTGTTAAACTCCCTTCTGAAGCCCAGGCTCGCCCCCGCCCTGAAACCCATAGGCTGAGTGCCGCCAATAAAATCACGCAGTACCTCGGCTTGCTGCAGGGTACGCACACCACCATTGTTACTAAAGCCTGTACCCAACATGGCCATTAAGGTAAACTTATTGCCCAGGTACCCCCTGGCCGAAAAATTTTGATCAACACCATCAAAACCCAGGGGTGTAACGGTGTGCTCACCATATCCGCCCGAATAATTTAAACTCCAGTTGCGCCCTTGCGGATTAAGTGTGCTTATAGTAAACAAAAAAGGCTGCGGTTGGCTGAAGGTGCTATTGGCCACATCGCCGGCAGGCTGCTGTTGAGCATAGCTTGCTTTAATTATCGAAACAAAAAGAAGGATAAACAGGTAAGTTTTTTTCATGGTAAAATGTGCTTATGGGTAGCATTAACAATTGGCTAATAAAATTAATTAATGTTAGTTTAAAATTAATGATACAGTAAGTTTTCATTAAAGATGTTATCATACCTTTGCAGCATAAGTATTCATTATAAATAATTTATGCCTCTAAAAGCCCCTGAAACTGCCCCTACCGCCTCCATCGCGTTCGACAGGTTACTCATAATAATGGACGACCTGCGGGCCAATTGCCCATGGGATAAAAAGCAAACGCTGGAAAGCCTGCGCCACCTTACCATTGAAGAAACCTACGAGCTAAGCGATGCCATTTTAGGCGGCGATATGCCCGAAATAAAAAAAGAGATTGGCGATATTATGCTGCACCTGGTTTTTTATGCCAAAATAGCTTCCGAAACCAACGACTTTACTATTACCGATGTTTTGAACAGCGTTTGCGACAAACTCATCAACCGCCACCCGCATATTTATGGCGACATTGAGGTGCAAAACGAAGAAGATGTAAAACGTAACTGGGAGCAGATCAAACTTAAAGAAGGCAACAAATCTGTTTTAGGCGGCGTACCCTCTTCATTGCCGGCACTGGTAAAAGCATCGCGCATACAGGAAAAGGCGCGTGGCGTTGGGTTTGACTGGGAGGAGAAAAGCCAGGTTTGGGCAAAAGTTGAGGAAGAGATGCGGGAGTTTAAAAACGAATTTAATGCCGAAGATGAAAGCACTATCGACCATGAAAGGGCCGAAGCCGAATTTGGCGACCTGCTGTTTTCACTGATCAATTATGCCCGTTTTATTAATATCAACCCGGAAAACGCCCTCGAAAAAACCAATAAAAAATTCATTAGGCGCTTTCAATACCTGGAGCTTAAAGCGCAGGAAAACGGCAAACAGCTGCATGACATGAGCCTTGCTGAGATGGATATTTTTTGGGACGAGGCAAAAAAACTGTAAATAATACAGCCCGGCTGTAGCGTTTAGTTAAAAACGTGCGTAATGGTTAAAAATTGATAACGAGATAAGATTATATGAAACGTAATTTATTTTACCTGCTTCCATTACTGTTAACATTAGGCGTAGCCTGCTCGCCCAAAAATGAGGTTGTTCCGGTTGCTCAGCCACAAGGTAATTTTACAGGCGTATTTGGCGCGCTTGTTAAAAAAACAACTGGTACCGGTTATGATACCATTCGGGATACCATAGCTTTAAAACTTACTGCAACTTCATTTAAAGTAGCTGCCGATACCAGGAAACACGTAGCAAGCTACGGCTCATTTGCTTACAACGGATATTATATTCAGTTTAACGATTCATCAGCAGTAGTACCGGGTGTTAATAAATTTCACCTTAAAAGTGTTTACCAGTATTACTATGATGGCACTATACTTCAAATGCAGCGTAACAGCAACGGCGATACGTTAACTGTTCAATACAATTTGAAGAAAACTAATTAACTACTTTTTATTGTTTTATTACGTTGCCGGTGCCACATTGAGGGTACCGGCTTTTTTGATTACTACAGCAAATAATCCGGGCAATTTTTTTTATTTTGTATCATTTAACTCTTTTGCTGCGTAAAGGCTTTAAAACAACATTTAGCGGAACTAAGTACATTTAATGCATCCACCCCCTCGCATTACCGAAGAAGAGATCGTAAGGCAATGCAAAAAAGGCAGCTTAAAACATCAGGAATTGCTGTATAAGCAGTTCTATGGCTATGCTATGGGTATAAGTTTGCGTTACAGTTTAAACCGCGATGATGCCCTTGAAGCTGTAAATGACGCTTTTATAAAAGTGTTTAACGCTATTGGCGGCTACAATATCGATAAGCCGTTTAAAGCCTGGCTCCGCACCATTTTGGTTAACACAGCCATCGACCGCCGGCGCAAAGACCTTAAATTCCAGCTTAATGTTGAATTGGAAAATGCCGCCCCTATCAGGAGTAATATGGGGCCAGTTGATAATTTAAACGTACAGGATATTTTAAAATTGATGGTTGAACTCCCGGCTATACAACGAACTATTTTTAACATGTATGAGATAGACGGCTATGACCATGACGAGAATAGCCACAACGCTCGGCATCCCGGTAAGCTCATCACGCGTTTACCTGAGCAGGGCGAAAGAAAGATTAAGAAGTATATTAAGAAAAGAAGCACAAAACCATGGATGACCAGTTGGATAACGACTTAAGAGACCGCATCAGGGAAGTGTTTGATAATTACGAAGACACTACCGCTGATGAAGGCTGGCTGCTGCTCAGGGAGAGATTCCCTGTTCAGGAAAAACAGCGCCGCCCGGTTTACCTATGGTGGGCAAGCGCCGCTGCTGTCCTGTTATTGTTTTTGAGTATAGGCTTATGGATAGCATCGAACAAAAATAATGTTAATAATGATGGCCAAACATTTTCGGCTAAACCGGTAAAACCTGCGCTGCCGCAAAGCAACACAGCAGATAGCAATGTTCAAAACGTTACCCCGGCACAGCCTCCTGTAACAACTAAGCAATCACCTGCAACAAACCTTGCGGGCAACAATAACACCCAATCCTCAGCAACAAAACTGAATCCGGCAGGCAACACCCCGGCAAATAAATCAAACGTACTTGCAAACAATAGCGCTTTAAATAAACCGGCGGGCAACGCAATCGTAAATCAACCGGCAGCAACCGTACCATCGTTTACACCTGTGCCGGCAAATCCTGTAACTGCAAACCCAGTTAACGGTATTGCCAAAACCAACGTGCCCCCTACAGTTCAACCGGCTAATAACAGTGTAATCAACGTAACTCCGGCTAAAAAAGCTGATAGTGTAAAATCTGTATTGCAGCAAACCAACACGCAGCAATACGCTAATAACCCTGCTGTACAGCCTCCGGCAAATACCAAACCTGTTACTGCAAACCCGCCTGCTGTTCCATCAGTAGTAAAAGTAAAACCAAAGATCAACTCTATGGAATCTTTACTTGCCAGCGATCAGGATCAGCCTAAAAAACCTGATATGGACATGAACGAACGCAGGGTAAAATTCAGTGTTTACGCGGCTACATTCTTTAACTACGCTAAGGGCAGCCAAAACCAGGTAAATGCCGGCGCCGGCTTTACATCTGATATTAAGCTAAGCAAAAACCTCAAACTTTCTACCGGTTTAGCTTTGGCCCAAAACACGCTTAATTACAATAAAAACCAACCCTCAAATGTTGCGGCTGCGGTGTCATTTTCGCCATCATTAAGCACAGCCTATAACACCCTGGCCGATTTTAGTAAAGTATCGTCTACACCTTCATTTAAAAACTACAGTGCTAACCTGATCGGCCTGGATATTCCTGTTAACCTTAAATATGAATTTAACCCGCAAAAAAATGACACTTATATTTCTGCAGGTTTAAGTTCGGGCACATTTATAAATGAAGCCTACACGGCAAGTTACAGTTACCCGGGGTTGGCACAGGCTGCAGGTGTACAACCGCAAACATCCGATGAAACAACGCACAAAAGCTTCAATAGCTTTTATTTTGCCAAAACCCTGAACGTAGCATTTGGTGTTGGCTATCCGCTTGGCAAAAGCAACAGGATAATTATTGAACCATTTTTGAAATACCCGCTTGACGGCCTTGGCTCGCAGCAGATAAAATTTGGGGCAGGCGGCTTAAACCTGAAACTGAACTTTACAACACATAAAAAATGAAAAAGTACATCCTTATCCTTGCCCCATTGTTGATTAGTGGGTTGCAGCTCCGTGCTCAAAAGTTAGAAGTTACTGTACAGGCCAACACCGGTTTATTTCATTTTGCGGGTAAATCATCATCGGCTACCACCCAGGTATTACAAGGCTCAATCACCGGAGATCCGATGAACCGTGCCAATAACCCATACGGCAGCAAAAATGGCTTTAGCTATGGTGGTAGTATCCAGGTTCAAACCGTGTCAAAAGGCGGGTTTATAGTCGGGCTGCAGGGGGGATATGAATTACTACGAAGTAAAGTTAATATCGATAAATACTCACCGATTACAACTGTCTTGTACGGTGACTATTTACCTATAACAGCAAATGATCCCAGGTTTGCAGTAACCGGTCATGTTGCTTTCCAAAACCAGAGTATTAACATTAACCCGTATATAGGTTATCGGTTTCAGCTTAATAAAGTTAAGCTTGATATTTTACCGGGGATGGATATTGGTCTGATACTGGATAGCAGGGACAAAGGTGAAGTAAAAGATAAAGACGGTAAAATTTATAAAATTGATTTTAAAAGAAGCAAAGCACCAACCGATGTTAGATTACGCCTTGGTGCTGTAGCCAGTTACGGGCGCTATGGGTTAAATGCAAGCTTTGCCCATGGCCTGACCAATTATATGAAAGACATGGTAGGCGATGCCTCCTTTAATGCGCATAGTGAATATTTTAGACTGGGATTAAGTTACCGGTTGCTTTAAACTTATTTAAACTGGATAGCCTTTACAGGCGAGATCCGGCTTACCAGCGTTGAAGGTATAATAAGTACAAGGAGGCAAATGATCAGCGTACCAATATTGAGGACAACAATATCAAAAATATTAAACTCAACCGGCACAAAGGTCATGTAATAGGAAGCCTGGTCCAGTTGGAAAAAATGAGTGTACATCTGGAAATAGCCGAGGCCTATACCCAGTAAATTGCCCAATAGCAGCCCAAATCCTATCAGGTAACTGGCATTGATCAGGAATATTTTGCGGATGGCCCAGTTAGATGCCCCCATGGCTTTGAGCATCCCGATCATAGCGGTTCGTTCAAGGATCATGATCAGCAGGGCCGATATCATATTAATAACAGCGACGGCCACCATCAATACCAGCATCACTACCGAATTTACATCCAAAAGGTTGAGCCACTCAAATATGGTAGGGTAATCTTCTTCAATGGTATACTCTTTCAATTTTACCGGCAAAACAGTCTCGAGCGCATAGGCGGCTTCATTAATATGATCAAAATCGGCTACGCGTAGTTCGTATTGGCCTATCTCGTTCGGCTTCCAGTTGTTAAGGCGGTTAATGAGCGATAAGGCACCTATCACAAAGGTTTTATCAACCTCTTCAACCCCGATATTGAAAATACCTTTGATCTTAAACTGGCGCCTGCGCAGATCATCTTCCACAAAATACATCAGCAGCTTATCCCCTACTTTCAGTTTAAGCCTGTCGGCCGTTGTTTGCGAAATCATGATCTCCTTTTGCGCCTCAACCGAATCGGCAAAGCTGATCACCTCGCCGGCTACCATCATTTTTTTAAAGTAGCTCCAGTCGTAATTTTTGTCAACGCCTTTAAGTACCACTCCTTCAATTTCATTATTAGCCTTAACAATGCCCGGTTTGGTGGCCACCGGCATTACGTGGGTAATAAACGGACTTTTAAGCGCGCGCTTAACAAATTCACTATCAGCAGGAAATGAGGAACTTTGGTAAGAGTTATTCAGGTCGAACTTAACCACACGGATGTCGCCGGCAAAGCCCCGAACTTTATTGCGGATTTCGTGTTTAAACCCTTTAACGATAGCAAGTGACAGTATCATTACACCAAGGCCCAGCATAATGCCTATTATTGCAATACGCACTATCAGTTTTGAAAATGTGCGTTTTGATTTAAATGTTATACGGGCTGATATAAAGGAGGCGAAACTCAATGGCAGACTGATTTTTTGTACCTTCGCAAATATGCGGTTTTGCTGTTAAACCTGCTACTTTTAAAATTGTTTCAACTCAAAATTTTATGAATAAGATTTGTGCTTTTTTACGATTTGCCCTGATAACAGTTTTACTTGCAAACACGGCCTGCAGCCAGGCAACCAATTATAAAAGCTGCAAGACGGCATCCATCTCAAAAAACAAAAAAAACAGCCCTATTATTCCCGGAGCTGATCAGATTCCGCTGTATATTAACTATCTTAAGGGAAAAAATATAGGCATGGTGATTAATCAAACTTCGGTTATTGGTAAAAATTTAACTGCCAGTGTAGATAGTTTGGTGCATTTAGGAGTAAACGTAAAAAAGATTTTTGGCCCCGAGCATGGTTTTAGGGGTAATGCCAGTAATGGCGCTACTGTTGGCGACACTCAAGACCCTAAAACCGGTTTACCTGTGATCTCGCTGTACGGTAACAAACATTATAAACCAACCCCGGCCGATTTGAAGGGTATCGACCTCATGATATTTGATATACAGGATGTTGGCGTACGCTTTTACACTTATATTTCAACCCTGCATTACTTAATGGAGGCCTGTGCCGAAAACAATGTAGAGCTCATGATATTTGATCGCCCAAACCCTAACGGTTATTTAATTGATGGCCCTGTTCTGGATACGGCTAACCGTTCATTTGTGGGCATGCACCCCATCCCCATCGCCCACGGTATGACTATTGGCGAATATGCCCAAATGATAAACGGCGAAGGCTGGTTAAAAAATGGGGTTAAATGTAAACTGAAGATCATTAAAGTGGCTAATTACAAGCATAATTTGCCTTATACCTTACCCGTAAACCCTTCGCCCAACTTAAATACGCCTATATCAATTTTATTATATCCGAGTACCTGCTTATTTGAAGGTACAACATTTAGTTTGGGCAGGGGTACGCTCTTCCCCTTTGCCGTACTGGGGCACCCGGCGTTGAAAGGTAAATACAGTTTTTCGTTTACGCCCAAAAGTATCCCGGGTATGAGCGAGAACCCGCCGCAGAAAGACCAGGAATGTTTTGGCATTAATCTGCAAAATATTCCGCCAACTGATATCACGGGTACAGGTGTTATTAATTTGAAATGGCTCCTGGAGTTATATAACGCATTTCCGGATAAGGACCATTTCTTTAATGCCTATTTTATAAAGCTTACGGGTACAGCCGAACTAAGGAAACAAATTGAAACCGGCAAAACCGAAGATGAGATCCGTGCTGGCTGGCAACCCGGACTAACTAAGTTTAAAGCTATACGCAAAAAATACTTACTATACGAATAACAGAATAAAGCACATCTAATACCTAAACATACTATGAGAATTATATTTATGGGTACCCCTCAGTTTGCCGTTGCCTCGTTAGACGCTTTAATTAAAGCCGGCAGTGATATCGTTGCTGTTGTTACAGCGCCCGATAAACCGGCCGGAAGGGGACAAAAAGTTAGTGAGTCGGCTGTTAAACAATATGCCGTAGCTAACGGCCTAAAAGTGCTGCAACCCGAAAAACTTAAGAATGAGAATTTTATTGCCGAATTGAAAGCATTGAAAGCCGATCTGCAGGTTGTTGTAGCCTTCAGGATGCTGCCCGAAGCAGTTTGGAACATGCCTGCCAAAGGTACCATAAATTTACACGCCTCATTATTGCCTCAATACCGCGGCGCCGCCCCCATTAACTGGGCGCTGATTAACGGCGAAAAAGAAAGCGGCGTAACCACCTTCTTTTTAAAACACGATATTGATACCGGTAACATCCTGTTCACCGAAAAAATAACCCTTACCGGCCATGAAGATGCCGGCGAATTACATGACCGCCTCATGAACAAAGGTGCAGGGCTGCTGGTTAAAACAGTTAAAGCGGTTGAGAGCGGACGTTACAACGAACACCCGCAATCGCAATTAGCCGAGGGGACAGAATTGAAACACGCGCCAAAGATTTTTAAGGATGATTGCCGGATTGACTGGATACAACCAGCTTTGTCGATCTATAACAAAATTCGCGGGCTGAGCCCTGTACCCACCGCATACACCGAGCTTAACGGCAAAAGCCTAAAAGTTTATGCATCTGAATATCAATTATCAGAACCGGCCATACAACCCGGCGGCTTTTTAACCGACAATAAAACCTATTTGAAATTTGCGGCTAAGGATGGTTTTGTGTTGCTAAAAGATATTCAGTTAGAAGGCAAGAAACGCATGGGTATTGAGGACTTTTTAAGGGGTGTGAAGTTGTAAGAACATTTCGTTGAGCATCAGGGCTCTATGCGATAGACCCTGATGGGACGGGAAGTTAATATCTACGATTGTCATTTCGACGAACAGTGAAAAGGTATTGCAGGGCTTGAGGAGAAATCTTATAAGCCCTGTAACAAGGCAGGGCGTATAAGATTTCTCTTTCGCTCCTGCGCTTATTCCCCCGCTCGCTCTATCGAAATGACATTTTTGTTTATATGAGTTGATTTTTAATTTTTTACTTCATAACCATTATTGCTCCTATCCACATCCGGGTAGATCTTTTCAGGATCGATAACTACTTTGGCGACAGCTGCTTTTTTATCACCGGTAAAGGAATAAACGCTGCTATACTCCCAAATCTCAGCCGGGAATTCACGATGCTCTTTTGAGCCATCAGCATAAGTTATTTCAACAACCAAAGGCATGGCTGCTTTGTTCATATTTTCGACTGTAATAATAGGCTGGGAACCCGCCTTACTTTCTACTTTAACAATTTTTTGATCGAGGCGATAGTTTTCGAGGAACATCGATTTCCAAAACCAGGTTAGGTCTTCGCCGGCCGAACTATCCATACTCCTAAAAAAGTCCCATGGGGTTGGGTGTTTATAGGCCCAATCACGGATATATTTTCTGAAAGCACGATCAAAACGCTCCGTGCCTAAAATTTGGTTACGCAAAAGTGCTAACGAATAAGCCACTTTTTGATATTGCAACGGATATACCTGGTTGCCGGGTAAAGCATCAGGACGGGTAACAATAGGCAATAGCTTTTCCGCAAACAGGGAATCAAGCGGACTATCGATCTCTACATAACCTATAAACTCACCTTTATTGAAAGCTTTGGTAGCAATTTTGTCAATGAACATATTAAACCCTTCGTCCATCCATGCGTATTTACGTTCATTGCTGCCCACTACCATCGGGAACCAGGTATGGCCCAGCTCATGGTTTACTACTGCAAAATACATATTGCCGGTATCTTTTGCCGAGCAAAAAACCATGCCGGGGTACTCCATACCATCCAGGTTTGAAGCAACGTTAACCGCTTTGTTATAAGGGTATGGGAACCATTTTTCGGAAAAATGCTGCAAGGTAAATTTGATATACTCCGACGAGCGTTTCCAGCTACCTTGTTTCTCTGATTCTACCGGGTATACCGAGCTACCCATTACCCGCCTGCCATCGGCAAGTTTAAAACTCAAGCCTTCCCAAACAAATGAGCGCGAGGCCGTCCACGCGAAATCCCTTGCATTATCCAGTTTAAATTTCCACGTACAGGTAGCTTTTGCAGGCCTTGATGAAGGGTCGGTTACTTCTTTTGCTGTACGAATCTGCACCGGCACATCACTTTGTTTGGCAGCCTGCCAGCGCTTGAGTGCGGTTGGTGTTAGTACTTCTTCAGGATTGAGCAGATCTCCAGAGCTTTCCACAATAAGTCCCGATGGCACTGTGATATTAACCCTGAAATTACCATACTCCAGGTAAAACTCACCGTTACCTAAGTACGGCAGCGTGTTCCATCCTTCTACATCATCCAAAACACACATCCTGGGGTACCATTGTGCTACAGCATAAATATTGCCATTTTTTGTTGGAAGGATATCGGTGCGGTTAACCAGGAAATCAGCATTTTTATAATTGACCGGGAAGTTGTACCTGTACCGGATACTAAAGGTTATGGCCTGCCCGCTTAACAGCGGCTGTGCCAGCTCAAGCTGCATCCGGGTATCATAAATATGATATTTAATGTTTCCAACTTTGTTTCCGGCAAGCTGCACGCCTTCTACCTGGTATCCGCCATCAGGAGTAGTTTTTTCAGGATCCTGGTAAAGAAATAGCTTGGATTGAATCCCCCGCGAATCTTTTTTGAACACATTTTGTTCCAGTTGCAACCACAGTGCCGAAAGGGCTTTGGGGCTATTATTGGTATAAGTAATTGTAGCTGTACCGGTTATGACGTTGGTTTTATCATCAAGCGCTACATCAATTACATAATCGGCCTTGTTTTGCCAGTAGGCAGGGCCAGGTTCACCGGCAGCGGTACGATATGAGTTGCCCGGAGGTAATAAGGGTTGTGCCGGGAATAAATCTGAAGGACGATACTTAGTTTGGGCTGAAGAGATATCGGTTGCTAATAAACACAGGGAAACGATAATTAGCTTTATGTTTTGTAGGGGTCTTAACATATTAATAATTTAATAAACGGAGATTTGAAATTTTTACAGCTCAATATAATAAAAGTTGATGATCTGTAAAACGTGTTTTGTAGAGGCACATCACATGCGGCTCCCATAGGACAAACAGTATCAGGACAAGTCACGGAGAAAACTGCTACTACTCTACAGGCACAAGTGAGCATGTACACTGGCCATCGCTCAACACTTGCGCCAATAATGAACTACTTATTTTCATTTTTCTGGATTTTTCACTCCCCGCCCAAAACTTCCATAACCGCCTGCGCCTTCAACAAACATTCTTCATATTCATTTTCGGCGATAGCGTGATAAGTTATAGCTCCACCTGCGTGAAACGAAAGGTATTTATTGGAGGAATTATAAAGCAATGAACGGATCACTACGTTAAAATCAAAATCATCATCCGGACTGAAATAGCCTATTGCACCTGAGTATACGCCACGCTTACTGCGCTCATATCGCTCCATTAACTGCATACAGCTAACTTTCGGGGCACCTGTCATGCTGCCCATCGGGAAAGTGTTTTTGATGGCCTGTACGTTTAAAAGGCTGTCCTTTATTTCACAAACCACCGTAGAGATCATCTGGTGCACCTGCTTAAAGCTGTAGATACCAAAAAGTTCTTCGGTTTTAACCGTGCCGGGTTTAGCCGATCTGGTTAAATCATTTCTTACCAGGTCAACAACCATTACGTTTTCCTGCAGTTCTTTGGGATGGCTGCGCAGGCTCTGTTTAGCCTGTTCATCGGCTTCAATATCATCCATCCTTTTAGCCGTACCTTTTATGGGTTGCGAAATGAGTTTACTTCCCCGTTTAGCCAAAAATCGTTCGGGCGAGGCGCCGAGAATATAATTCCCATTCCATTTAAAAAAAGTGGAGAACGGATTGGGCGAAACTTCGTTCAGTCTCGTAAAAATCTCCAGCGGATCAAGAAGTACATCCTCTGCAAAAAATTCCTGGCAAAAGTTAGTGACATAAATATCGCCCTGGGTAATGTGCTCTTTTATTTTGTTTACCGTGTCAATGTATTCCTGCCTGCTGAAGCGTGGGGATAGGTTGATATTAGCCTGCTGTACAGGTTCAATTAAACCCTGCTCAATGATTGATCTTACGACAAGTTCGGGATTATCTGAAATAATTTCAGCCTCCTCCCCCTTATCAAAATCAGATGCTGAGGAACAAAGAAATACAGGTCTGGAAATTCTAAACCATCGGGATTGGTGGATGTAAGCGCTTCAATTTCATTTTTGAGGTCATAGCCCAGGAAACCCGTCATCCATCCGGGGTTACTTTTCCTGAACTCATCAAGCTTATCAAAAGCATTACCGGCGTTAGCATTCAGAGAGGTACGGGAGCCGACCGCTATCAGCGTATCAAATTTGGAATAGGGATCATTAAATCCGTTCGAATCAAGATAACACAGTGTGTCAAAAGTTGCAGCCCATTGCAACGCCTTTATTCTGAATCCCGGCAGATCATTAACCTGTACTATCACCCTGCAAAAATAACCAAGTAAATGAAAAAGGCCGGGATGCCCGGCCTTTTATTCTTATTATTAACCCTAATTAATATAGGGGATAACCTATTAATGTAATGTTAAAGTCTGCTTCCTGTCCGGACCTACAGATAAATATTTCACTGGTACGCCAAGTTCGGCCTCAAGATAATCAATGTATGATTGCAGCTTAGCCGGGATCTCAGACAGTTCGGTAATACCAGTCAAGTCTTCGTTCCAGCCATTAATTTCCTTGTAAACCGGCTCTGGTTTAACTGAGCAAATATCGTAAGGCATATAATCAATCTGCTCGCCCAGGTAGTTATAATGAGTAGCAGCATAAATTTTATCGAAACCGCTTAATACATCAGCCTTGGTCATTACCAGTTGAGTAACGCCATTAAGCATAATAGCGTATTTTAAAGCAGGAAGATCGATCCAGCCGGTACGACGTGGCCTGCCTGTAGTAGCACCAAACTCATGGCCTACTTTGCGTAGTTCCTCACCTGTTTCGTTTTCCAGTTCGGTTGGGAACGGACCGCCACCTACACGGGTGCAATAAGCTTTGAAAATACCTATTACTTCGCCAATTTGCTGTGGGGCAATACCTAAACCTGTGCAAGCGCCGGCAGCGGTAGTATTTGATGAAGTTACAAACGGATATGAACCAAAATCAATATCAAGCATAGCGCCCTGAGCACCTTCTGCTAAAACTTTTTTGCCTTCTTTAATATAGTTGTTAACCAAATGTTCAGAATCAACAAGCGGGAATTGGCGTAAAACATCGAGAGCTTCAAAAAACAATGTTTCGCGTTCTGAAAAATCTGCTACCTCGCCGTAAAGCTGCTGCAGCATTGATACGTGTTTATCAACCAGCTTCTGATAACGCTCCTTAAAATCGGGCAGGGTGATATCACCAATACGTAAACCGTTACGACCGGTTTTATCCATATAAGTTGGACCAATACCTTTTAAAGTTGAACCAATTTTGCCTTCACCCATCTTTTTTCATTAGCGGCATCAAGCAACTGGTGAGTTGGTAATATCAGGTGTGCTTTTTTAGCAATTAAAAGATTCTTTTTGGCCAACAGGTCATGCCCCGCATCTTTTAATTTATCCAGTTCTTTTTTCAGGGTGATAGGATCAATCACCACACCATTACCAATAAGGTTCATGGTGTTTTCAAAAAATATACCTGAAGGAATGGTGTTTAAAACAAACTTTTTACCGTCAAACTCTAAAGTATGACCTGCATTTGGTCCGCCCTGGAAACGTGCAATCAGGTCGTAACCTGCGCTAAGCACATCAACAATTTTTCCTTTTCCTTCATCGCCCCACTGGAGGCCTAATAATACGTCAACAGCCATTAATTTATCGTAAGTTCAAGAATATGTGTTATGAAAGGGGGCAAAGTTAAATTTTTCTGTCACAAAAACCCTCTCTTAATTTGGCACAATTATGTCAAATTTTAATATATCGCCCATCATACTCTGGATCTGCTGGATGCGCGGATCGCAAAACTCAACCACTTTACCACAGTCGATGCAAATGATATGGTCGTGCTGTTTGTAGCCGTATGATTTTTCGAACTGGGCCATGTTTTTACCAAACTGGTGTTTAGTGACCAGATCGCACGAAACCAACAGCTCAAGCGTATTGTAAACCGTTGCACGGCTTACACGATATTTTTTATTTTTCATGTGGATGTACAACGACTCCACATCAAAGTGATCTGTACGGGAATATATCTCTTCGAGTATAGCAAAACGTTCAGGGGTTTTCCTGAGGTTTTTATTTTCGAGGTAGGCCTCAAAAATTTTTTTAACCATTGGTATGGTATCCTGCTGTGACATAATGATGTATTAACGGGGCAAAGTTATTAATAAATTATGGATTAGAGAGACAAGAGGTCAAGAGTCAAGAATCAAGATTGGTGAATTCTGTCTTGCCTCATAATTCTTAATTTCCTGCTTCTTTCTTGCTTCTTGACTCTTGACTTCCTGCTTCTATCCTCACGATGCTTTTTCAATTGCCGAATCAAAACGGTTAACCGCGGTTACGCCTTTTACTTGTTTTAGGTTTTTAATCAGGGTATCAAGGTGACTGGTGTCATTCACATACAACATCAGCGAGCCTTCAAATATACCATTATCACTATCAACAGTGATAGATCTGATGTTTATTTTAAAATCATTTGATATTACGGTGGTAAGCTTATTGATCAGCCCTACCTCATCAATACCGGTAATACGCAAACCGGTAAGAAAAGCAAGCTCCTGCTGATTTGTCCAGCGGGCTTTTACTATCCTATAGCCGTAGTTGGCCATGAGCTTAGCCGCATTGGGGCAATTGGTACGGTGGATCTTGATACCGTCGCTTACGGTAACAAAACCAAAAACATCATCGCCGGGGATAGGGTTACAACAATTGGCCAGCTTATAATCTATTTTTTGCATATCCTCGCCAATAAGCAGGATATCGCTGTCTTTAGCCTTGATATTTTTGATGAGGTTTTGAACCTGCTCCTGGTCAATTTTATCCTGCGGCTTATTATCAATCACTTTTTCGGATGCCTGGTACTCTTTCAGGTCCTTCATATCAATAATGCCCTTGGCAACATTGTAAAAAAGATCCTGAGTGGCCTGCAGCTTGAAAAAGTAGCTGATCTTTTGCAGATTTTCGGAATTGTAAGTGATCTTAAGCGATTTCATTTTACGCTCCAGGATCTCTTTACCATCCTCGGCAATTTTGCGTTTCTCTTCTTTTAAAGCCGATTTGATCTTGGCCTTTGCCTTTGCAGTAACCACAAAATTAAGCCAGTCTTCCTTAGGGGTTTGCTTGCCTGAGGTAATGATCTCTACCTGGTCGCCGTTCTGGAGCTTGTAGCTTAGCGGCACCAACTTATGGTTTACCTTGGCACCGATACAGCTTGCGCCCACATCGGTATGGATCTCGAAGGCAAAATCAAGCGCTGTAGCATTTAAAGGCAACTGGATCAGCGCTCCTTTTGGCGTAAAAATGAAGATCTCATCGCTGAAGAGGTTCATCTTAAAATCATCGATGAAGTCGAGCGCGTTGGTATCGGGATTTTTGAGCATCTCGCGCACTTTGTGTACCCATTGGTCAAGGCCGCTGTCGGTGCTGGCTTCCTTGTATTTCCAATGCGCGGCAAAACCTTTTTCGGCAATCTCGTTCATGCGCTTGGTACGGATCTGCACTTCAACCCACTGCCCGCGCGGGCCCATTACCGTGGTATGCAATGATTCATAACCATTAGCCTTGGGCGATGAAATCCAGTCGCGTAGCCTGTCCGGGTTTGGGCGGTACTGGTCGGTTACTATAGAATAGGCTTTCCAGCAGTCGGCCTTTTCATGTTCAGGGGCGCTATCCAATATGATCCGGATGGCGAAAAGATCATATACCTCTTCAAAAGGTATCGACTTCTTTTTCATCTTATTCCAGATGGAGTGGATAGATTTCGGTCGCCCGAATATATCGGCCTCAAGCCCCTGGCTTTGTAATGATTTATTTATTGGCTCGATAAAATCGCGGATAAAACGCTCGCGTTCGGCCTTTTTCTCGTTCAGTTTATTTTTGATGAACTGGTAGGTTTCACGCTCCATATATTTCATGGAGAGGTCTTCCAACTCAGATTTTATGGCATATAAACCCAGGCGGTGTGCCAGGGGCGCATACAGGTAAACCGTTTCTGATGATAACTTAAGCTGCTTATCCCTAGGCATAAACTCCATGGTTCGCATGTTATGCAGCCTGTCGGCAAGCTTAATCAGTATCACCCTTACGTCGTCGGCAAGGGTAAGCAGCATTTTACGGAAGTTTTCGGCTTGCAATGAGCTGTTGGTATCAAATACACCTGATATTTTGGTAAGGCCGTCAATAATTTTGGCTACCTTTTTACCAAATTCCATCTCAATTTCATCAAGCGTCATGTTGGTATCTTCAACCACATCATGCAGCAGGGCGCACACTATTGAGGTGGTACCCAGGCCAATTTCTTCGGCAGCTATTTGGGCAACGGCAATAGGGTGGTATATATAAGGTTCGCCGCTTTTACGGCGCATATCCTTATGGCTTTCAAGGGCCATATCAAATGCCTTGCGTATCATGCGTTTATCGCCCTTTTGCAGGGTTGATTTACAGGCACGCAACAAAGCACGGTATCTTTTTAGTATCTCGTTCTTCTCGGCTTCCAGGTCTATCACTAAGTCTTTCATGTACGGGGTATTAGCGGTATTCAATCATAAACATGCAGCAAATAAATATTATTGCAGGTATTAGTAAAATACCAAAAAAAATTACATTATTTTTGTATTAAGTAAAAATATGAAATTTATTGGTTTTACGCTGCTGTTATGTTGCTTAATGGGTGCTGCAAAGGCCCAAACAGCTACGCCTGCACCCGTAACTCTTGGCAAAAATGATACCATCAGAACAGCCATGACCAACCTTGACGGCGAGCTTGTACCATGGATAGTTGAGCCGGAGGTTAGAATTGTAGATACCCGTATTTTTGCGAGCGAGGCCGATAGGCTAAACTACCGCCGTTTGCGTTATAATGTAATGAAAGTATTGCCTTACGCACGTTTTGCGGGGCAAAGGTACCGCCAGTTACAACGCGACCTTGCCGTTACCGCCGACAGGAAAAAACAAAAAGAATTGGTTAGCACCTGCGAGGGTGAAATAAAAAACCTGTTCAATAAAGAGATCAAGAACCTGACAATTAGTCAGGGCGAAGTTTTAATTAAGCTTATTGACCGCGAAACCGGGCAAACCAGCTTTGCTATGGTTAAAGAATTAAAAGGCGGCTTTAAGGCTTTCATGTTCCAGTCGGTAGCAAGCATATTTGGTCATAACCTCAAAGAAACCTACGACCCTGAAGAACAGAAGGATATCGAGGCCATATTAAATCAGGCCGGATATAATTCATACAGCAATTAGTTTAATGGATAACAAAAGCATTTACCGGTTTAACGTTAAAAAGTTAAACGGTGAAGAGATCAGTCTTTCAAAATATAAAAACAAAGTTCTTTTAATTGTAAACACGGCATCACAGTGCGGTTTTACACCTCAGCTAAAAGAATTGGCAGCTTTAAAAACTGAGCTTGCCGGCAAGGACTTTGAAATTCTTGCATTCCCTTCAAATGATTTTGGCGGCCAGGAACCTTTAGACGGTGAGGCTATTGCCGTTTTTTGTGAAGCCAATGGAGCAAATTATCCCATATTTGAAAAAATAAGGGTACGCGGCCCCTATGCCGACCCTTTGTATCAATTTTTTGCCGATAAAAAGGAGAATGGCAATGTGCGGTCGGTTCCGCGCTGGAATTTTCATAAATTTTTGATTGATAAGAATGGGCATGTAGTTGATTTTTACTACCCTTTCACCAAACCAAACTCCTCAAAAATCAGGCGAAAGATTGACCGCCTGCTGACAGCGGCGTCTAACCAATGAATTACTTTTGCGCATGCTTAAATTAGATATATTAGTTTTATCGGTACATCCTGATGATGCTGAATTAGGTTGCTCAGGTACAATTTTAAAACATATAGCCCTTGGCTACAAAGTTGGTATTGTTGACCTTACCCGTGGCGAACTGGGCACCCGCGGCTCGGCCGAGATCCGTAAACAGGAAGCTGCCGCCGCCGCCGAAATATTAGGTTTAGCCGTACGTGAAAACCTTGGCCTGCCCGATGCCTTTTTTGAAAATACCCGCGAACACCAGGTAAAGGTTATTGAAGCCATCCGCAAATTTCGCCCCTCCATCGTAATAACCAATGCTTACCATGACCGCCATCCCGATCATGGCCGGGCAAATGAACTTGTTGAAGCCTCGGCATTTTTAGCGGGCCTTCGCAAAATAGAAACATTTGATATTGATGGCTCACCACAAGAGGCCTGGCGGCCAGACATGGTGCTGCATTTTATACAGGATAACTATATTACTCCTGATATATTAATTGATGTAACCGAACATTGGGATAAAAAGATAGAGAGTATTAATGCTTACGGATCGCAATTTTATAACCCAAGCTGGGAAGAAGAACCTCAAACCTATATTTCAACATCCAATTTTATTGAAATAGTAACCGGCCGGGCACGCGAGTTTGGTAAAAGCATCCAGGTTAAATACGCTGAGGGCTTTACGAGCAGAAAAATTTTAGGAGTAGATAATTTATTTAACCTTAAATAATACTTATACTTAACTATAAGTTATATATAATAAATTCCACTTTAAATAAACAGGGAGCCTGAAAATCAGGCTCCCTGTTTATTTAAGCAAGTATGATGATATTTATGCTTTAATATATTCAAAGCGATTATTTTCATTGCTCCTCTCCCTTCTGAGCTTATTTTCATTAGCTAATTTTAAGAGGATCCCTGAAAGTTCAGATGTTTTAAAGTCAGAGTCATACTGTTCTTTACAGTAATTGGCAATTGATGAAATAGAACGCTGACTATCAAAGAAATCTGTATTCAGCAATTGATTAAGTATTTTGGTAGCACCAGGCTTTTTACGCCCTGAAACACCTCCGCCTTCATCTGCAATGCGTAATTTCCTTACTTTTTTACCAAACATTTCAACACCCTCGGCATCTACTTTCTCCGATTCGATCATAACCTCCAGTAAACGGTCAATTATACGAACCTGCACGGCTTCAGATTTGAATGAGTTTACAACCTCGGCAACTTCAACCAGTTGTTTCTTTAATTTCTCTATGTGTTTGCTCATGGTGCTTGAAATAGAACTACGTTACTTTAATAGGGTTGCAACAAATCTAATCGGAATAATAACAAAAAATATAGCGGATTTTGGAAAAAAAGTAGCGTATATTAATATCTTTCTATTTTTGCAAATAATAGATGCCGATTTTACCTTATTAAATATTAGTTAATTTCATCCGTTTCATGAGCGGATTTGGCTGTAGCCGGAATTAATTTTCTTTATTTACTGTGTTATAAAGTGACCGAAAGCTGTTCAAGCATGTCAAGGCCTATGTCAATGTGGCTTTTTTCGATGATCAGCGCGGGGCGGAAACGCACACTCCTTTCGCCGCAGCCAAGGTACATAATATTATTATCAAAACCTTTTTTAATAAAGCTGTCCCTTATTGCTTTGTCCGGAAAATCAAAGGCAGTAAGCAACCCTTTCCCCCGCACATTACTTACAACCGGGTGCCGTTCGGCAATTTCACTCAAACCATTTTGTAGGTACTCTCCCATTACTGCCGCATTATCGCAAAGCTTATCCTCCTCAATAATCTCCATTATTTTTGACGAGCGTACCATATCAACCAAACTGCCCCCCAGGTTGAGTTTATGCGCGATGATACTTTAAATACATTATCTTCAACCTCGTCAATGCGCCGGCCAGCCAATATGCCGCAAACCTGCATTTTTTTACCAAAGGCAATGATATCAGGGCGCGCCTTTTCTCCAAAGTGTTCATGGCACCAGAATTTGCCTGTTAAACCAACTCCCGTTTGCACCTCATCGTAAACCAGCAATGCCTCGTACTCATCAGCAAGTTCACGCAGCTTCTCTAAAAACTCTTTGCGTACATGGTTATCACCGCCTTCTGATTGTACAGGCTCAATTATTATGGCGCATATATCATCCTTATTATCTTCAAATGCTTTCCTGATTTGTGCCACCGATAATTGCTCTCTCTTTAACAGGTCTTCATGATTGGCATCGCTGTAAGGGAAATTCATATAAGGCACAGATACCCGCGGCCAGTCAAACTTGGCAAACCACTTGGTTTTATTAGGCAAGGTATTGGTAAGGCTCAGGGTATAACCCGAGCGGCCGTGAAAAGCATGCTCAAAGTGCAATACTTTAAAACCCTTTTCCTTAGTATAGCCCCTGGCAAAGTTTTTCTGCACTTTCCAGTCCATAGCTACTTTCAGCGCATTTTCGATAGCCAGCGCACCACCGGAAATGAAAAAAGCATGCGGTAAATATTCGGGGATCCCTATCCTGTCAAATGTTTCAACAAACTGGGCGTATTGCGTAGTGTAGATATCTGAATTTGACGGGTTAGTTAATGCCGCAAGCATGAGGTTTTTCTTAAACTCTTCATCATTCAGCATTTTGGGATGGTTATAGCCCAAAGGCACCGAAGCAAAGCAGGTAAAAAAGTCAAGCAGTGTGCGGTTATATTTTGCGTCATAAATATAAACACCCTTACTTTTTTCCATATCAAAAGTGAGGTCGAATCCATCGGCCAGTACATGCTTTTGAAGCGATGCCTGGACATCCTGCGGAGAAACAAGTAGGTTGTACATATTAATTTGGTTTATTACAAATTTAGTAAAAACCGCCTAAAATCAAAATTTAAGGGGTTTTTGAACCGATTGGCAAAAAAGTAACTTTAAATTGTTTAAAGTTACTTTTTGTACCAAACTCAAAACCGGTACACCTGCTTCAACCACAGTATTCATAAAAAAATGCAGCCGAAATTTACATTTTCTGCCCGGTTAACATCAAATTCCTCCTCCTGCGAACCTGAATTGTACCGGGGTAGCTTGATAAAATTTTCATTTTAATTAATTTGACATAGGTTGATTATTTTAATACTAAATTAGTGGCAGATACAACCAAAAGGGATATTTATAACTATGGGAGAAGAACCATTATCTGCCAGCAACTCAAAACCGGTCCCAAAATTAACATTTACCAATAGTACCGACTGGGATTTACTTGAAGACCTGCCCGTTGCAGTTTACACCTGCGATAAAGAGGGCTACATAACCTCATTTAACAAAGCGGCGGTAACGCTTTGGGGCAAAACGCCTCACATTAATAAAGACAAGTGGTATGTAAACTGGGAGATATTTACATCCGATGGTATACTGTTAACTCCCGATGAAACACCAACGGGCAAAGTATTAAAATATGGCAAGGCTGTAAAGCAGCAGGAAATGCTTATTAAACGTCCTAATGGAAGTGTAAGCTATATATTATCCAACCCTAAACCCCGTTTTAATGAAAATGGCGAACTGGCAGGCGCCGCCAATACCCTGATAGATATTACAGAACAAAAAAATACCGAATCAAAGCAATGGATGCTGGCCTCTATCATTGAATCATCAGAAGATGCCATTGTAAGTAAAAACCTTGATGGTGTAATTACCAGCTGGAACGGCGCGGCCCAACGTTTATTTGGTTATACAGAAGATGAGATCATAGGCAAACATATCACGGTTTTGATACCGGAAGACCGTTATAATGAAGAAGAAATGATCATTAATAAAATACGGGACAACGAACGGATAGAACATTTTGAAACCATACGTAAAACAAAAAGCGGCGAGGAAATACAAATTTCGCTTACCATATCTCCCATAAGAAACAACAGCAATAAGGTAATAGGGGCTTCAAAAATAATCCGCGATATAGGCCGGCAAAAAAATCAGAAGAAAGATTACAACAATATGCCGAACGCCTGGAGATCTTAAACTCCATAGGACAGGTTATTTCGGCCGAGTTGGATATTCAAAATATCCTGCAAAAAGTTACCGATGCCACTACCCAGCTTTGCGGCGCGCAGTTTGGCGCTTTTTTCACAACCAGGTTAATGAGCAGGGCGAATCATATATGCTGTTCACGCTTTCGGGCGCGCCGCGTGAGGCATTTGAAAAATTTGGTATGCCGCGTAATACGGCAGTCTTTCACCCAACTTTCAGTGGCGAGGGAACGGTAAGGGTTGATGATATAACCAAAGACCCGCGTTACGGAAAAAATGCACCACATTTTGGCCAGCCTAAAGGGCACCTCCCGGTAGTAAGCTACCTCGCGGTTCCGGTAAGGGGCAAATCGGGCGAGGTGATTGGCGGGTTATTTTTTGGGCACGAACAACCGGCCAGGTTTACCAGGGAGCACGAGCAACTTGTTTTGGCTGTTGCCGCCCAGGCCGCGGTAGCACTTGATAACGCCAAGCTTTATGAAAATATTAAAGAGCTTAATGAAAAAAAGGATGAATTTATAGGGCTTGCAAGCCATGAGTTAAAAACACCGGTCACCAGTTTAAAGGGTTACCTGCAAATCATTGCCCGTAACCTCCCGCCGGATGATAAAAGCAAAGTACTGGCCAACAGGGCATTGGAGCAAGTAGGCAAATTAACCATCCTGATATCGGATTTGCTTGATGTTACCAAAATCCAGACCGGTAAATTGCCTTTTACTTATACCGATTTCGATGTGATCAAACTGCTTATCGAATTGAGGGAGATCCTGCAACAAACCGGCCCCTCCCATCAGCTCCTTTTAAATTTACCTGCCGGGGAACTAATTATCCATGCCGATAGCCAGCGTATTGAACAGGTTGTCATTAACCTGGTAACCAACGCCGTTAAATATTCGCCAAAGGCAGATAAAGTGATCATCGAAGCCCTTGTTATCAACAACAAGTTCAGGGTATCGGTGCAGGATTTTGGCATCGGGATCCAGCCCGATCAACTGGATCGGGTGTTTTCACGTTTTTACCGCGTTGAGAACCTCGCCTCTCACATGTCGGGGTTAGGAATTGGCCTGTACATTTGCCAGGAAATTGTTAACCGCCACCAGGGCAGACTTTGGGTTGAAAGCACTTACGGCGAAGGCTCAACCTTCCATTTTGAGATCCCAATAAACACGAATTGAAATTTATGCACGAATGCTTAGCGTATTATTGAGCAATTAGAACGAATTACACGAATTAGTTGGTTCGTGTAAATTCGGACGCATTTGTGAAATTAGTGCTATTTAATTCCAATTCGCGAAAATTCGACCTCATTCGTGTAATTAGTGTTGATTAATTAGTGTTGATTAAACTTTTCTTTCATCCCCAATAATCCCCAAATCCCCCCGCTGTGAATAGCCAGGATTTTACTGCCGGGTTTAAAATGCCCTTTGCTTATTAAATCATACAGTGCATACATCATTTTACCGGTGTATACAGGTTCTATCAATATCCCTGTTGTTGCTACAAATTGTTTAATGAAACTGATAAGCTCGTCATTCGCTTTGCCATAGCCTCCAAAGTGGTAATCGGTATGTATGTTATAATCTGCCCGGGCAGTTAAGAACCGGTCTACCTCCTCTTTAATAAAACCACCGTTTTTAAATACCGGAACCGCGTTGAACTTTGTTTTAAGCTGATGACCATTTAATCCGTTAATGACACCTGCCGCTGTTGTACCTGTACCGCAGGCGCAAAAGATATAGTCATAGCTTTCTGTTAACTCGTTAACCAGTTCGCTGCAGCCTTTGGCACCTTCGGCAGATGCCCCCCTTCGTCAATAAAAAAAGCCTGTTCATCATTACCAAAATATTGATTGAACAGTGCAAGTTTATCACGATAGCTGTTACGATCGGTAAACTGCAGTTCCATACCATGCAGGCGGCATAAAAACAAGGTATCGTTATCAACCTCCTCACCCCGCACTATGCCTGTAGCTTTAAAGCCAAACTTTGCGGCAGCCGCGGCTGTGGCCATCAGGTGGTTGGAGTAAGCGCCGCCAAAGGTTACGAGGTGTGTTTTGCCTTCGGCTTGAGCCTGTTTAAGCACATATTTAAGCTTGCGCCATTTATTGCCCGATATCATTGGATGGATGAGATCATCGCGCTTGATGAAAACTTTAACGCCGTGGTCATCAAACAGGGGGTTACCGATTTGCTGTACCGGGCTAAAAATTTCAAGCTCAATGTTCATAAAATAATACGGCGTTAATGCTATTGCAATATTACATTTAACCTACCATAAAAAACGATTACTTTTGCGCCTCAAATGGCACACGAACCCGAACTTATTGAGCAGGAAGAACAGGACTTGTACGAACACTTACGCGTAGTGGTTGACAAGGGCCAGTCGCTTTTGCGGATTGATAAATTTTTGATGCACCGCGTGGAGAATGCTTCGCGCAACCGTATTCAAAATGCTATTGAGCTGGGCAATGTGCTGGTGAACGATAAACCTATCAAATCGAGCTATAAGGTAAAGCCGCTTGATGTGATCTCGGTAGTGCTGCCACACCCTCCGCGCGATACAGAAGTATATCCCGAAAACATCCCCATCAATATTATTTATGAAGATGATGATGTATTGGTGGTTGACAAAGAAGCTGGTATGGTAGTACATCCCGGTTATAACAATTATACGGGTACACTGGTTAATGCGCTGGTTTACCATTTTCAGCAATTGCCAACCTTGCCGGGCAACGATGGCAGGCCGGGGCTGGTACACCGCATTGACAAGGATACTTCAGGCCTGCTGCTTATCAGCAAAAATGAGCGTGCCATGAACTGGTTGGCTAAGCAGTTTTTTGAGCATACCATCACCCGCAAATATATAGCACTTGCCTGGGGCGATATACCGGAAGACGGCACGGTTACCGGCTATATTGGCCGTAGTGTTGCCGACAGGCGGGTAATGTCGATATATGATGACCCCGAAAAAGGAAAATGGTCTGTAACGCACTATAAAGTTTTAGAGCGAATGGGTTACGTTACCCTGATTGAATGCCAGCTGGAAACCGGCCGTACCCATCAAATCAGGGCGCATATGAAGCATATCGGTCACCCCTTGTTTAGCGACGCCACTTACGGCGGTGATAAAATTTTAAAGGGCACCATGTTCAGCAAGTACAAACAGTTTGTTGAAAATTGTTTTGAGCTGATGCCACGGCAAGCCCTGCATGCAAAAACACTGGGCTTTTTACATCCTACATTAAAAAAGCAGGTGCATTTTGAATCGCCGCTGCCGGCTGATTTTGAGGCCGTACTTACAAAATGGCGAAAGTACAGCGATACAGATACGAAATAACAGACGTTAGATAGAAGAGTAACAATACCCGGTAATTATTAACAACACGATCAAATTATAATATCTATCCGTCCTATGATGCCCGTATTCATCAATTTTAACGGCGAATATCTCCCCCAAAACACCCCATTGCTTACCATTGGCAACAGGGGCTTTAAATATGGCGATGGCCTGTTTGAAAGCATGCGACTAATGAAAGGGAAACTGAAATTTGCCGAACTGCATGCCGACCGTCTACAGCGGGGCATGAAAGCCCTTAAAATTGATGGTTATTCGCAAATGGATACCTGGTTCCTGAACGAAATAGTTAGTGAGCTTGCCCGCCGAAATAAAGTTAAACACGGCAGGTTACGCCTTACCGTCTACCGCGATGCCGAAGGCTTGTATACCCCTACTCAAAATAAAATGGGCTATTGCCTGGAGCTAACCCCATCCGAAGAGCCCCGGTATTTTTTGAATGAGAAGGGCCTGATCATGGATGTGTTTACGGAACTGCCCAAACCGTCCAACTATCTGTCGAACATTAAAACATGCAACTCGCTTATTTATGTAATGGCTGGTTTGTACAAAACTCAAAACAAGCTGGATGATGTTTTTCTGTTGAACCAAAGCGGAAACTTATGCGAAGCCAGCAGTTCCAATATTTTCATCAATTATCAAAACCACTTATATACCCCGGCGCTAAGCGAGGGCTGCGTTGAAGGTGTAATGCGCCAGGTAGTGATCAAATTGGCAAAGGAAAATAACATTGATATCACCGAAGCCCAGATCAATCCTGATATTTTATACGAGGCCGATGAAGTATTTTTAACCAACGCCACCCGCGGTATCCAAACCGTTATGGGTTTTGGGGTAAGGCGCTATTTTAATCAGTACAGCAAGGTACTGATGGATGAGTTGAATAAATTGTAATTTTTAATAAGAGCGTCGTTTCAACGAACAGCGAGGGGCAAAGCGCCGGATTGAGGAGAAAATCCTATAGCCCATGTAACCGAAGGTTGGGCTTTCAGCTTTAGGCATTCAGCTTTTTTATGCCCCTATTGCCTTCCTGTAATTTCGAAGTGCCCTGATGATTGTCATTACAATTTCGTGCTGCCCTTCGTCCGAATTAAGGTACTCCTCCTCTTCGGGGTTATTAATGAAACCGGTTTCTATCAATACAGCAGGCATAGCGCTATGGGCCAGCACCAATACCCCCTGTTCTTTCACACCATTACTTTCGCGGCCATCTACCCCGGTAAACTCATCGTCAAGCAAATCACCAAAACGGATACTTTGCTTACGGTATTTCTGAATATAAGCATTCAGTACGATCAGGTTTGAAGGATCGCTTTCATCATAGCTTTCATAGTTCTGTTTGTAATCCTTTTCCTGAAAAATAGAAGCATTTTCGCGTACGGCCTCTTCCTGCTCCTTAAGGCGGTGGAAACCGTATACCAGCATCAGCACACCTTTTTGCTTGTGTGCACGTGCGGCAGTGCCCTCGGGCGATGAATTGCAGTGAATGGAAATAAACAGGTTGCCATGGTTTTGATTAGCAATAGCCGAGCGCTGGTTTAGCGGGATAAAGGTATCATCGGTACGGGTAAGGATAGCGTTAACATCAGTAATGGCCGTATCAAGCGCTGCCTTGAGCTTCAGGGCTATGGACAGTGTTACATTTTTCTCAAACGAATGTGAACCACGCGCCCCGGCATCCTTACCGCCATGCCCGGCATCAATAACAACCGTTTTAAACCTAAAAGTTGTAACAGCAGGTATAGTATCTTTTTGCTGCGCGAATGAATTTTGAAACAGGAACACCAGGATGATCATCCCGGGCAAAGCGACGTATTTCATTTTTTCACCGCCTTTTTACTGCACCTGGGGCATAAGCCATGAGCATACAGGGTAAAGCCATGCGACTCAAATCCCGCAGGGAGATCTATAGCGGGCAGGTTCATATCATTAAGGCAATACACATTTTTGCACTGGGTACAATTAAAATGCAGGTGTTCATCATGGTGATCATGCTCATTACAACTTGATGAGCAAAGGGCATAATTAGCCGTACCGTTTAAATCAAATATCTTATGGATGATCCCTTTTTCTTCAAAAGCATTAAGGATCCGGTAAAGGGTAACCCTGTCAATATCATGCATCAGGTTCTCCAGGTCGGGCTGCGAGGTAGCGGAATGTCTTGACGACATCATAGATAAAACCCGCAGCCTGGGCGCAGTTTTTTTCAGGTGATGTTTATCAAGCAGGTGCTCAAAATGATGTATATCGCGGGTTTGTGTCATGTATCAATTGGGTAATAATTATAAGGCCGCTAATTTAATAATGGTACGTATAATATACGCCATTAGTTGCCGGCTTTTATAACGGTATTTTTTATCGGCTTAGTATGACGGTTTGATACAGCCGGGGCACCATGCTTTTCATGATTACAAGCCGGACTCAAAAAGCAGTTGAACAGCAAAAATGCATAAAAGAATTTCCTGTGGCGCTTATCCATTACTCAACCTTTTCAAGTTTATATGTTTTATGATCATGATTGCAGGCACCGGTATACCTATAATTTATATAATGCGCGGCGGCTATCAGCAAGCCCCCAACAGGAACTATCATAGCCTCGTATTTTCCTGTTGTTGTAAACGCGTGCCCTCCCATGATGATAACAAAACCTGATACAAGCATAAATAGTGGAACTGAACGGCGATGCGTACGCCGGTAAGATAAGCCTATAGAATACACTCCTATCACCAGGGCGAAAATGATCATCCCCCACTCTACCCAGGCGTTAGCCAAAAACCCGAGGCCCACCAACGGCAAACTGGTAAACAACAAAGGCACTACCGCACAATGGATAGCACAAAGCGTTGAAGCAGTGATACCAATATTATCCAACCGGGGTGAAAGCTTTTGAAAATCCATGCCGCAAATATAAACAAGTTAATGCAACACAATTGCATTTGTTTTCACTATCCATATCTACATCTATTAAATTAACAAATACCTGACAATTACTTAATATTAACCAGCAAACTGTATTTTTGCAGGCTTTATAAAAAAACATAGATTGAATTTAGCCTCCATTTATCATATAAAACAGCTTTGGCAGAGCGCCTATGATACCCAGGCCAGCAGGCTCAAGTTACTGGGCGCCACTATGGTCATAGTCATCATCATTAACCTGCTACCGTCTTTTTTCAAGTATATTGAAAAAAGGCAGGACGGGGTTGTACTTAATGATTGGGTATTGGCCCATTTACCCTCTTACGATCTTTCAGTCCCGATTTTTATACTCATCTGGAGCATGGGCATGCTGATGATGTGGCGGGCGCTTTATAACCCGAGGATATGTATCACTTATATCTGGACACTTAATTTTGTATGTATTGCCCGGTTTATTACCATCGGCCTGGTCAAGCTCAATCCGCCAGTGGGCCTTGTTCCGCTTATTGACCCAAGCACAAGCGTGTTTTACGGGCATACGTTTATCACCAAAGACCTGTTTTTTTCGGGCCACACAGCAACCATGGTACTTGTGTACCTCCACCTGCAAAAGCGAACAGATAAACTGATCGCCCTGGCCTGTGCAATTGTATTGGTAGTATTACTGTTGATACAGCATATTCATTATACTATTGATGTAGTGGCCGCGCCATTTTTTGTATATGGTTGCTGGAGATTGGTTAAATGGCTGGGGCTGGAATGATGACTTTTTTAATCAGTCTTCACTCCCATCCATCCACCAAATGCATGCTGTCCTTTAAATCACCGTACAGCTTTTTAAATACAGGGAACATCCTGCTATAAACCTCATGGTTTTTAGCACTTGGTTCGATAAAATCCTGCTGTTCAACACGGGTAAGCTTGTCATAACTTTCAGGATATAATACCCGTGCCGCGAGATAAATAGCGCCGAGCGCCGATGAATCTTCAGACTGAAGCACTGCGAGCCTTTTCCCGGTGATATCTGCCAGTACCTGTGTCCATACTGCCGAGCTGGTAAAACCACCACTGATATTAACTTGTATAATCCCGCCCGATGCATCTTCCAATGTTTTAAGCACATCGTTCAGTGCAAAGCAAATGCCTTCAAGCCCCGCACGTAAAAAGTGCGACCGGGTATGTGCCGGCTTGATATTAAAAAAGGTGCCGCAGGCTTTGGTATCCCAGAGCGGGGCGCGTTCACCGTACAGGTAGGGTAAAAATATAAGCCCGTTGCTGCCGGCAGGCATTGTTGCTATCTCATTAAATAAAGCGTCATAATCAGCAGCGGTAAGGTTATCCTTTTGCAAAAAGTTTTTGAGCAGCCAGTTTACCGCTATACCTCCGTTATTTACTGCTCCGCCGCATACATAAGTCTGCTCATCAAGCAGGTAATTAAAAACCATGGCTTCGTAATTGTAAACCGGCTTCGGGCTGGTAATGCGCACCGCGCCGCTGGTGCCTATAGTAAGCGCCGCTACATCCGGGCCGGTTGTGTGGCTGCCTAAATTAGCACAGGCTCCATCACTTGCCCCTATAACAAACGGGGTACCGGCATTTATCCCGGTTAACACAGCTACTTCGGGTCTGATACTGTTCCGGTAATAAGTGGTATTAACCGGGGTTGATAATTTTGAAGCCGTGATACCGGTGAGTGTAAGAGCCTCATCATTCCATTCTTTCGTTACAATATTAAACATTCCCGCAGCCGACGCAATGGAATAATCAACCTCAAAAACACCAAAAAGCCTGAACCAGATAAACTCCTTTATCGAAATGAATTTATGGGCGGCTTCAAAGATCTTACTTTGATTATCACGCAGCCACAGCAACTTATTTAAGGGCGACATGGCATGGATCGCAGTGCCGCAGTTATGATAAAGGCGTTCACCTTTTTCCGTTGCACGCAATGCCTGCGCGATGTTCTCGCTCCGCGCATCTGCCCAGGTCATCATAGGCAGCAGTGCTTCGCCATGCTCATCAACCGGAATAATACTATGCATGGCGCTGCTCAGGCTCACGGCCTGCGGGGCGGCGCCCAATTTAGCAGTAATACCAGCAAGGCATTTTACAAAAGCGTCCCAAATCAACAGCGGATTCTGTTCGCTGTAACCGGGTTCGGGGCTATTAATGGGGTAATGATTGGATACTGTACCTAATGGTTCACCCGTTAAACTTACCGCTACGGCCTTTGTACTGCCGGTGCCAATATCAATACCTAAAATATATGCCTGCATGGAGATGTATTTGATTGCCAAAATAATAAACAGAACCGGGATTTGGGGGGATTTTTAGGATTAAGGGATTTCTTTAACAGTTTAGCGTAAAACTGCTTATGAAATCCTGTCCATCCCATTAATCCTTAAAATCCCGGTTAAGACGAAATTACGGTTACATCCATGACAGCAAAGGACAGTTCAGGCATTTAAATTATCTACATTAGCCATACCAATATAAACCAATCAGAGAATATGCAAGTAATTTTAGGGGTCATCTTCCATTTTATCGGTGGCTTTGCTTCGGGGAGTTTTTACATCCCCTACAAAAAATAAAAGGCTGGGCCTGGGAAAGCTACTGGATAGTAGGCGGCATTTTTTCATGGCTCATTGTACCACCGCTGGCAGCATGGCTTACTATTCCCGGCTTTGCCGACATTATAAGCCATACAGCTACAGCTACCCTTGGCTGGACGTACCTTATGGGACTGCTGTGGGGCATTGGTGGTTTAACATATGGATTAGGGGTACGTTACTTGGGAGTATCGCTGGGTAGCACCATTATACTGGGCTTATGCTCAGTTTTTGGATCGATAATTCCATCGGTGTATTATGACCTTTTCCCGAAAGAGGGGAAAGATACTTTTACGCTGATGATGCACAGCGAATGGGGGCAGATGGTTTTATTGGGCATTGTGCTTTGTGTAGTGGGCATTATTATATGCGGTAAAGCAGGTATGATGAAAGAGAAAGAACTGTCGGCCGATAAAACCATAGCCCAGGAGAATAAAGATTACCGCTTTGGTTTAGGTATACTGGTGGCCGTAGTTTCGGGGATCCTGAGCGCTTGTTTCAACTTCGGTATTGAAGCCGGGAAACCAATGGCCGATACCGCTAACCAGATCTGGCAGGCGGCGCATCCGGGACAAGGTAACTTCCTGTTTTCAAACAATGTAACCTATATTATTATATTATGGGGCGGTTTAACCACTAACTTTATATGGTGTATGGTGCTAAATGCCCGCAATAAAACGTTTGATAATTATACCGATAAAAAAACACCCCTCCTTAAAAACTACCTGTTTGCGGCACTGGCCGGCACGACCTGGTTTTTACAGTTCTTTTTTTACGGTATGGGCGAAAGCAAAATGGGGAATGGCGCCAGCTCCTGGATCCTGCACATGGCTTTCATTATCCTGATAGCTAATACGTGGGGCCTGGTACTTAAAGAGTGGAAAGGCGTAAGTAAAAAAGCATTCGCAACGGTAATAGCCGGTATAGCGGTAATTGTAATATCGGTACTGGTTGTGGGATATGGGAATAAGATAAAACCCGAAAAACCGACGGTAAAAGCCGAATTAAATAAGCCAACGATAAAAACAAATCAATAATTCATTAACTCAATAATTCAACAATTAAAATATATGTCGTCGAAAACAACTGAATTTAAACACGTAAGCTATTTGTGGGATGAAGCAAAAGCCGCCGAACTGGCGGGCGATGAAGTAGCCCTGCTCATATACCGCTCCAACCTTTTGGGTGCCGATCTGCGCCTTACCAACTATGGTGGTGGTAACACATCATGCAAGTTGATGAGTAAAGATCCACTCACCGGCAACGATGTTGAGGTAATGTGGATCAAAGGCTCAGGCGGTGATATTGGCACGTTGAAAAAGAGCGGCTTGGCTGCCCTTTATGTTGATCGTTTACGCAGCCTGAAAAACATCTATCGCGGGGTTGAATTTGAAGATGAAATGGTTGAGTTGTTTAATCACTGCATCTACGATCTTAACTCGAAAGCACCATCTATTGATACGCCGCTTCACGGCTTCCTGCCATTCAAACACATCGATCACCTGCACCCGGATGCTGCCATCGCTATTGCTGCCGCAAAAGACGGTAAGAAAATAACCCAGGAGCTTTTTAACGGTACCATCGGCTGGGTTGAATGGAAAAAACCAGGCTTTGAATTAGGCTTGCAATTAAAACAATGTTTGGATGAAAACCCAGGCATCCGCGGTATTATGTTAGGTTCGCATGGTTTATTCACCTGGGGCGATACAGCTTACGAAAGCTACATGAATACGCTCGAGGTTATTGAGCGCTGTGCCGAATATCTTGAAGAAAACTACGGAAAAAAAGGCCCTGTTTTCGGTGGCCAAAAAGTGGAAAGCCTTGACGAGACCGGCCGTAAAAAACAGGCTGCTGCCCTTGCACCGGTATTGCGCGGTTTTTGTTCAAGCTACAGGCACATGGTTGGTCATTTTACGGATGATGCCCGCGTATTGGAGTTCATCAACTCCAATGATCTTGACCGTTTAGCACCATTAGGCACCAGCTGCCCGGATCATTTCCTTCGCACCAAGATCAGTCCGCTGGTACTTGACCTTGCACCGGGCGAAGACCTGAGCGATGTTACCGCGTTAAAAGCACGTTTGGCTCCTGCCTTTGAGGCTTACCGCCAAATGTATACCGACTATTACAATACCTGCAAGCATGATAACAGCCCGGCTATCAGGGATACCAACCCGGTTATCATCCTGTATCCGGGTGTAGGCTTGTTCTCTTTTTCAAAAGATAAACAAACCGCCCGCGTTGCCGCCGAGTTTTATACCAACGCCATCAACGTAATGAAAGGTGCTGAAGCAATTTCGGAATACACTTCTCTCCCGCGCCAGGAAGCGTTTGATATTGAGTACTGGTTATTGGAAGAAGCTAAATTACAGCGCATGCCTAAGCCAAAAGCTTTATCAGGTAAAATTGCCCTGATCACCGGTAGTGCTGGTGGTATAGGTAAAGCTATCGCCAAAAAATTTGTTGATGAAGGCGCTGTAGTTATTCTGAATGATATGAACGCCGAGCGTTTGGAAGGCGCAGGTGAAGAGTTTAAAAAACAATACGGCAAAGATTCATACACCACAGCCGTACTTGACGTAACCAAAGCCGACCAGATCAACGAAGCACTTGAAATTGCAGCCTTAGCTTTCGGCGGTGTGGATATAGTGGTAAATAATGCCGGTTTATCTATCTCTAAATCAATTGCCGACCATACTGAAAAAGACTGGGACTTATTGTACGATGTATTGGTTAAAGGCCAGTTCTTTATTACTCAGGCGGCAGTTGCTGTGATGAAAAAACAAGACATTGGCGGCGACATTATCAACATTGTAAGCAAAAACGCCTTAGTGAGCGGACCGAACAACGCCGGCTACGGCTCGGCAAAATCGGCCCAGTTACACCTGAGCAGACTGAACGCGGCCGAGCTTGGTACCGACAAGATCCGTGTGAACGTAGTTAACCCGGATGCCGTAATCAGCGACAGCAACATTTGGGCCGGCGGATGGGCCGAAGGCCGTGCTAAAGCTTACGGCGTTACCGTGGATGAACTGCCTGCTTACTATGCAAAACGCACATTATTGAACGAGGTAATACTACCTGCCGATATTGCTAATGCCTGCTTTGCCTTTACCGGCGGCCTGCTCAACAAATCAACCGGTAACGTGTTGAATGTTGATGGCGGCGTGGCGATGGCGTTTGTGCGATAGTTACAGTAACCCATGTCATTGCGAGCGATAGCGTGGCAATCGCACGGAAGCATGACCACCATGCGTAGCCACTCTGTATAGCATGCGATTGCTTCGTTCCTCGCAATGACATATTTATAAATTTTGCAAGTTCAAGCGTCAAACTTGAACTTGCTTTATAACCAATACCAATTATGCAGTTAGAAAAATATAAAATTGATGAAGCCAATCATCAGCAACTGAAAGATCACCAGCGCAAGTTTGATTTTGTTGCCGGTGACGTAAAAAACCTGGATACTATCCTGCAAAAACTGATTGATTTTAATATTGCTATACCAAGCTGGGCTTTAGGTACCGGCGGTACACGTTTCGGCAGGTTTTCGGGCGGTGGTGAGCCCCGCAGCCTGGAAGAAAAAATTGAAGACGTGGGCTTGATCCATGCACTTAACCGTAGCAGCAACTCTATATCATTACATATTCCCTGGGATATCCCATCCAATGCCTCAGCTATCAAAGCCCATGCGGCACAATTGGGTTTGCATTTTGACGCGGTTAACTCAAATACCTTCCAGGATCAGCCTAATCAGGAATTGAGCTACAAATTTGGCTCATTGCACCATGTAGATAAAGCGGTACGCAAACAGGCTATTGCCCACAATATTGAGGTGATCAAATACGGTGTTGAGCTTGATTCAAAAGCATTATCTGTTTGGCTGTCGGACGGATCGAACTTCCCCGGTCAGTTGAATATGCGCGGCGCGTTTGAACGCACTTTAGAAAGCTTGCAGGAAATTTATGAGGCCTTGCCCGATGACTGGAAAGTTTGGGTTGAGTATAAACCTTATGAGCCTAACTTCTACTCAACCACTATTGGCGATTGGGGTCAATCTTACCTGCTATCATCAAAACTGGGCCAAAAAGCGCAGACATTAGTTGATCTTGGTCATCACTTACAGGGCGTAAACATTGAGCAGATAGTTTCATTACTGCTGATGGAAGGCAAGCTGGCCGGTTTCCACTTTAACGATTCAAAATATGGTGATGATGACCTTACCGTTGGCAGCATCAACCCATACCAGTTGTTCCTGATCTTTAACGAACTGGTTGAAGGTATGGACGCCCGCGGCATGACACACGCCACTTCTATAGGCTGGATGATCGATGCTTCACACAATGTAAAAGATCCGATTGAGGACCTGCTACAATCAGTAGAAGCCATTAAGATAGCCTATGCACAGGCATTGTTAGTAGATACTCCAGCATTGGTACAGGCACAACAGGATAATGATGTAGTACTTGCCCAGGAAATATTGCAGCAGGCTTACCGCACCGACGTCCGTTCGTTATTGGCCGAAGCACGCTTAAGAGCAGGCGGCGCGTTAAACCCGCTGGCTGTTTACAGGCAGCAAACTATCAGGCAGCAACTGATAAACGAAAGAGGAGCTAAAGCAGTATCAACCGGATTGTAAGCCTATGGAGCCGATACCTGTTATAGCCGTTTTTGATGTGGGTAAAACCAACAAGAAGCTGTTCCTGTTCGATGAAAACTACAAGATAGTTTTTGAACGTACAGCCCGTTTCCTGGAAACCCACGACGAAGATGGCGACGCATGTGAAAACCTCGACAGCCTCAGGTTATCGGTGTTTGATTCATTGCGCGAAATTTTTAAGCATAAGGAGTTTGATCTTAAGGCGGTCAACTTTTCAACTTACGGCGCCAGCTTTGTTTATGTTGATGAACACGGCAAGCCGCTTACCCCACTTTATAATTACCTTAAGCCATATCCGCCTGAACTGGGCAGGCAGTTTTATGAAAACTATGGCGACGAAGCCAGGTTTGCTTTAGAGACCGCCTCGCCGGTTTTGGGCAACCTTAATTCGGGATTGCAGTTATACAGGCTTAAATATCAACAGCCCGAAGTGTTTAAGCGGATAAAGTATGCCTTACACCTACCCCAGTATATGAGCTATCTTATCAGCGGGCAAATGGTGAGCGACTTAACCAGTATCGGCTGCCACACTGCTCTTTGGGATTTTGCTAAGAACACCTATCACAACTGGCTTAATGCTGAAGGGATTCTGCCCAAAATGGCACCTCTGCATCCCGCGGATAGTGTGCTTCCGGCCGAGTTTCCGGGCAGTACTTACAAGGTTGGTATTGGGTTGCACGATAGTTCGGCAGCGCTGATCCCTTACCTGGTAAGCTTTAATATGCCTTTTGTGCTGATCTCTACAGGTACCTGGTCAATCAGTCTTAACCCTTTTAACCAAACACCGCTTACGGCTGATGAGCTGAAGCATGATTGTCTTAACTACCTGCAATACAAAGGCAGCCCGGTGAAAGCCTCACGCTTGTTTACGGGTTATGAATATGAGCAGCAAGTAAAAAGAATAGCCGCCCACTTTAACCAGGACGAGATCAGGTATCGTACCATAAATTATGATCCTGCAATTGCAGCCCGGCTAAATAATCAACCCTCATTACAGGCCGACGAAAATGAAGGCCAGTTACAGAAATCGGCATTTGAGCAGCGCGACTTAAACATTTTTGCCGATGATGTTGAAGCTTACCACCAACTCATGATTGATATTATTGCCCAGCAAACCATCTCAACCAATTATGTTTTAAACGGCTGTAAGGTAAAACGCATTTTTGTAGATGGCGGCTTCAGTAAAAACAGCGTTTTCATGCACCTGCTGGCGTTGGCCTTCCCTCATTTGGAAGTTTACGCCGCGTCGATGGCACAGGCAACTGCCGTAGGTACGGCATTGGCTATTCATCATGCCTGGAATACCAAAACACTACCGCATGACCTGATCGAGCTGAAATATTATTCGGGGGTGCAGAGCGAGGTTGTATAGCTCTATTTCGGTAAAAACCGATGTCATTTCGAACGAATGGCGGGGGGCCAAAGGTTGGGGTGAGGAGAAATCCTATACGGCATGCATTTAGGCTCAACAAGGTGTACAAGATTTCTCTTTCGCGCCCGCACACCATCCGTTCCAGCTCTATCGAAATGACATTTTTATAAACGAAACTCTTATTTAAAAATCCGGTTATCGACCGGATTTTTTTATTTTAGGGCAACCAATCAATAACCCTCTCATGAAAAGATTCGCTTTGTTTCTGTTATTGCTCAATTTTGCATTTATTGCCAATGCCCAACAAGCTAAGCATAAAAAAGCCATTATTGTGCTTACTTATGACGACGGCATCAATTCACAGTTAAACATAGCCATACCACAGCTCGATTCTGCACACCTTACCGCCACCTTCTTTTTAATGGGCAACATGACCGAAGCTACCTTGCCGCGCTGGCGCGAGGTAGGCAAAAAAGGTTATGAACTGGCCAATCACACTTTATATCACCCTTGCCTGCTCACTAATGTAAAAGCTAATCCGGCTAACAATTCGGCTATTTATACACCGTACATGATGCTGCGCGAGATCAATGAAATGAACACGCTGCTTTTTGCTGTTGATGGAAAAACAGGCAGCCGAACCTATGCATATCCATGTACCGAGGTTGAAGTTGGCGGCGTGAACTATGTTGATACCCTGCGTAAAGCAGGCCTCGCAAAATACGCCCGTATAGGCGGCGGACCGGATGCTGTGATCACTGATTTTAAAAACCTCGACCCGTTAAAAGTGCCCTCATGGGGCGTAACAGGCAACCCGGTAACCGGCGATGCCCTGATAGATTTTGTAAAGAAAGTACAACAAAGCGGCGGACTGGGCATCTTCATGTTTCACGGCGTAGGCGGCGATTATTTGGTTACACCCGCAGATGCGCACAGGAAGCTGTTAGCATATTTAAAGGCACACCGAAACGAAATTGAAGTGACAACTTTTATGAAAGCCATGGATGAGGTGATGGCCGCTAAATAGTTTTATAAAAGCTAAAAGCAGAAGGCTAAAAGCTTAAAGCCAAATTACTATATATAAAAATTAAGCTATCAGACTAACGAGATCTGATATAACAAGCTCATCTTTAATAACGCGTTCATGACCGGGGCCCTGGTATACTTTGGTCTCAACTTCGGGATGAGCGATAAGGAAGTTTTCCAGGAATGCGAAGGGTGCAATTTTATCTTCCGGGTCATAGGCTAACCAATGCCTCCTGACCAAACCGCCAGGATATAAATTATGGAGTGTAAAATGCGAAGCCTCCATATCAAACAATGACTCAAAATTAGTAAAGAATTGATCCTGTAAACCAGGAGCTACATCGGCCGCGTTCAGGCTGGCTATAAAATTCTCTTTCAGATTGATTAGCGGGGCAATGCTGATGAGCAAGGCAGGCTGAATAGCTGTTTCCTTAATAGCGATGGCATTGGCCATTGCCCCTAACGAGTGACCGATGAGCACATCGGGTGCGCCAAAGGTTTTGATTACCGTAGTCGCAGCTTTGGCAAAGAGCAGGAGGTTTGACAGCTCTCCTTCCGAGCTGCCGTTACCCGGTGCATCGAAAGCTATTACCTGCATATCATCAACACTTTTTAAAGCTGTGATGAGCTCGGCAAAGTCGGCGGCTTTTGAGCCCCAGCCGTGGGTGATAAGTATTTTGCGTTTCCCCTCTCCCCAGGTAAACCCCTTGAACTTTAAAGTAGATTTGGCAAAATGAGGATCGTCTACTTCAAGCGTAAAAGGTTTGGCTTCATCAAGCAAAAGTTGCTGCTGCAGGCGTACCGGCATTTTGGGCGAATAACAGATCAATTGCCATAGCAAACTGATCATATCAGGCGCCCCGGCGCCGTTAAGAGATTTTACCTGGTTAAATACCGTTTTTAACTTTTTCATAAGCGACGCAGGATTTCGTCGGCAAAATAAGCAAAAGCGCCTTTAAAATATACCAATAGGTATTTTATTTACATTGTCCCGACGAAGCCTTGCATTCCAATTGTAACAAAACGCATGTCCCAAATTTTTGATTCCCCATAAAAATTTAAAAATCCTCCCGGCGTTCTTTTTCCGGAAAACTGGAGTGTTCCAAATTCTGAATGTAAAAACGCGGGACACCTATTTTATGAAACACGTTGATGTTCAATACTTTAATCATTTACCTGAAACATCATTAAAATACTGATAATCAACACTTAAAACTATAAAGAGTTTAAAATACTTTTTTTCGAAAGATTAAAACGGCGACATTTAAAAGTGTAATTTTTGCTGATTTTTAGGATTTTTTTGAGAAAAAACCAAATGGCGGCTTTGCCTGTCTTGCATACTGACAAGGTAGCGACACCATTTTTATGGTCTGTTTTTCCGATAGTTTTTTGCGCCGGAATACGCAGGATTTTCTGCCTGTGACCGGGAGCGATAGCCGCTCCATCCATGACCATGTTCAGGCGTGGACGCCATAACCATTACCTAAGGGATTAATTTAGCGTAAGCGCTTTAAAATCCCCTCTTGAGAGAGTAATAGCCCATGAAAAGGCAGGAATAATTTGTATATTTATGATAATGAATATCATAGAGACGATTAAGCGTTTTCCAGATCAGTCCAGTTGCATAGACTATCTTGAAGGATTAAGATGGCAAGGATTGCCAGAATGCCCGTATTGCAACAGCAAACGGAGCAGCAAGCGCCAGGAAAGCCAACGGCATATTTGCAATAGCTGTAACCGCAGCTATAGCGTTTTGGTCGGCACTGTTTTCGAGGGCACCAAACTTCCTTTGCCGCAATGGTTTTTGGCTATTTCATTAATGCTGAATGCGAAAAAGGGGTTATCTGCACGTCAGTTAAGCAGGGATCTGGGATGCAATCGTAAGACAGGCTGGTATTTGCAGATGCGGATACGGGAAGCCATGCGGGACGGCGGGGATGGCGGTTTGTTTAAGGGTATTGTTGAGGTAGATGAGACTTATTTAGGTGGTAAAAAAGCCAATCACTCAAAGAAAAAGCGGCAGGAAAGGCGCGATAATAATTTGCAGGTCACCGGCATGCAGGATAAACAGCCCGTGATTGGGTTATTGGAGCGGGATGGCCGTCTAAAGCTTCAGGTCATAGATAAGGCACATGGGAAAACGCTCAAACCCATTGTTGAACAATCAGTGAGCACAGATGCTACTATTGTAACGGACGGCTTTGGTGGATATGCCGGTTTAAATAAAATATTCCGTGAACATCAGGTATTAAACAAGGAAAAAGAAGAGTATGCCCGGGGAGAGTATCACACCAATACGATTGAGGGCTTTTGGACATTGTTAAAACGGGGGATATATGGTCAATACCATAAAGTATCGCTCAGACATTTGCAATCATACCTGAATGAGTTCACATTTAAATATAACAATAGAGGCAATAACCAGGTGTTTAACTTTTTAATTAACAAAATGGCTACTGCCTCTTGATGGGCTATTACTCTTGAGAGGGGGCGCGGTGGGAAAGAGCGGGAGCAGGGGGTGTGTTATACAAGCGATAAGCCCCACGTAGAATAACACACCCCTCCGCCCCTCTCAAGAGGGGAATCGCACATTCCCCCACTTTTGAAGAGTTTTTTTCTTAGGTTACGGTTCAGGGCGTGGACGCCTAAACCCACGTAAAAATAAAACTTCTGCTTCAGTGGGCTGGTGACACTACTTTCCTCTGCCTAACCAAAGCAGCGAGTTGATGATCAGTTTATCAACATCGGCATTTTCAAAAGTTTGCGATAACTCTTTGTTGGTGCCGCCGTCATAGTCCATATCATTATGGCCTATGTTGAAATAAACCATGCGGTAATTTTTATTAGTCCAGGCTACGGGGTAGTAACCGCTATGCCAGATCTCGTGTTGCTTTGGGCCTGTACCCAAGGGAAAACTTGTTGAATCAACCGCAAGCAGGATATCGATATCCGGATTTTTGCGGAGATCGTGTTCCCAGCGGTACCATTCGTTAGGGTTTGTTTTAAAAATGGTGGGCAGGCCTTTGATTACCGGATGATTAGCATCCTCAACTCTTAAAATCGCCGAAGTTGGGTGCCAGGTATTGCTCACATATTGTCCCGAACCAAGGAACTCGTTATGGTACCAGTCCCAGTTTTGCGGAAAGTCCGAGGGCGTAAGCGCGAAGGCCGAAAAATGAAACCCCATCCAGGCGCCGCCCTTTTTCATATACTGTTCAAAAGCTGCACGCTGTTCGGGGTTATCAGTGCGGGTGTCTAAAAATATTACTAACTGGTATTTGGCCAAAAACTCCGGGTTCATATTTGCCCAGTTGTTGGTGCTGTCGTAGGTAAAATTGTACTTTTCAGCCATTTTAGGAAACCAGCGATTAGCCTCGTGCACAAAGCTGATATGCGCCAGGTCGCTCCGGCCGGTATAAAAGGCTATTACTTTGAATTTTTTATGGCTTTGGGCATGGGCGCTGCTTACACAAAAAAATGCCATGCAAAGCACGATGGCAAACAGTATTACTTTCCTGATATTGATTTGATAGATCATAAAAATCCCCGTGGTTATAATTGTGATATAAAAATAAGGGATTTACAGGGTCGGCGTTAGTAAAAGTGGGGGTGAGAGGTGATGTAGGGGGGATTAGAAGTTGATGACAACACTGTAACACTGTCGCGGCGGGTTAACACAAATACTGCCGTACATAATTAATCTATAGCGATTGGCACCGCATCCATAACGCATGGTTGTCTGTAAACGTCAATTTTATAATATGTTTTTTTACCTTGCTTTAAAGCAGGATAGTTGATGTTAAAAATTCTTTGATGATTTAAAAATACACTTCCTATATAAAAGTTGACTAAGGAATCACTCTGTGCAGATTTTAGTATCGACTTGTAATTTTCCTCATCAACCATCAAACAAGTATCAGGAAAGGTTCGTGTTCCATAACCGTTGATCTTTAGGTTTGCCGAATCGGTCTTATTAACAGAAGTGGCTTGTAAAACAGATATGAAGATTTCATTGAGCACTATCCTTCCATCATAACCATTATTGAGTTTTAGTATGTCCAAAGCTTTATTAAGTTCGGCTTCAAAAGTCGCTGTGGCGGAATGCATTTGTATAGGAGTGGTATCATAAACAAAGTTCCAATAGCTTCCCTCCTTGCGCTCGTTTGCAACGAGCGCTTAATATGGTTTGGCGATTGTATCGCCTGTGCGTTATAAACGCAAACCCAGCTACGCACTCGTTACAAACGAGCGCGAGTTTCTTGTCTTCCCCTTTGCCTGTGTCCTCACGGGCAAATATCATCACAACACCATCTGCTCAAACAACCTGTTCAGCGTAGCCTCCGCATCAGCGGTCATGCCCGGATGCACTTTGGATGCCTGCACCACCGTACTGCGTGTAGCCGTAAGCCAACGGAAGCGTGATGGCTGATCTAACTGAGCTATTGGCCCTGCATCTTTTTCGCCATTACAGATCCGCTCAAGCGAATTAATATTTTCCTTCAGGCAATCCAGGTCAAGGTCACCGCAAAAGGCAGCTAACCTTGCATCATCAGCCTTGAACAATACTTTTAAAAATTTTTGTTTGGGACAAAACAGGATCACCCCTATATTGATAAACTCTTCGCGCTCCACCCTTGGTACAACGCGGATTATGGCGTACTCAAATACCTGCATATAGGGCTTGTTTTGCGGCGTTAACCAATACATCTGAAGCGGTCAGCCGGGTTATTAAAAACTCGGCATATATATTCCGCACTTCTTCAGGCGTTTCTTCAAAATCGCGGTAGGTGATCCACTCGTCGGGGATCAAGCCCACAATATCACGGATCTTTTCGGGCGTTAGGATTGCTTTAAATTCAGCATCAACCGTATCCAGTTGGTTGGCGCGGGGCAGCAGCACATGGTCTTTCACCTGTAAAAACGGGCGGGTAGCCATTTCCTGCCAGTTATTCCATGAGTGATGGAAATACAGCGCGGCGCCGTTATCAATCATCCACAATTCTTTATGCCATATCAGCATATTGGTATTACGGGCGGTGCGGTCTACATTGGTAAGCAAACAATCGAACCAAACTATTTGCGAAGCCAGTTTGCCATCAACAATAGTTACCGCCGGATCGAAAGTAATAGCGCCCGACAAATAATGCAGCGCCAGGTTAAGCCCTACACTAAACTTCAGCAGGTCCTGGATCTCTTCATCAGCCTCCGAACGGCCGAAGGCTTCATCTAAATTGGCAAATACCAGCTCAGGGACCTTGAAACCTAACAGGCGTGCTATTTCGCAGCCAATAAGTTCGGCAATGAGGGCTTTTACCCCCTGGCCTGCCCCACGGAATTTCAGTACATATAAAAATTCGTCATCAGCTTCGGCAATGGCCGGTAATGACCCGCCCTCGCGCAAAGGCGTTACGTAACGGATCACGTTAACGGTGCGGAGCTGTGGTGGTGTGTAACTCATAGCTGCAAATTTATTCAATACTTACATTACTGCCTGGTGTAGTAAGTATTTTGTGTGAAGCTTTTATTTTTTCCATCCTCTACATACGGCGGAACTTCATAGTATAAACCAAGAGTAGCTGAGTTCACTTTTATTATTTTAAATACCCTATCAGGTAGCCTGCTTTTTGTTTTGTCGTTATAATCTGTTACTGTATCGTTTGTAAGCGTTAACGTTCTACCGGAAATACTGAAGTTGAACTTTTCATAAGTAAATAAATTGTTCGTACTTGTTCCGGTGCCATCTTTATTAAATTGTTTAAATTGTATTAAAGGATAATTTGCAATAGTATCATAGCCAGTGCGTATTCCATCTGTATAATCTATTTCGGCTATTGAAGTGGCTTTCCAATTGCCAATAATAAGAGTTGTTACAGGAATATCTTTGGACTGATCATTTTTTCTTTCTTGCAGGATGCGATAGCCAACGCTAAAATTGCCGGCAACAACAGGTTTTGTTTCTTCATTTGTTATAAGGTTTTACGAAGTTAATATTTAATCAGCAAAACCACTCATGGAAAAATCTCAAGTACCTATCATCAGGGTATATTAACAGAGCGGGTAATGAACCCTATCCACCAACAACATCCTGCCAATCCTAAAAATCACGGTTCAGAAAAATAATATTACCCTCCCCGGTCCCTGCTGACATAGGGCTGTCATTACCCCTTTGTTATTTTACATCATAAAACAAACAACAACACTTATGGACACTTTGAAATCGTTATTGCAGGAGATGGAGCAGGAAGCTCAAACCACCGAAAAAATGCTGAGCCGCATCCCCGACGATAAATACCAGTGGAAGCCGCACCCTAAAAGCATGACCATTGAACAGCTCTCGACCCACATTGCTGAATTACCTACCTGGGTTACTATTACCTTAAATACCGACGAACTGGATTTTGCCACTGTACCTTACGAGCCTAAAAAAGTGAGCGGCACTGCCGATTTGCTGAAGTTGTTTGAGGATTCATTGGCCGATGGCTATTCGAGCCTGCAAAAAGCTGACGTTAGTACGTTTGATAAAATCTGGACGCTCCGTAATGGCGAACAGATCCTTAATCAGCGGACAAAAGCAGAAGTGATCAGGATGACTTACTGCCAGATTGTACACCACAGGGCACAGTTGGGAGTTTATTTACGTTTACTGGATATCCCGATACCGGGCAGCTACGGCCCAAGTGCCGATGAGCAGGGCTTCTGAAAAAACAGGAGTAATAAGATCAGTTTTTAAATACAAAAGCAAAGCAGGCAAAAGTGTGCTTTGCTTTTGTATGTTTTGCACTCAACTACGGTGCTTTGACAGCTTGCCTGTGTTTATTTCTTCAAGGAAGCCATTTTCATTAATAGCATATCGGGCCTCAGAGGTATCGGTATCTATCTTATAATTAACGGTCTTTACTTTTTTGTTCCTGATCTTTTTGCCAAATATGAACATCGGCAAAATGAAAACCGCAAGCAGGACTACAACTTGTAACAGGGTTGTGTACATAACGTCTAACATAAAAATTTAAGTCTGATTGGTACCCATATAACGTTATCGGGAGAGAAATGGTTCGCCTTTTTAATGTTATTTTATACCCATCATGTGTACATACAGCTAAATGTGTGCCATACTTATATCTGACGCTCTGTGTTACCGTAATATTACATTTATGCTGACATTTAATTGATTTATAATTAAATGCACTAAACACTGCGCTATCATATTGATAATAGAGCCTATCGTTTTGAAATAAATAATATACAGCACAGTTTAGTGATTTTAGTACAGTGGCGAAGTATCGTAAAAACGCGGAATTTGATGAGATTATGGAACGTGAAATGAATAAAAAGAATTGTCATTTCGACGAAGGCGGGCAGGGAGATAGTGATGGCGTGAGGAGAAATCTTATGCGCCCTGTCCCGAACATGCGTTCTTGTTAGTCGTATAAGATTTCTCTTTCGCCCCCGGCGCTCAGCGCCCCAATGCTCTATCGAAATGACATTTTAGGTACTTTTAAGTATCTGGAATTTACCCTAAACCGTAAAAAGCAGCCGCGTTCCCACCAAAAAACAATTCCTTTTCTGCAGCTGATAGTCTTTCAGCATACAGGTCCATTACCTCCATTGTTTTTTCATAGCCTCCGGCCAGGAGGCACACTGGCCAGTCGGAGCCGAACAATACCCGGTTGATACCGAAAGCGTTGAATACAATATCGATATAAGGGATAAAATCAGCTGCGGGAGTGTTGTCCCAGTCCGCCTCGGTGAGCAGGGCCGATACCTTGCAGGATACATTGGGATAGCTTGCCAGCTTTTCGATATCCTGTTTCCAGCCATCTATTTTCCCGGCTTTGATGTAGGGCTTGGCCATGTGGTCGAGCACAAACTTTTGATCCGGAAATTCAGCTGCCAATTGCGCGGCATACGGCAAATGGTTAGGGAAGATGAGGATATCATAAGTGTATCCGTGTTTGCCCAAAGCGGCGATGCCTTTTTTAAATTGCGGATCAAGCATATATTGCTCATCGGGCTCCGACTGCAGAATATGCCGGAAGCCTTTAAGCTTTTCGTATTTCTTAAAATGATGCAGGCGGTCTTCCAGATCATCGGCTTTCAAATCTATCCAGCCTACTACCCCTTTGATGAAGGGATTAACGGATGCCAGATCTAACAGAAATTCCGTTTCCTTTTCCGACTGATCGGCCTGGACGGCGACACTGCCATCCATGCCGTGTTTTTGCAGTACAGGTAACAGGTCTTCGGGATAAAAATCCCGCCCTATTACCTGCATGTCTTCAGTGATCCAGCTGTCCCTTACCGGGTTGTATTGCCAGAAATGCTGATGTGCATCAATTTTTAGCATAAGCTATCAGGTTTTGTTTTGATTCACCCAGGCCTTCAATACCTAATTCTACCACGTCGCCCGCTTTTAAGTAGATCGGCGGCTTCATTCCTAATCCAACACCTGCAGGTGTACCTGTCGATATAATATCGCCCGGCAGCAGGGTCATGAACTGGCTGGTATACGAGATCAGGTGCGGCAGGTTAAATATAAAGTTTGAGGTAGTACCGTCCTGCATGGTTTCGCCGTTAACTTTTAACCATAGGCGCAGGTTATGCGGATCAGCAATTTCATCAGGTGTAGCTAAAAACGGACCAAGCGGCGCAAAGGTGTCGCAGCCTTTACCTTTATCCCAGGTACCATTACGCTCCAGTTGGAACTCACGCTCGCTTACGTCATTGTGCAGTACGTAACCGGCCACATAATCCATAGCCTCAGCTTCTTCCACATACGATGCTTTTTTCCCGATAACCACAGCAAGTTCCACTTCCCAATCGGTTTTTACGGAGTTTTTAGGGATCATGATATCATCAAACGGACCAACAATAGCGGTGGTAGCTTTCATAAAGATCACCGGCTCAGGCGGCAGCGGTGCATTGGTTTCTTTGGCATGGTCGGCATAGTTAAGACCAATACAAACCAGTTTTGAAGGGCGCACGATAGGGCTTCCTAAGCGTACATCATCGGCAACTTCGGGCAGTAAATTATCCTGTACAAAAGCGGTAAGGCGGTTGATGCCATCTGTTTCAAAAAACTGTTCGGTGTAATCTTCGCCAAAGGCCGATACATCATATCTTTTATCGTTCTGTATAATTCCCGGCTTCTCTTTCCCAATCTCGCCAAATCGTATAAGTTTCATATTATCGTTGTATTAGTTAGTTGTCAGTTTAATAATAGTATCGTTAGGGTCGGTTGCCACGCCGCTAAGATATACAAACACGCCCTCGGTTTGTTGTTTAAATTTCACCGCGCTGCCATCGGCCAGTAAAGCGGCTTTGGTTACTTTTCCTTTTAATTGCGGAATGAAAACGTAGGGTTGTTGCGGTGCTGTCATCACATGCACATACAGGTTTTTATCTTTCTGAGTGATTACTCCCCATGGCTGTGCCGGGATACCGCTGCCGCGGGTACCGTAAATCGCTTCGCCATTTTTTTGTACCCAGGCGCCTACAACAGCCAGCGTATCGGTAAATTCAGGCTGAATTTTTCCGTTTGGCATCGGGCCTATGTTCAATAAAAAGTTCGCATTTAAACCGGCCGCGTTAACCAGGTAATGGATAATGCGTTTGGATGACTTAAAACTCCTGTCGGTAATGTTAAAGCCCCAACTGTTGTTAATGGTTTCGCAGGTTTCCAAAGGTAATGCACCTATTTTTGATTTACCGCTGAAACCTGTAGTATTAGCTCCGGGCAAATCCTTTTCAAACATCTGAAAATCTTCGCCCTCTTTTGGCTCAAGGTGATGGTTATTGCCTACCAGTATAGCAGGGTTCAGTTTATGGATCAATCCGTAGATCTCGTCATAATGCCAGTTAACATCACGCTCCCAGTGGCCATCAAACCAAATGCCTTTAACGCCGGGGTATTTGGTAATGAGTTCCGTAAGCTGCGCTTTCATAAAACTGATGTAGCTGTCCCAGTCGCCGTTTGCGGGCTTGCCGTCAACTATCGGACTGCCATAAGCATAATCCTTGCGGCCCCAATCCAATAGCGAATAGTAAAAATGCAGCTCAATACCTTCCTTAACACATTCCTGTGCCAGTTCCATTAAAGGATCTTTGTGGTAAGGAGTAGCATCAACAATATTGTACGGCGATGCTTTAGTACCAAACATGCTGAACCCATCATGATGGCGCGAGGTAACGGTGATATACTTCATGCCCGCTTTTTTGGCAAACATCACCCAGTCGTGGGCGTTAAAAGCCTGCGGATTAAAGAAATCGGCCAAACGTTTATAGCTATCATAAGGGATATGCTTTTCATTCATCACCCACTCGCCCGCGCCAAGCTCACTGTAAATACCCCAGTGAATAAACAGGCCAAACTTCATATCCTGGAAGTTTTGCCTTGCAGCAAGGTTGTCGGTCGTTGGCGTGTAGGTTTGAGCGCCCGCGCGTACGGCGCCAAGCAGCATACCCATTAATAATAGCTTTTTAATCATATTAAGTCAGGTTTTAATTGTTCAGGGTGATAAAGCCGCCATCGATAGGATAATCGGTGCCGGTAATAAATCCAGCTTCGTCTGAGCAAAGGTAAAGTGCCAAAGCAGCTACTTCTTCCGGTTTACCCATCCTGCCTATCGGTTGACTTTTTGAGAGCTTTTCAAAGATTTCATCCTCACGACCAGCGTAGTTTTTGGCGATGAACCCATCCACAAAAGGTGTATGCACCCTTGCCGGCGAGATACAGTTGCAACGGATGTTATCATGCAGAAAATCACGCGCTACAGATAAGGTCATAGCATGGATGGCGCCCTTGCTCATGGAGTAAGCAAACCTGTCGGTAATGCCAACGCTAGCTGCTATGGAAGCCGTGTTGAGGATCACGCCGCCGCCATTGGCTTTCATTGCCGGGAGGGCCGCGTAAAGGCAGTTGTAAGCGCCTTTAACATTCACGTTAAACACACGCTCAAAATCTTCGGTACTGGTATTATCTGCCCTGCCAATATGCGCTATGCCTGCGTTATTGATCAGGATATCTATCTTACCTATTTTGGTAAAAGTATCAACCACTTGCTGCTGGTTACTTACATCACAGGCATAGCCCGTAGCTTTACCGCCCGCCGTAGTTATTTCGGTCACGGTATCGGCTGCCGCCTGATCGTTTAATTCGATGATATGAACCTCGGCGCCTTGCTGTGCAAATAACACGGCCATAGCTTTGCCTATGCCGCTGCCGCCGCCTGTTATAATTACTGATTTATTGGTTAGTTTGAACATAAGTACGGGCCGGGCCCCCTCTAAATCTCCCCCGAAAGGGGAGACTTTTTTGTTTTATGGTTATTAATATTTTATCTCTCAACGCCGTTGTTGGTATTGTCACCAACAACTTTTTCAATTCCCTCCCTCGGGAGGGGTGCGGTTGGACTATGCGGTGGCAGGGAGGGGTTTATACGCCATGCTTGCCGATTAAGCATATCGAAGAAACCCTTCCCTACACCCTCCCGAGGGAGGGAATCGCACGAGCCCCAGCTTTTATTGATGTTATAACGACACTCTCCTCTTCGCCGTTGTTGGTGTTGTCACCTACAACTTTATGCCTCCACGCAAATCTTTCGCCGTTGTTGGTGTTGTCACCAACAACCTCCTATATTACAACGACACCCCTCTCTTCCACGGGATAAAATCATCCTGGCCAAGTTTTACCGATTTAGGTTCGGCTTCGCCGCTGGCTACTTTTATTACGTAATCCAGGATCCGCTCGCCGGCCTGGTGAATGGTTTCGGAACCTTCAATAATGGTACCGCAGTTAATATCTATAATATCGGGCATACGCTCAAACATAGCCGTATTGGTTGATAGTTTGATGACCGGCGTAACCGGGTTGCCAGTAGGTGTCCCCAAACCGGTAGTGAATAGTACGATGTTTGCGCCTGCGCCTACTTCGGCAGTGGTGCTTTCCACATCGCTTCCGGGGGTACATAGTAAATTCAAACCAGGTTTGGTTACTTTTTCAGGATAATCCAAAACTGCTGTTACCGGCGACGTACCGCCTTTTTTAGCGGCACCTGCCGATTTAATGGCATCAGTGATCAATCCATCGCGGATATTGCCCGGCGACGGGTTGGCATAAAAGCCCGATCCATCCGCCTCTGCACGTGCATTATAAGTAGTCATGAGGTGCATGAAGCGGCTAGCGGTTTCCACATCGATACAACGGTCGCTCAGTTCCTGCTCCACACCGCAAAGCTCAGGGAATTCCGACAGGATCACGGATCCGCCCATGGTAACCAGCAAATCAGACAAGTAACCCAATGCAGGGTTAGCCGAAATGCCCGAAAAACCATCCGAACCGCCGCACTCCAAGCCAATACACAGTTTTGACAATGGTGCAGGTTGACGGGTTGTTTCATTGGCTTTCACTAAACCCGCGAAGGTTTGTTTCAAAGCTTGTTTCAATAGCTCGCTTTCGGTGCCTACTTTTTGTTGCTCCAATACTACCAGCGGCTTGCTGAAATTAGCATCACGTTTAGCAATTTCATTTTGCAAAATGCTCACCTGCGCATGTTGGCAGCCTAAGCTTAATATGGTTGCTCCGGCCACGTTGGGGTGGGTAATGTAGCCTGCTATCAATCCGCAAAGGGTATCTGAATCCTCGCGGGTGCCGCCGCAACCCATGCTGTGACTCAGAAATTTAATACCGTCGATATTTTTGAACAGGCGTTTAGAGTTTGGCTTATCCTCGGATACCTGGATATCGGCGTTCAAGATCTCCTCTACAGATTTACCAGCCTGGTAAAGTTCCATCAACTGCTCCACATCGCCCTCGTAGCTTTTGGCTTTTTTGTAGCCCAGCTTATCAACCAGTGCTTCCTTTAATACGTTGATATTCCTGTTTTCGCAAAAAACCATCGGTACCACTATCCAATAGTTACCTGTACCTACCGAACCATCGGCACGGTGGTAGCCCATAAAGGTTTTGCCTTCAAAGTTAGTCGTATCGGGCTGGTGCCATTGTAGCTTGCGTTCGCCCAAATGGAAGCCTTCGGCTGCGTGGTGCACATTTTCGGTGGTTAACAAACCACCCTGCGGTATGACGGCCGAGGCTTTGCCTACCAGCACGCCGTACATGTAAATTTCCTTGTCTACCGGCAGTTCGTTAATGGCGAATTTATGCTTTGCCGCTACTTTATCTACCAGTGTAAAAGTTTGTCCATCAAACGTGATAACGGTTCCCTGCGGCAGGTCCTGTAAGGCTACCAGTACGTTATCATGCGGATGGATCCTTAAATATGTTTCCTTTTGTGTTGACATTATTTGTATATGATCGGCCCTTTTTTTAGTAAGGACAATATTTTTTTGCTTATTGCTGAAGCGTAAGTTCAATTACCGGAATTTCATACGGCGGTTTTTGTGCGGGGAGCGTTAACTCCAGGTCGTCACCGCTGCCATCCTTATATAAAAGTTCAGAGCTGTCATTTAAAAACTGCGCGTATTTGATCTTGCCTTTGTAACCAGGTAAAACCAGCTTGCCTTGCGGATAGTTAAACAAATGTATATACAGTTTACCGGCGGCTTTGTTATAAGTAAGCTTGGTTCCCTCTGGTATTTTATAAGTATCAGGAGCAAACGTGCAGTTGTATACCGATTTGCTGTTGGCGTGCATCCAGTAAGCCAGGCTATCCAGCGCGCGGGTAGCACGATAGTCAAACTCGCCGCGTGCGGTTGGCCCCACATTCAGGATCAGGTTGCCGCCATTGCTTACCGAAGTAATTAACAGATCGAGCAGTTGACGATGGGTTTTCCAGGTATTTTCATCACGGTAGTACCCCCATGAACCCGAAAAGGTTTGGCAGGTTTCCCAGGTTTTGCCACGGTATTTGGCCAGTTCGGCAGTGCTTACCTGTTCAGGGGTTTCAAAATCAGCGCCGTCTTTATACTCTTCCAAGTTAAGGCGGTTATCTACAATAATGCCCGGCTGTAACTTCCTGATCAGCTTAAGCAACTCAACAGATCCCCATTCGTCTTTGCCTTTACCGTGACCATCTTTGCGCGGGAATGAGAAATCAAGCCAAAGGATATCGATTTTGCCGTATTTGGTTAGCAGTTCGGTGATCTGATCGCGCATGTACTGGCGGTATTTGGCCATATCGCGCCCTTTGTTCAGTTTAGCATATGAGGCATCGCTTTTATCGGCAGGCGACTGTGGGTGGATCTCGTCAATAGTATATTGCGGATGGTGCCAGTCTAACAGCGAATAATAAAAGCCAACTTTTAAACCCTGTGCCCTGAAAGCGTTTACGTATTCACGTACCAGATCGCGTTTGGCTTTGGTATTGGGAGCTTTATAATCAGTAAATTTTGAATCGAACAGGCAAAATCCTTCGTGGTGCTTGGTGGTTAGTACCGCATATTTCATCCCTGCCGCTTTGGCCTGCTTTGCCCATTTTTGCGGGTCAAACAGGTCGGGGTTAAACTGGTCGAAATATTTCTGGTAACCGGCGTTATCAATTTTTTCGTTATGCTTTACCCATTCGTGGCGGGCAGCCTGCGAGTACAGGCCCCAGTGAATGAACATACCAAAACGGTCGTCCTTCCACCATTCCATGCGTTTCTCTTTCTGGGTATCGGTTTCGGTGCCTATCATTTTTTGGGCAAATACCGATGGGGCCATCAGCAACACAAACATCAACAGTAATTGTAGTTTCTTTAGCATAACTATTCTATTTATAAGGAGAAAATTTTGTCCATTAAAACCCATTTTGCACCTGCGGGCGCATTTTTTACCGGCGACTGAAATCCCCACATCAAATCTTCCCATTCCTTTACTTTAGGGTTCGCCGCATCTAAAGCTGCCGATTTTTCGAAACTGAAAGTATCATCAACCTCCATGATCATGAACATGCGGGTATCAAAACGGTAGATCTCCATTTTGGTGATTCCTTTGGCGATAATGCTGTCATGAATTTCGGGCCAAATAGCCTGGTGATATTTTTCGTATTCGGCAATGAGTGCCGCGTCGTCTTTCAGATCGAGGGTTAAACAGTATCGCTGGCTCATAGAATAGCTCTCAAAAAAGTTTATATCGGTAATACAAAGAAATAAGGTTTGCAGGTAAATAGTTATCGGGAATTAAACAAAATGTTCAACTATTTTGGCATAGACCGTTGATGTGTTTTGATTACGCTGATAGCGTTGATTTTGAACTTTGATTTTTAGAGATTGGGGATTGTCAGTTTTTTTCTGAAACGGGATTTTTAAGGAATCTATTAGATGGACAGGATTTTTGTCTGAACTGTTTTTTGAATTTGTTAAATGGACAGGTTTTAAATAGCCAGGGATATTTCGATTATCATCCCGGCAATCCTTAAGTCCCTAAAATCATGGTTCAGAATCAATCAAAACCTAAATATTCCTTTTGGTGCACTTCTACCGAGCCGGAGATATTATCGTGATTAAGGAATATTACGATATGGAAAAAATCATTATCAAAAAGATAGATATCGTTTTTCACATCAGAGCCGTGGAGTTTCATGATCAGACCCATGTGTTTAGCCTGGCCTATTAAATTAATGATGTGTTGCGGTGTAGAAGTGGTATAGGTAACGGTACGCAGTACAGCTCCGCTGCTAAGCTTGCTACTAACGCCTATTACAATGGTTTCTTCCTTATTATCCGGCCCTATCCTGTTCAGGTGCTCAATGCTGTTGCCGTTAACATCCTGGAGATACCGGCGCTTGAATTTTTTCCCGAGGGTAAGATAGTTGTGTGCTTCGGCGTTTGAAAGATTGGAGATATTTGCCAGATCATTAATGGTTATGCTTTGGGCAAACAACGTTTCGCTGCAAAACAACAATAAGGCAATTAACAGGGTTCTCTTCATTTTTTAACTTACCAAATATACTTTTTACTATTTAAAACCGTCGCCGGGATGATAGGTGCGCTGCACGTGCTTTAAAACATCTTTTTTGTAAAACAGCACATCCTTAAATTTACCGTCAATAATGCCCTGCTCCTGATCGGTGAAGTTTTTTGATGCAGGGTCAAAAGAGCTGCCGCCATTTACGATGCTTTTGGCCCTTAACCGTGTACCAAATTCCACAACAGCGATAAAACTATTGCCCGAATATCCATACCGCTTGTTGGTGTTCATGGTACGGCTCTGGAACGATGGCAGCTGTCCAAAGCCCGATCCTGTTAAACCAACCGGGATACTGGGTTTGTTATCATCAAAGCTAATGCCATCATCCGGGCGCTGGTAACGGTTCATCTCCCCCACTCCACTTTCCAGGTACCAAAACGGCTTTGCAAATTTTTAAGTACATCATTTAACCAGGCTAATTGCTGCGCCGGACTTATGGTTTTAACCAATGTTTGAAAGCGCCGGGTAATAAAAGTGCTTTCCTGATCGGTTTGAGGCGGCGGCAGTGCTTTCACCATCAGGGTGCCCCATTCAATAGCAAGCGAACTGGCTACAGAATGGATAGCGGTATTCCTGTCCCATTGCTGCAGTATCTTTACTGGCTCAGCAAGCGATTGCTTTACAGAATCGGGGGCTGCATCGTATGCTTTAAAAAGTGAGGGTAACAGATCGTCAAAAGCGGCCAGGTAGTGGTCATACCCTTTGACTACCAGGCCATCAAGCGTAAGGTTTTTCGCATCTTTTAAAATCCGGATAGCAGTTACTGCCCGGTAGTTTTCACCATCGGGGGCCATGTACGCCGGGTATTTACTTTTATCCGGACTTGACGTGCCCGAAGCCGTATATGGTGTTGAATTACAGTTCTGGATCCAGCCGGTGGCGGGGTTGGTAATGGTGATGATCTCGCTCAGCTTGTGGACACCCTGCCATTCGGTAGCTGATGTGCTGCCATCAACCGGCAGGCTCCAGTCATATTTGGGATTGCGTTTGGGGATGTAGTTGCCGTACCAAAAAATTGTATTCCCCTTATCATCTGCGTAAACGGTACTGTTTGTAGCGTTTGATAACATATTCATGGCCTTTTTATATTCGCCCAGGTTATTAGCTTTGGTTATCAGCCATGACTCAACCAGGGCATTGTATGAGCGGTTGTTAGCTTTAAGTGCCATCCACTTACCATCCCTGGCGCCCAGCACCGGGCCGTGATGGGTATAATAGCCTGTTATGGAGCGCTGTTCAATCTCATCGTTATGCTTTATTTTGAAAGATAGTTCGCGGGTGATAACGGGCCTTAGCTTACCATCATATTCGTAATACCATTTACCCTCTTTTTTACTCACTTTTTCGGCGTAAAGATCGGCTACGTCGGCATAGGCACTGGTATGCATCCATCCGCAGTGCTGGTTAAAGCCCTGGTAAATAAAAAACTGGCCCCAGGTAACAGCCCCGTACGCGTTAAGGCCTTCATCGCTTACCAGCGCAACCTCACTGCGAAAATAGAACGGCACATGCGGATTGATATACAACAAAGCATGGCCCGATGCCGATTTGGATGGTGCTATAGCAAAGCCGTTTGAGCCGGTTTCGCGCTCGTTCACCATGTCGTAAATATTTTTTCCGGCTCGCTGATCACCGCGCCGAGCTTTTCGGGGGCAGTACTGTAAAACTCTTTGGTTTCGCTTAGTTTAATCCCCCCGGTTTCGGTAGCGGCAACGCTGCCATCGGTAAACATCAACGCGTACCAGGGTTCAAAATGTTTAAATACCTGGGGTTTTACTTCGGGATGTTTGTATAGGTAATAGTTAATGCCATCGGCAAACGCATCCAACAGTTTCCGGAACCAGGGGGCGCTTGTTTTATAATCTTTAATGGCATCGGCACTATCGGCAATCAGTTGCAGTTGCACGTCGGTATATAAATTAGTTTCGCCATCAACCTGGGTCTGTTTGCCTAGCTGGTAAAGGTAATTGCGTTCAATACCTTTAAAGTTATCTTCGCACTGGGTATACATCAATCCGAAAACAACAGCGGCATCTGTTTTTCCATAAATGTGAGGAACTCCCCAATTATCCCTGATAATGGTTACTGACTTTGCTAATGATTCGCTCCGTTTTATTTCCTTTTGATTAATTTTTTGAGCAAAAACCAAAGCAGGAAGAAACATTGAAACAATAATAAAATTAACTTTCACGGTAACAGCAATTTTACCAAACAATTTATCCATATAAATGTGAAGTAAACGAGGCTTTTTAAAGATTTTGAAGTAAATTTGGAGATTAATTCATAATAATTACATAGCACTGCCGTTTTTATTCAAATATTTACAATCGGCTTTTTTTAAGGTAATTATTTGCTGTACTTTTAAACTGTATAGTTAACATTTGATAAATTTCTGTACCGGTTTCCTTTCCGGTATCCGAATATAAAGAACTTGGGTACACATTTAATATGATATCTGAGATTTAGTTGATTCAATATCATTTGAGACGTGATATTGTGTGCGTTCCGGGGTGAGATACGGAACGCATTTTTTTATCTGCTACGCTCAATTTCACTTCGCGTCATTTTGCTTCGCGTCATTAGGTCATTTACCTTGTGTCATTGAGTCATTTTGCTTTGCATCATTAAGTCATTTTGTTTGTATTTCATGGCTCGATAATTCCAAAACAGTTGCATATCGCCTTCCAAAATGACTCAATGCCGCGAAGCCGATGACAACCATTGGTTTCGGTACCACGCCATAGCTAACAACACCATGCGGTTATAGGTTTCGAGGCCCTGGGGCTGGTTGTTGGCTTTCAGGAAATTATCGTAAAAAACACTGCTTATGGCCCCCAGCTTGTTTTCGTAGGCCAGCCAATAATTGCGCTCGGTGATATAATCGCCGCGTACATCTTTGCTGATGAGCGCTTTGAGTTCTTTATGCGCAAGGGTATCACGGGCGCCAAGCGAGTGCATGAATTCCTGCACGGCGAGATGATATGCCGAATAACGTAACAACCTGTCATGTGATTTTACGGCGATGACAAAGCCGGCAAAATCAGCTTCATCCTCCGCCCCGTACCCCATCTGGTGCGACATTTCATGACATACCACAAAGGGTCGGTTAAAAATGGGCATCTGGTAATTTACCTGGGCTTCGGAGGTGAAAGGGTTATAATAGCCCGAGGTACCGATATAATTTAATAATGGCGTCAATATCGATGGTTTTACATCAGGATTATAAGCCCTGAAATTAACAGAATCTTTACTGAGCACGCCGATGGCATGCCGTGCTGTATTATAAATATGGGTATTACTTTGGGCCCAGTCTGCTGGTGTAAGCCGTGCACGGGTAACGTTGGCGCTGTCAATCAGGATCCGGGTTACCGCTTTAAGATCAGCGGTTGTAAAAGCAGTATCCCTGAGCCCAAGCCGCTCGGAGGCCGGCAGCCTGAAATAGTTCATTCCCCACAAAAGATAAAAAGCCACAATGCCTGCCTGTATACCTATAACCAACCCTAAAAAAGTCTCCCAGCCATTTGAAATCTTTTTTTAAACAACAGGGCAATTAACATGATCACCGCATAAATCAAATAAATAACCACGGCTATATATGCAATGTCGCCAACACTAAACGGAAATACGTTTAAAACGGAATGAAAAACCCGGCATATGACAATGTAAAAACCATTGGCATAATAACGTTCAACAGCCACCGGATGATCAGCAAACAGCATCAGCAAAAAAATAGTCAATGCCAATAATGTTATCGCCATGATTCTTTTTAGTACAGGTTTTTTTGGGTTGGGTAGCGCATTATCTAAGGTAAATATAGCGCTTTAGGGTTCAGGTTTAAAAAAGAATGCTTTTGCGCGCTAAAACCCGGGTAATAGAAAAGGCCCCTGGCGGGGCCTTAAAAATTGTGAAAAATAAGGTTACTGAATATCATTTACTTACAGACACCGGCACTACGATCTTATCCCAGAACATGCAAAAGCTTTTTGCATCAACTGTATAAACTAATCTTTCGTGCATTGGCGCGGCTTTGGTTTTTACGTTTACACGCAGGGCGTCTTTTGACTCATCGTATTTAAACGCGCCCCATTGTTTGGCCACCTTGTTAAAAATAACTGTCCAGGTACCGTTTTCGGCAGGAATCAGGAAAAAGCCGTAAGTACCCGCTGCCAGTGGTTTACCCTCAACTTTGATATCTTTTGTTGTTGTAAAAGTTGTGGCCTCGTTAGCACCTGCACGCCATACTTTACCGTAAGCTTCAAGACCGCCCCAAATTTTACGGCCTTTAACCGATGGACTGCCATAGTTAATAGTAATAGTTGAACCTGCAGCTGTACCGCTAACGCTATCGCGCGGGCTTGCAGGTTTGTTCTGGGCAAAGGTTACCGCTGATACTAATAAGGCGAAAGCAAACAGGAATGCTGCTTTAAGCTGAAATGATTTTTTCATAAGATTTCTCATAATTTATTTAATATAAAGATAGATTGAAATTTGATTTAAAAACAACTATTCGTTTAAATACCTTCGAGAGGTGATTTTAACACATAAAACACTGAAAATAAACACCCGATGATTAAACTATTTTGATTTTATATTGTTTAATAATTGAAAGATCACATTGCAATTAGGAATAGACCGGAGGGATTCATAGCCCAAAGGTTAAACAATTGTTGTGGTTTTTTTACCCTGCCTACCATGGCAGGGTTTTTTATGCGCCGGCATCATTGTACCTTATAAGTTAATATGCTCCGCCCTATATTGCCTGCTTCATCAATACCCTCTATCACCAAACGGTAATTACCTTTGCTATCTGCATTAAAAAAATCAAACGAGGCATTGCCATCTTTGCCAGTTACAATATCGGGGTTCCAGTAGATAGCGGTTCTTGCGTCAGGTTTCTTATCAGCACCTGTTGATGCTTCATAAACCGGCGAATAAAAGGTACGGGCTTTGTAAAAACCCCTTGCTGTAAAATACAGTAAGCCTGGCGAAATCACATTATTTGAAACAACCGGAGCTTGAGTTTTCCACATTTTGAGCACCAATACCCCATTTGCCCCTCTTACACCATATATGGTAGCATCGTTATTTTTTAACACATTTACACTTTCAACATCAGCAGCATTGTAATTATCAATACTTGTTCCGGCCGGCAATACGGTATCATCAACTACAATCAACATTGGCCCTCCCTGCATGACCGGGTTCACCTTGTCGGCCAGGTAGGGCACACCTTGTCTCAAAACAATACCATTTAAACGTCCCTGCAACCCGTTTGACAGGGTGCTTTGGTCTCGCAGGTTATTTTTCCCCAAAAACTCTGTAGTAAGCTTACCGGCATTAATGCCTCTTTCACTAATGGTAACCGCATTAAGTGCCCTGCTATTTGCATCAGCTATATAAACCGGCTGTTGCGTAGTTTTATCAAAGCCCGCACCATTTACCCCTTGTGCCGGGCTCATCAAATCTCCGGTTTTGATATTTGTTAATGCCTTTGCCTGAGAAATGGATATTTTGGTATTACTTTTCCCTTGGGCCGTTTTAGCCTGGATCATGAACGGGGTTTTATCGTCATAAACCAGGTTTTTGAAAGTAAAATTACCATCATGATCGGTGGTTTGTGTTAATAAAGCCCCGCCTGCCTGCGGCATCAGGGTTACCGTACCGCCATCAACCGGCTTCCCCGAAATTGTTTTCACCTGGCCCGATACATCGAAACCGTTTTCGGCAGTATACACTGCGGCAGTGTTGGCATCATTTAGCACTTGCTTCCACTCAAAGTGGCGGTACCCCTGGCTTAGCATCAATACATCAAGGTTTGACCGGGTATCATTGCTAACATCAGCAAAATAATAATTGGGTTGCTCAATTGCCCCTTTCAGATCTGAAGTTAGCAGCAGACTTGATAATATGCTATTTTCATCGTCCCCGGTTGTGGAAACTTTGTCGGCATCAATAACTGCTGCTGATAAATAGCTTTTTACCGCCTCTCCATTTTTGTTTTTAGTATTGATAGCAATATGCACCTTTCCTCTTACCGGGTATAAAGGTTTATCGCTAACAGATGTAATCGTTAACAGGTCGGGATTTTGGATAAATACCAGGCGCTCATTGAGTGGTTCGCCCTGCTCCGAAAAAAGCGTTATCCGGGCTATACCTGTTTTAAAATCTTTTTTATTAAGATTTAGGTCGAGCACCTGGTTATCAAGCACGGTTTTTACCGAGCGGATACTACCGGCCGAATAAATAATTATCCCTATTTCCTTGTTCTTATTTTTAAGGTAATAAGCTTTATTGGCATTTATTTCAATGCCAAGTTTATCGGGATTATCATTGTTAACCATCAACGTGATCCCCTCGTTATCGGCTTTCGGTAAATCCACTATCGCTTTGGTACCATTGGCATAGGTTAAATTAGCTTTATAAGTTTTACCTGCTTCGGCAGTAATAAATATAAGCCCCATGCCCAGGTGTTTCGATTCAAACCTGGTTACTTCGGCATTGGTGTTGTCAACCACAACACCTTTAACATCAAGCCCCTGACCGTTTGTACTTACCGCTTTGAAGGCCAGTTTGATTGGTATACCGTTTACAAAACTTCCCCTTCCGGAAAAAAAGCGATGTTAGGTTTACCTGCTTTAACCACTAACGCTTTATTGCCTGCAAATGCCCCGCCATTGACGTTTACCTGCCGGTCAAATAAACTCTGCCCGTTATCGATCATCCACTTAGTATAAGCCCTGATACGATAGGTTCCTCCGGGCAAGATACCGGGAAGACTAAAATCGCCTGCGGCCAGGCCGTTAACCATTTGCAGTGGGATAGTTTGCAGCAGGGAATCGGAGGGGCTAACCAGGTCGACATGTAACATGCCACTTAACTTTGAAGGCTCATGCTGTTCGCCCAGGGTTACATATGCTTTGAAGTATATGGTATCGCCTGCATTGTAATAAGGTTTATTCAAATGCAGGTACACTTTTTCAACTGCTTTATTGGCCGATAAAGTTTGCAGACGCGATACCACAGCGTCTAAAGGAACGGAAGGTGAAACCGGATTATTATTTTGTGAAAAAACAGGCACAGAGCAACACCATGCCGCTAACAGCGATAAAACTATCTTTTTCATAAGCGGGAATGACAGCAGGTTAAAACTGGTTATATAATGGCAATTAAATATAAGTATTTATTTGCAAAAACACTCATTTTAAATTAGTTATACACACCTACAAAACTGCGCCTGCTATTGCGTCAGTTCGGCATCCTGCTTGATTTCTTCCCAGTAAAGTGTTTCAAGGTAAATACCGTTTTGAATAGCTACACGCGCACGTATTTTTTCTAATTCGGCTTTCACTTCTTCATTGCTGAGCTCCCTACCCAGCGAATGGTAATAAATGGCGTAACCTGTTTTGCTGTTTACGCATTTATAATGCTTTTCCCCGGCTTTCATAATTGGATTGACTAATACAAATACAATACTGCAGATGGCAGGATTGTTTTAATTAAACTCAAATGTTACACAATTTTCCTTATTCAATTAGCAGGTTTCTTTTTACTTTAAGTCAGCAACTTACAACCTCACTAATTTCGTTTTATTACATTGGCTTAACCATTCTTAACATTAACTTAACAATTGGCATTATATTAATGGTTACTTTTATCCGCTGAATAATTTATAGTGACATATTTTAAAATCCACTTAATATAACTACTGTAAATTCACGACTGATAAGACAGATCAATGAAGAGCACTAACTCAAAATCGATATTTCCAAACTCAAACCAGGTTTTTTACGATTTGTTCAACACTGCTGTAGCCAATGTTACCGAAATGGCCAGGCTACTGGATGAAGCCGTTAATGCCCCCACCTCATATGAGCAGAAGTTTAATTTTGCCCATATTGATAAGCTGAAATTTAAAAGTTATGAGATAACGCACAGGGTATTCTCCGAATCGGGCCGGACGCTGATCTCGCCGTTTAACCGTAAGGATATGTGCGAACTGGCATCGGCCATTGATGACGTAGCAGACAGGATTACCATGGCCGCCCGCAGAATAAACCTTTACAACGTACCTGTTATTACCCAGCCAATGATAGATTTGGCTGCCCTGATCCTTAAAACCAGTACCGAGCTTGAAAAGGCAGTAAACGCCATGAACAACCTGAACAAATCGTCCGAAATTTTTGAGCTTTGCAGTAACATCAAAAAACTGGAAGCCCAGGCCGATGCAGTTCATAATAAGGCCTTTGCCGATCTGCTCAATAATGAAAAAGATCCGATTGAATTAATTAAATACACCGACGTTTTTGCAGCCATGGAAACTGCTACCGACAGCTGTGAAGATACAACGCTGATCATTGAAAGTATCCTGATCAAGAACGGATAAGACCTCACCCAACCCTCTCCAAAGGAGAGGGCTTTAAATAGATATTTTAAACAAAAAACGCGATGATAACTCATCGCGTTTTTTGTTTTTAAAGTCCTCTCCTTTGGAGAGGATTTAGGTGAGGTTATTTCCCCTTATCAGTTTGAGGACCATTGTCACCTCCATTATTATCCTGCTCATTGTTTCTCTCTTTTTCCCGCTCCTTCTTAAATTCAAGCTTGCCAAACTTATAACTCAGGCTTATGCCGAACGACTGTACCGGCACTAATCTCAGGTTGGTTGAATAAAAGTTACTGCCAAAGGTTGATGAGCTTTGACTCACGTATTTGGCAAACGGATTGGTAGCCGTAAGGCCGATGCTCGCCTTTTTATTCATGAACATTTTGCGAATGGCAAAATTGTAGAATACAAATTTGGGATTAGTACCCTGGATGCCCTTTTGCGATGAGTTATAGTTACCAAAAAACTCCGCGCTCAAATCATGACCAAAGCTATATTGCGCGTTGAGGTTAAGGCGGTATGCGAAGGCACTTACATTGGCAAAACCCGGGTTGGTGCTGCGCCTGTCGCTAAAAATCATATTGGTACGCAGGCTTAGTTTACTGGTTACCGGTACCGAAGCATAAATATTGATACCGGTGCGCTCTTCCGAACCTATATTATAGCGCTGGTTCAATGACACATCGGTATAGGTAGTGCCGTTTACATCAAACGTAGAATAGAAGGTAGTGAACTGCTGAATATCATCGGTGTTACGACGGTAGAAAGCTGCTATGTTAATATTGGCGCCTTTATCAAATGATTTGTTATAGCCTAACTCAAAAAGGTCGCCTTTTTCGGGTTTCAGGTTGGGGTTACCTGTACTGATATTATGCGGATCGCTGATGTTCAGGAAGGGGTTCAGATCGCCATAATCAGGACGCTGGATGCGGCGTGTATAGCTCAATTTAACAGACTCAGCACCATTGCCAAATTTGTGCGAAAACACAAGCGATGGCGCAAGGATATTATAAGATGGAATATTTACTCCCTGAAAATCGGCCTTAGTAGTAGTATACTCATCTCTTAAACCTGCTTTCACATCCAAAAATTTATCAAATACCGACGCTGAAGCTGATAGGTAATAGGCATATACCTTGCGTTCATAAGTAAAACCATAGGTTTGATTTTGGTTGGGCACGAAAGCATTACCGCCAAAAAGGGTATCTGTCACCACATTATTATTGATGTGGTTAAATACAAGCTTACCACCTGTTTCCAGTGTAAAGTTTTTGCTTACCGGCTGGGTATAATCAACAGAAATATCGGTCTCCCTGTCCTTACCCGGATTGTTGTTGGAGATACCGGATGAGGTTATGCCCGAATCATAATCCTGCCGCTGAAATGAACTGAACGAATTACGGCCAAAACTTGATGAATATAATACATCAAGCTCCTGTCCTTCTTTGGCGAAAGTTTTTTTGTAATTCAAACTTACATCGGTTGAGTAGCCACTGAATTTACTGCTTGAGTTACGGATACTCCTGATATCAGATATCGGGTTACCTGCTGCGTCAACCTCGCTTTGATCCTGGTTGGTAATTCCGTTGCCATGGTTACCAAAATGATTAAAGCCCACACCTGCGGTCAGCTGATCTTTAGGGCTGATATCCCAGTTAAAATTAATGCCCGATTCATAACCGCTGCGTTTAAAATTATTGCTGCCCTGCTGAAAAAGAGTGGTCCTGTTAGCGGCCGAATCGGTTGATACGCGGTTACGGGTATTGGGTGCGTTACTATTGATCTGGGCGTTACCGCTAAAAAAAGCGTTAACCCCAAAATTGCCTTTACGGGCATTGAGGTTAAATGAGCCGTTTTCGCGGCGGGTACCTGCCGATAGGTTAACACTGCCGTTAACGCCCTGCACTTTGCTATCTTTTAAGATAATGTTTACGATACCTCCCGTACCGGCCGCGTCATATTTGGCGCCAGGGCTGGTAATCACCTCAATACTTTTGATCTGACTGGCCGGGATGCTGGCCAAAGCATCGGCAAGGCTGGCCCCAAAAATGCTTGATGGTTTACCATTGATCAAAAAACGGATATTGGCATTGCCCTGAAGCTCCACATTACCATCAATATCAACCGTGATCTGCGGTACTTTTTTCAATACATCAATAGCTACGCCGCCCTGTGCACTTAAATCGTTTTGAGGGTTGTAAACCATTTTATCTATCCGGTTTTCAACAGTAGGTACTTTGGCAGTTATGGTTACGCCTTTTAGTTCATTGGCAACCGGAGCTAATTTGATCTCGCCCAATGATACGGCTCCATCTTTAACCATTACATGTTCGATAGTTGCTTTCTGGAAACCTAAAAATTCGGCGGTTATTTTATACTCCCCGGCGGGGATGTTATTTATGCTAAAATTTCCTTTGGGATCGGTACTGATGCCATTGAAGGGTGAAGCAGCGCCTTGTTTAAATACAGATACGGTGGCATAGTCAACCGGCAGCTTGGTAGTGGCATCGGTAACTTTACCGGTGATTTTCCCCTTGGCTCCGGGGACAGTTTGGGCGTGTAAGGTGGTTATAAAAATAAAAGAAAATAATATCAAAAAAACAGACTTCATTATAAAATACGGGTGTTTGGAACCACAAATTTTATAAGAAAGATTGGATTAAATCTGAATTAAATGGTATTGAAGTGTATTTGTTACAATATGTTTTTGTTATGTATATATGCTTGTTACATTGTATATGAGCATGTTACAAAAAGATTAGAAAATCAATACAATTGTGCCGCCAATGATAAGCAGCGCGCCTATGGCATTTTTTAAAGTTAATGGCTCGCCCAGAAAAATAACAGAAAGCGCTATGGCCAAAGCAACGCTTAGTTTATCAACCGGGGCAACCTGGCTTACCTTGCCCAACTGCAGGGCGCGGAAATAACAGATCCACGAAAGGCCGGTTGCACAGCCCGAAAGAATGAGGAAAGTCCAGTTGGTTTTAGTAAGACTGCCGATACCGCCATGAGTCCCTTTAAAAAGCGATATGGCCCAGGCCAGGATCAGGATTATGACGGTACGGATGGCCGTAGCAAGGTCGGTATCAACTCCTTTAATCCCTATTTTGGCAAAAATGGCTGTAAGCGCCGCAAACAGTGCCGAAAGTAATGCGTAGATCCACCACATAATGATCCAATTTTGTTTTTAACTTGCAACAAGCTAAATGCAAATTTGCTTAGGTATTCTGTACAAAATCTGTGAGATAGCTGTTAGCCTCTGCTCAAAATCCAGAATCTGTACAAATTGGCGTTTTAACTTTATCAAAAAAACGTTTTGAAAATACTCATCATCGAAGACGAAGAAGGCCTGCGCGAAAGTATTGAAGAATATTTTACCGAAGCCGGCAACATTTGTGAAACCGCGGCCAGCTATGCAGCAGCCCTCGCAAAGGTTGAATTATACCGTTACGATTGCATCCTGCTGGATATCACCTTGCCCGGCGGTAATGGTATTGATATATTAAAAAAGCTTAAAGCCAATAACTACACCGATGGGGTGCTCATCATATCGGCCAAAAACTCGCTCGATGACCGCCTCCAGGGCCTTGACCTCGGTGCCGATGATTATCTGGTAAAACCCTTTCACCTTTCGGAATTGAAGGCGAGGGTATCTGCCATCATCAGGCGTAAAATGTTCAATGGCAGCAACGTGCTTAACTTTAACGAGCTCAGTATCGACCTGATGGCCAAAACCGTAGCTGTAAACGGCACGCCGGTAAAGTTTACCCGTAAGGAATTTGCTTTGCTTATCTATTTTATCTCCAACAAAGGCAAGGTAATTTCAAAAAACGCCATTGCCGAACATTTATGGGGCGATGGCATCGACCTGGTCAATAATTTCGACTTTATTTATTCGCACATTAAAAACATCCGCAAAAAAATAATGGAAGCCGGCGGTAAGGATTATATTTATGCAGCCTATGGTATGGGCTACAAATTTGCCGATCAATAATGAAGCTTTCGGAAAGGTATAACCGGGTAAATTTAATTGCTACTATCGTTATCATGCTGATAACCGGTGCCATTTATTACCAGGCCATCAGCCTCATCCTTACTAATCAAAAAGACAATTCACTTAAGGTTGAAGAGCAGGAAGTTTTTGATTACGTAAAGCTCAATCACCACCTGCCCCAGGTTTTCGCCTCTAAAGATCAGCAGATCACCTTTATTTCGGCCGAACCCAATTCCGTTAAACGCGAATTTTTTAACACTACTTATTACCGCGAAAAAGACGAGCCGGAATCAGGTCGCGGTTTGGTCAGTTCGGTAAAAGTTGGCGACAGGTATTATAAAATTCTGATAGTTGAATCAAAAGTAGAAACGGAAGATCTGATCCAGATCATCTTCGGCATTACCATTGGCGTTATCTTATTACTGCTGCTGGTGCTGGTAATTACCAATCGCCTCATATTGAGCCGGCTTTGGCAGCCATTTTACAGTATCCTGAGCGAGTTGAAACTATTTAACGTTACCGATAGCCGCGAAATGCCATCTCCCAATACCACTATCGACGAGTTTAACGAACTCCAGGCCGAAGTTACCGCCATGGCCGAACGGGTAAAAAAAGACTACAAAGACCTTAAAACCTTTACCGAAAACGCCTCGCACGAATTGCTTACCCCTATCGCTGTGATCAATTCAAAACTGGATACCCTAATCCAGACAGAAAACTTTAGTGAGCATCAAAGTAAATTGCTCAATGACCTTTACAGTGCTGTATCCCGCCTGAGCAGGCTTAATCAATCGTTGTTATTATTGGTCAAGATTGAGAACAAACTACTGAACGATCGACAGCACCTGGATTTGCAGGAACTTATAGATGATTTGCTGTATCAATTGGAAGATATTTTCAACGACAAAGAAATAACGGTTATTTCAACAATTGGCGAAAAAGAAATTGATGCCAGCAATTACCTTATTGAGATATTGTTAAATAACCTAATCATCAACGCTGTTCGGCATAACCGAACTAACGGCGAGATCATCATCAGCCTCACAAGCCAAAATTTAACTATCAAAAACACCGGTGAGCAAGTAGCCTTGAATCCTGAAAATATCTTTACACGTTTTCATAAAGCATCCACATCCGAAGGCAGCGGCCTGGGGCTCACTATCTCCAAACAGATCTGCGAAAGTTTGGGTTATCAGCTGGTTTACAGTTATGAAGAACTTTACCATATCTTCACGGTTAACTTTTAAATTTGTTACACTGCCCCTACCAATTTTTTCCAGAATTATCGTGTAGCTTAGCTATTATTTAACACAATACGCATTATTTTGACCATCCGGATAAAATGGGTTTTCGGCTTTTTATTTTGCCTGTTTAGTGCTGCTATACAGGCACAAACCTACAATCTTGAACATTACCTGGAGCTTGCCAAAAGCAACAGCCCGCTGTTAAAGGACCTGCAAAACCAGGTTGCGTCAGGCCAACTGGACAGCCTCCGGATCAGGGCAGGTTACAGGCCACAGGTAAGCGCTAACAGTGCCGGTCTTTACGCGCCGGTTGCCGGCGGCTATGGCTATGCCCCTGCTATAACCAACGAGCATACGCTTAATGCACTATTAGGCATCAATCAATCGCTGGATAGCAAAAAATATCGCCGCGCAGATCGACGCCGTTAAGCTACAGTCGCAATCGGTGCTCAATACCGCTAAAATATCCGAACAGGATTTGAAAAAAGCAGTCACTGCACAATACATCGCCGCATTTGGCAGCCTGCAGCAGGTAAAATTTAACCAGGAAGTGATCAGCCTGCTTAACCGGGAGGAAGCGCTGCTTAAAAAACTAACGCGCACCAATGTTTATCGCCAAAGCGATTACCTTACCTTTCTGGTTACCCTTAAGCAGCAAGAGTTAACACTGTCGCAGGCAAGGCTGCAATATAAAAATGACTATACAACGCTTAACTATTTAACCGGCATTGCCGATACCAGTTACATCGAATTACAGGATCCCGGTATTCAAAAAACTATCCGGGCCGATATCAGCAACAGCATCTTTTTCAACCAGTATAAAACGGACAGCCTTAAGCTGGTGAATAGCCGTTCATTAGTTGATTTCAGCTACAAGCCCAAGATCAACCTGCTGGCCGACGGCGGTTACAATTCTGATTTCCTGAGCGGACCAGCGTATAAAAATTTCGGGGCCAGCGTTGGTTTTAGTTTTACCCTGCCATTATATGATGGAGGCCAGCGTAAGATCCAGTACCGCAAGCTTTCGTTAGAAGAGGATACCCGGCGCAGCTATAAAGCGTTTTTTGATACCCAATACCGCCAGCAGATTGCCCAGCTAAACCAACAGATTGATGGTTCAGAGAAACTGCTAAACCAGATTGACGACCAAATGAAATACACCGAAAGCCTGGTAAAAGTTGACACCCAACTCCTGCAAACCGGCGATGTGCGGGTAGCCGACCTGGTGCTGGCGATTAATAATTATCTTGCTATAAAAAACCTTAAAACACAAACCAATATTAATAAGCTGCAGCTCATTAATCAGCTCAATTACTGGAATAAATAACATGAAATTTAAACATATATACCTGTTTGCAGGCCTTTTAACCTTGCTGTATAGCTGCAAAGGCAACACTCCTGCAGATGATGCCGGCGATGCAGAAACAGCAGCTCAAACGCCCGTAACCGTAACCACGGTTGCCAATAGTGCTATGGTTGATTACATTGACCTTAGCGCCACATCTGTTTTTCAACAAAAAAATGTTGTTAAGGCAAATGCCAACGGGTATATCCAAAAGGTAAATATCCTGCCGGGGCACTATGTAAATAAAGGCGAGTTTTTATTCAGCATAAAAACCAAGGAAGCGCAAAGCATTGGCAACAGCATCAATGTGCTGGATACTACGTTTAAGTTTTCGGGCGTAAATAAAATAAAAGCTGCCGGTAATGGCTACGTTACCCAACTCAACCATCAACAAGGCGATTATGTGCAGGATGGCGAGCAGCTTGCCGTGATCAGCGACCGCTCAAGCTTTGTATTTGTGATGCAATTGCCTTATGAACTGCGTAGCTATGTAAAAAACAATCAGGACGTACAACTTGTACTGCCCGGCGGTGAAAAACTTACGGCACAGGTAAGCTCATCAATGCCCGCTGTTGATTCATTATCGCAAACCCAGGGCATTGTGCTTAAGGTAAACAGCGCCAATCCCATTCCCGAAAATTTGGTAGCCAAAGCGCGGATCATTAAAACGATACGCCCGCATACGCTATCACTTCCAAAATCGGCCATACTAAGCAATGAAACACAAACGGAGTTTTGGGTAATGAAGCTGATCAATCCTACTACCGCCGTAAAAACTGCCATAACCAAAGGCATTGAAACCGGCGGCAGGGTGGAAATTTTAACCCCCAAATTTTTGCCAGGCGATAAAATTGTAGCAACAGGTAATTATGGACTGGCAGATACGGCTAAAGTGAAAATTGTAGAGTAAGCCCCTCTAAATCTCCCTTAAAGGGAAGACTTTTAAGAGAGCTTTAAAAAAGAGATCTGGACTTAGATAAATACAAGAAAACTTTCTGACCATCCCACGATCAGAGAGCTATTTTAAACCTTTCCGCCGATTGGCTGAGCGGGTTGAGTGGGGTTTATACTATGAACCAGCGAAAAAATTACTTCATAACCCACCGCAAGCCTTTAGGCCTGGTACTTGCCCTGATTATTATGGGCGGTTTGTTTGCCTATTCAAAACTGCAAACTTCGCTTTTTCCTGAAATCACTTTCCCAAAGATCAAAATCATTGCCGACGAGGGCCTGCAGCCGGTAAATAAAATGATGGTTACGGTTACCAAACCGCTGGAAAATGCCATTAAGCAGGTGCCGGATCTGCAACTGGTACGCAGTACTACCAGCAGGGGAAGCTGTGAAATTTCAGCACTGCTCAACTGGAATGCTGATATCGACCTGAGCCAGCAGCGTATCCAGTCGAGCATCGACCAGATCAAGAACGACCTTCCTGTCGATGTAAATATCAGCGTAGCCAAAATGAACCCTTCCATTTTACCGGTAAGCGGGTACACACTGGAAAGCCACAACCTGTCTCCTATCGAGTTAAGGCAATTAGCTACTTACACGGTAAAACCATTCCTTTCGCAGGTCGACGGGGTATCGGAGATCAGGGTGATCGGCGGTAAACTCAAAGAATACTGGCTCACGCTCGATCAGCAAAAAATGACCTCATTAGGCCTTACGCCTGATATTATCAGCAATACGCTTGCTACTACCAATTTTGTAAAATCAGAGGGTTACCTGTCTGATTATAAGCGCATGTACCTCACTGTTACTGATGCTACCATCAACGCCAAAGATCAGTTGGAAGACCTGGTGATCAGCAACAACCGCAAAAGGATAGTTCGGCTCAAGGATTTTGCAAGCATCCAGGTTAACGAAGGGATTGAATACACCCGCATCAACGCCAACGGTCATGATGGGGTACTGATAGCCGTAGTGAAGCAACCCAATGCCAACCTAATTTCGGTGAGTAACGATATGGCTGATAAGATTGACGCGCTGAAAAAACTACTCCCGCGGGGTATAAGTATACGGCCATATTATGTTCAGGCCGATTTTGTGAACGATTCGGTTAGGAGTGTGAGCGACAGCCTTTGGGTAGGCTTACTCCTGGCTATTATTGTGGCGGTTATCTTCTTAAGATCGTTCAAGGCAAGTATAACCATATTGATTACCATCCCGGTTACACTTGGGCTTACATTACTTATACTGTACTGGCTTGGCTATACTTTTAATATCATGACGCTGGGTGCTATCGCAGCATCCATAGGGTTAATTATTGACGATGCCATTGTAGTGGTTGAGCAGATCCACCGGGTACATGAAGAACACCCTGATGAGCTGAGCAGCCATTTGGTACGCAAGGCTATTGATTATCTTTTCCCGGCCATGGTGGGCTCATCTATTAGTACCATCGTAATTTTTATTCCGTTTGTTTTGATGACGGGTGTGGCCGGGGCCTACTTCAAGGTGCTTACCGATACCATGATCATTACCTTGCTGAGTTCATTCTTTGTAACCTGGATCGGTTTACCGGTAATTTACCTGCTCGTAACGCGTAAGCCTAAATTAAATACAGCAAAAGCCAAGGCAGAAGAAATACATACAGTTAAGCAACAAAAGTGGGTAAGCTTCTTTATCCTGCGCCCTTATGTAAGCCTTATCATTATTGCCGCGTTGGCTGCCGTAATTGTGATTGTGCCCCCATTGCTGGAGACCGGCTTCCTGCCCGATATGGACGAAGGCGCCATCGTGCTCGATTACAAATCGCCTCCCGGAACATCACTGGAAGAAACCGACCGGATGTTGCGCCAGATAGAAAAACAGATCATAAAACATCCGGATGTAACTGCCTATTCGCGCCGCACGGGTACACAAATGGGCTTTTTTATTACAGAGCCTAACAGCGGCGATTATCTTATCCAGCTAAAAAAAGATCGCACCAAAAGCACCGAAGAGGTGATCAGCGATTTGCGCAAAATAGTTGAAGAAACCCAACCCGCGCTGCAGGTTGAGTTTGGCCAGGTGATATCCGATATGCTTGGCGACCTCACCACATCAGCCGAGCCTATCGAGATCAAAGTATTTGGTGATAATCAACAAACATTGCAAAACCTGTCAAGGCAGATAGCCGGGCTGGTTGAAAAAGTAAAAGGCACTGCCGATGTGCTGCCGGGTATTGTTATCGCCGGTCCTTCGGTAAGCATTCAACCCCATTACAGCAAAATCGCACAGTATGGAATTACCGCCGCCGATCTGCAAATGCAGATCCAAACCGCGCTGGAAGGTAATGTGATAGGCAGCTTACTGGAGAAAGAACAACTCTCACCCATTCGCATGGTTTACCCGGGTAACCGCTCGCTTAACGTGAATGATATCCATAACCTGCATATATTTTTACCCAACGGTAAACTCATCCCTATAACCGAACTTGCCTCGGTAGAGCTAAGGCCTGGCGATGCCGAGATCAACCGCGAAAACCTGCAAAGCATGAATGTAGTGAGCGCCCGGCTAGAAGGCAGCGACCTGGGTACTGTAATAACATCCATTCAAAAAACCATCCATGACAACGTAAACCTGCCAACGGGTTACCATGTGGAGTACGGAGGAGCTTACGCCCAGCAGCAGCAGTCATTTAAAGAATTGCTTATTATCCTGATAACTGCCTGTTTACTGGTTTTTGGTGTGATATTATTCCTGTTCAGGCAGTTCAGGATAGCACTGCTTATTTTGATGATTGGCATTTTAGGTATCGCCGGTAGCTTCCTGGCCTTATTTATTACCGGTACGCCGCTCAATGTGGGCAGCTATACGGGGTTGATTATGATTGTAGGCATTATTGGTGAAAACGCCATTTTCACCTTTCTGCAGTTTAAGGAAAGCGCTATCGAAAATGAAAATAAAAACATTGACGCCGCTATAACCTTTGCCATCAGTACCCGTTTAAGACCAAAACTGATGACCGCGTTGGGCGCTATTATAGCCCTGTTGCCGCTTGCTTTAGGCATAGGTGCGGGCGCGCAATTACATCAGCCACTGGCTATTGCGGTTATCGGCGGATTTTTAGCGGCGTTGCCATTACTGCTTATTGTTTTACCGGCAATGCTCCGTATATTGTACAGCAAAGGGTTTAACACCCATTTAAATGAAATTAATGAAAGCCACCGCGGTTAACACAGCATTTTTACAGATTCGGGACTTAATTTCATGGCAATAAACACTCCCGAAAAATGAAAAAGCAAATTTTGGCCGTAGCCTTGCTCATAGCAGGTATAGCTCCTTTTAAACTGAACGCGCAAACCTATGTGGCCGATAAAACCATCGCGCTACCGGGTGATGGAGGTTACGATTACCTGGCTATAGACAAGATCAACCGCAACCTGTATGTATCGCATGGCACCGCTGTAAATGTCATTAACCTGGATACCGAAAAGCCGGTTGGCGTTATTGATAACATGAAAGGCGTTCACGGCATAGCCATAGTAAATAAACTTAATCGTGGTTTCATCAGCGATGGCAAGGCAAATGGCGTAGTTGTTTTTGACTTAAAAACTTTTAAAACCATAACTACCATTGCCCTTACCAATGCTAATGGCCCGGATGCCATTATGTATGACCCCTACTCCGACCGGGTGTTTACCTTTAACGGCGAAAGCAATAATTCATCGGTAATTAACCCGGCAACGCTTAAACAGGTTGGCACGGTTGCACTTGGCGGCGGCCCCGAGTTTGCAGTATCGGACGGTAAAGGTAAAATCTACAATAACCTTGAAGATAAAAGCAGCCTGAATGTTATTGATAGCAAAAGCCTTAAAGTGGTTAAAAACTATCCCCTTGCCCCCTGCGGCGGCCCAACAGGCTTAGCGCTTGATGCCGCTAATCAGAAATTGTTTACCGTTTGCCGCGAAAATAAAGGGGTGAGTGTTGTTGATATCAAAACAGGTAAAGTGACTGCTACCCTGCCAATTGGCGCGGGTGTTGACGCGGTAGTTTATGACCCTGAAACCAAACTTATATTTTGCTCATGCGGCGATGGCACCACTACCGTCATCAAACAAAAATCGGCTGATGAATATGAGGTGATCCAAACCCTAAAAACTGCCGAACGGGCCCGCACGATGACACTTGACGCCAAAACCCACAAAATTTATTTAAGCGTTGCACAGTTTGAGCCCGGTACACGTAAAGCCATTCCAAATACTTTTAAGGTGCTTGTTTTTAAGCAAAACTAACGTAAATTATGTATAAAATTTATATGAAATGATCGTGAAGATTTTGTTTATTCCTAATATTGCTAATTAATTTTTACAAAAAAATGAACTTTTGCGCACGTTATCGTTATATTTAACGTTTTAACACTATATGATTAAAAAGACTGATTTTGTTTATTCCCAGGAGTCTGAACCTCATCGTATCCGCACAAAAAAATCTTGAAGGAGTTTCCGCAATTGCGAAAGCTTATTGGTAAAAACCCCGCAACCATATGGGCCATTATTGGTTTAGTAGCTTTCCAGGTTGTTTTAGCCTGGTTTGTACGCGACCAGTCATGGTGGATAGTTTTCGGAGCGGCTTATTTGCTCGGCGCTTTTGCCGATCATGCGCTGTTTGTAATGATCCATGAATGTACACACCAGCTGCTGTTTAAAAACCGCAACGCAAACCGTTGGGCATCCATGTTTGCCAATTTACCGCAGATATTGCCAAGCGCTATTTCATTCGAAAAATACCACATCAAGCATCACTCTTTCCAAGGTGTGCATGAGCTTGACGCCGATTTGCCTAACCGCTGGGAAGCCAAACTGATCAGCAATTCATTTTTTGGTAAAGCAATCTGGCTGCTGTTTTTCCCGGTATTTCAATTGTTTCGCCTTTCACGTTTAAGGGAAATCCATCCTTTTGACGGCTGGATCCTGACAAACTGGTTATTACAGGCAGCATTTACAACCGCTATCGCTTATTTCATGGGCTGGCATGCAGTAGCGTTTCTGCTGTTAAGCTTTTCTTTTTCAGTTGGCCTGCACCCGCTGGGCGCCCGCTGGATCCAGGAACATTACCTTACCGTTACCGAAGAACAGGAAACATACAGCTATTATGGCAACCTTAACGCGGTAGCATTTAATGTGGGCTTCCACAATGAGCACCATGATTTCCCTTCTATCCCATGGAACAAGCTCCCCGAGATTAGGAAAACTGCCCCGGAATATTATGATACATTATACTATCACACCTCATGGACCAAACTGTTTTTCCAGTTTTTGTTCGACAGGGAGATCTCGTTGTTTAACCGCATCCTGCGTAAAGACCGTGGCCGCGTAGCGCTAACAGATATTTCAAAACCGGATATTGACCTCAGCAAGTCCGAAGCCACAAAGCCGGAGCTTATTGATGTTGAGAAATAATAAAAATGAGAAAGGGCCTTGAAAAAGGCCTTTTTTTATTGGTAGCACATTGCCGACCCACGCCCAAAAACATTTCAGATACTGGCGCATATGCAGCGAGGGATTGAGATCCGGATACCCGTGACTACTTATAGAACCGCACGATTACGCAACACGGGAAGTTAATTTACCATAAAACTTTTAGTGGTTTACCCATAGCAATCACACTGTCTTTTGAATTAACACACAAATTAAGTTTATATAATGTATCATTGAGTCTAAATTTGTGAACAAACACACGCGTATCAGATGACGACAACCTATCCAGTTCTTGGGGGCTTATAATTATACCAAACTGAATCTGCGACTTTAGATCCAAATGTCCTAATTGTTGCACATCAATATATTCATAATTTTTATAAACAGGAAAGTTCTCTTTTACAAAACCTTGAATATTACGTTTCAACGGAATTTCGCGTCTAACTGCGTAAATAGTTAAGCCAATTAATAATAGTATCCCGAAAACAACTTTTATGCTTCGAATGTAAGGTTTAATCAAGCCCATTTTAAAAGTGCTATATATAAAACAAAAAATATAGATATTAAAGGGTAGTAAAAAAACCAATATTTTTTATCGGAATCTACTTTCAATCCAAAAAATTTAATATGGCTTGCGTCGCCTATTTTTGAAGTCAAATTAATCTCAGGATGAGTTGATTGAATTAATGTTTCGATGTCCAATGCATGCTTAACAGATCCTTTTAATAGCTTATGGTACCAATATTTGTCCATAAAGTAAAATGCACACATGATTATCATACCAATTAATGCCGCTATGGCCGAGGAGGGAATAATATAACCATGAAGATCTATATTAATTTTTTCCTTTAATAAATAGCCTATTCCAGCCATTATGCCGGTAAATAAAGTTAAAGTATAGTTTCTTATTTGTAATTCAATATCATTAAAATGCTGTTGAACATCAATAGTCTTTTCCCATATTTTTAAAGTATTATCAATACCTTGACGAGAGTTTTGATTAGGCATCTGCAAACTTAGTGAAGCGAAATAATGTTATTAATTCATCAAAAGATTTTAAAGTATAATCGGGAGAGGGTATATCTAATTTTTGAGATTTAAATTGCTTCTCTCTTTCCACATCTCCCGGTGACCAATGTGTAACTTCCTTTAACAACTCATATCTATCACCGTCGATTATATGCCCATATTCCGCATGTACACTCGTAACACCAGCTTGCTGCGCCATATAAATATCTCTATCTAATTTATCTCCAATATAAATACTTTTACTTTTATCTGCGTTAAAATCTTTAATAATAGTATTTAATATTTCAACATTAGGTTTACGAGTTTCTTTCGGCAAGGTTTTAATTTCTGTTTGCTTAAGATCCCAATAATCTTCTGAATAGTGTTTGTAAACCGAACCAGGAATTTGATAACCTTCGGGAGAATATACGGTATCGATAATAGTATCTAAACCTAAGTGTTTAATACGATACTTGGTAAAAAAACATTTGATTCAGTAAACGCTACTATTTTACTGCCTTGATTTTTAATAAACTTTAATGTGTCTATAACGCCCTCGTAAGCAGTTAAATTATTTTTTTATTAGAATTATATTCATGTAATATACTTTTTTTACCGTCAACAACCTCTTCAAAAATCGGATAAAAAGACTGATTAATAGATGGCAACTCTTTATAAATAAACGACATCTCCGTCGTTCCATATTTTTCATGAAGTGCTTTAAACTCCTTTTTTAAAATATTTATGTTAATGCCGGTTTCTTCAACTATTCTATTTAGATACGGCATAAATGATTGATACCACATCTCCAACCAATCCCATATTGTGTCATCAAGATCAGTTATCACGAAATTGATATCTTCTTTTTTTATTTGCTCCATATTTAGATAGATTACTTGTTTTATAAACTAAAGTTCTGAATTATAAAATTATAAAGATTAATTTAATTAAAGCTAATATTTTTAGCAATTCTTTATATCCTCTTGTAAATATAATTTGGGGGGCTTAGCCAATGAAGTTACTAAACTTAAATGGCTAACCACCGATTGCGCTGCACTAAACTTTCGGCATGTACCATTGAACATGACCGCAATTTTATTACATCATGGTTTAGCATTATCAATGTCAACCATTTCGCATTCGCCCTTGCATCTTACTAACTAATTTCCGTATTTTGCTAATAAAATTAGCAAAATGAAACAAGTAAGTGTGATAGCCCAGCTCGTGATTTTTAGTCGTTATATCGGTCAGCAGGTTATGATCATTAGTCTTTTAAACAATAGCGAAGTGAATATTGGCGTCCTTACCGGCGTAAAACATAATGCCATAGCAGTTAGTATTGACGATGTAATACGCTGGATCCCGCTTTATGACAACTTTAAACTTTGTGAAATTAAAATACTTTTAAAGCCCTTAAAAAAACTTACGCCTAATGTTGTTTCCGCAGCAAACGAACTGCCTGTAAAAGCGTTCATCACTCCATACTACCAGCAACTGGGCTATGATATGCCTGTTTTTATTGAACCCGGGCACCCCTGCAATTGCAAATATGTTCAGGAACTTGAACTGGCCGATTACCGTACCCCTGCAGAAATATTCCGGCAAAGCGCCTTATTACATGCCTTTGAATCGGCATAAATGTTTCGTGGTACGAATATTGTGTACCATTGCCCTGTTTGTTATATAATTTTCATATAGTCGTAACAAAATCAAATAATTAATGTCAACTTCATACTAATGCGCTTTATTTGCGTTATTGTTTGCAAGAAACAGAATGAGCCGGTCAAAAAAATTAAATATACTCTTACCCATTGTATCCCTACTTTTCATGGGGGCCTTCGCCAAGCACAGGCTGCTCGACAGGCAGGACATTACAGGCACCCTAAATGATAAAGAGATGGATGAAACGTCGGGTATTGCGGCGTCATCCATTAGCCCCGACACCTATTATGTACATAACGACAGCGGCGATACAAGCCGTTTTTTTGCTATAACAGCCGAAGGCAAACTCAAATCAACCATTTATTTTAAGGGTGACAGCACTCAAAAGCTGGGCGTACAGGATTGTGAAGATATTGATGTTGGCCCCGGACCGGAAAAAGGTAAAAGCTACGTTTACCTTGGCGATATAGGCGATAACAATCAAAACAGGCCATATATTACAGTTTACCGCATGGCCGAAAAAAATCATGGGCTACAGGCGATAAGGCTATTACAAACACACAAGCTGTACGGGCAGATTTTAAATATCCGGATGGCCCCAAAGATGCTGAAACTTTGATGATTGACCCGATAGGCAAGCAATTGATCATTGTAAGTAAAAGGGGTGATACCGTTGCGGTTTACACCAGTCCGTTAAAATACCAGGCCAATACAACAACAGTATTAACCAAACGCTGCAAATTGTACTTCGCGGGCTTTAAACCTTTTAAATGGATCACAGCCGGCGATATCTCTAAAGACGGCCAGCAGATCCTGCTAAAAAGTTACGACAAAGTTTACTACTGGCGCCGCCAGCATAACGAACCCATATGGGAAACTATGGTACGCAAGCCACAGGAACTTACCTACAAAGTTGAAAAACAGGGCGAGGCGATAGGTTTTCAGCCCGATGGTAAAGGCTACTACACTACAAGTGAAGGAGTTTTTTCGCCGGTATATCATTACGATGTGCCAAATTGATTTTCAAACTACGTTATATAAAAATGGCCTTTATCGAATAGATATAGGCCATTTTTGCTATCAACGTCCCATCAGGGTCTCTCGCAGAGGACCCTGATGTATACGTCATGCAGATTGATATACGCCAGATCAGCTGTTCTAACCAAAACGCAGTGAACCTCAAGGTCCTCTGCGAGAGACCCTGAGGGGACATGAAACGATGTGCCAAATTGATTTTTATAAAATCAGCTAATCAAATAAAAAGCGTCATTGCGAGGTACGAAGCAATCCCAAACTATACAGGGTGGCCCTGCTCATCGGGGATTGCTTCGCACCTCGCAACGACGCGTGTTTTTTATCTCCCTACCCTAAATCCTTACATAACCCTAATAAGCTTTACGCCATGCGGTGGGATTTTGAAAGTATATTTGTGGTTAACCGCTATCAGGTATTTCTGTTCCCAAACATCACGGGCTTTGGTAAAGCCTTTTAACAGCTTGTCATTAGCTTCCAGGTTAACAGTTTGATATTTATCAGATGTGTTAAAGAAACCTATTGCTTTTTCGCCTTTGGTGAGCTCTTTTACCCAAATCTGCTGCTCATCTGTTTTAGAAGCCTGTCTTGCACCTTTGCCTAAGGCATCCTGGTCAATAGCCAGTACTTCATCATTCGTTAACAGGCTAAGCGTAAACCTGTCCAGGTGCCCCATATCGCAGCCGATTAACAGCGGCGCAGACAGCAGGCTCCATAAACTGATGTGGGTATATTGCTCATCATAAGTTAAACGGCTATTGTGCAGGCTTGGCCCCCAGCCTACTTTGCCTACAACCAGCATATCCGGATCATTAAAATGCCCCGGACCAGCGTAAGGCGAAGCAGGATCCTGGCTAAAGCCAATATCACTCATACTTCTCCAGGTATCCTGGATATCGCCGGTGGTACGCCAGCTGTTGCCGCCGGTTTCGGCACCCCATTTCCAAACATCACCCCAGCCGTACTGGCAAAAACTGAACATAATATCGCGGTTTACCTTATTTAAAGAGGTGCGCATTACTTCATATGGTTTCTTAAGTGCAGGCAGGTCGGGATGCGGAGGGGTAACTTCCGAGTAGGAGCACCAGTCGTATTTTAAATAATCAAAACCCCAGTCGGCATAAGTTTTGGCATCCTGGTCTTCATGCTGCCAGCTGCCCAAAAAGCCGCCGCAGGTGCGCGGGCCAGGCGATGAATAAATCCCGGTATGCAGGCCAAGGCTGTGTACATAATCAGTTAAACCTTTCATATCCGGAAACTTACTGTTAGCTACGATGGCACCATCGGCAGCACGGTTTTCCGCCTCCCAGCCATCGTCGATATTGATATAGTTCCAGCCATAAGCACTTAATTTCTCCGACATTTCTTTAGCCGAGATCTTTACTTTTTCGTCATTAACGCTCAAGCCCCAGGCATTCCAGCTGTTCCAGCCAAGGGCCGGGGTAAGGCCAATTTTATCGCCAATGCTAATAGTTAGTGTTTTGGTTTTATTGCCTAAGCTATTGGTAACGGTAAGCGTTACAGGATAATCTCCCTTTTGGCTTACCACACCCGAAATGATACCCGTTTTAGCATCAAGCGTTAAGCCGGCAGGCAAGCCCGCAGCTTTATAGTTAAGCGGCTTTTTACCGGTTGCCGGGATCAGATAAAGGAAAGGGTTACCAGGCCTTGCACCGTAAACATCGGCTCCGTTAATTTTTGGCCTGGGCGATGGGTAAGGCGTAAGTACATAAGGCGTAGTTTCGGTTTTAACAATCTCTTTACCAGATTTTTGATCTGTAAAAGTATAAGCTATGGTATACGATTTTTTTGCTAACCGGGCTATCACAAACGAATAGGTAAAAGGCTTGCCTGTGGTAAAGTTTGCAGGGTTTGTTTTTTCGTAGATTACGGCGCCCGTTTCAGGATCGGTAACTTTAAAAGCCAAAGTACCCTGGTACTGGTATTTATTGGTGGTTACCAATTTAACTGATTTGGCCAGGCTGTTATTTTCCTGGAAACTAAAATCGCCATCGGTATTAACTGTAACGTGATCCATTACATCGGCCATGGCAATAGAAAAGTTATCGCCGTAAATACCACCGTCGCCCCCGGTATCGTAAATACGGATGGCCAGTACGTTTTCTTTATCCCACAAAATTGCAGGATCTGAAGCCGGGATACTATAAGTGCGCGGCCCGTAATTGCCATCTTTAATGGTTCCGCTGTGACCGCCATATTTGGCGATAAGCTTTCCGTTTAAATACACTTCGTCGTTATCATCAACACTGGCCAGGCTTAAGCGGAGGCTATCTTTTAAATAGGCTTTCTCCTTAAGCGATGAAGGGATTACTACGTGGATACGGTACCAGCCGAAGCCATCGTAATTAGGGTGTCCCTGCGGTTCCCAGGAATGGGCGACATCAATGTTTTGCCAGTTTTGATCGTTAAAAGTTGGGGACGACCATTGGGCAGAATCACCCACGGCAAATTTCCAGCCTTTGTTAAGCTGAACATCCTGAGCCGAAGCGCCCAGATATGTACCACCCAACAATAGCAATGCGGTAAAAATTTTCTTCATTATTATAGGTTGTTTAAAAGTGAAAAGCGAAACAGGATTTCGCCCGGTTAGTATGCAGATTTAAAGGTACAATCATTTTGAATAATTGGAAATGTATCATTAACATTTATTTAGAGATAGTCAAAAAATGCTCCTAAATACAAATGAAAGTAAAAAAACAATCCAGCATTAATTACCTGGCTGTTATAGTACAGTTTTTGTTCATAAATCGATAATACTGCAGGCAGTAAATTTAATGTACAGTTTACGTTTTGGTTTAATATCGATTTTACATTTACCGATGAAAACAACAGCTATGAAAAAGACTTTTTTAACCTTAGCCCTTGTAATAGTTTGTATTGCGGTTTGCTTTGCAGCCATTGCCGGAATTGCCGGAAAGTGGGAAGGCAAGCTTGAAACAGAAACCGGTGAAATTTATCCATTGCTTTATAATTTTCAGATTGATGGGGACAAACTAACCGGCACAGCCAAAACACCTAAAGGCGATATGCCGATTGAAGACGGCAAAATAACGGGCGACAGTTTCAAATTTACCGTAAGCATCGAAGATATCCACATTGCCCATACAGGCAAATTCTATGGCGATTCGGTAGGTGTTGATATTGAAGCCAATGGTTCAAAAGTACATAGCACTTTAAAAAGAGCTCAACAACCTTAATTTCCTGATTTAAGAATTACATGATATTTAAATTTCACATCATAAAATATCATGTAATCATTTCATCCTAGAAATCAAGGTGCTTATATTTATAAACCAAAATTCACATTTATGAAAAAAAGATTTTTACTACTACCTTATTGGTAAGCTGCTTTATGATATGTCTTGCAGCTATAGCTGATCTTAACGGCAAATGGGCAGGCAAATTAGTTACAAGCGACGGCCAGGAATACCCACTGCTTTATAATTTTAAGGTTGATGGCGATAAACTGACCGGCACAGCCTTAACTCCGGAAGGCGACGTTGACATTAAAGAAGGCAAAACCAATGGTACCGACTTTTCATTTACAGTAGCCACCAGCGGTATCGTGATACCTCATACAGGCAAATTCATGGGCGATTCGGTTAGCGTTGAACTGGATATCAATGGCTCAAAAAGCAGCTCGGTATTGAAAAGATCGGTTGAAAAGAAATAACCTTATTTGATAACAAGATAATCATGCTGAACTTACTTCAGCACCCCACTTGCTAAGCAAGCTTGCATGGTCTGCCTGTCTCGTGGGATCCTGAAACAAGTTCAGGATGATGTATCTTAAATATCAAAAAAGAAAAACCTTACCCGTCCGGTAAGGTTTTTCTTTTTTTAAACTTAAAGGCAATAAAATTGTATATAGTTTAAAATTACAGCATATAGGTATCTGCTTAAACTATATCAACAATGAAAAAAGAGTTCCTGGTGATCAGTGCGTTTGTTATTATTACCGCTTTCAGTTTTATTTCGATGGCCGATATTAACGGCAGATGGATAGGTTCATTAAAACTTCCCGGAGATGATCATTTTCCATTAAGCTACACTTTTAGGATCGATAGCGGCAAGCTTACCGGCACCGCCCATGCGCCACAAGGGGATGTAGCGATTACCGACGGCATGATCAACGGTGATAATTTCTCTTTCAGTATCCCGGTACCGGGAGGCAGTTCGCCCCATACGGGTAAAGTTTATCAGGATTCTATTGGTATGGACCTGGTTTACAAAGGCCAACACCTGCATGCTACGTTGAAAAGAGACAAGTCTTGAGTCGAAAGTACTAAGTCAAAAGTCTTTAGTCGGGTTATGCATTTAGATTTTTGAACTTAAGACTTAAAACTGAGACTTCCGACTTAGTACTTTCGACTTAAGACTTAGAACTAAAGTTGCTTATTAAACCCACAGGGCGTACCTTTGCGCCATGCTGCAACGTATTACAGCCTATTTACTCATCTTTTCACTGATCACGGTCAACTTCTCGCGTTTTTTTATTTTCGCGGGTTTTGAGCTGAACAGGAATTACATTGCTACCAAGCTTTGCGAAAACAGGAACAGACCCTGGCTGCACTGCGATGGCAAATGCTACTTCGCGAAAAAGATCAAACAGGCAGAGGACAAGCAGGCCAGCGACGAAAGGCAGTCGCAAAAGAGCCTCTTTCAGGAGGTTTATGTCATCAGTTCAACTGATGTAAAATTCCACTCCAGCCTGTTGCAGGTTATTTCAACCCCTTACACCCCCACCGTACCGGCCGATCGCCCGGCTACGATATTCCAGCCTCCGCAGTTAGGATAATCATTTCATTTTTATTGGTTTTGATTGATGGTATGGTGTGAAAACTATGTCATTGCGAGCGAAGCGCGGCAATCTCATGCTTTACAAAGTAAGCTTTTTTATCTTTTGCGATAGGATCGTATCTGCTACGTATGATCGGTTTTAAACATTCCGTCATTGCGAGGTACGAAGCAATCCCAAACTATACCGAGAGCCTTGCGTAGCCACCCTGCTGATCGGGGATTGCTTCTTACCTCGCAATGACGGGTAGAAGACACCTTTACACTCTCCTATCAATCAACCCACACTCTACTCTACCCATTTTTACACCGGGAAGCAACTCCCGTAATAATATATAATGAAACGATATTTAATCCTACTTATAACTTTTATACTCGTTAAAACCCTGGCTCACGGCCAAAACATACAGGGCACCATAACAGATGCCAATACCCACGAAGCCATCGCGGGTGCATCAATTTGCAATGCCGATGCAGCTACAGGTGCAAAGCTTGGCATGACTAATGCCAAAGGGCAGTTCAGCATCAATACCCAAGGCATTATCCGGCTTAAATTTGCCATGGTTGGTTACAGCGCGCGCATTATTGAGGTATCTGCCATAAAAGGCCAAAAGCTTGATATTGCCTTAGAACCTTCTACTGTCGATCTGCAACCTGTGGTAGTAACCGCCAGCCGCGAAGGACAGGCAAGACAGGACGCACCTATCGCCATCAGCAAAATTAATTCTACCCAAATTAAGGATACCAAAGCCACTGCCCTTTATCAATTGCTGAACAAGGTTGCAGGTGTTTACATGGTGAATTTGGGTAACGAACAGCACACCATGGCTATTCGTCAGCCTATAACTTACAATGCACTTTACCTGTATATGGAAGATGGCGTACCTATCCGCCCTACAGGCATCTTCAACCATAACTCGCTGTATGAGATCAACATGTCGGGCGTTAAGGATATCGAAGTGATCAAAGGGCCGGCATCATCGCTTTACGGCAGTAACTCCATTGGTGGCGCGGTTAACTTTATTACCCAGGGCCCGCCTACAGGTTACGCCGGCAATGTTTCTGTTCAGGGCGATAATTATCATTACCGCCGTGTTGATGCCGACGGCGGTTTTACCCAGGGCAAATTTGGTTTGTATGCAGGTGGATATGTAGCCCATCAAACCGATAGCTGGCAGGATTATTCTGATTTTGATAAGTACTCGGCCAATTTTAAAACTACCTATGATTTCAGCGCCAAAACTAAACTTACCACTTCAGTTGCTTATAATTATCTGAACACCCAAACTCCGGGTAGTTTGGACAGCGCCCGGTTTTATGACCGTAGCTACGGCTCCAACCAACGTTTCACCTATCGCAAGGTAAAATCGTTTCGTGCCGGCACCCGTCTGGATCATCAGTGGGATGACAAGAACAGCACTTTTGTAACGCTCTTTTTCCGCAATAACTCTACAGCGCAATTGCCAAGTTACTATATCTCCGACGTGCGCGACGCTAACGGTGTTTACAAAAGCAGCAACGGCCAGGTAAACGATCAAAAATTCAACAGCTATGGCTTACTGGCACAGCACCGGGTTGATTTTGATTTCCTGCATTCGAGGCTCATTGGTGGTGTTTATATGGATGACAGCCCGAGTTCATATTATGCCCAATATCTTGATATCACCAAAGATGTAGCTAACAACTATTACACCAGCTTCAGTAATACAGGCAGGTACATTGACAACTACAAGATCAAGTTGTTCAACACCGCGGCTTATGTCCAGTATGAAGTCAAGCCTACTGAAGCATTGAGGATTGTTGGTGGTTTACGTTATGACAGGGTTCATTACAACTTTGATAATGAGATCCCGGCCGGACAAACCAAGTATAAACAACAGGAAACCAACAATTTTAATATCGTTGCTCCCAAATTGGGCATCACCTATAACTTTGGCAATAACAAAGGTATTTACGCCAACTATAGCGTAGGTTTCCAACCACCAGAGACAGGTGATTTGTACAGTTCACGTCAGCTTACCCAGCTTAAACAGGCCACTTTTGATAATTATGAAGCGGGTGGCTGGTTTTCGGCGTTTAACAAAAAGTTGTATTTTGAGTTGAGTATATTCGACCTGGAAGGCCATAACGAAATCATTAACCAATTGCTACCGGATAACACTACCCAGAACCAAAACGCAGGTGCAACACGTCACCGGGGGATTGAATACTCGGTTACTGTGGCCCCGGTTAAAGAGCTTACCTTCAGGTTTAGCGGTACCAATGCCAAACATACCTATGTTGAGTACAGCGAGGTGACCACCAATTACACCACCGGCACCAACACGGTAACCAACTATGATGGCAAACGCATGAACAACGCACCAGCCTGGATTGCCAACTCCGAACTCACATACAAGCCGCAGTACTTTCCTGGTTTCAGGATAGCAACAGAGTGGCAGCACATTAATCAATACTACACCAACCCAGCCAATACCAAAACTTACTCAGGTTATGATATTTACAACCTGCGTCTGGGTTATGATGTAAAAAGCAGCGTATTAAAAGGCGCGGGCATCTGGTTCAATGTGCTTAACTTAACCAATAAGCTTTACGCTACAACAGTAACCAGCAGCCAGTACGGCGATACCTATAACGCCGCGCCGCCACGTACTTACACCCTGGGCATCAGTTATTCATTTTCAAAATATTGATCAATGGCATCAGCAACAGTAAAAAGCAACTTTTATAAATGGCACCGGGTGCTGGGCTTAACAGCCCTCATCCCGGTGATCTTCTGGACACTGAGCGGTCTTTCACACCCATTCATGTCAAACTGGTTCAGGCCTTCAATTGCGGAGGAAGTGTTCAAACCATTGCCTCAAAGCCAGATGAAACCGGTACTCAGCATTCAGCAGGTATTGGATAAAAATAATATCTCCGTTATCCGAAACTTCGGACTGATTAACTTTAATCACAACACCTATTACCAGGTGCTGGATAAAGATAGTGTGTACAATTACTACTCGGCCAATGACGGGGTATTGTTAAAAGATGGGGATAAGCTATATGCCACTTATCTTGCCCGCTATTTTACGCAGGACTCAACATCTAACATTAAAAAGATCGCTCTGCAAACAACATTTGATGGGCAATACCAGCCCATCAATCACCTTTTGCCTGTTTGGAAGATTAGCTTTGACCGTCCCGATGGCATGGACATTTATATCGAAACCAGTCAGAGCCGCATGGGTACATTTAACAATAATACCCGCAAGGCTTTCCTTTGGCTGTTTGAACAATTCCATACCTGGCAGTTTTTGGCTGATATCGGCGGCGATATTTTCCGAAATGTAGTATTACTCATCATCATGGTGGTAATGCTGTTCGCCCTCATCAGCGGCTTAACTGTTTATGGTTTAATGTGGAAAAAGTTTAAATCCGTAACTCAAAAGCGAAAAGAAAATGGCGGTGAGGACAAGCGCATCGTTCATCGTTATCACCGGCAGATAGGCCTTATCGTTTCCTTTGTGATGTTTACTTTTGTGACCAGCGGGGCATTCCACCTTGCGGTAAAGCTGCATAATACCGAAACGCCTAAAGCCGACTATGGACAAGTGATCGACAGGAAACAGCTGGCTATCTCCAACCTTCAGCTTCCTGTTGCCGATAGTATCATCAAGAGGATAGCCGTGGTTAACTTTGGTGGCAACAGCTATTACCAGGTAACTGATAATAAAAAGCAGATCTCCTACTTTAACACCTTAACCGGCATAGAACAAATTAATGGAGATGAGGATTATGCCCGTTTTTTAAGCACCTACTACCATACCAGCCTTGATGCTGATAAATTTTATGGCAGGGTAAAAGTTAACCAGGTAAAGCAGTTTGATAACGAGTATGGTTTCATCAACAAACGCCTGCCGGTTGAAAGGGTAAGTTATGCCGACGGCAGCAATTGGTATATTGAAACTACCTCATCAAAACTGGCTACAAAAGTTGCAGGAATTGACAGGGCCGAAGGGCTTTCTTTTATATTTTTACACAAATATTTCGGCATGACCTGGGCGGGTAAGGATATCCGCGACATAGTGAGTATACTGGCCTCTTTAGGTGTGCTGGTAGTATCGTTGTTCGGGTTGGCCTCATTCATCAAAAACAAATAATCAATGAAAAAAAGCTTTATCATTTTAGCCTTAGCCGGCCTTGCCCTTGGCGCCTGCAACAGTGCGGTTAAAAGCACCGGCAAAACCGACACCACCTCAACAGTAAAGAAAAAAGGAAAATACACCTGCACCATGCACCCCGATCTTACGTTTGATAAACCCGGCACCTGCCCTAAATGCGGCATGGCCCTGGTTGAAAGGGATACAACGGAGGATAAGAAATAGTAAAAGAAAAAATGTCATTGCGAGGAGTAGCATAAGCCAATGCAATGAGGCGACGCGGCAATCTTTTAGCTATACAGGGCGGCTATGCATTAGCTACGAGATTGCCACGCTTCGCTACCCATGACAACTTAAAACGGTGTCATGGGTAGCCTGTCGAAGCATGGTGGGTAGGCCTCTGCGCGCGAGTCTTCGACAGGCTCAGACTGACAGGCTCTCTTTTGTCATTTCACTTTCAGAGGCCTCCGGATTTAAACACTCGCAATGACATATTTTTAATTTTTTCAGCTTGCACACGTTGAAAAGGTGTGCAATTTCTATCCGTAACAATTACAGCTTCCACCCGTCTCATACTTACAAACAATACAACTTATATCCCGTTATACCCCCTGTTACAAATAAATCACTAATTTTGGCGCTGATGAAAAAGGTGGAAGTATTAAAAATGATTGACCTGGTTGAAGAGATCAAGAAACTTGATGATCTCATACAACAAAGCCGTAAGAAAAAACTTCTGACTTTGTAATCAACCAGTACGAGGCAAAAAAACTTAAGCTCATTGGTTCAACCATCACTGAACTGGCTTCCGCTCCCATTCAATCCATCGAAAGCTACCAGCTTATTCAAAAGATCCTGAATAAGTATTACCCCAACATTTCTGAAGACGCTCTGCTTAATGACGATGACATCAGCAAAATAGCAACCGCTATTTAATTAAAGCCGCTTGTTAAAAAGGCGGGTAAATGGATGCCGTTTGCTCCAGCGATTCATCGCCTTTCCAAAACACGGTACCGGGATGAAAATGTTTCCATGAGTGCCAGTATTCCTGGTAGGCCTGAATTTTAGCAAGGCGCTGCCCTTTTTGTGTACCGGTTAAGCACAGGCCGTCCCAATCCCAAACCGAAGCGGTTTCTTCGTCGGTGAGCATGCCTTTATCATCCAGTTTAAAGTGAAGGGTTTTACCGCTTACTGATGTATTCCAGGCATGATAGCTGAGGCTGTCCTTTTCAATGCCAATAAGCAGTGAACTTTTGTTCAACTCATCATTCAGCAGGCGTTTGGCGTACATGTGGCGCCAGTCGTAAGCTTTGGCTTTGCCGTTTATGATCACACCAATTACCCAGCTTTTACGCATCAGGGAATCTTTGTTTTTTATAGTGCTGTCACGGTCGATAGCTTGCACACGGTCGTAGTTTTTCAGGTCGGCATAATCTGCGGTGTATAGCCTGTCGGGTTGTAAAATGAGCGTTTCGGGATGTTTCTGTAACCAGGCCGCGAGGGTTAATTGTTCATAAGGCAGCTCGGTTAATTGCTTTCCTTTCAGCTCCCCAACAGCCGCGTTACCGGTAGCCTGGTACCACCAGGTTTTAGTGTTTTCATCTTCAATTATAGCATTGTAGTGCCTTGCCCCCACCAACCTGAAGTTTTGCCTTACACCGTTTATAACCGGACTGTAAACCCTGCCTGTACGGCACATGGTGCAATAGGTAACCAAAACGGGTTTATTGCCTACATCGTCCTGCAGTTTATGATGATAGCCCAGGTAGATGAGCGGATAAGCTTTGGCTACACCGTTGTTTACAACACCCACTACCAGGTAGCTTAACGGCACCCTGTTTTTTAATCCATTGGCAAAAACAGCTTTTGTGGTTTCTTTAAACATGGTTTCTGCCTTATACATATAATCGGTTATGTAAAAGCTGCCTATGCAAAGCACAAAAACAGCGGCTTTAACAGCCTTTTGTTTAAAGGTATTTTTAGCGTAGAATTTAAACAGGTACCAAACAACGAATAGCAAGCCAATCAAGCGCAGCGGCATGATCACCTTTTCGAGATAATAACACAGGGTTATGGCATTCAGATCCTGGCTGCCGGGAAATGGCATGAGCAGGTAAGCATGAACAAGGCCGGGTACCACAAGTAAAATGATACCTATCCAGAATATTTTAGCACTGTTCCATCTCATGCTTATTCAATAAATCCTCAGCATTGGGCTGTTACCTCAATAAGTTTATAATTGGTTTATAATTTCCTAATTTATAAAAATTTACATATTACAAAAAATTATCGTCCAAATAAAAACGATCAGTCATTATTGCTTTTTTCCATTCTCCACGCTTTTAATCTCTTCCTTGCGGTCTTTCTTAAAGTCAAAGCTGTTAAATTCCGGCGTTTGCGGCAGGTCAATGGTATAGCTTGTTAACGTTTCAACTTCAATGGTGATATCATCTGCAAGCAAATCAATAATATGGCCGCCACCGGTTTTATCATCAGATAAAAAATGAAAATGGTAGCCGCTGATATGCGCTCCTTCCATCAGTGCAGGGATCTTAAAACCCATAAGATCGCCTTTGATGTTCTTAAAATCAAAAAAATGTTGCCTGTCAAGCATCGCCGCCAAGGGCAAATAAGGTTTATCAACCGGCGGGAAAGCCCTTGTTTTAACCATACTAAAATTTCCTTTGATGTGGATAGCGTAGATCCCGTTCTGGTTGGTTAAGATACTGTCAAGGTAGCTAAACAGTGCCGACTTGGATAAAGGCTTATTACACTTATATGTTTTTTCGGCATGAAAAAAGCAAACCACAGCATAAGGGGTTTTGCCGGTATCGGCAAGTTGGGTTGTTTTACCCGTTGACTGAGTTTGATAAAGTTTGCCGTTAAACACCATGAGCTCACCATCAAGCTTGCCCGGGGCGCCCAAACCAAAATCGCCATGTTGTTTTAATTGTTTATACGGATAATAGGAATCATACAAGCCGCCAATAAAGCCTGCCGCGTAACCTGCGCTGAATAAATTTTTATCAGTTGTTTTTTGTTGTGCCGATGTTTTAAGGCTTGTAAAGATCATTAAGAGCAAAAAGCATCTCAGGCATAAATTCTTCATGAGGGGAACGTGTTTTTAAAGCAATAAAAGTAGTTCAAAAATCACTCTGGCATCTAACAAAGCCTGTTAAATTTTACTTTGCCTTTACGGGGATAAGAATTACAGGCCTTAAATTTGTTTAAACATTTAAAATAGAAATGATGAAGGTAGAAATATGGTCGGATGTGATGTGCCCGTTTTGTTATATAGGCAAACGCAGGTTCGAGGAAGCACTGGCCGGCTTTGAAGGCAAAGAACAAATTGAGATAGAATGGAAAAGCTTTCAGCTAAACCCCGACCTTAAAACCAACCCCAATATCAGCATTAACCAGTACCTGGCCGATATAAAAGGATGGACGCTTGACCATGCCGAACAGATGAACGACCATGTTACCCAAATGGCAGCGCAGGCCGGCCTTACTTATAACTTCAGCAAATCGGTTGTGGCTAATAGTTTTAATGCGCACAGGTTAGCTCATCTGGCCAAAAAGCATGGATTAGGAGACGCTGCCGAAGAAGCTTTGTTCAGGGCATATTTTACCGAAGGCCGCAATATTGATGATACCGAAACTCTTATTGAAATGGGTACGGCGATTGGCCTGAACGCTGAAGAAATTAAACAAATGCTTGAAAGCGACACCTACGCCGACGAGGTAAAACACGATATTGCCGAAGCTCAATATTTAGGAGTGCGTGGTGTTCCGTTTTTTGTAATGAACCGCAAATATGCCGTATCAGGGGCACAGGAGGTGGCCGTATTTAAAGATACCCTTGCAAAAGCCTTTACCGGCTGGCAGGAAGAAAACCCCAAACCAGCATTTGATACGATCGAAGGCGAATCATGCAGCCCCGATGGCGACTGTAAATAATTGAAAAAATTGTAAACTTTTCTTAACATTATTTGTATCAAATAGTTTTTCTCCTACGTACAAAGAGCTAAAATACTTATATTTAAACCGTTAAAACCATAAACTATCACTCTTTGTATATATGAAAAAAATTTACTGTAAAGTAATTACCCTTCTTTTAATAGCAGCTTCGGTAAGTAGCTGCAAACTTGACCCACCGCTCGGGCCGGATAAAGAAACAAAAGCAATTGCCGTTGTCCCTACCACAGGTACAGGAACCGGGACGGGTACGGGTACGGGTACCGGCACTGGCACTGGCACTGGAACGGGTACCGGGACGGGCACGGGAACCGGAACTGGAACTGGAACGGGTACAGGAACCGGGACGGGCACGGGAACAGGTACAGGTACAGGAACTGGAACTGGCACAGCTGACGACGGCTCTGATTACCCGGCTACTTCGCAAGGAACCATCTCCTACCAGGTTGATGGAGGTGCCAAGGTTGTAAAGAGCGGCCCTATGCTTACATCTATAGATCAAAGTCCGATATCTACTACCGGAACTACTATGATTTCGTACATCAATGGTAATGGTTCGGATATATTTCAGTTAGGAGCCAATACAGTGGTCGCAGGCACCTATGATCTAATAGATTTGAATGTTAATTTGGGTGCAAATATAGATGCTACTTTTTTCGGTGGCAAAGTTAAGTTTACAACGTTAAATCATTCAAGCGCAAGCAAAGGAAATGCAGTAGGTACTTTCAGGGCCGAGTTTAAAAACCTGAATACCGGTATATCATATGTCGTTGTTGGCTCCTTTAATGTAAAAACTTAACAATATAAAGCAAGATTATAGAAGCGTTCGCTTTCAGTCAATTACAGGCTAAGCGAGCGCTTTTCCGTTTATATAGTGTTTAATTCACGTAAAAGTAAAAAACGATTTAGCTTATTAAAAGTACAATTAATTGCCTTATATTTGTGGCAATTAACCATAGTGTCATTTAGACACTATGGCAATACTAAAACATGAACAATATCCCACAAAAAACAGATACCATTAACAAGTTAACGCTCCGCATTGCCGTGGGTGCTATGTTTTTTATGGCGGGGTTAAGTTTCTCAAGCTGGGCATCACGCATTGCTACTGTTCAGCAAAATTTAGGTTTATCAGACGCCGGTTTGGGTGCCGTGTTATTCGCCCTGCCGGTTGGCCTCATGTGTTCCCTGCCTTTCTCGGGCTGGATCATCACCAAAATAGGCAGTAAAAAACTCGTTATCGCCGCGCTGTTGGTTTACGCTGCTGCATTGGTAAGTTTAGGCCTCGCACAAAATACTTTTCAGCTTATCATCTGCCTGCTTTGTTTCGGCTTTGCAAGCAATTCTGTAAACATTGCGGTAAACACACAGGCAGTGGCTACCGAGCAGCTTTATCAAAGGCCTATTATGGCATTTTTTCATGGCTTGTGGAGCCTGGCCGGTTTTACCGGGGCAGGTATAGGTACGTTCATGATAGCCAACGGCATTATCCCTTTTCATCATTTTTCGTTAATGCTGATCGTGATAGCGATTGGCGTGGCCGTAGCTGCCCGTTACCTGAAAGATGATCAAGTAACCGACTCCGGGCCTGTGTTTGTAATGCCCGATAAATCGCTCATCAAATTAGGTATTATAGCCTTCTGTTCCATGATTTGCGAAGGCGCTATGTTCGACTGGAGCGTGATCTACTTCAAAAAAGTAGTACTGGCCCCCGAGGCGTTGGTTGGCATAGGCTTTACTACATTCATGTTCACCATGGCAGGCGGCCGTTTTGTGGCCGATTGGTTTGCTCACAAATTTGGCTTAAAACGCACCTTACAAGTTAGCGGCTCATTAACCGCAACAGGTTTGCTAATAGCGGTAGCTTTCCCTTATGTTTATACGGCCATGGCCGGTTTTTTACTGGTTGGTGCCGGTGTATCATCTGTAGTGCCTATGGTATACAGCGCTGCCGGCAAATCAAAAACTATGTCGCCGGGCGTTGCACTGGCTGCAGTATCAACTATTGGTTTTATGGGCTTTTTAGTCGGTCCGCCGGTTATCGGTTTTATAGCAGGAATTGCTACCCTCAGGGCCTCTTTTATCCTGATTGCCTGTATGGGAATTTCGGTAGTAGTGGTATCAACAATGGCCAAAATTGATTCGGATAATACCAAAGAGGAATTACCCAACGATACAACAACCGTTGATTTTAGTCCTCCTGTTCCAAATCCGCAGCGGCAGGGTTAAGCAGGTATTCAAACTGCTCGTACCCGTTGTGAAAAATAAACTTCAGCCTTTCCTTCGGTAAATTAATATCCAAGGCCATCAGCGCAAGTGTTTCGGGCAGGTTATCCCTTATTAGTTTAAGGTCTGTAACATGCGGCATCTCCACAAAAATATCATCCCCCTGCGGCTTGATCTCCCAACCATTTAAATGAGCGTTTTTCAATGTACTTATCCATTTTTGCTGATAGTTATTCATAATATCCGGTTTCATTGATAAATGTTTTATGGCCGGGTTTTGTTTTAATCCGATGTAATTGGCAGATCATCTCACCAAAAAATCAAACTTAATCCCTATTTTAGGCATCTATGAAACAAAGCTACCCTATTGATAAAATCACGCAGCCGGTAAGCAAATTCATAAACCAGGAACATACCGGCGGCATAGTGCTTTTTATCAGCGTAATTGTGGCTATCGTATGGGTAAACTCGCCTTTTCAGCTCAGTTACCACCAACTTTGGGACCTCAAACTATCGCTCGGTTTTGATAAATATGTTTTAAACCATCCGCTGCACCTTTGGATCAACGACGGCCTTATGGCTTTATTTTTCTTTGTGATAGGCCTCGAGTTAAAACGCGAGTTTATGGCCGGCGAACTATCCTCTGTAAAAAAAGCTTCACTCCCTATGTTTGCCGCATTGGGCGGAATGCTGGTGCCTGCTTTCATCTTTTTCCTTTTTAATACAGGTAAGCCATCGGCCCATGGCTGGGGAATTCCGATGGCTACAGATATAGCCTTCGCACTGGCTTTACTATCTATGGCGGGCAAACATATTCCATCCTCTGTAAAAGTTTTCCTATCAGCATTGGCCGTTGCCGATGACCTTGGCGCGGTATTGGTAATTGCCCTGTTTTACAGCAGTCACATAGCGCTTGTACCACTTACCTTTGGGGTTTGGCTGCTGGTGCTGCTGCTTATCGGCAATAAAATGGGGATCAGGAGTACTGCTTTTTATTTGATCATAGGCTTCGCTGTTTGGATAGCTTTTTTACTTTCGGGCGTCCACGCAACTATTGCGGGTGTATTGGTGGCTTTTACTATTCCTGCCCGTACCCGCATCAGCGAGATCAGTTACACCCAATCTGTAAAGCAATACCTTACCGATTTTGAAAACGAGCAACCAAACAACAGCACGCTTATAACGCCCGGACAGCACCACATTATTGATAAAATAAAAAAGCTGAGCCTTGACGCCGAAACACCGCTGCAAAAAATTGAACACACCCTGCATCCCTGGGTAGCTTTCGTCATCATGCCGCTTTTTGCTTTAGCCAACGCCGGGATTATTGTTAGCCATGACTTTTTCTCGTCACTGGCCAACCCTGTTAGCATGGGTGTGGCTATAGGCCTGCTTGCCGGCAAGTTTACAGGTGTATTGCTCTTTACCTGGTTCATGGTAAAATTTGGCGCACAATTACCCGCAGGCTCATCCTGGAAACAAATGACAGGTGTGGCTTTGCTTGCAGGCGTAGGTTTTACCATGTCCCTTTTTATATCGGCATTAGCCTTTGATCATGTCGAAATGATTGACCAGGCCAAGTATGGGATCCTGTTAGCGTCCTTGCTGGCCGGGATATCGGGGGTAGCTGTTTTAAGCAAAAAGCCGAAGACTTAAAGCATAAAGCCAAAATGAATGTATTATCCACCTCCTCTATGAACCATGAACTATCATCCATGAACCGCAAGGCTACTGCTTCCAATTTGGCTTACCATAAATGCCCAGTGGTGTTATGCGGTTTTGGAAAATGGTTTGCGGGCTATTATAAAACTTTATAAAATCACCGGCGCTGGTTTGGCCGGGGTAGGGAACGTAATAATGATGATCGTTTCCGTTGCGCCATGCCATTACGTAGGATACTTTATGCTTAGCGAGGGCTTGCAGTAATATATCCGTCCACCAGTTGGGCATGGGGATACCTTCATAGCCGGTTTCGGGCAGGCATGCTATTTTATGGTGTTTTACAGCGATGCCATCAACAATGGCAAGGCGTTGATCCAGCTTAGCTTGAAAACGCTCAACGCTTTGCGTACAATAATTATCAAAGCCTATAAAATCCGCGTAAGCATCGCCGGGATAGCGTTCCAAAAACTCATCTTCCGATTCAAAATCAGCCGCCGAATATACGATGAGCAAGTTATGCAGCTTCTTTTTATCCCGCAGGTAATCGATAGTAAAACGCCACAGGGCTTTAAATTCATCGGGGGTACAGGTGTTTTTGCACCACCAAAACCAATTGCCCGTAAGTTCATGAAATGGCCGGAACAATATCGGGATAGCCTCGCCTTCCGGGCCTTTCATATCAGCTAAATAATTGGCCGCACGATCAAGATACTCAATATATACATTATGAAACGCGCCGCCGGGGATAAGATCTTTTACGGTATGCTGCGTGGTATCCCAGGCGGTTTTGCCATTGGCCGGGTTATCCATATGCCAGCAAAATGTATTGATGCCGCCGCGCGCGTAAACATCCTTAACAAACTGCTTCTGCTGTTCAAAGGCGATTCCGTTAATATCGTGAATGCTGTCGTGCTCAATCCTGGCCAAATCCCAACCACACAGGGCCGGGTATGATCCGGTAACAGTCTTAACATCTGAGCGGCCTGGTTCATTACGCCATCCCACACCATAGGCCAGGTCATCATGGTGGCCAAATATTACCCCCACGTTAAGCAGCCGCTGCATACTGTAAAAAAGCTGCCGGGTTTCGGTTGTGGCGTGCTTATCGGCAGGTTCAAACAGCTGCGCCATAGCGGTTGAACTATGGATCAGCAGGTATAAAACAGCAATCCTTCTAAAAAATTTTATCATAATCACTGCCGCTAAGTTAAACCATTTGAAGCCTTGCTTTACGGCTAATTTATCGGGCCTATACGCCTGATAATTTCAATACATGCACGGCTGTTATGATAGGGGCATTTCCAAAGCCCTGCTTTGTCCTCGCCGGGCATAATACTGCCATCGGCTTTGATACCCCAAAACCATTCACCGTTTTGTTTATCAAGTATTTTATCTTTTATAAAAGCCCAGTTTTTAAGGACCAAATGAAAGTATTTATCATTACCGCTAACCTGCCAGGCATTGTAAAAACCTACCATAGCTTCGGCCTGTACCCACCAGTGTTTTTCTTTGATGAGACGACCATTTGCCGGTTCATATTCATACCATAAGCCACCATCAACATCTAAACCCTGTATAGTTGCTTCTGCTATCGCGATGCAAGTGCTGCTGACCTTCTCGATCATTTCCTGATTACCAATAACTTCGGCGGCCTCCAGTAAAAGCCAGGTGGCTTCAATATCGTGCCCGTACGATATGGTTTCTGACCGGCGGTTCCAATCCTCATCAAAAAACAGCACGAGGTGCCTGGTTCCAGCATCAATAAAATGATCAAAAAAATTATTGATCAGGGTTTCAATCTGCTGTTTAAGTCCGCCATCGGGCCAGATGCGGTACAGGTTGGTATAAGCTTCCAGTACGTGCAGATGGGTGTTCATGGTCTTTTTCTCGTTGGCATCCTTAGCGCTTAGCCTAAGATCGCCGAGCGGCTGCCAATCGCGCGTGAAAGCTTCGAGATAACCCGTTTTATCCTTGTCGTAGCTTTTATTGATCAAAAGATGATAGAGGCCGATGGCTTCCTGCTTTACCCTTTCCGATTTCGAAGCTATATAATATTCACTCAGCGCGTAAATGGTAAAGGCATTGGCATATACCTGTTTTTTAGTATCCGGCATATCGCCTTTGTAATCAACCGACCAATACACGCCGCCAAACTCATCATCAACAAAATGAGCTTTGATATAATCATAGGCCCGCTTAGCTGCCTGTAAATAAACTTCATCAGGATTTTGATTATAAGCAGCAGAAAAACTCCACAGGATGCGCGCGTTTAAGACCGAACCTTTGGGGGCACCGGGAGTAACCTGGTTATCATTGTTAATCTTGCCCCAAAAACCACCGTTTACTTCATCTACAGTATAATTAAGCCAATAGTTGAGGATATTTTTCAGCTCACCTGTTAGCTCATTGCTGAAGATAGCAAGCTGATGATTTGAAACAGTATTTGATAGTTGAAGCATGTTTAAATCTCTGTTCAGGCGCCGGCTCCCTGTAATTGGCCTAAAGCTTTATTTTTATCGATAATATTGTACACTGCCTGTACCGATGAGGCCGAACGCAAACCATCGGCCGGTGTGTTCATGGCATAGTCTATCAGTTTATCAATTGTAGTTGTGGCTACATGCATGCGGGTATCTGAGGACGCATAATAAACATAAACCGATCCGTTATCATCGGCTATCCAGCCATTACAGAACACTACATTTGATACATCGCCAATACGCTCCTCACCAACCGGGGCCAAAAAATAACCTGCTGGTTGGTAAAGTACTTTAGTAAGGTCATGAAGGTCGGTCATAAACATGTACAACACATAACGTAAACCAGCAGCTGTATTGCGTACGCCATGCGCCAGGTGCAGCCAGCCTTTTTCCGTTTTGATTGGCGCCGGGCCCTGGCCATTCTTGGCTTCGTAAACGGTATGGTAGCTTTTATTGTGGATGATAGTTTCGTGGTCAACAACCGCGTTCTCCATAGTGTCGCACAAGCCAAAACCTATTCCACCGCCGGTCCCTGCACTGATAAAACCATCCTGCGGACGGGTATACAAGGCATACTTACCATCAACAAACTCGGGGTGTAATACTACGTTGCGCTGCTGGGGCGAGTTGGTTTTCAGATCGGGCAGGCGCTCCCATTTTACCAGGTCCCTGGTACGCGCAATACCGCAGGCCGCTATCGCCATCGACTGATCATATGACGGAGCTTCAGGGTCACGGCGTTCGGTACAAAACAGGCCATAGATCCAGCCATCTTCATGCTGGGTAAGGCGCATATCGTACACATTGGTATCGGGTTCATCGGTTTGGGGCAGTTCAACCGGGTAATCCCAAAATTTAAAACCATTGATCCCATCAGCACTTTCGGCCACAGCGAAAAATGATTTCCGATCGGCGCCTTCAACCCTTGCTACCATCAGGTATTTGCCGTTAAACTTTATAGCGCCGGCATTAAAAACGGCGTTAATACCAAAACGTTCCATTAAATGAGGGTTGGTTTTAGCATCAAGATCATACCGCCACTCAAGCGGGGTATGGGCGGCAGTAAGCACAGGATATTTAAACCGGCAAAAAATACCGTTGCCTGTTTCCTCAACCTGGTTTTGCCGGTTAATCAATTGAGCTTGTTCGGCCTGTAGTTGAACGAGCCTTTGGTTAAATTCCTGCGTCATATAGTTTTCTATCAATAGTCCTTTAATTTATTCCACCATGTTTTTTTCAGTATGGTAATAGTAACCACCAGTATGGCTATGGTAACTATGAGTGATGCTTTTTGTGCCAGTATCAGGTACATGGGCAGTATGGTAAGGCAGCATTGTGTAATAGTGCCTATAACCACGTTGAACATGTTTAGCTTAAAGTTTTTGTTGGGCACAAATGATGGATCTTTCTCCATTACCAAAGCCTTAATAGGCCCCCAAAAGCCCCATGGCCTTACGGTGGTATAAAATGACCGCAACACGGTCATATCCGTTGGCGCTGTAGCGTACGAGCCGATAACCGAGCCCCCCAGCGAGATGGCAAACAGCACCGGGAACCAGTACAACAGTTGGACCGAAGGGATAATAAGCGAGAATATCATGGCTGACAAAATCCCCGAAAGCATGCCGTAAAAAAACCGTTGGCATTAAAGCGCCACCAATGCCATTTAAGTACATTACTGGCTATATAACCGCCATAAAGTGCCGATACTATCCATTGCAGCACACTATTCACATCCTTTACAAAAAAGCCGAGTATCACGCCCACCGCTACCACAAAAACCCCCACCATGTAGTTGGCGGTGATGATTTTTTTGGTAGATGCCCTTGGATTGATGTATTTGAGGTAGATATCATTCACAATATAAGCCTGCGCCGCGTTCATGGTACCGCTGAAGGTGCTCATGAAAGCCCCAAGCAAGCCGGCCAGCAGCAAGCCAACCAAACCAACGGGCAAAAAGTTGTTGATCACGGCCGGCAGGATGCGTTCAAAATCAATAGCCCCTTTGGCGTCTTTCAAATCCATTTGGTGATAAAAAAGTACGCCCAGGATAGTTAAACTCACAATAAGCGAATAACGGATAGGCAGCAGGATGATATTTACAAAGCCGCTCATTTTGCTGGCCTCTTCGGGCGAGCGGGTGGAGAGGATCTTTTGCATATCATAATTGGGTGCGGGCCCGGCCACTGCCGCGAAGAAGCCTTTAAAAGTCATCATCATAAAAAACAGGCCGAACAGCGAATAGCCATCTTCTTTGATCTTGTTATTTACCTCGTTGATGATCCCCGTCCAGCTGAGGCCAAGATTTTTACCAAAAAAAGGGCTATACCAGCCATCGGGCACATTGAGGTGGTTGCCGCTGAGTTTGCCTGCAGCTATGAAACTGATCCACACGCAGGCCACCGTCATAATGCCGTACTTGATCATATCGCCCAGTACAATACTATGCATGCCGCCTATGATAGAATAAAACATGGCGAATAGCGTAAATATGATCCCGTACATATGCGGTACATACTGAGGCGCCACGTGGAAGGGCACGTAAGCTTTAACCAGGTCCCAGGGAATAAATATTTCAATGAACTTGCCCAAACCAATAAACCCATAAGCCAGGAAGCCAAAACAGCTCAAAAGCGCGAAAGCGATAACCACCACATTTGAACCTGTTACTCCCGGCCCGGTTTTACCGAAACGGGTTGCCAGCCATTCGGCCCCGGTAGCGGCGTTTGACCGGCGCAGCCAGCGCGACAGGTACATCATCAAAAACACCTGGTTAAATACGGGCCATAGCCAGGGGATCCAGATGCTTTTCATGCCATAAACAAAGCACAGGCTTACCATCCACATGGTGCCGCTGATGTCGAACATATCGGAGGCATCGCTTAAACCCAGTTTATACCAGGGTAAAGATTTGCCGCCCAGCATGTAGCTTTCCTTATTTTCGCGAGCTTTTTTACGGTACCATAAACCAATAAAAATGGTGCTCAGCAGGTATAAAACTATAATGGCAACATCAAGTAAGTGTAACTTCATCTTGTCTGAATCGGAATTTACAGAATTTTTGAATTAACAGAATTAAAATAATCCAGTACATAAAGGCTGATAGGGCGATGTTCAAGCATTCTGAAAATTCTTAAATTCTGAAAATTCTGATCCTAACGGTCATTACTCAAAAATGAATTTATTATCAGCAACTTTATAATACTTTTTTAACCTTATATTTAACTTTATCGATAGGCTGATACATTTTTAACCAGCCATAAAGCCAAATAAATACCAGTTAAATAAATACGCGGTTTCCGGTATAGGTTTCCCTGAATTCTTTGGGAATACACATTTTTTTACGCTTAAAAATCCTGTTAAAATTGGAGATATTGTTAAAGCCGCATTTATAGGCAATTTCGGCTACCGTGGTTGTAGAGTCAATAAGCATCCTGGAAGCATGCCCAAGCCTGATCTCGTTCAAACTGTCAATAAAGGTTTTGCCCGTGCGCTTTTTGATAAACCTGCTAAATGAAGCTTCGGGCATATTGGCAATTTTAGCTACTTCGGCAAGGGTGATTTGCTTGTTATAGTTAATATTCATGTGCTCAAACACTTTTTCGATGCGGCGGCTATTGTAGTAAAACTTCTCATTTGTAAAGCTTGGATCCGACAGCATTTTCATATTGCGGGAAATTGACAGGTCATGAAGAATGGACAGAAGCTCTAATACGGAGTCAAAACCGCTCTTTTTATCCAATTGCATAATCCTGTCTTTAAGCGCGTAAATGGTTTCCGATGAGAAAGAAATCCCCCTTTGCGAGCGCTCGAGCATGCTTTTTACAAAACTTAACTGATTTCGCTTCAGAAACTTTTCATCAAACAGATCCTTATGAAACTGGATGGTAACTTCAGTTATATCTTCGCTTTGACATTGGTGCGTAAACCAGGCATGGTATAAGTTTGGGCCTATCAGCGCCAGCTCTACTTCTTCAATAACCTCAATATGGCCACCTACTACCCTTTTGGCCCCTTTGGCGTTGATAATTAAATTAAGCTCGTATCTCGTCATGATAATGAAGCGGAAAATCAAATTTCTTTTTTACCCTCGAAAAAATAGTAAAACAATCACTTGGCGTTAGCGGAGTTATCTCCCGCATTACATTACTTGTAGTCATAAAATCCCACTAAAATAAGTTTACTAATTAATGATACTAATTTAACACTTTTATACTTTCAAAATGTCAATTAAACAATTAATTATTAATTTTCGTTACTTCATCGCCTATTATGTCTCCTTACAGCACCGTAACCAATTAAAATGTGCCTGTATGGTTTAACGTTAGTGTATGGCAAAATCACAGTTAACCTCACTATCTGATAATTTGCCGTTAATATCAAGCCGTGAAAACTCAAATGAATTTGGCAGCGAGTTTTAAAATGCCCGACAATACAGTATAATATAAGGCAACTTATCAAAATTTTACACTTCATTAACTAATATTTTAGGGGCTGTACTGCGCTATATAAATTTTAACTTTTAGGTTTGCAGACAAATTGGTTTAAACATTTAACCCAAACGGTCAAAGGTTTATTTAGCCGTAATTTAATCTGTCATTAATACTGTATTGATAATTTGCCGGCAGAGATTTTGGCCGGCCTTTTGCTACAGCATTTTATAATTGATTTAGCATCAAATGTACTTTTAATGCACGGGCAAGATGTAATACTTTTTTTCATTATTTAGTTTTAAATTACCAAAAACGTTTAAATTACTACTGTAAACACTCAAAATAAAGCATCGATACCTAATACTTTTATGTCATTTTATCAATTAAACAAACTCTTTTTAAAACGATTTAAAAAGTTGCCCAAAGTATCTTAGTGAAATAAAACACGGTACAGCAAACAAACACCTGCGGGTTTTGTAGAGTTACCATACGCATATACAAGTACATTTTTAATGGACAATACGCAAAGCATAACCAGGCATACAAACAAAAGATTCGTGAAGCTTAAACAAAGCCTGAGCGACTTTTTTTAACGCTTTATCGCATAAACCAGTTTATCATCCGCTTTTTTAAAGAAGCTTTTGTACCGCCTTTTGAACTTAAGGAAGTTATACGCCAGTGTTATGAAGTAGGTGTGCGTTCATTTACCCTGATATCGGTTACGGGTTTTATTGTGGGGGTTATATTTACCAAGCAATCAAGGCCATCGTTATCACAATTTGGCGCCGAATCGTGGTTGCCCTCGCTGGTATCCATAGCCATTATGCGTGCGCTTGCCCCATTAGTTACCGCGCTGATAGCGTCAGGAAAAGTAGGCTCAAGCATTGGCGCCGAGCTGGGGTCCATGCGCGTTACCGAGCAGATAGACGCGATGGAAGTATCGGGCACCAAACCATTTAAATACCTGGTATGTACCCGCGTACTGGCTACCACGCTTACTATTCCAATTTTATCAACCTATACAGGCTTTGTGGCTTTATTTGGTGGGTATTTAAATGTAACCATGAACGAAGGCACCACCTGGACAACTTTTATACAGGAAGTTTTTGAGCCGCTAACCTTTACCGATTTTGTGGCATCGCTTATAAAATCAATTGTATTTGGCTTTACCATTGGCATTGTGGGCTGCTACCAGGGCTATAACTCCAATAAAGGAACCGAAGGCGTAGGTAAAGCAGCAAACGGCGCGGTAATTACCGCCATGTTCCTGGTGTTTATTGAAGAAGTTATTATTGTACAAATAACCGGCTGGTTCCGCTAATTTATGGAAGTATGAAAAAGGCAGCAGTACAGACAGATCATAATAACCCGGTTATCAGCATCAGGGGCTTAAAAAAGCGTTCCAGGATTATGCCGTACTCCGCGGTATCGACCTTGACCTTTACCAGGGCGAAAACCTTGTGGTGCTTGGCCGATCAGGTACAGGTAAGTCGGTACTGATTAAGATCATATCGGGTCTGCTTAAACCCGATGAGGGAATGGTAAAAGTATTTGGCCAGGATATCGCTCATATTACCGAAGATGACTTACAGAAATTACGCATCCGTATCGGCTTTTCGTTTCAGAACAGTGCTTTGTACGATAGTATGACCGTGCGTAAAAACCTGGAATTCCCGTTGGTGCGTAACAAACGTAACCTTACCCGCGGGGAGATCAATACCGCGGTTGAAACGGTGCTTGACGCGGTTGGACTTTCGCAAACCATCAACCAGATGCCATCCGAACTTTCGGGCGGGCAGCGTAAGCGTATCGGCATTGCCCGCACGCTGATCCTGAACCCCGAGGTTATGCTGTATGATGAACCCACCGCCGGCCTTGACCCCATCACCTGTATCGAAATCAATGACCTGATTAACGAGGTGCAGCAGCGTTACAATACATCATCCATCATCATAACACATGACCTTACCTGCGCCAAGCAAACCGGCGACAGGATAGCCATGCTCTTAGACGGGCAGTTTCAGCGCACCGGCACTTTCGACGAGGTGTTTAACACCACCGATAGCCGGGTGAAACCATTTTACGATTACAACTTTATTGAATAACAACAATTAGATAAGATATACCATTATCATGGATCCAGCAGAAAACAGAAAATCGATCATAGTAGGCATATTCCTGGCACTTGGGCTCGTATTGTTCATATTAGGGGTATTTACACTGGGCGGCCAGCAAAAAGCCTTTGTTAAAAATATAAAACTAAGCGCCAGATTTACCGACGTTGCCGGTTTAAAGAAAGGGAACGCCATTTGGTTTTCGGGCGTTAAAGTAGGCACTATCAGTGCTATCAAATTCATTGGCCCATCAGAGGTTGAGGTTTATATGAATGTTGACGAGGCTACGCAGCAATATATCCGTCGTAACGCAAAGGCCAAAATAGGATCAGATGGTTTAATAGGTAATAAGCTTATTGTAATAGAAGGCGGTACCCCGCAGGCTCCGGTAATTGAAGATGGTGATGTATTGCAATCAGAAAAAATGCTGTCAACCGATGATATGCTTAAAACCCTGCAGGACAATAACCAAAACCTGTTAGCCATCACCAACGATTTTAAATCACTAAGCCATAACATATTGCAAGGCAAAGGCACTGTAGGCGCTTTATTGGCCGACAGTACCATGGCCATACAACTACGTGGCGCTATGCGTAACCTGCAGGCCACCACCCAAAGCGCGGCTTTAATGGCTGTACAGCTTAATAAGTTTAGCCAAAAAATTAATACCAAAGGCGGTCTTGCCGATAAAATGCTTACGGACACAGCTACCTTTGCCCAAATTAAACAGGCGGTAGGCCAACTGCAGCAAACCGCTGCAAATGCTTCAACGCTTACTAGCAACCTTACCAAAGCAAGCAATAAGCTTAATAGCACAGATAATGCGCTGGGAGTATTGTTAAACGATCAAAAAGCAGCAGTACAAACACAATCGGCCATTAATAACCTGCAGGCAGCATCTATCAAATTAAATGATGACCTGGAAGCCGTTCAGCATAACTTTTTCCTGAGAGGTTTTTTCAAGAAGAAAGAAAAAGCAAAAGCTGATAGTTTGAAAGGAAAATAGTAATTACTTAAAAACTTATTTCTATTTCCTTTTTTAGTGACTACTGTTCGCAGATTACCTTCTATAAAAAATGTCGTTTCGATAGGGCCGGGGTGCGCGTAGGTACCGGGGCAAAAGAGAAATCTCGTGCCGTTGTTGGTGTTGTCACCAACAACTTTTTTGCCTGTTTTATCTCTAATAATCACGAAATCACCATTTGCTATCCACGTAGTAATTGAGCGGCGCGGAGTTGTTGGCGACAACACCAACAACGGCGAGGTTTATCAGGCGTATAATATTTCTCACCCGTTCCTCGTTTCGAAATTACAATTACTTTCGTTTGATAACCCCTCAAAAAAATGCGTTCCGTATCTCACCCCGGAACGCAATCTCGACAACATCTCATTGATATCGATCAACTAAACCAGGTTAAATCTCAGCCTGTACTTTAGTATACACGCATATCGTGCCATTGTTTTAAATAATTAAAAACCAATATTTTAAGCAAAAAAAACATTCGCTCCAAGTGTCTGATTCTGCACATATCATGTTCAATTACGGTCATATAATCGGTTAATGCAGGTCTTTCCCTTTTTTTAAATTTTATTTTCACCTCAGCTCCGAATCAAGTACCAGCGAAACATGTTGCAGCCCGATAGTCACCATCAATGATATTTACAATACAAATAATACACCAGTTTAATCACGAAGGCCCCATCACTCTTCACACTCCCGCACAAATCATTCATTAACTTAAAATATAATTTTTTTATATATTTGATTAAATATTGAACTTATACTATTCTTTAATTGACTCCTGATTTGAAGCCGCAGTTACAAACGCCTGCCCCCTCAGCCAGAGCAAGGCGGCGGTTATACGAACCCTGTATGACAACTATGCCGCAACGCTTTTAGGCTATATTTTTGAGGTGGTGCAAAACCAGTTGGTAGCTGAGCAGTATCTTATTGCTGTTTTTAACGATGTACCTAACGAAATAGAAGAGCTTTCAAAAACAGATATGAACGTATTTTGCCGCCTGCAGACAATGGCGCGCCAAAAAATGGCTGATTTTTTTGAAACACCAGATAATGATACCGGCAAAAAAGCAGAACAGTGTATGCCATTCTTAAATAATAAACCTATTAGCCTGATGACACCATTACAGCGTCAGGTTTTTTGCGATATTTATTATCAATGCAAAACAACATCGCATATTGCAAAAGAACTGAACAAAACAGCGGAAGAAATAAGGAAAATATTAAAAGAATGTTTTACCATTATCAGGAACGGGAGGAACGATGAAAAAATACATTGACAGCGGCATTCTTGAAGTTTTTGTAATGGGCGCAGCTACCGACGAGGAAGTAAGGGAGCTAATGTACATGAAGGCCAAGCATCCGGAAGTGGAGGAAGCCCTGAAGCAACTGGAAACTGACATGGAAAAGCTTGCAGGTGAAATGGCTATTGCACCGCCTCCGCATATGTGGGAAAAGATAGAAGATGAGATAGACGGCCTTATCCACCAGGGAAATCCGGCACAACCAATTAAATTCCGCACTTCAGACGATGGCCGTAATAAGCATAAAAAAACACCTCCCGAAGATCAATTCATCCCGATTGAATCGGAATCGAACCATATGCGCCTGCATAAATCGTGGCGCTGGGTCTTTGCTGCTGTGTTTGTGTTAGGGAAGATCTTTTTAGGCTTCGCGATATATTTTTACCTTGAAAACCGTCAAACCAGGCAACAATTACAGGAGTTAAAAACCGAGATCAGGGAATTGAAGAAAAGATAGAGGTTGGTGGTTGGAAATTAGAGGTTAGATTTATTTAAAAAAACATTTGAGGTATCCCGAGGGATGCCTTTTTTGTTGTTTATTAAACCACCACCTCTTAACTTTAACTTATGGAAAACGACTATCTAACCAGTGTAAAAAAGCAGTTTGCCTATTACAAATCCCTCGGCGAAAAAACGTTTGAACAGCTTACCGACGAACAATTATATTGGCAATACAACCCCGAATCAAACAGCATTGCCATGATCGTGAAGCACATGTCAGGCAATATGATTTCCCGATGGACTGATATTTTTACTACTGATGGCGAAAAACCCACCCGTAACCGGGAAGCTGAATTTACCCCTTCTACCCCCACCCGCCAAACAATTACCGAAACCTGGGAACAGGGATGGCAATGCCTTTTTGATACGCTTGATAAACTAACCGCCGACGATCTCGGTAAGATCGTCTATATCCGCAACCAGGGCCATACAGTTATGGAAGCCATTAACCGGCAGCTGGCCCATTACCCCTACCACGTTGGCCAGATAGTTTTTTTAGGTAAGATGTTGTGCAATGAAAACTGGCATTCATTATCTATCCCGAGGGGGCAATCTGAAAACTATAATGCAGATAAGTTCGCCCAGGAAAAACGGAAAGTTCATTTTACTGATGAGAAATAGTTTATCTATCATCAAGTAGTTAAGCTGTCTAAAAACGATAATTATTGAATGTAGAGGCGCATAATTGCGTCTCCTGCTTGCAATTTACGTTACCTGATACGCTTTTGAAATCGGCTTGTCCTTCGGGAGACGCAATTATGCGTCTCTACAAAAAATATTTTCCTTCATTTTTTAATAATACCACAGAACGCTCAACTTTCAATCTCAGCTCTAAAACATTTTCCAAATAAATTTCCGCAACCAATTAATTGCATTTATATTGCAATCGAACGGTTGCAAAAAAGATTTTATGAGAAGAGATGTATTTCAGGCCATTGCCGATCCTACCCGCAGGGCCATCATTAGTTTGCTTGCTTTGCAGGCTATGACACCCAATGCCATTGCCGAACATTTTCAAAGCAGCCGGCAAGCTGTATCCAAGCATATCCAAATCCTGAGCGAATGCCAGCTGGTTAATCAAAAACAAACCGGCCGCGAAATTTATTATCATTTTAACGCTCAAAAAATGAAAGAAGTGGATGTTTGGATGGACCAGTTCCGCGCCCTGTGGGAAACCCGTTTTAGCCAGTTAGATAACGTACTACAAAACCTAAAAAACAAACAGTCATGACAAACAACGAAACCGTATTTACCAAAGACCTGCAAAACAGACGGCTTAATGTGGTAAGAACTTTTGACGCGCCACTCAATTTAGTATGGCAGGCATGGACCGAAAGTGAAATTCTTGACCAGTGGTGGGCACCAAAACCTTATCGCACCGAAACAAAAACCATGGATTTTAGGGAAGGCGGCTACTGGTTATACCAGATGGTTGGCCCGGAGCATACTGAACATCCAACATGGTGCAAGGAAGAGTATAAAACCATCGTAGCTCCGCAAAAAATTGCCAATGCTGTTTCCTTTTGTGACGAAAATGCTGTAACCAATACCAATTTCCCTGTTATGAACTGGGAGAAGAACTTTACCGGCAAGGGTGAGCATACTACCGTTAACATCGATATCTATTTTGACAAAGTGGAAGATATGCAAACCATTGTTGGTATAGGCTTCCAGGAAGGCTTCACTGCCGGCTTAAGCAACCTTGATCATTACCTGAGCACAGCTTTCAGAATCAGGAAAGATCTGAAACCGGGCAATGCTGCAAGGGTTACCACTTATTTAAATTTCCCCGGAAACACTGAAGAGGCTTTAACCTTTTACAAAGAGGTTTTTAAGGGTGAGTTTACAGGTAAAAAACTCACGCGGTTCAGCGATATAGAGTTACCGGCTGAGGTCCGGATGAACGAAGCTGATAAAAAATTGATCATCCACGGCGAACTTACCATTATGGGAGGCCACGTACTGATGGCTACCGACGCGCCGGAGAGTATGGGCTTTAAACTGCAGACCGGCAATAATATGCACATCAACGTTGAACCCGAAAGCCGCGAAGAAACCGAGCGCCTGTTCAACGAACTTTCGGTTGGTGGTGTGGTTACTATGCCATTGAGCGATATGTTCTTTGGGGCATACTTCGCGGAGCTTACGGATAAATACGGTATTAACTGGATGCTGAATTATCAGAACGTTTGAACCGGGATTTGGGGGGGTTGGTTTACTGGGATTTTAATTGCGATTTTAATATAGCTTAACGTCCCATCAGGGTCTCTCGCAGAGGACCCTGATGCATACACCATTCAGGTCCGCTGTTCAATCCACTTGCGCTCGTTTGCAACCTACCGTGTACCCATATCTTTTTATTAAAGAAAATGTCATTTCGAACGAGCCAGCGCAGGGAAAAGCTGGGCGCGAGGAGAAATCTTATACGCCATACATAGCGAGTTTGCTGCTTGTAGAAGATTTCTCCTCACCTCCAGCGCACCATCCCGCCCAGGGTTCGTTCGAAATGACAACTACTTTTGTTTAATCAGAAGGTTTGATAAGATATGGGTACACGGTAGGTTAAAAACGGGCGCTTAACGTGGCTTAGCGATTGCATCGCAACTCGCATTACAAATGCCGAACCATATTAAGCACTCATCACAGATGAGCGCAAGTTCATCGGCAAATCATCAAATAAAAAAATCCGAAATCCCAACTCCCAATTCCGAAATCAAAATCCTATCTTTGCCCATGCAAGAAAAAATCCTCATTCTTGACTTTGGTTCGCAATTCACCCAACTTATAGCGCGCCGTGTCAGGGAGCTCAATATTTATTGTGAGATCCACCCCTTCAATCATTATCCCGAAATTGACAGCACTGTAAAAGGTATCATCCTTTCCGGCAGCCCTTATTCTGTAAGGCAGGAAGATGCTCCTCATTTCGAGTTTGAAAAATTCCACACCACACGCCCTATTTTAGGTGTTTGCTATGGTGCTCAATACGTTGCCCATTTTCATGGCGGCGAGGTATTGCCATCAAGTACCCGTGAATATGGTCGCGCCAATCTGGAATATATCAAAAAGGAGAATCCATTATTTAAGGATGTTCCCGGTGGCTCACAGGTGTGGATGTCGCACGGCGATACCATTGCTACCATTGGCGATAACTTTGAGGTAATTGCAAGTACCGATAGCGTTAAAGTTGCCGCTTACCAGGTAACCGGAACCCAAACTTACGGCATCCAATTTCACCCGGAAGTTACCCACAGTATTGACGGTAAACAATTGCTGCAAAACTTTTTGGTTGACATTTGCGGATGCAAACAGGACTGGACACCTGACTCGTTTATCGAAACCACAGTTGCCGCTCTTCGCGAAAAACTGGGCGATGATAAAGTAGTACTTGGTTTATCAGGCGGTGTTGATTCGTCGGTTGCGGCAGTATTGCTGCACCATGCTATCGGCAAAAACCTGCATTGTATATTTGTAGATAACGGCCTTTTGCGTAAGGATGAATTTGAGCAAGTACTTGATTCATACCAACACATGGGCTTAAACATAAAAGGCATCGATGCCAAACAACGTTTTTATGACGCGCTTGCGGGCTTAACCGATCCTGAAAAGAAACGTAAAGCTATCGGCCGCGTGTTTATCGAGGTATTTGATGATGCCGCACATGAGGTACAGGATGTGAAATGGCTTGGCCAGGGCACTATTTATCCCGATGTTATCGAGTCGGTATCAGTAAAAGGTCCTTCAGCTACCATCAAGTCGCACCACAACGTTGGCGGTCTGCCTGATTTTATGAAACTTAAAGTAGTTGAACCGCTTAACACTTTGTTTAAAGATGAGGTAAGGAAAGTAGGTAAAGCTTTAGGGATCGATCCTAATATTTTAGGTCGGCACCCTTTCCCGGGCCCAGGCCTGGCTATCAGGATTTTGGGAGACATCACACCCGAAAAAGTGGCGATACTACAGGAAGCTGATGCAATTTATATAAACAATTTACGTGCTGCCGGGGTTTACGATAAAGTTTGGCAGGCCGGCGCTATATTTTTACCGGTACAGTCGGTAGGCGTAATGGGCGATGAGCGTACTTACGAAAACGTGATCTGTCTCCGTGCTGTTGAATCGGTTGACGGGATGACCGCCGACTGGTGCCATTTACCGTACGACTTGCTGGCCAAGATCAGCAACGAGATCATCAACAACGTAAAAGGAATTAACCGGGTAGTATATGATATCAGTTCAAAACCACCGGCCACTATTGAGTGGGAATAAGTGGTTACCGTTTTTTTGCATAGCCTTGCTGCTGGCCGCGTGTTCACCCAAAACGCGGCCGGTAGCAACTACCGTAAAAAACCGACTGATACCGAAAAAAGCCCGATAATACCTCCGAAAAACCGGTCAAAGCTCCGGAGCAAAAGGTGGCTACTATAGCCATGATCCTGCCTTTGAATCTTGAGCATTTAAATCCGGCTCAAAAATATAGCCCTATACAATTAAGCCAGGCCAATATCGCTGTTGAATATTACCAGGGATTTAAGCTCGCCCTCGATTCGCTTACTGCTTACGGAAATAATTATAGGCTACAAATCTTTGACTCGAAAGACGAAGCCATGCAGGCACATGACCTGGCTTTAAACGCGTTTATACGTTCAAGCGATTTGATAGTGGGCCCGGTTTTCCCGGATGGCGTAAAATCCTTCTCCGGCGCATTGTCGTATTCAAAGGGACCAATTTTATCTCCTTTATCGCCTGCCAATCCAAGCACAATTAAAAGCAAAAATTTAATCACTGCTATTCCTCCGCTTGAATATCACGCATGGGGCGCTGCCGAATACATTAACAGAACGGTTAAACCTAAAAAAATCTTCATTCTGCGTTCGGGCTTTAACCAGGAAAGTGATTACGCTATTAACTTTAAAAAGGCTATTGACAGCTTAAGTAAAAAGAAGGTAAAGGTCACCAACGTATATGTTATACGGGGCAAACTGAGTAGCCTGCTGCCGCAGCTATCAAAAACCGAAAAAAATGTGTTTGTGATCCCTGCAACCGATCAGGCATTTTTAGGTGTAACCCTCCGATCTTTAGATACATTGAACAAACACTATCCGGTTATGGTGTTTGGGCACCCGAGCTGGGAGAAGTTCAGTTTCCTGAAACCGCAACTTTTACAACGTTTGAATACGCATATTACCTCTACCGAAAAAATAAATTACAAAGCGGGGGCTACAATAACATTTTTACGTAACTATAGGCGTGCTTATCACGTTGAACCGACCGAATACGCCATTAAGGGTTTTGATGAAGGATTGTATTTTGGAAAGCTACTCTTTACGGATAAAGGCATGCAATCCATAGAAGGAACGGATTTTACAGGTTTGCATAATGGCTTCCATTTTGTCAAAAAGCCGGGGCAGGGCTGGATCAACACCCACGTAAATATATTAATGTACACTAACTTTGAGCTAAAACAGGTAGAATGAAGGCTATAAATCAGCTTAAAACGTTTCAGCGAATTTTGGGTGAATACCCTGCCGATACGCCACTAAGTAAATTTTTACCCGGCTTTTACCGGCAAAACAAACAAATGGGCTCAACCGACAGGCGGGTTGCCAACCGGTTAGTATACAATTACTTTCGCCTGGGCAGGGCATTGCCTGATGTTTCTGAAGATGAGCGGCTGCTGGTTGCCGAATTTTTATGCAATACCCAAACCAACTCTTACCTGCAACACTTCAAACCAGAGTGGGCTGTATGTGTTGGTTTTAGTGACGATGATAAACTGGCCCTTGTAAAAACCGCCTACCCTGATTTTAAACTGGCAGATGTTTTCCCATGGAGCAGCCAGCTTTCAGAAGGGATTGATAAAGAAGCTTTTCTGAAATCATTTTTTTGCCAGCCCGATCTGTTTATCCGCGTGCGCAACGGTTATGATCATTTGGTAAAAGCCGAACTAACCAAAGCCCAGGTTGTATTTAAAGACGAAGGTAATGGCTGTTATTCGCTGCCAAACGGTACGCGCCTCGAAACCATATTTCCTAAACAACACTGGTTTGAGGTGCAGGATTATTCATCGCAGCAAACAGGGAATTATTTTAAGCCTCAGCGCTGGGATAGCTGGTGGGATGCCTGCGCGGCATCGGGCGGTAAATCACTATTACTGCATGAGGATGAGCCTAATATTAAACTGGTTGTATCCGATATCCGCGAATCTATCCTGGCCAACCTTGATGAGCGCTTTCAATTGGCCGGATTAACCAAATACCAGAAAAAAGCACTTGATCTTACCCAAAACATTGATTCAGTGATGCATGACTACGCTTTCGACGGGATCATCCTGGATGCCCCCTGCAGTGGCTCGGGCACCTGGGGACGTACACCCGAAATGATAGCCCAGTTTGATATGCACAAGATCGAGTTTTTCCAAAAGCTTCAGAAGAGTATTGCCCAAAACGTAGTAAAATACCTCAAGCCCGGTAAGCCGCTCATCTACATTACCTGTTCTGCCTTTAAAGGTGAGAATGAAGATGTAGTTGATTATTTAGTAAACGAGCTTGGTTTAAAACTGGAAGAGAAAGCGGTATTAAAAGGCTATGAGCGTAAAGCAGATACCATGTTTGTGGCGAGATTAAGCCCTTCTCCTATTGTTTAATAAAATATATAATTGCTGCCGTCGCTCGGCTCCAGCCGAGTGACCACTATTAAGCGGCGTCTCGCCGTCGAATTGCTAAGCCTTTTTAAGCGCGCAGGCCAGAGGCCTGGGGATAATCGTCACTCGGCTGGAGCCGAGCGACAGCGTTAGTATTGAATACTATAGTACCCTTTGACGCAAGTCTTGAATAGGGGGATATCGTGGAGGCTGACTTGTGCCTCTGCAAACTCATCTCAGAGAATTTCACATTGGTCTTTTTATCACAGCTGTAATAATCCCCCTGCAATTAAACCAATAGGCAAAATAATTTGACCGGGTACAACCACCATTGAAACAATAGCTAAAAGAACACCGACTCCTATTTTTAATAGCGCTAAATTAAAGAATGGTTTTTGCGCGTTATTAACGTCAACTATCTTTTGAGCAGTTAAATTTTTAGTACTTGTTCTATCAAATCAGCAGGGATAGCCTGTTTTTCGAGCCGGCATAAATTACCTCATTGTCAAGGCCCTCGTTTTTTAATCTTGAAGCTTGCAGGTAGGCTTTCCTTTTTAGTTCTTCGTCCATTGGTTCAGGTTAAAATATTCAAACAAATCAGGGGATTACAAATGCGTATTACTCCTAAACAGCTTAATAGCTATCGCCAAAAGAATTATCCCAAAGGCCTTACGCAGCACGCTTAACCCAATCGGACCAAGCAGCCTTTCAAGCCATTTTACGTTTTTAAGTACTAAATAAACCACAAGGGTATTCAGTACAATACCTACAAGGATATTCTGCGTTTGATATTGCGATTTAAGGGAGAGCAACGTGGTCATGGTACCGGCGCCTGCAATAAGCGGGAAAGCAAGCGGTACAATGGATGCAGCCTGTGGTAATTCCTCTTTAAAAAAATCGACACCTAAGATCATCTCCATGGCTATAATGAAAATCACCAGTGAGCCCGCTATCGCAAATGAAGAAATATCCAGACCTATTACAGCTAACAGTTCATCCCCTATAAAAAGAAAGGTTACCATAAGCACCAGCACGGCTATACTGGCCTTTTCCGACTCGATATGACCGACACGTTGCCTGAGCTGGATAATTACCGGTATACCACCCAAAATATCAATAATAGCAAAAAGGATCATCGTAACCGAAATGATCTCCTTAAAAATAAATGGGTGCGGCATGGTCTCTTAAATTTATTCTTTTTTCTTTAACCGGATGCTTAGCAGCAACGCAGCTAAAATATAGCATGAAGATAAGAAGAAAATAGCATGTACCGATAGCAAAGCTGCAAAGCCGGCCGTAACCGGACCAAGGGTTTGACCAATGGAAGCATATGACTGATTGATGCCCAATATTTTGCCTTGCTCTTGATGATCAATATGATCGGCAATTATCGCGTTGAGCATAGGATTACGCAGACCGTTAAACAAGCCATAAATACAAATACCTATAACAAAAGGAATAAAATGATTGGTGAGCCCGGTTACAAACATCGCCGCAAGGCAAAGAAAAGTAGAGAGCAACAGGATCATTGATTTAGATGAAAACCATTTGGTGAACAGCGGCACACAAAGCTGCATGATAATACCACTCACGCCGAAACCTGCGTACAGAATACCGATCTGCGTGGGGTTGATCTTCAGTACATCAACAGTAAAAGTTTGAAATGCTATGATCATGGTAAACTGCGCCATGGTAAGCATAAAACCGGTAAACACAGCTGTGCCGATAACCGGTCGTTTAAGGGTAGTTATCAGCGAGGTAAACGAAAATTTAGTTTTTTCTGAATTCTTTTTCGTTTTATCGGGCGGGTTGGTTTCCTTTAAAAAGAACAGGCTGCAAAGTGTGCCTATAAGTGAAATGCCCGCCGCAAAAAAGAAAGGTACCTGCATACCGTACCTGTTAAGGAAGCCGCCCACAGCCGGCCCAATCACAAAGCCAAAGCCAAAGGCCGAGCTCAAAATGCCGAACCTTTTGGCACGGTTATCGGGTTTAGCCGTATCCGATACCATGGCCTGCGCCACGGATACATTACCGCCGGTAAGCCCATCAAGGATGCGGGCTGCAAAAAGCATGATCATGCTCCTCGCTTCGGCAAAAAGGATAAAGGAAATACAGGTACCTGCCAGGCTGATCACTAGCAAAGGCTTCCTCCCCCATTTATCAGACAGGGAACCCAGAACCGGTGTGGCAAAAAACTGAGCTACTGAAAAGGAAGCGGTGAGGATGCCTAATGTTTCGCCGGTAACGCCAAAGGTTTTACCGTATGAGTAAAGTATCGGTACAATAATGCCGAACCCTAACGAGTTGATGATACATACAAATACTAATACCCACAGGTTTTTATCGCCCTTCATGAAGCGGTTTTATTGGTTTACTGGTATAAAAAGAGAATGTAACAAAAAAGGTTCTGAAAATTCAGAACCTTTTTTGTTTATGATAACATTGTTATGATTACTCAACAAATTTAGGGTTGATAGGGTTATTGGCACCTTCAACTTTACCATGGCGTACATGCGAACGTTTGATACTGTAACCAAAGTAAACGGCAAAACCGATCAATAACCAAACGATAAGCCTTGCCCAGTTTTCCCAGCCTTCACTCGCAATCATACACAGGCATATGAGGGCACCAAGCGGGCAAACTATCATATAAGCCGGAGTTTTGAACGGGCGTACAATGTCGGGATCGGTTCTCCTTAAGATAAGGATACCTATACATACGAGCACAAAAGCGAAAAGCGTTCCGATACTTACCATGTCGCCTACATATTTATCGGGAATAAAACCGGCAAATAATGATACGAACACAAAGAATAACCATTGCGATTTATAAGGGGTACGGAATTTAGGATGTAGTTTTGAGAATACTTTAGGAATTAAACCGTCTGTACTCATGGTATAAAATACACGTGTTTGGCCCATAAGCATTACCAGGATCACAGACGAGAAGCCCGCAAGTATAGATACAGTAACAAATGACGCCAACCAACCGTAACCAGGCATAGCGGTTTTGATAGCATAGCTTACTGAAGCTTCTTTACCCTGGATAAGGAAATCTTTGTATGACACTAAACCAGTCAACACATGCGAGAATAAGATATAAAGTACTGTACAAAACACCAATGATATCAAAATACCTTTTGGCATGTCTCTCTGCGGGTTCTTAGCTTCCTGAGCAGCAGTTGAAACAGCATCAAAACCGATAAAGGCGAAAAACACAACGCTTGCACCGCGTAATACGCCAAGCCATCCGTGATTAAAGGTATCGGCATAGTCAACTACACCGGCACTCACTTTAATTTTTCCTGCATCGGCAGGGATGGTATATGGGGTATGGAAAGCCGGGTTAATAAAGTGCCAGCCTAAACCAATGATCATCAACACAATGGCAACTTTTACAATTACGATGATATTATTCACAACTGCCGATTCTGCAGTACCACGAATCAATAACAGCGTTAACAGGAACAGGATCAGAATAGCCGGCAGGTTAACGATACCTCTTGTACCCATCTCGGCGGCGTACATACCTGCAGTGGTATTTGACACTTCCATAAACGAGTGCGACCATGCGTATGGTATATGCACGTTAAAGAAAGTGGTTAAAAATTCATTAAAATACTGCGACCAGCCAATTGCAACTGTAGCGGCACCAAGCGCGTATTCAAGCACTAAATCCCAGCCAATGATCCAGGCAATAAACTCGCCCATGGTAGCGTAAGAGTAGGTATAAGCAGATCCTGCGATGGGGATCATACTGGCAAATTCTGCGTAGCACAATCCGGCCAGGGCGCAACCGGCGGCTGCTATAAGGAAAGAGATGGTAACCGCAGGGCCGGCATGTTCACCTGCCGCGGCTGCCGTACGAACGAAAATACCGGCACCTATAATTGCGCCGATACCGAGTGCTATAAGTGAGCCAACGCCTAAGGTTCTCTTGAGCGACTTCTCCGTCTCTGCCGAAGCAGCCATTAGTTGAGCAATCGGTTTTTTAATAAATAATTTCATTTTAAATTAGTAAGATCAGTCAAAAATTAAAAATTTACATTTCCCCAAACGTACTTAAATTTATTGAAAACATAAAGCGCCGAATGAAACAACAGTTAAGTATTAATTATCAAAATATTAAACTGTTAAATGCTATTAAATCTATAGAGAATCAGATTTTAAAGCTGAATGCAGAACGCCTAAAGCTCAAAGCAAATAAACCGGCAAATCTTACAGCGAACTGCTGCTCACTGCAAACTGTTACTGCCACTCACTGAAAACTGCCCACTGTTATTGCTCCCCTTCCCGTTTCACCAGCAATACTTCATCATTATCTAATAACAGGTAGCCGTACTCATAATTAAAAAAATAGGTCGACCCGGTTTTAGTTTGATAGAGGCTGGTAATATGGTCGAAATCAAAACCTTTTGCGGTGAGTTTTTTACGGGTTGTTTTGGTTTTGCCGGTTGGGTTCAACTCTTCCAGCACACGGCGGTTACGGCGCAGGATATTATTGATATTACGCACCAGGTTATAGCTGTTACTGTTAAGCTGATTGTTATAATTATTGCGGCACAGATCATTACAAAACTTTTTGTCGGCACGGCCTTGTAGTGGTGTACCACAATCTAAGCATACTCTTTCCTGGTTCATGACATAAAGATAGCGATTAATTTATCCGTTTGCAAACGCTTACAAACGGATACTATCGACTATAAACGGTTAATATCCGGTTAAATTTTCTTGCCCTCCCCACCTTTGTATCGTTAATTCAAACAAACATTAAACAGTAAATATTAAAACGATGAACTCATTAAGAAACAGTGTGCGCCTGGTAGGCAACTTAGGTATGGACCCGGAAGTAAAAGTATTCGACAGCAATAAAAAAATGGTACGCCTTTCCATCGCCACCAACGAAAGCTATAAAAATGATAAAGGCGAAAAAATAACCGATACCCAATGGCATAACCTGATTTTCTGGGGCACACAAGCCAAACTTGCCGAAGACCTGCTTAAAAAAGGCGATGAGTTGGCCATTGAAGGCAAACTGACCAACCGCAACTATACCGATAAGGATGGCATTAAACGTTACGTATCCGAAATAGTGGTTAACGAATTTTTAAAAGTGGGCGTTAAAGGCTGAAAAGAAAAGGGCGAGGTGCCTAAGGCTACAGGGCATTGGCGGGTAAAACCTGTGAACGCGGTTGGTTTGGTATCTCCAAAGGATGAATAATCCCAAGTTTCCTATACGACAGGACAACGTCATGGCTTGTTCTTATAAGAACGTATAGGAAACTTATTTTTGTTATTACTTTGATGTTCTTTGTCGTCAAATACGTCAATGGAATTCTTTCAAACACTTAGTCTTGCTGATTATGATTAGATTTACTTAGCTATCTTGAACCATGAAAGAAATTCGACTATATGGAGTAATGATGAAAGCCCATAGACTCTTCCATATAAATAAGCACTTATCAGATTGGGATTTAAGCCCTGTTGAAGGAAAAGGGCTGTACGTAAGGCGAAACGAAAATTATGGACATATTGAAATCAAAATCTACAAATCATTGGAGTACGATACCAAGATGATTTGGAATCTAAACAGTGACCAATTACCTGATGAATGGGGAGCCAAAGAGGCGGGTGAACATGCATTACGTTTTTTATAAGTTACCTTGAAGGTATAAGAGGAGAAGACATCCCATTAATTTTTGAAGTTATTGGAGGAAGCTATCACCCCGTTGACTCAAAAGCCCGAAACTATACAACCGCCACAATATATGCTATTGTAGATTGTTTTGCGAAAAACGTTATTGAATTCAGAAGTCACCGACTGATTAAGAAAAACATATATTAAAGTGCAATCATCTTCGCTTGAATTACAAACCACGTAAGCATAGACCCTCAATTAAAGGTATCGATCAAACGCAGAGGCTTAATCCCGAGGGTATGCGGGCGCAGATATCGTCTAAAAACGAATGACAACAAATAGTAATTAAATACTTAACGCTTGATACATGTTAAAGTTATATAAAAAAGATGCCGCGGTGATAAACTATTGGGAAACCTGGGATAAAGATGATAAAACAGGATTAATTCACTGGGGAATTGTCGGCGAAGTAGGGCAAAATGAAGAAATACATTCAAGCTTGCTATCAAGCTTTCGAAAAAAATCCAAACGATCATAAACAAAAAAATAGACGAAGGTTATAGACACGTTGACATAGATGATCACTACACACTTTTAATCGAATATATAATTGAAGGTATAGGGACTCCAGAAGACATTGAAAAAAGAACAAGACTTCAAAACAAAATGGACGAGGTTTTAGGATGGACAGGTCTTGGACATTGTGACGGCGGAAGTACTGGTGGCGGAACAATGGAAGTTTGCTGTTTAGTAATAGATTTTGACTTAGCTAAGACTGTAATTGAAGTAGCCTTACAAAATACGGAATTTGCAAATTACGTTCGGATTTACGACGAAAACCAATGATAATCGCAATTAGGAAAACATTTGTTTAATCAGGATATAATATTAACTTACACATTTTAGAAATAATAGTCTATAACCTAAGTTGCCCAACTATATAGACAGCATCCAGGTTTGTTCTGCGAACACACAGAGGAAACTTATTTTATAATATACATAGCGTTAGAAAAAGAGCTTTTTTCATGTGTAACATCGTTCGAAACTGCAAAATATAAAGTTTTGCACCGTATTAAATGGTGTAATATGATCTTCGTTGATACATTTTAGTTTTTGAAAACCGTTAGACATGACCTGCTCCAGTTGCAACTTAGAATATCGGTTTACCGAAAGGCCGCTACATTTTTCAGGGCCATTCTCTGAAAATGTACCTACAATAAGGTTACGTTTAACTGCGTTGCGCGCAATGGAAATGTATGACGCAATTTGTTGCTGCGTGGTTAAAAAATGGAAAGTGGCGCGATCATGCCAAACATCATAAATTTCTGACGGCTTAAATTCGGTGATTTCTGAAACAATCCATGTTACCAAATTGGCCTTCGGTCCAAGTCTCATCTTTGCGCGGTTTAGTGCGGCTTCGGAGATATCAAGCACCGAAATATTACGATACCCTTCATTCAAAAGATGGTCAACCAGGTTGCTGTCGCCTCCTCCAATATCGATGATTTTGGCATCTTTAGGAAGGTTGAAACTATGAATGAAATTTAATGATGTTTGTGGGACGGTTTGTGTCCAACTTACCTCATTAGATGATTTTGTTGCGTAGACATGCTCCCAATGCCCTTGCCTATTTTCTTTCATAAATAATTCTGAACTTTGACAGCAAATATCAGATAATTAAAATGAAACACATTTTCTCCATCTCACTTATAAGTTTATTTTTCCTTATATCAATATCTTTCCAAACCAAAGCGCAAATATCAAATCAACCCTTAAAGATGCCCGAAATCGGATATCCCTGGAAAAAGAGTGAATTACTTGAACCTTCTGTTTTGGCTGGTTTTATACAGTCGGGAAAGGAAGAGATAGCAATCCTGAACATTGGAGCAGTTGAAGATTTGCCTGGAGCCTTACATATAGGTGCAGTGAGCGATGAACGGAACATGACAAAACTGCGGCAACTATTAACAAACTTACCTAAGCATAAGCCTGTAGTTATTTACTGCGGGTGCTGTCCTTTTACCAAATGCCCCAACATTCAGCCTGCCTATCAAGAATTGTCGAAAAATGGCTTCACTCAGATTAAAGTGCTCGATCTTCCTACAAATTTACAAACTAATTGGATTTCCAGAGGATATCCGATAGCTAAGAAACAAACGAATAAATAGCATATAAACAAAGCCCTTGCTTTATTACTAAGGGCCTTGCATCATTTTTAGAGGAAACCTTATTTTAATTATAATGTAATTTCCATCCATGCCGGTATTGTCATTTAACAACCTGCTCCCTGGCTAATTTCTCTATCTCGGGCAGTTGCTTCTTATATTTCCCGGCGTCCCAATTTTTAACATAATCTTTCATTGGTGGCATCCCCATTGCTTTACGTCGCTCGTCCAAATGATCAACATCAGCAATAGGATATATATATCTTGCCTGTTTGTTTATCTGTAAATCCTTGGCTACCGTAAACTTGTTTCTTGCCGGTCCGCATATTGATCCTGTCTTCAAGGATAGCAAGGTTGCTTGAAAGTATTTCGCCATTTTTTTCCGCAGCTCTGATCATTTGTAAATAGTTTTGCTGCGTTTGCAAATCGGCATGTTGGATTACCAGGAACAGTACCTGACTTCCCGTAATACCTACTTTTTGCGGCCCCAGCCAACCATACTTTGTTAGTATAGCATTCACCCTGATCAAATTTTGACTGTCGGTTTTATGCATAACTTCTTGCAGGCTATCGGCAACATTGATTTGTGCATTATCTCTTTTTGCCCACAGATATTTTATTCTAACAGATTGGTCTGATTGATAAACGGAATCCAAAACAATCATTAACGATCTGTTTAACTTACTACTGTCAATGGTGAATGTGGTAACCTGCGCAAAAGAAGCTGCACACACAAATAAGAAGAAACTAATGCAAATCAAATATTTCATTCTGCACAGGCTTATATCCACTCATTTGCTGATTACTTATATCTGCGTTTTACCCCAGGATACGATCATGGGATAAAGATCGGCCGTTTTTACATTATTATTTACTTTAAGGTATAAAAAATATAACTACCGATTAAAAGCACCACTTACATATCAGCCTCGGAAGCCCTGATATATGCCGTTCTTTCCACAATGGAATGAATAACCCCGTCAAGTTGCTGCGATGTTGTATCAATATGCCCGATAATCTCTTTATTGAGCGGGTTTTGAAGATCTTCATTATCAAACAAATTAACTAAACCTAAGATAGTTGCAACCGGTTTGCGCAACTCATGCGAGCTGATATTAGCTATGGTTTGCAGCCTATGATTTTGTTCTCGTATATTATCTTCGGTCTTTTTGCTTTCTATCAGCACTCTCAGAATATTTACAGTGCGCTCAATAATACTCAACTCATCATCATTTGGCTCACGTACTGTATGGTAATAAATGCCAAACACAGCCAAAACTTTGGTATTTTTTGAACTCATTACCGGCGATGACCAGCAAGCCTTAAGGCCGTAGGGTTTAACAAGCCCCACATAATCGCCCCACAGGGGATCATTTTCGATATCACTTACAATAACCTGCTTGCGGTGAAATGCCGACGTACCGCATGACCCTACATTTGGCCCTACTAATAAGCCTTCTAACTGATCGCTATAAGCCTGCGGCAGACGCGGACCGGCAAGCGTATGCAATTTTTCCTGTGCATCATCAACTTCCAAAACAGAACAGATCATATCCGGGAAAATCCTTTCAATTCCCATAAGCAGTTCGCCTGCAGATTGTGCCAGTGTGTATTGCGATGCAGCATTTAACTCCAGCACCCTTTTTTCAAGCTCTAATACCCATTCCTGCATTTTTATTTCCGTTATATCACGTACAAAAACAGCCAGATGTTCCTGATATGGGTATATATTGATGCGAAGCCAGCTGTTTGAATTTGCATTTAAATATTGTACCTGTGTTGATTTTTTGCAGGTTAATGAAAGTTGAAACTCGTTCTCTACCCTTTCAGTTAAACCAAGACTTTTAATCTCCATAAAATTGGCCTGATCAAGTTCGGTTAAGCTAAGGTTAGTCATGGACTGGAAGGCCGGGTTAAAGGAAATTATATTCCAGCTGGCATCAAGTACAATAAAACCTTCATTAAGGCTTTGAATGGTATGCTGAACAATATCATCTGCCGATTGGGCAATCATACCGGCAAGTGTATTACCGCTTGAATAAATCAGGTTATCATCCTCATTCAATATTACCGACCAGATAATACTAAAGTAACATCCGTCTTTTGCTTTAATACGGCTTTGGTAACCAACTAATTTTTTATTAAGCAGAAGGCTGCCCTGTGATTCTGCCTGGCGTTCTTTATCTGCCGGATGGCACAGGGCCTCGATATTGATGCCTGTTAATTCATCATCGCTGTAGTTAAGGATATTACGAAAAGCATGATTGGTATGCATGATCACGCCATTCATATCCATGACAAAAAAATATCTTTTGAATGAGTAAAGAGTGACGTAAACCTTGTGTCCATACGCAGCAGGCATAAACATATTTATAATAACTAAGTTATAAAAAATGTTTGCAATATTATCTAATATTTCAGGGAGTACTTGCTGCTACGGGTATTATTTTCCCGTTAAAAAATTTACTCCCGGTTAAAGCAAAATCAGCTATATATTTACCCATTTCAAACGCCATTACGGGCGATTGATAACCCGGAAAAGCCTGTTCCAGCATCTCGGTTTGCGCCGATCCTAAAGCCAGGCAATTTATTTTGATCCCTTGTTCGGTTAACTCCTGTGCTAAACATTCGGTTAGCGTGTGCAATGCTGATTTACTTGCTGAGTAAGCCGCGAGGCCCGGAAATTTAGCGCTCCCCTGAAATCCTCCCATGCTGCCAATATTAACAATGTGCGAGCCCGCAGGCATTAAAGGAAGCAATGCCTGGATAGCACGTACATGACCAATAAAATTGCTTTGCAGCATCTCTACAAAATCCGACTCGCGTAATTCGGTAAACGCTTTATTGATAAGCACACCTGCATTATTAATCAAAATATCAACCCGGTTATCAAAATGCGAAGCGATAAACTGCTGCAAACCTTCATAATCATCATGCACTATATCAAATTTCAAGGCAAACAATTGGCAATCGGGGTTTAAACCATGTGCTATCTCCAGCAAACGTTCCAGTTTATCCTGTGAACGGGCCAGCGCTATCACCTTATGGCTGCCCGAAAGTATCAGTTCAATTACGGCTTCAAAGCCCACGCCGCTGCTGGCGCCGGTTATTATGATGTTCATATGCCCCCTAACCCCCTAAAGGGGGAATGATTATTTGTTATTAATTTCGTTTCCCACGCGTACTTGCCTCGTTCCTCACAATGACGCGTGATTTATCCTCTAAGATGATAAATCAACGCTAAACTACCAATTTTTGCTCAACCGGGTGTTTAATCAGGTAAAAGCCGTCGCTGATGAGCTTACCATATTCAGGCTCGCTACGGCCCTTTTCTTCAAGAAAATGCTTGATTTCGGCTGCTAACACCGGGTCTACGCCTTCATGGTCAAGTATTTCCAGTATCTCCAGGGCACAAAGCCAGTCATCATGATGGTCTTTTTGCAGTTGCTGCCATACATTGCCTAAAAAGCCATAATCGCCATGATTTGTGCGGCAATTGCGTACCTGCTGGTAAAGCCTGTGCAGTTCTTTGGTTTTATGATCATGCCGGGCGTGGTATGTTTCTGTTTTGGATTTATAAACAATGGTTTCATAAGCCTCCCTGTCAGCCGCTCCGCAAAATACCGAAATGATCTCTTCGCCAACAGCCATGTCATAAACGCCCCAGGCCGGATCAAACAACACCGTTCCATTATCATCAGTAACGGTTACGTTATCAAAAGTGACCAGGCAGATTTTGCCAGCCTCTGAAAGGATATTTTTAACAATGCCTTTTACGGTGATCCCGCTTTCAAAATGCAGTTCGGTTCCCAGCCCTTTTATTATACCCGCCGCTTTCAGATCATACTCCGAAAAATCCTCCAAAGATGTATCGTGATAGCCTTTCAATTTGCCAACCGGCGAGCTGAAACCATCTTTATGATAATCTTTACCATGGCCTCTTAACTGTTTATTGTTCAGAGCCAGCGCGGTGGGGCCGGTGGTTTTTATAAAATAAGGTTTGCCGGCTGCATCTGTCTTAAAATCGGTAATGTTACCCGAAACCTGCAAGCCCGAACTGTAAACAGCCGTACAGGTATTTTTGCTTTCAACAGCCTTGTTTAATCCGTAAGCACCACCTTTTCTGAAAGCCATCGTATTGGCAAACTCTTCCAGCACGCTGATCAGGTTTTGAAAATCGGGGGTTACAAAAAGCTGGGGCTGTGGCTTGGTGATATCATAAGGATATTTAACAGCGTCAATAGTATACCATAGCTTTTGTACATCTTTATTCATACAGGTTGAACTTTCACCGATAGATGAAAGCAGGCCTGCACCATAGATTTTTGGCTGTTCAAGAGTGCCTATTAAGCCGTACTCTACCGTCCACCAGTGTAAGCGGCTTAGCAACGCCATTTCCGAAGGTTCACCCATATTCTCCTGGCAATAAGTTACCAGCTCTTCGGCTTTAAGGATTTCCTGTTCATCGGCATCGGGCATTTCTTTTAATATCGATAAAGCCCGGATAGCCTCATAAAGCTCAAAATCCTGTGCCGAAAACATGGCCTTGGCCCCTATCGATCCAAAATAGCTCAGGTATTCATGGTAATCCTTATCGGCAATAATGGGCGCATGCCCTGCCGACTCGTGGATAATATCGGGCGCCGGGGTGTATTCAATATGTTTTAACTGGCGAATGTCCGCAGCTATAACCAGCACCCGGTAAGCCTGGTACTCCATAAAGGCTGCCGGCGGGATAAAGCCGTCGACCGTAACAGCACCCCAGCCAATTTTGCCGAGGGCGTCATTCATCTCCTGTAAATCGGGAATATGTTCAATAGTTAAACCTGCTTTTTGCAAGCCGGGAATGTACGGGTAGTAAGCAACATCCTTTAGATAACTATAATTTTGGCGCATGACATAGCGCCACACCGCATGATCGATAGGCGTATAATGCTCGTAGTGCTGGTCGACAATAAATTGTTTTAAATGACCGGGCAATGCCGCAACCTGCGGATTATTAAAATCATTAAAATGGCTCATTGATAACTTGCGATTTATAATACAACGCCAAGTTTAGCAGATGGTTGCCATGAAAACAAGTTTCAGTTTATTATTCTGAAATTAAAACAGAGGCAGAATATTATTCTTCTATCGGGTGATTTTCCAATTTTGGTTCTTCGCCTTTTTTAAGACTGGCCTCAAGCCGCTTAGGAGCTAATACATAATATACACCTAATAAAGCTACAATAATTGAGATTAGATAAAATCCAAAGCTCAGGTAAACCGCCATATCTTCGGCTAAGTTAAATTGACGGGCAAGGGTAAGAAACAGCGCGTCGCGGATACCGCCGCCGCCCAAACTAAAAGGTATAATTGCCGCCAGCGATGAGAAAAGAAATGACAACAGGTAAGGGGCAAATTTGCCGTTAAAATCCTGCGCAAGCAGTAAGCAAACAATGGCAAGCAATTGCATACTTTGTACACCTATTGCTTTTAAGTGGGCCTGTATAAAGTTGTGAGTGTATTCTTTAAAAAACTTGCGGGCTACAGCGTAATAGATCACAGAACCAACCGATACTATACCAAGCGGCCAGGCCAGATGATAAGGAAAACTTGGTATTAAAATTACCAAACCAACTACAATGGCCCCTATGGCCCAAAAACCGCTAAGTCTGTCAAACAAGATAGCCCAGAATACTTTTTTGGTAGGCAAATGATAGCGTTTATGCAGCAGGTAAATTTTGTAACCATCGCCGCCGATACCGCCGGGTAATAACACGTTATAGCACAAGCCAAGAAAATATAAACGCAGGTTGAAGCGCCAGTCTAACCGCAAACCGATGGATTTAAAGTAGCTTAACAACCGCCATGACAGAAAAAAGCATCGACCCGATATAACAGGCAATAGCGGCAGCTAACCAGGCGCGGTCGGCATGGATTAAGCGATATTTAATTTTCGCAAACGGAACCTTACTGAATACATAGTAAAGCAACCCCCGGTTACTGCTATGATAAGGATTACTTTTATAACGCCCCAAAGCTTACCTTTCCAGGTTTTGTGTTCGGCACCTTCGTCAATGATGTCTTCTGTTTGTGTCATTCGGCTGCAAAGCTATGTTATTTTTTTATTTGGATGTACGGGATAGTCAATTAACAATTTTTCTTCATTTTGTTTTCACAAACATTAAAACCAGTAAATCAGTTAATTATTACGGGCTATTCTTACCAGGATAATTCATAGCTCAAATAATTAAACCATGGCTATTGTAATCAAATATTCAACGCTGTGTAATCATAACATCAAATCGGTAAAATCCTGACAACAAAGTGTTATTTTTGCGCAAATTTTTTGGAGATGAGTAAAGTAAAAGTTGGTTTAGTACAAATGAGCTGTACTGCTGATAAAGAGCAGAACCTGCAGAAAGCAATTGTTAAAGTAAGGGAAGCGGCTGCTAAAGGCGCGCAAATAGTTTGTTTACAGGAACTTTTTACCTCGCTTTACTTTTGCGATGAAGAAAATTACGACAATTTTAAGCTGGCCGAAGCCATTCCCGGCCCATCAACCGATGAGCTTTCAAAAGTTGCTGCCGAGCTGAATGTGGTGATCATTGCTTCGTTATTTGAAAAACGTGCTCAGGGTGTTTACCACAACACCACTGCCGTGCTTGATGCCGACGGAAGCTATTTAGGAAAATACCGCAAAATGCATATTCCTGATGATCCGGGCTTTTACGAAAAATTTTACTTCACGCCTGGCGATTTGGGTTACAAAGTATTCAACACCAAATTTGCCCGTATAGGTGTATTGATCTGCTGGGACCAATGGTACCCTGAAGCAGCGCGTATCACCGCTTTAATGGGTGCCGATATATTATTTTACCCAACCGCAATTGGCTGGGCTACCACTCAAGACGAGAGCTACCAACGTTGAGCAATACAACGCATGGCAAACCATTCAACGTTCGCATGCGGTAGCTAATGGCATACACGTAGTAAGTGTGAACCGTGTTGGCGAGGAAGCCGGTGTAAAATTCTGGGGCGGTTCGTTCTTTGCTAACCCATTTGGTGCTATTATACATCAAACATCACATGATCTGGAAGAAGTTATAGTACAGGAACTTGATCTGGATAAATCGGATTACTACCGCAGCCACTGGCCGTTTTTGAGGGATCGCCGCATAGATTCTTATCAGCCGATAACAAAGAGACTGTTAGATGAGGATTAGTCCATGGTCGATAGTCCATAGACCATTGTAAAAAGTATGGCTTTAAATTTGAAAACCTCCAGGTCTGGCAAAAAGCTCTGGAGCTAACTGATGAGATTAATTCACTTACAAAAAACAGTTTTCCGAAGGAAGAGTTATTTATTTTAACGTCCCAAATAAAAAGGGCTGCTGATTCTGTAGTACTTAATATCGCCGAAGGTTGCACGGGACAAACCAATGCAGTTTTCAAAACTTTTTTAAGTTACGCATTAAGATCAGCCATTGAAGTTGTAGCATGTCTGTTTATTGCCAAAAAACGAAAAATTATTAAGGAAGATGATTTTCATAAATTATATAATGAATACCAGGCATTATGTAAAATGATAACAGCTTTGAGAAATACACTATAAAACCTTCTACCATGGACCATCGACTATCGACTATGGACAAAATTATACTTACCCCCGCCTCGCAAGGCTTTTCTTTTCCCGCCGAGTGGGCTAAACATACCGCCACTTGGTTAAGCTGGCCACATAAGGAAGCTTCATGGCCGGGCAAGATCGATACCATTTACGCACCTTACATTGAGTTCATTAAGGTAGTTACCGAAGGCGAACTGGTACGTATCAACGTAGTAAATGAGGATATGAAAGCATCTGTAATTTTTCAACTGCAGAATGCCGGTGTGGATTTGAATAAGATCGAGATCTTTGAATTCCCGACCAATGATGCCTGGTGCCGCGACCACGGTCCGGCGTTTTTGATCAACCCAACTACAAGTCAAAAAGCTATCGTAGACTGGGGTTATAACGCATGGGGCGGCAAATACCCTCCATTCGACCTGGATGACGTGATCCCTACCAAAATAGGTAACCACTTTGGTTTGCCGGTATTTAATCCCGGCATAGTAATGGAAGGTGGCTCGGTCGACTTTAACGGTAAAGGCACTATTTTAACTACCACTGCTTGCCTGCTTAACAAAAACCGGAACCCGCAGCTTAACCAGCAACAAATTGAGAGCTACCTGCAAAGTTATTATGGCGCAGAACAGATCCTTTGGCTGGGTGATGGCATTGTAGGAGATGATACCGACGGACATATCGACGATATCACCCGCTTTGTAAACGAAGATACCGTAGTTACCGTTGTGGAGGAAGATAAGAACGATGAAAACTATCACCTGCTACAGGAAAACCTCGAAACGCTGAAAACCATGCGCCTGCTTAACGGCAAACAGCTAAACATTGTTGAATTGCCCATGCCTGATGCGGTTGTTTATGAAGATACCCGTTTACCGGCATCTTATGCTAATTTTTACATTGCCAACTCGGCCGTTATTGTGCCTACTTACCGTTCAAAGAACGACGATAAAGCGCTTGATATATTAACCAAATGCTTTCCCGACCGCAAGGTTGTGGGCATTGACAGTACCGACATTATCTGGGGCCTCGGCAGTTTCCACTGCCTGAGCCAGCAAGAACCGGAATAAGACCTCACCCTGCCCTCTCCAAAGGAGAGGGTTCTTTTTTGATCAAAAATTGTCATTTCGACGAACCGGTGGGGGCATGGGGTGGTGTGAGGAGAAATCTTATACACCTTGCTGTGAGATATATGGCGCATAAGATTTCTCTTTCGCTCGGGCGCTCATTCCTTCCGGTGCTCTGTCGTATGACAATTTGATTTTTGAATAAGAACCTACTCTTTCTTTTCTTGCTTCTTTGATCTTGCTTCTTGACTCTTGACTTCCTGGCTCTTGCCGCTCCGCTTCTTTTCACCGCCCTTATCCCCTACTTTACCGACATCTCCCCTTACATCGCCAACAATTGATTGACCCGCCTGCCCTGTTGCAGTAGTTTTGGGTAACATTAAAACTTAAAGCGATGAACAACGATATAATAAACACCGAAAACAAAAGAAATGGCAAAATCATGTTAGGAATAATTTTACTGGCAGCCGGTGGTTTATTTCTGATAGATCAGCTTAATGCCTTCCTACTTCCCGACTGGCTTTTTAGCTGGCCAATGTGGTTCATAGCCTGGGGCGCTTACATGGGTGCCAAACATGACTTTAAAAAACCATCATGGATCTTTATGATACTGTTAGGCATCATATTCCTGGTAAATGATAACGTTTATAACGCCGACCGTATAACCTGGCCAATTGCATTGATGCTGCTTGGCACCTGGATAGCCATCAAACCGGCCAAACAAACCGACCGGGACTTCTGGGAAAAGAACGAAAAAGCTAAACAACACTTCGACTTTGAACAACCCAAAACCGAAGCTTAAACTCAATCATCCATCATATATCAAAGCCGGGGCATTTTTAAAAAGCCCCGGCTTTTTGTTTTATATAAACCGCGGGCAAGTAGAGCTTATTGCAGTGTTTTCAGTGCGTATATTATAATAAATATACCCAAAAGGCATATTGCGGTGGCGGCAATTAAATTACCTATTACATCTTCTTCAGGAAAAAGAATCTGATCTTTCCCTTTTAAATACTTCATCTCTATATTTTTCCCTACCCGGTGCGTCTCACAAAAATTTGCGCCTATCTGCTTTGAGTATGTCGCCCCCTCATAAAATACTTTCATAAAGTACTTAGCTTTAGTTCCACTACACACGCCCGGAAGCTCAATTATTTTCATTTTTACAATGCTTCCTTCATTTTGTATCTGCAACTGTGCTTTACAATTCAGCATTCCAAGCACAGATAATATTGCTATTAATATGCCTGCTGATATCGCCAGTATTTTCATTGAGTTTGACCGGATTTGAGCCCTTAATTTACCAACTTATTTACTGACATAAAACCATGGCATTTTAAAAAGTCCGGGTTTTAGATTTATGTATACAGTATCCCCAACTTTGACCTGGTAATAAAGCGATTTGGATACTTCGGTTTCTTCGCTTTCTTTCGGCCCCCATTTGCTTAGTGTTAATTCATATGAAGTATGTTTCCCCGTCAATACCCTTTGGTTAAGCACCCGTGCTGTGTACACTTTTGGTTCGGCGTAATCAAAATTACAATTGATCAGGATAGGTGCTGTAAAACCATATAACAGAACAAACATCACAGCGCTGAACCAGGTAGTTCTGTTGTTACGTGCTTTTTCCTTCGCGCTCATTATTATCCCAATAAAAGCTGCGCCTAAAACAACCATAATTACGGCTGCAGGCAAAAGTGCATCTGTTAAATGCATTAATTTAAAATCAACAAAAGTTCTTACCAGAAGCGCAAACGGCGGCAGTATAAATGCAGTGTTCAGTGATGGATATACAGCCTGTTTCTTCCTATCGGCACTGTTAAGCGTAACCACATCTCTCTTTGAATAAAACACAAACATCACTACTAAAGGCCATACAATGCCTGTTAAAACAGCAAAATCATAAGGCCGGGGATACATAAACACCCAAAAGCACACAGCTGCTCCGGCATAATTAAAGTACGAGCAAAATCGCTTTAACCGTTTTAACTCGGCCAACCGCTCTTCTCCGGTGTAGCCGTAACTATCGTCGTTTTGGATCTCCTCAATTCCTATCCGTTCCTGTTCGGCATCAAGATCCTTACAATTTGCCAATATCCATTCCAATATCCCGCGATGGTCAGAAAAGTAGCTGTAATCGCTTAAAACTATTGCTTTATTTGATTTATCGACAGGCCGTATCGTTATCCTTTTACCCTGGGCGGTATCGTAACCTTTAATATCATTCGTCAACAGTTCCCGGCTGCTAAAATATCCTACTCTTTTTATACCGTTATTGGATATAATTATCTTACTTGCTTTTAATTCGAGATAACAATAAATACCCAGCGCTATCAGCGCAATACCGATTGACGGCAGCCACCAACTTTTATCGGCGATAGAAGTATAAGTCAGATAAGCCCCTCCGATAATCATCGTCGCAATAAAGATGTATAAAAATATTTTCCATCCAATACTGAGGGTGTATTCCTTTTCAAACACAGTGCCGCGGAATGGGCTAAAGTCCTGTTTCATCTTAATATGATAAAGTTTAGTATGGTTATTTATAGATAAAAAACCGTCGCAACATACAAATTTTTATTTTTGCCGGATGATAAAAAATCAACCGCAACTTTTTCACCGCCAAAACATCCCCCTTCACCGATTTCTTTAAATACGTCGCCAGTTTTTGTTTGGCTCAACTATAATGTTACCTTAGTTTTGGATATGATTTCAATTTGCAGATAATACAATGAACAACGATATAGAACATCCAAAAGATCCCAACAAGGGTAAGTCTGTTGCCGGGATCATTTTACTTGCTGTAGGCAGCATACTGCTGCTTCAGCAGTTCAACCTCTTCTTTATACCACATAATATTGTTTTGTGGCCATTTTGGCTTGTCTTCTGGGGGCTTTATATTGGCTCAAAGCATCAGTACAAAAAAGCCTCATGGCTTTTGCTGGTAGGCTTAGGTGTATTGCTTCTGCTCAGCAAAAACATCAATAATTCCGACCGTATTCTTTGGCCCTTAGCTGTAATTGGATTTGGTATGTGGCTGATATTAAGGCGCAACAAACATTTTGATCCGCAGCAATGGAAAAACGATTTCAAAGGAGAGAAATGGGCCAACTGGGATAAAAAAGAGCCCTTCCAATTTGAAAAAGCCGAAACTGTTGACTACACCGTAAAAGAAGAAGGCAGCGAGATCCCCCGGTTGATCCTTACGCACAAAAACAACAGCAATACAACACCAAATATTCTGGCGATGATTATATCGATACTGTATCCATTTTTGGTGGGGTTAACAAAACCATTCTTTCCAAACAGTTCCGCGGTGGTGATATCGTAAACATATTTGGCGGGGCCGAGCTTGATTTTACCCAGGCAGATATTAACGGCCGCATTATCATTGACATTACCCAGATCTTCGGCGGCACCAAAATTATTGTGCCATCAAACTGGCAGGTAGTATCTGACCTGGCGGCGGTTTTTGCCAGTGTTGATGATAAACGCATCAGGAGCACCGCAAGTGTAGGCAGCGAAAAGGTGCTGGTACTTAAAGGCGTATCCATATTTGCAGGGGTGGATATCCGCAGTTATTAATTAATCAAGGCAGCTAATTACGAAAAGCATAAAAACATGAACTGGTACGTAGCAAAATTAGTTTTCAGGGTGATAAGCGGGGATGGCGACCATCAGGCGCAATTTGATGAGCAATTAAGATTGATCAGCGCAGATAATGAACTGGTAGCTTATGAAAAAGCTAACCGGATAGGTCACGCCAACCAGGATAGCTTCAAGAATATTGAAAAACAAACCGTTAAATGGCAATTTATTGATGTAGCCGAGCTTAACCAGCTTGGCGAACTTACCGACGGTGCTGAATTGTATTACAACATACACGAAACACCCGATGCCGACCTGTACATTGCATGGGCGCATCATAAGTCGGCCTTATTGGGCATCAGAAATTAAACCTTAAAACCACAGAAAGTAACCCGTTTTGGAAGTTCCATCAATACAATCATCAAAACTATACGCGGCATTTGTAATATGCGGTGTGGCCTGGGCTGCATTGCAAACTTACATCATCCATAGTTTTGGTTTTTTATGGTTCACCGCCGCTACCGATGGCCTGTTAAGCGCCATATTGCTTTCATGTGCATGCTGGCTTATCAATAACAACTTACGTTACTACCAACCGGGCAAGGGCAGCTATATTAATCTCTTTATATGGTGTGTTGCGCTTGCAGGGATCTGTACGGCCGGCTGCCGTTACCTTTTGCCGTTAATTAACAGCGATACGATTTACACCGGTTTCCTGGCCCAATCGTTAACCATCCGCTTTTTTACCGACTTTTTAGCTATAGGGTGGATGGCGATGATCAGTTTGTTATGGTTTTCGCAATTGGATCAGAAAGAAACCCTGAAACGCAAAACCGAAGCTGAGCAGTTGGCCCGCGAGGCCGAATTATATAATTTGAGGCAGCAACTACAGCCCCACTTCCTGTTTAACAGCTTAAATTCCATCAACGCGCTTATTGGCTTTAAACCAGATGAGGCCCGCAGGATGATCCACCAGTTATCCGACTTTTTGCGCGGAACACTTAAAAAGGACGATCAGCTGCAGGTTAGCCTTACCGAGGAATTGGCGCATCTTAACCTCTACCTCGACATAGAAAAAGTACGCTTTGGCCACCGCCTACAAACCGAAATAAGCTGTGACCCCAAATGCGGAAGTGCCATATTACCATCCATGCTGTTACAGCCTTTGGTTGAAAATGCCATTAAATTTGGCCTGTACGACACCATAGGCGAAGTTACAGTGAGCATTCGCGGTGAAATTGAGGATGGCTACCTGAACTTAATGGTACAGAACCCTTACGATCCGCAAACATCTAAACCAAAAAAAGGTACAGGTTTTGGTTTGCGGGGAGTGCAACGGCGATTATATTTGCTGTATGCCCGCAATGATTTAATGGAAACCCATGCGAGCGATGATCTGTACACAACCATTATAAAAATACCGCAACTATGAAGCGAGCTTTAATTATTGATGATGAACCTTTAGCCCGCATGGTTGTAAGGGAATACCTGCTTGATTTTAAAGACATTGAACTGATACAGGAATGCAACGACGGCTTTGAAGGCCTTAAAGCCATTCAACAGCACCAGCCCGACCTGGTCTTTTTAGATATCCAGATGCCCAAAATTACCGGCTTCGAAATGTTGGAACTGGTTGAACAGCCTCCTGCCGTAATATTTGCTACCGCATTTGACGAATACGCCATCAAAGCTTTTGAAGCACACGCGGTTGACTATTTATTAAAACCATTCAGTAAAGAACGCTTTAATAAAGCGGTTGAAAAATTCCTGGCTTCAGCCACGCCAAAACCGGCTGTTAAACAAACGGAAGAGTTGCTGGAAACCGCCGCTACCCAGTCGCCTGCGCAGCATGAGCGTATTGTGGTAAAAACTGGCACTAAGGTAAAGATCATCCCCGTTGCCGATGTTGAGTATTTGCAGGCTGATGATGATTATGTAAGTGTGATCACCAAAGAAGGCTCGTACCTCAAAAACAAAACCATGAGCTTTTTTGAGCAAACCCTTGATCCTAATCATTTTGTTCGTGTTCATCGCTCCTACATCGTAGCCATACAACAAATCACCCGTATCGATCCATACGAAAAAGACGCGCACCTGGCCATCCTGAAATCGGGTGCCAAAATCCCGGTAAGTAAAACAGGGTATGTGAAGTTGAAGCAGGTGTTGGGGATATAGCACCAACTGCTTACAACAAAAAATGTCATTGCGAGGAGGGACGACGAGAGCAATCGCATGCTATACAGAGCGGCTATGCATCCGTGCGATTGCCGCGCTGCGCTCGCAATGACATGGAGACTATAACCTGCATTTTTAGCCAACAAAAAATCTCCCCTCCCACATAATTTCCTTCCAATAACTCCGTTAACTATAATTATAGTTAAAAACCTAACCAATGCCTAAACCAATTACGTTGTTGTTGCTGATTCTATTATTAGCACTTCACAAAACCGAAATCCCCGACAGCAAACGGGCCACCGATGTACGTCTTAAAATATGGCCTAAACTTCAGAAAGAACTTAAAGATAAAGGCTTTGCCCCTATGGCCCAGTGTACCTCCGTATCATTAAAGACATCAGCGTACTTGAAGTATGGGTAAAATCGGCTAATAAATACCAGCTCTTTAAAACTTATGACGTATGCACATATTCAGGCGGATTAGGTACCAAAACCCGCAGCGGCGATGGTAAAAGCCCGGAAGGCTTATATACCATAGAACCCAAACAACTTAACCCGGTAAGCAACTATTACCTGGCTATTAATGTAGGCTATCCTAATGCCATTGATAAAGCTAAAGGTTATACCGGCAGCGCCATCATGGTACATGGGCATTGTGCTTCTATAGGTTGCTATGCCATGACTGATGCGCGCATTGAAGAAATTTATACCCTGGTTTACGAGGCGTTTGTAGCCGGCCAAAAGCAAGTTCGTGTTGATATTTTCCCTTTCCGGATGGATGACGCAAACTTAAAGCGCTATGCGGCTTACAAACAGGATGCCTTTTGGCGCAACCTCAAACCGGCTTACGAATTATTTGAAAAACGACAGCTACCAGTTGATTATCATCTTAAAGGGAAGGAATACGCGTATTGACCGTTGATTTTTTTAATTACGCGGTTGGGGCTCAAATATTTAGCTTGTGATCGGTGTTATCAGCTCAATGTCAATCCAAATAAGTATTTGCACTCCCTGGGAGAGGAGGCTTCGGCCACCAGGCATAATATGGAGGCTTTATTTACAAAGTTTACATTTTTATTTACAATCCTGGTTCTTCTGACGGAGAGGTATCAAAGTAATTTCGCTGGATCAACTTTGATATGATATGAAAAAGAAAAGAAACGTTTTCTCCTGCCTGATTATTCTGCTGGCAGGAGTAATTTATTTCCCTGTACAGGCCCAGCAAAAACATGCCGAGAACGTAGTTCCTTTCGCCGGGCCTAACCGAATTACCCGTAATATCATACAAGATAAAAAAGGCAACATTTGGATTGCTGCTTTTGATGGCATTTTTCGGTACGATGGGAAATCTTTTACCAATATCACAAGTAAAGTGACTTCGGCCCGCTTTTTTTCTGTTTTAGAAGATAAGAAAGGCAACCTGTGGTTTGGCTCTATCGGTTCAGGTGCTTACCGTTACGATGGTAAATCCTTTCGCAATTTTACAATAAAGGATGGCCTTCTCAATAATGATGTTGTAAGTATTTATGAAGATAAAAAAGGCAGCATCTGGTTCGGCGTTCGGGGTGGAACAAGCCGGTATGACGGAACATCATTTCGGAATTATATCATAAACGGAAATGGGATGAATGAAGACCCAACAGGGAAAACATTTCCGGATAGGGCACCTTATGAAGTTAATTCAATTATTGAAGACAGAACGGGCAAGCTTTGGTTTGCAACAAGAGGCAACACCTTTGTGTACGACGGAAAAATATTTAACGTTTTCAGCCGTAATGGTAAACCTTTTACCAACGTTCGTTCTGTAATGGAAGATAAAAAGGGCAATATCTGGCTCGCCGGCAGTGATGGACTGTGGCGCTATGATGGTAGTTCATTTACCAATTTCACCCGGAAATTTGCGGGTTACGTTTACGAAGATAAAAAAGGAAACATTTGGACAAGTTCAGAAAATGCTGATAACCCTAACAGGGTACTTTCTGGTTTTAGCGCTAATACAGCGGCCTGGGCGCTTTCTCGTTACGATGAAAAATCCTTGTCTGATAAAAAGCCATCAGTAACCGAAATAACTAATAAGCCAATGGTTTTTGGGATTTTAGAAGATGATAAAGGAAATATTTGGTTTGGTGCTGTAGGTGGAGTGTACCGGTATGATGGAAATACTATAACAGACTTTAAAGGGATGTAGCTGATGATCCGTACTACACTGGCAGAAGAATACATATTCAGCTATCATTCCATCAGCAACGCCATCAAAGCTTCTTCAACCCGCTCTTCTTCAAGCAATTGCTTAGCTTTCAAATGTAATTGCAACTCACGGGTCTGACTATCGCCGATGGTGGCATCAAGTACTTCTTTTATCTCCGGGGTAAGCGCAAAGGCTTCAATAGCTTCATCGCCGGGTATAGCTTCGAGGTTACCCAATTGCCCGAGGTTGTTACCTGTAAGGATCCTTGAGTTACGGATAGCATAAGGCAGTGCATCAACACCTATGCCCATTTTGGTATTGGGTTTGGCTACTTTAAACAGGTTATCTTTAGTAACCCGGCAATACCAGTCGCCGCCAAGCCGGGCAACCAGGTCCATTTTGGCCTGGTTTATTTTGCCCTCTGCATCTAAAACGGCATCATTAATATGGACCAGCTTAATTTCGGCAAGCACAAGATTACCTGCACCATGACTTTGCCCCAATTCAATCACTTCGTTAACCACACATTCCAGTTGTACGTATGACTCGGCCACACGCGGGGGTTTTACCAGTTGCGAAGGTAACTGCGTTAAACCCGATTTAATAAACTCATTAACGCCCTGAGGATATTCTACGCTTGAGAGCGAAGTTTGCTGTACCATATCATAGTTAACAATATTGATCACGCATTCGGGCACTTCCCTGATATTTTCGAGCGTGTGTTTGGTGGTATTGTCCCTTACCCTGCGCGATGGCGAAAAAATACAAATGGGCGGATTAACGCTGAAAATATTAAAATAGCTGAATGGGCTCAGGTTTACATTCCCGGCTTTATCAACCGTTGAGGCCAGGCAAATCGGTCGTGGTGCTACCGCAAAGTTCAGGTAGCTTTGCAGTTGAACAGGAGAAAGATCGGATATATGGATGGTTGGCATGGGTAAATATTATAAAACATGCCATTGCGAGCGTAGGGTGGCAATAGCGCGTAAGCAAAGCCACACTGTATAACATGCGGGTGCCACGCTACGCTTATAATGACTTGGTTGTAAGTTGTTGGTTATTAAATATTTTTTTGATCGATATTATAAACATGAGCGTTGCCTGCGGCCCGTGCTATACGCTCATACTGCACAGGCATTAGCCACAAGGCCGGTATCCGCTCCTATCACTAACGCGCCCCGCACACCATCTCTAAAACGTATTTTATACGTCATTACCATTTTTTCCGGAGTTTCCCTAATGATTTCTCGCAATAACACAATTATTTGCAATAGTGTGGTATATTCTTTTTACTTCTTTAACTTCAAGATCGAAAAATTACTATCCGCTTTTTCTATAATATTCCCCAGCATCCCTAAACCGGTAACTTCCATTTCAACCAGATCACCCGGCTGCAGCCATTGTGGTTCATAATCGGCATTATTAAGTACGCCGGTGCCATTCAGTTCAAGAAAACAGCCTGTGCCAACCGTGCCCGAACCTATTACATCGCCCGGTAAAACATCGCAACCATAGGCAGCTCGCTCAATGATCTCGGCAAAGGTCCAGTCCATATCGGCCATATTACCTGCCGATACCTGTTTGCCATTCACCACGCATTTCATCTCCAGGTTATAGGCATTCCCTGTATGACCAGGTTTTGCAGGTACTTTATATTGCTCCAGTTCGTCGGGCGTTACCAGCCAGGGACCAATCACCGTCGAAAAATCCTTACCCTTTGCCGGGCCAAGGTTCAGCAGCATTTCTTCCATTTGCAGGGTGCGGGCGCTCATATCGTTCATGATCATGTAACCGGCAATAAAGCTATCGGCTTCGGCGGCGGTAATGTTACGTCCTTTTTTATTGAGAACAACGGCAACTTCCAGCTCAAAATCAAGCTTTTGAAAATGATCGGGCATACATTCAATTTCGCCGGGCCCTTGTACAGCGTTATGGTTAGTGAAATAAAATATAGGATACTGATCAAACTCGGGTATCATATCCAGCTTACGGTTACGCCTTGCCGAAGCCACATGCTGACGGAACGCATAACCATCGCGGCATGATGTTGGGTGCGGCACCGGGGCCATTAGCTCAAAAAACAGTTCCTCTTTAGCCTCTATCTTTCCCGACCGGATTTCTTCATTAACCCGCGCGGCATGTTCCATCAGTTCTGGCCCTCCCCATAAAAATTCGTTCATGTTATCAGGGATCAGCTTATCGCATGAGTTTAAATTGTAGATGTGGCCATTAACAAAAACGCCAAGATGTTCGCGGTCTTCGGTTTTATAGGATACTAATTTCATAGAGTAGCTTAATTGGTATAATCAAAGCTAATGATTTTGATTGAGGGAATTATAGTGAATGGTTGATTAAGTTGAGTGGTCTCTCTCGCGGGCGTATATAAAGATATACTGCCACCGCTCGGCTCCAGCCGAGTGGTAATTATTCCCAGGCCTCTGGCCTGTATACATCATGCCGGCGGCCAGAGGCCGTTTTATAGTCGCCACTCGGCTGGAGCCGAGCGGCGGCGTAAGAATTAAAAAATAACTAACCACTCACCTAATCAACCACTCACTATTCAACCCTAAATTTGCATCCTAAAAATAATCCCCCTAACTTAGTATCATGTTACGCGTACAAATGCATTTCCTGTTTTCATTGGGGTTAACCTCCATGAGCGATGCGTCATCGTTCAGAGATGCTATGCTTGCCAAGATCGTGCTGGCGCAATACTAATTTCCCCTCCTCTTTCCTCTATCTTTTTTAACCATTATTTATTAAATGGTCAGGCTAGGCGTTACGGACTTTTTAGCCCGAACACAAATCAGCATTTTATACGTTTTATTGTTAACCAATTAAACCAATTCATGCCTCTATATCATAGTTTAGGATCAATTCCGCCTAAGCGGCATACGCAATTCCGTAAGCCCGATGGTAGTTTATATGCCGAAGAGCTGGTGTCAACAGAAGGTTTTTCAAGCCTTTATTCGCTGGTATACCACGCCTACCCACCCACCATTGTAAAAACCCTTGGCGAGCCCTACAGCGTGGAGCCCAAAATAGCACGCGAAAAACACCTGAAGCATACCAGTCTGATAGGTTTCAATATCCAGCCCGAGGATGACTACCTGCAAAGCCGCAAGCCGGTACTGGTAAACAGCGATCTGCATATTTCGCTGGCAGCGCCGCGCCAAAGCATGACCGATTATTTTTATAAGAACAGCCAGGCCGATGAAGTAGTTTTTATTCACGAAGGCACAGGTACTTTAAAAACAGGCTTTGGTAATATCAAGTTTCAATACGGCGATTACCTGGTGATCCCCCGCGGCACCATTTACCAGATGGAGTTTGACGGCATGGGCAACCGGCTTTTCATTGTGGAAAGCTTTAGCCCTATCCGGCCGCCAAAACGCTACCGAAACCAATATGGTCAATTGATGGAACATTCTCCTTATTGCGAGCGCGATATCAAACTACCGGCCGATCTGAAAACTTATGATGAGCATGGCGATTTCAAGATCCTGATCAAAAAGCAAGGTCTTATTTATCCCTATATATATGGCACTCATCCTTTTGATTTTGTGGGCTGGGATGGATTCCATTATCCCTGGGCGCTATCTATCCATGATTTTGAACCCATAACCGGGCGCTTACACCAGCCGCCTCCGGTACACCAAACCTTTGAGGGTAATAACTTTGTAATCTGCTCCTTTGTGCCCCGCAAGTTTGATTACCATCCGTTATCTATCCCTGCACCTTATAACCACAGTAATGTGGACAGCGACGAGGTGTTATATTATGTAGATGGCGATTTCATGAGCCGCAAAAGCGTGGTAAAAGGGCAGATCACCCTGCACCCCGGTGGCATCCCACATGGCCCGCACCCCGGCTCGGTTGAAAAATCAATAGGCAAAGAATCAACAGATGAGCTGGCGGTGATGATCGATCCGTTCAGGCCGCTGATGCTCACGGAAGACGCGATTAAGATTGAGGACGAAAATTATTATAAGAGCTGGCAAATGTGAGGTTAAAGGCGAAAGGTAAAAGCTGAAAGGCAATTAGCCGTAATGCCAAAATCACTAATCATTAACTCACTAAATCACTAATTAAAATGCACACACAAACTTTAGATAAAAAAGTCTCCCCTACCGGGGGAGATTTAGAGGGGCTGACTTCCTACCCCTTAACGGTACCGATTATGTGGAATTTTATGTTGGCAATGCCAAGCAGGCGGCCCATTATTATAAAACGGCCTTCGGTTTTCAAAACCTGGCTTATGCCGGCCCCGAAACCGGGGTGCGCGACAGGGCATCGTACGTTTTGCAGCAAGGCAAAATCAGGATAGTGCTCACCACTCCTCTTCACTCTGATCACCCTATTGCCGATCATGTTAAAAAACATGGCGATGGTGTGAAAGTATTGGCCCTTTGGGTTGACGACGCCTACGATGCCTTTGAGCAAACCACCAAACGAGGTGCCCAGCCTTACCAGCAACCGCAAACCCTGACTGATGAAAACGGCGAAGTACGAACCAGCGGCATTAAATTATACGGCGAAACGGTGCACATGTTCATTGAACGTAAAAACTACAAAGGCTTGTTTTTACCGGGATATCAAAAGCTGGAAAATAATTACAATCCGACAGATACCGGCCTGCTATATGTTGACCATTGCGTGGGCAACGTGGGCTGGCATAAAATGAACGAATGGGTTAATTTTTATGAGGAAGTATTAGGTTTCCGTAATATCCTCACCTTTGATGATAAAATGATCTCGACCGAGTATTCGGCTTTAATGAGCAAGGTGATGAGCAACGGGAACGGCTATGTAAAATTCCCGATCAATGAACCTGCCGAGGGTAAAAAGAAATCGCAGATTGAAGAATACCTTGAATTTTATGAGGATGAAGGTGTACAGCACCTGGCCCTTGCAACGCATGATATTGTAGCCACCGTTACCGAGCTGCAGAATCGTGGCGTTGAGTTCTTAACTGTTCCTTCAACCTATTATGATGACCTGATCGACCGCGTTGGCCATATTGATGAAGACCTTGAGCCATTAAAACGCTTAGGTATTTTGGTCGATCGTGATGACGAAGGATACCTGTTGCAGATCTTCACCAAGCCTGTTGAAGACAGGCCAACCCTGTTCTTTGAAATTATTCAGCGCAAGGGTGCCAAATCATTCGGTGCCGGTAATTTTAAAGCCCTATTTGAGGCCATTGAACGAGAACAGGAAGTAAGGGGAAATCTTTGATTGATATCGGATTTCGGAATTTAGATTTCGGATTTTTAATATTGAAATTATGATTTGGAGCCGGGCGGTTGCCCGGCTTTTTATTTGCCAGCATTATTTATATTTGATATAATCAATAATTACTTTTATGAAGAAAGCTTTACTCATCATTGCCGCTGTTGCATTAAGCTTTAACTGCTTAGCTCAGGATACTGCTGCTTCAAAACCTGTTTACGATGCTGTCCTGGCTAAAAAGCTTGGGGCTGATGATTACGGCATGAAAAAGTATGTGATAGCCTTTTTAAAAGAAGGGCCAACGCAACTCAAAGATTCGGCGGCTAATATGCAGCTGCAAATGGCGCACCTTAAAAATATTGGCCGGCTTGCTGCCGAGGGTAAGTTAGTTGTGGCCGGTCCGTTTCTGGATAACCAACCCTTACGTGGGATCTTTATTTTTAATGTAGAAACCGTAGAAGAAGCCCAAAAACTCACCGAAACCGATCCAGCCATCAAAGCAGGGGCCTTAGTGATGGAGCTTCATCCTTTTTATTGCAGCGCGGCGCTGATGCAGGTAGTGCCGATTCACAATACCCTCCAAAAGAAAAGCATGACCAATTAAATGGATGACGTACTATTTGTACTTGAACAGCTTAAAGAAAAAGCTGATGCTGCGTACTTAAAAGGCATGGCCCGTTTTGGTATTGATAATTCGAGGGCTTTAGGGGTAAAATTGCCGGAGATCCGCAAACTGGCTAAGATCATTAAAAAAGATCATGAGCTGGCTTTAGCACTTTGGGATACGCAAATACATGAAGCCCGGATGCTGGCCTCCATGATAGCCGATCCTAAACAGGTTACCCCCGAACTAATGGACAGCTGGACCGGCGACTTTTATTCATGGGATATTTGCGACCAGGTTTGCGGTAATCTTTTTGACCGCACCCCATTTGCCATTGATAAAGCTGTTGAGTATAGCAGTCATGAGCAGGAATTTGTAAAACGTGCCGGTTTTGTTTTAATGGCCGAATATGCAGTTCATAATAAAACGGCGCCCGACGAAATATTTACAAACCTGTTTCCTATTATGGAGCGGGAAGCCTGGGATGACCGGAACTTTGTTAAAAAAGCTATTAACTGGGCTTTACGCCAAATAGGCAAACGGAATAATATATTAAAAGTTAAAGCCATTAACACTGCACAAAATATTTATGGCCAGCCCAGCAAATCAGCCAAATGGATTGCAAAAAACGCGCTTGATGAACTAATAAGCAAATAACGATTTAATATTTTTCCACAAAGTTAAACTCCGGCAAATTGCCTGTAAAATAGGACATTATAATAACCAATAATAGTTCACCCATATTTATTAACTTAGTACCCGCTATTTTTTACAATTAAATTACATCAAACAATTTCATGAAGGATACCTTCATTTTTCAACACAAAAAATAGAGTCTGAGCATATTTTTGTAAAATATTACTTCAATTAGTAGTAGATATAGTCAAATATTCTCCAAACCGTAAATACCAGTAAAAGAATACATTATAAAGTATCAAAAATATTATATTTGAACCCGGGCAAATGTGGAATAATGATTGAGAAGAAGACACGACACACAACTAATGGTTATAAATTATAAAAAGTTCAAATCATGGCACACGTTTTAATCATATGCACGTGTCAAAAACAAATTGAATTAGTGAACAGATTGTTGATATGAGTTTTTTTGAAAAGGGTAAACTTTCCGGCGATGATGTACATCTTACCCCTTTGATCAATGATCTGGATACGGGGATCTGGAAATACAATTTCAATACAAGGGAAGTAAAATGGTCAACGGGCTTCTATACACTGTTAGGCTATCAAGTGAATGAAATTGAATGTGATGCTTATACTTTTTTTGAACATCTGCTTTACCACGGCGATAAACCGTTTTTTTCAACGCCATTAACAACAGGATAACGGAAGACACACCGTCACTTCAATTACGTTTTTTAACAAAAAAACGGGTACCAGTGGTTTGAAACCGCTATCAGGAAACTGGACGATGAGCATGGCTGTATGGTTTATGGCTCGCTTATAAACATCAACCGTTACAAACAAGACGACTTATTATCGGCAAATAACCAAATCACCAATGATGATGCCTTTAAAACAGCACGCTTAGGCATCTGGGAAATTGACCCTCAAAACCTCAATACCATTGTGCTGTCAAAACAGGTATATGATTTATTTGATCTTCAAAATCATTTAAAACTGAGTGTTGAAGAGTTTATTAGTTTTTTTGAGCCTCCGTACCGGCCTGTTTTACAAAATGCTATTAACCATACCGTTGAAGATAGCAGGCCTTTTGATATTGAATTGCTTTTACGTTCGGCCAAAAACAATATGTTATGGTTAAAAGTAAAGGCTGTACCAGTGATTGATCACCTGGGCAAATGCACATCTGTTAAAGGGGTTATTCAGGATATCGACAGCGAAAAAAGAAAGTTGCTGAAACTTGAACAGTCGATAAATTTACTGACCGACCAAAACCGCCGCCTGCAAAACTTCGCGTACATTGTTTCACATAATCTTCGTTCGCATACGGGCAACCTTCAATTTATGGTAAACCTGTTTGAACAAACCGAAACAACTGAAGAACGGGAGGAGATCTTTTCGCATATTAAAACCATCAGCGACAGCCTGGATCTGACCATCGAACACATCAACGAAATAGTTAAGATTCAAACTGAAATTACCAAAGAGCGGAAGGTGGTTGAGTTGGAGCCGATGTTCAAAAACATTTGCTCGGCACTAAAAAATAATATTGAGACCATAAACGCCCACGTAGAGAGTGACTTTACGCAATGCCGCGAGATCAGTTATATACCGGCTTACATGGAAAGTATTTTACAAAACCTGCTTACCAACTCTTTAAAATACAGTCACCCCGACAGGCAGCCCGTTATAAAATGCTATACCTTTACAGAAGGGAAACATATTTATCTCATTTTTGAAGATAACGGCATTGGTATCGATCTTAACCGTTATGGCGATAAGATTTTTGGCATGTATAAAACATTTCATCAAAATACGGATGCCAAAGGCATTGGCTTATTTATAACCCGTAACCAGATTGAAGCATTAGGCGGAAGCATTAAAGTTGACAGTACAGTAAACGTTGGCACAAAATTTACTATCAGATTGGTATAATTAAAATTACCAAGAGATGATTGCAGAGCGAAGTCCGGCTAACACCTGGATTGTGGATGATGACAGTATTTACGTTTACGGCCTAAAAAAATTAATAAGCATAAAGGAGCTGAATACCCAATTAAGCCATTTTGTAAATGGAGAAGAAGCCATTTACGCATTGAAAAAAGCAAACGAAGATTATAACTTACCCGATGTAATATTACTGGATATTAATATGCCGGTTATGGATGGTTGGGAGTTTATGCATGAATTTGCGAAAATAAAGCCCCAAACGGGGAAAAAGATCGCTATTTATATCGTGAGCTCGTCAGTTGATCTTAACGATATCTACCGGGCTAAAAATATTTCTGAGGTTTCTGACTATCTGTTCAAACCTGTAAGAATAAATCAGTTAAAAGAGGTTTTTGACAACGTTTAACTGCAAGTGAACGAGCAAGTAAATAAATACGGAACCTAAAAGGCTCCGTATTTATTATTGCTTCATTAATACCGAAGTAGAAATAAAGTATTGGGAGGTATCTTTAAATGTAAGCTGAACTTTTCCGCCTACATTGCTCACCACGCCGTATGAAACAGATTTATTAGACAAAGTAAACTTTATCCGGTTACCGCTTTGCACCCAGGAACCTGAAGCAGATGCCCCCTTTTGCCCAATAATAGTGTAACTATTATCAGTCCTTGAAACATAACAATCTTCAGCGCCTACGTAAGCGGCTGTCCATGTGCCGTCACCTTTCAGGTTAGTTTGGTTATCACTTATGCATGGAGATACAACGTTTGTATAGGTATCTGAGTGACCGGTGGTGATGTTTATATTCGTTTCTGATATCAGCGAATACTTACCTGCATAAGCATTTACAGGTTCACCCTTTTCTTTTTTGCAGGCATTACCCGCAAGTAATGCTACTGTGGCCAGACTTAAAAAATATATTTGTTTTTTCATAAACGCAGGAAACAACCGTATGCTATTATTCAATATAGCTTTCCAGTATTTTAAAGCCGCCTGTTGTTTCCAACTCAACTTTATCGATGCTTTTTGGTAACAGGATACATTCGCCCATTTTAACCGCATATGCCTGGTTGTTATATTTTACAGTATAACCGCCTTCAACACAAACATGGATCACAAATGAATCAAGTGCCGAATAGTCTTTCGATGTACTTTCGTCAAAATCGAGCACATTGGTAGTAAAATAAGGGCAGGTAACCAGTTTTACAGTCTCGTTCTTTTTAGGTTCATATCGGGTTTTATATTCGGGATAATGCTTGTAATCAATAGCGGCAAGAGCTTCTTCGGTATGTAACTCGCGTTTATTGCCTTTATCATCAACACGGTCAAAATCGTAAATACGGTAAGTAATATCAGATGTTTGCTGAATTTCGGCAATCAATAAACCTTTGCCAATAGTATGCACCCTGCCTGCGGGTAAAAAGAAAACATCATCAGCTACTGCATCCTCTTTGTTAAGGATATCCATGATATGACCGCTGTTTAAAGCATCAACATATTTTTGCTCGGTCATTTCCTGATTAAAACCGGTAATCAGTGTCGAACCCGGATCGGCTTCAATGATATACCACATTTCGGTTTTACCAAATGAGTTATGGCGTACTTTGGCCAACTTGTCATCGGGGTGTACCTGTACTGAAAGATCATCATTGGCATCAATAAATTTCACCAATAACGGGAAGATGTTGCCAAAGTGATCATAAACCTTTTTACCAACCAGCTCATCTTTGTATTGCTCTAATAAGTCGGCTAGTGATTCACCTTCCAAAGCGCCCGAAGCTACAACCGAAACATCAGATTTTACGCCTGATATTTCCCAGGTTTCGCCGCAGTTGGGCAGGCTGCCAAAATCTTTATGCAAATAGGTTTTTATCTTTTGACCGCCCCATATCTTGTCTTTATATATGGTTTTAAATTTTAATGGATATAATGCCGACATAGTGTTGTGTATTTTTGCCCGCTAAGTTAGGAGTTAAATAGAAAATTGAAAACGCTAAATTGGTTTACTCAGCTTAATGTGTAACAAAAAAGCCCATACTATAATGTATGAGCTTTTTCTTATTTAAATCGCCTGGCAATTATTTACCTAAGCGTTTTTTCAGGTTTTCGTCAATTGCAGCCAAAAACTCTTCGGTGTACAGGTAATCGGTACCATGCTCCACTTTTGGTTTAATGGTGATGGCCAAATCTTTGGTCATTTTGCCGCTTTCAACAGTTTCAATACAAACTTCTTCCAAAGCCTTGCAGAAATTGATCAGTTCAGTGTTCTTATCTAAGATGCCACGGAATTCCAAACCTCTTGTCCATGCAAAAATAGAGGCAATTGGATTGGTTGAAGTTGGCTTACCGGCCTGGTGATCACGATAGTGACGGGTTACAGTACCGTGGGCAGCTTCAGCTTCCATTACAGTACCATCAGGAGTAACCAGGGTTGAGGTCATTAAACCTAATGAACCAAAGCCTTGTGCTACAGTATCTGACTGTACGTCGCCATCATAGTTTTTACAAGCCCAAACAAAGTTGCCGTTCCATTTCAGGGCCGATGCAACCATGTCGTCAATTAAGCGGTGCTCATACGTGATACCGGCTGCTTCAAACTTTTGTTTGTAATCATTTTGATAGATCTCTTCAAAAATATCTTTGAAGCGGCCATCATATTTTTTAAGGATGGTATTTTTGGTTGAAAGGTATAAAGGCCAGCCTTTCATTAAAGCCTGGTTAAAGCAGGCATGCGCAAATCCTTTGATAGACTCATCGGTATTGTACATCGTTAATGCAACACCATCACCTTTAAAGTTAAATACCTCGTATGATTGCTCGGGGCCGCCATCTTCAGGAGTAAACTTAACGGTTAATTTACCTTTGCCTTTGGTTAAGAAATCGGTAGCACGGTACTGATCGCCAAACGCGTGACGGCCAATACAGATAGGCGCTGTCCAGTTAGGTACCAGGCGGGGTACATTGGACATAACAATAGGCTCACGAAAAACAGTACCATCCAATATGTTACGGATAGTACCGTTTGGCGATTTCCACATTTGTTTTAACCCAAACTCTTTCACCCTTGCTTCGTCGGGAGTAATAGTAGCACATTTAATACCAACGCCGTATTGCTTAATTGCGTTAGCTGCGTCAATAGTTACCTGGTCGTCGGTTTGGTCGCGGTACTCTATACCCAGATCGTAATATTTAATATCAAGATCAAGGTACGGGGTAATCAATTTGTCTTTAATGAATTTCCAGATTATTCGGGTCATTTCATCGCCATCCAGTTCAACTACCGGATTCTCTACTTTTATTTTTGACATGCCTGATGTGGTTTTTGTTATACAAACGGCCCAAATATATAAAATTGACTTTATCAATTTTATCAAATAACGCAATGAAAAATTATAGATTTCGTTATAATGACAATTATTAGTACCGGCATTGTTGTTTTTATAAACTTTGGTGCTATTTTTATAAAATAAAACGCTTACCATAAAACAAGCTCCTTTTATACAGGTGCTGCCGTTTATTTATGATAAAATCCATACTAAAAGCCTCCATTATAATCCTGCTGTGTTCTGTATCTTTTTTAGCTAAAGCCCAAATAGGCTTTGATTATGCACAATATGACGTTGGCTTTGCCGCAGGCATCAACCAGGCCAGTTCTACCGATGTGCAAACCCTAAAAACAACACCTTCCATAAATCTTAACTTTACTTACAATCAAAGCCCGTTTGTAAATTATATATTTAATGTGGAGGTAGGCCGTTTAAAAGGCGGTTCGCCGGCTACAAGTACACAAAGGCAATTTGAAAACCATTTCAGTGCTTACACTTTCAGGGTGCAGGTACAGGCAGGCGAATTGATTGACTACTCGAGAAGTGCTATAGCCAATGCTTTTAAAAACCTTTACCTGTCGTCGGGATTAGGATACATTAATAATAATGTTGTATACAGGACAGAGGATGCGCTTTTATTGGAGCAGGGCCGGGTATTGCCCTACGAACGCAAAACAAATGAAATATTTATACCACTAAGGCTGGGTTATGAGTTTAAGCTGTTTAACAGTTACAACCAGCCTGCAGTTAAAATTGACCTGGGTTACCAATACAATTTTATTATGGGCGATAATCTGGACGCCTACGTTGCCGGCGCGCATAACGACGCGTATTCGCAGGTTACTTTAGGTTTTAAATTTGCCATTGGTGGTGTTACATCTTACCGGAAACAGATCCATTATTAAGCTTAGGCTAAATCTTTTTTGATTGATTTGCTTTTTGGCAGGATTTTTACTGCGTATATTTATATAATAAAAGAACAAACCTATGAACAACGATCAAATAGACGATGCAGGTTTCAATGATGATCTGCCTGATCGCGACGAAAACCTAAAAGATGAACTGGGCGAAACCATTGATAAGGAGGACCTAAATTATAACCCGGACGATAATAGCTACGAATACGATGTTAAAAGCGATGACCCGGATTATGACCATCCCGATCCGTATCATACTGCCGCAAAAAACGGCGAGGATTTTAACTCCACCTATGACGAGGCAAACCCTTACGATGTAGACGGCGAATTTGACGAAGACCGTTCGCTTGAAACCGATGTAGATGAATTGGGAATGCACATTGACAACGGAGAAAGCGTTGAGATTGATCCGGTTGATGCCGCCCTTTCTCACACTCCCGAAGACGACCGGGACGACCTTGACGAAGAAGGATACCCCAAAAATGATAGGTAACCCCTGAGATAATTTATTAACTGCTGAGTTGTGGATTTTTAATCAAGTTCACTGCTCAGCATTTAAAACCCGGTTAATCAAAATCAAGATTAAACCGGCTCTTCAACTCCAGCAGCTGCGGGTTGCGGGCTGCCATATGCTGAAACTTTTCGGGCGCGGTATAAGGCTTACGTACTACCTTTTGTTCATCAACCCTGGCGTTTACCTCGATAGTAAAATTTTTAAGTGCACTGCGCAGGTAATTCAACATAACGGGCTTTTCATCCCTGAAAATATTTTCCTGCACCATATTGCCTACTATTACTTCAAAAACATAGGGCTTTAGCATGCGCGGCGCGCCCGCTGTAAGAACGGTTAGCAAAGTTTTTTTACCTTCTTTTTTTGCAAATGCAGCAAAATCGCTCCAGCATTGCAAAAAGGCATCCATGGTAAAATCCTCTTTATCCTCTCCTTTTAAATATGGGTCCTCTTCTTCAAGTAATTCTTCCTGCGTTTTAACTTCACCGGTTAATGAAGGGGTGAGCGTACTTCGCAAAGGCATTACTATCTTAGGCTTTTCAGCAGGCGATGTTATTGTTTCTTTTACCTGTACAGATGGCGTTACAACCTCTTTTGGTGGGGCACTGTATACCGGTGCGGCTTCGCTCACCACAGATACAGCAGGGCTTGCCTGCGCTCCGTTAACAGACGTTACTGTTGAGGTATCAGGTTTTTTTAGTCCCCCGTCGGTCGCGGAAGTTACAGTGAGTGGTGTGGTTGCCAGGTTAAACACCGATGGCAGGTGGCACATCTTAAGTAATGCCAGTTCAACCTGGAGCCGTTGATTTTTGCTGAGCTTATAACTAATATCGCACTGATTGGCAATATTCATGGCCGAGAGCAAAAACGACACCGATGCCTGCTGCGATTGCTGCAGGTATTTTGTTTTAATGCCTTCACTCACCTCAAGCAGCTTTAATGTCGATTGATCCTTCCCCACCAACAGATTTCTGAAATGTTCAGAAAGCCCGGCTATAAAATGAGCGCCATCGAACCCGCGCGAAAGGATCTCATCAAAAAACAATAATACTTTAGCGGTATCTTCCTTAAGCAGGCTCCCGGTTATATTAAAGTAGTAATCGTAATCAAGTATGTTCAGGTTATCAATAACCGAGCGATAGGTTACCTTCCCCCCGAAAAACTCACGATCTGATCAAACATCGAAAGCGCGTCGCGCAAACCGCCATCGGCTTTCTGGGCTATGATATGCAGGCCGTCGGGTTCATAACCTATGCTTTCCTTGCCGGCAATTGATGCCAGGTGGTTGGCCATATCCTCAACCCTGATGCGGTTAAAATCAAAGATCTGGCAGCGCGAAAGAATGGTTGGCAGGATCTTATGCTTTTCGGTAGTAGCCAATATAAATATGGCATAATGAGGTGGCTCCTCAAGTGTTTTCAGGAACGCGTTAAAAGCGGCCTGCGACAGCATGTGCACCTCATCAATAATATAAACCTTGTAACGTGCCGCCTGGGGCGGGATCCGTACCTGTTCAATCAAACTGCGGATATCATCAACAGAATTGTTTGAAGCAGCATCAAGCTCATGAACATTAAAAGAATTTCCGTTTTCAAAAGCCTTGCATGAAGCGCATTCGCCGCAGGCTTCGCCATTGGGCTGCAAATTGGTACAATTAATGGTTTTAGCCAGGATCCGCGCGCAGGTAGTTTTGCCCACACCACGTGGACCACAGAACAAAAATGCCTGTGCCAGCTGGCTATTTTTTATAGCATTTTTGAGCGTATTGGTTATATGTTGCTGACCAACAACGGTTTCAAAAGTAGCCGGGCGATACTTACGGGCCGAAACAATGAAATTATCCACAAGTGCTAAGGTAGTGAGAAATTAGATTTGGTGAAAGAGCGGTTTTGCTAATTTTTTTACACACCGGCCTCTTCACATGTTAAACCCGGCATTATTACATAAATGTTTTTGACAGCTTTAAAATAATACCAAACGAATTGTAAAGCAGGCCCCCATGATCATATGCCAGATCATATCCAACAGAATAACCATTTCTTAAAGGCCTCAAACCTTCAACAAACGTCGAATATTGATTCACTTTTTTAAAGGTACCATAATGGGGTGGATATTTTAACTTCCCTCCTAAAGAACGATATATTTCGGTGCCATTTTCAAATGTTCCCATATTTTTAGAATAGGATAATTTGGCTGTATAAAGCCAGTTGTTTACATAAACCTGCGTTGCAGCATGCAAAGCAAGTACCCTGTTATTTATAAAAAACTGCCATGTTTTTCCTGCTTTGCTCTTCACATCATTTATTGTGGTTATAAATGGCGTACCCAAGCCAATGTCATTATATGACCAACCCTCTGCATATTCATAATTATTATAATAATTTTCGGCGCCAGACTTGGTTGGTTTTGAACTTAATGTGCCGGCCTGGTTCGCCGTATATAAAAATTCGAATAAAAATTTCTTCCAGTAAAAACTACTCTGAATTGGTTTATTATTAACTAAGCTTATACCATTTAAACCATCGGCTATATTTGCAAGAGACTTTAAAGCACCTATGTCATAAAAGCTTTGACGATATACCGAAATTGTAAGTGCATCAAATTTATATTGAGCACCTATATCTATTGAACCTAAATGATTACCAACCTTACTGCCCTGATATAGTTTACCAGAAAGCACATACCAATAGGTGTCGACTGGAGACAATTCAAACCGTTTAAAAACACGCCTTTCATTTCCCCATAATGCTTCGTGATTATAAGAGGCCAAAAAATCAAATCTCCATGATGGCTTACCTATTTTTAAGGACAGGGTATTTTCCATGTAATAGCCTTTAAAATCTGACGGTTTTTCGCCTGTTCTTACTTTAACACTCCCTAAATACCCATTTGCCAAAGTTGCTTTAAATGCAAACAGTTTTCCCAAAACCGGGATACTATAAAAGTCAGGTATACCTAAACTTATCTTGGGGATACCCAAGGCATTACCAGAGATTGAAAAAGAACCTGAAGAAAGAGTTGAATCAACAAGCCCCACAATATCCTTTGAACGGCCAGCTTTCAATTCAAAAATACCGGCGTGGGCCTTTACAAATCCCTCAACTAAAATAAACTTGCTATTATTTCCGGCATTTCCTCTACCTTCAAAGGATGCGGCCCAGTCGTAAGTTTTTGTTGTATCATAATCTTTCCGAATTTTTCCGATTAAGCTACCGGACCCACCCGATAACGGAATACTGCCAAACTGATTTGCCCTTAACCAAAATGGCACTGAATTGTTGGTAGTGACAATGCCCTGGGCCTCCAGGCTAATATGCACATCCTGATTTTGTGCTTTTGCTAAAAAAAAGATAATAATATCGGCAATAAGACGACTAATTTTTTCATAACAGACAGTTTCGGCTAACGATTAATTTCAAATAACGAAAAATGATAATTTATTAAAAATAATATTGTTTTTTTATTAAAATCACATTTATAATACTATTACTAATACAAAAACAATTGTAATGTAGCAAATAAATTACATCATTCGCATTTTAACTTGAAATTAAATTTAACTATATGTTTAACCATATGAGATTCAGGTAGAAAAAAATTAAATCATGGAGAAAAAATAGACACAAAAGAATATGCGCTATGATTGTTACGCAATTTTGTTTTAACTCAATTTGTGAAACAAATTGCCCTGATCACCTTTTAAGGCAACAACGGAAAATAAACAGGAATAAGCAAAAAGGAACTTAATATGTCGCGGTCAAACAAACAAGACTTAACACATAATATATTAAATATCATCATCAGGCAAATGATCATCATCTTCGGGGTCGGGCTCACCAATACTGCCATCAACCTGTATTTCATGCAGATCTTCTTTATCCTCAAGGATATCATCAAAATCTTCATCTTCCTGGTCATCCCAGTCGCCTTCAAGGGGATCATCCCCTCCGCCATACATTAAGATCTCATCGAAAGTAAGCGGATTGCTTGTTCCTTTTTCGGCTTGAATAGTTGCGGGTTGCATAGCTTATGAGTTTTTAAGTAAAACCATAAGCTATGCCATAAGTTTTAGAAAAAATTTTGTTTTTATCAACACAATTTCTCCCTCGTTTACAGAATATCTATCGATACTATTTCCTTTACAGTATAATACCCCTTGGCTTGCGGCAGATACACTTCCATATCCTTCCAGGTTATCTGGAGTTTTTTACCGGCAAGTTTAGCCGGTGAAGCATCTATAAATTTCTCAGACCCGGAAAACTGCCTGAGCCAGATAAATGATTTTTCGGCCGCTGCCTTATCTGTTATAACAATATAATTAAATCCCTTTGTATCAATCCGTTTAAATACGCCGGTAGTAACCTGGGTACCGGTATCCTCAGCATCGCCATCCTTTCCCATTTTCATGGCGAGTTGCATAAAAGATCCGCATTTTTGCTTCATCAGGTTTTTACCGATCTCCACGCCTACTTTACTCATTGCCGGTTCATCGGTTACCTCAACATTTTGCTCTTTGGCTACATCCATTAGCAAGTCGGCATGGTTTTCAAAACACTTTTCAAAAGCATCATTGGCAGCCTGTTTGGTAGATATCTTTGCCACGTCAATTTTGGACAATTCTTTACAAAGCGAATCAAGCAGGCGTTGTTGCGCGGGCCCTATTGTTTGTGCTTTTATTGCGCTGGTTGTTGTTAAAAAAATGCGATAAAAAGGAGCAGGTTCTTTTTCATAATAATAATTTGACTGCTAATATAGCGCTGCCGGGCTAATTTGCTGTTATACACGTAGCATTTCATCTAAAAACATTTGATTGTTTCAATAATTACCTCTACATTTGCAGCCCCGTTATGGCGGGCAAATAATTAAAAATCAAGTATAATGCAACAGTACGAAATCGTGATCGTTCTAACCCCGTTGCTTTCAGAAGAGACTGCTAAAGAGGCAAATGCCAAATACAGCAAAATTCTTACTGATGGCGGAGCCGAAATTGTCCAGGAGGATAATTGGGGTTTGAGAAAATTAGCGTACCCAATCCAAAAGAAAACTACAGGGTACTATCACTTAACTGAATTTAAGGCTCCGGGTGAATTAATTAACAAATTGGAGATAGAGTTAAGGCGCGATGAGCGTGTTTTGCGTTTCCTGACCATTGCTTTGGATAAACATGCCATTGCTTACAATGACAAAAAACGCAGTGGTGCTTTTAACAAAAAACCAGCAGCTAAAGCAGAGGAGGCAGCAAACTAATGGCTAACGAACAAATTAAATACGTTACCGCTCCAAAGGTGGAGGATAACCGTAAAAAATACTGCCGTTTCAAAAAGAACGGTATCAAGTATATTGATTACAAAGACGCAAACTTTTTATTAAAGTTCATTAACGACCAAGGTAAAGTATTACCACGCCGTTTAACCGGTACTTCATTGAAGTTTCAGCGTAAAGTGGCTCAGGCTGTTAAACGCGCACGCCACATCGGTTTATTACCTTACGTTACAGATTCATTAAAATAATAGGAGATTTAAGAAATGGAAGTTATTTTAAAACAAGATGTAAAAAACCTGGGTGATAAAGACGATATCGTAAATGTGAAACCAGGTTATGGCCGTAACTACCTTTTACCAAAAGGCTACGCCATATTAGCTACTGAAAGCGCACGTAAAGTTTTAGCCGAAAACCTTAAACAAGCTCAATTTAAGCAAGAAAAAATCCGCAAGGATGCTGATGCTATTGCAGCTCGTTTAGAAGGTGTTAAACTTAACATTGGTGCTAAAGCCGGCGAAACAGGCAAAATCTTCGGTGCTATCAACACTATCCAAATTGCTGATGCATTGAAAAAGAAGGTTTTGAAGTTGACCGTCGTCGTATCACTTTTGACCAGGAGCCAAAATTTGTTGGTGAATACGTAGCCAACATCAACCTGCACAAGGAAGTTAAAGTACAGGTTCCGTTTGCAGTAGTAGCGGAATAATTATATTTCGGAATTCGGAGTTTCGATTTCGGATTTCTGGAAAAATTTTAGAATTTTAGAGGGTGTTTTGCTAAAGCAAAGCACCCTCTTCTTTTATCAGGAAATATTTTATAACTGTGTTCAAATTCTTCGGCAAAAACAACCAAAAATCAACGTCGGGCAAACGGAATTCAAAATCGGATTCAAAGTTTTATGGCATTCCTAAATTGATATTCAGGATTTTTAAACTGATATTCATCCTGTTTTTCGGTTTAAGCCTTTTGGGCGTAATTGGTTACCGTTTTATAAACCCTCCTTTTACCTGGTTAATGATCGAACGCGGCTTCCAGCGTAAATCGGCAGGTAAGGAATGGAAGATAGATAAAAAATGGAAAGATTTTGACGAGATCTCCGACAATATGAAACGTGCCGCCGTTGCTGCCGAAGACCAGACTTTTTTAGAGCACCACGGTTTCGATTTTAACGCCATCGAAAAAGCCATCGAAAAAATTCGCACAGTAAAAAACTAATTGGCGGCAGTACCATATCACAGCAGGTAGCCAAAAATGTTTTCCTTTGGGAAGGCCGTTCCATACTCCGTAAAGGCATCGAAGCTTATTTTACCATATTAATAGAAACCTTTTGGAGCAAAAAACGCATCATGGAGGTTTACCTGAACGAGATTGAAATGGGCGATGGAATATACGGTGTTGAGGCTGCTTCGCAGGCTTATTTTCACAAACCAGCCTCCGATTTAACCCGGCAGGAAGCTGCCGCCATAGCCGTGATTTTCCCAAGCCCGCTGAAATGGTCGGCCACCAACCCAACCAAATATTTAAGGCACAGGCAATACCTTATTATGAAAAATATGAAAAGGTTGGGGCCGCTGGATTTTTAGCCCCCTTGCCCCCTAAGGAGGGAATGAAAATTCCTTTCCCGGCATTCCTTTTTTATTTCAGCAACGCTGTAACCTTTTGTAAATTAAGACTATCTTAATTTATATAACCACACGCCATGTTGAAACAAAGTATCAAGACCAGCCTCTATCTACTTGCTTTTATCTTTTTCGCAAACATTGCTGCAGCGCAGGTTAAAAGCGATACCCCTGCCCCTTTTACGGACAAAGACATGGTGCAATGGGATTATCACTCAACAGTTATTGGTGAAGATTATACCATCTACGTACATTTTCCTCCGGGTTATGATACTACTAAAACCAAATACCCGGTGTTGTACGTGACTGATGGCGACTGGAACATGACCGTTGCCATGAACTGCTTCAACATGCTCCGGCAGGATTATGAAACCACTGAAGCACTCATTGTAGGCATTGGTTACGGCAGCCAACCAAACCAGCGCAGCCGCGATCTGAACCCCACAACCGGCGGACCAAAGTTCATATCATTTATTGAGCGGGAAGTAATACCATTTATACAAAGTAAATACCGTGTAAGCGATAATAAAGCACTATACGGTTATTCGTTTGGTGGCATGTTCACTACCATGGTACTGTTCGAGCATCCAAATCTATTTAATATGATCTTTATAGGGGCACCCGGCAACAGCGGAAGTGAACTAATCCCTTCGGCTAAAAAATACTTTGCCAATAATCATGACATTAACTGCAGGGTGTTTTTAGGCGTAGGTTCTTTTGAGCTCTTAACCAGCAAAAACATTCGGGATTTTAAAATCTACATGGAAAACCAGCATTGTAAAGGGCTTGATATTGCTATCGCAATCACCCCAAATGCCGGGCATGGGGCAGCATTGGCGCAAGTAATGCAAAACGCAATAAAATTTGCCTATTGTAAACAGCATAAGGCTATTGATATATCTGCAAAGCAACTGGAACAATATGCAGGAAATTACCAGATAGCAGGCGATGACAAAAACAAATTCAAGACTTATGTTGCTGAAGGCAAACTATACTTCGTCCAAAATGATGCAATACCTATGGTAATTGTGCCATATGCAAAAGCGTCGTTCTTTATGTACGAAAATGAACGGGCCGATATTACTTTCCATACAGAAGGCAACAAAATGTACATGGTTTTCAGCTTTCCAAATGAAAAACCAACCCGGCTGGATAAAGTAAACTAAACCTATTCTGCACCGTCCAGCAGCGCAGTTAAATCTGGGTGATACACAGGAGTTAAGAACTCGGTGACGGTAAATTCAGCAAGTTTATGCTTGTAAAAGGGATCTTCGGTAATGATCTTCTCTATTTGCTCCCTTGAGCCCGCAAGGGCCAGGATTACCCCACCCGTGCGCGGCACCTTAGGCCCCCAAACAACAAATACCTTTTCATCATAATATTTATTAAGATGCTTTAGATGGACCTCCATATAAGCATCAACCTCTTCAAGAGGGGCGATATACTTAAGATCGATGAAAAACATAAGCGTTAAGTTTAATATTCGGTATTGGGAATTTATTTGTACTTCCAGTGCCTTGATTTACCCTCAGTAAGCCACTCAGCGGCAGTTTCCATACGCTTAAGCCGGGTGGCCTCGGTTTTGGCCTCGGTTATCCATTCAATATACTCCTTTTTCTGCGAGTAGCTGAACTGGTTAAGGTTTAGCCAGGCTTGCGGATGGGCTTCTAAAAATTTCACGAAGTAGTCAGGTACCACCAACTCGTCGCGTTGAGCGGGCGGCTTCTTTTGGGAAGCCGGCCTGGGTTTATTATCTTCATTTAGGGCCATCGCCTGCTGTATAAACTCAATAAGTGCTTCCTTTGGAGGAAGGTCATCAATACTGGTCAGGCGACCGAAGCTACCTGCAGCCTGATCGGCCAGGCTCAATATCTTTTGTGGGTCATATAATAACGATGCCTTCCAAAAACCAAATGCGCAATGTTGTTTAAAAGCGGCCATATTGCAAACCACACCTTTGTAATCAAAAAAGGCATGCTCCATTTCATGGTTTCAATTATCATAGGCGAGGCTTCATGCACCACAGCTCTCAGATAGTTTAAAATCGGCTTTGCAAATTCGGGCGATTTTTCGATGTAGGCATCAATCCGGTTATCATAGTGTTCCATAATTAAAGTTAGCGATTACAACAGCTCCGGCAAAATTGATTTAAATACGCCCCGCCAAACCTGGCAGGGACCAAGCTCCTACAAAAAAACCCGCTTCAAAAGAAGCGGGTCTTAAAAATGTATCAACCATCCCTCCCCTGCAGGGGTCGGGGCATCGCTTACGAATCTATCTTAGCATATTTAGCGTTTCGCTCAATGAACTCGCGGCGTGGGGCAACTTCATCACCCATCAGCATGCTGAAGGTATGGTCGCACTCGGCGGCGTTTTCAATGGTAGCACGTTTAAGCGTGCGGGTAGCGGGGTTCATGGTAGTATCCCAAAGCTGGATATCGTTCATCTCACCCAAACCTTTATAGCGCTGCACGTGCACACTGTCTTCTTTACCGGCACCTTTAAGGCGCTGGATAGCAGCATCGCGCTGTACATCATTCCAGCAATATTCATACTCCTTACCTTTTTTAACCTGGTAAAGCGGCGGTGAAGCAATATATACATAACCGGCTTCAACAAGCTCCTTCATGTAACGGAAAAAGAAGGTAAGGATCAGCGTGGTGATGTGCGAACCGTCCACGTCGGCATCCGTCATGATGATGATCTTATGGTAACGGAGCTTGGTTAAGTTAAGGGCTTTATCATCTTCAGGCGTACCGCGGCTTACGCCCAAACCGGTAAACATGTTCTTGATCTCTTCGTTTTCGTAAATCTTGTGCTCCATGGCTTTCTCCACGTTCAGGATCTTACCACGCAATGGTAAAATAGCCTGGTACTCGCGGTTACGGCCCTGTTTGGCGGTACCACCCGCCGAGTCACCTTCCACAAGGAATAGCTCGCAAAGGGTTGGATCGCTATTGGCACAATCAGACAGTTTGCCCGGTAAACCCGAACCTGTCATTACACTCTTGCGCTGTACCATTTCGCGCGCTTTACGGGCGGCGGCACGGGCGGTAGCGGCAAGGATTACTTTATTTACAATCAGGCGGGCTTCTTTAGGGTTCTCTTCCAAAAAGTTACCCAAAATTTCACCCACAGCTACGTCAACCGCGCCCATTACCTCGTTGTTACCCAACTTACTTTTGGTTTGGCCTTCAAACTGAGGCTCCTGAACTTTTACTGATATAATGGCAGTTAATCCTTCGCGGAAGTCATCGCCGCTGATCTCAACTTTTACGTTTTTCAGCAGGCCCTCTTTATCGGCATAAGCTTTTAAGGTACGGGTTAAACCGCGACGGAAGCCTGCTACGTGCGTACCACCCTCAATGGTGTTAATGTTATTTACATATGAAAAAACATTCTCGCTGTAAGTATCATTATACTGCAGGGCAAGTTCAACCGGGATACCGCCCTTATTACCATCTACATAAATGGGCTCAGGGATGATCGATGTACGTGTTCCGTCCAAAAACTTAACAAACTCGCGCAAACCACCTTCTGAGAAAAACTCTTCGCTACGGAAAGTACCATCTTCCTGGGTTTCACGCTCATCGGTTAAACTCAGGCGAATGCCTTTGTTCAGGAATGACAACTCACGCAAACGGGCAGCAAGCGTATCATATTTATACTCGGTAGTGGTAGTAAAAATTTCCGGATCGGGCTGAAAGGTTTGGATAGTACCTGTTTTATCAGATACGCCAATTTCCTTAACGTCAAACATCGGCTTGCCGCGTTCGTATTCCTGGGTAAAGATCTTGCCTTCACGGTGCACAAGGGTCTTCACATGGGTTGATAATGCGTTAACGCAACTCACACCCACACCGTGTAAACCGCCGGATACTTTATAAGTATCCTTATCAAATTTACCACCGGCGTGCAAAACGGTCATTACAATTTCAAGCGCCGATTTACCCTCTTTTGTATTGATACCCGTAGGGATACCACGACCGTTATCTGATACGGTTATGGAATTGCCAACATGTATAGTAACTTTTATATCATCGCAATAACCGGCAAGGGCTTCGTCGATAGAGTTATCAACTACTTCATATACAAGGTGGTGCAAACCTTTAACACCTGTATCGCCAATGTACATCGACGGACGCTTACGTACCGCCTCTAAACCCTCTAAAACCTGTATGTTATCTGCTGAATAATTGGATTTATCCTGAATTTCTTCGCTCATATTTATTTAATGAAACAATCTTCAAAATTACAAAAAATACCCCGTATTAACGATTATTTGTGGATAAAAGTACTGTTGTGGAGAGTTGTCAGAACCGGGATTAGGGTGGATTTTCAGGATTTATTGGATTTTATTTGCCCTGCTGATTTTGTCTGAGCCCGAATTTTATGAAATTAAAGAATTTATCGAATTTGCTTATAGCTTCAAAAAGCTGGTTATTCCTTGATCCCTCCAAATCCCGGTTCAGGGAAAATCGGTGTAGTCAAAAATTAATCGGTGCAATCCCATAAACTAAACTAAAAATCAATCAACGTAATCTTTAAAAAACAAATCCGAAATCGAAAATCCGATATTCGAAATCATTAGGATACTTGCAATGAAAGATTATCTTTGTCAAAATTTTATAATAATTTTCAGATTGACAGAAATGAAAACCAGTGCTTCAGTTTTAACCAAACTTACTTTAGGATTAGCAATTGCAGGTAGCGTTGCGGCCTGTACTCAAAATAAAACCGCCGATAAACCGGCTGCTGCAACCACAGCAACTCCTGATAAAGAAACTATTGTTTATGTAAACTCTGATTCTTTATTAAACAAGTACGATTACTTTAAGGATATGTCAAAACGCCTTGAAGAAAAAGGAAAAGCATCACAAACCGACTTGCAAAACCGCGGTCAAGCATTTCAACGCCAGGTTGCCGAATACCAGAAAAATCAGGCTACCATGCCGGCTGATCAACGCCAGGCTACCGAGCAACAGTTACAGCGTAAACAACAGGAATTACAAGGCTACTCTCAAAATGCAGGTGCCGAATTCCAAAACGAGCAAGCTTCTGAAAATGCTAAACTGTATGATAAAATTGCCGACTTTGTAAAAGGTTATGCTAAAGAAAAAGGCTACAAACTGGTGTTAACCTATTCAAAAGCCAATCCAACCGTATTGTATGGTGATCCATCTTTAGATGTTACCGTTGACGTTGCCAAACGCCTTAACGAAGCTTACGCTAAAGACAAAAAATAATATCCTGATTTGAAAATTTGATGATGAAGTAATTTGAACATTACAAGTCATTTTCAAATATTCAAATTGACACATTTTCAAATTAAAACCTCAACTTCGGTTGAGGTTTTTTAATTTAGGGCAATATGGAAAATACGGTACACGAAAAATTTATGCGCATAGCCATTGAACTGGCCGAAGACAATGTAAAGCGCGGAATGGGCGGGCCTTTTGGGGCCGTAATTGTTAAGGACGGCATGATCATAGCCCGCAGCGCCAACCGTGTTGTACCCACTAATGATCCTACCGCACACGCCGAAGTCTCGGTGATCCGCCTGGCCTGCCAGGAACTGGGAACATATAATTTATCAGGCTGCGAAATTTATACCAGCTGTGAGCCCTGCCCAATGTGCCTGGGCGCTATTTACTGGGCACGTATAGATAAAATTTATTACGCCAATACCAAAGCCGATGCCGCTGCGATAGGGTTCGACGATCATTTTATTTATGATGAACTGGGCTGCACCATGGAAAAACGCAAGCTTCCTTTTGTCCAAATCCTTCGTGATGAAGCGCTAACTGCCTTTAAACTTTGGGAAACAACCGAGCATAAAGATCATTATTGACCGGAATTTGAGGGGGTAAATTGGTCTGAACCCGGATTTGTAGGATTTATCAGATGGGCAGGAATTTGATTCACATTTGCAAATCAAAATCCATCAATCCCTAAAATCTGCTTAATCCTGGTTCTCCTCCTGCTCTTCAAAAAAATTATCTTTCAGGTCATCAATTTCGCGCCTGTCGGCCTTAGTGGGACGGCCCGTGCCACGATCACGCTTCAGTATCGGGGCATGGAACATTGATTTAAAGGCCTGGGTTTGTTCAACAGGAGTTATATCTTCATAAAAATTCACGGCCGTTTTGGCGTCTACCCGGTTTTCCAACAAGCCGGTTACCTTCACTACCTTGCGCTCTATACCTTTTGCTACCTGGTAAACATCACCAATTTTCACCTCGTATGACGGCTTGATGTTTTTACCATCCAGCTTGATGCGGCCGGCCTTACAGGCATCAGAAGCAAGCGTACGGGTTTTAAACACGCGGATGGCCCACAGGTATTTATCTATTCTCAGTTTCTCTTTTTCGGCCATAACATTCAATTGCTTTTACACCGATTATCCGGTCGGCCGGCTAATTTACCAATATCATTTTACGTACAAATAAAAGCATCCATATTCGGGAGATGCTTTACAGCTGAAACGCAACTTGCCACGCCGCTATCCCGACGGTGGTATAAGTATAAAGCCTCAAATTTACGGCTTTTAAAACGGCTTTGCCAGAGATTATTGTAGTTATCAAAAACCTTTTATGATCCGGTACTTTTTACAACTTACTTGGGCAGGTCTTTTTTAATGAACTTATGATAAAGATGTTCGGCATAACCAACGCTAACATAATCAGGAAATTTCCAGTGTGGATAATAGCGTCTTTGGATGTATTTGAGAAAGCTAAAAAGCAAAACGCAAAAATAAGCAGCAAAGCCAGGCCAAGTAAAATAATGGCAATTAGTACAAATGGGGTCATACCTGGGAATAATTTGGGTAACAGTAATAAATTAAAAGGTAAAACAATTATACCAATACTCATCCAAGGTAACAGATTGATATAACAGCAGTTGCACGATAAGTAAAGTACTAATGTTTAATACTTTATAAACTTATTTGCCAGCAACACTAACAAACAACAATAAATAAACGCTCTTTTAAAATCAAGTTATTTACCCAAAAATCCAATTATATCCCTTGGAATTATAGCTATAATCGCCCGTTGAAATAAAAAAGTAAGCCTCCCCGACACTCGCTGTCCGGAAGGCTTTGACACCTAATTAGTTTAAACGTTGGTTTCCGTTTATATAAAATTAAGGCTTACTTAATGTATTTTTATGCAGTATTAACTAATTGTCCGCATATTGTATAAATGTGTAATATCAAACACATAAAGGCCCAAATACTAAACGCAACTTGCTATTACACTCAAGGCTTCCTCAAAGAATCCATAATACTTTGTCAAGGCCTTTCCTGCACTTAGTTGTAATTAATCTTTCAACTCCCGCCGCTCTTTCATGACATTCAATCTTTTAAAACATATTTCCTTAAAAATCCTTTAATTTGCCAAAAGTTTAATTTCACCAATGCAAGATCTTAAAAAACTGATTGAAGAGGCCTGGGAAGACAGGAACCTGCTGAACTATAATGAATACACCAACGCCATTGAAACCGTTATTGACCGTTTGGACAAAGGCGAGATCCGTGTGGCCGAACCCATTGGCACACGCTGGCATGTAAATGAGTGGATTAAAAAGGCGGTTGTTTTGTATTTCCCGACCAGGCAGATGGAAGAAATTAAAACCGGCCCTTTTGTTTTTCATGACAAAATGAAACTCAAAACGGATTACAAGCAAGCCGGCGTTCGTGTTGTACCTCATGGTATTGCCCGCTACGGTGCCCACCTGGCTAAAGGCGTCATCATGATGCCATCATACGTAAACATTGGCGCTTATGTTGATGAAGGTACCATGGTTGATACCTGGGCTACTGTTGGCTCATGCGCGCAGATTGGTAAACACGTACACTTAAGCGGTGGTGTTGGTATTGGTGGTGTGTTGGAGCCGCTACAGGCTGCCCCGGTTATTATTGAAGATAACTGCTTTATTGGTTCACGTGCAATTGTTGTTGAGGGCGTACATGTTGAACATGAAGCTGTATTAGGTGCAAACGTGGTGTTAACCGCATCAACCAAAATCATTGATGTTACCCACAGCACCCCGGTTGAATATAAAGGCCGCGTACCTGCCCGCTCAGTAGTAATTCCGGGTTCATATACTAAAAAGTTTGCTGCCGGCGAATACCAGGTGCCTTGCGCCCTCATCATCGGTACCCGTAAGGAATCAACCGATAAAAAAACGTCATTAAATGACGCCCTGCGTGAAAATAACGTAGCGGTATAATTATAGATATGAGATATCAGATGTGAGATATGAGATTTTGCATGGTAAAGATTCCGGCAATACCTTTATTTCACATCTGCTATATTCCTCTGAGAATGCAGCATTTCTCACGTCTCATATCTCACATCTCATATCTAAAACATGAAGATAGGATACGATGCTAAACGGGCTTTTTACAATAATACCGGCTTAGGTAATTACAGCCGCTGGTTAATTAAAGGCATAGCGTCGCTCAATCTATCCAACCTTTTATATTTATATACGCCAAAGGCCAAAGCTAATCCACGGCTTAATTTTATTGGCGATTATCCCAGCATTCGCACTGTTACCCCAAAAAGCAAATGGTTCACTTCATGGTGGCGTAGTAAAGGAATTATCAAAGATTTAAAACGTGATGGTATTGAAGTGTACCATGGTTTAAGTCACGAGTTGCCTTCGGGAATCGAACATACCGGCATTAAGTCGGTTGTTACCATGCATGACCTGATCTTCATGCGTTATCCGAAACATTTTGGTGCGGTTAATTACCGTATTTACCTCGCTAAGGTTAAACATGCCTGCCGTGTCGCGGATCAAATTATCGCCATAAGCCAAAAAACAAAGGATGATCTTGTCGACCTGCTCACCATCGCCCCCCAAAAATAGAAGTTGTTTACCAGGGATGTGACCCTTCATTTGCAATTGAACAAACCGCCGCGCAAAAATCGGCAGTAAAAGAAAAATATAACCTGCCCAACCGCTTTATTTTGAGTGTTGGCACTATTGAAGAACGCAAAAACTTGCTGTTAACCGTTATGGCTTTAAAAAACGTCAATGACATACCACTGGTGGTAATTGGCAAAGAAACCCAATACACAGAATTGGTTAAAACGTATATAACGGCTAATAACTTAAACCACCGGGTAATATTTTTAAAAGACGTTACCTTTGCAGAGTTACCTGCTGTTTATCAACTGGCATCGGTGTTTGTTTATCCATCACGGTACGAAGGATTTGGTATACCCGTGTTAGAAGCTTTAAACTCCGGCACGCCGGTTATAGCAGCAACAGGCTCATGCCTTGAAGAAGCAGGCGGGCCAGGCAGCCTGTATGTGAACCCTGATGATGATATCGGTCTTGCTGAAAAACTAAACCAGGTGCTTAGTGATGATGACTTAAGGCAAACCATGATAACCAAAGGCCGCGCTTACGCAGCTAATTTTACCAATGATAAACTAAGCCTGCAATTAATGCAGCTTTACCAAAATATTTTGAACCATGCTTAGAGACGAGAGTAGCCAAGGCTTTTAAAATTGTACAAGAGGGTGGCATCATCCTTTACCCTACCGATACCATTTGGGGCATAGGCTGCGATGCCACCAACACCGAAGCCATTCAAAAGATCTATCGCCTAAAACAGCGCGATGAGGCCAAAAGCATGATCATTTTGCTGGATACCGAAAACAAGCTGGAAAGCTATATCAGTGAAGTAAACCCGCTGGCTTTTGAATTGATTGAATACGCCGAAAACCCCTTAACGCTGGTGATGCCGGGCGCCAAAAACATTTCTCCGGCATTAATTGCTGCCGATGGCAGCGTGGGGATCAGGGTTGTAAAAGACACCCCTTTTTGCCAGCAATTGATTCAGCGTTTACGCAAACCTTTGGTGTCAACATCAGCTAATATTAGCGGTAAGCCCTCGCCGCAATATTTTTCGCAAATAGACCAGGAAATTATTGATGGTGTTGATTACGTAGTTGATTTGGAGCAGCATAGCAAAGAGATCAAAACACCGTCAACCATCATGAGGCTGGCTCCTGATGGGCGGTTTGAGTTTTTGCGTCGTTAACGAGGGATCAGAGGCTGGAGATTAGTGATTAGTTAAAAAGGTGTTTTTGAAGATATGTTTTAACAGAAACATTTTTATAAATTCTTTTGTGTAACCCCTCTACATATTCAATATACTGACTATCAATTATTTAAATAAAATAATTAAAATTGTGTTAACCCTATTAACCCCCTGTCGTGCAGAAAGCCGGAAGTATGAGGTCCAAAGTTTGAAGTCTGAAAGTTTTGTTTATTAAGTGGAAAGATACTTAGGACTTTCGACTAAGACTTTTGACTTTACCGGGGCATTTTACCAATTAATCTTACCTTTGTACCCTTATTAGCGTTTTTAAGCATCCAACTATGCAACAACACCTCAGGCATCCCGTATTTTCTGTTATATCCCGTTTGGCGGGCGAACAAAATGTACAGGCCTATGCTATAGGTGGTTTTGTGCGCGATATTTTCCTGAACCGCCCGTCGAAGGACATTGATATCGTAATTATTGGCAACGGTATTGCTTTTGCCGAAGTTGTTGCCAATACGCTTAGAGTTAAACTGGCGGTTTATAAAAACTTCGGTACGGCTTCGCTCAAATACCGCGATTTGGAGATAGAGTTTGTTGGCGCCCGCAAGGAATCGTACCGTCGCGACTCGCGCAAGCCAATTGTGGAGAATGGCACTTTGGAAGATGATCAGAAACGCCGCGATTTTACCATCAACGCGCTGGCTATTTCCCTCCACCCGGATACTTTTGGCGAGTTGCTTGATCCCTTTAACGGCATTGCCGACCTGCAAAACAAGCTGATCCGCACGCCGCTTAATCCTAACGAAACATTTTCTGATGATCCGCTGCGTATGATGCGGGCCATCAGGTTTGCTACCCAGCTTAATTTCAGGATTGATGATATCGCTGTTGAAGCCATTAAAACCACTGCCGACAGGATCAGCATCATATCGCAGGAACGGATTACCGATGAACTGAACAAGATCATCCTGTCGCCGGTACCATCAATCGGCTTTAATTATTTGTTTGATACCGGACTGCTGCATAAGATCTTCCCGCAAATGGTAGCCCTTTACGGGGTTGACTATGTAGATGGCAAAGGTCATAAGGATAACTTTTACCATACCCTTCAGGTGCTTGACAACATCTGCGAAACTACTGACGACCTGTGGTTACGCTGGGCTGCTATACTGCATGACATAGCCAAACCCGCCACCAAACGTTTTGAGCCCAGCCACGGCTGGACCTTTCATGGTCATGAAGACCGGGGCGCACGCATGGTGCCCAAGATCTTCACCCAGCTTAAGCTGCCGCTTAATGAAAAAATGAAGCAAGTTCAAAAGTTGGTGCAACTGCATTTAAGGCCCATCGTACTTTCACAATCCATAGTTACCGATTCAGCAGTGAGGCGTTTGCTTTTTGAGGCAGGGGACGATATTGAAGCACTGATGTTGTTGTGTAAAGCAGACATCACCACCAAAAACGAATATAAGGTTAAAAAATATCGTAACAATTTTGAGCTTGTTCAACAAAAATTAAGAGACGTTGAGGAGCGCGACAGCATCCGTAACTGGCAGCCGCCGGTTACCGGTAACGATATCATGACCATATTTGGGATAAAAGAAGGCCGCGAGGTAGGAATAATCAAAAATCAGATCCGCGAAGCCATATTGGAAGGCGAAATTCCCAACAATCGTGAGGCCGCGTTAACCTTTACAATCAGCAAAGGCATTGAAATTGGCTTAAAAGTTGTGACTACCCCAAATTAAATTAAAACATTATTATTTTTGTCCAAAATCTACAATAAACAATGGCAGTATACAGGTTCAGGGTTACTTTTGAAGACTACGATGACGTTACGAGAGAAATTGATGTAAAATCAAATCAAACTTTCGAAGATCTTCACCGCGCAATTCATCAGTCAACTGGTTATAATCCGGAATTTTCTTCATCATTTTATATCAGTAATGATCAGTGGACTAAAGGTGAAGAAATAACTTACCTGCCTAACCAAAGGCGTATTGACCGTGGTGTATCATTAATGAATAAAGTAAAGCTGTTGAGTTTTATTGATGACCCGCACCAAAAATTTTACTATACATTCAATTTCGATCGTCCGTTTGATTTTCATGTGGAACTGATGAAGATCATTTTAGATGAAACGCCGGGCACCACTTACCCTGCCGTTGTAAAATCAGTTGGCGAAGCGCCTAAACAATTTGGCAATGCATTTAACGCTACCGTTTTACCGCCTGTTACCGAAGACTTCGACTTTCTGAACGAAATGGCCTTTAACCCGGAGGATGCCGAAGATTTTTCGGAAGTTACAGATACCGATGACCTGCCGGAAGAAAAACACAGCGGCGGCGAAGAAGAAGAGGAAGAAGATGAGTTCGGCAATGAATTTAGCGATGATGAAGGCTTTGATGATGATGAAAGGCCTGGCCGTGGCGGTAGCGACGATTATTAAACTTAGCACATGGTTCATAGTTGATAGTTCATGGTTTTTACCCAAGTTACATTTTAAACTATGAACTATGAACCATCATCTATGAACCCTCTTTCCCCAACCCTCATTGTAGTTGCCGGCCCTACCGCCATAGGAAAAACGGCTGCGGCTATTAAGCTGGCACAGCACTTCAATACAGCAGTTGTTTCGGCCGATTCAAGGCAGTTTTTTAGAGAAATGACTATTGGTACTGCCAAACCGGATGAAAGTGAGTTGGCTGCCGCCAAACACTATTTCATTAATTCGCATTCTATATCTGAAAGTTTTTCTGTAGGCGATTTTGAAAAACAAGGCCTTAGCCTTTTAGATGAACTTTTTAAAGTACATGATAAGGTGATCCTGGCGGGAGGGTCAGGTTTATACATTAAAGCTATTTGTGAAGGCTTTGATAACTTGCCCGTAGCCGATATTTCAGTACGTGAAAAACTAAACCAACAACTGGAAAGAGAAGGAATTACAACATTACAAAAACAACTACAACAGGTCGACCCGGATTATTATACCCAGGTCGACCTTAATAATCCTCAGCGTATCATCAGGGCGCTGGAAGTTTTTGAAACCTCAGGTAAACCATTTTCATCTTACCGCAACGCTACTGTAAATAAAAGACCTTTTAACATTATCAAACTGGCGCTTGATATGCCCCGCGAAAAACTATATGAGCGTATAAACCTGCGCGTTGATCAGATGGCTAAACAAGGGCTAGCGGAAGAAGTAAAGTCCCTCCTGCCCCACCGTGAATTAAATGCTTTAAATACGGTTGGCTATTCGGAGCTGTTTGATTATTTTGATGGAAAAACCAGTCTTGATGAAGCGCTCTTGCTTATAAAACAAAATACCAGGCGCTTTGCCAAAAGGCAGCTTACCTGGTTCAGAAAAGACAAAGACTTTATTTGGTTTGATGCCGGTGCTCCCGATGTTATTGACCAGATGGCTAAAGCCATTGAAACTTCCGCATAATTATTTTATTGCGGCAGCAGGCTTTGTAAATATTTGCCGTAACCACTTTTGATATACTTGTTAACTAACAGCCGCAACTGATCGTCATTGATAAACCCACGGCGGTAAGCAACCTCCTCAATACACCCGATTTTGGTTGACTGGCGTTTTTCGATCACGCGCACATATTCAGTAGCGTCGCTCAATGAATCAAACGTACCCGTATCTAACCAGGCTGTTCCCTTATCCATAACGCCAACATGCAAGTTACCCTGTTCAAGGTAAAACTTGTTAACATCGGTAATTTCATACTCACCCCGGGGTGAGGGTTCAAGATCTTTAGCTATTTGGATTACCGAATTATCATAAAAATAAAGGCCGGGTACTGCAAATTTCGATTTTGGCTGCAATGGCTTTTCTTCAATTGACAATGCCCTGAATTCGGCATCAAATTCAACCACGCCATAGCGCTCCGGATCTGCCACATGGTAAGCAAAAATAGCAGCACCCTCAACGTCATTGAAGCTGCGGATCAATTCGTTAAATCCGGTACCATAAAATATATTATCGCCCAATATCAAAGCTACTTTATCATCGCCTATAAATTGCTCGCCAATAACAAAAGCCTGGGCAAGTCCATTAGGCTTTTCCTGTATAGCATATTCAAATTTACAGCCTAACTCTGTGCCATCGCCCAGCAACCGTTTAAAACCGGGATTATCTTCGGCTGTGGTAATGATCAGAATTTCTTTGATATCCGCCTGCATCAAAACCGATAATGGGTAGTATATCATTGGCTTATCATAAATAGGCATCAGTTGTTTACTGATTGCCCTGGTTATAGGATAAAGTCGGGTGCCTGACCCTCCTGCTAAAATAATGCCTTTCATATTTGATTATACTAATTTTTAAATAAACATCCCGAAGTTAGTATATAATAATGCTTCCGTAATATCAGGGCCCATTATTATACTGTTGAACAATGCTATCAGGTATAAAGTTGGTATTTATTGTTCAATATGCAAACTTATATTTTATCTGATTATTTTGAACATAAACCATGTATCAGGCAACAAGCCTTTTTCAAAAGCAAAATCCATTTAATCCCCTCAACATTAGCATAAAATTGTTATTATTGCAGTTTGAACGTTAAAAACTACTATTTAGGTGGATTTAGCGGATTTTCATTGTTAACATGCATAAATATTATCTTACTCATCTGCAGGAATTAGAATCAGAGGCCATTTACGTTATCAGGGAAGTGGTTGCACAATTTGATCGTCCTGCCATCCTGTTTTCGGGCGGGAAAGACTCTATTGTTGTAACACACCTGGCAAAAAAGGCATTCTGGCCCGCTAAAATCCCAATGCCCCTAATCCATATTGATACCGGTCATAACTTTCCTGAAACTATGGAGTTTAGGGATAAGCTGGTTGAAAACCTTGGCGTGCAACTTATTGTAGGCTCGGTTCAGGAATCAATTAACAAAGGTCGTGCGGTTGAGGAAAGCGGTATTAACGCCAGCCGAAACGAGTTGCAGATAGTAACCCTGCTTGATACCATCGAAAGCAATAAGATTGATGCTGCTATCGGCGGTGCGCGCCGTGATGAAGAAAAGGCCCGTGCTAAAGAACGTTTCTTCAGTCACCGCGATGAGTTTGGCCAGTGGGATCCTAAAAACCAACGCCCCGAGCTCTGGAATATCTTTAACGGCCGCAAGCGCATGGGCGAACACTTCCGTGTGTTCCCGATCAGTAACTGGACCGAAATGGATATCTGGAACTACATTCTGCAGGAAAACATAGCTATACCTTCATTATACTTTGCACACCAACGTAATGCAGTTTACCGCGATAATACCTGGCTGCCTGCTTCGGAGTTCTTACAGCTTAGGGAGGGTGAAACTATCGAAAATAAGCTCATGCGTTTCCGTACCCTGGGCGATATCACCATCACCGGCGGTATCGAATCAGACGCTGATACCCTGGAGAAGATAGTTGCTGAAGTATCAGCAACCCGCAGCACCGAACGGGGCAACCGAAGCGACGATAAACGCTCGGATACTTCAATGGAAGACAGGAAAAAGCAAGGTTATTTTTAAATTTGATTCAATGAGCCTTCAGGCAGCCAAGCCCGGAGCAAAAAACATACCACCACAATGGAATTATTACGTTTTACTACAGCAGGTAGTGTTGACGATGGTAAAAGTACCCTTATAGGACGCTTACTATACGATTCGAAATCCATCTTTGAAGACCAGATGGAGGCTGTAAAACAATCGAGCGAACGAAAAGGGCTTCAGCATGTTGATCTTTCATTATTAACTGATGGTTTACGTTCGGAGCGCGAGCAGGGCATTACCATTGACGTGGCCTACCGCTATTTTGCCACACCCAAACGTAAATTTATTATTGCCGATACCCCTGGCCATATCCAGTATACCCGCAACATGGTTACCGGCGCTTCAACAGCAAACCTTGCCCTGGTACTTATTGATGCCCGCAAAGGTGTGGTTGAGCAAACCTGCCGCCACTCATTTATTGCATCACTATTAAAAATACCACATATTATTGTTTGTGTGAACAAAATGGATTTGGTTGATTATAGCGAAGAGGCTTTTAACAAAGTAGTTGAACAATATGAAGCTTTTGCAGCAAAAATTGATGTCACTGATATCCGTTTTGTGCCTATCAGCGCTTTAGCCGGTGACAATGTGGTTAACGATTCGGAAAACATGCCGTGGTACAAAGGCGAAAGCCTGTTACATACACTGGAGACTATCCATATTGCCAGTGATGAAAACCACTCTGATGCCCGCTTCCCGGTGCAAACAGTGATCCGTCCTCATGCGGATGAATATCATGATTACCGCGGTTATGCCGGCCGGATAGCAGGCGGCATTTTCAGGCCTGGCGATAAGATCACCGTATTGCCATCAGGATTAACATCAGCCATAAAATCTATCGATACTTATTCGGGTCCGGTTGAGGAAGCTTTTGCACCAATGTCGGTGTCCATTACTTTGGAGGATGATATTGATGTAAGCCGCGGCGATATGATTGTTAAAGACGACAGCGAACCGCAGGTGAGCCAGGACCTTGACGCGATGATTTGCTGGATGGCAACCCGCAGCCCGCGCCCAGGTGCTAAATATCATCTCAAAACCACCACCCGCGAGGTAATGTCGATCATTAAGGAAGTTTATTATAAACTTGATATCAATACACTTGAAAAGCAGGAAGAAAATACCGATATTAAGATGAACGAAATGGTGAAGATCCGTTTACGCACTACTCAACCCGTAGTGTTTGACGAGTATCGCAAAAACCGTATTACCGGCTCATTGATCCTGGTTGATGAATCAACTAATGAAACGGTAGCAGCAGGGACATTCCTATAAGCTATTTGGGGAAAAACTAAAAATGCCAGGTTTGTAAGAAAAGCCTGGCATTTTATTTTTTTAAAACTCATTGTTTATTGTGCGGCAGCCAATTTTTTAATACAAGCTTTTAGGCTGTCGCGCCAGTAAGGGATCTTTATATTAAACGTAGCTTTGATCTTAGCCTTATCCAGTACCGAATATGCCGGTCGTTGCGCATTCGTTGGATATTCTGATGTGCGTATTGGGAGTACTTTAACATCAGTACCTGAAATATCAAAGATACCTTTGGCAAAGTCATACCATGAGGTTACCCCTTCATTGCTGTAATGATAAATACCATATGCTTTTTTACCAGCTGTTATGATAGTTAAAATTGCTTCTGCCAGGTCAATAGCATATGTGGGTGTGCCCACCTGGTCTGCAATCACCTTAAGCTCATCACGGTCGGCCCCAAGCCTTAGCATGGTTTTTACAAAATTGTTGCCATACTCGGAGTATAGCCAGCTTGTACGAATTGTATAGTGTTCATCAAGAATTTCCGCAATTGCCTGTTCTCCCTCCAGTTTGGTAAGGCCATATACACTGATAGGCTCAGCAATGGCCTCCTCTGTGAGTGGCAATGCCACATCGCCCTTAAAAATGAAATCAGTTGAGATCTGAACAAGGGTAGCACCATATGCTTTACAATGCCTGGCAAGATTTGCGGCCCCTGTTTTATTGATCGCCCGGGCCAGGTCAACTTCGTCTTCCGCTTTATCAACAGCGGTATAAGCAGCGCAATTGATAGCAAACGCCGGTCTATATTTTTCAAAAACAATATCCAGCAAATCTTCCCGCAGAATGTCCGCCTCTTCTTCAGGCAGGAAATGGATATAATCTATTTTCCTGTCGCCTGCTACTTTCTTTAAGCAGTTACCCAATTGTCCTGATGCTCCAAATACGATGATATTTTGCATTTTTTAGAAGTGTTATTTTTTGATTAAACCAGGATAAAAATTAGAACCCAAAATCAGGAGCATCCTTTAAAAAGGGCAGTTCAAGGTCTTTATCCGATACCAGCACATTGCTCCCGCTGAGCTGCCAATCAATATTTAAATCAGGATCGGCATAATGTAGACCACTTTCTGACTCTTTGTTATAGTAGTTATCACATTTATACTGGAATACGGCTTCATCGCTCAATACAATAAAGCCATGGGCAAATCCACGGGGAATAAAAAATTGCTCGTTATTCTGTTCGGTTAAATGCACTCCATAATATTGCCCATAAGTTGCCGACCCTTTGCGCAGGTCGACAGCTACGTCCAATACTTCGCCTTTGGTTACCCTAACCAACTTAGCTTGCGAAAACCGACCTTTTTGTAAATGCAGGCCACGTAATACACCTTTAGTTGAATAAGATTGATTATCCTGTACAAAGTTGACATTGAAGCCTGTAGCATCAGCAAACCGTTGTTGATTAAACGATTCAAAAAAATAACCGCGGTCATCACTAAAAATACGTGGTTTTATTAATAAACATCCCTTAAGCGGGGTTGGTATTATAGTCATATAATATATTAAGATAACTAAAACCGGATTGCGTACCGTTTTCTATTAACGAAGATAATGCAAAATACGTTACAGAACCCAACGGCATATTTAAAAATGAGTAATACACCTTATTAACGGACGGACCGTAATTCAAACAGTTGGCTGCTATATTATTAATGCATTGAACACCTAAGGAAGAGCTGCCAACAGCGAGCCTAATAAATGATTTATTAGGGGTTTTAAACATCAGAAGCCGGTTTTCGCCGGCTTCTGATGTTTAAGTATGACATGAATTACTTATCGTTGAACAATCAATTCACCCTTGCTTAAAAAGTCGGCGTATGCTAATGCAATACCATCTTCAAGCTTGGTGTGATATTTCCATCCTGCATTTGCCAGTTTAGTAACATCCATTAGCTTTCTGGGTGTACCATCTGGTTTAGAAGTATCAAAATTAATTTCGCCCTTATAACCAGTTACTTTTTTTACAAGCTCTGCAAGCTCTTTTATAGTTACATCGTCGCCAGTTCCTATATTAACCAGCCCCGGCTCATTATAGTTCTGCATCAAATAATAGCATGCTTCGGCAAGATCATCAGCAAATAAAAATTCACGCTTTGGTGTGCCGGTACCCCATATAGTTACCGCCGGCGCCTGCTGCTCCTTAGCTTCGTGAAAACGACGGATCAAAGCAGGCAAAACATGAGAGTTTTGAGGATGATAATTATCATTATAACCGTACAAGTTAGTAGGCATAGCTGATATATAGTTACAACCATATTGAGCACGATAAGCATCGCACATTTTTATGCCTGCAATTTTGGCTATCGCGTATGGTTCATTGGTTTCCTCAAGCGGACCAGTCAACAAGTAATACTCTTTTAAAGGCTGAGGCGCTAATTTTGGATAAATACAGCTTGAACCCAAAAACATCAGCTTCTTTACCCCATTTAAATATGAGTTATGAATGATATTATTCTGAATTTGCAGATTATCATATAAAAATTCAGCTCTGTAAGTATTATTGGCAACAATACCACCAACTTTTGCAGCTGCAAGAAAAACATAATCGGGCTTTTCCTGCCTAAAGAATTCGGATACAGCAACCTGATCACGAAGGTCGAGTTCTGACGATGAACGCGTTGCAAAATTCGTAAAACCTTCACGTTGTAGTTTACGGAAAATTGCGGAACCAACCATGCCACGATGACCAGCTATATATATCTTTGCGTCCTTTTCCATCATAGTTTATTCAAATTGGTTTTTGATGGCATAGCCAGAATCCTTCAATAACCTTTCCCTTCTGAACAGGTCAACGTCGGCTGCAACCATTTCGCTAACAAGCTCTTTCAAGTCGTATTTAGGTTGCCAGCCCAACAATTTCTTTGATTTTGCAGGGTCACCAATCAGTAGATCTACTTCGGTTGGACGGAAATACTTAGCATCAACAGCAACTACTTCCTTACCTATTTCAACGTGAAAATCAGGATTGTTACAGCTAACAACATATCCAACTTCATTAATGCCCTCGCCTTTAAATTCAACTGTGATGCCAACTTCGGCAAAAGCAAGTCTTACAAACTCGCGAACACGGGTAGTTACACCGGTAGCAATCACATAATCAGTAGGTTTATCCTGTTGTAATATCAGGTACATAGCCTCCACATAATCCTTAGCATGTCCCCAGTCCCTTTGAGCATCCAGATTGCCCAGAAATAATTTATCCTGTAACCCCATAGCAATTTTTGCAGTTGCGCGGGTAATTTTACGAGTTACAAAGGTTTCGCCACGCAAGGGACTTTCGTGGTTAAACAATATACCGTTACAAGCGTAAATGCCATAAGCCTCACGATAATTTACTGTTATCCAATAAGCATACATTTTTGCCACTGCGTATGGTGAACGCGGATAAAATGGTGTGGTTTCAGATTGAGGAACAGCCTGCACTAAACCATACAGTTCAGAAGTAGATGCTTGATATATTTTTGTCTTTTTTTCAAGGCCTAAGATACGAATAGCTTCAAGTAACCTTAAAGTTCCAATGCCATCGGCATTAGCTGTATACTCAGGAGTATCAAAACTAACTTTCACGTGCGACATAGCACCTAAGTTGTATATCTCATCTGGCTGAACTTGCTGGATTATACGAATAAGATTAGTGCTATCACTCAAATCACCGTAATGAAGTGTTAACCTTATTTCGCTATCGTGCGGATCTTGATAAAGATGGTCAATCCTATCTGTATTAAACAATGAACTACGGCGTTTTATACCATGGACATCATATCCTTTTGAAATTAACAACTCGGTAAGATATGCACCATCCTGGCCGGTGATACCCGTAATTAATGCCTTTCTTTTTTCCATAGAATAGAGCGATAGTTATCTTTCAATATTTGTCTTTAAAAATACAAACATTGGTTCATATAATATTGTAATGTGGGCGAATATAAAGGTATCCAGAACTGAACTGTCAAGATTCGATAATTTTTTTCATTAAAAACTCATACTTATTATCTACTTTAAAAACATTAAATAGCGTTAACGTTAAAAACACATTGTAATAAAACACTCGTTTATATGAGCTTTTAAAATAAAAAATAAAAAAAACTGTTACTACCCTTATAAATAAAAGGAGCGGTATTTTTGCAGGTATTGCAATGACCGCTTTAATTAAATAAAATTTAATACATTTAAAATTATGAAATATATTGCCCTTGTTTGCACTGCGTTTTGCTTTGTATCCTTCCCTTCTTCCGTTACCAATCACAAACAGTTTAAATATACTTTGAACACGAAAACTCAAAACGATACTTTAAAAAAAGCCACGAGTTTCCCCATTGGAGTTGGAATAGGCACCCGCCAGTTAAATGACCCTAAAATAAGGGAAATAGTAGTGCGTGAATTTAATAGTATGAGTACTGCCAGTTCATTATTCTGGAACCAACTCAGGCCAACACCCAATACTTTTTTATTTTCGCCGGCAGATGACCTTGTAAATTTTGGAGTGAAAAATAACCTGGATGTACATGGCCATTGCCTCATTTACTTTCAGGGGCTTCCTGATTGGGTACAAAATTTCCAGGGCGATTCTGTAGCGTGGGAAAATTTATTTAAAACACATATTCAAACCATAGTAAGGCATTTCAAAGGTAGGGTTAAATCATGGGATGTTGTGAATGAAGCTTTTGATAATGATGGTACACCAAGGATGGCTACCTACGATAAAAAGTATGTAAACGTTTGGGCGCTGCATTTAGGTAAAGACTATATAGCCAGGGCATTTATATACGCCCACGAAGCCGATCCTCAAGCCGTTCTGTTTTACAACGATAACAGCCAAGAGAAATCACCCAGGCGATTACAAGCGATGTTAAACATGGTACGTGATTTTAAAGCACGTAATATTCCTATTGGCGGACTGGGATTACAATTGCACGTTGATATAGGCACCTCACAAGAAGGTATAAAAAACGCACTCGTCCAATCTGCCAAAACCGGCTTGCAAATTCATATTTCTGAATTAGATATCCGCCTTAACCCCGGAGGCAATTTATTTGACACCGCCGATTCCTCACAAAATGCAAACAAACAAGCTAACCTATACTATTACATAGCTCATCAATATAAAACCCTTGTACCTAAACGTCAGCAGTTTGGAATTACATTCTGGTGTGTGACCGACAAAGATACTTACATCAATGCAGGTGGGGGCCCTAAAAAGAAAGATAATCCATTGTTATTTGATGAGCAGTATCGTAAAAAGCCAAGTTATAAAGCGTTTATCTCTGGCTTAGAGCAATAAAACACGATAAAATAGATAACAAGTGTTTTTATACAAACGGGAACACTTGTTATTTATTTATATAATAGGTCAATCTGTGTGTTCTCGTCGCTTTTAATAATCGTCCGCTTCGCCTAACCTACCTGCCTACCTTGTTTTTAAGGGCATCCATTATTATTACCTCCCCTTCGCATTTAATTTTACGGCTAGCATTCATCGATTGAAAGAAAATAATTGACTAAAAGACAGACAAGACTGATATATTCAGACTACTATTTGGAAAAGGGAGGCAGCATAGCATGGTGCGTGCACGTATAAATAATTAGTCCCTATTACTAGGTCAGCAATAAGGACTAAACTGTTATTATATTCGCCTTTTAATCAATTCTGTGCTGTGTCCTTACTCGTTAAAAGATTGCTGTCACTTATCCTTTTAATGATCATCGTTGTAAAAAGATCTGCTCCGCCTTTATTTAAATGGGTTTGATCTAGAAACAGGTCGCATTTAGTTTTAAAGTTAGTATCATTAGCATAATCCCAATATTCTACACCATTATTTTTTAATAAAACCCTTAGTTTATCCTGATATATGTTATCGCCCATGCCATTGAGGAGAGGCGTAGTTGTTACTACAAGCGGAATGTGAGCTTGCTTAATATCTGCGATTAAAGAACTGAGTAAGTTTATTACCCTGTCATCAAATTTTGTTTTAGGAGGTTTTGTACTCTCATCAGGAGTTTTTTGACAAAAATTCCCGTATTGAGGATCAAAACCCAAGCTTTTGTAACTTTTATTATCCGACTTTCCTGACATGTTAAATAACATGTATCCTAAAGTTGAATTATATCTGTAAAGCGATGACCAGGCTTCATATTTCTCAACTTTACCAATCAAAGCTATACTTGTATCGATATACTTGTTTTTATGGAAATAAGGCAAAAAGATAGAAAGCCTTTGATAATTTGCCGGGTTTTTGCTTAATTCAGAACAATCAAGATTAAGTATAATGAGCTTAGGCGTATGATGACTTAATACTGACTTTATCACCGGGTAATAATATGACATACTTTGCCCTTGCACACCGAAATTAAAAGCCGACACTTTCATTTTTTCAACCATCAAGGGCGTATTAAAATGCTGCGCGGCATGAGAATTCCCAAAAATCAGGATATCCTCATTAGTTTTGTTTAATGCGTATGTAGTAATAAAGTACTTCCCACTCTTTTGTTTATTAAACACATAGTTAATAACAGCACCTATGGCGATATCACTGACTATCACTACTAACAGTAAAATAACCAGGCGTTTTAAAAAAATTATAAATTCCTTCATAAATCAGAATATGCTTGATAAAGTATCAGTTAGAATTGGAAATAAATAAACTGCCCGCCATCGAGCACGCCAAAAAGCAAAATAGCAATTACTGCTGTTGCGTATACAGCATACCGCACCATTACATTTTTATTACCAAATAGCTCAAATCTTTTCGGAAAATATTCCCTGATAAACTCAATAAATAAAAGGAAGAAAATGGCAAATACAGAATAAAGGAAATGATCCTTAGGATTACCAAGATACAGTGGCCCTTTAAATTGAAGTATCTTTCCTACTATTGTGATAGCCTGGTTAGCGGTTGTTGCCCTGAAAAATACCCAGGTTAAACAAATCAAAGAGAACGTAATAATTGTCCTTAAAAGCTTCTTCCACCATATTGTAGTTGTAAAAGGTACTTTTAAAGCCGATTCAATAATAAGCAAACAGCCGTTAAGTGCACCCCAGATCACGAAAGTCCAATTTGCACCATGCCATAATCCGCTTATCAGAAAAACCACCAGCAGATTGAAATATCTTCTGTATACATTTGCTACTCTGCTACCACCTAAGGGGAAATAAAGATAATCTTTAAACCACGTAGATAAGGAAATATGCCATCTGCGCCAAAATTCGCTTATTGACAGCGAAAAATATGGCCGGTTAAAATTCTTCATCAGGTCAAAGCCCATTACTTTTGCAGCTCCAATTGCAATATCCGAATACCCGGAGAAGTCACAATATATTTGCACTGCAAAAAAATGGTTGCCACCAAAAGTGATTTTCCAGATTGCGTGGCCGAACTGCTATAAATAGTATCGACATATATCGAAAGTCGATCTGCGACCACCAGTTTTTTCAGAAAACCAACCATCATTTGTTTTAACCCGGCTGCAACACGTTCGGCATTGAAATCGTGCTTTTCATAAAACTGATGCAGCAAATTTTGAGGCCTCTCAATAGGACCAGCCACCAGCTGGGGATAAAACATTACGTATAACGCGTATATTCCAAAATTACGTTCGGCTGGTTGGTTACCACGATATACTTCAATAGTATAACTCATAGCCTGAAACGTATGAAAAGATAATCCTATCGGTAATAATATCGTTAAAAACGGGATGGGGTTTTTATGCCCGGAATACGCTAAAAGTGCACTTAAGTTTCCGTTCAAAAAATTGTAGTACTTGAACACACAAAGTACGCCAATGTTCGCAATCAAGCTTATTGTAAGGAAAAACTTGCGCCTTACCCCTTTTGCATTTTCGATATAAATTCCGGCAAAATAATCAACTATAATGGTTCCACCCAGTATTATAATATAAATAGGAACAAAAGCCATATAAAAGTAACAGCTTGCTATTAAAAGTAGCAGCCACCTGTATTTTTGACTTAATACGAAATATAACGTTGTAACAACTATAAAAAATACTACAAAAGATATTGAATTAAATAGCATATTATCGACCTATTAATTGTTTATAAACGTCATACGTCTGATTTGAAATTACCTCCCAGTTGTAACTTTGCAAATTATACCTAACCTCATTTACTGGTTGACATAGCTTCTTTTCTAACTGTCCTGACAAACTATTGATATTACCAACCTCAAAATAAAATGAGCCGGTTAAATTGACTTCTTTATTGGCGGGGATATCGCTTGCCAATATGTCAAGGCTGTAACTCATGGCCTCAAGCAATACGATTGGCAATCCTTCATAAAAGGAAGGCAAAACAAACAACCGGGCATTTGTAAACAGTTGATGTAGTTTATCGTTCTTAATAAATCCCGGAAGGATTATTCCCTCTTTTTGTGCCAGCAAACGCAACTCCGTTGAATATTCTGTTTCGTGATCTGCTTCACCGGCAATAACAAGTTTGTACTCATTAGCTATGGGCGATTGCTTATAGGCCCTAATTAAATAATCAAAGCCTTTTTCAGGAACAAACCTGCCAAGGGTAAAAACATATTTATGGGGCTGTACAACAAGCTGGTTAAGATAGTCTGTCTGGTAATTCTTTTTTGCAACCGGAACACCGTTATGTATTAAATCGTAATCATGCCTTCCGTATTTATTCTTGATGCTTTCTCCAATTACCTTGGAGATCACTATTACCTTATTAGCAAATTTTACTCCAGCCCATTCGCCTAATTTTAAAAACCTCTTAGCTGCTTTTCCCCATTTTTGTCGCTCATAGTCTGGTCCATGATGGGTTACTACAACCTTTAAACCTAACAACCTGGCAAAGGGGGTAAACAAAGCCGGTCCAATAGCATGAATGTGAAGTATATCCGGACGCTTAACTCCAGCATATATAATTGCTAAAAATGTATGTACAATCGCTTCTAAAAACCTGTTTTTCGGAGAGTAGATAGTTTTTAAATGAACTCCCTTATAATTTTCAAGGCCCTTAGTTTCATTTGCGTAAGCACTTCTTCTTACAACGGTAACATTGACATTATCTTTCTTAACAAGATCTGAATATAACTCCTCGCAATGGGTTTCTACCCCCCTGAATGTTGGGTATTCCCCTTGTACCGATAACAAAAATATTCATTATATAATAATGGAACTAACTATGTATATTCTCTGTGAACAGTTCTTTAAAGTCAACTTTTTCAAAAACATCAAGCTTGCCGTCAACACTTGCATCTTGTATTTTTCTGCCGCTTTGCTCAAACACTTTACGCGCAAGCTTATATGCTAACTCTTCCGAATGGTAATCAGGGGCATCCCATATTTGTCCGGGGCGATAGTATTTTGGCGAAAAGTGATTAAGATCATGCCCATCACTTACAATTGCATTTGTGGGTTTTACAGTGGTATTGTAAGAATGATCTTTCCCTACCAGGTAAACTTCGCTAAAACCCATATAATAAGCCAACTGCATGCATATATATGTTACGGTTTTGCCATTGCCCACCAAATCATCAATCGGATCTATTGAAAAAGAAGGTGAAAATTTTCCTTTTAAAAACACCTGATTATCTTTTCTGCTGAATTTCTTATTCAAATCCCAGTTAAAAAAGCAGGGTAATTTTAAAGCATCAAACTCTTCGGTAAACTGAAGAAGCTGAGTAGCTTTATCATAACAAAATAAATAAGTAGGTGAAAAGCCATTTTGCTCTTCCATCAAATAGATCCTATTCATACCAATAGTGTATTCATTTTTCAGCAGATCGATATTTATTTTATTTAAGCCGGGGCCATTACAAACAATAAAACACCTTTTGCCGGCATGAATATTTTCATATTGTTTAATCTTTTCCTTGTTCCGTTTAGAAAATCCAAATGGGAAATACCACGTAGCCAAATGCCATATATTGCCAACCCTTCTTAACAGCGCCCTTGATACCCTTCCAAAGGTAAGATCACTTAGCTTGAATGATAGTAAACGTTTTATGCCTTCCATAGTCTTGTTTATTTATTAATTATAATTAATCGTTTTGTGTTAACAGCCCTCTGTTATAATGCTGCGTGTATTTATATTCAGGCAAATTCGGCAAATACAGTTACGGCTCCGCCGTTACCGTCTTCAACAAACAAAGGAGCAACTATCACCCAGTTCAACTTACGGTTAACCGCAGCCAAGGCCATATCTTCAATAACCAATATACTTACCTTATCATCACCCGGACATAAAAACTGCTTGTGGCTTTCCCTCCCCTGTGGTCTGAACTGCCATGAGGTAAGTGATATAAAATCAAACCCAACGCATCTTAATTTCGGAAATTTCAGCCTCAGATAATCCGCCAGTTCGGGAGCCAAACCCGGGTTGTCGTTCCAATATTTGTCAGTATCTCTGTATCCTTCAAAACCTGTGCGTATAAGTAGCAATTCTACTTCGGGGTCGATATCACTAGATGTTTCTATATCAGGAATACTGATAAGTTTTGCCTGCCCGCAAGGTATGTCTATCAGGCTTACTTTTTTGTAATAGAAATCTTCTACCGGCAGCTCGTAGGTTTTTTTCCTGTTTGGCAAAAATGAAAAGCGCTATCTATGTGCGTACCGATATGATTATTTGAAAATATCCAGCACGATGTATTTGCCGTTTCGCCTTTTAGGATAGATGAATTATCCCTGATAAATATTTTATCCTTGTTACCGTATGCAGGTGTATTTTGCGAAATTGTATAAGATAAGCGAATCATATTTGCTTTTTGTTGTAAATCAGAACTCAACACTTAATTTTTATAACAATTTTTTTGATGTACTCTGGTACTTTAAAGCAATGCATAGGCGCATGGGCATCTATCGGGAAAAATATACCAAATATACCTTCACCTATTACAACTTCAGACTCTGGAACCGATGCGCGGAAAAAAGTAACATCCTTAGCTTCATCATATTGCGTATAAGCTTCGAGCTTATCTAAAGTAACATACTTCACGAGTTCTTTTCCAATAAAAGGGAACTGGATATCAATTACATGCTGATGAGCTTCATAGCCAAACCCATTGTCAACCTTAGTTTCATATTCCATTACAATGGCCTTTACATTTGCCGATATTGGATATTCTCCTAACGCGATATCGGCAGGAGCCTCTTTTATAAACAAAAGACCATCATAAATATCCTTATTGAAAGATTTATAAAAGTCGATGTTATCAATTGAATCTACTATCATATTTTTTTAAACTCGTTTATTCTGTCCGTTACTTTACCTGTCCGTTTGAGGCAAACACCTTCAAATAATTATCACCTTTGCCTGCACTAAGTTCATAGTAGCCCCCCGCTGCCTCTAATATGGCCAAACCTGCAGCTACGTCCCAAATCGCAATATTATCCTCCATGTATACTTCCATGCTGCCTTTTGCTACCATGATTAATGAAAGTGCGGCTGAGCCTAACAGCCGCACTTTTTTGTATACCTGAATATTGGAAACAAATTTCAATAAACTGTCCTGATCAAAATCCGAATAAACAGGGAAGCCGGTAGCAATGATGCTGTCCTTCCTATCGGCGATATTACTTACCTGGATTTTTTGGTTATTACAATAAGCACCGTCTCCAACTATGCCGGTATACATTTTTCCATGATTAAAATCATATATTACACCCAGCACTGGTTGACCACCATCCCACAAACCAATAGAAACGCCGTACATATCAAAATCCCGCGAAAAATTTAGACTGCCATCTAATGGATCTACTATCCAGCGGAGTGTTTGATCTGCTGATGTTTTTACTGTGCCCGACTCTTCGCTTAATATATCATACGGAGAATTCTCGGCCAGATATTTTACTATAAGGCTCTCCGACTGAACATCGGCGTCAAGTTTAATATCCTTGTTTACGCTGCTGTTTATTTTAACAGGAGCTTGTTTTGCCTGCAAAAGTAACTCGCTGGCCATTTCGGCAGCTTTAACAGCAACATCAAGGTATTTTTTTAATGGTGAAGTATACATATATGATCTTAGATAGCTGTATTAACGTTGCTTATGCGTTTAAAGCAAGAAACTCTTCGTCTACCGAAAGGTAGTTTACAATGATATGGTTAAGTATCATGTGTACATCCTCAATCGGCCCGTAATCACCTTTAGGATTTGGCGTGTACAATGAAATTTTAGAAATTTCGTTCAACTTCCCGCCTAAAAAGCCCACAAACGCAATTGAAGTACCGCCCAACTCATTTGCAAACTCGGCAGCCTTTACAAGGTTTGGTGAGTTTCCGCTTGCAGATATCGCGATCAATAAATCGCCGGAAACAAACTGGCCACGCATTTGTTCAACAAAAACATCATCAAAGTTGTTATCATTGCCAATGGCAGTTATCATTGGCGCGTTGTCTGTTAATGCGAAGATTTTTGGACGGAATTTAGAAAAATAACGTACAAAAAACCTGAAGTCAGCCTGCATGTGAGATGCGGTGGCCGCGCTTCCGCCGTTGCCAACTACATAAATAGTATTTTTGTTTTTAAACGCTTCAATCATGGCAGTAATAACCTGCTCAAGCTTTTCAACCTCTATTTTATTTAAAATATCGGTTAAACGTGACGTATAGTCAGCTAAATAATCTTTAATTTTTCCTTGTCTTTCCATGTTAGTAGGGGTTATCTTTTTTAAAAATCTTTTTGTTCGTATACCTTGTCGATAATTTTCATCAGCTTATAGGCATCTTTGGAGTTACCTATTTCAATATCTTTATTTTCATTAATTGAATCGAAGAAATGGTCCATTTCATAACGCCAACTGTTATTATTAACGTATTTGGTTACCACCTCGTCTTTCCAGGTAGCGGCTGGCGCTGTCGACCTGTTTCTTGCAATAGACAATGTTTCCTCTCCATAAGACATTGAAGATGTGATAAGGCCGTTTAAAACCATATAGCCTTTTTCAAGGAATATCTCAAGTGAAAACAAATGGCGCCATTGCGACATTGTAGAGTGCAATGACGCTACTTTACCTGTAGCTGATTCTTTAAGAATAACGAATGCGTTATCTTCAACATCCATGTGCCAGTAAAGATTTGAAACTTCAGATTTTATAACATCAAAATCACCAGACAGGTAAAGGAACAAATCAAGCATATGAATACCCTGGTCCATCAGGATACCACCACCTGCTAATTCCTTTTTTGCTCTCCATTGGTTGAAGTAATCGGCTGTAACGCTTTTACCATAGCGGCCACGCAACCACAAAACCTTACCGTATTGACCGCTGTCAATAAGATTTTTCATATGGATTACGCTATCGTGATGACGGTGGTTAAAACCATACATCAGTTTTTTACCGCTCTTTGCTTCGGCTTCCTGAATCTCTAAAATATCAGCACCTGTAAATGCCGGAGGTTTTTCGCAAAAAACGTGTTTACGTGCGTTTAACGCGCGGATGGTAAGCTCCTTGTTTAAAAAGTTAGGAGTACAAACAATAATCACATCAACTTCCGGGTGATTGAGGATTTCTTCGTGGCTGATATTAGGAATTCCGTTGATATTCGGCTCTCCGTTGGGTTCTGACAGAGCAATAACAGTCCCTTTTTTAATTTCATCTATTGCCTGATGGCGTATTTTACCCATTACGCCGTAGCCTATTATCCCTACTTTATAATTCATAGTATATGTTATTTTAGAGCGTTAATAAGATTTTTAACCGCCTCAATTTCCATTAATAATTTACCCTCCTCGGCATATGACCCTAAATGGGGGGTAAGTACGATATTATCGAGCGTACACAGAGCGCCTGAATAAGGCTCTTCAGAAAATACATCGACAGCGGCACCTGTCAGTTTTTTGCCTGCAAGCGCATTGTACAATGCCGCTTCATCAACAATACCTCCACGGGAAATGTTTATCAAAAATGATCCGTCCTTCATCTTGCTGATCTCATTTTCGCCAATAACAGCCGAACCATCTTCATTACCCGGTACGTGAATGGTAACTATATCCGCCTTAGTAAGTAAAGTTTCCATATCTACAAGCTCCACGTTATTACTTGATGCCCATGCCTGATCAGCATAAGGATCATAGCCGATCACCGGGTTTCCGATGCCCCTGAATAGTTGCGCTACCAGTTTTCCGATACGGCCCAAACCAACAACGCCGACAATTTTGTTAAGCACCAGGTTACCTATTTGTTTTTTCCACTGCCCGTTTTTCATATCATAATGAGCTTGCGGAATTTTGCGTAATAATGTAAGTGTCATTGCCAACGTAAGCTCTGCAACTGCACGTGTTGGCCCATCAGGCGTATTCTTTACAATTATTCCTTTTTTGGCGGCATGTTTCAAATCCACGCTGTCCATACCAATGCCTACCCTGCTTATGCATTTCAGGTTTGGTAATGCATCCATTACCCTTTCGGTAAGCGGCTCTACTCCTGCAACTATGCCAACACAATCTTTAGCCAGTTCTATTACTTCGTCTTCCGTTAATTTTCTTCCGTAGGGGTTGTCAATTACTTCGTAACCACTTTCAACAAGCAAGTCAACAGGCTCTTTTCCAACCTGGCCAAAAGAAGAGGGAGATGTTAATATTTTACTCATAGTATTCTATTTTTTCGGCGTTTTCAGCCATTTTAGATTTCAGATATAATTCGGCCAGGATAAAATCTTCCTCAGATGATACCTTGATCGAACGTACGGCGTCAAATGGATATAAGCCATAGTTACCTACAAATACGGCATAGTTATGCTTTTCGTAGTGTTCTTTAAATTTCTTCGCGTTCCAGATGCAAACAGTCCAAGCGCAAAGCTGAATAGGCACAAGGTTTTGTGTCATGGGCAGCAAGCCATCGGTTTTAAAGTTTAAAGGTTTACCGTCATAAAACGACTGCAGCTTTTCTTCTCTCACCGATATTAGCGTATCCAACTGGTGCTCCTCGTAAAACCTTATAGCATCATCAATATCTGAGGGTAACACCAAAGGAGATACCGGATTGATCAAAACCAGGTTCTCGGCGTCTACGTTACACAAAAAATCATAGTTAAACTGATCCTGTACAATATGGTCCTCGGCCAGCTCAGGCTTACGTTCATAAAATTCGATACCATACTCAGCACAAAGTTTGCGCATTATCTCAGCTTCTGAGTTTACAAAAACAGCGTCAATAAAACTTGATTGTTTAGCGGCATCAATGGCATAAGCAACCATTGGCTTACCATTTATTAAACGCAGGTTCTTCTTTGGAACTCTTTTACTACCCAAACGCACGGGTATTTCTGCTACATATTTGTATTTCATTTACTTTGATATATCGTTTAACAGCCTATTTAAATTAACTGCATATTGCTCAAAGCCCGCAAATGAGCTTACGTAATTATGCAACTCATTGGGTGCAAGCTTTTGGTTTAAAATTTTATGTACCAATTTTTTTAACGCTTCTAAATCTGCGAAATCCACAAAATCCGCTTTGGCATTTACCTCCTGCAAAACAGGAATAGCCGAACATAAAACCGGGGTATTAACATACTGGGCCTCAATAGGCGGCAAACCATACCCTTCAAATGTTGAACTGTACAGCAATAATTGAGCTGATGCCAGCTCTGAATATTTTTCAGATTCTGAAATGTCCGAACGGAAAACAAGGTTTACCTTACCTGCCCGGGCCTCGTTAACTAAACTTTGATATAAATCAGGGGCAAGCCTGTCTTTATTGCCGATAACTAAGAGCGTATAACCTTCAGGAACCGCCTTTACAATATTATTAAGAACGCCCGCATTTTTGTGCTTTTCATTAAACCTTCCAAAGTAAACTACTTTTCTGGTTTTCTCACTGCTAACAAACCCTTCGGCTATTTTTGAGTTGATACCCAAATACAGTTGTTTATAGTTTAATCCGGCATTAAACTTTGAATAATAGGCCCGGGCATATTTCATTCCTTCTTTGGTAGTCGACAGTATAGTGTCTACATATTGAAGGGCCCGATTGCTGTATTCATAAGCACTTTCGGACCTGGCACCCGGCACCATCTCACCTATCCAGTTCGGGCTCTCAAAATCTATATACCATACCGGACATTTAGATGCTTTCTTAAGTCTTTTAACCAGCGGGTAAAACAAGAACTTATCAATAATGAACGACTTTTTTGATGCCAGATGGGGAACCAATACAATTAAGTCATATTTCCCGGATTGTAAAAAAGAAAATAGAGCTGATTAATAACCTAATCTTTTCCTTACCCGAGTATATGCTCAGTTCATCGGCAAAAGATGGCTTGATATTGGTATAAAAATCAACCTGATGCTCTTGTGCGGCAAAAGCATTGGCCATCATCCATGCATGGATTCTTCCGCCAGAATACTTCGTTTTGAAATTTTTACCTACAAAAGCTACTTTCATTATCTTAAGTTATTTAATTGCCTATTTCCCACCACTTACGCTAATTGAAAATTATTTTGTTCATAACGTTTCTTCCCTATGAGATACAATACCGCGGAAAACAGAATAATTCCAGGCGCATGACCAAATGGCCAACTTATTATATAAAATACGGTAATACCTATGAGGTAAGAATTTAGTACGGGATCTACTTTAAGACTATGCTTAATAGCCCGATACAGCAACACACATATAACAACAAAATAAAATATACCAAAGCGTACAAACTCACCGATAAACCCGATATCGCCCAAATAATAACCAAAATTTTCCCCGATTGCCAATACCTGAAGGCCATAAGATGAGTTAGCATCATATACTCCATTACCAAAAATCCATGTCGGGATATCCGTATTGTAAGTAGTTAAATAATAGTATGCTGCCGGGATACGGATATAATCCGAGCCCTGGGCTAACTCCTTTTGGGTAGTTTCGGTTATAGTACTAACATATGTTGAAGGGATTATAAAAAATACTGAAAGTGCAAATAAAACAACTACGAACACTTTTAAACCGAAGCTGACATTTTTTGACTTGAATGCAACCAGTCCAATAGTAAAGACAGTAATAGCTACAAGGAACCTTGATCCTGATAAAAGATTTACCACCAGCGACAATATCAGCAAGGGATAAAATAATATGTTTTTATTTAAGATCCTGTTGATTGAAAAAGCAGCCAAAAATATCAGAAATTCAAAACCGTCAACCCTAAAGCGTAAAGTGGAGCGTTCGATTTGAACTTTAGGAAAATAAAAAACCATTGCCGGATATACAAGGTACTGCAAAAAGTACATGCATCCGAAAAAAATGGCTGTATACTTTAACGCTTTTTCTACATTGGCGCTTGATACATTTAATGCTCCTAACGCAAAATATACCAGATAAAAATACATGAAACGCTGCGTAACTAATGTTGTAGACAGGCCTTGTTTATGATAAACAGCAGCCATAACAGTGCTACAGGTGACAGATGCATAAATAAAGAATATCTCTTTTTTAAAGAGTAATGGAACCTGGGGCTTGTATTGAAATACGAGCATCCCTAAAAAAGCAAACTAAGTGCCTGTAAAGCTACCGAAACTTCAAGCGTAAGCGGGGTTACACGCCATAAACCAACGCCAAACAAAAACAATGTTGTTATCAGCCCTGTATTATTTGGCAACTTCTTTTTCACCATTAATCCTTTTTTAAATTCATTAAAAAGATACCATTATAGTAACCTTTCATCATTAAATTTATTTTTACAAAATTCTTTTCATACACAAAAAACCGGGCAATATTTCTGGCAGCTACTTTAGCCGATTTAAATAGCCCATACCTGAAATTAGCGCCATTACCATGCTTTTTTATCAAATAAAAATAGTTACGGGCTGTATAATACACTGCATGGTTACTTGGTAACCTGGCAGCTGCCGATAGATAGATATGTTCATGCCAGCACTGCGTACGGGTGGTTGATATGATATCATATCCTGCTTTTTTTACGCGGATAAACAGATCGGATTCTGTCTCCATACATAAATATCCTTTCATCATACAAACCGGCCTCTTTAAAGATCTTCGTTTTCATCATGTAATTGCCGCCGCATACAAAATCAACCTGCAGGTCTTCCGGAATCTCTTTGCTCAATGGTACATCTTTGAAAAATTTATCTACGGTAAAGTCTTTCTTATTGATATTACCACCATGCTCGCGGATAATATTTGAGCGGTTTTCGTACAGGTTAACAGCAGCTACTACCCCGGTTTTATCCGATGCCAGCAGAAGGTCTTTTAGTATGGTCACCCCCCTTTGGGTATGTACATATCCTGCATCATGAACAAAATTAGTTCCGCGTCGGTGTGTTCCATAACATATCTTATCCCCTCGTTAAACCCGCGCGCAACACCCAAATCTTCATTTTGCCATAAAATAATAGCGTTAGGAAAATTCTCCCTTATTTTTTCGCGATATAATTCGTTCGAATTATTTTCAACAATGATATGGTAATCTATTTCATCTTTATATGCTTCATAATGGGTTAGCCAGTTGTTAAACTGATAATCCTCATTGTGCGAAGTAGTAATTGCCGCTAATTTTGCCATCACCTATTATTTTAGCTTTTTTATAAACTTTAAAGACCACGTTACCACATAAATTGATGGTATAATTGTTCCTAATATGTTACCAGCAACAATACCTATCATTCCGAATTTCATACCCCCAACAATAGCAAGGGATAATGACAAAACAGCATTACAAATAGCCGCCCCCATAAACGTTGTTGTTCCGGTTGCTATAATTGAGCTGGCGTGTGCATTATGATGCGCATATATAACACCAAGCAACAACATTAAACCAAACAATGTACTGCCCAAATATCCTCCCTTACCTAACCATAAAGGCACTACATAAGGTGCAAGCAATAACGCGGGCAAACCTATGGCGAAGCTTATCAATATCGCCACGATTACGTTTTTGTAGTACAACTTCCGTAAGCCGTCATAATCTTTCGCTGCATATTTCTGTGCTATAAAAGGATAAATCAACTGCGTAGCCAGGCTACTAACAGCAATAACGATAGTTACGATCCGCGACAAGCCTGAGTAATATGGAATTATTTTTAAGCCGGCTAACCTTTCAATAATGAAAATATCGGATTGCATTACGAAGAATGATGTAAGGTTAAGCACCAGTATCTTGCCCGATTCCTTAAAGAAATACTTCAATTGTGCAATAACAGGTTTGGTTATACGCTTTATAAAAACCCCTTTGTTAAACCTTTCAAATAAAAGCCAAGAGGCTGCATAAAACAATGCGCTTGATACCAGGAACGAAAGCCCTAAAGCTTTAAAGCCGAAATTCAACTTTAATACCAGGTAATAACCTGATAAAGTGGTTACCGAAACCATGATCTTGACAACCTTATCCCAGCCAACCTCGCCCAGACCGTTAATAATGTGAAGGTATTTGATACCGTAAATCCTTAACGCATTGCCCAGGCTTAAGAATATCCAGCAATAGGTTCCCTCTACCAGGAAGTTGTTTTTAATCAATACCTCGCGGATGTAAGCAAAATAAAGTACGCCACAGATGAGCAATACCAAAAATGTTGCAACTAAAAACGAATGGGTAATATTAGACCATATGTTGTCAAAGAACCTGCTTTCCTCACGTTTTTCCTTTATTTCGGCACTTAACCGTATTACTACGGGAGCTAACCCCGCCTGCCCAAGTAAAACAATGCCGGTGAACGACATGAAGAAAACCCAAAGTCCGGCAATATCCTTTGATAAAAACTTCAGTAACAATGGCAATATAGAAAGCCCCACCAAACTATCTATCACCAAACTGATAGCCCCGGTAACGAAACCAAATGATACTTTCTTTAATATTAAACTTTTTCCCATAGTTTGGATTCGAAGTTGTATTGTTTAATTACTTTTGCCGGATTTCCAACTGCTATAGAAAATGGTGGTATGACACCAGAAACGACACTATTAGAACCGATAACAGATCTTTTGCCTATATGGGCTCCGCCCAAAACGCAAACGTTTTCTCCCAACCAAACACCGTCTTCAAGAGTGGTTGTTCTAAATTTTAAAGGTTGTTTTAGATAAAAATCACCTTCAGGATCAGTACCATGATTATTATCTGTTATCATGCACCCGCTTGCAATAACCACCCCCTCACCAATAACAACAGAATTGGCACAATAAACATGCACCGCATGTTGTAAGGACGTAAATGAACCTATAACCAGTTTTGGGTTCAGTGCCTGCCCATTATAATTACTATATGATTCTATCCTGCAATAAGGGCCAATAGCACATTTATCACCGATAAAAATATTCTTCCCCCGGTATGCCAAATTTTGCTCCTTATAATCGCGCCTTTACCCAGTTTACCGAATTTGTTCTTGTAGGATAAATAATAAAACCGCCTTTTGATTCCATCTCCTAACTTTTGCGGATTAAGAATTAAATTGATTAACTTTTTCACGTTATCCGGCTTGAAAATTATTTATCACCTAAAAAATCTTTACCCCCTGGTCAAGGCTTACATTACTACTCCAATTTAAAACAGCTTTTGCCAACTCAGTATCAGCAACAGCATACATTACATCGGATGGCCTGTACGCTTTCCCACCCCAGTTTATTTTTGTTTTGCCTCCTGATGCTTCTTCAATAGTGGCTGCCAGCTGCTTAATGGTACTGCCTTTTCCGGTGCCCAATTGAAATGTTGAGTTGTGTGGTACTGTAGCAGCCTGTTTAATTAAAGCTTTATAAAAATCAACCACATCTTGGATATGAATGAAGTCAAGTACCTGTTCACCCGGCGACAGGTCGACAGGATTAGCGGCGCCTATTGATTCATATATGATATCAATAATTTTTTTGTGAATCTTTTCCGCCGTAAATGGTGTATGGAATTACATTAACGTTTTTGAAATTGTATACATTGCTGTAATAATCCAAAAACGAACGGCTTGCGGTTTTAGTGGCAGCATACAAATATGCTGGTTTTAAAATACCATCCCCTTTAAAATATTCGGCAAAAGTTCCGGTATTGATAAATAGCTGCAAGTCCGTTTCCTTCAATGCATCCAATAAACTACATAAAAAAATGATATTGGAATCTATCAGTTTAGTCACGTTGTTGTAGTCATCAGCCGACGTTAAAAAAGAGGCAAGATGTATCACCGCATCAGGCTGAAAAGCTTTCAAAGCATTTTTCAATCCATCCTGGTCGGCATCAAGCAAATGTTTTTGCGTAGCGGCACCATACAAGTTTTCAGACTTAGCTGTATCTCGGGTAAGCTCAAGCAATTCATGGCCTTCGTTTAAAAGCTCGGGCACTAAATGACGCCCTACAAACCCGGTTGACCCTGTTACAACAATTTTCATGACTTAAAATATATTCTTATATGTCTCAATATCCGGAAACAGGTTATCTCTTTGAGATATGATGGGGGACGCCACTCCCCAATCCATTCCGAACGTATCCCATTTAATTCCCTTATCGCAGGATTGATCGTAAACCGATGTCTGCAGGTAGGAAACCATCGTATCATCCTCTAACGAAAGGAAGCCATGAGCACAACCAACAGGTATGTAAACCAGCTTCGGTTTCCCGGCCGAAATTTCGGTATGATAATATTTACCGAAAGTTGCCGATCCTGTTCTGATATCCAACACTACATCTATTATACTTCCCTGATTAACATATACAACTTTGGTATGCTCTGCAGGAGGAGTCTGGAAATGCATTCCGCGGATAACGTCTTTATGTGAAACCGAAAAGTAGTTTTCTTTAAAATCCGTTACCAGGTTGTTATCCTCAAAAAATGCGGCGTTAAAAACTTTGGTAAATGCCCCTCTATTATCTTTGAACAAATTCAAATGGATAATTGAAAGCCCGTCGATAAAGGTTTTTTCGAGTTCCATTAGCTTAAATAATCTTTAATTACATCGGCCATATAATCATAATGATCTTCGTTGAGTCCAGGCCAAACACCCAACCAAAATGATCTGTTCATAATTATATCAGTATTCGTAAGATCACCAACCACACGATGTTTGATATTGGCATAAGCCGGCTGGCGTAAAAGGTTACCTGCAAATAATAAACGGGTACCTATTTTGCTTTCCTCAAGGTGCTGAACCAGCATGTGCCTATCGGCAGCATCCCCCTCTCTTAAGGTTAGCAGGAAGCCAAACCACGAAGGGTCGCTGTTTGGAGTAGGTTCCGGCAATATAAATATATCCTCAAACTGCTTCATCCTTTGGTATAAAGCCTTGTAGTTTTCGCGACGTTTTTGAACAAATGCGTCAACCTTATTAAGTTGAGATACACCAAAAGCTGCCTGCATATCAGTTACCTTTAGGTTAAAGCCAACGTGTGAGTAAGTATATTTATGGTCATACCCAAATGGCAACGAGCCTAATTGTTGCGAAAAACGGCAACCACAGGTATTATCTTTACCTGGCTCGCAATAGCAATCGCGGCCCCAGTCTCTGAAACTCTCGGCAACTTTAGATAACTCCGGATTATTGATCAATACAGCACCACCTTCGCCCATAGTAATGTGATGCGCAGGATAGAACGAGAATGTAGAGATATCACCATAAGTACCTGTCTTTTTATCGCGGTAAGTGGCGCCCAACGAATCGCAATCGTCCTCAACAACCCAAAGATTATATTTTTTGGCCACACGCATAACTTCATCCAGGTTAAATGGGTTACCTAAAGAGTGGGCAATCATGATAGCTTTGGTTTTATCAGAAACCGCGGCTTCAATCAAATCTGCGTTTACGTTGTGTGTAGCAATATCTACATCTACAAAAACCGGTACAGCACCAAACTGAACAATAGGATTTACAGTTGTAGGGAATCCGGCTGCTACTGTAATTACTTCATCGCCAGGCACAATAGCTCGTTCGCCAAGTTTGGGAGAAGTAAGTGCATAAAAAGCAACCAGGTTAGCCGATGATCCCGAATTGACCAATAAGGCCCTGTGCGCGCCAAAATAATTCGCAAAATCTGCTTCGAACTTATTGGCGAAACGACCTGTAGTTAACCAGCCATCTAAAGCTGCTTCAACACCAAATAAAATATCCTCCTCGTCTAACACTTTACCAGTTACAGGGATATAGTTTTTTCCTGGAACAATAATCTTTTCAGTTTGTGCCTTTGCAATAGCTCTCAGGCTTTTCTCCAACTCAGGGTCGTTTATATTTTTTAACATCTCGAATTAGTTTTAATTTTTTATTTTATCGGGGTATATCTTATTTTCCTGATTTATTTGTTTATAAATTCTACTATTTGGCTTTCAGTAAATTGATCAATATTATCAGGATTGCTCAAATAATGCTTATACCAACCTATCGTTTTCTCAATGGCTTCAGTAGCCTGATACTTAGGCTTCCAGTTTAAATTGGTAAGCGCCTTGCTGATATCAAGTTTCAGAAGGCCGGCTTCATGGGGCTGTTTATCTGAATTGAAAATCTCCACTTCGCCGCCACCCCAGTTTTCTATGGCCAGTTCAACCATTTTATGCACGGGCAAAGCATCACTTAATCCTGGGCCAAAATTATAGGCATCAGCAAAAGTTACCGGCTCAGTTACCATCCTGGTACCTAACAATAAGTAACCAAGTACAGGCTCAAGCACATGCTGCCATGGCCTTACCGAATTTGGGTTACGGATAATTATCTTTTGCTCTTTTGATAAAAACCTAACTATATCCGGTACCAACCTGTCTTTAGCCCAATCTCCGCCGCCAATCACATTACCAGCCCTTGTTACCGCAATAGATTTTAAGTGAGTTGAATAATTAGCTGTATTAAAAAAGGAGTTTCTGTATGAATCAATAACTAATTCGGCACAGGCTTTACTGGCACTATAAGGATCATAACCACCTAAACGATCTGTTTCCCGATACGGGTAAACCCATTCATAATTATGATAGACCTTATCCGTTGTAATTAATACAACCTGGCATGCTTTATCAAGTAAGCGAACGCCATCAAGTACATTAGCTGTACCAATAGCATTAACTTCAAACGTTTCGGCAGGGATATCATATGATAACCTAACCAATGGCTGAGCAGCGAGATGAAAAACAAAATCCGGCTGACAATCAGTAATAGCAGCCGTTAATTTAGTCTTATCACGCAGGTCACCAATTATTGAGTGGCAAATTTTATCGCCATTAATAAGATGAAACAGATCAAAATCATTTTGAGGAGCTAATGCGTAACCAGTGGTTTCGGCACCCAGCATGCTTAAGATCTTTAACATCCACGAGCCTTTAAAACCGGTATGGCCGGTTAAAAAAACTTTTTTCCTTTATATATCGCTTCTAACTCTTTAAACATATTACCAGATTTTCCATTTAGCCTTATGTTGTGACCAATCTTCTTCAAGCTCCTGCTTATCACGCAGGGTATCCATTGGTTTCCAGAAACCATCGTGGTTAAAAGCAACCATCTCGCCGGCTTTCGCAATTTCTTCCATCGGCTCTCTTTCCCATATAGTGCTGTCGCCTTCTATGAAATCAAAAACACCCGGCTCGCATACAAAAAAACCACCGTTAATCCATGCGCCATCGCCTTTAGGCTTTTCCATAAAGGAGTGCACAGAATTATCTTCATTAAGATTAATAGCACCAAAGCGACCGGATGGCTGTACAGATGTAACAGTGCAAAGCTTTCCTTTTTCTTTATGATACTTCACTAACTCGGTAATGTTAACATTACTAACGCCATCGCCGTAAGTAAGCATGAAAGGCTCATTACCAACATGGGGCTTAATGCGTTTGATACGTCCGCCTGTCATTGATTCGTTACCGGTATCAACCAGAGTTATCGTCCATGGCTCGGCCTGCGTATCATGAACCTTTATCGAGTTATCTTTAAGATCGATGGTTACATCTGATTTATGCAAAAAGTAATTGGCAAAATATTCCTTTATTACATAGCCCTTGTAACCTAAACAGATAACAAAGTCATTAAAGCCATGAGAAGAGTAAATTTTCATGATATGCCATAAAATAGGCATGCCTCCAATTTCAACCATGGGTTTTGGTCTTAAAACTGTTTCTTCGGATAAGCGGGTTCCTAAACCTCCAGCGAGTAATACAACTTTCATTTATATTTTCATTAAGTTAAGTAGAGCAATTAAACACTAACCTGAACATTATCCGTCACAGGGTAACTACAACATAAAAGACATTCATCCGGAAGTAGTTTTTCATATTCTTCTGCAGGCTTCGGCATCTTTACCTCTCCTGCTAACAGTTTAGCTTTACAAACCAAACAACTTCCTGTCTGACACGAATAATCTATCTCCAAACCGGCATCCAAACCCGCATCCAATATGCTTTTTCCTTTAACAACTTCAACCTTGCTAAGCGTATCTCCCACCTTGATCTGTACAACCTGCGTGGTTATATTTTCAAAATCTTTCGGGTTTAAAACCACTTCAAATTCTTCCGAAAACACCTGATGCGACTTAACATCAAGGCTTGCTAAAACCTCTTTAACCGATTCTTTTAAACCAGCGGGGCCACATATATAATGGACGGTGTTTTCGAGGTCCAACTCTCCCTTCATTACAGAAAGCACCTTTTTCGGACTTATTCTTCCTTCAATAACTTCCGGGTTACTATCTGATATCTTTAGCTGCGAATGAAAATGCCAGGTTTTTAATTCCTGATGATGGTTTTTCTTCAGTTCACTGATTTTATCACCAAAAATCACTGATTCCGAGTTTTTATTACCATAAATCAGGCTTATTTTGTGACCTGTTTTGTGATGAAGGATATATTTTGCAATGGATATTAAAGGTGTTATACCACTACCTGCCCCCCACAGTATAATATGCTTATCATTGCTTATTACAGTCTCATCAAATATAAAATCACCCATTGGCGGCAATACTTCCACCTGGTCACCAACTTTAACAAAATCATTAATATGATTTGAGACGATGCCACCCGGAACTCGTTTAATGGTTACCTCTAAATGAGGATCCGCACCAGGAGCCGACGAAAATGAGTAAGGACGATTATATTTCCTTCCGTTTATTTTAAAGGCCAGTGTAAGGTACTGGCCCGGCAAATATTTAATTTTCTTTAAGCCGGGTTGCTTTAAACACAGTGTAACTGTATCGGAGGTTTCTTGCCTAATATCTACAACTTGTAAAGTGAAATAAAACATTACCGATTAAAACTTATCAAACAATACAAAAAATGTTAACTGTTAGCCATAGCAAAGCAACTCATATATAGAAATTGAATTAGGAGTTGCTAATTGTTAATACATGGAGTTATCGCTAATTATTAACTCCATGAATCATTGCCGGGCCTCAAAATGATGCCTCTTGCTAATTACGAACCGTAGATCAGAGCAAAAAGAACCAATTTTATTATCTATTTTCGAAACAAGTTGGACAGCCAGCTGCCTTTAGGTTTTGAGTCTTCAACATAGCCATAGCCAGAACCATAACCATAACCATAACCATAACCATAACCATAACCATAACCGCCAGCCCCATAGTAGCCACCACTTTTCGAATCAATATCGTTTATCACCAGATAAGCTTTACGCAGCTTATTAGTTTCTGCCAAGTCATTTATAATACCTAATTGTACTTTCAATGTATATTTTTGACGTACGATGTATAAAGACAGATCAACATACTTCTCGATCAGCAACGCATCAGAAACTAAGCCAATTGGCGCGCTATCTATAATGATATAGTCGAATCTCTTTTTTAACTCATTGATCAAAATACCGAGTTTATCATTCAACAACAACTCTGACGGGTTCGGAGGAATAGAACCCGAGCTGATAAGGAAACAATTCTCACTAAAAAATGTCGGCTTCAGAATTGCGTCAATGTCCATGTTACTTGACACCACGTAGTTAGAAAATCCATTGCTATTTTCCATTCCCAAATTCTGAGACAACTTAGGTTTACGCAAATCGAGTTCGATAAATACTACCTTCTTTCCGCTTAACGATAAAACGCTTCCTAGGTTCAATGATATAAAGGATTTGCCTTCACCGCTCATACTTGACGAAACAAGTATCACCTGCGGCTTTTCGTTATCCAATATATATTGAAGGTTTGTCCTCATCGCCCTAAACTGTTCTGAAATAATAGTCCGGGATTTAGAATCAACTACCAAATTATTTCCTGCCTTGTTATGACTAATTTCGCCAACCACAGGAATTTTAGTATTTTCTTCTACGTCAAGCTTTGTAACTATCCTAACGTTTAATATTTCTTTGATACTGAGGTAAATTATCGGAGCTAAGAATCCGAATAATATCAACAGGACAACAACTAAATTAATTTTGGATTTATCCGGTTCATAGTCGCTTTTGGCATGATCTACTATCCTCGCAGTTGAGATGGTTGAAGTTTTTGAAATAGCTGTTTCTTCTCGTTTTTGCAATAAGAAAACATATAGATCCTGTTTAACAGTTTGCTCTCTTGTATAATCCAAAAATATTCTTGTTTGAGAGGGTACAGTTTCTATTTTATTGTTAAATGTCTTATTTTGGCTTTCGAGGTTATCTTTACTTACTTGTAAACCTTTCAAATAAGAATTTATATTTTTTAAGATTATAGTTCTGTAACTTTCTATTTGAGCATCTAATGACTGTACGTAAGGATTGCTATCGGTACTTACCAAACTTTGTTTATCACGCTCCAATAACAGGGCATTGTATTGGCCAATTGCATCACTAAATCCTTGATTATCGGTACCGATTGCCGTCGCAGGAATTATTTTCTTGTTATTGGGATCGTTTAGATATTTCAATAAATCGTGAATTACAGAAATCTGAACATTAATGGTGCTCAGTTGTTTTTGAAAATCACTTGATGCACCTATCAGGGCCTTTGACTGCTCATCTACATCGGCAATCTTATTTTCTCTTCTAAACTGCTCAAAGTTTTTCTCTACACCTGAAAGCTGCGTGCCTACCAGTTTTAACCTGTCATCAATAAACGCAAGCGTGCTATCAGCGATCTGGACTTTGATGTCCCTGTCGCCTTTCAAATAAATTTCCATCAATTTGTCTAAAATCGCTTCACCTTTTTTGGCGTTGGGATATTCCAGGGAAATATTAATGGTTGTCGTTGTCTTGCTTGGCAAACTGACTGACATGACCTTAGAAAGGCTTTCGACAGTTGCTTCTGTTGAGTTGATCACTACTGAATAGCCTCTAGGATCAACCGCTTTATTTTTCTTTACAAAGATCAGGTTATATTGGGGCAAATTTATTATACGGCCATAGGTAGTTTTGATATCAATATTTTCCTTGCTATTCTTAACATTGATAGTATCGCCGTTAAGTTTTAATATATATTTCCTGGCAACTATCGAATCTGTTTTATTAGCAACAATTACCTCAAAAGGCGCTTCATTAAAAAGTTCCTGATCTTTTATAGTTCCTTTGCCTGAAATGATGACGTTTAACTGAAGTGCCTTTACAACATTATTTAACAGGGTTCTGGATTTCAAAATCTCCGCCTCATTCTCGGCGTTGTTAGGGATCCCGAACAACGAAGATATATCGGTAAGACCACTTAAGCCCCCCATTGCACCAGTGCTTCCAGATGATTTATCGTCGGGCTGCACAATCATCATTGCATTTACTTTATAATTGGCGGTACCATATCTTTTGTATGCAAACCCAATTAAGCTAAATACGATAACGCTTATTACAAATAAAGGCCAGTTGGATATAATTTTTGATATGAATTTCTTATAATCAACGCCCTGTTCTTCCTGAAAGCTTTTAAATGATTGATTTTGAGCGGTAGGATCTTGTGTACCCATTATATACTAAATATTTTAGATTAAAAACAATTAAACAAACTTTTCAATTTTAGATAATATTTAAAGTTTGCGATCAAAGTATACCATTAACGCTTTTATTTTCTGGTAGCCAATATGATCAATACTGACAAAATAGAAGCTGCTAATGTTATGTATTTAGCCTGAGATGCATCAGTTGCATCAGATTTAGCCTTCCTTGGCTCTACATATATTACGTCATTTTGCCTCAGGTAAAAATAAGGAGCAGACATAATATTACTTTTCTTCAGATTAACCCTATATGGTGTTTTGGTTCCATCTTCATTCTCTCTAATTAAAAGCACATTCTCTCTTTTTCCGAAAATTGTTAAATCGCCGGCTAATGCTATCGCATCAAGGATACTCACCCTTTCATTTGGCATTACATAAACGCCGGGCTTAAGTACCTCGCCTGTAACACTTACTTTAAAATTTGCAAAACGAACTATGACAGTTGGGTTCTTATAAAATTTTAATGCTACTTCATTTATAATAGCGGTAGCCTCAGATGTCGTATGGCCAGCCACCGTAATTTTGCCGAGGATTGGCAACACTATAGCTCCATCTTTATCTACCAAATAACCCGATGATTGCTGAGTTGTTGCAGCTGCAGTTGTTGAACTCAATGAAATCCCCGTACTTGCAACAGGCACATTACCTAAATTAATAACAGCAGTATTTTGGGGATCAATAGTTTGAACAACAACCGTTAAAATATCATCGACTTTTATAACGGGAGGCGTATACTCCGCTCTCGCAATTTGTTTTAACTGCCCAGAATCCGGTATATCCTGAAAATACTGTACTTTTAATTTGCTTGATGAACAGGAGAATATATTAAGAGAAATAGATAAGATAAACAGAAATAAAGATGAATTTAATAGACACTTTTTTCTCATAAGTTAAGATTTCATACTTTAAATAGATGTAAGTTTAGACCACTGCAATATATGCACACTTTTTCACAACTGCAATAAATTTTTATTATTTTTTTTAAAAAAGGCTATTAGCATAACTTTTTATTAATCAAAAGTGCATTTTAATATAATAATCAAAATTATGCTTGCCCCATTGTACCACCAAAATTCATCGGAAAACCCGGATGATCAGGCTGTACTTTGATGCGGCCGTTAATGGCTTCATACTTTTCAATATTATCTTCCAAGGCCGAAAGAAGGCGTTTGGCATGCTCGGGGGTTAATATGATCCGCGACTTTACCCGAGCCTTGGGTACGCCTGGCATGACCCGGATAAAATCCAATACAAACTCAGAGTTTGAATGAGTAATGATAGCCAGGTTTGAGTAGATACCTTCTGCAATTTCTTCTGAAAGCTCAATGTTGAGCTGATTTTCGTTCTGTTCTTCCATCCTACTAAAATAACAAAAAGACGTTCTCCATAAACAGCCTTTTTTTGAGGTGATTATTGAGCCTTGTTTTACTTTAGATAACTTGGATCAACCCCATATTGACCTTGCGCAAGGTCGAACGTAGAACAGAGATGTTTTACTTTTGTTTTAACAATTTAAAAAAAAGACAAAAAAAGCCTCCCGGATAACCGGGAGGCTTAATAAATTATTTAAGTAGCTGGCAATTAAGCTTCCAACTCTTCTGCTTTTGAAGCCATCAGGCGGTCAAATTCTTCCTGTGAACCTACACGGATATTCTCGTATTCGCGTAAACCGGTACCTGAAGGTATTAAGTGACCTACGATAACGTTTTCTTTCAGGCCAAGCATGTTGTCTTTTTTACCTGCGATAGCTGCTTCGTTCAGTACTTTGGTAGTTTCCTGGAACGATGCTGCCGAGATAAACGACTTGGTGCCTAACGACGCCCTGGTGATACCTTGCAGTATCGGGCTTGATGTTGCAGGGATAGCGTCACGCACTTCAACCAGTTTAAGGTCGCGACGTTTCAATACCGAGTTTTCATCGCGTAAGCGGCGTAATGAAACTATCTGACCAGATTTCAATGTAGTTGAATCACCCGGATCAGTAACAACTTTCTTGTCGTAAATTTCATCATTCTCGGTCATGAAATCCCATCCGTCGACAGCTTCACGCTCTAAGAAACGGGTATCGCCCGCATCTTCGATAGATACCTTCTGCATCATCTGGTGAACGATAACCTCAAAGTGCTTATCGTTGATCTTCACACCCTGTAAGCGGTAAACTTCCTGGATACCGTTAACAAGATATTCCTGCACTGCAGCAGGGCCTTTGATAGCAAGGATATCCGCCGGAGATATCGAACCATCTGATAATGGCATACCAGCTTTAATAAAGTCATTATCCTGTACAAGGATGTGTTTTGAAAGTGGTACAAGGTATTTTTTAACCTGGCCATCTTTTGATTCGATGGTGATTTCGCGGTTACCGCGTTTCACGCCACCTAAAGTTACCACACCGTCAATTTCAGTTACTACAGCAGGGTTTGAAGGGTTACGTGCTTCAAATAACTCGGTTACACGTGGTAAACCACCTGTAATATCTCGCGTTTTACCGGTTGAACGAGGGATTTTAGCAATAACCTGACCGGTTTGTAACCTATCGCCTTCATCAACAGCGATGTGTGCACCTACCGGAATGTTATATCCTTTAATGATGTTACCTTTATTATCAGCAATCTGGATAGCAGGGTTTTTAGTTTTATCCCTTGTATCGATGATCACTTTTTCGCGGTGACCGGTTTGCTCGTCAGATTCTTCACGGAAAGTGATACCTTCCAATACTGCATCGAACTGGGCAATACCTGCAAATTCAGAGATAATTACCGCGTTATACGGATCCCATGAACAAATACGGTCGCCTTTGGTGATCTTGCTGCCATCTTTTACATACAGGTATGAACCGTATGGAATATTATTGGTAACAATTACTTTATTGCTTCCGGCTTCGATAATGCGGAACTCGCCCGAACGGCCTAATACCACATCAACAGAGCCATCTTCAGCAGTTTCATAAGTTACAGTACGTACGTTCTCAAACTCGATGATACCATCAAACTTAGCGTTGATCTGAGATTCCGCAGCAATGTTTGACGCGGTACCACCCACGTGGAATGTACGAAGTGTTAACTGTGTACCAGGCTCACCGATTGACTGTGCAGCAATTACACCAACAGCCTCGCCTTTTTGCACGCGTTTACCGCTTGCAAGGTTACGGCCGTAGCACAATGCACATACGCCACGTTTGCTTTCGCAAGTTAATACCGAACGGATCTCGATACCTTCTAACGGAGAATTCTCGATCTTTTTGGCAACCTCTTCGGTAATGTCCTGACCGGCTACTGCTAACAATTCGTTAGTGATAGGGTCATGAACATCATGAAGCGTAGTACGACCTAAAATACGGTCATATAAAGGCTCAACAATATCCTCGTTATCTTTCAGTGCAGTTGTGTAGATACCTCTTAAGGTACCGCAATCAACCTCACCAACAATCATATCCTGGGCAACGTCATGCAACCTACGGGTTAAGTAACCAGCATCCGCTGTTTTTAACGCCGTATCCGCCAAACCTTTACGGGCACCGTGGGTAGAGATGAAATACTCCAATACCGACAAACCTTCTTTAAAGTTTGAAAGGATCGGGTTTTCGATGATCTCACCACCTGAACCTGATTTTTGAGGCTTAGCCATCAAACCACGCATACCTGCAAGCTGACGGATCTGCTCTTTAGAACCACGCGCACCTGAATCAAGCATCATGTAAACAGAGTTGAAGCCCTGGTTATCATTGCTCAGGATATCCATCACGTTAGCAGTTAAGCGGTTGTTGATACGTGTCCAGATATCGATGATCTGGTTGTAACGCTCGTTGTTGGTAATGAAACCCATGTTGTAGTTACCCATAACCTCATCAACCTGCTTAGAAGCTGTTTCGATCAAAGTAACTTTCTCTGCAGGGATATTGATATCCTTCAGGTTAAATGATAAACCGCCCTGGAACGCCATTTTAAATCCTAATTCCTTAATATCATCAAGGAACTGGGCCGCGCGTGCCATACCGGTGATTTTCACTACTTCACCAATGATATCACGAAGTGATTTTTTGGTAAGCAGCTCATTGATATAACCTACTTCTACAGGTACATGCTGATTAAACAACACGCGGCCTACAGTAGTATCAATAATTTTGTTTACGATTTTGCCATCGCGTTCTTTAACTAAAGCTTTAACTTTAATGAACGCATGCAGATCAAGTTTTTTCTCGTTATAAGCGATAATTACTTCTTCTGCAGAGTAAAAAGTTAAGCCTTGTCCTTTAACCACGCGCGTTTCATCAGTTTTACGGCCTTTGGTTATGTAGTACAAACCAAGCACCATGTCCTGAGATGGTACAGTAATAGGCGTACCGTTAGCAGGGTTAAGGATGTTGTGCGAAGCAAGCATCAGGATTTGGGCTTCCAAAATTGCCGCGTTACCAAGTGGTACGTGAACGGCCATCTGGTCACCGTCAAAATCCGCGTTGAATGCTGTACAGGTTAATGGGTGCAATTGGATCGCTTTACCTTCAACCAGTTTTGGCTGGAACGACTGGATACCCAACCTGTGCAGCGTAGGCGCACGGTTTAGTAATACAGGGTGTCCTTTCAGTACGTTTTCCAAAATATCCCAAACTAATGGGTCTTTACGGTCAACAATCTTTTTAGCAGATTTTACTGTTTTAACCACACCACGCTCAATCATTTTACGGATGATAAATGGTTTAAACAGCTCGGCAGCCATATCTTTTGGTAAACCGCATTCGTGTAATTTAAGGTTAGGACCTACAACAATTACCGAACGGGCAGAGTAATCCACACGTTTACCTAATAAGTTTTGACGGAAACGACCTTGCTTACCTTTCAGGATATCTGAAAGTGATTTCAAAGCACGGTTACCTTCAGTTTTTACCGCGTTAACTTTACGTGAGTTATCGAATAACGAATCTACAGCTTCCTGCAACATACGTTTTTCGTTACGTAAAATCACTTCTGGTGCTTTAATCTCAATTAAACGTTTTAAACGATTGTTACGGATAATAACACGACGGTAAAGGTCGTTCAAATCTGAAGTAGCGAAACGGCCACCTTCCAGTGGTACCAACGGACGCAACTCAGGCGGGATAACCGGAACGATCTTAACGATCATCCACTCAGGGTTATTCTCGATCCTTGTTTTTGCATCACGGAAAGCTTCAACAACCTGTAAGCGTTTTAAGGCTTCATTTTTACGTTGCTGAGAAGTTTCGTTTGCTGCCTGGTGACGCAAGCTAAATGATAATCTCGTCAAGGTCAAGGCGTTTCAATAACTCTTCCAAAGCCTCGGCACCCATTTTGGCAACAAATTTCTGAGGATCTTTGTCGTCAAGGTACTGGTTTTCTTTTGGAAGGGTATCTAATACGTCAAGGTATTCTTCTTCAGTAAGGAAATCCATTTTATTGATTCCGTCTGATTCTTTAATACCCGGTTGGATAACTACGTAACGCTCGTAGTATATAATAAGGTCGAGCCTTTTTGTAGGCAAGCCTAATAAATAACCAATTTTGTTTGGCAATGAGCGGAAGTACCAGATGTGTGCAACAGGCACCACCAGGTTGATGTGGCCCATGCGCTCACGACGTACTTTCTTTTCGGTTACTTCAACACCGCAACGGTCGCACACGATACCTTTGTAACGGATACGTTTGTATTTACCGCAATGGCACTCATAATCCTTAACCGGACCAAAAATACGCTCGCAGAACAAACCATCACGTTCGGGTTTGTAAGTACGGTAGTTAATGGTTTCCGGCTTTAAAACTTCACCGCTTGAACGCTCAAGGATAGACTCGGGAGAGGCTAAACTGATGGTAATGGTGGTAAAGTTACTTTTGATTTTATTATCCTTTTTGTAAGACATAGTCTACTTTGATTTTTTAAAGGTAATTTTTTAGGCGAAAGGTAAAAGGCGAAAGGTAAAAGGTTTCGGAACCTGTCCTAACCTTTCACCTTTGGCCTTTAAGCTTTAACCTTATTCTAATGTGATATCCAAACCTAAGCCGCGTAACTCGTGAACCAATACGTTGAATGATTCAGGAACTGATGGCGTTGGCAGGTTTTCACCTTTAACAATAGCCTCATATGTTTTGGCACGGCCGATAACATCATCCGATTTAACGGTTAATATCTCCTGCAAAATGTTTGATGCACCAAATGCTTCCAGTGCCCAAACCTCCATCTCACCAAAACGCTGACCACCAAATTGTGCTTTACCGCCCAATGGTTGCTGAGTGATCAATGAGTACGGACCGATTGAACGGGCGTGCATCTTATCATCAACCATGTGACCTAATTTCAGCATGTAGATAATACCTACAGTAGTTTGCTGATCAAAACGATCACCTGTTAAACCATTGTATAAGTAAGTACGGCCTGATTCAGGCAAGTTGGCTTTCTTAATCCACTCTTCCACTTCTTCGTGGCTTGCACCGTCAAAGATTGGAGTAGCAAATTTAACACCAAGCTCTTTACCGGCCCAGCCTAATACGGTTTCATAGATCTGGCCCAAGTTCATACGTGAAGGTACACCCAGTGGGTTCAACACAATATCAACCGGTGTTCCATCTTCAAGGAAAGGCATATCTTCGTCACGTACAATACGAGCAACGATACCTTTGTTACCGTGACGGCCTGCCATTTTATCACCCACTTTAAGCTTACGCTTTTTAGCGATGTAAACTTTAGCCATTTGCACGATACCTGATGGAAGCTCATCACCCACGCTGATAGCGAATTTATCACGACGGTAAGCACCTAACTCTTCATTGTACTTAATGTTGAAGTTATGAAGAAGGATCTTGATCTGATCGTTTTTATCATCATCAGTAGTCCATTTCGTTGGGTTAATGTTATCGTAATTAAGCTCAACTAATATCTTTTGGGTGAATTTAACACCTTTAGGAACCTGTAACTCTTTGTAAACGTTATAAACGCCTTGCGAAGTTTTACCGTTAACGATCTCAAATAACTTTTCGATCAAAGTATTTTTCAGATCTTTCACAGCTTTATCATGCTTGTTATCCAATTTCTCTAACTGTGCTTTTTCTTCAGCTTTTGAAGTTTTCTTAGCACGAGAGAACAATTTGGTATCGATAACAACACCGGCAATTGACGGCGGGGTTTTCAATGAAGCATCTTTAACGTCGCCGGCTTTATCACCGAAGATAGCACGTAACAGTTTTTCTTCCGGTGATGGGTCTGATTCACCTTTAGGGGTGATCTTACCAATCAGGATGTCGCCTTCTTTAACCTCGGCACCTACACGGATGATACCGTCTTCGTCAAGGTCTTTAGTTGCTTCTTCTGATACGTTAGGGATATCTGGTGTTAACTCTTCCTCACCTCGTTTAGTGTCACGAACTTCAAGCTCGAACTCTTCAACGTGGATTGAAGTAAAGATATCTTGTGAAACAACACGCTCAGAGATTACAATCGCATCCTCAAAGTTATATCCCTGCCAAGGCATGAACGCTACTTTAAGGTTACGGCCTAATGCAAGCTCGCCATTTTGCGTAGCGTAACCTTCGCAAAGTACTTCACCTTTTTCAACCCTCTGGCCTTTTTTAACAATAGGCTTAAGGTTCATGGTGGTGCTTTGGTTGGTTTTCTTAAACTTGGTTAAGCGGTAGCTTTTGCTATCTCCTTCAAACGAGATCAAACGATCAAGTTCGTTACGGTCATATTTAATACGGATTTCGTTAGCATCAACATACTCCACCACACCATCGCCTTCGGCGTTGATCAGGGTACGGGAGTCTTTTGCCACACGGCCTTCCAAACCGGTACCAACAATCGGCGCTTCCGGACGTAACAATGGTACGGCCTGGCGTTGCATGTTTGAACCCATCAATGCACGGTTAGCGTCATCATGCTCTAAGAACGGAATAAGCGAAGCCGCGATTGAAGTGATCTGGTTTGGAGCAATATCCATCAAATCCAGACGCTCCGGCTCAATAACCGGGAAGTCACCTTCGAAACGTGCTTTTACACGCGGCAATTCAAACTCACCTTTATCATCGTATACAGCGTTTGCCTGGCCAATGGTTTTACCGTCTTCATCTTCAGCAGATAAATAGATAACCGGCTCGTCAACCATAACTTTACCTTCAACTACACGTTTGTACGGAGTTTCGATAAAGCCTAAGTTGTTGATCTTAGCGTGTACACAAAGTGATGAAATCAAACCAATGTTCGGACCTTCAGGAGTTTCGATAGTACACAACCTACCGTAGTGGGTGTAGTGAACGTCACGAACCTCGAAACCTGCACGCTCACGCGACAGACCACCGGGACCTAAGGCTGACAGACGCCGCTTGTGCGTGATCTCTGCCAGTGGATTGGTTTGGTCCATGAACTGTGACAACTGGTTTGTTCCGAAGAACGAGTTGATCACAGATGATAATGTACGTGCGTTGATCAGGTCGGTTGGGGTGAACACCTCGTTATCACGAATGTTCATACGCTCACGAATAGTACGGGCCATACGTGCCAAACCTACGCCAAACTGAGCATAAAGCTGCTCGCCAACGGTACGCACACGACGGTTTGACAAGTGATCGATATCATCCACCTCAGCTTTTGAGTTGATTAATTTGATCAGGTATTTAACAATCGCGATGATATCCTGCTTGGTTAAAACCTTCGTTTCTTCCGAAGTGCTCAATTTTAATTTACGGTTGATGCGGTACCGGCCCACATCACCCAGGTCATATCTTTTATCTGAAAAGAATAAACGATCGATGATACCACGAGCTGTTTCTTCATCAGGTGGTTCAGCGTTACGTAACTGGCGGTAGATATGTTCAACCGCTTCCTTCTCAGAGTTGGAAGTATCTTTCTGTAAGGTATTGTATATAATAGTATAATCACCGCTGGTTGAAGCATCTTCCTTGTTAAGGATGATGGTTTTAACACCAGAGTCGATGATCATATCAATATGGTCATCTTCCAGTAAGGTTTCACGCTCAAGGATGATCTCATTACGAGGGATAGAAACTACCTCACCGGTATCTTCATCCACAAAGTCTTCGATCCATGTTTTAAGGACCCTTGCAGCAAGCTTACGGCCAATATATTTCTTAAGGCCTGATTTGCTTACTTTAACCTCGTCGGCCAGTTCAAACAGCTCTAATATATCTTTATCAGAGTCATAACCAATGGCACGAAGTAACGTAGTAACCGGGAATTTCTTTTTACGGTCAATGTAAGCATACATCACGTTGTTAACGTCTGTAGCAAACTCAATCCATGAACCTTTGAAAGGAATAACACGGGCCGAGTATAATTTTGTACCGTTGGTGTGGCGGCTCTGACCAAAGAACACACCTGGCGAACGGTGTAACTGTGATACAATTACACGCTCGGCACCATTAATAACAAATGTACCTTTTGGCGTCATGTATGGGATAGTACCCAGGTACACGTCCTGTACAATTGTTTCAAAATCTTCGTGCTCCTCGTCATTACATGACAGGCGAAGCTTTGCTTTTAATGGTACGCTGTAAGTTAATCCGCGTTCGATACACTCTTGTATATCATAACGGGGCGGATCAATAAAGTAGTCAAGAAACTCCAGGACAAAGATGTTTCTTGAATCTGAAATAGGAAAGTTTTCGGCAAACACTTTAAACAGCCCTTCTTTATAACGGTTGTCGGAAGTGGTTTCCAATTGAAAAAATTCCTGGAAAGATTGTAACTGAACATCCAGAAAATCAGGGTAATCAAGTACCTTTCTACTGGTTGCAAAGTTTACTCTTTGATTATTATTGTTTGCCAAGGTATTTAAATTTTAGTTATTAATTTTTGTAGATGTGAGACTTGAGACATGAGATCTGAGATATGAAATAGCGATTTGAAAAATCTCAAATCTCATATCTAATATCTCACATCTAATTCAAAACCTTTATAAACAGCAATAGACCCCGACCGTTTATGGTCGGAGTCTTGATGCTATATTTCAGTAGGTTAAATTACTTAACCTCAACTACTGCTCCGGCTTCTTCTAATTGTTTTTTCAAAGATTCAGCTTCTTCTTTAGTTACACCAGTTTTAAGTTCTTTTGGTGCACCGTCAACAAGATCTTTAGCTTCTTTCAAACCAAGGCCAGTTAAGTCTTTTACTAATTTAACAACTGCTAATTTAGCGCCACCTGCTTCTTTCAGGATAACGTCAAATGCAGTTTGCTCAGCAGCAGCTGGAGCAGCATCGCCACCGTCAGCAGCAGGAGCAGCAACTGCTACAGCAGCAGCAGCAGGCTCAATACCATACTCATCTTTTAATATTTGAGCTAATTCGTTTACTTCTTTTACTGTTAAGTTTACCAACTGTTCAGCAAACGCTTTTAAATCCGCCATTTTATTTAAATTTTTACTTTTAATGCTTTTTGTTTGTTATTGTCGAACTCTTGTGAGGCGTTCGTTAACCTCTTTCTTGTAATGTTTTTACAAGGCCTGCAATTGTAGTTCCGCCTGATTGTAGTGCAGAAAGTACGTTTTTGGCAGGTGATTGTAGTAAGCCAACTATCTCGCCGATCAGTTGTTCTTTTGATTTCAGTTTGGTTAAAGTATCTAACTGGTTATCACCTATAAATACTGCCGAATCAATATAAGCTGCTTTTAAAATTGGTTTTTCACCTGTTTTCCTTAATTGTTTGATCAACTTTGCCGGAGCAGTTGCTGACTTTGAGAAAAGAATTGATGATGAACCTTTTAATACATCATATATAGGGCTGAAATCACCGCCTGCAGCTTCCATAGCTTTTTTGATCAAGCTATTTTTGGTTACCTGCATCGTAATGTCGTTTTCGAAACATTTACGGCGGATGTTGTTGATCTTGGCTACAGTTAAATCAGAGGTATCAGTGATATAAAAATTACCATACTCTTTGATTTGCTCAGTTAGGGCTACAACAAGGTCGTATTTTTCTTCTTTATTCATGATTAGATCCCCGCTACTGATTTAGTTTCAACTGTAATTCCAGGCGACATAGTTGAAGAGATATGAATGCTCTTGAAATATGTTCCTTTTGCTGCAGAAGGTTTTAATTTAGAGATTGTTTGCAATACTTCTAATGCATTCTCATAAATTTTATCTGCAGAGAAAGATGCTTTTCCTATTGAAGTGTGGATAATACCGGTTTTGTCAACCTTGAAATCGATTTTACCACCTTTTACCTCAGTTACAGCTTTACCAACTTCTGGGGTAACTGTACCTGATTTAGGGTTTGGCATAAGGTTACGCGGGCCTAAAATACGACCTAAACGACCTACCTTCGCCATAACACTTGGCATAGTAATGATAATATCAACATCAGTCCATCCGCCTTCAATCTTGGCAATATAATCATCCAAACCTACGTAATCTGCACCTGCGTCTTTAGCTTCTTGTTCCTTATCAGGAGTACAAAGAACTAATACACGTACAGTTTTACCGGTTCCATGAGGTAATGTTGCAATACCACGTACCATTTGATTGGCTTTACGTGGGTCAACACCTAAACGAACGTCTATATCAACTGATGAATCAAATTTAGTAAGGGTTAATTCCTTTACCAATGCAGATGCATCCTGTAATGTGTACGATTTGTTTGCCTCAATTTTGGAGAGTGCCACTTTTTGATTTTTTGTTAATCTTGCCACTGTCTTTAAACTGATTTGTATAAATTAATTAATTCCAGGGAGCTGTACCTGATACGGTAATTCCCATGCTGCGGGCAGTACCTGCCACCATTTTCATGGCCGATTCAACTGTGAACGCGTTCAAGTCAACCATTTTATCTTTTGCTATAGTCTCAACCTGTTCCCAGTTAACACTGGCAACTTTTTTACGGTTAGGCTCAGCAGAACCACTCTTTAAACCGGTAGCTTCCAATAACTGGATAGCAACGGGAGGGGTTTTGATGATAAATTCGAATGATTTGTCAACATACACAGTAATCAAAACAGGCAATACTTTTCCAGCTTTGTCCTGGGTGCGTGCATTAAATTGTTTGCAAAACTCCATGATGTTCACACCTTTTGCACCCAATGCAGGGCCAATTGGTGGTGATGGGTTTGCGGCGCCGCCTTTAACTTGCAGCTTAACCATTGCACCGATCTCTTTTGCCATTTTAATTTACTTTAATTATAAACTCAATGTTAGTAAGTGGAAGCTAAGTAACATTTAAGATTGTGTCGATTTCGGATTTGGGAATTTCCATTTCGGATTTAACTCCCGCTTCTTTCATCTTATATTTTAAATTCAATAATTTCGAAATCGAAAATCCGACATCCGAAATTATTTGAAAACTATTCTTTCTCTACCTGCATGTAATTCAATTCAAGCGGCGTACGGCGCCCGAATATCTTTACCATTACTTTCAGTTTCTTTTTTCTTCGTTAACCTCTTCAATAACCCCGCTGAAACCGTTGAAAGGCCCGTCCATAACTTTAACGGCCTCACCAACATAATAAGGTACATTCATGGTTTCGCCCTGTGCGCTCATCTCGTCAACCTTACCTAAAATACGGTTAACTTCTGACTGGCGAAGCGGTATAGCATTTCCGGCTTTATCGCCCAGAAAACCTATAACACTGTTTATATTTTTAATGATGTGTTCAGTTTCGCCATCTAAAACAGCTTCCATAAGCACATAGCCCGGAAAGTAGTTACGCTCTTTCGCGATCTTCTTTCCATCACGCATCTGGTAATACTTCTCCGTAGGTATTAATACCTGTGGTACCAAATGACTAATGCCCAAACGGCTAATTTCGGCATCTATGTATTGTTTAACTTTCTTTTCCTTACCACTAATAGCCCTAACTACATACCATTTCAATTGATCACTCATCTCCGTCTCCCCTGATATTATGTTAGTGATGTGTAAAACAGTTTAAGCAAATAATTAATGATCTGGTCCATACCTAAGATAACCAGCGCAATAATTATAGCGGCAACCAATACCAAAACAGCGCTGCTTTGAAGCTCGCGCCATGTAGGCCAGGTAACCTTTTCGGTTAACTCGATGTATGACTCTTTAATATATTCAGCTACGCCTGCCATTTTTATATTGTGCTTAAGCACGGGAACAAGGATTCGAACCCTGATCAAAGGTTTTGGAGACCTCTATTCTACCGTTGAACTATTCCCGTGTGTTATTTATAATAAGAAAACATAAGTTTGCCGTTGAAGGCTAAACTTATGTTTTCAAATTAACCTTTTTATTGAAATATTATTATTTCAAGATTTCAGTTACCTGACCAGCACCTACGGTACGACCACCTTCACGGATAGCGAAACGTAAGCCTTTTTCCATTGCGATAGCGTTGATCAGTTTTACAGTGATGGTAACGTTATCACCTGGCATAACCATTTCTACACCTGGCTCTAATGAAATCTCACCAGTAACGTCAGTGGTACGGAAATAGAATTGCGGACGGTATTTGTTGAAGAATGGAGTGTGACGGCCACCTTCTGCTTTTGATAATACGTAAACTTCTGCTTTGAAGTCGGTGTGAGGAGTTACTGAACCTGGTTTGCAGATAACCATACCACGACGGATATCAGTTTTCTCAATACCACGTAACAATAAACCTACGTTGTCACCAGCTTCGCCACGATCAAGGATTTTGCGGAACATCTCAACACCAGTTACAGTTGATTTCAAGTTTTCAGCACCCATACCAAGGATGTCAACTTGCTCACCTGAGTTGATTACACCACGCTCAATACGACCAGTAGCAACAGTACCACGACCAGTGATTGAGAATACGTCTTCAACAGGCATTAAGAAAGGAAGATCTGTTAAACGTGGAGGGATTGGGATGTAGCTATCTACAGCATCCATCAACTCCATGATTTTACCAACCCAGGTAGGATCGCCGTTAAGACCACCTAATGCAGAACCCTGGATAACTGGGATATCATCGCCTGGGAATTCGTAGAATGATAATAATTCACGAACTTCCATTTCTACTAACTCTAATAATTCCGGATCATCAACCATGTCAACTTTGTTCATGAAAACAACAAGTGCAGGTACACCTACCTGACGAGCTAACAGGATGTGCTCACGAGTTTGTGGCATCGGACCATCAGTTGCAGCAACTACGATGATTGCACCGTCCATTTGCGCAGCACCAGTAACCATGTTTTTCACATAATCCGCGTGACCTGGACAGTCAACGTGTGCATAGTGACGGTTAGCTGTTGAATATTCAACGTGGGCAGTGTTGATGGTAATACCACGTTCTTTTTCTTCAGGAGCCGAGTCAATTGAATCAAATGAACGAGCTTCTGATAAACCTGCATCAGCCAAAACTTTAGTGATAGCTGCGGTAAGGGTTGTTTTACCGTGGTCAACGTGACCGATTGTACCGATGTTTAAGTGCGGCTTACTGCGGTCAAACTTTTCTTTTGCCATGATCTATAAATTATTTTTGTAGGTTAATTTTAACTTTAATGTATGTTTTATAACACTGAGCCAACAATGGGATTTGAACCCATGACCTCTTCCTTACCAAGGAAGTGCTCTACCCCTGAGCTACGTCGGCTAATTTTTTGTTCATTGGTTCACTCGTTTATCAGTTCATTGGTCTTTGCAGCCGCCACTAATGAACAAGTGAACTAACCGACTAATGAACCAACCGAGCGGAAGACGAGGTTCGAACTCGCGACCTATAGCTTGGAAGGCTATCGCTCTACCAACTGAGCTACTTCCGCTTATTCAGTTTTAGGTTTGCAGTAATCAATTAGCAGCTTAACCGCTCATGACACCCATTCCTCAAACCCTTTTAATCAAGTTAGCAGTTTATAGTTCGGTTAACAAAACTGCTAACTGCGAACTACAAACTGCTTACTTTAATAAGTGGGGGAGAAGGATTCGAACCTTCGTAGCCGAAGCAACGGATTTACAGTCCGTCCCATTTGACCGCTCTGGTATCCCCCGGTAGTTATTTCCGGATTTGCGATATCCAAAATTGAAGCTAAATACCTCAATCCGAAAAAAACTGAGCCTCCTATCGGGATCGAACCAATGACCTACTGATTACAAGTCAGTTGCTCTACCAGCTGAGCTAAGGAGGCTTATATTTATCTTGCCTTTCTATTACCTAAACCTAAAGTGGCTTTCGATAACGGAGCGCAAAAGTAATAAGCTTTTTGATATTTTAAAGAACTATTTTAACTTTTTTTCGAGGCGTTAAATACCTCCCCGAAAGGGACTGCAAATCTACAAAAAATAACGCCACGTCAAAATTTTTTATCAAAAAAAATCGGCAGGCTAAAAACCTGCCGATTTAGGCTTAAAACAAGCCTTTTTATAATATTAAAAACCCTCCTCAACTGCCGTTAAAACAGCTTTTTTTGCTGTAGCATCAGCAAGGGCTTTCTTTTGTTTATGCTTTTCAATTTGCTTCCTCAGGCTTTCAACCGCCAAGTCGGTAGCTTCCTCAAAACTCTTACACTTCTCTTTTGCAAATATTTGATTTCCGGGTAGCAATAATTTGATCTCCGTTATCTTATTACATTCATCTTCCACATTCTCAAGCTTTAAGTAAACTTCACCGCTAATAATATGGTCATAAAACGTATCAAGCTTATCAGCTTTTTTCTGAATAAAATCTAAAAGTTTCTTGTCTGCGGTGAAATGAATTGACTGCACTGTAATTTTCATGTTTCCTCCTTTTTAAGCCTTTGGATGGGCGAGTTTATAAATAGATTTTAGTCTTTCAACTGAATTGTGCGTGTAAATTTGGGTTGCGCTCAGGTTAGCGTGCCCCAAAAGCTCTTTAATTGAATTTAAATCGGCCCCGTTATTTAGCATTGTGGTTGCAAAGGTGTGCCTGAGCACATGTGGGCTCCTTTTATTTTGGGTTGATATGTTAGATAGGTATTTTTGCACTATTAAATAAATCAATTTCGGATAAGCATCGGCTCCTTTATTTGTAACGATTAATGTGAAGGAATTGTTATCAAAATTTTGATTTTTCTTTACCTCCATATATTCGGGCAGCAGGGCCTTCAGCTCATTATTAATAGGGATAATGCGCTCTTTGTTACGCTTACCCAGTACCTTTACTACTCCCCCTCAAAGCTAATATCCTGTTGCTTAATACCTAACAGTTCGGCAAGCCGCATGCCGGTGCCAAACAACAGCTCAATAACAAGCTTATCACGCAGGCCCGGAAAATCATTTGTAAAAATGTCATCCCTATCTAACATTTTTGTGAGGCGCGTATCTTCAACCACTACGGGCAACGTTTTAGCAACTTTTTGCGACCGCACCCTGGATACCGGGTTGGTTTCAACAATACCTTCCTGCAATAAAAATTTGAAGTATTTGCGTAGCGTGGCCATTTTACGGTTAACCGAACGGCCGGTAAGTTTTTGATCAATAAGCTCAACCATCCAGTTACGGATGTCATGGTAGCTTACCTGCGATGGATGGTTAATAACCGGCTCGGGCGCGGGATCGGCACCGCCGGGATTATTTAAAAAGCGCATAAACTGATCCAGATCAGACTGATATGCGGAAACAGTATGCACTGAATACCGCTTTTCGTACTTGATGTACTGGATAAAACGCTCTAAAAACATAAAAAACTATTTATACATCCGGGATTATGAATGTACAAATAGTTTTAATATAGTGTCAAGAAATTATTTAATTCTTTTCAACAAAAAAATTAAACAGTTTCCTGGTTTAAAGTCTGTTTGTAGATAGCATGTTTAACAACATGACGACGGGTTACAGATTTTTTTTCGAAAGCCTGACGACTGCGTAGTTCTCTTAAAACACCTGTTTTTTCGAATTTCTTTTTGAAGCGTTTCAATGCTTTGTCCAATGATTCGCCGTCTTTTACGTTAATAATGATCATAATTCCTAAAATACCTCCTTTCAAGGGAGGGCAAAGATAACCACAATGTTTTGAATATCAAATAGAGAGCGGGAATTATTTTTTGATTTAAAACCAGCTAACTATCTCACGGCAATCTCATTGCTCCAAATAATATTATCTGTTTCCTGCCAAAGCGTTAACCCACGTATATCAACAGGGAGCTGCGAACCCTCAATATATTTGTATAAACACATTCCTATCTTAAAAACTTTTGATTCGAACAATCCGCCTTTGCCCGTATCCGTTAAAAAAGCCGTAGGTATATGAAATACCTTTGTTGATGAGGCGCAACCGTATAAACAGCAGGGTTATTTTTCCAGCATTCCTCCATCAGGGGCGTGAGTAAAAATTTTACGTTTCCGGCATCTGTTTTAAAAACATCAAGCCACGAGCATGACATATTGATATAATTTAATGTATCAGGAGATTGATTGCTCAAAGTTACCGGCATTACCGCATAAAGACATCTGTGTAACTTACCATCGCTATAGCATACGGTATCTTTCATTTGCCTAACGGAATCTTGATTAATAGTTATTATAAACATCCTCCTGTCAGTTTCCGAAAGCGCTGCAAATCCTGCAGGAACCCTACTTACAAGATCATGCCGGTAAAAGCCCGTATTTGTTTTAAATATCCCATCATCCCATCCCGTGCGGATCAATTTCGCGTTCGCATAATTTGTATCTGTGCGAGTACCTATTTGATTATGTATTATAAAGGATCGCTTTAGATATAAATCACTGCTTCTCCCGGCAGGCTTCCCCACGATAATTTCCGCTTGATGTTTTTCTTGACCAGCAACCCGATCGAGAAATAAAAAAAGAATAAACAAAAACAAGATCGGTTTAATGTTCATGATAGGCTTATCAGTTTAAACTAAGATAGCCGGTTTAATGAATAGTATATGTTAAATAGTACTAAATCTGTTTTATTCCATTTTGGAGGATTACACACTTATAATAATTACTATAAACAACAAAGGCCGCCAATGGCAGCCTTTGTTGTTATCATAATCTATAAGCAATAATTATTGTTTATCCCAATATACCCTTGTATTTAATGCATCAGGACCTTGACGGGCTATTACAGCGTTGTAATTAGCTTTATTAAGGTCGTTCTCGGTTTGCGGATATTGTTGCCTGCGCGGGATCTTTTGATCCGGGCTTAATGAACCAGGAACCGGATCAAGTAATTTAGGCAAGCCTGTACGGCGATATTCTGCCCATGACTCCCAACCGTTACCTAAGAAACCTGCAATCCATTTCTGGGTCATGATCTGGTTCATAGCAGTTGCTGCAGAAAATTTAACTGATGCCTGCGCAAGATAAGCGCTTTCATCTGCCGAGCTAACACCGTTTTGCTCCAATGATGCAGCTATACCTTTGTTATAGAAATCGGCAGCAGCGCCGTCACCACCAGCAATCCAGTTAAGGTGAGCAGCTTCGGCCTGGGTAAACATAATTTGTGCGTATGATGTCCAGACTGTTGGTGAAGCCTGGCCGGAAACGGCTAAACCAATCAATGATACGTTACCTGGTTTACTACGTGTTCCTTTATTATAGTTACCCAAAGCATCGCCAAAAGTACCATAAGGTAAACCTACGTAAGTTTTCGATGCTGTTTGCGCAGCATAAACCGGCAACCTTGGGTCTTTAAGATCACTTAAAGTATTAACAACAAGACTGCTTACGGCGTAGTCGTAGCGGCTTCTGTAATTGGTGTAATATGGGTTTTCGTTAGTTTGGATAGCCAAATAATCGTATACGGCGTTGTCATCGTTTGAAGTCATTAAACCGCCTGCTACTGCTTTTGCATATTCAGTTTTACCGGTTGCAGGATCAGCTTTTGATAACCTCAATGCCATAACCGCATGTAACGAGTTAGCCCAATGTTTCCACTTAGTAGCATCTCCACCAAATAAAATATCATTGCTTAAAGCTGCACCGCCGTCAAATTGTGCCTGCGCTTCGTCAAGTTCCTTCATTAAAGCCGCATAAACATCTTTTTGCGCATCAAATGCCGGAGTTAAGCCAGATACGCCATTTAAAGCCTGAGAGTAAGGAATATCACCCCACCTATCAGTAATGGTTAGGTAAATAAATGCCCTTAATATGCGCGCGGCTGCAATCTGGTTAGCATTTGAACCAAATTTAATAGTCGACTGCAGGCTTTTCTTAGCTGGATCCGTATTAAACTGGATCAGTGTCTTCAAGTCCTCAAGTGGACCAGTGTAATAACCCTGGTAGTCATATTGTTTTAACGAAAACTGCGATTCGTTGGTATAAAATGTTTCAGCAAGGTACTGAGAGTATAACTCGCCGGTGAATGCGTTGATATTAGTTGTTGCACCGGCGCCGTTTACACCACCTAAGTATTGCAGCGCACTGGTTAACAGATAACCTGTTTGCGCATTTGGCGACTGGTTTGGGTTAACGTTTAAATCGCCGCCCACTTTACATGAGGCAAGTATAAACATACCAGCCCCGATTATATATTTACTGATATATGATTTTTTCATAATGAAGAACTTGTTAGAATGTTACCTTAATGTTGAAACCTAAGTTTCTTGTGTTTGGCAATTGGCCACCTTCATAAAATGAAGTCTGCAATTGTGATGGGTCAACACCTTTAACTTTTGAATAGATCATCCATGGGTTTTGGGTTGTGATACCAAAGTACGCAGTTTGGAATGGTAACCTGCCTAACATCTTTTTAGGGAACGAATAACCAATGCTCACCTCTCTTAATTTAACGTAAGATGCGTCATAAGTCCATTTTTCCCAAATCTGGCTGTATGATTGCTCGTATAAAGTACGGGTTTCTACATAAGTAGTGTTCGGAGTACCATCAGCATGTACACCTGCTACCAAGGTACCACCACCTTCAGCTACCGGGTTACGTACCGGGTTACCTTTTGCGTTGTTACCTATGGTTTCGATACCTAAGCCCGAACCATTGAGGTTTTGCTGGGTAACTGATACAAATTTACCGCCTTTTTGGAAGTCAAGAGAAAAAGCAAGTACCACGTTTTTGTAGTTAAACGAGTTGGTAAAACCACCTGTATAGCTTGGTAACATGCTACCAAGGTTAACGTTGTCCTGCCTTACCGGAAGGCCATCAGCACCAATTATGATATTTCCTTTGCCATCTCGTGCAAAACCAGATCCAATGATCTGACCATAAGACTGATTAAGATAACCGTTGATACCAAAGCTTGGTGAACCAACAAAGCCAAAGCTTTGAGCGCCGGCAGACTGAACGCCACCTGGGCCATAACCGGCAAGACCGTCGGGAGTTACTTTTACGTTAGTTACACCCGGGTAAAGCGAAACAATTTTGTTGCGGTTAAATGAAACGTTGAAATCAGCATTCCATGTAAAATCTTTCGATTTAATTGGTGTACCTCCAAGGCTGATCTCGATACCGTTATTACGGATAGAACCTGCATTGATAACAACTGTTGAATAACCGGTTGTACCATTAACAGGCAATGATAAGATCTGATCTTTAGTAGTACGCGTGTAGTAGTTAAAGTCAAACTTAACCCTGTCTTTGATGAAATGCAATTCGGTACCAATTTCATATGATGTTGAAAGGCTTGGAGTTAAATTTGCATTTGGCAAAGTATTGGGTACTGTTTGCACAGCATCATTTCCATGCGGAGTAGTGCTTAGGTTATAAGTTGGGTATGTTGAGTAAATAGGCGCGTCAGAACCTAATTTAGCTGCGGATAACCTCAATTTACCAAATGTTAAGATGTCGTTTTTAGGCATCAGCTCGGTAAATACGAATGAACCTGATAAACCGCCATACCAGTATGAGTTGTGGTTAACCGGCAAGGTTGAAGACCTATCGTTACGGGCATTGAAATCAAGGTATAAGAAATCTTTATAGCCAAATGAGGTATAACCGTAATAGCTGTTTACCCTTGAAAGCGCATTGTAGCTAAATGAGGTTGCCGCATTTGCAGAGTTGCTTAAAGTATACAAATCAGGAATTGCTAAACCGCCTACTGTTGCACCTGATAAGTAAGTGTAACGATCCTGACGTGATTCTGCATAAACACCTGCCTTTACAGAAAGGTCTTTAAAGTTATGGCTATAGCTTACGTTACCGACATAGTTATTTTCTTTGTAGGTGTATTGATTTTGAGTGTATGAATCAGGGTTTATTGTACCTGAACCTACTTGTGCACTCGCATCGCGGGTCAATAAATCCTGCCTTGCTATGAATGATGCAGAAATGTCTTTAGTAAACTGATAGCTTAAAGTTAAGTTACCGTAAACGCGGTTGCTGTTTGATTTTGAAGTATTCTCGTAAACCTCAGTGTACGGGTTATCCCAGTAGTGCGGAGTTAAATCGTCAGGGCCGGAAATGTTCCATGATGTAAATGTACCATCGGCCCTTCTATAATTTTTAAGTTTATCAATTTCAACATCCCTGTGAAACCACTGGCTAAATGAACCTATGGTTTGTTTACCATAATCTTCTGAAGGAATGTTGAATGAATTAATTTGCGAAAAGTTAACGTTAGCGCTTGCAGTTAATTTTTTAGTAAGCTTCAGCTCCCCATTTACGCTTACGTTATTACGTTTCTGATCGCTGTTTGGAGTGATACCCGTACGATCTATGTTAGTGTATGAAACCCTCAGGTTATAGTCATCGCCTGCTTTTGAGAAAGCTGCGTTGGTATTGAAAGTAACACCCGTACGGTAAAAATCACGTACGTTATTAGGTTGCGGTACAAATGGTTTCAATTTACCAAAATCTGGATTGGTTGGATCCCAGAAATACCATGGCGCGTAAAGTGTACCATCCATTTTAGGGCCCCAGCTTTCGTCAACACCATAATCATAAATTTTTACGCCGTTAAATTTTGCGTATGAAGCAGGAGAGCCATTAGCAGGGTCATACTGATAAGTATCCCATTTTACACTTGTACCGCCACCATATTCGTTTTGATAGTCAGGTAGCTGATAAACTTTTTCGAAAGTGGTTGATTGATTGATTGAAACACCAACGCCTTTGTTTGCGCCTTTTTTTAATGTGATAACAACTGCGCCTTCAGATGCGCGCTGACCATAAAGTGCCGTAGCAGCAGGGCCCTTCAATACCGAAACTGATTCGATATCATCATTGTTCACTGCGTTCGGATCAGTAATAACACCGTTTACTACATAAATTGGGTTACCTCCAGATAATGAGTTGATACCACGGATACGGATAGTTGATACACCAAATTTTGCACCAGAACCACCTAAAACTTGTACACCGGCTATTTTACCGGCAAGTGCGGTGTTAAGGTCAGATTGCTTGGTAACCGTAAGGTCATCACCTTTAACCTGTTGCGCGGCATAACCCAATGATTTCTGTTGCCTAGTGATACCTAACGCGGTTACGATTACCTCGTTAAGGCCGCGGGCTGATGCTTCTAAAACCACTTTTAGGTTTGCTGAAGCGCCTACAGGTACATCCTGTGTAGCATAACCAATAAAGCTGAATGATAGAACCGCGTTGTTTGGAACGCTGAGTGAAAATTTACCGTCGATGGTGGTTTGGGTACCGGTAGTTGTCCCTTTTATCTTCACCGATACACCCGGCAGAGGAAGGCCGTCCTCCTTGGCTGTTACCGTACCGGTAACAGTGTGATTTTGCGCAAAAAGCTGTGTTACAGCAAATACGAAACTGCACAAAATTAGTAGTAGTCGTTTTTTCATAGAAAAAATTTAGCTAATAGTTAAGGAAGCAAACTTAATAGCCAATGACAAAATAAAACAAATAATGAATGTAATATTTCTTTTACATGAATTTTTTTAACTTCAATGAAGGTTTTAGGAAATAATCAACAAGAAATTACCTTTGCTATCGTTAATACCATATGGCCGTTAGATCCGGCCGGTAATAAGTCAGTTAATATTGTTAATTATAAATTAGGAAAATGCGCGAGGCATTTTCCTAATTTGTTTTATAAGCTCTTGTAAATCACAACACAATAAAATTAACTGTCACGAGAAATCCAACAGAAAAACTACAACTTGCCGGTCCTTAAACTCCCTTTTTACAACTATAAATTGTACCATGCATAGCCTGTTGAAAAAGGTATGACAGGAAGGAAAAACCTTAATTTTTTCATACTCTTCGGCGAGAAACTGCCACGTAACAATAAATTTACATGATTTATCGCATAATATTCCCTACCAATCCGGGCTTTAAATGACGCGGGGATGACAGAAAGAAGAGGGGGCGCCACATTTCAGAAACTATTTAAAAATGTTTTGGGAGTATTTTGTTTAAAAAGCATATCAATCCTTCTCTTCTTCCCCAATAGAGAGGGCGGGGGTGATGAGTCGACCGACCTTTACAAATCTCTCAAATACGGTTTCGGTATGTGGTGCGTCGGCAAGTTCATCTGTCAAATCCTGTCCGGCCCAGTGCTCATAATGTTTTCCGTTTCGCCATAAGCGGCTTTCAGTTACATCATAAATATCACCTTTATAGGCTACCCAGATCCGGGGCTTATCCTGCCCATTGCGTAAGGCCAGTTGTGATTTGTTGTATATTGGCAACTCACTCATTGGCTTAACTTTTGTCGTTTAAAATATTCAAAAAAACCAATGTTCATGAGCAGTAAAGCCATCAGGTAAAAATGATCCTCAAATGGGATGGTGCCAACCCGCTTTCCCAGGTTTTCGGCGTTATTGTACAACACTATTGGTACAGACGTTAATATGCCGTTTACTATATAAAAAGGCAAAAGCGCCACAATGTAAGCAAGGTAATAACGATTAACCCAATCGGCCTTAAAAACGTATTGAATCAGCACCACAAGCAGTAGCAATAAGCCAAACGTAATCTCGGTATAAAGCCGGTCGTGATATAATATCAGCATCAGGATGCTCAGCAATATTACCATACTGCTTATAATGCCGGTAAGCCTGAAAGGCATCAGCCACTTAACATAGTGATTAAGGCAGGCGTAAATGAATATACAGGCAAACGGTACCGTTAAAAAGAATAGCATTTCCTCTAAGGGCAAACCAAAAAACTTAACGCCTATGATGTATGCCGGATTGAACGACCAAACACCTCTTATGGTAAAAAGCACGTCCCAAAACAAAAAAAACAAACCGGTAATGGCCATGCCGGGCCATATAAATTTCCAGGTTTTGTAAAACTGCACCCTTTTATCAAATGAAAGCACAACGGGAAAAAATACCGTTAGCAGGTTGATCAGTAAATAGGTGTATCTCACGTAAGTTCGGTTAAGTGTTTATTGAGTGCCTGGCTTTGGGCAGGAGTACATCTTTTGGAATGAAGCAGGAATTTGATAATCTGGATTGTCAATTCCTTATCGGCCGAGCCATAATTCTTTTTACCCAGTTGGGCTATGATATCCTCAGTATCCGCAGCAAGGTCTTTATTAAAGCCTAAAATAGAAGGCACATTGTGTTCAACAGAAAAGCGCATGAACCTGATCTCGATATTATGCGGATCTTCAATTAATGCCTGCCTAAATACCTTTTCCGATCTGTTAAGATATTTCAATTTTAAATATGGGTTCCAGGCATGTTTGGCTTTTAAGGCAAACAGGCCGCCTATAAAACCATTGACTATACCACTCTTTTCTTTGATACCATTAAGGTTATTAAACAACGAATCGGTGGTTTTGCTTTTATCAATAGCAATAAGCATTTGCTTGCGCAGTACTTTCAGATTGGGTTCTTCGGCTTCAGCCGTTTTCAACCCAAATACCAATGCCAATATGCTGGCTATAAAAAAGATCTTCCTGAACATTAAATAACATTTAACTTTTGCTGCAGAACAGCTTTGATGTACAAACTCATTTTACACAAATCAGAAACCCTGATGCGTTTTTGTAGTATTACATTGGCAGGTGTGTAACTTATTTTTTTAAACAACTGCAGGTAGTAAATATAGGCAATATAAACCCCAAGCCTGGTACCGGCAGGCAGGCATTTTATCCCCTCAAAGGCTTCATCAAAATCGTGTTTAATTTCCGCCTCAATGGCAAGCTTATCATGCTCGGTAAAATTATTGAAATCGACCCCGGGAAAGTATGAGCGCCCACGTTCTGTATAATCTGCCTTAACATCCCTTAAAAAATTGATCTTTTGGAAAGCTGCCCCCAAGCTTCGGGCCTTCGGTACAAGGGCCTGATACTGAATATCATCATTGGTAAAAACACGCAGGCACATCATGCCGATAACCTCTGCCGAACCATAGATATAAGTTTGGTAGCTATCCTCATCATAGGCTTTATTATGCAGGTCCATTTCCATTGATCGCAGAAAAGCCCTGATCAATTCATGATCGATCTCAAACTGGTTAACTACCTGTTGAAAAGAATGAATCACAGGATTAGTGCTGATCCTTTCTTCAATCGCCTTAAAGGTCTCTTCCTCAAAACTGTTGATCAGTTGCTGCTGGTCGTACCCATGAAAGGTATCTACAATTTCATCAGCGTAACGTACAAAGCCGTAAATGGCATAAATAGGATAACGAAAACTTTTATCGAAAGTTCTAATGCCCAGACTAAAGGAAGTGCTATATTTTTTTGTTATAAGTTTACTGCATTCAAAACAAGTTTCATCGTACAGGTTCATCATCGGCACTCGCGTGGTCATTTTTTCAAAAGTACAAATTCAAAGCGGTATTGTTTTTTATAGGCCTAAAACATTTTTCTTATCTTGGGCTTCACATTAAACATGAACAGCAAACATATTATTGTTATTGGTTCGGGATTTGCTGGTTTATCAGCAGCCTGTGTTTTAGCTAAAGAAGGATTTAAAGTTACCATACTGGAAAAAAATGACCAGCCCGGCGGCCGTGCCAGGGCCTGGGAGCAGGATGGTTTCAGGTTTGATATGGGGCCAAGCTGGTACTGGATGCCCGACGTATTTGAAAACTTTTTTGCACTGTTCGGCAAAAAAACTTCCGATTATTACCGGCTAAAAAGGCTTGATCCCGGCTACCGTGTTTATTACAGCAAAAATGAAATATTTGATGTTCCAGCGGATATGGTTGAGCTTGAAGCCCTGTTTGAACAAGCCGAACCTGGCAGTAGTAAAGCATTACGGGATTTTTTAAACCAGGCGGCATATAAATATAAAGTAGGCATGGGTGAGTACGTTTTCCGCCCCTCCCATTCCATCACCGAATTTATCGACTTTAACCTTATCAAAAAAAGCTTCAGCATGCAGCTGCTTACCAGTATGAGCAGCCATGTACGCAAATATTTTAAAAACCCCCAATTAATTAAACTACTGGAGTTCCCCGTGTTATTTTTAGGAGCCACCCCGCAAAATACCCCAGCCATGTATAGCATGATGAACTATGCGGACCTTGCCCTGGGCACCTGGTACCCTATGGGTGGCATGAACGAAATAGTAAAAGCTATGGTAAGCATGGCCATCGAACTGGGGGTTGAGATCAAGCTCAATACAGAGGTTACAAAAATCAATATACAGGATAAACAGGTTGATAAAATCCAAACCAATAACGGCCTATTCACCGCCGATATGGTAATTGCAGGGGCAGATTATCAACATGTTGACCAGCATTTAATTGAAAAACCCTATCGTAACTACACTACTAAATACTGGAATAGCCGTACGATGTCGCCATCGAGCTTATTGTTCTATATCGGCACTAATAAAAAAGTGCCGAACATACAGCACCATAACCTATTCTTCGACGAAGACTTTGAATTGCATGCCAAGGAGATCTATACTGCGCCCCAATGGCCCTCCAGTCCGTTGTTTTATGTTTGCTGTAGTTCAAAAACGGATAGCACGGTTGCCCCCGAGGGCGGCGAGAACCTGTTTTTCCTGATGCCGATAGCGCCGGGCTTAAATGATGACGAAACCATCCGCGAAAAATATTTCACCCTGATGATGGATAGGTTTGCTCAGATTACCGGGCATGACATAAGGGATTCGATCGTGGTGAAACGGAGCTATGCGCTAAATGATTTCAAAGTCGATTATCATTCCTTTAAAGGCAACGCTTACGGGTTGGCAAATACACTTGCCCAAACTGCTTTTTTAAACCCGCCATGCAGGCAAAACATATCAACAACCTGTTGTATACTGGCCAGCTTACTGTGCCCGGGCCAGGTGTGCCGCCGGCAATTATCTCAGGGCAGGTGGTAGCGAAGGAGGCAATGAAGAAGTTGGCGTATTAGCAATAACAGCAATGTCGTAAACATGACGTAAACAAGTCGGCAATTAATATCTTTAGGCAGTTATACTTTTGTTCAGCAAAATATATCAATATGAAAACCTATAACCCCGGAAAAAAGATTAAGGAATTGCGCAACCGTAAAGGATTAAGCCAGGAAGAATTGGCTGAACAAGCCCAACTAAGTTTAAGAACCGTGCAACGAATAGAAAACGATGAACAGACGCAAGGGGCGATACACTTAAAAGACTGGCAACCGCACTAAATATTACTCCTGAAGATTTAACAGAATTGCCTTTCGAACCGGCAGGAATTTTGAATCATGATAGCAGAAACTTCTTACTACAATTCAATTTATCAGCCTTAAGCTTCATTATATTCCCTATGTTGGGAATAGCATTGCCACTGGCCTTGTGGTTATCCAACAGAAAAAAATAAAGGATATAGATAAACCTTGTAAACGGCTTATCAATTTTCAAATATCATGGTGTTTAGCTATCGTTTTAACAGCTATTGTTCTTTTTAACCACGAATTTTTTCATATTCCCTCATCTATATTGAACCTTGGCGTGGGCGAACTTATATTATTGAGTATGCCGTTGTTTTATGCTACAAACTTTATTTATATCGTTTTCAACAGCGTATTGGTATATAATACCCGGCAAATATTTTATCAGCCGGCTGTACCTTTTTTAAGATAACACAGCCCGGTTAATAACCTGGATTGAAACAAGAAACCCGCCTCATGAGCGGGTTTCTTCTATATATATGATGGAGTTTAATTAAATATTAATTCTCTGCGTAAACGGGTTTGGCGATGCCGTTATCATATGCCTTTAGGTTTTTCTTGAGCAGTTTGCGTGCTACGTGTATACGGGTTTTTACCGTACCGATCGGGATATCCAGGTGATCGGCAATTTCATGGTATTTATGACCTTCAAAGTACATGGTGAAGGGTACATAATAATCTTCGGGTAGCCTGTCTAAAGCTTTTTTAATATCATCCATAACAAATTTGGCTTCGCCCTGATTTTTGGTTGAACTAAATACCAGGTTGGGCGATGATATTTCATCACTCTTGGTAACGAAAGTGCTCATTTTAACAAAACGGCGATAGTTGTTGATGAATGTGTTTTTCATGATGGTATATAACCATCCTTTTAAATTGGTGCCTTCCTTAAACTTGTTGTAGTAAGTTATGGCCTTCAACATTGTATCCTGGACAAGGTCGTTAGCATCGTCTGCGTCGTGCGTGAAATGTAAAGCGTATGATCTTAAAGAAGTCGCCTGACGTAGTACAAGGGTGTTAAACTCAATCTTTGTCATTTTGTTAAAGTTTTGTGTTAACAATTAGACAAGCATGATGCCATTAAGCCAAAGTGTGTAGTAAAAAGTCCACATTTAAACATCAGTATTGAAACTTACCCATTGTGTAATATTCACACATTGATTACAAATACAATACTGAAAAACAGAACGTTATGAATTTTTACAGCAGAAAATCAAACTTATTCAGGGAACATTTGTAACAGGAATGTTATTGAGAAGAAATTTTATTAAAAATGAAAATTCACTTTAAATAAACTTATTTAACTAATAATATTAACCTCACGTTGTAGTGTAACGCCAAATTTAGTGTACACACTGTCTATGATTTGCGACGAAAAGTTATACACTTCCTGCCCCGTAGCGCCTCCGTGGTTCACCAAAACCAGGGCTTGGTTCTTCCATGTTCCTGTGTGCCCCACGGTTTTTCCTTTCCATCCACATTGTTCAATAAGCCATCCGGCAGCCAGTTTTACGCCGCCATCAGCAGCAGGATAATTTACCACATCAGGAAATTTAGCTTGCACCACAGCAAATTCTTCGGCACTGATCACCGGGTTTTTAAAGAAGCTGCCCGCGTTTCCTATAGTTGACGGATCGGGGAGTTTGGATACCCGGATATGCGCCACCACCTGCGATACATCTTTAATAGTAGGGTTTGAGATACCCCTGTTTTGTAATTCTTGCTCAATGGCCCCATACCTGGTGTTAATGCTTGCCACCAGCGATAAGTGGAACTTTACCGATACTATAATATACTGTTCTTTCAGTTCAGCTTTAAAAATGCTTTCGCGGTAACCAAATTTACAATCCTCTTTGCTGAAATTTCTGAATGTTCCTGTCGCTATTTCAAAAGCGCGGCAACTGTGAAATACATCTTTAAGCTCCACGCCATAGGCACCTATATTTTGTATAGGCGATGCCCCTACCGAACCCGGGATCAGGCTCAGATTTTCGACACCAGCATATTCATGCGCAACGCAATAATTAACCAGGTCATTCCATACCTCGCCACCACCTGCTTCTACATAAACATCGTCATGACTAATCCGGTGCTCAATACCGCGGATGTTCATGCGCACAACCAGTCCGTCAAAATCATCAACCATAAGCATATTGCTGCCGCCACCGAGTATTAGTCGCTCTGTTTGCTGCCACTGCGGGTCGGCAAACAGTTCTGTTAGTTCGGTTTCATGGGCTATCTCTACAAAATAACGGGCGCTGGTATCAATACCGAAGGTGTTAAAATTTTTGAGGGATACGTTTTCTTGTATTTGCAGCATGGGTATTTGATGTCGGATTTCGGATGTTCGATTTCGGAGTTTCCAGCGCAAAAATAGTTAAAAGATGCTGATTGTTTGATTTTGGATTTTTCACAATTTAATTGTTCTTTCAACGGTGTTCAAGAGGGCTACGCCGTTTCGGATGTTCGATTTCGGATTTTTTCTGAACAGACAAACCTCTTCCTCACTCACCCAATCAACCACTCACTACCCACCCTACCGTTAAAATTTGTTAAATAATTTCAAAACCATTTGTAAATACGAAATCTATCGTAGATATTTGTACGAAGAAATTCGTAATAGAGAGACAGATGGAAATTAAACCAACAGAAAGCGAACTTGAAATTTTACAGGTGATCTGGAAAAAGGGCCAGTGCACCGTACGTGAAGTTCACGAGGAGCTTGCTAAAAACAAGGATGCCGGCTACACCACCACCTTAAAACTCATGCAAATTATGCATGATAAGGGAATGGTTGAGCGCGACACCACTTCAAAAACCCATGTTTACAAGGCTTTATTCACAATGGAGCAGGCCCAAAGCAACGCTCTGGATAAAATCTTGTCTACTGTATTTAAGGGCTCCACTTCCGATTTGGTGATCCAGGCGCTTGGCCAGCACCGCGCATCAAAAGACGAGATTGACGCTATTAAAAATTTTTTGAATCAATTTGATCAGGATAAAAAATAAACGTGATGGAAAATTTATTCTATAATATAAGCCAGGTGTTGGGCGTAACTATTCTGCAATCGTTATGGCAGGGTTTGTTAGTATGGTTTGCCTTAAGGTTAGTGTTTATTTGCAGGCCGCAGTTATCGGCCATTAAAAAGCACAATTTGGCCATGGGCGCCATCCTTGCCATAAGCGCCTGGTTTATATACACGTTTATCCATCAGTTCAGGTTGCACGAGTGGATCAATTTTACATCCGCCAATGCACCATCTTTATTACCACGTTTCTACCTTCCGCTGCATGAAGTAGCATTCAAACCGCAAAACAATTATTACGAATACGTTATAAAAGGCTATCTGCCTTATATATCAGCCCTTTACTTTGCTGGTTTGGTATTTAACCTGCTTAAAGTTAGCTTAAGCTGGCAAAGGATCAGCCTGATAAAACGTACCATGGTACCCGCCGACAGGCTACAGGACTTTGCCGATGAGCTTTGCCAAAAGCTGGGCATTACTAAAAATGTGTGGGTAAACTTTAGCCGTATGGTTGATGCCCCTTGTATGATAGGCTTTTTAAGCCCCATTATTTTGGTGCCGATAACCCTTACTACATACTTATCGGCTACCGAGGTTGAAGCCATTTTACTGCACGAGCTATCGCACATTAAACGTAATGATTACCTGCTGAACCTGATGCAGCAATTTATTTCCATACTGTTATTCTTTAATCCCTTTGCCCAATTAATTAATCGAATCATTAATCAGGAGCGCGAAAACAGCTGCGATGACCTTGTTGTGCAAACAACACAGCAACCCTTGATCTATGCACACGCGCTTTTGAAGCTTGAGCAAACCAGGCAGCAGCATTTACAGCTGGCCCTGGCTGCTAATGGCAAAAAATATCATTTATTAAACAGAATTGAACGCATCATGAAAACAAAGAAACCTATAGGCAATATCCGCCACCTGCTTGTGGCCATTGCCATAATGGCTGCCGGCGTTAGCAGCATTGCCTGGCTAAACCCCACCATAAAAGATGGCAAGCTCTCAGTTAAAAAAGTTGCTGCGCCTGCCGCCTTACATGCTCTATTTGTGGAAGATACCATACGCAAGGTGGCTCCTAAAACTAAAAAACCTGTAACCTATAAAAAGAAAACCCAGGCCGAAATAGTTAAAGCCAAACAACGCCATGATTCTTTTAACTACGACGGTTTTAACGATGCTGAGCTTGAAAAACTCAGCGCCGAAGTAAACAAACAAGGCGAGCTGATTGGTAAATACTACAACAGCAATGATTTCAAAAAGCAACAGGAAATGCTTGAAGCTAAAAGCAAAGCCCTGCAGGCCTATTATAATACTGAAGGCATGGAAAAAATGAAGCTGGAAATGCAAAAAATGGGCGAAGATTTTCAAAAGGAATATGGCGAAACGTCCGAATCTAAAAAAACCAGCGAACAGATGGGTGAGATAGGCCGCAAGATTGGTGCTTATTACAGCAGTCCTGAGTTTAAAAAAATGAACGAAGAGCTGGAGAAAAAATATGGCATCCCGCATGATCGTGGGTATCGTGGTTATAACGACGATAGAGACCCTAACTACAAAAAATACCAGGACGAACTGCAAAGCAAGATCCCGGCCGATGTGAAGGCGCAAACAGAGCAATTGAAAAACCTGGGCCAAAAAATCCGCAGCCGCTATGACTCGCCGGAATTTATTGCCAAAAGAAACCGTATGCAGGCCATGGGCGATAGCATCAGGATGGCCTACAACAATCCCGACATGAAAAAACTACAGGAGGATATGAGGGACATTGGCCGGCAAATGCGCGGCTTCCAGGATAGCCCTGAAATTAGAGCGGCACAACAACGGCTTAAAGAAGCCAGCAAAAAACTGCGGGACTATATGAAAAGCCCGGCGTTTAAACAAAAAATGAAACTTTACCGCGATAAAATGGATAAAGACTTTGATTACAAGTTTGACACCGACGATAAAGAAGATATCAAACCAGACACAGCTGACTAAATAAATTAGCAATTAGCATTAAAAATCTTTTTTAAAGAACCTTAATTTGTAATTTAGTGTCCTCAATAAAATGAGGACACTTTTTTTATGCTTCAAAAGCTAACCATTAATAATTACGCGCTTATCGATAACCTGGAGATAGGTTTTGATAGCGGCCTGAACATATTAACCGGCGAAACCGGTGCAGGTAAATCGATCATATTGGGTGCCCTTTCACTTATTTTAGGACAACGGGCCGAAAGCAAGTACTTTTTTAACCAGCAAAAAAAATGCGTTATTGAGGGCACTTTCAAAATCAGTGGCTTTCATTTAGCCGATTTTTTTGAGGATAACGATCTGGATTATGAAACCGAAACGGTATTGCGCCGTGAAATTTCGGCCGATGGTAAATCCCGTGCTTTTGTAAACGATACGCCGGTTAACCTCACAGCATTGAAGCAACTGGGCGAAAAGCTGATTGACATCCATTCCCAGCATGCTACGCTGGAGATCAATGATCCGGATTTTCAACTGTTAGTGGTTGACTCCGTCGCCCGTCATTCGGATCTGCTGTTTGATTATCAAACCAAATTCAAAGCATATAAAAAGTCGTTAAGCAAGCTGAACCAGCTCATAGCCGAAAATGATAAAGGCAAAGCCGATCTTGATTATTTCCAGTTTCAGTTTGATGAACTTGAAAAAGGTGCTTTGGTTGCCGATGAGCAGGAACATTTGGAGCTGGAACTAAACACCCTCAACAATGCCGAAGAAATTAAGCGCAACCTTTTAGGCGCCAACTATCTTTTACAGGATGGCGAAGCTGCAGCGTTGACTCAGCTAAAAGAAGCCGGACAGGCTTTGGGTTCTATAGAAAAATACAACCCGGCTGTGGCTGAATTGCACCAGCGCATCAATAGCATTATCATAGAATTGAAAGATATTGCTGCTGAAATTGATGCCATTGAACAGCATACTTTTATTGATGAAGCCCGTGCCGAAGAGGTGAACAACCGGTTAAGCATGATCTACAATCTGCAAAAAAAGCATCGGGTAAATACCATCGCCGAGCTATTGCAGATTCAGGAAGAATTATCAGACAAAGTGCAGCAAGCCCTTTTTGGTGACAGAAGCCATTGAAAAGCTGCAAAAACAAATTGCCGCCGATAAAGCCGAACTTGAAAAGCTGGCGACACAGTTATCAGTCAACCGCAAAAAAGCTATCCCGGATATTGAGAAACAAATATTGGCAACACTGGCCGAGATGGGGATGGGAAACTCGATGTTAAGCATTGAGCAAATGCCCCCCGCCCCCTAAAGGGGGGCTACTGAGCAAGCTCCCTTACTTACTGCTACGGGGATTGATAACATTAAATTTTTATTTTCGGCTAATAAGGGACATGCTTTGGCTGAGATGAGCAAGGTGGCATCCGGTGGAGAGCTTTCGAGGTTGATGCTGAGCATTAAATCTATTGTGGCGCAATACACTGCCTTGCCTACTATTATTTTTGATGAGATTGACACTGGTGTATCTGGCGAGGTAGCCAATAAGGTTGGGCAGATAATGGAGCGATTAGCGCAAAACCTACAGGTAATCACCATTACCCACCTGCCGCAAATCGCCAGCAAAGGACAAAGCCATTATTTTGTTTATAAAGATGATAGCGAAGCCGCTACCTTTACCCGGATCAAGCAATTGGACAACGATGAACGCGTATTGGAGATAGCCAAAATGCTAAGCGGGGATAAGCCGGGCGAAAGTGCTTTGCAAAATGCGAGAGAGTTACTCTTCAGTTAGCAGTTTTGAGTTTGCAGCAGGCAATAACGGCCGTTAGTTTAAACAGCCAATCAGCAACTGAAATAAAATTATAACTTTGCTTCAATTATAAAAACTTAACAAATGGCTTATAATTTATTAAAAGGTAAAAAAGGCATCATTTTCGGTGCGCTAAATGAGCAATCAATAGCCTGGAAGGTAGCACAACGTGCCGTACAGGAAGGTGCTGAAATTGTATTATCAAATGCCCCTATTGCTTTACGCATGGGCGAACTCAATAAACTGGCCGAAGAATGCAATGCGCCGGTTATTGGTGCCGATGTTACCAATGGCGATGATATCAATAACCTGTTCACCAAAACCATGGAGCATTTTGGCGGCAAGGTTGATTTCATCCTGCACTCAATAGGCATGAGCGTTAACGTGCGCAAAAACATTCCTTATTTTGAAAACAACTACGAATTTACCCACAAAGGTTTCGATATATCAGCATTAAGTCTTCACCGCATTTTGCAGGCTGCCATGAAACATGATGCCATTAATGAATGGGGATCAGTACTGGCATTAAGCTACATCGCTGCCCAGCGTTACTTCCCTGGTTATAATGACATGGCCGATAACAAAGCGGTATTGGAAAGCATTGCCCGTAACTTTGGTTATGAGTACGGCATGGCTAAAAAAGTACGTGTTAACACTATTTCTCAATCGCCAACCCGTACAACCGCCGGTTCGGGCGTAAAAGGCTTCGACGGTTTTATTGAATTTGCCGAAAAAATGAGCCCGCTGGGTAATGCTGATGCTGATCAGTGCGCTGATTACTGCGTTACTATGTTTAGCGATTTAACCAAAATGGTTACTATGCAAAACTTGTTTCACGATGGTGGTTTCTCATTCACCGGCGTAACCCAGGCGGTTATTGATCAGATGGGGAAATAATTTCAAATGTTCTTAAACAAAAAGGAGCGTTGCGTTTGCAAGGCTCCTTTTTGTTTTGAGTTAAATTGGATTACGGCACCAATACTATTTTCACTTTTAACGGGCCGGGGATACCGTTACCTGTAGGGACGCTTCCGTCGGAATTTTGAGCATCAATGTATAGCTTGCCTGTTTGATATACAAACCTGTAACTTATCCCCCCATATACATCCGGTAGCTGTTCATAGGTACCATTATCCTCTAAATACACCAAAACAGCACCGTGATTGTTATAGTAGTCAGTAATTTCGGGTACATTTAAAGTCGTGGTATAGCCGTTAATACTATTGTCGAGCACAAAATTTGGAGTGGTATCAAAAATAGTGGTAGCGCTCGGGCTGGTAGTTACATATTCCTTTTTACACGATGTTGCAGCAAGTACTATAGTGCAGCAAATTAAAGTCAAGATTTTTTTCATAAAGTATTGCGTTAGTTATATAACTGTTTGAACAAAAAATTGTTCAAAGGTTTAAACGTTTTTTAAATTATTTTATTTCGAATCTTTATTTCTGATAAATTTTCATGCAGCTATATTGTTAAACTAAAATTTTAGTTTAATTTTAACCATGCGTAAGTTATTGTTGCTTTTATCGTTACTGATACCTGCGTACTGTATGGGCCAGGTAAAAATTACCGGCAAAGTAATCAACATGACCGATACCAAGCCCGTGCCCAATGCCAGTGTGTTTTTAAACAATGCCCAGGTAGGCAACAAAACGGCTGATGACGGTACTTTCACCCTCAGCAACGTAAAGCCCGGCAAGTATGATTTCATTATATCCATAGTTGGTTATGAAACCTACACTTATAGTTTGCAGGCGGGCAGTGCCAATATCAACCTGGGGACCATCAGTATTATCCCCAAAACCTTTCAGCTAAATGAGATTAAGATCAGGCCCGATCCTAACCGTGAAAAATACTATGCTATTTTCAGGCAGCAATTTTTAGGCTATTCGGACAATGCCGCTAAATGTAAAATCCTGAACTCAGATGTGCTTGATTTTGATTATGATGAAGCTACCCGAATCTTAAAAGCTACTTCTCACGATTTTTTGGAGATTGAAAACAAGGCACTGGGTTATAAGATCCGATACAAATTAACCAACTTCAATTACAACCCGGCAAAAGCCATGTTGTATTATGAGGGAATCTCCAACTTCGAAGACCTGAAGGGAACCGAAAAACAAAAGCGTAAATGGCGTAAAGAACGACAATCAGCGTACCTTGGTTCATATATGCATTTCTATCGGTCGGCTATAAAAGATAGTCTCACACAAGAAAACTTTGTTGTGATGCGCCTGATCCGTAAGCCTAATCCTAATTATCACGGTGGCCCCAATAATAAATACCTGCAAAGTCTTGTCAATAAACCCTTAGACAGAGCCGACTTTTTCAAGCTAACAGACCAGGAAGGCTTATTTGCTATAGGATTTACCGATTGCCTGTATGTTATGTATACTAAAAAAGGCCGGGAAGCTTCAGACAATTCTTTCCAGGCGTTTAACATGCCTAACAACGCTACAACTATTATTTCTTTCGATGAGCCATATGCCTTTTTTGATAACAATGGTATTGTAGCTAATCCTCATTCCGTAATCTATGAAGGTGACTGGGGCATAAGCCGCGTTGCCGAAATGTTACCTGTTGATTATGAGCCGGTGGTGGAAAAAAGTAAGTCTGAATCAGAATTTTCAGAATTAAAGGATTTACAGAATATTGTCTGAACTAGAATTAAACGAATTGAGTGAATTATCAGAATGAAAAGGCAATTAAATAAATTCTTAAAATTCAAAAAATTCGAGTTCAGACAAAAATCCGATTAATCCCAAAAATCCACTAAAATCCTAGTTCAGACAGCAAACAAAACCCCGTTCCGAAAAATCGAAACGGGGTTTTAATATTAATACAGTATTGCAAAATTACTTTTGCTCTTCCTGCTCTGGTTTTTTGCTTTCGCCTTTGCGGTCGGTGATTTTGATCTTTTTGGTTTCGGTATCAAAATCAACTACCATCACATCACCTTCGGCTAATTCACCTTTAAGGATCTCTTCGGCAATTGGATCTTCCAGGTATTTCTGGATGGCACGTTTAAGCGGCCTTGCACCAAATTGCGAGTCATAACCTTTATCGGCAATGAAATCTTTTGCAGCATCGGTAAGCTCGATTTTGAAACCTAAGCCATTTACACGGCTAAACAGGTAAGCAAGCTCGATATCGATGATTTTGAAGATTTCTTCTTTACCTAATGAGTTAAATACGATAACGTCATCAATACGGTTCAGGAACTCAGGAGCAAATGCACGTTTCAAGGCATTCTCAATAACACCACGTGAATGGCTTTCGGCCTGTAAAGTTTTAGCATTGGTGCTGAAACCCACGCCCTGACCAAAGTCTTTCAACTGGCGGGCACCGATGTTTGATGTCATGATGATGATAGTATTCCTGAAATCAACCTTGCGGCCTAATGAATCAGTAAGCTGACCTTCGTCCAACACCTGTAACAGGATATTGAATACATCAGGGTGAGCTTTTTCAATCTCATCCAGCAACACTACTGCATATGGTTTACGACGAACTTTTTCAGTCAACTGACCACCTTCTTCGTAACCTACGTAGCCCGGAGGCGCACCCACTAAACGGGATACTGCGAATTTCTCCATGTATTCGCTCATGTCAATCTGGATCAGGGCATCTTCGGTATCGAACATAAAGCGGGCAAGCTCTTTAGCAAGCTCGGTTTTACCAACACCTGTAGGGCCTAAAAAGATGAATGAACCAATAGGTTTTTTAGGATCTTTCAAACCTGCACGAGTACGCTGTATAGCACGGGTTAGCTTTTTGATAGCCTCATCCTGACCAATGATCTTGCTGGCAACAGTATCGCTCATGTGCAACAGCTTCTGACTGTCGGCCTGACCTACACGTTGTACAGGGATGCCGGTCATCATTGATACTACTTCGGCAACGTTATCCTCGGTTACAGTGTAACGTTTTGATTTTGTTTCAGCTTCCCAAACAGCTTTTGCCTGGTCAAGCTCAACTAACAAATTCTTTTCAGTATCACGTAACTGAGCAGCTTCCTCGTATTTCTGGCTGCGAACAACTTTGTTTTTTTCAATCTTGATCTGTTCTATCTTTTGCTCAATATCTAAAATGTTTTGAGGCACGTGGATATTGGTTAAGTGAACGCGTGAACCTGCTTCATCAAGCGCGTCGATAGCCTTGTCCGGTAAAAACCTGTCGGTAATGTAACGCGTGGTTAAGTTAACGCAAGCATTAATTGCTTCAGGAGTATAAGTAACACCGTGGTGTTCTTCATATTTATCCTTAATGCGGTTCAGGATCTCGATAGTTTCAGTCGGCGTAGCCGGCTCAACCATTACCTTTTGGAAACGACGGTCCAAAGCACCATCTTTTTCAATGTACTGGCGGTATTCATCTAAAGTGGTTGCGCCAATACATTGTATCTCTCCCCTCGCCAAAGCTGGTTTAAACATATTTGACGCATCAAGCGAACCTGAAGCACCACCAGCGCCTACTATAGTATGGATCTCGTCAATAAATAAAATTACATCAGGTGATTTTTCCAGTTCGTTCATTACCGCTTTCATACGCTCTTCAAACTGGCCACGGTATTTGGTACCGGCAACCAATGAGGCTAAATCAAGTGTAACTACACGCTTATTGAACAATACACGTGATACTTTGCGCTGAACAATGCGTAATGCAAGGCCTTCGGCAATGGCCGATTTACCTACACCAGGCTCACCTATTAATATAGGGTTGTTCTTTTTACGGCGCGATAGAATTTGTGATACCCTTTCGATCTCTTTTTCACGACCGACAATAGGGTCAAGCTTGCCATCTTCAGCAGCGCGGGTTAAATCGCGGCCAAAGTTATCAAGTACCGGTGTTTTTGATTTAATGTCGGATACTTTTTTAGGCTGACTAAATGACTCTTCTTCTTTAAAGTCATCGTCGCCACCTGTAGGTGACCCCGGCATCTCGTCAGTAACATCGTTTTTATGCGATTCAACTTCGCCTTTAAATACTTCGTAGTTTACATTAAACTGTACAAGTATTTGTGAGGCAATGTTGTCCTCATCGCGAAGGATGGACAGCAGCAGGTGCTCTGTACCAATTACATCGCTTTTAAATATTTTGGCTTCCAGATAAGTTATCTTCAATACCTTCTCGGCCTGTTTTGTTAACGGGATGCTGCCGATATGTACGTTTGTTCCAATAGTTCCCTTTACTGCATCCTCAACGGCGCGGCGAAGTTTTGCGGTATCAACGTTCAATCCCTTCAGCAATTTAATTGCTACACCATCCCCATCGCGGATAAGCCCAAGCAAAAGATGTTCAGTACCTATATAGTCATGCCCAAGACGTAATGCCTCTTCCCTGCTATATTGAATAACATCCTTTACCCTCGGCGAAAATTTAGCTTCCATATATACCTTTCTAATTATTGAACGCCCTAATGTATAAATTATGTTTTTACAAATTACGACGCCTGTTTACTTTCATCAACAATATTGCCAACATTTAATGCTTTGCAGAAACAGACATTGTAATGATACGCAATGTATCAAAGTTTGGCATCAATCAACAGTTTTTATCTGAAAAGCCCGCTAACAAGCATTTTTTTACAATATACGAACGAAACTTACCTGTTTGATATAAATATCCTAAAAAAGTTTAAACAAATTTCAAATATTTAATAACATTTCCACCTTTTAAGGCATTTCGTCATAAACATGACAATTAGGCATTAACCACCGGGTATCGTCATATAACTTATATACGGGAAACCCGCGGTGATGGTTGTGCGCTTCGCTTAAGATTCAATTAAATTTAAATTAACATTATAACTCAAAAAACAACTTAAAATTACTGCCCCCTAATCATTAATCTACAACCTCCGTTTCATCTATTTTAGCCATATTTGAATTTCTATTTATTGATCCAATTATAATGGCAGACGAAAAGATAATTTTTTCAATGGCCGGGGTGAGCAAAGTTTATCCCCCGCAAAAAACAGTATTAAAAAACATATACCTGTCGTTTTTTTACGGCGCTAAAATTGGCGTTATCGGCTTAAATGGCTCCGGTAAATCGTCATTGCTCAAAATTATTGCAGGGATTGATAAAACCAATATAGGCGAAGTGGTGTTTTCGCCTGGATATACCGTTGGCTACCTGAGCCAGGAACCGGAACTTGACCCTGAAAAAACCGTGCGCGAAATAGTTGAGGAAGGGGTTTCTGAAACTACTGCCTTACTAAAGGAGTATGAAGAGATCAACGAAAAATTCGGTCTTCCGGAATATTATGAAGATGCCGATGCCATGGAAAAACTCATGAACCGCCAGGGCGAATTACAGGATAAAATTGATGCGGTAAACGCATGGGAGCTGGATAGCAAACTGGAACGCGCCATGGATGCCCTTCGCTGTCCTGAACCGGATACCAAAATCTCAGTATTATCTGGTGGTGAGCGCCGCCGCGTAGCTTTATGTCGCCTTTTATTAAAGGAGCCGGATGTATTGTTGCTTGATGAGCCTACCAACCACTTAGATGCCGAATCTATTGATTGGCTGGAACAACATTTACAACAATATAAAGGAACAGTTATAGCTGTAACGCACGATAGATATTTCCTTGATAACGTTGCCGGCTGGATCCTGGAACTTGACCGTGGAGAAGGTATCCCATGGAAAGGAAATTATTCCTCATGGTTAGATCAAAAAGCCAAGCGTTTGGCCCAGGAAGAAAAGAGTGAAAGCAAACGTCAGAAAACCCTGGAGCGCGAGCTGGAATGGGTGCGTATGGGCCCGAAAGGCCGCCACGCCAAATCAAAAGCCCGTTTAGGCAATTACGAAAAACTGGCATCTGAGGAAACTAAAGAGCGCGAAGAAAAACTGGAGCTGTTCATTCCGCCGGGCCCGCGTTTGGGTAATGTAGTGATTGAGGCCAATGGCGTAAGCAAATCATACGGCGATAAATTATTGTTCGATAACCTGAGCTTTTCCTTGCCTCCGGCAGGTATAGTTGGTATTATTGGCCCTAACGGCGCCGGTAAAACTACACTGTTCCGCTTAATCACCGGACAGGATCAGCCCGATGCAGGTACCTTCCGTGTAGGTGAAACAGTAGCTTTAGGTTATGTAGACCAGATGCACGACGACCTTGACCCCAACAAATCTGTTTGGGAAAACGTAACGGGCGGCTTGGAAACCATTATGGTAGGTAACCGCCCGCTAAATTCAAGAGCATATGTATCTAAGTTTAACTTTAACGGTGCCGATCAGCAGAAAAAGGTAGGTGTACTATCAGGTGGCGAGCGTAACCGTGTGCACTTATCTATCACCCTCAAAAAAGGGTCGAATGTATTACTGCTGGATGAGCCTACTAACGATATTGACGTAAATACTTTACGTGCATTGGAAGAAGCCCTGGAAAACTTTGGCGGTTGTGCCGTAGTCATCAGTCACGACCGCTGGTTCCTCGACCGTATCTGTACCCACATCCTGGCCTTTGAAGGTAACTCACAGGTTTACTTCTTTGAAGGAAATTATTCTGACTACGAAGAGAACAGGAAGAAACGCCTGGGAGATGTTGCGCCGAAAAGGATTAAGTATAAAAAACTGACTGCGTAAAAACTTCATGTAAAGGTCGCATCTAACACAATTGATGCGGCCTTTGCTTTTATTTCTTAATTGCGGTAGTATAAGATGCTATATGTAATAGAAAAACTTAAATACCTGTTAAATAAATACGAGTTTGAACGGAGGTTAAAACCTTTGGAACAGAATATTTTAAACGCCCTTCCTTTTCAACTACCTGAAGACTATAAATATTACCTCGAAAATTACGGACCGTTTGGGGAGTTTATTGGCGAAAACTTTGTGCGCCTATGGCCAGGCGAAGAACTTGCAGAAGCAAACGATGGTTATGAATTTCCTGAATACAGGCCAGGTATATTAGGTATTGGCACCAACGGTGGAGGCGAATTCTTTGGCATCCAATTTAAAAAAGATGGAACTCATCGTATTATTCTTTCAGATTTTCTTAATGACGAAGAAAAGTACTTTATTGAAATCGGCACATCTTTTTCAGATATGCTTATTCGATTGGATAATGGCAAAGATTGGTTTGAATAAAATAAAATCCAAAATCTGCCGTGTGGGTTTAGCGATAGCGTAACCCGTGGTAAACACGCATAAAGCTTTCAGCTTTATCACTGAAGCTGAAAGCTTAAGCAATGCCCACTCCGGGTTACGCTATCGCTAAACCCGAAGTAGTTTTGAATATAACAAAAAATGCCATCCTGTTAGGATGGCATTTTTTTAGCTATTGAAATAAAATCTTACTTTATCCCGTAATGATCATTCATTAATTTCTCAAACAAACCGCCAGGTAAAATCGACTTTAGCGTAGGCACTATAGTTTGTCCCACCTGCCCAACCAGGTAACGATGTTTAGGGCTTGACGAAGCTACTATCGAAACCAGCTTTTTAGCTAATGATTCAGGACTTGGGGCAATGCTTTCGTCTTTCTCCATAGCGGCAACTGCGGCGTTGTATTCGGTTTCCAGTTTATCGTTCTTGATTGGGAATTTAACCTTAGCGCGGTTCTGGCTAAAGTCTGATTTAAAGTCGCCGGGGTTAAGCAGGGTTACTTTAACACCTGTATTGCGCAGTTCCATCCTTAAACTTTGTGAGTAGCCTTCAATAGCATATTTTGAAGCGCTATACATACCTTGATATGGCAAGCCGAATAAACCGGCCAATGAGCTGATGTTTACAATAAGGCCCTGACCTTTTTCGATCATGCCCGGCAATACTGCCGAACTAACACGGATCACACCAAAAAAGTTAACCTCAAACTGTTGCTTCGCACTTTCAACCGGCATAGCATAAGCCGGGCCAGTTACACCATTGCCGGCATTGTTCACCAATACGTCGATTTTGCCTTCGGTCTTAATAATGGTGTCGATTGCTGCCTTTACCGAAGCATCGTCGGTAACATCAAGTTGAACAGGTTTAAACGACACAGATTTCATGCGGTCGAGGTTACGTGATGACCCGTAAACCGTATGGCCCGCCGCTTGCAGTGCACTGGCACAAGCTAAGCCAATACCAGAAGATGCTCCTGTTACTAATATTACCTTTTTCATTGTTTGTAAGGGTGAGTTTGTTTTATTGTTTATTGGTTTGATGATGCCGTTTTTTGGCAACGTAAAGATGTGAATTTATAATGCAGCAAAGCAAGGGGATAGATTAAAAATAATGCAGGCTACATGAAAAATTCATGATTGTGAAAGCGATATCGTCCGCAAAATAGTAAACACATGGAGAGCGACGGCCTGTCACCCTGAGCTTGTCGAAGGGTCGCGCGCAGAGGCCCTGGATTTAAACACTCAGCAGGACACTCGTTTTAGGAATGTCAGAATTTCTCTACCCTTCCTTTATCCCCTCTTCACCCGGTGCATGGATCTGTTGCAATGATAATGGGATCAGTTTTTTAGTTTTCAGGTAAGTAATGCCTACTATAATCATAGTCATACTCCCCCAAACAATACAGACGGAACAGTGCCCAGCAATTGCGCAGCCGTACCTGATTCAAAAGCACCAATTTCGTTTGATGAACCGATAAACATCTGGTTAACAGCCGATACCCTACCACGCATATGATCGGGCGTTAAAAGCTGCATCAGCGTACCTCGGATAATAACACTGATACTATCAAAAGCTCCTTCAGTAAATATAAATAATAGCGAGAGGTAAAAATTAGTTGATAAACCAAAACATATGATTGACAAACCAAAACCGGTCACCGCAATAAGCAGGTTACGCCACGGCTTGCCCATCGGCGAAAAACGTGTCATCACCAGCATGGTCAATACCGCCCCTAATGACGACATAGCCCTCATGATACCCAGTCCCTCAGCACCTACTTTTAATATCTCATTGGCAAAAACAGGCAGCAAAGCCACCGCACCACCAAAAAATACCGAAAACAGATCGAGGCTCATAGCGCCGATCATCATTTTGTTTCCAAACACAAAATGAATCCCTTCCGAAAGGCTTTTCCAGATACTTTCTTTAGGAACATATTGCGCCGGATATTGACGCAGCATGTACACCAACACCAACGATACCAGTAGCAAAAACAGAATACAGCTAAACGTAGCAGTTATACCGCTTAAACCAGGTATTACCTTATCCGCATAACCGTATATTAAACCACCTGCTGCCGGGCCCAAAATAGATGCAACTTGCCAGCTGCTACTGCTCCAGGTACTGCCATTTGGATACAATTCTTTTGGGATACTGTTAGCGTAAATGGTGAATGTTGCCGGGCCATAAAAGGCACGCGCCACACCATTACAAAATATCATAGCGTACATAATAGGTACAATCCAACCAGTATGAATAATACCGCTCATGCTTTTGAGTGTTACGGTAAACATCACCAGGGATGTCAGTAACACTCCACTAAAGATCAGCAAAAGCATTTTTCGCTTTTCAGATTTATCGGCGATATAGCCGCCGTACAAAGCAATACCAATAGCCGGAATAGCCTCGCACAAGCCAATAAGGCCGAGGGCTATTTTACTATGGGTGATACTGTAAATATAAAAGCCGAGTACTACGGCCTGCATGGAGTATGCAAAGGTGAAACAAAAACGCATGCCTATGTAAGATCTGAAATCTTTATAACGCAATGCTGCAAAGGAGTCTACTTTCCGGGGTTTACTATCGCCTTCTTCGGTCACTATTTATTAATTTTTAGATGTGCCGCAAAGGTAGCTATTTTTTTGAACCATGATTTTTAGGATTAGAAGATTACCATGAATTTTATGCATGGTATCACATCAGGATCATCCTTTAATCCTAAAAATCATGGTTCGGTTCCTTACAATCCGTGCTGATCTATCAAATAAATTAACGCTGCCATACCAGCCGCGCCAAGTTCCAGCTCACGTTTGTTTACGTTTTCAAAAACGTCTTTAGCGGTATGGTGCAAGTCGAAATACCGTTGTGAATCAGGGCGGAAGCCAATTAATATTACTCCCGGTACCGTTTCTTTCATCGGCTCAATATCCGTACCCGCCCCTCCGATAGTTAACTTATCAACATCGTATGGCTCCAGGATTGATTTGAAGTTATCATTCACTTTTTTGATAAAATCTTTTGATACATCGGCAAAGCTGAACCCGCGGGGCGTAAAGCCACCTTCGTCGGTTTCAATAGCAGCAATGTGTTGCTCTTTATTTTGGGCGGCCAGTTCGGCATATTTAGTGCCACCTTTATGACCATTCTCCTCGTTCATGAAAAGCACGGCGCGTACCGAGTTTTTAGGTTTGTATCCAACCGTTTTAAAAATTCTCAATACCTCAACCGACTGCATTACGCCGGTACCGTCGTCATGTGCACCTTCGGCCAAATCCCATGAATCAAGATGCCCGCCAACGGTAATAAATTTATTAGGATTTTCAGAGCCGGTAATTTCTCCTATAACGTTATATGATTTCACATCAGGCAGTAACTCGCAATTTTGCTTAAAGTAAAATTTGGCCGCCGGGAATTTCCTCAACTTAAGCATAGCGCTCAACTTATTGGCTGCTTTTGTAGATATGGCCGCGGCTGGAATCATTTTACTGCCCGGGGCAGCAAGGGTAGCGCCGGTATGCGGATAATCATCGATGATTTCAGTGAGCGAACGTACTATTACACCGGCTGCACCAAGTTTGGCGGCTACGGCCGGCCCCATAAAACGCTGATCGCCTGCTGTACCGTAAGCCATGCCTGTTTCAATAAAACGGGGATCGAACGCGCGGTTAAAGAAAACGATCTTTCCTTTCACCACACTCTCGCCAAGGCCTTCAAGTTCTTTTATGCTTTTAACCTCGATAACATTAGCTGTAATACCTGCTTTAGGCGTTGCTATTGACATACCCAGGGCAACAATCGGTACCGGGATGCGGGTTTTACCATCAATAATAGCGGCCTTCTCTTTTGCTCCGCGCACCCAATGCGGCACCATTACTTCCTGCAGGTAAACTTTATCGAAACCATAACCATCCATCAGTTTTTTACTCCAGTCGACAGCCTTTTGAGCATTGGCAGAGCCGCTGAGGCGCTGACCTATATTTTTGCACAGGTAATGGAGATTTTCATAACACTGGCCGTTAACCAACGCTCTCGTCATACATTTTGCGGATAGTTAATGAGTCCTGTGCCTTAACTTGTGTGCACAACAAGGCAGCAACAGAAAATAATAAAGTAAATTTCTTCATATATAAACAGTAAGATCAGTTTTAACAAATGTACTATTTGAGCAGTAAAGAGCGAAGAGCGGCGGGACTATAATTAAAAGAAGGCATTCAAATCACAAACCGCTAAAAAACCAATAACTTACGAGGAGGGCTGGCCTGTTACCTGAGCCCTGCTGAAGGGTCGCGCGCAGATGCCCTACCCACCATGCTTCGAGAGCATATCCATGACACCTGTTTTACCCGTCATACAAACAAGAAAGCAAAATGATGACGATTAATCCCTTAGGATATCTTATCCCAACTCAACCCTGCGTTCTTTACTTCAAATGCATGATGCAAAATCTGGTTTTCAGGGTGTGCCAGCTGAGGATCTTTTTCAAAAATGGTTTCAACACATTTGCGTACCTTGAAAAGTAACTCCTGATCGGTGGCCAGGTTGGCCAGTTTCAGATCAACTACGCCGCTTTGCTGGGTGCCTTCTATGTTGCCCGGTCCCCGCAACTGCAGGTCTATCTCCGAAATTTCAAAGCCATTGTTGGTCTTCACCATGGTATCCAGACGGATCTTGCCGTCGTGACTCAATTTATGACTGCTCATCAAAATACAATAGGATTGCTCGGCCCCGCGCCCAACCCTCCCCCTCAGCTGGTGCAATTGCGACAGGCCAAAACGCTCGGCATTTTCAATGATCATCACCGAAGCATTCGGTACGTTTACCCCTACTTCTATTACGGTAGTGGCCACCATGATCTGCGCTTCGCCTTTAATAAAACGCTGCATTTCAAAATCTTTCTCGGCAGGCTTCATTTTGCCGTGTACAATACTGAGCCGGTAATCAGGCAGCGGAAACTCGCGTGACATAGTCTCAATGCCATCCTCCAGGTTTTTAAGGTCGAGCTTTTCACTTTCCTGGATCAGCGGGTATACTACATAGATCTGTCTGCCCAATGCTATCTCCCGTTTCATAAAACCAAACATCCGTAAGCGCTGATTTTCATAAAAATGAACCGTTTGGATAGGTTTACGACCAGCCGGCAACTGGTCAATCACTGACACATCCAGGTCACCATATAATGTCATGGCCAATGTACGGGGAATAGGTGTAGCCGTCATTACCAATATATGCGGCGGAACAGCATTTTTTCGCCAAAGTTTAGCCCGTTGCTCAACCCCAAAGCGGTGCTGTTCATCAATTACCACAAAGCCCAGGTTTTTAAACTGTACTTTATCTTCAATAAGGGCATGGGTACCAACCAATATTTTAAGCGTACCTTCTTCAAGCTTTTGATGCAACACTTTACGCTCCTTTTGTTTGCTTGAACCCGTTAATAAAGCGACCTCAATAAAATCATCGCCTACGAGGCTTTTAATGGTTTGATAATGCTGGTTGGCCAAGATCTCGGTAGGCGCCATAATACAGGTTTGAAAACCGTTATCAATAGCTATTAACATGCTCATCAGCGCTACTACGGTTTTACCGCTACCCACATCACCCTGAAGCAGACGATTCATTTGTATGCCCCGTTGAGTATCCTGCCTAATCTCCTTCAATACCCGCTTCTGCGGATCGGTTAAGGTAAAAGGCAGCTTGTGATGATAAAACTCATTAAAATAATGCCCAACTTTATCAAATACATTCCCTTTAAACTTTTGCGTATGAAGAAGTTTATTTTTAAGTAATTTAAGCTGAAGCAGAAACAACTCTTCAAACTTCAAACGGTGTAATGCTTCATTAAGAAGTGTAGCATCAGCCGGGAAATGAATGTTACGATAAGCATCAGCCCGGTTGAGCAGCTTAAACTGATTGGTGATATATAAAGGCAGGTTTTCACGAATGTCCTTAGCATGCAGATCAAGCAATACCGCGGTAAGTTTTTGAATTCCTTTGCTATCCAGCGAAAATTGTTTGAGCTTTTCTGTTGAGTTGTAAACAGGTTGTAAGGATAGGTTACCCTGTTTTTGAGCGCCCGGCATATACAACTCCATTTCGGGATGCGCCATCTGTGGCATCATGTTAAAAAAGCCGGGCTTTCCGAACAATACATAAACCTTGCCGGGAATAATGGTTTTCTCTATCCAGTTAATGCCCTTAAACCATACCAGCTCAATAATACCAGTATCATCTTTGGCTTTTACCACCAGGCGGCGGCTTTGCTTTTCGCCAACAACTTCTTTATTGATAATACGCGCCAGCACCTGTACATAAGGCAGTTCTTCACGTATCTCCCTTACCTTATAAAAGCGGGTACGGTCAATATACCTGAACGGGAAATGGCGCAGCAAATCCTCAAAGGTGTGCAGTTCAAGTTCCTTTTTCAAAACCTCGGCCCTCGACTGGCCTACACCTTTTAAATATACAAGTGGCGTTTGAAAAGGGTTCATTGATTAACTGTTTTAACCTTTCTTTATAGCGGTAGAGTAAATGTAGTTTATGTGGTTTTCTTAAATTAACAGATGGCTATAATAACTATCGACTAATCTATAAATATAACGAGACAATCGCTGGTTGGGACAGGATACAAGGTAAATGAGCGTTCTTAAAACGCTGCTTATTGGATTTCATATGCAAACCTAATCTCTAACCGCCAATCTTTAATTTTGGGCGTTCCTTCGGCCGGGCTATCCGCTCATACGCCCGCAAGCCTTAGGCTCGGGCCGGTATCCGCTACTATCCCTAACGCATTTGTCTGAATCAGTATTTACAAAATTTAAGGATTTATAGAATGCTAAATAAATCCTTAAATCTGCTTAATTCCGGCTCAGACAAAATCCGAAATCGAAAATCCGAATTTCGAAATCAAAATATTATTTAACCGCAATAACCGAGATCTCAACGTTTACCCCTTTTGGTAAAGCGGATACCTGGATAGTTTCGCGGGCCGGAAAATCGGCAGTAAAATAGGTTCCGTAAACTTCGTTAACCTGTACAAAATTCTGCAGATCGGTTAAGAAGATACTGGTTTTTACTATGCTATTGAAACCTAAGCCAGCTTCGGTTAAAATAGCTTTGATGTTTTCCATTACCTGTGTAGCCTCTGCTTTGATGTCGCTGCTAATGAGTTCGCCACTTAGCGGATCAATAGGGATCTGGCCCGAAACAAATAAAAAACCACCGGCTAAAGTAGCCTGGCTATATGGCCCTATAGGGGCAGGTGCATTGTTGGTATTGATGATTGTTTTCATTTTTTAAGTATAAATACCTGTACCAGTTTCCAGATAATCCCGGCCAGGAACATGATTACAGCCAATGCATTTATAAAATGCATTACCCGCAAGTTAAAATTGTCGGGCCTGTTTGGATCTTTTTTCCTGAAGAAATACATTACACAAACTTACGCAAAATTTTGCCGCTGTAAACCCATACCTATTATATTAAGGTACAACAATCAAATACAAAACCTTATAAAACAAAGAAGGCTCCGGGTTATCCGGAGCCTTCGCAAATAATATTTAATCAGATATTATTTCTTTTTGAATTGAACACGACGGTTAAGTACGCGACCTTCTTCAGTTGAGTTGTCAGCAATTGGGTTAGTTTCACCGTAACCTTTTACTTTCACTTTCTTAGCATCAACACCAGAGTTAACTAAGTAAGTTTTTACTGAGTTAGCGCGGTCTTTAGATAATGATAAGTTGTGAGCAGCAGTACCTTCAGATGAAGCGAAACCATCAACTTCAACGGCTGAACCAGATGAACGCAAGTCAGCTGAAGTAGCATCTAACACTGGGTAAGATGAAGTACGTAATACTGAGCTATCAAATTCAAACTGGATGTTTGAGTAAGCAGCAGCTGGAGTTGGAGCAACAGTATCTTTAGGGAATACGATAACGCAACCAGAACCATCAACTACGCTACCTGCAGCAGTACCTGGGCATTTGTCAAACTGATCAGCAACACCGTCACCGTCAGAATCTTTTTTCAGGTCGTTAACAGCAGTTTCAACGTTAGCAACACGGCCTTTTAAAGCTTCTACTTCCTGACGTAAAGCTGCATCATACAGCTCGTCATACATCATAGCAACCGGGTTAACCCACTCTAATACTGGTTTCGATTTTGAACCTAAAGTAAATTCTAAACCAGCGTAACCGTATGAGTAGTGGTCTTTAGTAGGATAAGCCCTGTTGAAACCGTCAAGGTTATCACCATCAACATAGTTTTGAGTATAACCCAAATCTAAGGCAACAGCGTCACTTAACCTGAATTTAACACCTGCACCAACAGGGATAACCAATTCTTTTACGTAATGAGTACCGCTTGCACCATCGTTTTTGAAATGACCGGTTACCTGGGTTCCATTGTTAATCCTTGTAATAGTTGGATCATACATCGCTAAACCGAAACCACCTTTGAAATAGAAGTTAACAGCATTTTTACGACGGATGAAATCGATAGTAGCAACGTTAACAACCGCGCTTAAACTTCCTTGCCAGAATTTGGTATCATAGCTAACATAACCATTACGGTAAGTACCGCCGGTACCATCATTTTCGCCTTTAATTTTACCGCCGTTCAGGTCTAATTGTAAAGCAAAAGAATGTGCTAATTGCTCTTTCAATGAAATACCATAACCAAGGCTAAGTTTTTTCTTTTGGAAATCGCTTGAACCACCGGTTGCTAATGATTGTGAGGTAACACCACCATTTACACCAATGCTAAATTTCCTGTACTGGCCTAAACCACCAAATACCTTAGCGGTTGAGGTTTCAGATGACGTTGTAGTTGCCATTGTTTTGGTTGAATCGGTTTGCGCATTCGCCAAACCTGCAACCATCAAAGAAGCAAAAGACAATGCGACTGTTTTCTTTAATGTAGAATAATTCATAGTTTTTAAGATTAAACGATTTTAATTGTGATTTTTTTCAAATTTAGTAATTATGTTTGAATCCATGACCAAACATTGTTCCAAAAATTGTAATAGTTACACAAATAACTAAAAAAAATGATTTAATAAAATATTCAACCGATAAATATGAAATATCTGCCGATAAAAAATAGCTTATTTACAAATAATAGAAAAAATTTCGTTTCGAGAACAAAACCCAATTCAATCGCTATTTTTCATGCCAATGACGAGTTCCCGCGCAGTGGTGATCAGGCATTTATGTTTAAACAAAACCCGGATTTTTTTACCTAACGGGCATTGATCAGGAACAAAGCATCCTGGTTTTGTACCCCGATTGTCCTAATAAAGCATACAGAGAAGTACTTTTTTAAGACAAACTAACGAGCATATAGCTATTTGGGAAGGCCACAAATACACTAAAGAGGAAGCACGCGAAGCATCGGGCATTGAAAGTATTTTTTGGCTGAATGAATATGATACCATACTCCATGGCATTATTAACTATAGCGAAAATATTTACATCAATACTAATGAAAATGACCGGTACGCTCATACTGTTCCATATCGCGATTACCGCATGTATGAAGCTCTTAAATTAAAGTACCCGCTTCATAATTACACCCGTTCGGCGCCAATTTTACGCGATCTTAGGGTAATAAAATCAGATATTGAAATACAGCTCACACAAAAAGCCTGTGACATTACGCGTGATGCTTTTGTACGTGTTTTAAAATATACCAAACCCGGTGTAACCGAGTATGAAATTGAAGCTGAGATCATTCATGAATTCATCAGGCAGCGTGCTACGGGCCATGCTTACAATCCAATTATTGCTTCGGGCGCCAACGCTATTGTGCTGCACTACAATGATAATAACCAGGTATGTAACAAGGGCGATGTAATACTGCTTGATTTCGGCGCCGAATATGGCAATTATAATGCTGATATGACCCGGTCAATACCTGTTAGCGGCCGTTTCACTGAGCGGCAGCGCCAGGTTTATAATGCCGTTTTAAAAGTGATGCGGGAAGCTACAAAACTCATTGTAGCAGGCACAGTATGGAATGAATACCAGGAGGAAGTTGGTAAAATCATGACGGGAGAGCTTATTGGCCTGGGCTTGCTTGACAGACATGATGTTGAAAAACAGGATAAAAACGCCCCTCTGTATAAAAAATACTTCATGCATGGCACCTCGCACCATCTGGGCCTGGATGTTCATGACTATGCCAGCAGGTATAAACCTTTCGAGGCAGGGAATATACTAACCTGCGAACCAGGCATTTACATTTCCGCTGAGGGGTTGGGTATCCGCCTCGAAAACAATATCCTCATCACCGGCACCGGTAATATAGATTTAATGGGCAGCATCCCGGTTGAAGCAGAACACATTGAAGAAATTATGAACAGCTAAAACATACATTAAATTTATATAAACAAAAAAGCTCAATCTGTATTTTCTTTACATTAAGCTATCAAATAACTATACATAAGTATCCACAAAACTATACAGGTTAAAATTTCCGGCCTCCAAAGCTTTAGCTATATCAAGCTGAAGCTTTTTTTATCGATTCCAGTCATCATTTTTTGCTGAATAAGTTTGTATACTTTTTCGGTCAACAGCAATTTACGCCTGTTATTTTGCTTTAAATTGGCGTTTTGTATAAAGGCGGCTATATCCACGAGCCCCTGGTTTTGGGAGGCTATAGTTTTAAAAATGGGCGGCTGCTCGTTAACGCTGTGTGCAATGATCTTTTTTAAATTATTGGCAAACACATCGGCCCCCTCCCGATCTGCTTTATTGATAATAAAAGCATCAGCAATTTCCATCAAGCCCGATTTAATATGCTGAATCTCGTCTCCTGCCTCAGGCACCAATACAACCAGCGTAATATCGGCAAGCCCAGTAATTTCAATTTCAGATTGCCCTACGCCTACTGTTTCAATCAACACGAAATCAAACCCTGCAGCCCTTAGCACATCGGCCATCTCAATAGTTTTTGCTGACAAGCCTCCTAAAGAGCCCCGTGTGGCTAATGATCGGATAAAAACATCGGGATGAGTAAAATGAGAAGCCATCCTAATCCTGTCGCCAAGCAGGGAGCCAAAATTAAACGGCGATGTAGGGTCAATAGCCAGCACAGCCACTTTTTTCCCTCTCTTAAAAGTAAATCAATAACACCGTTTACCAGCGTACTCTTGCCGGCTCCGGGTGGGCCGGTAATGCCGATAACCGGGCAGCTTTTATCAAACTTAAGGCTTTTAAGCAATGCGCCGCTGCCATTAAGATCATTCTCAACGATCGTTAAAGCACGCGCAATTACACGAAAATTTAATTGACCAACGATATTTTGATGCAAATTCAAAGCAAATGATAATAAAGTCCAAATCTATTCATTATGTAACAAACACCTTATACCAATATTAAAACTTCGCTACGGGGAATTGGCTTATTTATTATATATCATGCGTATTATACCACTAACATAAATAACTAATATTTAAGCAAAAGACGAATAAGTAAAACTATAAATTGTTAATCAGATAAATAAGATATCTATAAACTACTATCTATAAAAGATGCGGATTAATATAACAACGATATAAAATTACATTAACCCTGTAACAGATTTAATCTTATCATTGCAAATTAATGTGTAGCATTTTTTTAATCCTGCCCGTACAATTCTTTAAGACAATGGCCGATATTAATTATATAAAAACACCACACATCTTAATAAGCAGGGTTGACGCTATTGGCGATGTTGTACTTACTTTACCTGTAGCAGCATACATTAAGCAATTATTTCCAAATGCTATGGTATCTTTTTTAGGCCGTACCTATACGCAGCCAGTAATCAATACCATATCTTCAATAGACTCATTTATTAATTACGATGAATTAAAAAAGCTCTCCGAAGCACAACAGATTGAATATCTGCAGAAACAAAACGTAGATGCAATAATTCATGTGTTGCCTAATAAACATATTGCCAGGATAGCAAGACAATCGGGTATTAAGCTCCGGATAGGAACAACCAACAGGGTTTTTCATTGGTACACCTGCAACAGGCTGGTAAAATTAAGCCGCAAAAAGTCCGACCTGCATGAGGCACAGCTTAATCTGGTGTTGTTAAAACCATTGGGGCTTAAGTATGTACCGTCCTTAATAGAAATTATATCCAATAATAACTTTCACAGCAAAATTGAGCTTACGCCGGCTTTAAGTTCTGTACTTGTAAATGATAAGTTTAACCTGATCATCCATCCAAAATCACACGGCAGCGGTATGGAATGGGGCCTGGATAATTTTGCCGAATTGATACACCTCCTTTCACCCGAAAAATTCAACATCATTGTAACTGGCTCCGAAAACGAAAAGGCCTTGCTTGCAAACTGGCTGAAAACACTCCCTTCAACAGTACAAGATATGACCGGAAAGATGTCGTTAAGTGAGTTAATTGCATTTATAAGTAAAACTGGCGGGCTTATTGCTTCAGGTACAGGCCCGCTGCATTTGGCTGCTCTAACCGGGATCAATACCCTTGGATTATTCCCCTCATTAAGGCCTATACACCCTGGCCGATGGGCACCTGTTGGCAAAAAAGCGAGCTATATTGAAAGCGGAACAAACAATTTAGAAACAATTACGCCGTTTATGGTGTCAGAGAAAGTTAAAACATGGATATGAATAAACCTCGTGTATTGGTAACGTTTGATTCGATGCAATATCCCAATACAGGCTTATTTTATTTTGGAAGAAGCTTGGGAAAGGCACTGATAAAAGAAAATAAAAATTTTGATTTGAGTTATTTTTTATATGACGCCACATCTGACTTTGATAACGATGAAGTGAAGCGGCATTTCCGCCAAAAATATCATAAGTTTTTTTTCATAAACAGAGACAGTATAAAACTTTTCCATTTTACCGATCAATTTTCAAGGTTAAAACCCAAAAAAGTACATAGCAAGTACAAGAAGATCATGACTATACATGATATTAACCAGATTCACGAAAATATTGGCAAAAAAACTAAATCATTACCTTAAAAAGTTAGGCGAGCGTATTAATAAATGCCACCGTATAGTAACCATTTCTAAGTTTGCTGCAAGAGATGTTGTTACTTATTTTCCTGAAGTAGCTGATAAATTAACGGTAATTTACAACGGTGCCGACAAACTTGAATCACCGCACGGCCACCTCCCCGCATATCATACTAAAGGAAAATTCCTGTTTACTATAGGTATCGTATCTGCCAAGAAAAACTTTCATGTTTTACCTGCATTATTAGCCAATAACAACTTTGAACTCATTATAGCCGGGATAAAAACCCCGTATGAAGACGAAGTTATGGCAGAAGCAAAAAAATATGGAGTGGAAAGCAGAGTAAAAATAATTGGAACAATATCAGATAATGACAAAGCATGGTATTACAAACATTGTGAGGCCTTTGTTTTCCCTTCAATAGCCGAGGGCTTTGGCTTGCCTGTAATAGAGGCGATGCACCACGGCAAACCTGTTTTTACTTCAACGCATACTTCGTTACCCGAAATTGCAGGAGATTGCGCTTACTTTTTCCCGAGTTTTGATGGCAGCGAGATGCAAAAAGCATTTAATGAGGGTATGCAGCATTTTCGCCAACATAACCCGTCAGAAAAAATCAAGGCCCATGCGCAAAAATTCAATTGGGATGAAACAGCAAGGCAATATCTGCAGCTTTATTGCGAGATGCTTGACGAAGAATGACCGGCTACATAGTCAACAGCCGCATCAAATTTCTCTAACACTTTTACCCAGGTATAATTTTCGGCTACATATGATTTGGCTTTTTCGCTCAGATCCGCAACATTTGTATTATTACTAAAAGCTGTTTGGATAGCCGCTATAAAAGTTTCCTGGTTGTTATATAAGAAACCGGCTCCACTTTTATTAATATGATCTTTGATAACCTCGCATTTTTCATTGGCTATAACAGGAATACCATAAGCCATGCTTTCGAGCGTTACTAATGATAAGCTTTCAAATATTGAGGGAATTACCAACGCCCTGGAATTTTTGAGCAGGTTAAATTTAATATATTCATCAACAAAGCCAGTGTAAATGATTGACGGATGTTCTGTAACCGGCATAAATGCCCTGCCTACAAATACAAGCTTAATATCATTATCCGTACTGGCCTTAAACTTTATAAAGTTGCTGATAAGTTCATCACAGGCCTTAGCAACCTCTATACGCCCGATATAAATAATATAATTGCCGGCCTGTTGTAGCAGAGCATTGGCGCCCGGACTGGGTTGAAGTGCCGGCACATCAATTCCAACCCCAACAACGTCTGAATAGATATCCTCGTTACCAAAAACTTTGTTAACAAAGCGTCTTTCGCTTTCGGTATTATAAAGAATGGCCTTAGGCTGTTTAAAAAAGCTTCTAAAAAATTCGAGATATATAGGTGGCTCGTCGTGAGCAGTAGGTATCAGTATAGATTTATGAGAGGCCACTGAAATCCCTATAGCGGTGGGATAATACAAATAGGTAAAAAAGATAAGGACATCATAATTTTCCTGATTGGTTTTCAAAAACGTGATGAGCTCGGGCACATAAGGCCCCTGTTCCTTTATCCACGCTAACTCGTTTTCGGCCCGGGGTTTAACCCCGGTCAATTTTTCAAAGTTTTTCAGCTGCCCGAAATAGCCAAGCAACCTATGATATCTTCTTTGCTTTTTCTTCCGTAACCTGCGGCCTGCAAGCTTAAATTTTTTCAAGTCCCTTGGGTGTTCAACACCGAAACGTATCACCTTAACGCCATTTATAAATTCGGTGCCGATAGCGTATTCGTTTGCCCATGACATATAATCTTTAGCACAGGTAGTAAGCACCTCAACAGTAAAACGGTTGTTTAGTTTTTCAGCAACTAAACGGCAATGGTACTCGGCACCACCATTAACCTCGATGCCATACCGCTGAACAATAAAAGCTATACGTTTCACTAAAATAAATGTGTTTGGTCAGGATTGTAAGGTATCATAAAAATTGTTTTGGGCTTCCTGTCGTTCAAGGTTTTTAATGTGCATCAGGCAATACTTCTCATTTTTACGAGGCAAATAGCAGCTTTTTTCAAAGCCATAAAGTTCTTCATGTACCTTATTTTTCCATTTAATATGCCCGTTTAACTTGAGGATCCTAAACTGGTAATCCGGAAAGTTAACGCGGTTAAGTTTATCAACCGTCCAGTTCCATTTTTGTATATGCGCCTCTGTAAGCCCTTCAACAATATTAACCCTTGGTACCAGGAAGCAATCGCAATCTGGCTTCCGGTACAAACGTTTTTTTATACGTTTGATAAGCGTTTTCTTAGGGATTTCATCGGCATCTATCTGAAACAGGTAGTCGCTGGATGCATTTTTCACCAGGTTATTTTTAAACGATGCAAAATCGCTGTTAAGCTTTGCCTTTAAATGTACTATTTGATGCTTATACTTTTCAATTACTGCGGTAGTTTTTTCATCCTCCTTAGTAATATCCTGCAATATTATTACTTCATCATTTTTATCAATGTTTTTGAGCAAATGAGCCAGCAATTTGTTTAGTTGCTCATGTTCATTACAAACCGTTACGCCGTATGATATGCTTACTTTATTTTTATAAAAACTGAAAAACATTATTTCCTTTTGATGAGCAGGTGTTGATAAGTTGCAAAGTTAGCTATCCTGACCCGGAAAATATGCTTTCTGAATATCATATTGCCCAACCCTAACAACTTGTAAATTATTGCAGTTCGTTTCTGTCTTTTGCGCGTAATTAAGCCGCTTAGGTTTTCCAGGATATCCAGCGAACGTGCACCAAATTTCTTTCCGTCAAAAAAAACAAGGATGTCATTTTCTTTTTTTGATGGTATGATTTTATCTTATTATTTAAATTAAACAGGGTATTCCGTTGCTCCCGATCAATATATTCGTTGAAATCACCATCTACATAAACGGTAGCACAAAGTGGTTCTATTTTTTCAAGCAACTCTGTGCTTCCATTCTTTACTACAAACCCAACGTCGTATTTTATTTTTACTGCCGATGAATTTTTGAAACCCCACTTCCTGAAAAAATTACGGTTAGAGTTTAGTTCAATCTGCATGGTACGGTTTTGATACTCCTCTGAAAACCTGGATGTTTTACTAACAAAGTGATAACACAAAGCATTAACTGTTACGTATCCTGTGAGGCCCAGCAGTCCCAGTCTTATAATCATATCGTCATCCTCACAAAACATCGGATTGTATAAAGGGTCAAAGCCGCCGATATCGAGCAATGTTTCTCTTAGCATACAAAAGAAAAAAGTTGTAGCATCATTTTTAACATCGGGTTGCTTTTTGTTTTGAATTTCAGCAGCGTATTTATAAAACCCCGCAATATCAAAGGTGTTAATATCGGCTCCAAAATCTTTTACAAGTTTGCCTGGTCTTTCGTCATCAGCAAAAACCGGCGGTTCAACGGTGGTAAATTTGGTGATGCTTTGTTTCGATATGCTTTTCTCCAGATATTCAATAAAATTGGGAGCAATTATTATATCGTTATGTAATAAGGCAACGTATTTTTTTGTTGCTATTTCAATGCACTTGTTATAAGTATCTGAAAATGTTTTCGCTTCATCCGAATAATAATACCTGACATTGCTGTCATTCAAACTATCCAACCATAAATGGGTTCCGTCGGTACTATTGTAACTTGTAAAAACAATTTCAACATCAGGGTAAAGGGCGCGCGTGGTAGCATAAAAGTTTTTACTGTAGTCTAAATTATTCTTCAGTCCTACCAGTAATGCTATATTATTATTCATTTTTTTAACGTTGATATGCCTGATGTATTTAAGCACAATCTTTGATAAAGGTATATAAAATCGGATAGTTTCTAACAGGCCAGGTTCTGTCAGCTGTAAGTATTAGTAAATGCCCCCGGCAGCTTCTATATTTTTGATCACTTTAATTACTTAATTACTATTAGCTTTGCACTTTTAAAATAATTTGATGAAGATATATTTCAGGCTTCTGTCATTCGCTCGTCCTATAGGAAAATTTGCATTCCCTTATTTTATATGCACGTTGTTCTCGGTAATATTTAATACGCTCAATATAGCGTTGCTTGCACCCTTACTTACTACAATTTTTGATAAACACGCTGCAAATGCCGTAATTGTTAAACCCAAAAACTGGTGGGACCCTATTAAGGACTTTGAATTTTTCGCTCATACAGCTAATCAACATTATGGCCCGTTTGGCGCTTTAAAGTTTGTTTGCATAGCAATCGTTACATCAGTTTTACTTAGTAATTTATTCAGGTATTTATCGCAGCGCATAATGGAAAACCTGCGTATTTATACATTGCTTAACCTTCGCCGTACTGTATTTAACAATGTAATGAACCTGCACCTTGGTTATTTTAGTAATGAACGCAAGGGCGATATCCTTTCAAAAATTTCAGCAGATGTGCAGGTGGTGCAGTTTTCGGTTACCGGTACTTTACAGGTTGCTTTCAAAGAACCTTTTCAATTGATAGCCTACCTGATAATGCTGTTTGTAATATCCGTTAAACTAACCTTGTTTTCCATGCTGATAATTCCTGTTTCGGCGTTTATAATATCAAGGATAGTTAAACGGCTTAAAGAACAGGCCGCCGAATCACAACAAACCTATAGCAACATGATCAGTAATCTTGATGAAGCATTATCGGGTATTAAGATCATAAAAGCATTTAATGCTGCTTCATTTATAAAAGACCGTTTCGATCACGAAAACAAGGAATATTCAAGAATTACCCGATCAATGGCCAAGAGGCAGCAAATGGCCTCGCCTGTATCCGAATTCTTAGGCGTTTTAATGGTTGCCGGCATCGTGTTATATGGTGGCTCGCTAATTATAAGCGGCACCGGCACTTTAGCCGCCTCGGATTTTATTGTTTACATTGCCCTTTTTTCGCAAGTTATGCGTCCGGCTAAAGCAATTTCAGATTCTTTTAGTAACATTCACTCCGGCATAGCAGCAGGCGAACGCGTACTGGCGCTAATAGATGAGAAACCACTAATTGTTAACGCTCCTGATGCCACAGAACTTACCGGCTTTGAAGACAAGGTTACATTTGAAAATGTATCATTTGCTTATGCAGTTAAACCTGATGTTAAGCAATCCGCTGATACCGGAAAGTCATTGATTGAAACTGAAAAATATGTACTTAAAAACATTAACTTCGAAATTCCGAAAGGAAAAACAGTAGCCCTTGTCGGGCCATCCGGCGGAGGAAAATCAACTTTGATGGATCTGCTGCCCCGGTTCAGTGAGCCTCAATCTGGTACGATCTCTATCGATGGTAAAAATATCCAAACCGTTACCATGGAATCATTAAGAGCTTTAATGGGTATAGTTAACCAGGAGTCCATTTTATTTAATGATACCATTTTTAACAATATCGCTTTTGGTAAAACAGGTGTAACGCAGGCAGAGGTTGAAGCGGCTGCGCGAATAGCCAATGCCCATAACTTTATTATGGAAACGCCAAATGGCTATCAAACCAATACCGGCGACCGCGGCACAAAATTGTCCGGCGGCCAGCGCCAGCGGATCTGTATTGCACGCGCGGTGCTCAACAACCCGCCAATCATGCTATTAGACGAAGCTACCTCTGCATTGGATACCGAATCCGAAAAACTGGTACAGGAAGCATTGAACAACCTAATGCAGAACCGGACATCGCTTATAATAGCCCACCGTTTAAGCACCATACAAAATGCAGATATCATTCTCGTTCTTGAAAATGGCTGCATTGTTGAACGTGGCTCGCATTTGGAATTATTGCAAAACAATGGTTTGTACAGGAAACTGATAGATATGCAGGCCTTTAACAGCGGAGAGTGAGTTGAGAGTCCAAAGTCATAAGTCCTAAGCCCTACAAGTTCAAAGTATTAATCTGATCATGTCTGACAGACATCCGACTTTGAACTATCGACTTAGACTTCGAGCTTAATACTGTCCTATCGATAACATTACTAACGTACAGGCATACTCCGTTTCGATGCCCTGCTCGTTAGCCTTGCGCCTCAGTTCGCTGTTTTCAGTACCAGGGTTAAATATGATCCGTTTGGGTTTTGTGTTCAATATATAATCATACAACGAAGGTTGATTTTGTGGGCCAACATACAGCGTTATGGTATCAATATCACGGTGTATGGTTTCAGGTTTTTCAATAGGTACGCCAGCTACTTCGCCCGTTTTTACGCCGACATTAACAATGGTATGCCCGCGTTCAACCAAACGGGTAGCCGCAAAATTGGCATACCTGCTGGTATCTGGCGTTGCCCCTAATATTAATGTTTTTTTATTAGCCATTGATCATCCTGTTTAATAAAGCAATTTGCGCGGAATGATAAATATGATGCTGTATCAAACCGGTCACCTGGTATTCGTAAGTTTCTCCGGCTTCTCCGCCCTTTTTGGTAACAGGCTCGTTCCATTTTTCTTCCGGGAAGTTTTGGATAAAGCCTGCCAGGTTTACATTCACCAGCTTTATATCTTCAACAATCCATTTCCACTTTTGTTCGTCGGGCAGGCCGGGTTCAGGCCAGTCACCACGAACCGGCAACTGTGCGTCCATGCCATTCATGCGGTCCATTACTTCTTCAGTCCATCCGGTCATGTGCAAAATAATAGCGGCAATATTATGTATTGAGCCAGCGGGCTTTTCATAGGCAGCTTCAAAACTGATATTATCAACAATGGAATAAACTGAGGGGCCATACCATGGTTCGCCCGACAAAACGCTTTGAAGCTGGTTAAATAATTTTTGAGATGTGGTCATGATAATATTTTTAAAGCAGCAGTTGCACAGTTAATTCCATCAATAGCAGCAGAAATTATACCACCCGCATAGCCCGCCCCCTCTCCGCAGGGAAATAAACCCCTAACCTGTGGATGCTGTAAGGTCTCCCTGTCGCGCGGAATTTTAACAGGCGATGATGTACGCGATTCAACGCCAACCAAAATGGCGTCGTTGGTATAATAGCCTTTCATTTTTTTACCGAATACCGGTAGCGCTTTGCGCAAGCGCTCATTGATCCACCCCGGTAACAATTCTTTAAGTTCAACGCTTTTAGTACCGGGCAAGTATGAATTAACGGGTAAATCGTTTGATAAACGGTTCTGCACAAAGTCAACCATCCGTTGTCCGGGCGCTACCAGATTACCGCCACCGGCTACAAAAGCAGCATGTTCAACCTGTTTCTGAAAGTTGAGCATCTTAAAAGGATCGCTATCATCGCCGGCAACGTCCTCCAGGTTAATCTGAACTACCGTACCCGAATTGGCAAATGGGTTATTTCGCTTTGAAGGGCTCCAGCCGTTTACCACAATCTCCCCTGCTTCTGTTGAGCACGGGGCTATGATGCCGCCCGGGCACATACAAAAAGAAAACACACCGCGGTCGTCAACCTGTTCAACAAGGCTATAATATGATGGCGGCAAATCAGGGCCTCGCAATTCGCAATGATATTGCGCGCGGTCAATTATTTCTTGCGGATGCTCTATCCTTACACCTAAAGCAAAAGGTTTAGCTTCGATCAGGATATTTTGGCTATGCAGCATTTCAAACACATCCCTTGCCGAGTGGCCTGTAGCCAGGATCACAGCATCTGACATAATCTTTTCGCCCGCAGCTATTTTGACGCCTTTAATTTTTCCAAAATCAACCAACAGTTGACTTACTTTGGTATCAAACATGATCTCACCGCCTGCGTTCAGCACTGTTTCGCGCATGGCAGTGATAATCTGCGGCAGTTTGTTGGTACCGATATGCGGACGGGCGTCAATCAAGATATCTTCGGCAGCACCATGGGCTACAAACATTTTAAGCACCTGGGTCACGTCTCCCCGCTTGGTTGAGCGGGTATACAGCTTACCATCCGAATAAGTACCTGCCCCGCCTTCCCCAAAACAATAATTTGATTCGGGGTTAACGAGGCCTTGTTTGTTGATATTTGCCAAATCACGGCGGCGTTGTTTTACATCTTTGCCCCGTTCAATAACAATTGGTTTTAAACCCAGTTCGATGCATTGCAGGGCAGCAAATAATCCGGCCGGGCCTGCACCAACGATGATTAATGGTCGGCCAAATTGCACGTTGGGGTAATTAACAGAAAAAATTTCAGGCTGGTAGACCTCTTCTATAAAAACCCTCACCTGCATGCGGTAAACCACACGGCGGCCGCGCGCGTCAATAGAACGCTTTAAGATTTTTAACGCCGAAATATTTTTCAGGGGAATTTTCAGCGCTGCTGACGCCAGTTGCTTTAAAACTGCTTCATCTTCCTGTTGCCCGGGAGGACAAACTATCTCTGTTTCTTTTGTCATGACTGATGCCGGGTTTTTATCCCGGATGGTGCAAAGTTAAGAATCCCCGGTTAAATCTCTCCTCAAAGGGGGAGACTTTTAAAAGTATCGGGAGAAGGTTCAAAATCCTCAAAACCGTTCGGCTTTGCACATTGACCGTACGCTATCGAACAGTTTTAAAAGCCAACAAAAAATAAAATACTGAAAATCAATAAATTACAAAATGGCACTTAGATTGGCATGCACCTCATGTATTTAAATAATAGAACAATGACTACCGCCGACGAACGCTTACACACTATATGGAATGGCTGCATGACTAACGACAGGAAGAGCCAGGAACAATTATACAGGTTATTAGCACCACGTATGCTTGCTGTTTGCATGCGTTATGCAACCGATAAAGACGAGGCACAGGATATATTACAGGAAGGTTTTATAAAAATGTTCCGCAATATGAAAAACTACCGTGGCGAAGGCAGTTTGGAAGGATGGATCCGCCGCATCATGGTACATTGCGCCATATCACGTTATCGCAAGTTAAAGCCAATAGTTTTGGTTGATGATTTTGCAGCAGAGGAAGCCGCCGCTATACCTATCAGCAGCTCATTTAATGATAATGGACTTGAAGCTAAAGACCTGATGAAACTGGTACAAAAATTACCAAAAACATACCGCTCTGTTTTTAACATGTACGCCATTGAAGGTTACTCGCACCAGGAAATAGGTCTCGTCGCTGGGCATGAGCGAACTTTTATCACGCACTACACTGCACCGTGCCCGTACGCTTTTAAAAGATATGGTAGCGAAACTAACCATGCGCGAAGAACATTGCCTGGCAGGATAAGCCGGTCCCGCTATTAACCTTATACAAATCATTTACAATGACGCAGCCCCTGATGGGGCTTTCTGCTTTTATAGGGTAAAAGAACAGAACATTCTCATAACTCACGTCTCATATCTCAAATCCATTAATTATTTCTCATATCGCACATCTTACGTCTCACATCCTTCTATAATTTACCAAAAAGCCGTAACTTGACACCTTGTCAGCAACTCATGCCCTTTGTAACAACGGTACGTGATTTGCACTCTAACCCAAAACATCACAAAAACACACGAAAAACAAATGAAAAAGTTATTCTCGGTTATATTAATCATAGCTGCAGCTATGTCCTTAAGTTCATGCAGCTATAACAGTATGGTTAAATTAGATGAAACTGTTAAAGCTAAATGGGGTGCCGTGCAAAGCGATTACCAGCGCCGTAGCGACTTGATCCCCAATTTAGTTAATACCGTAAAAGGCGCAGCAAATTTTGAAAAAAGCACCCTTACAGCTGTGGTTGAGGCACGTTCAAAGGCAACATCGGTGCAAGTTGACCCCAACAAGCTTACACCCGAATCAATAAAAGCTTTCCAGGCATCACAAGGTGAGCTAAGCGCGGCCCTTGGTAAATTGCTTTCAATTACTGAAAACTACCCCGACCTGAAATCGAATTCCAACTTCCACGACTTGCAAATTCAACTGGAAGGCACCGAAAACAGGATCAATGTATCGCGCAAAGATTTTAATGATGCCGTTCAGGAATATAACAGCAAAATCCGTTCGTTTCCAGCCAATATAACTGCCAAAATGTTCGGTTTTTCTGAAAAAGGCTATTTCACTGCCGAGCCTGGTGCCGACAAAGCCCCTAAAGTAGAGTTTAATTAATTATTGAATTACTGAATTATTGAGTTATTGAATTACGACTTGTACTTCAACAGTTAAACAAGCCCACAGATGCAATAACTCCACAATTCAACAATTCACAAAATCAATAATTAAAATATATGGCTGTATTTAACGAAGAGGAACAGCAGCGCATCCGCAAAGCTATTGAAGATGCCGAGCACCGCTCATCGGGCGAAATCAGGGTGTGCATCGAAAAGCGGTGCAGTGAAAATGTTCTTGACCGTGCTGCAAAATATTTCCAACAGCTCAATATGCATAAAACCAAGCTCAGGCATGGGGTGCTTGTATATGTGGCCACCGTCGACCGCAAATTTGCCATCATAGGCGATGCCGGTATTAACCAGGTTGTCCCCCCCGATTTTTGGGATACCACCCGCGATGATATGCTGCAGCATTTTAAATATGGCGATATTGTTGAAGGAATTGTTACAGGCCTTAAAATTGCCGGGGAACAGCTCCAAAAATATTTCCCTCATCAAGATGGCGATCAAAACGAACTTCCGGATGATATAGCCTTTATGGATGGCGATTAAAAATTAAAAACATGCTCAAAAAGTTTATACTGTTTTTCGGATTTACACTTTGCGTTATTGCCGCAATTGCTCAGGACTTTCCGGAACGCTCCAATACTCTCGTAACAGATTATACCAACACTCTAAACCCGGCTGATAAACAGCGACTGGAAACTAAGTTGGTAGCCTTCAATGATTCCACTTCAACGCAAATTGCAGTGGTGATCCTGAAATCGACAGGGAGTTATGATATTAATGACTATGGCGTTCAACTGTTACGGAAATGGGGTATAGGGCAAAAAGACAAAAATAATGGCGTATTGGTATTGGTTGCTATTGGCGACCGTAAAATGAGTATTCAAACCGGCTACGGCGCCGAGGGCGCCTTGCCCGATATCGTTACTCAGGATATTATCCAAAATGACCTTAAACCGCACTTTAAACAAGGCGACTATTATGGCGGACTTGATGCTGGTACCAACAGCATTATCAAAGCAATGAAAGGCGAGTATAAGGCGGCAAAAAAACAAAAGCAAAGCAACGGCGGCCCGGCTGGTTTTATAGTCATTGTCATAGTCGTAGTTATCCTGATCCTGGTATTCCGCAATCGCGGCGGCGGAGGCGGCAGGCAAATCATTGGTCGCAGGGGGTGCAAGCCCATTCTGGTGGTTCCTGGCAGGTAACATGCTTGGCGGCGGAGGCCGGAGCGGCGGTGGCGACTGGGGAGGTTTTTCCGGCGGTGGCGGAGGCGGTGGCTTTGGTGGTTTTGGCGGCGGAAGCGGCGGCGGCGGCGGCTCAAGCGGCAGCTGGTAGTCGTTCACGGTATAACACATCTTAACCAATGCAAAAAGACTTCATCTTACGCGAGATTGAAAAGATCGTATATTCGATATCAAAGCTGGCAGGTTTCAAAAACGCTGCAAATCCTGAAGCATTTATTCAACATGCTGATCAAATGCTTCAGGACGAGTATGATCTAAAATTGAACGATCTGCTTGAACTAAGCATCGAAGATTTTGACATTTTACTCAACGAGAGAAACTATTCGCCCGAAAAGCTGGATGCTTTAGCTCAGTTGTTATATATGTATTATGAACCTTTTGCAGCTAATGACGAAACCTTGGCCGCCTTACAAAAGATCATTTCTATATTTAACCGACTGGAGAAGAATCACAATCGAGCATCATTCGAAAACATAAACAAGCGTAACGCTATCTATCAATTTCTGCAAAATAACTATGAGTAAAGATCTCACCTGGAAACTACTTTCATCATCATACATCCACAAAGGCCCCTGGGCCACCCTCCGCATTGATAAATGCGAAATGCCAAATGGCAAAATAGTTGAAGATTACTATGTACTTGAATATTCAAACTGGGTTAACGCAGTAGCCATAACCGAAGACAATAAAGTATTGATGGTGAAACAATACCGTCATGCCGCAGGTGTTATCTCGCTCGAAATTCCGGGCGGTGTGATTGATGCAGGCGAAGAACCTGTACACGCAATACGCCGGGAATTGCTGGAAGAAACCGGCTACCAGTTTGACGAATTTGAACTGATTTGCACTGTATATGGTAACCCATCCACTGCTAACAATCAAACATTTACCTATTTTACTAAAGGTGGCAAAAAGGTGCAGGGCCAACACCTCGATGAACTGGAGGAACTGATTGTTGAAGAATACACCATTGAAGAAGTAAAACAACTACTGCTCAATAACGAGATAAAACAAGCTATGCATTGCGCCGGTTTGTTTTATGGAATGATGAAGTTGGGTGTGATGTAGAATATCACTCCGGGCAATTGCCCTTCCGCCTTGTATCAACTATGTAAATGATTTTCCAGCCATCTGCGGTTTTCATCAATTGAAAAACATCCACTCCACAATGGCTGTATTTATCATCTAAGTAAAACTTGTATGGAGCCCAAACGCTGGCCAGCGGACCGTCAATTTTAATATCGGCAAAAGTTATACGTTCATCATAAACACCCTTATGTGGCGTGCCAATAAGTTTGATAAAATCGTCAGGGTTTTCAATTTCCAAAGTTACGGTTCCATCCTTTTTGTTGGCTACGCTATGAAAAGCGATTCCTTTAGCAAAGGTGGATCTAAGCATCGTGCTATCGCCCTTACGCATGGCGTTAAACATAGTATTGATGGTTTGCTTAATAGCATCCTGCTCCGTTTGCTGGGCGAAGGATTGGAACGACAATAAAATAAATACTGCGAGGATAAGTTTTTTCATAACTAAATATACCTCATTTACCTTTCTCCATAACAATTTTAGTTATTTGCCGGATACATCTGATTAAGCTTTTTAATGATCCCCGTCCAGTCGCCACCAAACTTCAGGGTCAGCATTTTACCCTCGGGCGATATAATAATCTTAGAAGGATAGCTTGAAACGCTATATTGCTTTTCAATAGTATCATTCGCCATAGCCGCAGGTATCTCAAACTTATTAGCGGTAATATATAGTTTTACCTCCTGCTCGTTATCCCGGCAGGCAATACTTAAAAAATTGATACCGCTATGTTTGCCTTCACTCAGCTCCTTGTTAAAAGCATTAATTTGGGGCATCTCAGCGCGACATGGGCCGCACCAGGTTCCCCAAAATTCAAGTACCAACCAACTATTCCTGAACGCGGCCAATGAATATTCCTTGCCATCAAGTGCCTTAAGGGTAAATGGCGGTGCGGTTTTCCAGGTACTTATCACATCCGAAACAAAAAAATCCTTAAAACTTTTATTTGTAAAATGCGACTCATACAATTTTTGTAATTCGTCAATATTATCCAATCCGGCGTTAACGTGATCAACAAATACCTTAAGCGCTTGTGTATCATCCCCACTATTAAAAAGCCGTTCAATGAACTCTTCCCTATAACTCTCCTTTGAATGCAGGAAAACCCGGTCGTAATAACTGGCATGAGCCTTTTCCTTGGTAGTAGCGGGTGAACACCTGGCCGCTTTTGAGAGGTATTGCAGCGCCTTAACCGAATCGGCAGGTTTTTCGGCCTGATATTTCAGATACCAGGCATAAGCCAGCATATTTTGATCGGCATAGTGGTTAGCATTAAGCGTATCTGCGCTGTATCGCTCCAGGTTTTCAATCGTTTTTAACAAAAGTGCATTTGCCTTGGCAGTTGCGTGAGCGCCTAAAAGCAGCTTATACGTCAATAAGGCATATCTGCTACCATTTCCAGCTTTCATACTGGCATCGTCCATATGCATAAAAGCTTTGGCTGTTTTGTTTAACAAGTTGGGCTCTTGTTCATGTTTTTTTGCGTTTACCCACAAATAAAGCGGGTTTATTTTTTGTTGAATCAACACATCTTTATCCTGATGCAGTAAAAGTAGCAGCTCATTTGCCTTTTGCACAGAATTGCGCCGTTGCTCGCTTTGCTCGGCAAGCACTTTCTTTACATCTGCGTCACTTAGTTTTTGTAAAGCCACATACCTCTTAAAGCCTTCGTCCTGCATAAGACTGGCTATATCTGAACTTAAAAAACTTTGTGCATATGATTCCTGAATGAGTTGATCAAACAATCTGGTTTTATAAAGGTATTTACTGATCACATAGGCCGAGTCGGCAGAGGTATTACTCACCTCAACAAATTTATTGAACAAGTGCCCTTCCTCGTCTTTCAAAAACCTTGTGGGTGTATTTCTGAGCATTTTGGAGTAAGCATCATAATTACTGGAACCGGCTATTTCTTGCATTAAATTTAATCTGGTTACTACATAATAAGGATCATTACCAAATTTAGCATCGTTATCCCTGAAATAGCGATGCACCTTTACCGAATCGAACATCGTATTGGTTTTAAGAGCATCACTAAATGAACGACTTGTTTTTATGGCCATGCTAATCCAGGCAGTATCCTGCGTATAATGCCTTTCACCATACCGCAGGCTTTGCTTGTAGGCATACTGCGGCACCATTATTTTTCTCCCTTCTTCTTCCTGTTCAAACTTGGTTTCTGTTGCATATTGCCACTGCTCCATGAGCCCCGTTACCTGGTTAAAAATACCCGAGCCGCTCATGCCCTGGCCATTTCCTGTTTTAATACTTGTTGAAGTAATATAAAGCAAAGCACCATTAATAGCAGTAACCTTATAATTTAAGTTATCGCTTGTCCACTCGCTTTTGTAACTGATGGTTTGTGGCGGCAATTGAGTAAATATGCCGGTTATACTGGTTTCAGGAAAGCTTTTACCATTAGCCTTTAGCTGTGAAGCCATTGCATCGCTGAGGCCCCATTTGTCAATGGCAGCCTGCAAAGCTTTATCAACACCGGTAATACTCAGCAATTGCCCGCGCGGGCTCATTGTTACAGTTAACGGCTGATGCATCAACGCCAGATGTAAAAGCAGCCAGGACGAGTTTAATTTAAGTGTATGGATGCTATCGGTATTTAATATACTATTGGAACCTGGATATTTAGCATAGAGGCTACTCATAACCACTTTTACAATCCTGCACTCAAGTACAGTATTAGGCCCGTCTTTACCCTCTACCTTAAAGGCAAAGGTTAAAGTGGAATAGTCCGCCATATCGGGCGACCTCGTTTCTGTATGCACATCAACCTCAAATTGCTTGCCTTTTTCAAGGGTAACGGATTGACCATAAATATTTGAAAAATGGAAAAAAAACAAAAACAGCAGGAGGGTGTGTTTTTTCATATGCAGTTTTATGATAAGGTTTACAACCGTTAAAACTACATTTAAAAAACATAAAAACAAAAAAGGCCGGTTAAAAATAACCGGCCTTTTTGTTGTATTAGCGAGCAATTATTAGCTCATTTTTAGTTTCTTCTGAATATCTGCTACGTACCCTTTAAATTTCTTGTCCGTGTCAATCAAATCCTCCACAGTTTGGCAGGCATAGATCACGGTTGAGTGGTCACGGCCACCAAAAAAATGACCGATTGATTTCAATGAACTTTTGGTATGTGCCTTAGCCAGGTACATCGATATTTGACGGGCTTGTACAATTTCACGTTTGCGGGTTTGAGATTTTACCATTTCAATAGGTACTTCAAAGTACTCGCACACTAAACTTTGGATATACTCCATCGAAATTTCTTTAGATGAGTTCTTCACAAAGTTTTTCAACATTTGTTTAGCCAGGTTCAGGTCAATCTCCTTACGATTAAGGGTTGACTGGGCCAGTAACGATACCATGGCGCCTTCCAGCTCCCGTACGTTATTATCAATGTTATGAGCAACGTATTCGATCACATCGTTTGACAGATCGATGCCATCCTGGTAAATTTTATTCTTCAGGATAGCCATACGGGTTTCCAGGTCAGGGATCTGCAAATCGGCAGATAAGCCCCATTTAAACCTCGAAAGCAGGCGTTCTTCCAAACCGGCCAGATCCTTAGGCGCTTTATCTGATGTAATGATTAGTTGTTTGCCCGATTGGTGCAGGTGGTTAAATATATGGAAGAAGAAATCCTGTGTCTTTTCCTTACCGGCAAAGTTGTGCACATCGTCCATGATCAGCACGTCAATGGCCTGGTAAAAGTTCACAAAATCATTAATATTATTGTGCTTTAAAGCATCAACAAATTGCTGCGTAAATTTTTCGCATGATACATACAGTACCAGTTTATCGGGCAGGGTGCGCTTAATTTCGTTACCAATAGCTTGTGCCAGGTGCGTTTTACCCAAACCTACACCACCATAAATCATTAAAGGGTTAAATGAAGTACCTCCGGGTTTAGCGGCAACGGCATAACCGGCAGAGCGGGCCAAACGGTTGCAATCACCTTCAACAAAGTTTTCGAAGGTGTAGTTACGGTTAAGCTGAGGATCTACGTTCAACTTCTTGAGCCCGGGTATAACAAAGGGGTTTTTAATATCCTTGTTAATTGAAATAGGTATCGGCATACTCTGATGTTTTGAATCAGCGCCATTTCCGTTTGAAGGCATGTTAGTTGTGTATGGTTTACTTGATGATTGCTCAACAACTATATTATACTCTAAACGTCCTTCGTCGCCCAATTGTTTTTTGATTGTCTTGCGCAGTAACCCTACATAGTGCTCTTCAAGCCACTCGTAAAAGAATAAACTTGGTACTTGTATGGTTAATACGCTTCCCTCCATTCTCAAAGCTTTAATCGGCTCAAACCAGGTTTTAAAACTCTGGGCCGGTATGTTGTCTTTGATGATCTGAAGGCAGCTATTCCAAACGTTCGTACAAGTTTTTTCCATATAAATAAAAGTAAAATATTGATTTCCAACCCCCAGCGAAACAACTTTTGGCCTTGCTACGGAACATCGAATATTGCCAAAAAAAGCTTATAAAAAAATTAAATTTTCACTTTTTTAACATTTGGCTTTTTACTAACAAATTCGATTTTTTAATGAAATTTTTGTATGGATAACATAATTTTTGGTATAAAAATCACAATCCAAATATTTCTCAATTGTTTTTTTCTTTTTTGGAATTTCAAAAAAAAGAATAATAAAACCGCCGGTTACAACCCTTAATTATACGTCAAAACAGGGGTAATTGTTGAGCCGTTTCAGCTATTATTATAAACTAAAAAATAATGCGCTGGTTTAGTGTTTTATAAAATTAAAAATTAACTTTTTTTGATTTGCGGCACGCAATAAACACATACCTAAAAGCCGCACCCCGATCCTAATATTCCCCAAAAACGCCGCGCAATACGTCGGCAATCTCTCCCAGGGTTGCATAGCTCTCTACCGAAGTTACTATAAACGGCATTAAGTTTTCAGCACTGGCAGCAGCCATTCTCAAAAGATGTAAACTTTTCTCAACTTCTTCACTATTACGCGCCTTTTTTAGCTCTGCAATTTTTTCCGATTGCATTTTTCTGATCGCATCATCCACCCTAAACACGTTAACGGGAGCTTCCTCCTGCTGGGTAAACCTGTTAACACCTACAATCACTTTTTCGCCGGTTTCAATCTCCTGTTGGTACTGATAAGCAGAGGCTGCTATTTCCTGCTGGATATAATCCTGCTCTATGGCTTTTACCGCGCCACCCATAGCATCTATCTTATTTATATATAATTGGGCTGCTGCTTCTATCTCATCTGTCAAAGCTTCGATAAAGTATGAACCGGCAAGCGGATCAACCGTATCGGTAACACCGCTTTCAAACGCGATAACCTGCTGGGTGCGCAAGGCTATTTTGGCTGCGGCTTCTGTTGGTAACGACAAGGCTTCATCATACCCGTTGGTATGCAATGATTGTGTACCCCCCAGCACGGCAGCCATTGCCTGGTTGCTTACCCTTATAATATTATTGAGCGGCTGTTGAGCGGTTAAAGTAGAGCCGCCTGTTTGCGTATGAAAGCGAAGTTTTTGAGCGCCGGCATCGGTAGCTCCCAATTGTTTAGTAATATGCGCCCACATGCGCCTTGCAGCCCGGAACTTGGCTATTTCCTCAAAAAAATTACTATGACAGTTAAAAAAGAAGGAAAGCCGCTTGGCAAACACATTAATATCAAGCCTTTTATCCAACGCGGCCTTTAAATAAGCTTTGCCATTGGCCAATGTAAATGCAAGCTCCTGCACGGCGGTTGAGCCTGCTTCGCGGATGTGATAACCTGATATGGAGATAGTATTCCATTTGGGCACCTCTTTACTGCAGTATTCAAATACATCGGTAATGAGCCGCATGGATGGCGCAGGGGGATATATATAGGTACCACGGGCAGCATACTCTTTTAATATATCGTTTTGGATAGTACCCGAAATCTGTTTCAGATCAGCGCCCTGTTTTTTTGCCAGGGCAATGTACATGGCCAGCAAAATAGGAGCGGTTGCGTTGATGGTCATGGAGGTGGTGATATTCTTAAGTTCAATACCCTCAAATAAAACCTCCATATCTTTTAACGAATCAATGGCTACGCCTACCTTGCCTACCTCACCCTCGGCAAGGGGGTGGTCGGAGTCATAGCCTATTTGTGTTGGGAGATCGAAGGCTACCGAAAGTCCGTTTGTTCCCTGGCTTAATAAATAGTGGTAGCGCTTGTTTGATTCTTCGGCGGTTGAAAAACCGGCGTATTGACGCATGGTCCAGGGTTTGCCCCGGTACATATCTTTTTGGATGCCGCGGGTAAAAGGGAACTCACCGGGCAATTCATTCATATTTGAAGGTTCGGTATAAACCTCCTTAATTTCGATACCCGATGTAGTGGTAATTTTTTTATCCCTGGCCATAAGCTTAGTGTAATTCTTCCATGTCCTGCCTGATGAGCCCAAGCGCCACATCATAAGGGTTATCTTCAAGCTTACTTAAATGTACCAGGATAACCTTACTTAACTCAAGTGCTGAAGTATCAGGAGGTAAAGCCTTTACAGCATTATTGATCATATTAATGGTATCGTCCTTTACCCTTTTTACCACGTTCCAAACCCGGGCGCTTACATAAATTTGCTGCGTAATGTTATGCTGAAACTCGTTGCGCACCTCGTTAACAATAATAGCCTGCAATTCGGCGGCGGTATCGGCCGATCCGTTAAGGCGGATAAGTAAACTTGCAGGATTAACCCTTTCAATGAAAAGTACAACCCTTTCGTAAGCCTGCAGGCGCAAGGGCAGTGTTTGATTACTGATAGTACGTTTTAATTCCAATAGCTGGATACTTTCTGATTTATCAAGGTATGGTTTAAACAGGTAAAAAGCGATATACACAACGCCTAAGCCCGAAATAGTATATTTTAAAATATCAAACAAAAAAGGTAGAGTGGGCATGTTTATAAATGTTATACAGGGGTCATAAAATTATGACACTAACAAAAATCTGCATTTTACGTTATATTTGTGTGGAATAAATAAAAATAAAGATGAGTATAGCTGTTGAAGCTGCTCCGGTTTCTTTTACACCGGGCGCAGTAAAAGAACTTTATAAATTAAAAGACCAGCAAGAAATACACGACGAATTTGGTTTACGTGTTGGTGTTGAGGGTGGTGGATGTTCGGGCATGAACTATATTTTAGGCTTCGACATGAAAAAAGACGGCGACCAGGAATATATTATTGATGGTATTAAAGTTTTCATGCACAAAGCGCACGGTTTATACCTGGCCGGTATGCAAATCGATTACCAGGACGGATTAAATGCCCGTGGTTTTACTTTCAACAATCCTAATGCTGCCAGCACCTGCGGCTGTGGTTCTTCTTTCTCGGTTTAAAATTTTCTTTAAAATATTATAAAGCGGTATCACGATCATCCTGATGCCGCTTTTTTTGTAAGACGCATAATTGCGTCTCTACCGCGTGCAATTTACGCAATTGGGCATGCGGCTTGTCTTACGGGAGACACAATTATGCGCCCCCACATTGAAACAATTGCCTCATTTTAATCCCTCGTTAATCGTCTTTCTCATCCAATACGGGGAGTTTACTGCAAATCCTACAGTATGAAAGGTAACTTTTCCCTCCTTATTTAATATAACACTGGTTGGATAAAGGCCTATTTTATACCTGGCGGCTATATTCCGGCCATCATCGATAATATCATACTTAAACTCCGTTTGCTTCAGAAATTTCTTCAGATCGTAGCGATAATCCAGTGCTATTGCCAAAAAAATCACGTTTGAGTTACCCTTATAATCATCAACCAGCTTGTTTAACTCCGGAATCTCCTGCATACAGGCCGGGCAGCCTATAAACCAAAAATTCAAGACAACGACTTTGCCGCGTAAATCTTTTAGTTTGATTTTATTACCGTTAATATCATGTGTACTAAACGGTTCCATTATCTCACCGGTGTTAAAATAGGTCGATTCGTAGGGTTTGGGGAGAGAAGCCATGTACTGCTCTTTGGCTTCTTCGGGCGATAGCTGTTTCGGCATACTCTCTCGTGTTCCTGTCGTTTGCTCAGTTTCAGACTTTATGTACCGCACTTCTTTGGTGCCCTTCTTCTTAACAATAAAGGCAGTTTTAGGATCTTCTATATTCTCGGGCCATAAAACAAACTGCCTGGTACGCACCAGATCGCCCCATTCCTTGTAAGTAAGTTGCTTTCCGGTCGAATCTTTTACTACCGAATGTTCGTCAATATTAAAGGAATGCTTAACAACTTTATGCAACAGGCTGTCCTGAGGCCACGCACCAACACTCAATACAATAAATAAAAACAAGAGGAAAATTTGCTTCATGGCAAGTTTAGTTTATATTTCATAAATATACCTGAAGATATTTAATATATAGGGATTAAAATTGCAACAAACAGGCAATATCATTGACGCCAGGCTATACTATCCATCAAAAAGTTTATTGATCAGCAACTGTAACAAATAGGCGGAGTGCATAGTCATACCAGCAAGTTTTTTATATTTATACCATGCCGGTAAAAACCTCTTACAAAGAAAACATTTCCATTGCATTACAGTCTATAGCCGGCAACAGGCTGCGCACCTCATTAACCGCGCTCATCATAGCTATTGGTATCATGGCGTTGGTGGGTATTTTAACGGCCATTGAAGGCATCAGGCAGTTCACTAATGATGCTTTTGCCGATCTTGGCGCCAACACATTCACCCTGCAAAACCGTGGCGAGGGGTTGAACTTCGGCAACGGCGGGCATCGTAAAGTGTATCCGGCCATTACTTATGACCAAGCTGTACGCTTTAAAAATACTTTTAAATTGCCGGTAGCTATAGCCATTAATTTAGAGGTAAATGGTACCGCAGTAGCCAAATACGGCAATCAAAAAACCAATCCAAACATATCTATCTCCGGCTCAAACGAAAATTACCTGGTTACAGCGGGTAAAAAGCTGGCTTTCGGGCGTAATTTTTCAGCTTCTGAACTGGAACATGGATCGAACGTGGTCATTATTGGCGACGAGATTAAAAAGAAACTGTTTAAAACCGAAGACCCGATAAATAAATCGATATATCTTGGTACCGATAGGTTCAGGATAGTTGGTGTATTTGCATCAAAAGGCTCAAGTTCATTCGGAGGCGATAAATTTTGCGTGATCCCGGTATTGAAAGCCAAACAGATAGACAGTACCAAAAATGCTTCGTTCACAGTAACCATTAAAGTAGCCACTCCCGGTGCCCTTGATGCTACCATAGGTGAAGCCACTTCCTTATTCAGAAACGTAAGAGGGCTTAACGTAATTAACCAGGATAACTTTGAAATAAGCCGAAGCGATTCCATTCAAAAAGAGCTTTCAGGTCAACTTGCAGGTATTACAGCCGCCGGTTTTGCTGTAGGTATTATCACGCTAATCGGTGCCGCCATAGGGCTTATGAATATCATGCTGGTATCAGTAACAGAACGCACCCGCGAAATTGGTGTGCGAAAAGCTATAGGAGCAACCCCGGCAATCATTCGTAAACAATTTTTAATAGAGGCCATAGTGATCTGCCTTATAGGCGGTGCAGCAGGTATGATACTGGGCATGGCTGCCGGAAACCTAATTGCCGTACAAATAAGCGGCGCATTTGTAGTGCCATGGGGATGGCTGTTCTTTGCAGTGGTGTTGTGTACGTTTATTGGTTTGATATCGGGTTACTACCCGGCAAAAAAAGCAGCAAAACTGGATCCGGTTGAAGCTTTGAGGTACGAATAGCAACAATACCGAACTAAAAAACGCAACGATTACATTTACAAAAATTATTACCAGAACCCTACAGAAACAGCAAAGTGCAATTTAAAAGAAAGAGGTCACCCTTAAACTTTTAGATGACCTCCTTATAGAAAACGTATATAATTTAAACGACGGAATAATTTGCCACTCCACTATACCATTCCTGGGCGTGGCCATATGCGGTATAGGTTACGTTTATTGTACAATTCCCGTTTGCATCGATAGAGTAAGTACCACTTGCTGTACCGGCACCTACCGCGTTATCAGGGCTAGTCCCAAAATACTCAACCAAAAATGCGTTAATGTTACCGCTATTCGTTTGCCCGCGCCCGCTTAATGTAACACTATTATTGCCGTTGCTAAAATAAAAATCATATTGCACCAACCTGGCATTTAGCCTGGTAATGTGAACTGATTTTAACTTATAGGCATTTTTTGACTTAGCGGGTGAAAACCCGAATAATACTTGACTGCCAATTGCCAATAAAACAATTAACACCACTTTAAAGAGTTGTCTATTTTTCATAATAATATAGCTTTTGATATAAAGTTATATTTATTATATATAAAATACAAGCAAAAATACCAACTTATTATTTTACAAAAATAAAAAATGTTAATAAAAACAACACCCTACCTTTTCCCCCTAAAGGTTTTGAAATAACTCGTAAACAGGATATTTCCTTCATTCAGCGCGAAGTTACGCTATCGCCAAACTCCAACTATAAACTATATTAATATTTATAAATGAAGAAGGTACATCAAACTTACCTTCTTCGGGATGTTTTTTTAACAACATCACTATGTTTTCTATAAATACCTAATAGCATATTCAGAACAGCGAATCTTGTATGGCGTATACATCAGGGTCCTCTGCGAGAGACCCTGATGGGACGTTAGCATTTAAAACAAATAAAAAAATCGTTATTGCTTCGTACCACAACAACGATTTTTTAGGCTATATCATTTTTGCAATACTGCTTTTGCTAAAACAACATCTTATTCTTAAGCGGATAGTCGATAAGCAATTTTTCGATATAGGTTGTTCTTAGTGCATCGCCAAATGCTGCGGCGTGCCTTAAGTGGTGCATATCACTTGAAATAAAATCTATCAAACTATTATCAATCAGGTCTTCGGCCATCTTCTTTATCTCCTTGCCGTAATACCCGGTAAGAGATATGGTGTTAAGCTGAAAGTCGACACCCCAACTGTGCAAATTTTTCAATTTCTCTAAATCAAGGTATTGATAGCGCTCGGGGTGGGCCAAAATAGGTTTATACCCTTTATCATGAAGCTTTTGAATTACACTGTAAGTATTTGGCGGTTGATTTATAAATGAAAATTCAAATAATACGTGATTATCGCCCATGGTCATGATCGGGCCATCCTCTACACGAGCTTCAAACGTTTCATCAAAATAGTGTTCGGCAGCGGCTTCAACCGGTATATCAATTCCCTGCTTAACCAGTTCGGCTTTTAATATAGCAAGCGCGTTTCCTATGGTTTCGGGGGTGTTGCGATAAAAATCTATCATGATGTGTGGCGTAGCGATAACTTTTTTATCCCCAATTCCATCATCTTTTTTATCAATTCTACCGAGTCTTCAGGCGTTTTAGCGCCATCGTCAATTCCCGGTAACACATGCGAGTGCATATCAACCATGATTCCCTCATAATTGAACTTTGATTCCCTTACTGCCTTCTTCCTCTTAAAAAGCCCGAACATTTTTATCTATCGTTATACTGACTGCTGTAATATTGCTGGTAATGTCCCGACGTTACATCATTAAGCCAATCTTCATTAGCCAGGTACCAATCAACTGTTTTTTCCAAACCTTCTTCAAAAGTTATGCCCGGCACCCAACCCAAATCATTTTTTAATTTGGTTGCATCGATAGCATATCTCAGGTCATGCCCGGCCCTGTCTGTCACAAAAGTGATCAACTTAGCCGATTCTCCCTCAGCTCTGCCTAATTTTTTATCCAATATACTGCAAAGCAATTTGATCAGGTCAATATTTTTCCATTCATTATGCCCGCCTATATTATAGGTTGAGCCCGATTTGGCATTATGAAATATTACATCAATTGCCCGCGCATGGTCTTCAACCCAAAGCCAATCGCGGATATTTTCGCCCTTACCATATACCGGTACAGGTTTACTTTGCTTGATATTATTAATTGCCAGCGGAATAAGTTTTTCCGGAAAATGGAATGATCCATAATTGTTTGAGCAATTTGATATTACGGTATCCATACCATAAGTATCCTGGTAGGCCCGCACAAAATGATCAGAACCCGCCTTTGAAGCCGAATATGGTGAATGTGGATCATAGGCAGTTTCTTCAGTAAACATCCCCTCATCGCCAAGGGTACCGTATACCTCATCGGTAGAAACATGATAAAAACGGGTTTTATCATATTTGCCTTTCCAGTGCTCACGGGCGCTATTCAATAAATTTACGGTGCCTACCACATTGGTCATCACAAAATCAAGGGGGTTAGTGATCGACCGGTCTACGTGCGACTCGGCAGCAAGATGGATCACCGCATCTGGATTTTCAGCCGCAAAAAGTTCATTAATAAAAGCAATATCAACAATATCTCCCTTTACGAACTTATAATTAGGTTCATTTTCAATATCCTTTAAATTGGCCAGGTTACCCGCATAAGTAAGCTTATCTAAATTAACAATGATGTAATCAGGATAATTTTTCACAAACCTGCGCACCACATGCGAACCAATAAAACCAGCGCCCCCTGTTATAATGATCTTTTTCATTCCTTGCTGTTGATATTAATTGAATGGATTTTGAGCAATATATTTTTCCCACTCCCAGGCTGATGACATCATTTCGCCAATACCAAGTTTAGCTGTCCAGCCAAGCTTGGTTGATGATTTGGTAACATCGCCCCAAACCTGCTCCACATCACCTTCACGGCGCGGGCCAATTTCATAGTTCAGTTTTTCGCCAGTAGTGCTTTCAAAAGCATGAATTACTTCCAATACTGATGTGCCATTGCCTGTGCCCAGGTTAAACACATCATAACCTTTAAATTCGTCTTTTTCGGCAAGCCTTAACGCGGCTACATGGGCTTTCGCCAAATCAACTACGTGAATATAATCGCGGATGCAGCTACCATCAGGCGTGTTATAATCATTACCAAAAACGGTTATTTTTTCGCGTTTGCCTATGGCAGTTTGTGTAATAAAAGGCACCAGGTTTTGTGGTACACCTATTGGCAACTCCCCGATCAAAGCAGACTCATGGGCACCTACGGGGTTAAAATAACGCAACGAAATCACTTTATAATCGCTGCCGGAATTTACCATATCAACCAAAATTTCTTCGGCTATTTGCTTGGTATTACCATATGGCGATTGCGCAGGTTGTACCGGAGCATTCTCAGTAACGGGTAATTTTTCGGGCTGTCCGTAAACTGTGCAGCTTGATGAAAATACAAAATTGATAGCCTTACCGTAATAAGCTTCGAGCAGATTGATAAGAGAATAAAAATTATTCCGGTAATATTTCATTGGTTTTTTTACCGATTCGCCCACCGCTTTAAAGGCTGCGAAGTGGATGATACCACCTATTTCGGGTTCGGCAAGTGCAAGTGATCTAACGGCGGCTTCATCGCAAAGATCAAGCTTATGAAATACCGGGGTAAAGCCTAAGATCTTTGTAAGCTGATCTAATATTTTGGGGTCCGAGTTCGACAGGTCGTCAACGATAATGGGGTCATACCCCGCGTTAACCAGCTCAACAACGGTGTGCGAACCAATAAAACCCAAACCGCCTGTTACTAATATTTTCATGGTTTAAATAGAGAGTATGTTTGAATGTTCGGCAAAGTAAGCAGATTGTGACAATTCATCCGCTTTTATATTATAAAAAAGGCCAAAAAAATTAATTTCCGGCCTGGTTACCTTTACTTATTGTAATAGGTAAAGTCTTTATGGTTTATTTCATGTTCGGGCAACGACTTGAAGTATTCTAAGGTGATCTTCAAACCTTCACTCCTGGATACTTTTGGCTCCCAGCCTAATATAGCTTTGGCCTTGGTAATATCCGGGCGGCGTTGCTTCGGATCGTCTGTTGGCAAAGGCAGGCTGATCAGCTCCTGGTTGGTACCCGTCAGCTTAATGATCTCCTCGCCAAATTGTTTTATCGTGATTTCATCAGGGTTGCCGATATTCACCGGCTGGGCGTAATCGCTGTGCAATAATCTGTAGATCCCTTCTATCAGGTCATCTACATAGCAAAACGACCGCGTTTGTGAGCCGTCGCCAAACATGGTCAGCGGTTCGCCCCGCAGTGCCTGCCCTATAAAAGCCGGTAACACCCTTCCATCATTCAGTCGCATCCTTGGGCCATAAGTATTGAAAATCCTAACGATCCTGGTTTCCAACCCGTGGAAGGTATGGTAAGCCATGGTAATAGCTTCCTGGAATCTTTTGGCTTCATCATACACCCCTCTCGGGCCTACCGGGTTTACATTACCCCAATATTCCTCTGGCTGAGGGTTGATGTTCGGGTCGCCGTATACTTCCGATGTGGAGGCGATCAGCATCCGTGCCTTCTTGTTCCGGGCCAGCCCCAGCAGGTTATGGGTTCCCAGTGAACCTACTTTCAATGTCTGGATCGGAATTTTCAGATAATCTATCGGGCTGGCCGGTGAGGCAAAATGCAGGATATAATGCAGTTCGCCCGGTACATAAACAAACTTGGATACGTCATGGTTATAAAACTCAAAGTTCTCCAGTTTGAACAAATGTTCGATATTCCTCAAATCGCCGGTGATCAGGTTATCCATCCCGATCACATGATAATCTTCCTTAATAAACCTGTCGCACAGGTGCGAGCCTAAAAAACCGGCCGCTCCTGTAATCAGGATCCTTTTTCTTTCTGTCATATTGCTACTGTTTTACGGCCTATACTGTTATAATAAAATCCATAATCTTTCATCCTGTCCAGGTCATACAGGTTACGCCCGTCAAAGATCACCGGCGACTTCAGCTTTTCCTTCATAAAGTCAAAGTCTGGCGTACGGAATACCGGCCATTCGGTCACAATCAGCAAAGCATCTGCATCTTCAAGGGCATTGTACCGATTGGTGGCATAGCTTATCTTATCGCCAAGTAGTTTTTTAACGTTTGGCATGCCTTCCGGGTCGTAGGCGGTTACTGTCGCCCCGGCTGCTAATAGCTCATCGATAATGTACAGTGCTGGTGCTTCGCGGATATCGTCGGTTTCCGGTTTAAAAGCCAGTCCCCACAGGGCAAAATGTTTTCCTTTCAGTCCGCCTTCGCCATAATATTCACGCATTTTAACTACCAGCCGTTTCTTCTGATTTTCGTTCACTTCCATCACCGAGTTGAGGATCTTGAAGTCGTATTTATTTTCTTCGGCTGCTTTTGACAGGGCCTGCACATCTTTAGGAAAACAGCTGCCCCCATACCCCACACCTGGGAACAGGAAGCGTTTGCCAATACGGCCATCTGCTCCTACCCCCTTGCGTACCATATCTACATCCGCCCCTACCAGCTCGCACATGTTTGCAATCTCGTTCATGAACGTGATCTTGGTGGCTAAAAATGAGTTGGCTGCATATTTGGTTAGCTCGGATGAGCGTTCGTCCATGTATAATATAGGGTTACCCTGGCGCACGTAAGGTGCATATAAATCGCCCATTACCTGGCGGGCTTTTTCGTCCGTTGTACCGATCACTACCCTATCCGGTTTCATGAAGTCTTCTACGGCTACGCCTTCGCGTAAAAACTCGGGGTTGGATACCACAGCGAAGGGAACATCGGTATTGGCTTTCATCACTGCGGTTACCTTATCTGCCGTACCTACAGGTACCGTTGATTTGGTTACGATCACTTTATATTCGGTGATCAGTTTGGCGATATCTTTTGCCGCGCCAAGCACATAACTCAAATCGGCTGCTCCATCGGCTCCCGGAGGCGTTGGTAACGCCAAAAAGATCACTTTGGCCGGGGCTATTGCTTCGGCAAGATTAGTGGTAAAGGTTAGTCTTTCCTGTTTAATGTTACGCAGAAATAAAATATCAAGACCCGGTTCATAGATCGGCATTTCGCCATTCCGCATCTTGTTTACTTTTTCTTCCACGATATCTACACAGGTTACTTCATTTCCCGTTTCGGCTAAACAAGTTCCCGTTACCAGGCCTACATAGCCCGTACCAATTACTGCAATTTTCATAGTGTTAAATGTGTTTTAAATTTAAGTAAGCAATATTTGTATGATCAATCATATAACCGACTTATTATAGCACCGGGCGGGCCATAAACTAATATTGTAATTATTGTTATTACTTTTATGCCCGGCTAAGATAATCATTCAGCGTTAAAATTGATGTTATTATATAATATAGGTATCAAATTATATTCCCTTTTTATCCGTTTTGCCGCATTGTTTAACAACAAGGCAAAACTTTGGGTTGCAGGGCGTAAAAATCCTGTCTTTGTACGTATAGAAAGCAGTATTTGGTTTCATTTTGCTTCACTTGGCGAATTTGAGCAAGGAAGGCCGATACTGGAAGCAATGAGAAATTTACACCCCAAAAAGAAAATAGTAGTCACTTTTTTTCCCCTTCGGGATATGAGATCAGGAAAAACACCTCCCTTGCGGACTATGTTTACTACCTGCCTTTGGATACTGCCCGAAACGCCCGCAGGTTTATTGATGCCATTAACCCCGAGATTGTCATTTTTACTAAATACGAGTACTGGTTCCATTTTTTTAATGAAGCAAACAAGCGTAATATCCCCCTGTATATCGTATCAGGCATCTTCAGACCCACACAGGTGTTTTTTAAATGGTATGGCGGTTTTAATCGCAGAATCCTAAGTCTGGTATCGCACTTCTTTTTACAGGATGAGGCATCTACGCAGTTATTGAAAGGTATCGGTATTACTAACACATCAGTTAGCGGCGATACCCGGTTTGATCGCGTTTGGGCAAATGCACAAAACCCTAAAGTGCTGCCTTTGATACAACAATTTAAAAACGGTCACAAGTTATTTATAGCAGGCAGCACCTGGCCACAGGATGAGAATATATTAACCAAATTAGTAAGCCAGTATCCCGACTGGAAATTCATCTTCGCTCCGCATGAAATACCGGAAGAAAAGATTAATAACTTGATAGAGTTGCTTCCGCAGGGAAATGCGATCACTTTTTCTCAGCTAAGAACTGAGGCAGAAGGCTTAAAGTCAGGAGATTTTATTAACCAATCGCTTACATCTAACAATCTTCAATCGCTGGTGATAGATAATATCGGCATGCTTTCATCGCTTTATGCTTATGCCGACGTTGCTTACATAGGTGGCGGCTTTGGTGTGGGTATTCATAATACCCTGGAGGCAGCCGCGTTCGGTCTGCCGGTTATTTTTGGCCCCAATTATCAGAAATTTAACGAAGCCAAGGAACTTATAGCCATTAATGCCGGTTTTAGCATCAGCAATGAAACAGAATTAAAAGATATTGTTGACACACTGGTTAATGACGAGGCGTTTTATAATATTACCCGTAAAAAGGTATTTAATTATGTGAAGGAAAATGTAGGGGCTACGGAAATGATCATGAAGTATATCGATAAATAAAAAATGCCATTAATGATATGAGGAACGAGTGAGAAATTGTACACCCGGTAAGTAAACCATGTATGGTGGATTTGCAGGAAGCAGAAGATTTCTCTTCACACCCAGCTTCGCGCCCTTCGCCGTTCATCGAAATGACAATTTTATAAAAAGACTATTCCATCATTCAAAACAAAACATGGCCGTTTACTGTACAAAAGCCATAAATTCTTAATATTGCCTTAATGGGTTTTTTACATCTGCCCGGCTTGGGCAAAGCACATTTTCACGAGTATGGTACCGGTCAAAAACCGCTGCTGGCCTTTCATGGCTATGGCATGACTGGGAAACAGTTTCATGTACTTGATCAATCCATCCTACCCCAATATCACATCTATGGTTTCGATCACTTTTTTCACGGCGAAAGCAGGCTGGATGGCTGGACAGAACAACAGATCGTGGCCGGGATGCCCAAAACCATGGTAAGCGGCTACATGGAAGAATGGTTTAAGCTTTACGGCCGGCAACGTTTTTCGGTAATGGGCTATTCTATAGGCGCCAACCTGGCCCTGATATTGGTTGAAGAATATGCCGATATGATTGATGACATCATTTTAATGGCCCCTGATGGCCTTGCTGTATTTAAAGGCTTTCATTTTATATTGCATAATACGCTTGGACGCGCAATTTTCCGTACGGCCACAAAAAGCAAATGGCTGGCACCTTTTTTAGTTAAAAGCATGAAAACCGTTGGCGCTATTGACGAAAGCCTTTACCGCATAGCTTATAATGAAATTGATACCGAACAAAAACGGCTTGACACCTATTATACCCTAAATTTGATCAGGCAGTTAAAGCCTGATGTGCAGAAAGTAGCACAACTAATCAATCAGCATAAAATTAAATGTTTGCTGATATTTGGCAGGCATGATAAACTATTCCCTAAATCGGCGGCAATGCCATTTTTAGGAATGCTTCATAATGCCGAAGTGCATGAAATTGAACTTGGGCACTGGTTGGTTACAAAGGCACTTGACGAGTATTTAGTTAAATAAACATGGTACCTTCGCGTAAAAAGAAATTTTGGAGTAAATTATTCATCCGTTGTGTAAAATGGTGGATCGGCCGTAATTTTAAAGAGGTTAATGTACAGCCCTTTGAGCCACGCCCGGGCCATTCAATATTGCTTTTGACCAATCATTTTAGCTGGTGGGATGGTTTCATTGCTAACCGGACAGCTGTTTATGATCTCAAAAAGCAATTTTACATCATGATGCAGCAGGACCAGTTCGATCAGCATAGTTATTTTCGATACATTGGTGCCTACTCCATTCAAAAGGGGTCAAGGGCGATACTCGACTCGCTCAGTTACTCGGCCGGGATATTAAATGATCCTGATAATCTTATCGTGATATTTCCGCAGGGCGAGCTCTATTCAAACCATGAAACATTTATACGTGTTGAAACCGGTGTTTATAAACTGATGCGACAGATAAAAGGCCCCTGCCAGGTGGTTTATCATTGTACCCTGATCGATTACTTTGAAAGCCTGAAGCCCCGCGCCTATGTCCATTTGTTTGATTTAGGTGTTGCCGGCGAACTTAGTTTTGAGCAGTTGAAGGAGAACATTAATAACGCACATCAGCAAGCGTTAAAAAACCAGATCAATATGGAACACTAATTATATCAGCACAAATGTTTCGAATTATATCGAATTGGCACTAATTTCATTTGATAAGCCATCAGCAAATTTCGTGTAATTCGATAAAATTGTCGCCGACATGCAATACATTCGTGTAAAATATGATCCGCAATAAAGAAAACTTTTTCATGACCCGTATTGTCCATTACTATGTTAAATGGATAGTTGGCAAAACGTTTCATGAACTGTTGTTTAACGACATTGTAATTGATAAAAATAAATCGGTGCTGCTGATAGGCAACCACTTTAGTTTTTGGGATGGGTTGATATTATACTGCGTAAACGATAAATTGCTAAAGAAAAAGTTACATGTCATGATCCTGGAAGAGACTGCCCGTAGCGAGCGCTTCCTGAAATTTGCCGGTGCTTTTTCGGTAAAAAAAGATTCAAAAAGTATCATCCAGTCCCTTGACTATGCGGCCGGATTGCTTACCGATCCGGCAAATTTGGTTTTGATATTTCCACAGGGCAAACTGTATGCTAACTTTGTTACCGGCATAAACTTTGAAAAAGGGGTTATGAGGATCATTGAAAAAGCAAATGGGAATTTCCAGCTCGTTTTTGCTTCAACTTTTATTCAGTACTTTAAACATAAAAAGGCAACGGCAACCGTTTATTTAAAAAGCGAACCAGAAAATTACACCGGTAAAAGCATAAGTAAATTACAGGAAGCTTATCAAAGGCATTATGAAGCCTCCAAATTACTGCAAACCGAATTTGATATATAAAAAGTGACCATAGCTATATTAATAACCCTCTTTTTTATCATACTCAGGTTTGCGGTAACGCTATTCAATTATATCTCCAACCCCAAACTGCCCCATATAGGGCGGTATTATTCGGATAAAGTTTCTATCCTGGTCCCTGCACGTAACGAGGCCGAAAACATATTAACCCTGTTAAATTCCATCCATCGGCAGGACTATAACAACTACGAGGTTATTATTTATGACGATGATTCAAGCGATGATACTTACCAGGTTTGTACTGAATTTGCCGCCGGGCACCCTCATTTCAGGGTGTTAAAGGGAGGTAAATTACCAGATGGCTGGATGGGGAAAAATTACGCCTGCCACCAAATGGCTAAACAGGCCGATGGTAAATATCTGCTGTTTTTGGATGCCGACAGAACAGGTTAGTAACCGCCTTATCAACAGTGCTGTGCACCGTATGCATTTGCACCAACTGGGTTTATTAAGCCTGTTCAGCAATCAAACCATGCTTACCCTCGGCGAGAACCTGGTAGTGCCTCTCATGCATTTCATATTGCTAAACCTGCTGCCTTTACGCCTGGTATATATATTAAAAAACGCCTCAGTAGCGGCCGCCAGCGGTCAGTTTATGTTGTTTGATGCTGCCATTTATCATAAACACCAATGGCACAAAGCGGTAAAAAACAAGGTGGTGGAAGACGTGGAGATCATGCGCCTCATAAAAGCGGAGCGTTATAATGGCGAGGCCCTGCTGGCCAACGGCATGATCAGCTGCCGTATGTACCGGGGATATGGCGAAGCTATAAATGGGTTCAGTAAAAATTTCCTGGCGGCTTTTAACTACAGCATCATTGGTTTTTTGGTGTACATTACCATCACTATTGCCGGTCCGCTGATTATCATGACAACCCTGAACATGCCGCTGATACTTTTTACCGCAGGCCTTATTTTTCTTACGCGGATCATGATCTCCCTTTCGGCCGGTCAAAAAGCGGAGTATAACATCCTTTTACATCCTGCTCAAATGTTTAGCCTGCTTGTCGTAGCTGTTTTATCCATCCAAAGGTATCTCACCAAAACCACGATGTGGAAAGGGCGAAAAATTTGAAACCCATAGCATCCGATAATGCTGTCCAGAAAAAAACAGGATCTGTATCATAGTTATTTTCCTGTTTCACCTGGTAGGGTTGATAGGCTTTATTATCCCCTCATTAACCGTATTATTTATAACCCTGGTACCATGGCATTTACTATTGATGCTTGGGATTATCATTTATAGTTATGACAATTTCGACAGCAGGTTTCTGCTGTTTGCATTGACCGCCTTCGGCATCGGCTTCATGGCCGAATACATCGGTGTACATACCGGTTGGCTCTTCGGGCATTATCAATATGGCAGAACACTTGGCATTAAACTATTTGAAATTCCCTTGATGATCGGGGTAAATTGGTTCCTGCTGGTCTATGCCGCGGGCATTACCCTGCAGCGAAGCCGCCTAAAAAGTACATTGGTTAGAATACTTTCAGGAGCTATGATCCTTACCCTGCTCGATGTGCTGATTGAGCCTATTGCCATACATTTTGATTACTGGCATTGGCTGGATGCTGGCGTTCCGTTTAAAAACTATGTTTGCTGGTTTGTGCTGAGTGCATTGTTGCTTTTTATATTTGAGCAGTTTAAATTTAAACGGCAAAGCATTGTTGGCCCAACATTACTGATTGCGCAGTTTTTATTTTTTGCTGTTTTGAATTTGGTTTATTGAGCTAAGGGATCAACTATTTAGTGATATAATAATCATCAAAATCAACGCAATCATTACAATCAACGGTTATTTTTGCCGTAAATTTACAGCACCATGGGAGATTATCAGTTAAAAGTTACTATTGACCAGGATTCGGGCTTTTGCTTTGGGGTGGTTTATGCCATTGATATGGCCGAGGAGATTTTAGAAGAAGACGGCTACCTGTACTGCCTTGGCGATATTGTGCATAATGACGAAGAGGTTGAACGCCTGAAAGCAAAAGGCCTTCGCATCATTGAACACGACCAGCTTAAAGATCTCCATAATGAAAAGGTGCTCATCCGTGCCCATGGCGAAGCTCCCGACACCTACCGTACGGCTTTAGAGAATAACATCACCCTTATTGATGCCTCATGCCCGGTAGTGCTTAAACTGCAAAACCGCATCAAAACCTCATACGACTCGAACGAGAAGATCCTGATTTTTGGCAAGCACGGTCATGCAGAAGTGATTGGCCTGCAGGGACAAACTAATGATGAAGCAATAGTTTTCCAGGATATTGCCGAGCTTGACAATGTAGAACTGCCGCACAACATTACGCTGTATAGCCAAACCACCAAGAGTATGGATAAATTCTACTCGGTTAAAGATGAGCTTATTTCACGCGGCTACGACCTTAAGGCTAATGATACTATTTGCCGTCAGGTAAGTAACCGGGATAAAGACCTGCCCAAATTTGCAACGCGCTTTGATAAGATTGTTTTTGTATCGGGCAAAAAATCATCAAACGGTAAGGTATTGTATGAAGTATGCCGCAAGCACAACCCCAATACTTACTTCATATCCTCAACCGACGAACTGGATAAAAACATGTTTGCGCCAAATGATACCATTGGTATTGCCGGTGCAACATCAACACCCATGTGGCTGATGCAGAAAGTAAAAGCCGCTATAGAAAGCTTTTAACAGCACGCTTTTTGCTGTAATAGGTAACATGCAAAAAAGTCCATCAAATATTGGTTTATTTGTGGCCGCGCTGGTAATTGGCTGCTGGGCAACAAGTATTACATTACTGATGCAATGGCATTTCAGCTTCAGCAATCCTCTTGTTTATGTACTGATGCTGGTGCAAATGCACCTTTATACCGGGCTGTTCATCACCGCTCACGATGCTATGCATGGTACAGTTTCGCCCGATAGGGGCTTAAATAACTTTGTGGGTTACCTCAGCACTTTCCTATATGCCTCGTTCTGGTACCCCCAATTGTACACAAAACACCACAAGCACCATAGCCACGTACATACCCATGAAGATCCGGATTATCACCAGGGCAGCTTTTTTGCATGGTATGTACAATTTATCCGCAATTACCTGTCCATATGGCAAATTGTGGTGATGGCTGTTGTATTCAATATCCTGAAGATCTGGATCCCACAGCCAAACCTGATTATGTTTTGGGTTGTACCATCATTGCTGAGCACATTACAGTTATTTTACTTCGGTACATATCAGCCCCATAAAGGCGAACACGATAACCGGCACTTTGCCCGGAGCCAGCGCCGTAATCATTTGGCTGCATTTTTTAGCTGCTATTTTTTTGGTTATCATTATGAGCACCATGAATCGCCGGGTGTACCATGGTGGAGATTGTGGAAAGTTGTTAAATCCAACCCGCGTTAGGGATCGGAGCGGATACCGGCCTGTGACTAACGCCCGTGCAGTATGAGCGTAGAGCCCGGCCGCAGGCAACGCCCTAATCATATAAAAATGCTGATACGCTAAATTCCTTATCAACATATCTCCTTAAAAACAAATAACACAATTCCTAAATTCAATTTCTACTTTCAAACATTCACTTATCTTACACCTCATTTATTTGTAAATTGTGACCACCGTCATAACTTACGGAGCATTTTTTGCTATTTTTGCGCCTACAGTTATGGCTAAAAAAGGAATTTTACTGGTTAACCTGGGCACCCCGGATAGCCCCAGCACAGCAGATGTAAAGCGTTATTTGAATGAGTTTTTGATGGATCCGCGGGTTATTGATATCGGGGCCATTTCACGCACTCTTTTAGTCAAAGGCCTTATTGTTCCGTTCAGGGCACCTAAATCGGCCAAATTGTACCAAGCCATTTGGGACCCTAAAACAGGCTCACCACTGTTACATTACAGTGTTTTACAACAGCAGGCTTTACAACAGCGCCTTGGCGATGACTATATGGTTGAGCTGGCTATGCGTTACCAAAATCCTTCTATCGAGTCGGCTTTGGAGAAGCTGAAAGCAGCCCTTGTTGAAAGTATCCAGGTAATCCCTTTGTTTCCGCAATATGCTTCGGCCAGTACCGGGTCTGTTTATGAAAAGGTGATGGACATTGTTGGCAAATGGCCAACATCGCCAAATATTACGTTCATCAACTCTTTCCACGATAATGAGCTGATGATTGAAACTTTTGCTGATAACGCTCAAAAATATAATCCCGAAACGTACGATCACGTTTTATTTAGCTTTCACGGACTGCCGCAAAGGCAGCTGATTAAAGCAGACCATACGCATAACCACTGCCTTAAATCGGCCGGCTGCTGCGAAACGCTTACTGATGCCAACAGGTTTTGCTATTCGGCACAATCACATCATACGGCGAGACTGATAGCTGAAAAAATGGGCATTCCGAAAGAGAAATATACCATCTGCTTTCAATCGCGCCTGGGCAATGACCCATGGGTGCAGCCTTACACCAGCGAAATTGTAGCCAAACTGGCCGGCGAAGGTAAAAAACGTCTCCTGGTATTTTGCCCCGCCTTTGTAGCTGACTGCCTTGAAACCGTATATGAAGTAACTACCGAATATGGTGACGAGTTTAAAGCTCTCGGCGGTGAGCATGTGCAACTGGTTGAGAGTTTGAATGATGCACCTAAATTTATTGATGCCTTAGTGCAGATGGTAAAGCCTTCTTAGGAAAACTCCCCTGTTGAATATAATTATTGCCTAACGGAGCTGTTTTATAGCATATGTTAGGCTTTTTTATTGCATAAAAAAAGCATCTGCCCATTGCTGAACAGATGCTGTACGATTTTTATATAATTGATAGTTTAACCTACTTTTACATTTACCGCATTTAAGCCTTTTTTGCCTTGCTCTACATCGTAGGTAACGCTATCGTTTTCACGGATAGTGTCGATCAGGCCTGAGACGTGTACAAAAACTTCGGCACCACCATTAGTTGGTGTAATAAATCCGAAACCTTTGGTTTCATTAAAGAATTTTACTGTTCCTTGCATTATATTTTTATTTAATTACTACAAAGGTAACATTAATTATTAACAATCAATTAAAAATAAGGCCATTACACGTTTATAGTTTTCAGAAGTGTAATTTCCTGTTAAAAACTACCTCTTAAAACAGCATTTGTCAACTCCCGGAAGCCTTAACACTTAGTGTTTTAACCTGGTTATTGCTGTAAAGGAGCACTGCTGTAAACATGATATTCGCCGGGTTGCAGCGTCATGGAATATGGCAATGATGTTACACTTATACTGGTTTTGTTAATGTTATCATACCAGGTTCCGGTAGCCGGGAAGCTGATACTGCCGGTTTGCAGCACCACGTCAAAATTGCCTACCACCTCAACATTCGCGCCGGCATCTTTTAGTTGGATTGTTTTAATGGGACCGGCAAGATCATAAGTATAATTGGTTGAGGCAAATACAGCGTTCTTTTCCTTCATCTTAATCATCTTTGCATAAACACCATATAAATGCCTCCTGTTAGGGTCGGTATTATAGTTCCAGTAGATAGGTTTATTGCTGGTGCGGCCTCCCTGGTTAATACTTACATCATAACCAAGCTCCCCAAACTGCCACAGCATTTTAGGTCCCGGAACCGAAAACAGGAACGCGGCTGCCATTTCTTCGCGCGCCAAACCTGTGTTTTTATCTTTTACATTGTAGCTGCCAACCGCATTGCCATAGCTTTCATTTTTAAACTGCAGGCGTTCCTCATCATGGCTTTCAAAGTAGCCTACCAGGTTATACGGCTGCGTAAACGTATGCTGATCATAAAACAAACCCTGAAAATTGGAGTTGGTTAGCCAGCCCATAGTAGCTTCATTGGCATTATAGTTCAGGTTGTTCCAAAGCATCATGCCTTCGCCGGCCAGTTCTTTTTCTTCCTGGTTAGCCGCAAAATGTTCCAGTATTACGTAGAAGTTATTATTATCGATGCTTTTTATATAGTTGTTATAATCTTTCCAGATGGCTACACGACTGGCATCATATTGGCTCCATGCGTTCACGGCTGCATCAGACGTGCCATAGTTAACCTGGGTAAAACCTTTTGAAAGGTCGAAGCGAAAACCATCTATCTTATACTCCGTCATCCAGAATTTGAGCACGTTTTTTACAAAATATTTAGTGTCGGCGCTTTCATGGTTAAACTGGTAACCTACATTGTAAGGATGCGTTGGGTCCACATTATACCAGGGATTGTTGGCCGCAGGTTTGCCCGCTGTTGTATTAAAATACATTTGTACCATTGGCGATTGGCCAAAGGAGTGATTAAGCACTATATCCTGGATAACCGCTATACCCCGCGAGTGGCACTCATCAATAAAAGCTTTCAAGGCGTTTTTGGTACCGTAGTATTTATCAGGTGCAAAATAAAAAGACGGATTATAGCCCCATGAAAGATTGCCTTCAAACTCATTAAAAGGCATCAGTTCAATAGCATTAACTCCCAGGTTTGAGAGATACTTCAGCGTATCTGTAAGGGTTTGATAGTTATGGGCGTCAATAAAATCACGAACCAATAACTCATAAATAACCAGGTTCTTTTTATCGGGACGGGTAAAGCTGGTGTTTTTCCAGCTGTACGCAGGCTGACTGGCCTGAAAAACGCTTACATTACCGGTAGTTTTCCCGGCTGGATACTTTTTTAAGTTGGGATAGGTATCTGAAGAAATGTATGAATCGTTATCAGGGTCAAGCACCTTTTCGGTATATGGATCAGCTACCTTCAATGATTTATCAATATAAAACTGATAACCATATTCAGCAGCGGGATCGAGGTTATCAATTTGTACCCACCAGCGTTTGCCATCGGGTGTGTTATTCATCACGGCCTTGGTATCATTTACATCCCAACCGTTAAAATCACCTATTACTGATATGGATTTTTTGCCCGGCGCATACAGGTTAAAAATTACCGATTTACCCGAATTGATAAAAGTAACCCCATCTTTTGCACCAGCCGGCAACGCCTTTCCGGTGTTTACCACCGTATCACCGGGAACGTTCCCGGAATTGCCCGGCAAAACTTCTTTCTTTTTGCATGAAGTAAAACCGGCCAATAAAAGTCCGGCAAGTAATAAGTAAACATTTTTAATGATCATATTTTATTATAATTGGTTTTTTGCGGTAAAACAGCTGGTAGCCGGTTGGTTTACAGGCCAAACGTACGCAACGCAATATCAGTAAAATAATTGGTAAAGTTACCTTTCATTAAATTATGTACTTATCAATCGGAATAATTCTCCCTTTGGACTATCATGTAGGGAAAACTTCAAAGCCCTCCCCGGTGGAGAAGGCTTGAGTGGGACTAATTATTTCGCCGGCCTAACTCCTTCGCTGGTCATTACCACCCGCTTAATACTTCCATCTTTATTGTAATACAAATAATCGATGCAAACGGAACGGTGAAAACTGCCCGCATCAGGCACTAACGCTCCGTTATGATATATAAAATACCATTTGCCCTTAAACTCAATAATAGCCTGGTGATTGGTATTGGAGTTTCCAGCAATCTCATTGATAATCCCCTTATATTCCCATGGCCCGTTAATATTCCGGCTCATAGCATACGCTATTTTTTCGGGGAACTCATAGGCATATGAAAGATAATACCAGCCATTACGCTCATGGATCCACGGCGCTTCTGTATAATGCGGCAGGGTAATCGTTTTAATCTCCCCGTCAAGCTCGGTCATGTCGCTTTTAAGTTTAGCATAATAGCAAATGCCGTTTCCCCAAAACAGGTAGGCCTGCCCGCCTTTATCAATAATAACCGTCGGGTCAATATCATCCCATGAATGCTTTACGGCCTTGGTCATATCATTGGTAACCAAAGCACTGCCACGGGCGTCCTTAAACGGCCCTAACGGACTGTCAGATACCGCCACGCCAATAGCTTTGCCATGAATAGTGCCATGTTCAACAGCCACATACCAATAAAACTTGCCATTCCGTTCTATCACCTGCGAAGCCCATGCATCATCCTTAGCCCATTTAAACTCCCTAACATTCATAGGCGAAGGATGCTCTGTCCAGTTCACCATATCGGTTGTAGTGAAGCAGGTCCAGTCGTGCATGGTATAGCCGTTATGACCGGGCGCAGCTTCATCATGCCCGGTGTACAGGTATACCTTATCCTTATAAACCATAGCCGCCGGATCGGCAGTATACTTGTGCCTGATAATGGGGTTACCATCGGCATGGAATGTGGTATCGCGGGTTGTGGCATTGGCATATGTCAGGCTGCCAAGTGCCAGGCCTAATGCGATCAGGTATTGTGATGTTTTCATATTGTAATGTTAATGCAACAGATTTCAGGCGAGGAAGCTTAACCTGCGCTGGGTTCAACAATAACAGCCGCCGCCCGGCTCCAGCCGAATGGCTTTTATTCCCAGGCCTCTGGCCTGCTACTCCTGCGTCGGCGGCCAAAGGCCGCTTGATCGTTACCACCCGGCTGGAGCCGAGCGGTGGCGACTAAGTTATAAGCAATAACTATAAGTAGGTATTCATTTCCTTATCACCGGCCATCCATCAATCCAATCCAGCCTCTCTATCCTCAACTTCGAAATCCCTCTATCGGCTGCATCATAGCCGTGGAAAATAATGTAATCCGCGCCGTCAAAGGTACTTACACCGTTATGTCCAACACCGTACCAATCCTTATCGCCGGCCAGCAGGATACTACCGCCACCTTTGTTCATGGCTATGCCTTCTTTATCCAGGTATGGCCCTTTCAGTTTTTTCGAGCGACCGATAATCATTTTGTAAGTACTCTTCGGTCCTTTGCAGCAATAATCTATCGAGGCAAACAGGTAAAAGTATTGATCGTGTTTAAAAATAAACGGCGCTTCAATGGCATTGCCTCCTGCATCAACAGGATTACCGTCAACAGCTGGGAGGTTTTCCGTTGCTACTTTTCGGCGTGTGGCAATGGTTGGAATGTTATCAATATTTTCCGCAACGCTTAACCTGTCTTTATTCAGTTTTACCAGTTTTAATCCATCCCAAAACGAGCCGAAAACTAAATATGGCGTACCGTCTTTGTCGGTAATCAAATTAGGGTCGATGGCATTCCAGTTGGTTTTGCCTGGGATGGATTGAATTACCTTGCCATGATCAATCCATTTATATGCCGGATCATTGGTATGTAATGTAGTATTGGTTGCTAAACCTGTGGCCGAAGTGTTTTTGCCAAAGGCCGATACTGAATAAAACAAGTAATACAGCCCATTATAAAACGAAATATCCGGCGCCCAAATGTGCCCTTTAAAACCGGGAATAGCATCAACCGCCCATTGCGGGGGTGTTGCAAACACCGGTTTCTCGGCCTTCCAATGTACCCTATCACTTGACGACCACATAGCAATGCCGTTGCCCGTACAAAAGATGTAATACGTACTATCCTGTCGGGTCATTACCGGGTCGTGTACCGATATATCAGTCCTTAGTTCCTGGGCATTGCAGAAAATGCCCGGGAACAATAAGGATATGATCAATAGGATCTTTTTCAAGGCTATTTATTTTTAAGCCTTACTACTTTAAACGAGTAAGGTTCAACTGCCAGCTTCAGGGTATTGCCCGAAATATCAATCTTGCTTTCAACAGGGCTAACTGCCGTTGGTGCGGTCAATGAATTTTCAGCATCCTTGTCGTCGGCTTTTAGTGTAGTAACCGTGGCCTGTTTTTGATAACCTTTTGAGCCTGTAATTTTAAAGCTTACATTTTGAGCCGAAGTGCTGGTATTCACAAACTTGATCACCAGTTCATTGGTATTCTTATCTAAACTGGCAGTAGCATAGCTATCATTTTGGCCGGCTATGGCCTCGTTGTTTAAGGTAAGCGGCACTACATCTGTTCCTTTATTAATGGAAAACAGTTGCTGCACATAATAATTCGGCGTAGCATAACTTTTCAGGTTATCAAACCAGATCAGGTTTGGTGTCCATTGCCAGCCTTCTACATGAGCAAAAAGCGGGGCGTATGAAGCCATGTTCACTACATCTGCATTACGCTCCAAACCGGTCATGAAGGCCGCTTCAGATAATGCGCACTCCCAATTGTTTTTGTTATCGGGGTTTACGGTTGATTTGCTTTGCGCGGCATATTCACCGGCGAAGATCTTAGGGCCTTTACGGTCATAGTTATCATAACGGCGGGCATTATCCCTGAACCATTTTGCAGGCGCATAATAATGCTCATCCAAAATATCGGCACCTAAACCGCGGAAGGTTTTATTTAACAGGTCAAACTCTTTACCATCAGGCGATGGGCCTAAAGCAGACACAATCTTGATATCCGGGTATTTAGTTTTGATAGCTTTGGTAAAGATTTTCCAACGGTCGATATATTGCGGGCCCCATTGTTCATTACCCACACCGATCATTTTTAAATTAAACGGTGCCGGGTGACCGAGATCGGTACGCAGCTTACCCCATTTGGTGCTGGCATCGCCATTAGCAAACTCAATCAGGTCGAGCGCGTCCTGTACGTAAGGATCAAGTTTATCCAAAGGCACCAGTTCGCCGGTGTTGAATTCGCAGGCCATACCGCAATTCAGGATAGGCAGGGGCGAAGCGCCAATATCCTCGGCAGTCATAAAATACTCCATAAAGCCCAGACCGAAAGTTTGGTAATAATCAGGCGTTGGACGGTGTTTAAACTCCGTATTCCAGCGGTTAATGATATTCTCGCGTTTATCAACCGCGCCGATAGTTTTTTCCACTGATAGCGGTTGCTCAACTCGCGGCCTTCAACAATACATCCACCGGGGAAACGTAAAAAGCCGGGCTTAAGATCAGCCAATCGCTGTACCAGGTCGGCACGCAGGCCACCCGGGCGGTTTTTCCAGGTGTGCTCGGGAAACAGGGAAATCATATCGAGGTCGATTACGCCCTTACCGCTCATCCAAACATACAGCTGTGCTTTCTGCGTTGTAGCACTCGATTTAAACTTCACGCTGTAACGGTTCCATTCTTTATCGGTTGGCGTAAGTTCGGCTTTACCTATAACAGCATCATTATCGCCGTGCAGTTCAATATTCAGCTTTACGTTGGTATCACCTTCCTGTTTGGCTATCACCGAAAAGCTGTATTCCTCGCCTTCCTTAACCCCCATCCCGCGGAAACCCTCGTTCGAGAAACCGTAAAAACCGGCATCAGTTGTGATATAGCTCTTTATAAAGTGCGCATTTTCCGGACGTTCAACAGCACGGTTGATCACTTCAGTGCGGCCGTCACCGCCGTCCTTTTTTTGCTCTTTCCATCCCATCAAAGGCATGTTAAACTCAAACGAACGGTTTTTTACCAACTCGGCATAAACACCGCCATCGGCAGCAAGGTTAATATCCTCAAAAAATATCCCATACATGGTAGGCTGAATGTGTGCCTTCACCTTATCAGCCGCTATAGTATATTGCGTTTGCGCATGCATCGCGGTAAAAGTACCGGCAGCACACAGCATTAAAAAAGCTCTCTTTAGCATTGCTTATTTATTTGGAGAATTTGTAAATGGTGACCGTATGGTAAGTTTGCCCTGGCTTTAACACGGTTGAAGCAAACGCCGGCTGGTTTGGCGCATCAGGAAAATGCTGGGTTTCCAAACAAAACGCCGAACGGTAAGGGTAAGCTTTGCCGTCTTTGCCATCTTTGGTTTCGCCGGTTAAAAAATTGCCTGAGTAAAATTGCAACCCGGGCTCTTCGGTGAATACCTCCATAGTAATGCCGGTAACTGTACTCTTAACAGTAGCAATTGGAGTACTAAGGTCATGCTTGTTCAATACAAAGTTATGATCATAACCTTTACCGTTTTTCAGTTGCTCATCGGCAATGCTAATATCTTTACCAATGGTTTTTGAAGTGGTAAAATCAAACGGGGTACCTTTAACCGGCTGCAGCTTGCCTGTGGGGATCAATGTGGTATCTACCGGCAAAAATGCATCAGCATTTATTTGCAACACATTGTCGGTAATAGTTGGGTTACCTGCACCATTCAGGTTAAAGTATGCGTGGTTAGTTAAATTAACTACGGTAGCTTTGTCGGTAGTTGCTTTATATTCAATCTTAAGCGCGTTGTCATCGCTCAGGGTATAAACCACAGTTGCAGTTAAATTGCCCGGATAACCACCTTCGCCATCTTTTGAAATATAGGTAAATTCCAGTTGTGATGCGCTCAGTTGCTTAGCCGCAAACACCTTTCCATAAAAGCCGTTGAAGCCGCCATGCAGGGTGTTTACACCATCGTTAATATCCAACTGGTAAGCTTTGCCATCAAGAGTAAATTTACCTTTGGCAATGCGGTTACCATAGCGGCCTATAATGGCGCCGAAATACGGCTCCTTTGGTTTTTGATAGCTTTTCAATGAATCGTAACCTAAAATAACATCGGTAGCCTTACCGTCTTTATCAGGTACCAGTAAGCTTACCAGCCTGCCACCATAATTGGTAACGGCCACTGTTGCACCGCTGTTATTTTTCAGGGTAAAGAGTTTCACTTTTTGCCCCTGTACATCGGCCTCAAAATTGGCCGAATCGGGTATTGACTGGGTAGTTACCGAGGTCGAATCTTTCACGGTTGAATCAGTTGCTTTTGGATTACCGTTACAAGCCGCAAAAAGCGCTGCCGAACAGCTTAACATCATTAATAAATTCTTGTTATTCTTCATAATTTGAGGTTGTTAGCTTGCTTTTTAAAAGCATTTGCCGTTTAACTATTATAATTTCCGGAACAAATAAATTGGTTTAACTAATGGTTTGGGAATCAGTGAGACCAATGTATAAAAATTAATTTATAATTGTTAAAAAAACACTTAAAATATTTAATTTAAAAAAGCCCGCCTCGCGCGGGACTTTCTTATTCAAAAATCAAATATTTCAACTAAACACCTGCAGCCTTGGCATGGTCGGCCAGGAACTGCGCAAGTCCGTTATCTGTAAGCGGATGTTTTAGCAAAGCGGTAATAGCACTCAGCGGACCGGTTATCACATCGGCCCCAAGCTTAGCGCAGTTAACAATATGCATAGCATGGCGTACCGAAGCTGCCAGGATCTGTGTTTCATAACCGTAGTTATCATAAATCAGCCTGATATCTTCAATCAGTTGTAAACCATCCGTCGAGATATCATCTAAACGGCCAATAAACGGTGATACGTAAGTAGCACCAGCCTTAGCCGCCAACAGGGCCTGACCCGCTGAAAACACCAGCGTGCAATTGGTTTTAATTCCTTTTTGCTTAAAATATTTTAAAGCTTTTACGCCATCTTTTATCATGGGCAACTTTACCACAATGCGCTCGTGAAGGGCAGCCAGCGCTTCGCCTTCGGCAACCATCTCGTCAAAAGTGGTTGATATAACTTCGGCACTTACATCGCCATCGGTAATTTCGCAAATGGCTTTGTAGTGGTTAATGATATTTTCATGGCCGGTAATACCTTCTTTAGCCATCAATGATGGGTTGGTGGTAACGCCGTCTAATACACCCAGGTCATGGGCTTCTTTAATTTGTGCCAGGTTGGCTGTGTCAATAAAAAACTTCATTTTATAAATTATTGTACTTACCAGAATTTTGCATAAAGCATGGTAAGCAGGATAAGTGTAACTACAATTAATGCCATGGTTGATTTCTCAACCTTGAACATACTACGCGGAATTTCAAATGCTTTAGGATTAACTTTCGGACCGGCCAGGCTAATGGCCACCATCACTATAATGGTAAACATGAACGACAGTCCCATACAAATCAGGAACGGAATTTCAAACCCGCCTTTACCATTAGGGAAAGCTGTATAAAGCAAGGTCTCGTTACCAAACAATTTTGGCGCATAGTTATTGAACAGCACCGACATGCCGAAGCCTGTCAAAATACCTGCAATAGCGGCTGCGCCTGTGGTACGTTTCCAAAAGAAACCTAAAATGAAAATGGCGAAGATTCCCGGGCTGATAAAGCCGGTGTATTTCTGGATAAAGGTAAAGCCGCCTTCGCCGCCTATGCCTAAAAGATCTTTCCAGGTAAGCATGATAGAGAACACTAATGCAGCCAAAATAGTAAGCCTGCCTACATTAACCATACTCTTTTCACTGGCTTCTTTGCTGATATGTTTTTTGTAAATATCAAGCGTAAAGATGGTACTGATACTATTAGCCTTACCTGCCAGCGAAGCCACGATAGCAGCAGTTAAAGCTGCAACCGAAAGACCTTTTAAGCCGGTTGGTAAAAAGCCCAATATAGCCGAGTAAGCATTATCTGAGTTGAAGTGCCCACCCGATGCCATTTCCTGTTGCAAGCCGCCGTTTTTATACAGTACGTAAGCAGCAATACCCGGTAAAACCACAATAACAGGCATAGCCAGTTTCATTAAACCAGCAAAAAGGATCCCTGTACGGGCAGTTTTCAGGTTAGCACCCAAAGCCCTTTGTGTGATGTATTGGTTACAACCCCAGTAGTTCAGGTTCACGATCCACTGACCGGCAAAATACATGGCAATACCAGGCAGCGCAAGGTATTTGTTGATCTCTGCCTGCGGAGCGCCCGGCTTAGGTTTAGCCATCATCATTTTAAAGTGATCAGGCGCATCGCTCATCATTTTATTTAAGCCCGCCATAGCATCTTTGCCCAAGCCAAAATGCTCACTCACCAAAGTAAGCGCTATGTAAGTAGTAGCTAAACCACCTACAACCAGTACCAATACCTGTATAACATCGGTGAAGCCGATAACTTTCATACCACCAAGGGTGATGAACAGCGCGAAAATGGATAATGCGATGATGATCTCATGCAGATATCCGCCGCCCATTAAGTTATTAATGGCCAATGCACCCAGGTAAAGTATAGAGGTTAGGTTAACCAGTACATACAGCAACAGCCAGAAAATGGCCATGATAAAACTTACCGTTTCATTATACCGAGTATGTAAAAACTGCGGCATGGTGAAAATCTTGTTTTTAAGGTATACCGGTATGAACCACACTGCCACAATGATCAGCGCTATGGCAGCAACCCATTCGTAAGCTGCAACGGCCAAACCCACGGCAAAACCCTGTCCGCTGGTGCCTATAAATTGCTCGGCAGATATGTTTGACGCGATTAGCGAAGCACCAATGGCCCACCAGGTAAGCGAACCCTCGGCCAGGAAAAAGTCGTGACTATCAGATACGCCTTTGATCTTTTTACGGCTGTATACCCAGTACCCGTAGCTCGTAACTACAATAAAATAGATTACGAAGATCACGTAATCGATAGTGGAAAATTTGTTCATTATTTGGTTTAAAATTTAGTTTAGCGCCCCTCCCAACCCTCCCCTAAAGGGTGAGGGCTTTTTAAAGCATTGGTTAAGTTTATACTCTTCTCATTTTTTTGAACCGAAACCTGTGGAATAAAGAAATTAATATCATACTAAATAAATTCCTTAATTCTATGAATTCGAGTTCAGACAATTCCGAAATCCCACATCCGAAATCTCAAATTCACAATGGCGTTACCTGCGGCCGGGCTATCCGCTCATACTGCACAAGGCCTTATTCACTGGCCGGTATCCGCTGCTATCCCTAACGCGTTTTATTACTTATGTCATTGCGAGCGTAGCACGGCAATCTAATAGCCATGCTCTTAGCCCTGTAAGGCGGCTATACATTGCTACGAGATTTCCACGTCGCCCCGTTTGCACAATCCCTTACCGCTCCTCGCAATGACATTTTATTTTTTACGTCATCCTCATCTGCCGCCACTCGGCCGGGGCCGAGCGGCGGCTTTTTATATTTTTTAAAGTCTCCCTTTTCAGGGGGAGATTTAGAGGGGCTATTTATAAGCCGCGTCATTCCACCTGATCTCGTTTCTGAACTGATCAAGCTTGGTGTCTTTACCAATGCGTAAAAACTCGATACCGGCCATATCAGCAAAATCGTTGATCAGCTCGGCCGAAAGGTTTTGGCTGTATGCGGTATGGTGTGCACCACCGGCATAGATCCATGCTGCGCAACCGGTTTTCATATCGGGCAGTGGTTTCCAAAGTACTCTCGCAACAGGCAGTTTTGGGAGGTCTTCTACCGGCTCAATGGCTTCAACCTCGTTAACAATTAAACGGAAACGGTTGCCCATATCCACAATTGAAGCATTAAGCGCAGCACCGCCGGCTACGTTAAATACCAAACGGGCAGGATCGGCCTTGCCACCAATACCTAAAGCATGTACTTCTAACGCTGCTTTGCCATTAGCTAAGCTGCTATCTACCTCAAGCATGTGTGAGCCTAAAACCAAAGCATTGTTTGGGTCGAAGTGATAGGTATAATCTTCCATAAAAGCGTTACCGCCCGGCAAACCAGCACCCATTACTTTAAATGCACGTACCAGGGCAGCAGTTTTCCAATCGCCTTCACCGGCAAAACCGTAACCATCGGCCATTAAGCGCTGTGAAGCAATGCCCGGTAACTGGATCATGCCGTGCAGGTCTTCAAACGTATCGCTGAAACCTTTGTAGCCGCCGTCCTGTAAAAACTTACGTAAGCCAAGTTCAATTTTGGCAGCGTCATATACCGATTGATACCTTGCACCGCCTTGCTTAAGGTCATCGGCCATAGTGTAAGTAGCTTCGTACTCATCGGTAAGGGCTTTAACTTCAGCATCGCTGATACTGTCAACTACCGCTACTAAATCACCAATACCATAAGTATTTACAGCGAAACCAAATTTCAATTCGGCCTCAACTTTATCGCCATCGGTAACAGCAACAAAACGCATGTTATCACCAAAGCGAACAAATTTGGCACCTTGCCAATCGTACCAGCCTGCTGCTGCACGGCTCCAGCTTTCAATGTCTTTCAACACTTCGCTATCCTGCCAGTGACCAACAACTACTTTACGGTTAATGCGCATGCGTGATACCATGAAGCCGAATTCCCTGTCGCCATGGGCGCTTTGGTTCAGGTTCATGAAGTCCATATCTATTGAGCTCCATGGAATATCGCGGTTATACTGGGTGTGCAGGTGCAGCATCGGTTTTTTAAGGATGCTTAAGCCCCTGATCCACATTTTGGCTGGCGAAAAAGTATGCATCCAGGCAATAACACCGATGCAGTTTTCGGCAACGTTAGCCTGCTGCAAAGTGTTATAAATTTCTTCGGTTGACTTAACAACTGGTTTATATACCACACGCACGGGGATATTGGCAGCGCCATCAATACCTTTAGCAATTTCCTGCGAGTGCTCGGCAACTTTTTTCAGTGTTTCTTCTCCGTATAAATTCTGGCTCCCGGTTATGAACCATATTTCAAATGTTTTCAGATCGATCATTATAATTAATTATTGATTTAGCGAATGAGTGATTTAGTGAATTGGTTTAGTTTTTGGCGACAGCCTGAATAATGCTGCACCGTGTTTATTTATTTTTTGCTGATAACCTGAGCTGTACTGGCCAACATCCTGTTTCTTCCACAGGTCACGTACAGTTACTTTGCCTTTCAGTCCCAGTTCCTTGAAATTGAGGGATACAGATTTGTCATCATCGCCAATATTGAAAAAGGCGGCATAAATATCCTTGCTGCCGGGGATCTGCGAATACCAGATCATGGCGCCATCTTTTTTGTATAACTGCTTAGGATTCGATCCTTTTTGATTTACTGCAATTACTTCATCGTTGGTAAAAAGTTTCAGCTCAAAATCGCGGTTTTCGGGCATGTTGCCACCTATCATCAGCGGCGAACGGAAGATGCTCCAGAAGGTCATGTGGGTATATTCCTCGTCCTCGGTAAAGCGGCTGAAGCGCTCCTGCCCTACCGGGCCGCGTTTACTTAGCTTACCGATCTGGATCATATCACAATCGGGCCAGTGACCGGGGCCACTTACGCCTTCCCAGCTTTTAGCATATTCAAACATATGAAGGATCTCTTTCCAGTTATCCCAAAAGTCATCGGCCATGCGCCACATATTGGCATATTTGGTAGCATGAGCCGCTTGCGCAACCGGGGTTTCACCGGGTGATAAGCTTAATACAACTGGCCTGCCGCATTGCTGAATGGCTTTTTGGTAACCTTCAACCTCGGCACTACTGTACGGGCGCGAAAGGTCATCTACCTTAATAAAGTCAACTCCCCATGAAGCATAAAGCTCCAGCAGCGAATTCAGGTATTCCTGTGCACCGGGCTTTTTCATGTCCAAGCCATACATGTGGTTCATCCATGGGCATTTTGAGTTGGTATCGGCTACCATATCGGCAGTAATGCCATTAGTACCTTTTACCGGCGATTTTGACCAAACCGCTTGCCTCGGGATTCCGCGCATAACGTGGATGCCAAATTTTAAACCTTTGCTGTGGATATAATCGCCCAGCGGTTTAAAACCATTACCGCCAAAAGCCGAAGGGAATTTAGTAGGCTGCGGCGTAAGGCGGCCCCATTTATCCATAGTTAACCATGGCACATATGAGCCATCCTGTAAACGTAACTGGAATGGGTTGCCGATATTACTACCCGGAGGATTATCGTAAGACCATAAAAAGTCGACTACCACATACTCCCAGCCATGTTGTTTCAGATGCTCGGCCATGTAATCGGCATTAGCTTTTACTTCATCTTCATGTACTGCCGAACCAAAACAGTTATAACTGTTCCAGCCCATTGGCGGTGTAGCTGCCACCTGTGCCGATAAACGAGTACAGGCAAAAAAACAAAGCAGCAGGAAAAAAGTAACAAAGCGGAGCCTGTGCGATTCCCCTCTCGAGAGGGGAGCCAAAAACGTTTTTATCTTTCCCATACTTATTGTCCGTAATATGAATCAGGTCCGTGTTTGCGTTCGTAATGCTTTTTGATCAGCGCATCTTTTAAACGGGGGGCGCTTCTGTCAATTTGCTCGGTAAGGTAGGCCATTTGAGCTACGGCTTCCAGCACAGCACTGTTGTAAACCGCCTTTTCGGCAGTTTTACCCCAGGTAAATGGTGCGTGGTTACCAACCAACACCATTTCAACCTCTTTATAATCCAAGCCTTTTTCCTCAAAACATTCCATGATTTGGAAACCGGTTTGGTATTCGTAGTTGCCTTTAATCATTTCATCATTCATAGGCGGTGCACAAGGGATATCAACCGTTAAATGATCGGCATGGGTAGTACCGAAGATCGGGATATCTCGTTGCGATTGTGCCCAGGCAGTGCCGTAGGTAGAGTGCGTATGCACAATACCGTTGATGCCTTCCCAGTGTTTATAAAGTACGGCGTGTGTTTTGGTGTCACTTGACGGGCGAAGGTCACCTTCAACGGTATTACCATCAAAGTCAACGATCACCATTTTCTCCGGCGACAAATCCTCGTAAGGTACACCGCTTGGTTTAATGGCGAATACACCTAATTCCCTGTCGGCGGCGCTTACGTTACCAAAAGTGAACAGCACGAGGCCCAGTTTGGGCAGCTGCATATTGGCATTATAGGCACTAAGCCTTATATGATCATATTTACTCATGTCTTTATTAAGCGTTTTGCAGTTCAGGATTATTTTTCAAAGCAACTTCGGCAGCTACAAACTTGCCCAATATGCTGTATTGGTTATAGCGTTGCTGATAAACTTCTTTTAGCGCGATGTTTGGCTCATAAACCACGTCAAAGCCGCGGCCCATGGCTGTCATAGCTTCTTCAATAGTTGGGTAGATACCGGCAACCACTGCGGCAAACATCGCAGCGCCCAAAGCACAGGTATGTTTAAACTGGTGAATGCGGATAGGCATTCCCAAAACATCGGCCATCATTTGCATCACGAAAGGTGATTTTTTTGCTACCCCGCCGATACCGATGATCCCTTTAACCGGGATACCCTCGCTGATAAAACGATCAACAATGCTCTTGGCACCAAAGCAGGTAGCCTCGGCCAGCGCACGGAATACCCGTGGTGCATCGCTGCCCAAACCTAAACCGGTTATAGCGCCCTTCAATTCCTGGTTAGCATCCGGTGTACGTCGTCCATTAAACCAATCAATAGCCAGCTCATTGCTTTCTTCGATGGGTAACAATGCTGCCTGCCTGCTCAATTCAGGGATGATCATTTCTGAAATCTCCTCTTTCAACGCTTCAGCAGTAGCCGCGTCAATTACCTGCGATTGCGAAAGCAGGTTATTCAATGGCCAGGCCAGGATATTTTTAAACCAGGCATAAGTATCGCCAAAAGCCGATTGGCCAGCCTCTAAACCTGCCATTCCCGGAATAACCGAGCCATTTACCTGTCCACAGATACCGCGTACCAGCTTGCCTTCCATCTCTGATGTTGGGGCAACCAGGATATCGCAGGTTGATGTGCCCATTACCTTGCTCAGGTGATAAGGCTCAATCTGGCCGCCAACAGCGCCCATGTGTGCGTCAAAAGCGCCGGTACCTACAATCACATCGGTTGAGAGTCCCAATATCTCCGCCCACTCCGCGCTGAGGTTTCCGGCTGCTTCATCGGCCGTGTATGTACCTTCATATAATTTATCCCTGAAACCAGCCAGTATCGGATCAAGGGAAACAAAAAATTCTTCAGGAGGCAGGCCATTAAATTCTTCGGCCCAAAGGGCTTTATGCCCCGCAGAACAACGGCCGCGTTTGATAGCCTTAACATCGGTACCACCGGTTAACAGAAACGGTACCCAGTCGCAATGCTCAACCCATGAGGCGGCAGCATCACGTACACTTTTATCAACTCTTAGCACATGCAGCAACTTAGCCCAAAACCATTCTGACGAGTAAATGCCGCCAACATATTTCAAGTAATTGGTATCAAATTTTGTAGCATGTTCATTGATCTGTGCAGCCTCTTTAACCGAAGTATGGTCTTTCCACAATACAAACATGGCATTTGGGTTAGTTTCAAAACCCGGGGTTAGGGCAAGCGGAGTACCTGTAGCATCAACCGCTACAGGGGTTGAGCCCGTGGTGTCAACAGAAATGCCTTTTATATTTTTTGCAATGGCTTCACCGCCGGCCTGTGCAATACAATCTTTAATGGTGGCTTTAAGTCCGTCGATATAATCCTGCGGATGCTGGCGGAACTGGTTTTCGGCAGGTACACAATACTTGCCATCGCGCCAGCGGGGATAATTAAATACTGATGATGCTATTTCTTCTCCGTTGGCCGCGTTTACTATCACGGAGCGCACGGAGTCAGACCCGTAATCAACCCCGATCACTAATTGGTTATTGCTCATATAAAGATTTATAATTATTGTCGAAATAACACTTAATTTTTGACAAAGAAAAATTTTATTTAAAATTTTATTCGGATAAAATGCATTATTTAATTAAAGGAACCTTTTGGCCTGTAAAAAAGTCATTACATAGTTCAAGCGCCTGTTAAAAAAATTGCCGTTACGTCTATTCAGACAAGCAATAATTAGTGTTATTTTAACAATATAAAATAAGGTTTGCACAACGGATTGGCTGTTTTGAGATGGTAAAACGTTTAATTTACTCATAAAGTATATAGCATTGCCGTTACTAAAAATGAATCCGGCGCACTGGGAAAATCAAATAACATCTTTGCCCTGTGACAACACTTTTCCGGCAAACCAATAAAAAAGCGGAACAGTCAATCATGACCAATTCCGCTTAAAACTGTAACAAAAACTATCTGATTATTTAACGCCATTTGCCGCGTCGATGATGACTTTGGCAACGGCCTCGGGCTGCGAAATGAAAATCACGTGGCTGCCTTTTACCTCTGTTACTTTTGCACCGGCACGTTTGTACATCGTGCGCTCAACGTCGGGCACAATGCTTTTATCTTCGGTGGCCACTATAGCATAGCTTGGTTTGGTTTTCCATGCAGCTTCGGCAACAGGCGTAACAAAACACTGAACAGAAGTTGGCCCCTGCGATGCAAACATAAAGTCAGCTTCGGCTTTACTTAAGTCGCCGGCAAAGCCGCCATGAAATTTGGCTTTATCATAGTAAACAAAACCTTTATCATCCGGCGGCAAAATACCGTTTTCGGGAGCCGGAGGAGCCGACTGTACCCATTTTATCGTATTTTCCCCTTTATCGGGCATAAAAGCGGCTATATAAACCAATGCTACCACTTTTGAATTATTCCCTGCTTCGGTAATTACCGTACCGCCATAAGAGTGGCCTACCAATACTGTCGGGCCATCCTGTTTATCCAGGATCCGGTTGGCGGCGTCAACGTCGTCCTTTAAAGAAGTAAGCGGATTTTGCACTACTGTAACATTATAACCTTTTTTAGTAAGGATATTGTACACGGCCTTAAAGCCCGAGCCATCGGCAAAAGCCCCGTGCACTAATACAATGTTTTTAACGGGCTGTGCCTGGGCAGCGGCCTTAAAAGTAAAGGCAAACAAGCTGCCTAATAAAATAGTCGCCGCTATTAAATGTGCTTTTAAGCGGCTTTTCATGAATTTTGTGTTCATTTTTTGCTGGAGTTTAAGTTTCATAAATAATACTGTTAACAGTACCATTTCAAAGCTTGCTCCAAAAACACAAAATACTATTAATCAATACATTAATCAAAATACAACTACCCAACATTTACGATATATCGGGTTTTACACGATGGCCTCCTCCATATATCATTACCCGCTATTAGCTATTCGCCATGGCAACAATATCTTTTCCATCTAATATCCAGCGACCAGCACCGCGGTTTACCGTATTGATCATGGCTTTGCCAACTTCCTCCAGCGTAATAAAACCCTTTGGGTAAATAAGGCGGCCTATGGGGTACATCCAACTGATGTATTTATAAAACGGCAATGTATTTTTTGCCCCATTAAAGCTTTTCATAAATCCCGGCCTGAAGTTGAATACCTGTTTGAAGGGCAGCTTCATCAAATCATTTTCGGTTTTGCCTTTTACCCGGGCCCACATACTGCGGCCTTTTTCTGTACTGTCAGTACCGGCACCAGATACATAACAAAAGGTCATATCCGGATTTATGCGGCTCAAAATTTCGGCCACGTGCATAGTGAGCAGGTAAGTTACTTTATAATAAGCTTCTTCGCTCATCCCTACCGATGAAACGCCTAAACAAAAAAAGCAGGCATTGTAACCTTCTAACTGATCCTGAATGGGTTTGAGGTTAAAAAAATCAGCATGTATAATTTCCTTTAGTTTAGGATGTGTTACACCGCAGGGTTTACGGTTAATAACTAATACTGCTTCAACCTTATCGCTCAATAAGCATTGGTGCAATACACCCTCGCCTACCATGCCGGTAGCACCTGTGACAATTACTTTTATTTTATTAGTTGTTTCCATGATACTGATGTAGCCGATTATACCTTTAAAATATTGTATCTTATTGCAGATTTATTTACCTATTCCTATACCGTGTGTTAATTATATGTTACAATACAAACAATTATATAACCATAACGCTTTAACAATAAATTAGTTGAAGATGCCGAAATGGTTAAAGATAACCTTAAAGATCGCCGGAGCGCTTGTTGGTTTAATTATAATTATGTTTATTGCCCTTACTGTTTATGTTAATAATAATAAACACAAGGTGATTGCTATGATCACCTCCGAGCTTAATAAAAACCTGAACGGCACGCTAACTATCGGCACTATTGATCCAACATTATTTAAAGGTTTTCCGGGGGTGTCTGTCGAGCTGAAAGATGTAGTACTGAAAGATAACCGCTGGGCGCAACATCATTATACATTGCTTACCGCCAAAGACCTTGAAGTATCCGTAAATGCCTCGGCCCTTCTAAAGGGCGAAGTGGTAATCAATAAAATCGATATCAGCAATGCCGATATTGACCTGTTTACCGATAGCACCGGTTATAGCAATACTTCGATATTTAAAGCAAAACCTAAGGTTGAAAAAGATCCGAAAAAGCAACAAACCAGTTCTTCCACACAAATTGGGAGGTTTTCGTTAAACAAGGTAAACTTTGTTGTTGACGACCGTCATGCTTACAAACTGTTTAAATTTGCAGTTAACGATATTCAGGGTAGAATGGAGTATCCTGCTAAAGGGTGGAACGCCGATATCGACTTAAATACCATGGCAAATAGCTTTTCCTTCAATACAAAAAAGGGAAGCTTTATGAAAAACAGGCTTTTAAAAGGCCATTTTGATATCAGTTATGATTATGCATCGCAGGTCATTAACCTAGCTCCCAATACATTAAACATTGGCGATAACCCATTTACTGTAGGTGCACAGTTTAATCTTAAATCGCCCGAAACCGATTTCACCATCAACCTCAAAGTGGATGAAATTTTGTGGAACGATGCTGCAAACCTACTGGCTGCCAACATTACCAAAAGCCTCAAAATGTTCGATCTTACAAAGCCAATTGATGTTACCTGCGACCTGAAGGGAAGCTTTGGCGGCGGCGGCGATCCATCCATTTATGTTACGGCTAAAGTAAAAGATAACATATTGAAAACCCGTGGAGGTACTATTGAAAATTGTAGTTTTAATGGCGTATTCAGTAATAACTATATCAATGGCAAAGGTTTAAATGACGATAACTCGGTTATAAAGCTTTATCATTTTAACGGCAGCTATAAGAATATTCCATTTACTATTGATACCGCATTTATCAACAACCTGAATACACCGGTGGCCACCGGGATTTTCAGATCGCGCTTTCCCGTTACCAAACTTAACCCGGTTATTGGCGATGAAAGCCTGAAATTTACCAAAGGCATTGTTGATTTAAAACTGGCCTATAAAGCCGATATTGTAAATTTCAAATTCACTAAACCCTTCGTTACCGGTAATGTAGATATAAAAAATGCAGATGTAAATTACCTCCCCCGTGGACTCGTATTCAAAAACAACTCCATTGCCTTAAAATTTACCGATAAAGATCTTTACATAAATAATATCCGCCTGCAAAATGGCAGTAGCGTAGTGTATATGCAGGGTAAGGTGAGCAATTTCCTCAACCTGTATTATACCGATCCACAAAAGATTTTGATTGTATGGCAGATCACCAGTCCGCAGATACATCTTGGCGAGTTTTTAGGCTTCCTGAACAACCGCGGATACGAAAGCAGTAAAAGCAGCGGCGGAACGGGCAAAAGGATGTCCAATGCCAAAATTACCAATCAACTTAATACCGCCTTTGATAAAGGGCAGGCCGAACTTCACCTGCGCTTAGCCAAAGTATATTATAAAAAGTTTTTGGCGACAGACGTTAACGCCGATATTTTACTGGCCGACAATACCATGAAAATGCGCAATGTAAGCCTTAAAAGTTCGGGAGGATCATTGAGTTTAAGCGGCCTGGTACTGCAGGGGCCAACCAATAATTTTGCAATTAGCACAACTATTAACCACGTAAATACTAATACTTTCTTTGCATCGTTTAACAATTTCGGTCTCAAGGATTTTACCAGCGATAACTTGCGGGGTTTTCTTTCGGCAAGGGTTGATATTAAAGGCGGGATCAAAAACACCGGCGACCTGGTACCGAAATCAATAAAAGGATTTGCACAGGTTAATTTAACCGATGGTGCATTGGTGAACTTTGCGCCCATAAAAAGCGTAGGCAAATTTGCCTTCCCTTTTCGCGATCTCGATAACATAACATTTGGCGATTTAAAAGCCCGGTTTGATCTTGATGGCGATAAAATTAAAATTGCGCCGATGCAAATTAACTCCAGCGTGCTCAATATGGACGTTGAGGGCACTTATTCGCTATCGCGGGGTACTAACATTGCACTTGATGTACCGCTACGAAACCCGAAGAATGATAGCAAAATAGCAGATGAAACCGAACGTAATAAAAAACGTATGAAAGGCATTGTTTTACACATCCTCGCCACCGATGGCGATGAAGGTAAAATAAAAATTAAGTGGAACAAAAACCATAAAAAAACAAAAACAGATGATGATGAGCAGAAGACAGATGACACCCAACAAGCGCCCGAACCTAAACAAGATTAGTTTAAGTTCAAAAATCTTCACATTAACCTTATTTTCATGGTGTTTAAATGACACTATAATAGCAAATAAATGCTTACCTTTGTGCTGTTCATTATAGGGTAATATGTTGATTAAACATTTAATTGGTTAGCACATTATTTAAAAAACTTTTAAACCGCTCGCTCCTTACAGCAATAATATCAGTAGCAAACCCTCGTTTTAAATAAATACTATCCCGGGTTCACAAATAAAGAAGGAAGCAAAGTTTAATGTAATCTGTTTTACCTCCGGTTGTTTAACCCGGCACATGTATCTTATTGAACCGTTTTTAGCTTAATAATCTGTATTAAAAAATGAGACAACTTAAAATATCCCAATCAATCACTAACCGCGAATCGGCATCGCTCGAAAAATACCTGCATGATATTGGCAAGGTAGATTTGATCACAGCTGAGGAGGAAGTGATCCTGGCGCAAAAGATCCGTGAGGGCGACCAGGTAGCGTTAGAACGTTTGACAAAAACAAACCTTCGCTTTGTGGTATCGGTTGCTAAGCAGTACCAAAACCAGGGCCTTACCCTGGGCGACTTAATAAACGAAGGAAACCTTGGTTTAATTAAAGCGGCAAAACGCTTTGACAGAAACCAAAGGCTTTAAATTTATTTCATATGCCGTATGGTGGATCCGTCAGTCAATCCTGTCGGCCATTGCCGAGCAATCGCGTATTGTGCGTTTACCATTGAACCAGATTGGTTCATTGAGCAAGATACACAAAGCAGCTTCAAAACTGGAGCAAGAATATGAAAGGCAGCCAACTCCCGAAGAACTTGCAGATAACCTGGAAATTTCGGTTGATAAAATTGCCGATTCGATGAATAATGCTGGTCGCCAGATTTCAATGGACGCGCCTTTTATTCAGGGTGAAGAAAACACCTTGCTTGACGTATTGGCCAGCTCTGATGCTGCAACCGATACTGAAGTAATGGCTGATTCATTATCACAGGAAATTAAACGCTCGTTAGGTATCCTTGCCGAACGTGACCGTGAAGTACTGATGTTATTCTTTGGCCTTGGTGGTCATGCACCTCACTCATTAGAGGAAATAGGTGAAAAATTTGATTTAACCCGTGAGCGTGTTCGCCAGTTGAAAGACAAGGCTTTGATGCGTTTACGTCACAATTCAAAATCAAACCTGTTGCAATCATACTTAAACTAATCCAGGATATATCCGCCTGAGTTTTTATAATAAAAACGCGAATGATTTTCTCATTCGCGTTTTTTTGTGGGCTTGATTTTACATAAAAACGATGTCATTGCGAGGAGTCGCATGGGTAAAGCGCCGGGAGCGACGTGGCAATCGCATGCTATACAGAGCGGCTAAGCTTCCGTGCGATTGCCGCGCTACGCTCGCAATGACATCTTTTTTGAATACAATGCATCTCAATTACTTACCTCCCAACAAACTCCTTCCCCTTACGATATTGCGGCAGCTCATACCATGCCTTAGCCGGTCGGTTTGCCGGGAAACCATGTTTCGCCCGGTAAGCTTTTCGCTCTGCAGTAAAATTCCACCAGCTTTTTCCGGTGTCACCATGCTTAATATAGTGTGATAATAATCGGTATGAATCCTCCACACATGGATCGGCCCAGGCGCCTACGTGCCGCTCAAACGCATTAAACAGTTCAACAGGGTCTTTGCCTTTTAATTGTTCTAAAGAATAATAGCCTTGCTGTATCAGCTCAGTCGCAAAATTGATCCCTAATGATGGGATACTTTGAAATTCAATCAATGCATTTATCTCCCTGGCGCGTTCGGCATCTGCATTTAATATCATTGCAACTTCATCCGGGGCGAAGGTAAGGAGATCGGCAATCTTGGTTTTTTGAGCCCGGAGAATAGCTTTTTCTTCTGCTGTAAGGAGCAGATTAATGGATTTCTTCATAATTCAGGCGGATATAACAACTAATTTAGAAAGGAATTATGAAAAATAAAAAAGCCTTCCAAACTAAATTGAAAGGCTTTCGGGCATCTGCGCAGTTAAAATCTGTACAGGTACAATCAAAATTTATTTCATCAGCTTGATAAAGTCATCAAACAAATACCTTGAATCATGCGGGCCAGGTGACGATTCCGGGTGATATTGTACCGAGAAAGCTTTTTTGCCTTTTACACGAATACCTTCGATAGAATGATCGTTCAAGTTAACGTGGGTGATCTCTACCTTATCCGAAGCGCGTACAGCTTCCGGCACTACACCAAAACCGTGGTTTTGTGAAGTAACCTCGCAATGGTTAATGATGATATTCTTTACCGGGTGGTTTAAGCCACGGTGACCGTTAAACATTTTTTGAGTTGGGATATCGTTAGCCAAAGCCAATAACTGGTGACCTAAGCAAATCCCGAACATTGGCTTATCGGCAGCTAAAATTTCCTTTACAGTTTCAACTGCGTAAGGCATAGCAGCGGGGTCGCCGGGGCCATTTGAGATGAAGTAACCTGTTGGAGCAAAATCTTTTTCCATTTCGGCGTAGGTTGTTTTTGCCGGGAACACTTTGGCGTAAACATCGCGCGAATCAAAATTGCGAAGGATGTTTTTCTTTACACCAAGATCAAGTACCGCTACACGGTAAGGAGCATCCTCGCTGCCAAAAGTATAAGTTTCGGTAGTTGTTACCTGTGATGAAAGCTCAAGGCCATCCATTGAAGGTACCAGGTCAAGCTTTGCTTTCAACTCATCCAGATCCAATATTTCCGAAGAGATGATTGCGTTCATAGCGCCTTTATCACGAATGTGACAGAACAAGCTGACGGGTATCGATATCAGAAATACCTACAATATTTTGCTCCTGGAAATAATCCTGTATCGATTCATCGGCCTGTTTACGGCTGTAGGCAATGTTATAATTTTTACAAACAAGACCTGCAATCTGGATCCTACCCGATTCCACCTCTTCATTAGCAATACCGTAGTTACCAATGTGCGCATTGGTGGTTACCATAATTTGCCCAAAGTATGAAGGGTCGGTAAAAATTTCCTGGTAGCCGGTCATGCCGGTATTAAAACAAATCTCGCCGGTGGTAGTACCCATTTTGCCCGCAGCTTTACCGTAAAAAACAGTGCCGTCGGCAAGCAGCAATATAGCCGGTAATTTGGTGAAATAATTCATCGCTTAAAAAAATTGAAAGGGTTAAATGATCGGATTGCCTGGTTCAAAGCCCCGTGAAAACTGATAGAAATAATGAAGTAAGGAACTTCCGGATTCACGGCGCAAAAGTAGAAAATAATTTCGGATTTCGAATGTGAGATTTCGGATTTATTTTGATTTCGGATTTCGAATGTGGGATTTCGGATTTATTAGTAATGAATACGCTCCCCGCCAATCAAAATAACAAATCAAAAAATAGAAAAATCCGAAATCGAAATTCCGAAATCCAAAATCAAAAAATCTCACATCCGAAATCGAAATTCCAAAATCCGAAATCATGCTTACCTTTGCATTGCGATAACACATTTATCAATGTCTGTAAATAAAGAAATAAAGCGTATCACCACCAACACCATCCAGGAGATGAAGGTTCGTGGCGAAAAGATCTCTATGCTTACTGCATATGACTATTCGATGGCTACCATAGTTGACGATGCCGGGACTGATATCATCCTTGTTGGTGATTCGGCCTCCAATGTGATGGCCGGTCACGAAACTACGCTGCCTATAACGCTCGACCAGATGATCTATCATGCATCATCTGTGGTACGTGCGGCCAAACGTGCATTGGTGGTTGTCGATCTGCCTTTTGGATCATACCAAGGCAACTCAAAGGAAGCGCTGAACTCAGCTATCCGCATTATGAAGGAAGCCGGGGCGCATGCCGTCAAAATTGAAGGAGGTGTTGAAATTGCCGAATCCGTTAGCAGGATCTTAACCGCCGGCATCCCGGTAATGGGGCACCTTGGCCTTACACCGCAATCCATATATAAATTCGGAACGTACACCGTACGCGCCAAACATGAAGCCGAGGCACAAAAACTGCGTGATGATGCCCTTAAACTCCAGGAACTTGGCTGCTTTGGTATTGTATTGGAAAAGATCCCGGCCAAACTGGCCCAGGAGGTATCCGATAGCCTGCAGATCCCAACAATAGGTATTGGCGCAGGTCAGCATTGCGACGGCCAGGTATTGGTAATTCATGATATGCTGGGGATTAATAAAGGCTTTAAACCTCGGTTTTTACGCCAGTACTCCAACCTGTATGATATCATGCACGACGCAATCAAAAATTACAACTCCGACGTAAAAAGCAACAGTTTCCCTAACGAGAAGGAACAGTATTAGAAAAGTCCATAGTCCATGGTCGAGAGTCCATAGCAAAAAAATTGCTAAACAGCCATGGACCATGGACTATCGACCATTAACCAAACACAATGGCCCGTCCTGAATTTAATTACAGCAGCAATGATATTACCGATAAAGATGTTCTTTATGAGGACAACCATCTTATTGCCATAAATAAACGCGCAGGAGACATTGTACAGGTTGATGAAACCGGCGATGAGCCCTTGGACGAAAAAGTAAAAAAATACATCGCCCAAAAATACAGCAAGCCCAACGGTGCGTTTTTAGGCGTAGTGCACCGGCTGGACAGACCGGTAAGCGGCGTGATCCTGTTTGCCAAAACCAGTAAAGCACTCGACCGGATCAACAAAATGTTTAAAGCCCGCGAAATGCATAAAACCTATTATGCAGTAGTGCGCAAAAAACCATTTCCCGAAGAAGGCACCCTGGTACATTGGCTGGTAAAAAACTCGCAAAAAAATGTAACCAAAGCCCATGACCGAGAAGTTCAGGGTAGCTTACGATCTGAACTGAGCTATAAATTAGTTGGCGAACTAAACGGGTATTATTTAATTGAAGTAGACCCGATAACCGGCCGCCCGCACCAGATCAGGGTACAGCTTTCAACTTTGGGTTGTCCTATTGTGGGCGATAATAAATATGGCTATCCCCGCGGCAGCCTGCGTAAAAGCATTTGCCTGCATGCACGCAAGTTAACTTTTGTACATCCGGTAAAAAACGAACCAGTTGCTATTATCGCTCCTGTACCACGGGATGGCTTTTGGGAAAAATTTGAAGGAATGATGGTAGGGTAATTTATCAGTAGTCAATCCATCGGTTCACATCGCCAATACCCTCTTCCAAATCTCCTCATCAACCGGAATACCTTCCAATAAATTTCGTTCTCTGGTTTTCAGCATATTTTCGCCAGGGTATGAAACCTGTTCACCATCAACAGGATTGCTGCTTTTGGTGTAGCCCAGGATTTCATTTATTAAACGCTCATTTTGCTCAGTGCCTGTTTTCAGGCAGATAAACACTTGCGATACGCCCCACTCCTTTTCGTGTTCGCTGATTTTTGAGGTAGATTTTCCGCGGCTTAATAAGGTCGCCAGCAGATCAAGCATCAGCGATAAACCCGACCCTTTCCAAAAGCCAATGGGCAGCATCCGCTTTGACTGCAAAATGGCATCGGCATCAGTACTTAAATTCCCTTCTTGATCATAGCCGCCGGGCAATGGCAAACGTTTATTTTGCGATTTGCTTTCCATTAGCTTACCTACCGAGTATTGTGAAATAGCCATGTCCAGCAGGATATGCCCACCCTTACGCGGCACCGCTATAACCAACGGATTATTACCAAGCCGCGGGTCGAGCCCACCCCAGGGCGGCAGATTGGCAATGGTGTTTGTAAAACAGATGCCTATAAATCCGGCATCAGCCGCCTGTAATCCATAAGTGCCACCACGCATCCAGTGGTTGGTATTTTTGATAGCTACACAGCCGATGCCGTACTCCCCGGCCAGTTCAATAGCCCGTCTCATGCACCTGTTTGCGTTTAACATGCCCAGACCAAAATTGCCGTTCCATTGCTCAATTGCGCCCAGATTGTTTACCATTACAGCTTCCGCATCCGGTTTAAACAAGCCTTCCTTTACAGTTTGTACAAAAGCAGGAAACCGGTTAAGGCCATGACTGTAAACACCATCCCTGCTGTTGGCGGCAAAAATGGCGGCGCATTGCCGGGCTTTTTCAAGCGGCAAATCAATACTTAATAGTACCCTTTCAAATTCGGCTTTAAGTTTTTGGTATGGAACGCGCATAGGTTTTGAAATAAATTTAATTTATAGCGTTTATTACAGTATGCTGATGCAAGGTAATCAACCATATTTTATAATTTTGCCTTTAATAAATGAAAAGAACTCCGCTGTTGTTTTTCCTGTTTTTAATAAGCATTGCACTGATTGTTAATTCATGCAAGAAAGATAACTTAAGCCATATACCCGGATTATTAGCAGGTAACTGGCAATTGGCCTCTATAACCGTTACTAATTATGTTGGTGATGCCCAGGTGTCTTTAGATACCTTAAACCAAACTTGCGAGGATACCCAGCTTTTTACCTTCAATGCCGACAATTCCTGCAGCTACACTAATTTTCAATGCAGATCAGATACTGCGAAGGGCCGCTGGTCGCTTACTGCAAATAAATTATTTTTAACTTCAGATTTGGTTTGTAAAGATACCACCAAAGCATCGGGCGGTACCTCAAAGCCATTTGAAAACACTAAAATAGTTACCCTGGGTAATTATTCGCTGGTATTAGAAACAGGAGATGTTGAACCAAACTATTCGGCAACAAAAAAACGACGCATTATGCGCTACGGGTTTATCAGGCAAAAAGTAACTGCCACCCAATAGTTTCAATATTTTTAATTGTAAAAATGGTTTTATTATAATAGTTTCAATGCCAAGTAAACAATCAGCCCGATGAAACTATTGTAGCTTCATCTTCGTTGAAAGAGATATTATCGATGAAAAAAGAATTGCCATTTTCGCTTCAGGTTCCGGCTCGAACGCCCAAAAGTTAATGGAGCATTTTAAACGCAATGCCGATGCCGAAGTTGTGCTGATACTTACCAATAACCCGCAAGCTTACGTTTTGCAGCGTGCTGATAACTTTGAAGTACCCTCGCATATTTTTAGTCGCCATGAGTTTTATGAAACCGACGGTGTTATCCGTCTGCTAAAAAACTTACAGGTCGATCTGATTGTACTTGCCGGCTTTTTATGGCTTGTGCCACAATCATTATTAAAAGCATTCCCCAATAAGATCATTAACCTGCATCCTGCCCTGTTACCCAAATATGGAGGCAAAGGCATGTACGGCGATAACGTACACCGCAAAATATTGGAAGACAGAGAAGAGGAAAGCGGCATCACCATTCACTTCGTTAACGAAAACTTTGACGAAGGCGAGATCATCCACCAGTCGAAATTTAAAATTGAACCTGGCGATACGCTTGAAATCGTAAAATTTAAAGGCCAGCAACTCGAGCATAACCATTTCCCGAAAGTTGTTGAAGCGCTTTTAAAGAAAATGAAGAGTTGAGTTGCTTAGTGATTAGGGGGTATCTAAGTTCTTTTATGGGTTATTAAAACAACAATGACCCGTGTATAATTTCGTAAACAGTCAATTCACCATCAACAATTTTAAAGGCTATAACCCAGTCATTGAAATGACTGCAAGAATATTTGAAAGCAGCTAAAACCTGATGGTTACAAATAGAATGCTGTACTCCGGGTACAGCTAATCTTTTGATAGCTGTCTTGAATTTCAAAGCAAATCTTGCACCGCTTCCCGGCGTATTTTTCGATTCTACAAAATCAACAATCGCATCAATAACCTTTAATGCCTTAGGCTTAATAGTAACGTTCAAAATACAGGATGGGCTTATTGGGTATATTTAGAAAAAGCTTTATCTAACGGGATAGCTTCTTCATCAAGATCTTTATTTAAATAATTAATCAGCTCTTCGTTTGTTGCTTTTCTTCCAATCCCCCTCGCGACGTCAATTGTATCCAAATCCTTAACTTCTTGTGTTTGCGCAGAAAGACCAAGCTCTTCAGCCAACTGCATCAACAAGCGGGTCTTTTTTCCGAATTTGATTGAATGATCACCGTAGTCATATACTAAGTTACCAATTATTTATGAATACCTCAACAATTAGCCTATCGAACGCACGGTAATACACATTAAATATCGCTTGCTATAAAATTTTGATGTGGATAAATACCGATCCTATGCTAATAACTAATCTCTAATTAACCAACCTCCAATTAACTAAATATCACTACCTTTGCGGCTCAAAAAACAGTGTGTACATGAGCCAGTCAGTTCAAATAAAAAATGCTTTAATTTCTGTTTATTACAAAGATAACTTAGAGCCCATCATTCATGAGTTAAACCGCCTTGGTGTAAATATCTATTCAACCGGAGGTACCGAAACTTTTATCCGCAATTTAGGGGTAAATGTGATCCCGGTTGAGGACCTTACCTCTTACCCTTCAATCCTTGGTGGCCGTGTTAAAACCCTGCACCCTAAGGTTTTCGGTGGTATTTTGGCCCGCAGGAGTTTTGATGGAGATAAACAGCAATTAGAGCAATATGAAATTCCTGAAATTGATTTGGTAATTGTTGACCTGTACCCCTTTGAAGAAACTGTACAATCAGGCGCTGGTGCCGAAGATGTGATCGAAAAGATCGATATCGGTGGGATCTCTTTGATCCGCGCAGCTGCAAAAAACTTTAAAGATGTAGTGATCGTAGCTTCAAAAGATGACTACGCCGGCCTGGAAAATATCCTGAAAACGCAGGATGGTGCTACCACAATTGATCAGCGCCGTTCATTCGCTCAAAAAGCATTCAACATATCGTCAAACTACGATACACATATTTTCAACTACTTTAACGAGGCAGAACCACTCCCGGTATTTAAACAAAGCATCCAAACCAGCCAGGTTTTACGTTACGGCGAAAACCCTCACCAAAAAGGAACTTTTTATGGTAACCTTGATGCCATGTTCAACAAACTGAACGGCAAAGAGCTTTCATACAACAACCTGGTTGATGTTGATGCTGCCGTTGCTATTATTGATGAGTTTACCGAGCCTACTATCGCTATCCTTAAGCATACCAATGCCTGCGGTGTAGCTTCGCGTTCATTTATCAAAGAAGCATGGATCGATGCTTTGGCTTGCGACCCGGTATCTGCCTTTGGCGGTGTAATTATTGCCAATGCCGAAATCGACGCTGAAACAGCTACTGAGATCGACAAGATATTTTATGAAGTATTGATCGCGCCTGCTTTCACTGATGAAGCCGTAAAGATTCTATCAGGCAAAAAGAACCGCATCCTGTTGGTTCGCCAGCCGGTTGAACTGCCTGTTAAGCATTTCAAAACTTTATTGAATGGCGTAATTGAGCAGGATAAGGACGCGGTAATTGAAGGCCCGGCCCAAATGACAACCGTTACCGAAAAAGCACCTACCGAGGCCGAATTGAAAGACCTGTTCTTCGCTAATAAAATTGTGAAGCATACCAAATCAAACACCATTGTGTTTGCTAAAAATAACCAGCTAATGGCGAGTGGCGTTGGTCAAACATCAAGGGTTGATGCACTTAAGCAAGCCATTATTAAAGCTCAAAGCTTTGGTTTCGATCTGAACGGTGCGGTAATGGCGTCCGACGCTTTCTTCCCCTTCCCTGATTGTGCCGAACTGGCTGCCGAAGCCGGGATCACCGCCATATTACAACCGGGCGGATCGATTAATGACAAGCTTTCGGTTGCCATGTGCAATGAAAAAGGCCTGGCTATGGTTACTACCGGCGTACGTCACTTTAAACACTAACATTTAAGGTTGACCGGGTTGATTTGGTGAGTAGTTTATTAGGTTAAAAACGTTTGATTGAAGAGTAGAGATTGATTTGGTGAAAAGGAAAAATGTTTTTAACCTGTTTTAACTTAATTTACCTGTAAATCCGGTCAACCATCTAATAAATAAGCTCTATCAACCCAACCCCAACACAATAAATGTGATTTTTTAACGCTTAAGTTTGCAAAATGCTAAACTATTTAAGCGTATTTTTATAAACTTTGCATAACATACTGAAAGAAATACCAGATGGGTTTATTTAACTTTTTTACACAAGAAATTGCTATCGATTTAGGTACAGCAAATACCCTCATTATACATAACGACAAAGTTGTTGTTGACGAACCCTCGATCGTGGCGTTCGACAGAACAACCAATAAAGTGATTGCCATTGGCAGGCAGGCCATGCAAATGGAAGGTAAAACGCACGATAATATCCGTACCGTGCGCCCGCTTAAAGACGGTGTAATTGCCGACTTTAACGCCGCCGAGCACATGATCCGCGGGATGATCAAAATGATTAACCAGGGTAAGGGATGGTTCTTTCCATCACTGCGTATGGTGATCTGTATCCCATCGGGTATTACCGAGGTAGAGAAACGTGCCGTGCGCGACTCGGCCGAGATTGCCGGCGCAAAAGAGGTTTACCTCATCCACGAACCAATGGCTGCAGCTGTAGGTATTGGTATAGACGTTGAGGAGCCGATGGGCAACATGATCATTGATATTGGTGGTGGTACAACCGAAATTGCCGTTATCGCTTTATCAGGTATTGTTTGCGACCAGTCAATCCGTGTTGCAGGAGACAACTTTGATTCGGACATTGTGCAATATATCCGTCGCCAGCATAACATCATGATTGGCGACCGTACTGCCGAAAAAATTAAAATTGAGGTTGGCGCCGCGCTTCCTGAACTAAGCGAGCCGCCGGGCGACTTTGCAGTACAAGGCCGTGACCTTATGACCGGTGTACCAAAACAAATCATGGTATCATACACCGAAATTGCACATTGCCTTGATAAATCAATTTCAAAAATTGAAGAAGCGATATTGAAAGCGTTGGAAATTACCCCTCCCGAGCTTTCGGCCGATATTTATCAAACCGGCATCTACTTAACTGGTGGGGGTGCTTTATTGCGCGGTTTGGATAAGCGTGTGGCTGCCAAAACCAAACTACCCGTTCACGTTGCCGAAGACCCTCTTCGCGCCGTAGTACGCGGAACCGGCACCGCCCTTAAAAACATTGGCAATTTTAAATTTTTAATGCAGTAACTGAGTTAGTAATTAGAGGTTAGGGATTGGAGATTAGTTATTATTAAAATACTTATCTCCGATTCCTAATTTCTAATTTTGCTATAGACAACTAATCTCTGATCTCCAATTAACTAATCTCCAACAATGCGTAACCTTTGGATATTTATTACTAAGTATAACGCGTTTTTTTATTCCTGATTTTTGAGATTAGTTCGCTGCTTATATATATCAAATACAACTCGTTTCAAAAAGCGTCTTTTATTAACTCAACCAATAAAGTAACCGGTACCTTGTACAGCCAGGTTGATGCTTTTAAAGAATACCTGTCATTAAAAGAAACCAACGATAGCCTTGCCCGCGAAAATGCCAAACTTCGCGGCCAGCTCAAAGCTTCTATGTATGTTGATACTGTTGAAAAACACAAGGTTAATGATACCGTTTACAAACAACAATATACTTATATTGTAGCCAAGGTAATCAATAATTCATTCAATAAACGCAGCAACTACATTACTATTAACCGGGGCAGCAGGGATGGGATCCAAAAAGATATGGGTGTAATAACAGGTACAGGCGTTGTGGGGCAGGTTATTGCCGTAACCGAGCATTTAGCTATTATCCAATCGGTTTTGCATAAAAACACGCGGTTTAGCGCCATGCTTGCAGGTACTAAAGATATAGGCTCGTTTGTATGGGGTAACGATCTTGATCCGCACAGGGGGTATTGATAGATATCCAGAATAATGCTCAGCCCAAAATTGGCGATACGGTGGTTACCTCGGGCTACTCGCTTTTCCCAACCGGTATACCGTTTGGCAAAGTTACCAACCTGCATGCCAAAGGCGGCGGTTTACTCATCAACGTTGAGGTAGCCTTAGCTGTTGATTTTACAAAGCTTCAATACGTTTACGTGGTAAATAACAAATTTGCCGGTGAACAAACGGTACTGGAGGCCGTACAAAACAAAAATGAGTAGGACTATCCTTGTTAACCTTGTTAGGTTTATAGTTTTGGTTTTTATGCAGGTTTTCCTGTTAAAAAACATCACGTTTTATAATCTTGCCACCCCTTATTTCTATATCCTTTTCATTTTGTTGCTTCCCTTTGAAGTACCTAATCTGCTGCTGTTTGTACTCTCGTTCCTGACAGGCCTCACTATTGATGCATTTTATGATACCCCGGGGCTTCATGCTGCGGCCTGCGTTGTGCTGGCATTGGTACGCGTACTTTTCATCAGCATCACGGTACAAAAGGATGGCTTTGATAACGAGCCCGAACCTACTTTGAGTATCATGGGTTTCAGGTGGTTTTTTACTTATGTATTGATACTTACTTTATTCCACCACTTTTTCCTGCTTAATTTAGAGGTTTTTAGTTTTTCTGAAATACAATACACACTAAGCCGTGTTGTTTTGAGTTCATTGTTTACCGTATTTTTAATACTAATTTCGGGCCTGCTATTTTTCAGAAGGAAAGAACGTAAATGAATAAGTTTTTTGAGCGCCGCTACGTTGTTACCGGTATTTTTATAGCTATCATATTAGCCCTGCTGGGAAGGCTTTACTATATCCAGATAGTTGATGACAAGTACGAGATCTATGCCAACAGTAACGTAAGACGCACAACCATACTTTACCCTGCCCGCGGGCCTATACTCGATCGTAACGGCAAAATCCTTGTACAAAACGAACCCATTTATGATGTTACCGTTAACCCCAAGGAAGTAAAACCTTTTGATACCATGTTATTTTGCAAAATGATAGGTATCGACAAAGAGGGTTTCGACAAACGCTTTACCAAGGCTAAAAAGCAATCGCCTAATACAGCATCCGTATTTGAAAAACAACTTTCTGTTCAGTTGTATGCTTCATTGCAGGAAAAGTTGTTTGAGTTTCCGGGCTTCGCTATAGTGCCACGCACCATACGCACCTACCCCGACTCGGTAGCGGCACAGTTTTTAGGTTTTATTGGCGAGGTTACCGACAGGGACATCAAACGCTCAAACGGTTATTACCGCCTTGGCGATTATATCGGCGTTACCGGCGTCGAGAAGGCCTACGAAAATGTATTGCGCGGTCAACGCGGTGTACAGGTACAAATGGTAGACTCGCATGGTGTGCCCAAAGGTTCATTTGCCAACGGCGCGCTTGATACCGTGCCCCGTTCGGGCGAACGTCTGACCTCGTCGTTAGACGTTGACCTGCAAAGGCTCGGTGAAAAACTGATGCAAAACAAGCTGGGCAGTATTGTAGCCATAGAGCCATCATCGGGCGAGATCTTATGTTATGTGAGCAGCCCTACCTATGACCCTAACCTCATGGTAGGCCGTCAGCGCGGTAATAACCTTGCCAAAATGTACAATAACCCGTATAAGCCATTTTTCATAAGGCCTATCCAGGCGCAATATCCTCCCGGCTCATCATTTAAACCATTAAGTGCCCTTATCGCGCTGCAGGAGGGCATCATTAACCCCAGCGAAACTTTTTATTGTACCGGTAATTACCGGGCAGGCAACCGCATTGTACACTGTAACCATGGCGAAGCACACGGCACGGTAAATATGGCCCGAGCCGTGGCCGAGTCATGTAACGGCTACTTCTCAATGGTTTTTCAACGTATTGTTGACCGGTACGGGGTAAAAAATACAGAAGCCAATTTCACCGCATGGCGAAATAATGTAATGAAATTTGGCCTTGGTGCAAGGCTGGACCTGGATATGCCTGCCGAAAGCCGTGGTAACGTGCCCACGCCTTTACATTATGACAATGTTTATCATAAAGGCGGCTGGCGTTCAAGCACCATCGTTCCGCTGGCCATAGGCCAGGGCGAGTTATTAGCAACCCCTTTGCAAATGGCTAACCTGGAGTGTACTATTGCCAATCGCGGGTTTTACTATAAGCCCCACCTTATCAAGGCAATCGGTACTAAAAACGTAATTAAAAAAGAATACGTTGAAAAAAACTATGTTGGGATAGATTCCGGATATTTTGAGCCTGTTATTAACGGAATGCAGGCAGTGGTTGAAAACGGTACAGCCCGCAGGTCAAAAATACCTGATATTATTATGTGCGGTAAAACCGGCACCGCGCAAAATCCGCATGGCGAGGATAACTCAGTATTTGTAGCTTTCGCCCCACGCGATAATCCTAAGATAGCGATTGCTGTTGTAGTTGAAAACTCGGGCGAGGGTGCGCATTGGGCCGCTCCTATTGCAAGCTTCATAGTTGAAAAATATCTAAAAGGTAAGATCAGTCCGCGCGAATCGGGAATTACAGTTGATTATTATGCAAATGCAAACCGCCTGCCCGATCTTAGCCTTTATGCTCAAGACCTACAAAAAGAACGCAGGCGTGACAGTATCAGGGCGGCAAAGGTTGATTCCATCAAAAAGTTCAAAGCCGATTCAATTAAAAAATTCAAGGCCGATTCGATAAAAAAGAAAGGCGCGAATCAGCTTATAGCAATAAACCGGCGAACTGGATTAAATCATTAACGGGCGGGAGGGCAAGATCATGAGCACTCAGCAGCGGAGTTTCTTCTTCAATGTAGATTGGCTTACAGTTTTTTTGTACCTGGTACTTTGCACCATTGGTTGGTTCAATATTCATGCTGCAGTTTTTGACGTCAATCACCCCAGCATAGTTGATGCCTCAACAAACTACGGTAAGCAGTTCATCTTTATTTGCGTATCTGTAGTGATTGGTATTGTTATCCTGCTACTCGAAAGCCGGTTCATTGCTGCCCTGGCCCCCGCATTTTATGTGGTAATAGTTTTGCTGCTGATACTGGTGTTGGTAATAGGCCGAAACGTAGGCGGTAACCAGGCCTGGATCAACATGGGCGGCGGTTTCCGGCTGCAGCCTTCGGAGTTTGCCAAGTTTGCAACCTGTTTATTGCTTGCGCGATATTTAAGCGGCACCAACATCCGGGTTACCGAACCCAAATCATTTTTAACGGCCGCCGTGATTATCGGGTTCCCAATGTTGCTGATCATGCTGCAGCCCGATACCGGTTCCACACTGGTATTTTGCTCTTTGATATTTGTTTTATACCGCGAAGGGCTTTCTCCTTATTTCCTGGTGATAGCGGGGTTGTTCATCACCCTTTTCGTTACATCGCTATTATACAATCCGCTGTATATTATCCTGATCCTGGCTGTAATAACCGCTTTCATTATCTTTTTATTTAAGCGTAACAGGCAGCTCATCAAAACCGTGATCATCGGCCTTGCAATCTCGATAGCGTTTATATTCAGTGTAAAGTTTATTTATACCCACGTTTTAAAGAAACATCAAACAGAGCGTATTAACATACTACTGGGTATCACCACCGATTTAAAGGGAAAAGGCTATAATGTAAACCAGTCGAAAATAGCTATAGGCTCCGGAAAAATGTGGGGTAAAGGCTATTTACATGGTACACAAACCCAATACTCGTTTGTACCCGAGCAAAGTACCGACTTTATTTTCTGCACAGTCGGCGAAGAATGGGGCTTTGCAGGTTCATTAACGGTAATAAGCCTTTTCATGTTCCTGATATTACGGGTAATTCTCATTGCCGAACGGCAGCGATCGCCTTTTACGCGTATTTACGGTTACGGTGTAGCTTCCGTGCTGTTTTTTCACGTAGTGATCAATATCGGTATGACCATTGGCGTAGTGCCCGTTATTGGTATCCCTTTACCGTTCATCAGCTATGGAGGCTCGTCGCTGTTAAGCTTTACCATGCTCCTGTTCACGCTTATCAAACTCGATTCAAACCGGAAATCGAATGTTTGATAATTTTAGCCAGAAGTCCGTAAGTCAGAAAGTTGGGGTACCTCTAAAATCGTCTTCACCATGAACCATCAACTATGAACTAAACCGCTACGAAGCAGGATATCTCCGTCGTAACAAAGCGTAAAACTTATCGGCTGTTGATGCTTTACTTTCCCAGTTATTTTTAACTACGTAGTTTGTTTTCAGGAAGCGTTCGGCTTCTTCAAAAGTGTTAAAGCGGTTTACTATCTCAATAGCTTCACTATAGGCCAGGCTGTAACCATTAAACAGATCTTTTATATAAAGCAGCTTATCATTCAGGTTTATGGCCGATTTAAGATCGGTAACCGGCAGCTCGGCAGTGGTGCTTGCCGCGTTGTTAGCTTTCTCGGCTTTTTGGGCCATCATCCTTTGATTAAAGGTCAGTACCTGCTGGCTGCTACCTGTATCTGCCGAAGGAGCTGTAGCAACAACAGGCTCTGCTGCGGGTTTTACGGGCTCAATTACCGGCACGGGCTTTGGCTGTTCGGCTATGGGTATTACTTCCACCGGCTTTTCGGGAAGTTCACCAATCAGCTCTTCCTGCTCAAACCTGTCAGCTTCATCATCCCAGGTATCAGCCTCGTTTAAATTTAGTTCAAAGCTGCTTCCTTCAGGAATTTCCTGTTGAAATGAATAAGTATCCGTATCTTTTTCGGCAGCGATATTTATTTGCGGTTCGGGCGTTTCCTTTATTTCGGGCGCGGGGTTGATCACCTCTATTTTTACCGGGTTAAACGGCACCGGAGCTGGTGGTTCAGCATCGCTGGTAAGTTCTATGTTATCAACCGGCACAGGGATGTGCTGTTGTACTACCGGTTCAAAAAAGCGCTGCTCATGCAAGGCTTCCTCCTTTGCAGGCGGAGGCGTTACCGGCACCGGAGCGGGAGGTAACACCAGAGTTACCGGTGTATGTTCTTCAGCTGCCGGCTGGTTTTTTCTGCAAGCAGTGAAGGAGCTGCCGTGCGCTCGTTGATGCGACGCAGTATTTCGGCATGGTCTTTTAAAAAATGGGCATTGGCTACAAAAAGTTCTAATTCAAGCTCGTTAAGTTCGCTGGGATCAGCTGCAAGGTAGTCGTATTGATCATTAAGCTCTTTTAAAATCCCACCTATCTTTTTAAATACATCCATTTGCTTCATGGCCTCAATGTTAGGAAAATGCTTACCAAAAATAGGATTAAATTCTGATATTTGCCGACTATAAAAGTCATAAATGGTATATCACGAAGAGGTTTTCAGGCGTAAAAGCGAAGTAGGCGGCAGTATTGAGGTTATCTGCGGATCAATGTTCTCGGGCAAAACCGAAGAGCTGATCAGGAGGCTTAACCGTGCCCGCATTGCCAAGCTTAAGGTTGAGATTTTTAGCCCCAAAGCCGATACCCGTTATGGCGAAGATGCCATTATTTCGCACAATGCCAGCAAAATAACCTCTACCCCGGTTGATAGCGCTTCGGCTATCTTACTGCTGGCCAGTGATGCCCATGTGATAGGTGTTGATGAAGCGCAATTTTTTGACGATGAACTCCCCGAGGTATGTACCGTATTGGCCAACCGCGGCGTACGTGTAATTGTAGCCGGTTTGGACATGGATTTTAAGGGCCGTCCATTTGGCTCTATGCCCAACATTATGGCCATTGCCGAATCGGTAACGAAACTGCAGGCCGTTTGCGTAAGGTGCGGCAACCCGGCCCAATACTCGTACCGCCTGGTACATGATAATTCAAAAATATTATTAGGCGAGAAGGAAAGCTATGAGCCCCGCTGCCGGGCATGCTACAATACCGTTGCTGGTTAACATTTAATTAAATAATATATTTTTTATTTAATACTATAACTAAAACAAATACCGGGTATTTGATTGTTATGTACTTAAACACAGCAGCTTCAAAAAGAAGGTGCTTTAATAAAGTATAAAGCAATCAAGCTTATGGCAAAAAAGGTTTTAGTTATAGAGGACGATAAAGATATTCGCGATACCGTGGTGTATGTATTGGAGGAAGAAGGTTACGAAGTAGTACAATCCGACAATGCCCGAATCCTGCGTACCCTGACTACTATTAACCCCGACCTTATTTTGCTTGATAACTGGCTTACCGATTGGAGCAGTGACGCCAACGGGCAACAGCTAAGTAAAAGTATAAAAGACAATCCGGCTACCAGCCACATCCCCGTGATCATTATTTCGGCCGTGAGCAATATCAAAGAAATTGCCAAAGCCGGTAACGCCGATGGGTACCTTGCCAAGCCATTTGATCTGACATCTCTTTCAGAGATCGTAAAAAAGCATATCAAGTAAGCAATCCTTATCAGTATAAATAAAACGGCCCTCCATTAATTTGAAGGGCCGTTTTGTTAGGCCTCACCTAAATCCGCTCCAAAAGAAGAGGACTTTTGAAGAAATGCCGTTGAACACTTTAAGCACTCCCCCTCTCTTGAGAGGTTTTGGAGCCCGGGCTATATTTTCACGCCAAACCCAATATTAAACGTACGCCCGTCGGCCGGTAAAATGCCCGGTCCGGGGTACATGTTAATACGGCGTGTAAAATATTTAGCGTTAAATAAGTTGTTCACACTGGCTGTGAGATGGTAGTTTTTTAGAAAACCATAATTGAAAGCCCAGTCGAACAAATGATACGCGGGCACTATGCCGGTAGCGCCTGTGGCATTAAAAGTAGTATTATTGGCATCACTAAAGCTTTTTCCTACATAGCTGTATTGCAGTGTGCTGCTTACATGGCCGCTTAAAAACGTTAAACCTGCACGGTCTATCCAATAGGGAGTGCCTTCCAGGTTGTTATCCTTCAAACTTACATTTTTACCATTTTGATTGATAGAACCACTGGTGTAACGACCATGCGTGTACGATAGCGAATTGAACACACGGAGATCACTCCCCGAAGATTTATCAAACGGGCGGATCAGCGAAACTTCGGTAAAGGCCTCAATACCTTTAGCCACGCCATTACCAATGTTGGTCATGTAAAGATGGGTTACGTTATTGGCATCAGTTTGGGTCAATGTACCTGCCCTGTTTCCGTAGTAAACGTAAAAAGCATTAACATCAAAACTAAATACTGTGCTGATATGGCCGCGGTAACCCAGGTCGGCATCATAACCTTTGCTGTCCTTGATGTTCGGATCGATAATGGTCAACTGATCTGCCGGGGTAACGGCAGCATAAATATAAGGGCGGTAAGCCTGTGCAATATTACCGTAAAGCTGGTTTCCGCCGGCAAACTGGTATTGCAAACCAGTACCAAACAGCGGAAAGTTGCGATTATCCTTATAGCTTACAGGCACCGTACGGTTTACAATAACACCCGAAGTAGTGGTATTGATCTGCTCAAAACGCATACCGGGGGTAACTGTAAATGCCTGAGTTAGCTGGAACATATTTTCGGCAAAGGCTGCATAGTTTAAAGTATGCAATCTCAGGTCGATGCCATAATCTTTAACCAGGCGCAGGTCAAAATCAGATGCTGCCGTGCCTGTGCCTTTTTGCTTACGTTTGGTAGTTTCTTCAAAATACCTTATACCTGCGGTAAACGAGCTGCTGAGATTACCGAGTTTGTACGTATGCAGCAAGCGGGCTTCGGTAGTGAAACCGGCATAATAATCACGGTCGACCTGGCGCGGATTAAACGTTTTCAAACTTGTATTAACTGTATCAGGTATATTGGCCGTGTTAATGAACTGCACACTATTACGCTGACCAAACAGTACATGCGAGGTAACTTCCAGCCTGGTATTTTTATCAAACCGGTAATTGAACAACAATGCCGGGACATTAATTTCAGGATTAAAAAAATTACGCGCACGGGTCGACTGACGATTGTTTGCTTCAAATTGTACGTCGGTTAAACCACCGGCTATTTGCTGCCTGTAATCTGATCGTGAAAACTGGAAAGCTATGCTGCCCTGATCATTAAACTGGTATTTGAGGCTGGCGTAGTAAGCGCGGGAGTTAAAAGTGGCATCAGGCCGCCAGCCGTCGCCGGTGCGGGCGCTGTAAAAAGCATAATAACTAACCTTGCCCGCTTTGCCGCCAATGGCGTTATACGAATTGAAAAACCTGTTTGAACCGGCCGATTGTTCGCTTTCAAAACCCAGCACCTTAGTGCTGTCGCCTTCTTTAAGTTTGAAGTTAACCATGCCGCCAAACTGGCTGCCAAATTGTAATGCCGCCGAACCTCGCACTATCTGAATTTCGCTTACCGCCTGGAATGGCACATTATAATGATTTTCGGGATAGCCAAACATATCCGAGTTGGTGTTATAGCCATTTTGCCTGACATTGGTTTCGATAGAGCGGTGGGTGTCCGTACCCCGGGTACCGATATTGAGCTGTAAACCGGCACCGTCCATCTCCCAGATGTTAACGCCGGGAATTTTTGCAAAGGTCATACGGGCATTATTATTAGCCAAGTTTGCTTTTCCGGCGTCAAGAAAAATATCAAAGGTTTTTTCCCGGCAAAAATGTTGGTACCGGATACATTGGGCAAATGTTTTAGCCTGCTTTCTTTAATAATAACACTGTCAAGCTGCAGGGTATCTTTAACGCTTTTATGCTGTGCCCGGGCAAAGCCCGCGCAACACATAAATAGCACGGGTAATGAAATTTTATAAAGGGTATTCATTTATTCAAATAAAAAGATTTTGGGGGATGCTGCTCAGGCACAATAATGATTAACGGGCAATGCATACGCGCAGCGTATTACAGGCATATCAATGCGAGTTATCAAGATTGAGGGAACAAGTTAATTACCGGATATAATTTAGGCAAGCGCCATTTCCGGAGGCCGACCGCCGACAGATACAACAGCATCAGGTATACTTATATAAATAAATGTGCCGGGAGGCTGAACAGGCTCTGCCGGTTTTATAAAAGCGTATGAAATTTCAGGGTAATTATACTTAGCGTCGCTACCCAATTTTTTTCTGATGATTCATGTGTGCGTTTGCTGATAGGTTTACTATATAGCTTTTTAGCGCAGATCACATTTTCATTCAGCAACCTGGTAGTTTCATAGTTGGGAATGCACTGCACATACAGCGTATCGCGGGTAACCCTTAGTTTTACATAGTTGTACGAAACACCATCCAACTGTAACTGCCCAGAAACATTCACATAACTGTCCCAATCATGTATAAAGGGCAGGTTTTGGCCAATCTTAATTTCAATGAGATCGCGCGTATCATATTTACCCCTGGCAATTTGCCGGGCAATTACTTTGTTTGATCTGTTAAAAAAATATTGATTAAGCGCCATGTACCCCAGCAAATTGAGCATATGGGTAACTAACATTACAATGGCAAAGGTCTTTTTCAATCAATAATCAGTCTAAACAACAGCAATGCTACACAAATTTCAGGGATATAATAGGTCATATATTAAAAAAAATAAACTCAAAGTATTTAATTCTGAATGCTTTTTGGAGTTTTCTTTATTTTTATTTGGATTTATTCTAAATAACGTATTTCTTTGTTGCTGTTAATACACTTGCGCAACACAGAAGCCGCCAGCCCATTAACAATTATTGATTATTAATGCTTAAAATATAAAGTCCTGTTCTGTAGTTTAATTGTTTATATCAAACATTTAATCAGCAGAGCAGGCACCAATTCATTTTTAATTACCGGAATTTATGTGCGATGCTAAAATACTCAGCCAAAAGGGAACATCGGTAGTAAGCCGTTGCTCCGAATGCCAATGCCTATTTATATGGCACCATAACCTGATCCTTAGCTTTACACCCGATCAATTTATCCAGTTTAAAAATTTCGCTATCGATCTTGATTTCGGTGATCATTCTTTCCCATTTCCCGACGGACAGGAACGCGTGGTGATGCGTACGCCGGTCAATGATATCCAGCTTACCTTTACTGTTGATGAGTGGGAAGACTTTCATGTTGCAATGGATGAAGCTATTTATATGCAGGAGATTTATGCACTGGTTGATGGCGGTAAATAAATCCCCGAATTATTGTAATTATATAGCTGAAAGCAGAATGCACAAAGCCAAAAGTTAATTTAGCTGAATAAATTAACAGATTCTATATAAAATAAATTCCTTGGCCTGGAGAAAATGTACCTCCCGGTTAAAGATCGCGTTACCATAATACAATAACTACCCTGCAAAATGAAAGATATCCCTGTACACCAGCTACATGAACGATCAAACATAGGCTTTGAAATCAGGCACTTTGAAAGCGGCGAAGATTCAAAAAAAGTGCCGATGGGCGCCCATCGCGACGATCATTACCTGTTTTTTTGATTGAAAACGGATCAGCATCGCTGATGATAGATTTTAACGAAGTTCATTTTTGCGAAAACACATTTTATTATATTCTGCCAGGACAGGTACATCACCGGATAAATAATGCACTTGCCGCCGGCTGGTATGTAGCCATCGATTCACAGCATATTCCGGCCGACTTCCGCAATATTTTTGAAAACCAGCTTTTTTGCAACAGCCTTATCAGCTCAACGATATTGAATTAAAGCAATACCAGCAGCTCCTTTGCCTGTTGCGCGAAAAAAATAGTGAAGATGATAACAGCGCTTTCTTTTTGCCGGTTTTGCAATCGCTCATACAATCATTTACCGGCATGGCAGCAGCCACTTTCAGTAATGTTTATACGCCCGAAAAGCAGCTTTCAAGGCCGGCACAAATTTCACATCAGTTTAAAAAGTTGTTGTTGAGGCATGTGCGCACAATTAAAGGCCCTTCGGCATACGCGGGTATGCTTAATGTTTCCGAATCATATCTTAACGAGGTTTTAAAGAAAACCACCGGTTTCCCGGTAAGTTACTGGATAACTCAGGAAGTAATGCTGGAAGCAAAAAGATTACTGTATTACAGCGGCCTCAACGTAAAGGAGATTGCGCATGCACTGGGCTATGATGACCATACCTATTTTTCCCGGCTGTTTAAAAAAGCTGCATGCATTACCCCACTTGAGTTCAGGGACAAACACCATAAATAATCCAATATTTACCCCGAATTTACTATTTCAGGAGGCTAAAATTCAATGTTTCTTTGTAGTATCAAAACACTACACCATGGAAACATCCACTCTTCATAAATTAAAAAGAAAGGCTGGCAGCTTGTTTGAAAACCAACTTTTACAAAGCGGCAGGGTGCTTGAAGTAAGGCACTGGGAGCCGTCGACCATGATTGAGATCGACTTGCACTTACCACAGGCCGATATGCAAAGCTGGCACGAAATACCCTACATAAAAATAAAAGTTGATAACCTCACCTATCGCGATTATACCCCAGCCGGCTGGGATGCCGAAACCAGCACCTGCACTCTGTATGTTGATGCTGCTCATAGCGGCCCCGGCAGTAAATGGGCTAAACAACTTCAAAAAAACGATACCGTACGCTATTTAAAAATCCGTTCTACCCGGCACGCACCGGCCGGTACCCCGGCTATAATAGGCCTTGGCGATGAAAGCAGCATGGGGCATATGCTGGCCTTACAGCAAATGGTATTACCCGCAACGCGTTTTTCGGGCGCTATAGTTATGGCGGATGAAAATCACAGGGGTTTGTTTGGAGAGTATTTCAAATCGCCCTTAAAGCCTATTGAACGTAATGATGTATACGGCCACCACAGCCTCATCCAGTGGGTAATGGAACAACAGTATAACCTTGAACATTCAGTATTTTACATTGCCGGCAACCATACCATGGTTGGCGAATTACGTAAATTATTAAAACTGCAGGGGTACCCGTCAAGCCAGATCAGGATACAGGGTTTTTGGTCGTAGAAGCTTGTTTAAAAGCGCTTCTCCCTTACCTGAAACTCGTTCACCGACATTTTATGCCGTTTCACCTAAAATAACTGTTAAACAATGAGCTAACGGCACATCTTTGCGGCAAATAACATTATCATGAAAACATTCTACAATCCACTTATAGCTGTTATGATCTCCCTGCAGGAGCATACGGTAACCGTTATCCAGGCGTTGGCTAACCTGATCAGTTAATATATTCATCTGCCTATGAAAAACAAAGCCGCTTTGCAAGATTGCAAAGCGGCTTTTTAATATTCAAAATTTATTTAAAACCTCAATTAGTCGACTATTTTAATTTTGACGTTTGTTCCATTGGGTAGATCTTTAATTTGCTCACCAATAATACCGATGAATTCGAAATGAATTTTAACATCGACAGGCTTAAGATTGTTAACTGTATATTCTCCTCCTAAAACCGGCATTTTCTTATAGCTGTAAACCTGGTGATCACCTAAATAAATACAGGCATCTTCAAGTTCCTTTAACAATTGAGGCATGAACCAGTTATCCACTTTTTCATCGTCATTTAAAAAGCTGTAAAACTCTTGTTTATCATCAGCAACTTTCGATAAATCACACATATCCGTTGCAAGCCAGTAAATACAATCATCATATCCTATAAAGAACAGATCGCCCAGCTTTGATATCATTAAAATTTCCTTGAAATCTTTTATCAACCATAACCAGGTATCCATTAAGCCGGCAGCATTTATACCGTTTAAATTTATTATAAGCTCATCTAAATAGTAATCCATATAAGTTAGATTGTTAACACCTACTCTCAAAGTTAATATCCCTTCTGAGGTTTTTGCTTTTTACTCCCCAAAGTTTTACCGACGATATCACTTTTTTACCGGTATTTCTCCGATGTTTTACTGCCGTTCACCGATAACCGCACTTGCTTCGCCTAATAAACCTAACGGCAGGGTGCCTTTTGTGTGCAATTTTGGATCACTAAACAACAACAAATAAATGCCATGAAAACTTTACTCGCAATTCAATTGATCCATTTAGTTATGAAAGCCGCGGAACATGCCGTTGTTATCGTTCATTCTATAGGTCATTTAATAAAATAATGTCCCGGCACCCCGAGGGATGGTTCTTTCACCTTTGATAAATCAATAACCCAAAACGCATGTTATCTTAAAAAGGTACAGCGTATGAAAAAAGGAGATGAAGTAACCTGGAAATGGGGAAAATCCCAAGCTGAAGGCCATATCGTTAAAAAGCATGATAAGCCGGTAAGCAAAACTATAAAAGGCGCAAAAGTTAAACGCAATGCCAGCAAACAGGAGCCGGCTTATGAAATTGAACAGAAAAACGGCAGCAAAGTGCTGAAATCTGAAAGTGAAATAAAGGCTCCCTGATTGGAGGAACTTTTGCAAAGGGTATTGCAAGCCTGGATGATAATCATTCGGGCTTTTTTGTGCGTTGAGTCGCTTAAATCCCTGGCCTCTGAATTCGAATGATATTAGGTGTGGAGGGCTTGTCATCCTGAGTGTTTAAATCCGGAGGCCTCTGAAGGTGAAATGACAAAAGAGGGCCTGTCAGTCTGAGCCTGTCGAAGACTCGCGCAGAGGCCTGCCCACCATGCTTCGACGGGCTACCCATGACACCCTTTTTTATCTTCCAATCCGCTTTCACCGTAAAAATTGCGCACTTCGCCGAAAAACTCATGGTTATTTCATGAATGTGATGCATTTTTACCCTATGACAAAACAACCTATCATCACTGTAAACAACCTGGTAAAAAACTATGGCGATTTTGCAGCCGTTAAAGGCATTAGTTTTGAAGTTTACGAAGGCGAGATCTTCGGCCTGCTTGGCCCCAACGGTGCCGGTAAAACCACTACCCTCGAAATTATTGAAACCCTTCGCGATAAAACATCCGGCAGCATCATTGTTGATGGCTTCGACATTGAAACCGATGCCGACAGCATCAAAAAACGTATAGGCGTACAGTTACAAGCCGCCGGTTATTACCCCAACCTCAACCTGTCGGAGTTGATCGTATTGTTTTCGGGCCTGTACGGTATCGACAAAACACCGATGGAGATGCTGGAAAAAGTTGCCCTTACCGATAAAGCAAAGGCTAAATATAAAGACCTTTCCGGGGGGCAAAAACAGCGTTTTTCTATCGCCACTACATTAATCAATAACCCAAGGATCATATTTCTGGATGAGCCCACAACCGGCCTAGACCCGCAGGCCCGCCGTAACCTTTGGGATTTGATCCGCGAGATCCGCGACCAGGGAACCACTGTAGTGATCACTACCCACTATATGGATGAAGCCGAAGTACTATGCGACCGTGTTGCCTTTGTCGACGGCGGCTACATCATTGGCATTGATACCCCCGACCATTTTATCGACGAGCTTGTAGCCACAGGCTTTGAACGCAAAAAGCAGGTAAAACTGGCCAACCTGGAGGATGTATTCATTAATTTAACCGGCAAGGAATGGCGGGAAGGATAGCCCCCAGCCCCCTGACGGGGGAGCCAGTATGCAGTTTTGAGTTTGCAGTTAGCACTCTAAAATGCTCCATGCCCCAATGACGCTGACAGGCAAAATGACTCAATGACCTAATGACGCCTAATGGCAAATGACATAAAAGGATGAACAATAAATACAGCAATACAAAAGCAACCCTGGCCATTGCCAAAGCCAGTTTCCGGTCGATATTACGCAGCCCTTCGGCGGTGGTGTTTACGCTGGCTTTCCCATTAATATTTATCATTGTTTTTGCTAATATTGGGGGTGGCGGTATGTCGATAGATGTGGGCGTAGCCAAAGGCAGCGATACATCCGCCAATAACCCGGTTTACACTGCGCTTAAAAAAAACAAGATCATGCACCTTATCCATGATCAAACGGCTGATGAAATGAGCAAAAACCTGGCAAAAGGTAACCTTGATGCAATACTTGATCTTAAACCCTTTGCTCCCCCTGCTTCGATGACCGTTCATGTACAGTACAGCCAGGCATCGGGCGATAAAGGAAGTGTATTAAAATCAGCCCTGAACAACATTTTTTATCGTATTCAGTCGGAAGAATTGAAACGCATTCAGTCGTACACCACAGTTAAAGTCCCCAACCTGATCGACCTTAAAGAAGAAACCATAAGCGGCCGCCCATATAAATACATCGATTTTATTTTACCCGGCCAACTGGGCTTTTCGTTGCTAAGCAGTGGTGTTTTTGGTACAGCTTTCGTATTTCTGAGCTTACGGTTAACATTGGTTATCAAACGCTTTTTTGCAACCCCGGTTAAACGTTACAGCATTGTTTTGGGCGAGGCTATTGCGAGGCTGGCCTTTTCCCTGTTAGGTTCGTTATTTATTATACTGGTTGGGCATTACATGTTTGGTTTTACGCTGATCCACGGCGTAACAACTGTACTAAATATGCTGGTACTTTCGGCCATCGGGTTGATCATTTTCATGGGATTCGGCTTTACTGTATCTGGCATCGCCAAAAACGAAAGTTCGGTGCCGCCGCTTTCCAATATTATCACATTGCCGCAGTTCCTGCTTTCGGGCACTTTTTTTCCATCACCGCCTTCCCCAACTGGCTGCAATATATCAGCAAGGTATTACCGCTTACCCATTTAAACGATGCCATGCGCAAAGTGGCTTTTGAGGGCGCGGGTTTAGGTGACGTTACACACCAGTTACTGATTCTTTTTGCCTGGTTTATCGGAATCTATGCGGTGGCCGTAAAAACGTTTAAGTGGGAATAGCAGGAAAGATGCAGGATTTGAGATTTCCGAATAACCGCGCTTGACGCCTTTTTGCTTCGTACTACCCCAAATTTTAAAATCCAGACTTACGAAGTTTTAGAAACTTTGTAAGTCTCAACCATATTACCACCAGAATCTAAACCCAAATACTTAACATTATTTTAACATTAACGGTGTTAATATTAACATTAATATAACATTTAGGAAATATATTTGCAGAAATAATCTCTGCAATGACAATCAAGTCCGTCAATTCCATCGCTTTAGTGCTCTTTTTATTAACTATATGTTCAATTACTGTTAAGGCGCAAGATTCAAAAGTAGGCACCTGGGGCATAGTAACCGTAGTTTTGCCGGGCGATAGTTCCCACAAATGGGGTGGTTATACCGAGTTTCAAACCCGTACCAATAATGTATTCAGCCAGTTTCAATATTATGAGGTTAAGGCTGGTGTGAGTTATGATATAGACAGAAACTTTACCGCGCTTTTAGGTACCGGCCGCTACACTACTTTTGATTATATGGATATTGGTAAAGGCCCTACAACTACCGAAACCCGTTTTTGGGAACAGATTACCAGCAACCAGTTCCTGTACCGCATAAAATTGGAACACCGCTATCGGGTAGAGCAGCGCTGGGTTAACGGCGATTACCGTAACCGTTTCCGCTATAGACTTAACGTATTTGTGCCTTTAAACAGTACCAAAATTGAAGCCAAAACCTGGTTCATTTCTGTTTTCGACGAAGTATTCCTTAATAATAAGGTACCTAACTTTGAACGTAATCGGATATCGGCCGCAGTAGGTTATCAGTTTGATAAATCGTGGATCTTACAGACTGGCTGGATCAACCAATATAATTATTCGGCTGCCGCTAAAAGCGATAAGGACAATATTATGCTCATCCTGATGTACCGCATCCAGCGTAAAAATGCCGTGCAGCGTGAGCACGTCCCTACTACGAGCGATTAATCACCATTGAGTGGGATGATTACGTTGATTTTATTTCTGGGATTACACTGATTCTTTTTCTGATTACACCGATTTTTTTAAACTGAATTAAAAAACCTACCCCCGGTTGCCGTGTCTCCACGGCAACCAAATTTCAAACCTTCCCCGGTTGCCGTGGAAACACGGCAACCGGGGAAGCAAGGAAAGAAAAATCCTATAAATCATAAAAATCCACCCAAATCCCGGTTCAGACATCCGTTTTCATGAAAAAACCACTCATTCTATATTAATTTCATGTTAAATCGCATCATTAATTGCCTATAATCGTTACAAATACAAAATTTCAATTGCGTTTTCCTTATTTAGGCATTAACTTAGCCGCCGTTATTAATAGTATTCATTCAAACCACACTCTGACAATTCACTATGAGCATAATAATTGATGTGCATGCCCGCCAGATCTTAGATTCGCGCGGTAACCCTACTATTGAGGTAGAAGTTTTAACCGAGAACGGCGCATTTGGTCGCGCTGCTGTACCTTCAGGTGCATCAACCGGCGTTCACGAAGCTGTTGAGCTTCGCGATAACGACAAATCAAAATACATGGGCAAAGGCGTTTTAAAAGCCGTTGAAAATGTAAACGAAGTTTTGGCTCCTGAATTAAAAGGTATCGATGTGTTTGAACAAAATGCTATCGACGCTTTAATGATTGAAATTGACGGTACCGAAAACAAAGGTAAAATTGGTGCCAACGCTATATTAGGCGTTTCATTAGCTGTAGCTAAAGCTGCTGCCCAGGAAAGCCGCCAACCTTTATACCGCTACATTGGTGGTGTAAATGCTAACACGCTGCCAATCCCGATGATGAACATCGTTAACGGTGGTTCACACTCTGATGCCCCTATCGCTTTCCAGGAATTTATGATCATGCCGGTTGGCGCTCCTTCATTCTCTGAGGCTTTACGTTGGGGTACCGAAGTATTCCACAACCTGAAAAAATTCTTCATGACCGCGGTTTATCAACTGCAGTAGGTGATGAAGGTGGTTTTGCTCCAACTTTTGAAGGTACTGAAGATGGTGTTGAAACCATTTTAAAAGCTATTGAAAAAGCAGGGTACAAAGCCGGCGAAGATATCTTCATCGCTTTTGACTGTGCTGCATCTGAATTTTACAAAGACGGTAAATACGACTATACTAAATTTGAAGGCGAAAAAGGTGCTATCCGCACCAGCGCTGAGCAGGCTGATTACCTTGCCGAATTAGTTGAGAAATACCCTGTTATTTCTATCGAAGACGGTATGGCAGAAGACGATTGGGAAGGCTGGAAAATCTTAACCGACAAAATCGGTAAAAAAGTACAGTTAGTAGGTGACGATTTATTTGTAACCAACACTAAACGTTTACAAAGAGGTGTTAGCGAAGGTATTGCTAACTCAATCCTGGTAAAAGTAAACCAAATCGGTTCACTAACCGAAACTATCAACGCGGTTACTTTAGCTCAAACTAACGGTTTCACCTCAGTAATGAGCCACCGCTCTGGCGAAACTGAAGATTCAACCATTGCTGACCTTGCTGTTGCATTAAACTGCGGCCAGATCAAAACCGGTTCGGCTTCACGTTCAGACAGGATCGCTAAATACAACCAGTTATTACGTATCGAAGAAGAATTAGGCTCTAACGCTAAATTCATCGGTAAAGATTTCAAATACTTTAAAAAGTAATTTTTGACGATATGAAAGGCCATCTGTGTAAAGCAGGTGGCCTTTTTTGTTTTAGCTAAAAAAGAGGGCCGTCACCCTGAGCCCGTCGAAGGGTCGCGCGCAGAGGCCTACCCACATGCTTCGAGTACCTACCCATGACAAGATAAAAAATGTGGTTTTTCGCAGCAGATCAGCTTCGGGTGAAAACGAGCAGAACGATGCTGGCGGTGCCATGGCAAGTTTTTGCAGAAGCGGAGGCATTGCGTGCGAATCGGGGCAAAATAATTGCAGCCCGTGGTTCTATTCGTTTTGCAGGGTGAAGGCCGCGCCGATGGCTATGGGGCCAGATTGTGCGCAAAGAAGCCTCTCTGCTGCAAGCCTTTTTGGTTACTTTTGTGGCGACAAAAGTAATTGGCCCCGCGCGGCCAGGAGCGCGACGATGTAAGTCAAATACTAATGAAGCCCGTTACCAGCCTGTCGGGGGTTGCTTCATTCCTTACAGCAATGACGTGACGCAGATGTCATTTTACCTTCAGAGGCCACCGGATTTAAACACTCAGCATGACACCTTGATAGATGTGCATTGTTATAGTTATCTATCTCAATCACCTATTTTTTCATACCTTTGCCTCCTGCAACTAAAGCCATATAATTAAACTAAGGCAACCACGTTATAATAACTTGTTAAAATAAACTAATGAACAAAAAAGGGATTTTGAGGATATTGGGTATAGTGCTGGTATTAGTTTTAAGCATCGGGCTTGACAGGGTTACTAAAATTTACGTTAGGGAGCATATTCACATCACCGATAACATTTTTGTTATCAAAAACTTTTTCACCATTCTGCATGCCGAAAACACGGGAGCTTTTTTAAGTCTTGGCGATTCGCTGCAAAACCCATGGAAATTCATACTGCTATCGTTGCTGCCTTTACTGGCCCTTGCCTTTGGCGTTTTTTATGTCATGCTAAAACCGTCGATAGGTAAATTAACCACCACAGGTATCGTTTTGGTTATTGCCGGTGGTGCAGGTAATTTATACGACAGGGTGCTATACGGCAGTGTAACAGACTTTATGCACATGAACTTCGGGATCTTTCAAACCGGCGTATTCAACGTGGCCGATGTATCTATTATGATAGGTATGGGCTTAATCCTGTTGGAATCATGGCAAAAAGATCGTAAGGCCAAAAAGGAACAAGGAACCCCTGATACCGAAACGCTGGCAGCCTAATCCGGTGCAGTTCTTGCTCTTAAAAATTTCTTAACAATAAAAAGCGTATCTTTGCAGCTAATTACCCGTTCGCTTACGGTTTTGAGCCCAGCAAACTCTTCAGATCCGCTTATGCTTTCGCGTTAGCACATTATATATTACAAACAATCAGAATGTCATTCGAAAATTTAAATTTAATTGAGCCCATCCTCAAGGCTTTAAAAACAGAGGGATATACCACACCTACTCCAATACAGGCACAAGCCATTCCTATCATATTACAACACCGGGACTTATTGGGCTGTGCCCAAACCGGTACAGGCAAAACAGCGGCCTTTGCTATCCCCACCCTGCAATTATTACACCAGGACAGGATAGCCCACAAAGAGCAAAAAACCATTAAAGCATTGGTTTTAACCCCAACCCGCGAGCTTGCCCTTCAAATTGGCGAAAGTTTTACCAATTATGGCAAACATACCGGCCTTAAAAACCTGGTTATATTTGGTGGTGTATCACAAAACCCGCAGGTTGATGCTTTGCGCCGCGGTGTTGATATTTTAGTGGCAACACCGGGCCGTTTGCTGGATTTAATGAACCAGCGTTATGTTCACCTGGAGCATGTTAAATTCCTGATACTGGATGAAGCCGACCGTATGTTAGATATGGGCTTTGTTAACGATGTTAAAAAGATCATAGCTAAAGTACCGGCAAAAAGGCAAACATTGTTCTTTTCGGCCACCATGCCAAAAGAGATCCAAAGCCTGGCAGATAGTATCCTGAATAACCCCGAAAAAGTTGAAGTTACCCCGGTTTCATCAACTGCGGATACCATTCAGCAAGCAGTTTATTATGTGGATAAGGGAGATAAGAAATCGTTGCTGATCCATATCCTGAAAGATAAGGACATTAAAACCGTTTTGGTATTTACCCGTACCAAACACGGTGCAGATAAAGTGGTTAAAGACCTGAACCGTGTAGGTATCACTGCCGAAGCCATCCACGGTAATAAATCACAAAATGCAAGGCAGCGTGCTTTAACTAACTTTAAAAACCGCACAACCCGAGTATTAATAGCTACAGATATCGCGGCCCGTGGTATTGATATTGATGACCTTACCCATGTTATCAACTACGAGTTGCCAAACGTACCCGAAACTTATGTACACCGTATTGGCCGTACGGGCCGGGCTGGTGCCAATGGCATAGCATTTTCATTTTGCGATGCTGAAGAGCTGGAATTTTTGAAAGATATCCACAAGCTAATAGCCAAACAGATTCCGATTGAGGAAGGTCATCCATACCCGCTTAGTCCGGCAGCTATGGCAGCTAAAATAAACGAAGCGCCTAAAAAAGGTGGCTCGGGCGGCGGCCAGCGTGGCGGCGGTGGCGGCCGGGGCGGCAACCGCAGGTCAGGAGGTGGCGGCAATAACCGTCCGGGCGGTAACGGCCGCTCAGGCGGCAATAAAAGATCAGGCGGCAGCCGTTCAGAGGCTGGTCGCGGCGGAGCCAGCGGTATGAGTGGAGCTAAAAGAGGATAAATATTAAGTTGATTAAGTGAATGATTGATTAAGTGAGTAGTTATAATCTCCGAAAACCAACCACTCACCTAATCAACTCAATCAACCATTCACCGCAAAAAACTTTCCTGTTAATAAGTTAATAAGCATATTTGTAACGGTCGAAAAAATTAAATAGCTTTAAATGAAAATTATCCAGCCGGTATCAATGAAACGCCTTATAGATCTTTTCAAGAACAAGTTTTTCCTGGTTACCATTGCTTTTGTGGTGTGGATGATATTTTTTGACAGGAACGATCTTTTTTCGCAATACCAATACCACCAGCAGGTTAAAAAACTAAGGCTCGAGCGCGATTTCTACAAAGCCCAAACCGACCAGGTGACCAAAGAGCTTAAAGAATTAACCACCAACCCACAGCAAATGGAAAAATTTGCCCGTGAAAAGTACCTCATGAAAAAAGCCAATGAGGATGTTTACGTGGTAATCCCGGAGACGAGGGAGAAGTAAAGTGTAGTAAAGCTGGGGCCCGTGCGATTCCCTCCACTGGAACCTACTGTGTACATATCTTTTTAACGTTATCATTAATAGAAAAGAATGTCATTTCGACAGAATCAAGGGTGGGATTTGCGCCCCGGAGGCGAGGAGAAATCTTCTACGCCTTGCTTTTACAGGTACAGTGTAGAGCTTGATGTAGAAGATTTCTCTTTCGCTACACCGCTCAAGCCCCCCAGCTCTATCGAAATGACATTGAGAAGAAATAAACAGTGGCTTGAAATCGCACATGCCCCGCTTTTTTTCTTTCTTCCCCTGCCTCTTACTTCTTGCGGTCTTGACTCTACTACCTTACACTTCCCCTTCCCGCTTCCTCAAAAACCACTCGGTTGATAATAGCAGCAGGATCAACCCAAACAGCCATTTCAGATCTATCAAATCGCTGTAATGCTTATCTTCATAAACCACCGTTTTGATGTTCTCATTTTTGCGGATCAGGTCGGCAAGCTGGCTTAGCTGCGATGGTTTGATCATTTGCCCGCCGCTTTGTTTGGCCAGGGTATTAAGCAATGTATGATTAGCAGCGCTTTGGCGGGTTTCGAGGTTAAGCGGTTTTATGGTTAATTGTCCGGTAGCTTTAAACTCCTGTTTGCCGTTTTGGGTTGATGCATTGTAGGTGTATTCGCCTATGGGGAGGGTACCCGCATCAAGTTGATAGCTTTGCCCGGTACGTGTAAACAGGAAGCTATAGTTTTTTCCGGCCGTGCTTTTCAGCTCTATCTTCACATCAGGGATGTTAATCAACTCAAGGGCTTCATTATATAACTCGGCATTAAGGATCACGTTTTCCCCTTCATCAAATACATTACGGGCCGGATAAACACGAAAACGCTGACGGTTTGCGTTGGCAGTTAAATACTGTACCGTTTGGCTCAGCAATTCGTCAATAGCGTTGCGGTTACCATAGTTTTGATATTCGGCCAGTTGCCAGCGCCACAGCCCTTCGCCGGTTAATACGGCTATACGCCGGCCAGCCTCATCGCCAAAGGCCAGTAAAGGATAGGTAGTAGCTACAGTCCCGATCTTTTGTTTCAATAAAACTGAAGCACCTGCAGCGGTTCCATAACCGCCGAACGGCGCTATTAATGGCGGAAAGGCGGTAATCTTTTTTCGCGCTGAATCTGAGAGGGTGAAAGCCGTAAAATCATTAGTTGGCAGGGGCATCACTTCCTGGGTTTCAGCACGGCCTGCGCTTATGCGCACCGTGTTTTGCTCACTGTTAACGGCCTGCAGGTTACTTTGTGAACCAACGATATACCAAACCGGTGTTTTGCTCTTAGCAATAAAGCTTTTTACCGGCGGGTATTCGCCTGCCGAAAGCTGGTACAGGATCACCAGGCTATAATCTGCCGGTTTAATGCTTGCAGCATCAGCAAGTGAACTTGCCTTTACCTCAAAGTTTTTATTGGTTTCGATAGCCTGCTTAATCACCGTTAAATCGGGATGCGGACCGTTGTATAACAGCAGCACCTTTTGCCGGGCATCAAGCACTTCCACATAAATAGTTTCGGTATTGTTTTGGATGGATAGCTCGTTCTTAACAGGAGCAATGCTGATAGTATATTTTCTGATGCCTTTTTTAGCTGCGTTCAGCTTTATGGGGACGATTTTTTTAAAATCGTTTGCGGTTACCGCAATGCTTTGGGCGTACACCTGTTTACCATCTTCGGTAACCGACAGGTTCATACTTTCGCCCTTGCTTTGGTAGGCCGTGGCAAGCACTTCTATCACAAAATCATTTCCTAAAAAGGCCGTTTTGTTATAGTTTACATTTCCGATGAGCAGATCGCGCTTAGCCGTAGTATCGCCAAGGGCTATGGTGTAAATACTGGTTTTGATATTCCTGGCCTCATATTGCGGATCATTACCCTGGTTGTATAAACCGTCAGTTGCCAATATCAGCGCACCGATGTTTTGATTAGTGAACCTGTCGTTAAGCTGGTGCAACGCGCCTGCTATATCGGTTTGCTTACCATTAAATTTTTTGAAAGACTGGGATGCAGGGCTTTGTCAAAATTAAACTCCTGCACATCATACTTGTCGCCAAGTTCCTGTTTTAGTTTAGCCAGATCATCGACAAAGACAGATGAGTTAAAGCCTGCAGGTTTAAAAGTATTGATGGACGATGAATTATCCTGCGCAATAAGCACTAAAGGCTTTTGCGGCTCATATTTAACCGATTTTACCAGGGGAGAGATGAGCAGCACCGTTATGAAAAACACGGTAACCGCGCGGATAGCGGTAAGGACATAGCGTAAGTTTTTACCAAGATCAACCGGCTTGCGATACATGAGCCAGGCATATGCCAAGCCAAGCAATAAACCGGCAGGCAACCACCATCCCGAAACAGAACCCCATGTAAGTGAAAACATTTGTAGCTATAGTATCATCAGGGCGCAGATCATCCGGCCCAATAAACATTACCTGCAAAATGCGAAATTATTGTGAAAGGAGGGGAATAAGTTTTAAACCTCACCCAACCCTCTCCAAAGGAGAGGGCTTAAAAGCTTTTTCAAGTCTCCCCTTTTGGGGGAGATTTAGAGGGGGTGCATTCTTACAACATACCACCATCAACAGGGATAACCTGTCCGGTGATGTAAGCGGCCATATCAGATGCAAGGAATACACAGGCATTGGCTACGTCCTCAGTTTCACCCGCGCGTTTAAGCGGAATACCTGCTGCCCAGCCTTCAACAACTTTAGGGTCGAGCACTTCGGTCATTTCGGTGCGGATAAAGCCCGGGGCAACTACGTTGGTACGGATGTTACGTGAGCCCAGTTCTTTAGCTACTGATTTAGAGAAACCAATGATACCTGCTTTTGAGGCAGCATAGTTGGCCTGGCCGGCATTGCCCTGCACACCAACAACCGAGCTCATGTTAATGAATACACCTTTACGGTTTTTCATCATGATTTTTGAGGCAGCCTTGGTAACATTAAATATCGATTTCAGGTTTACGTCGAGCACTTCGTCCCAGTTTTCTTCGGTCATGCGCATCAGCAAACCGTCTTTAGTGATACCGGCATTGTTGACAACAATATCAAGCGTACCGAAATCAGCAACAATATCGGTAATCAGTTTATCAGCCTCGTCAAATTTGGAAGCATCAGAACGGTAACCTTTTACTTTAGTGCCAAAACTTTGCAGCTCCTGCTCAAGGGCCTGGCCTTTTTCAACAGACGACAAATAAGTGAAAGCTACATTAGCGCCATGCTCGGCAAATTTTTCGGCAATCTTGCGGCCTATTCCTTTTGACGCGCCGGTAACCAACGCGGTTTTTCCTTCTAATAATTTCATAATTAAAGTATATGATTTCAGGGCGGTGAAGTTAGGTATTTAGTTGGAAAGTTGAAAAAGTCCATGGTCGATGGGCCATAGTCCATGGCACTTAATTTTGGCTATGGTCTATCGACTATGGTCCATCGACTTAAAAACTATTTCAAATACTCCGCTGGTATCGGGTTATCCTTGCGCTCACCGTCATAAAACCATGCCAGAATCCAGAAACGGGTGCCATCGTTAAAGAGTTCAATGCTGTTGATGCCGCGCTCGGTTACAGGGCCGTCGGCTGTGTTGCGCGATTCATAGGTACTCCATACATGGTAAATACTGCCAAATTTTTCAACGCGGCGGGCTATCTCCCGCTCATCAAAACCATTTTTTGACAATGATGGGTCGGCCAGTTTGTGGTATTCCTTCAACGTCATATAGCTAAACTGCTGTTTGCCTTGTTTATCGGTATAGCCTGCACCAACATGAGCATTGGCAATATGCAGCAGGCTGTCGCGCTCATAGCTTACCTTTTCGCCTTTCTTAACCGAGACCACATCGTAATAAGCTTTCATGATGCCATCAAGCGTGCTTACGTTATCTCCGTATTTGGTAATAACCTGCGAATGCGCGGGAAAAGTGATAGCAATGGTAATTATAGCGATGAGCAGCGGCAGGATATTCTTTTTCATACGGATGATGATTTTGTATAAATCAGATTTTAAATGAATTAACAAAAAATATCCGGGATATTATAGGCCAGAATAACTGAAAGTTTTAAAATAAAAATGTCATTTCGACGGAGCGGTAGAGATCAGTGCGTCGGGGCGAAAGAGAAACCTTACACGCCTAAACCAGCTTTAAGCATAGCGTAGAAGATTTCTCCTCGCAGCCACCGCTTATGGCCTTTATGCTCGTCGAAATGACATTCTTCTATAAGAAGTTTAACTTAAAAAGTAGTATTCAGCGACACTCCATAGGTCCGCGGGTTGCCTAAGTGTGTCGCGCCGAAATCATAGGCATAATCAATGTATTTTTTGTCGGCGATATTGCTTTCCCAAAAGAACAACCCAAACCTTTTGGTGCTTACACCTACCCTCGCGTTGAACTTGTTGTAGCCTTTTTGTTTTATCTGGTTTGCCAGGTCGAAATACTGATCGCCAAGATAGCGCCACTCGCCGCGGGCAATCAATTTAGTTTTCAGCAGCCCGCCCAGATCATAGCCATATTGCAGGGCCAGCATGCTGGTGATGTTAGGCGTATAAATTTGCTTGTTGCCTTTTAAATTCACTTCTTCACCATTGCTGCCAACTACTAAAGTAGTATAACGGGCGTGGGTGTAACCAAAATTGTAATCAAACTCCAGGCCTTTAATTGGGGTGGCGTTAATTTCGGCCTCGATACCTTTGCTGCTTAACTTGCCTGCGTTTTTGGTAATGGTAATAGCATCAGGCAATACCAGTGTTGGTACCTGGGCATCGGTAACGCGGGTGTAAAACGCGGTTACGTTTACACGGATCCGATTATCTAAAAAGTCGTTTTTTGATCCTACTTCAAAATTATTGCTGTACTCGGGCTTGAAAGAATAAAGCGGCGGAGAAGAAGGATCAGAACCTAATTCGGTAATGCCCCCGCACGAAAACCGCGGCTGTAAGTAGCAAACAGGTTATTATGTGCTGATACATGATAAGCCAGGCTAACCTTAGGCGTAAATGCTTTATAGTGCGCCGTTGATGAAGTATCCGAGCGGGTAACAACCGACTCGCCGCCCTTTGGCAGGAACTCGCCCATTACGTTTTCCTTTTTATGCTCGTAGTCATAACGCAAACCAGCTGTGATATCAAACTGCTCATTCACGGCATAAGTAGCCTGTCCGTAAACAGCTATGCCATAGTTTCGGTCGGTATTGGTATTGATACTGGTAAAATCAGTCATCGGTGAGCCAACAGCGCCGGCATCGTCACCAAAGTAAGTACCCTGCCTGTTTGGCGCATAGTGATAAAAGCCATAAGTACCGGCTGCCCATTTCAATTTTGAGGTTGATGATGCCGGCGAAGTAAAGCGGAACTCCTGAATGGTGGTTTTTACCTTGTTCCATTTGCCGCCATAATTATTTATGATAGATACGGCGTCGATAGGAGAAAAATCGCCATCGATAGGTGTGGTATAATAGCGGTTGTTTACCTGGTAGGATGTTTGCGAAGTGAAATTAAAATCATTGCCGCTGTAGTTGGCCGTTAATGATGACTGAAAAGTATTATCAACCATTTTAGTCGTAGCGTTCTGGTTAACCTCAAAAGGATGGCTTAAAGCATCATCAGGCGAACCTGCTAAGGTGAACGCGCCGTTGTTGCGGTTGTTGTAGTTTTTTACATTCAGCGTAAAGGCCAGTTTGGGGGTAGCCAAAAACTTCAGGTAGTAGTTACCCAAAAAGTAGTGCTGTTTATCAAAATGGGTATTGTTAAATGTATTGGTATAAAAACCATTAAAGCCAGAATATATTCCTGCTACGCCTAAATAGAATTTATCTTTTACCAGCGGCGCTTTAATACCTAACGTATAGCGTTGCTGATTGTAGTTACCCACATCAACACCGGCAAAACCGCTCAGGGTGTTTGATGGCTGCTTGGTGATCACATTGATAACACCGCCGGTAGCATTACGGCCATAAAGCGTTCCCTGCGGGCCGCGAAGCACTTCTATCCTATCCACATCCAGCAATTGGGGGATATAGGTATCCAGTCCGTATTGGTTTACACCATCAACATAGGTTGCAACGGCGGGGTCATATGATGTGGTAACAATACCGCGGATGCCGGTAACGGTACGGCCATCGCCGGGGGCGCCCGAGTTTAAGTTAGGTACAATGGCAGTAAGATCCTTTAAATCCCAAAGCCTGTAATCCTGGATTTGTTTGGCCGAGAGCGTTGAAATACTGAATGGTACACGTTGGGCCTGTTCTTCTGTTTTTTGCGCCGATACTGTAACCTCATCCAACTGGTTGCTGGCATCATTCAACTGAATTGTTATTGGGCGACTGGTACCGATTATAATTACCGGGATATTTTTAGCCGCATAGCCAATAGCGCTGATATGCAAGGTATATTTCCCGGCAGTTATGCTTTTTAAAATAAATTTTCCGCTTCTGTCGGCGCTGGTTTGGTAGTTGGTATTGAGCAAATACACCGTAGCGCCCGCGATAGGCTGGTTCTTGCTATCGGTAACGGTGCCCGAAAAGTCGCCCCTGGTTTGGCTCCGGGCCGAAAATGCAATAACAACAAATAATAAAGTAAATAATTTACGCATAAAACAGGTATAAATGTGCACAGATCACACATTGTAATCGATTGTCAATATTAGCAAATGACAAACAATTAACAGTTACGGACACATAAATATTACTTAATTATGTAAAAAATATATTGTGTAATTATAGTTACGTTGTCAGGGCCTGCGCGCGGTTATTCAAGTGTAAAATCACGTCTCAACCGCGACTTCTAAAACGGTTGATCATATTATGCCCGGGATAGTTCATCGGGCTTAACTCATGAAAAACATCAAATCATATAAATCAAAAAAGGCCGTATCCAAAAACAAGTGATGCGGCCTCTCATATTTTCAAAGCAAAAACCTTTCAGCTTTCGCCTTTATGCTTTAACCTTAAAAAGATTAATAACGGTAATATTCCGGTTTAAACGGACCTTCAACCGTTACGCCGATGTACTCAGCCTGGTCCTGGTCAAGTACTTCCAGCTCAACACCGATTTTTGCAAGGTGCAGGCGGGCTACTTTTTCGTCCAGGTGTTTTGGCAGGGTGTAAACTTTGTTTTCATAAGCGGCACCATTTGTCCAAAGCTCTAACTGAGCTAAAGTTTGGTTGGTGAACGAGTTACTCATTACAAAGCTTGGGTGACCGGTAGCGCAACCTAAGTTAACCAAACGGCCTTCGGCTAACACAATAACGTCTTTACCTTCAATGGTATATTTATCAACCTGTGGTTTAATTTCCACTTTGGTATTGCCATAAACACCGTTTAACCAGGCCATGTCAATCTCGTTATCAAAGTGACCGATGTTACAAACGATTGCTTTATCTTTCAACGCGCGGAAGTGCTGCTCGCGAACAATGTTCTTGTTGCCTGTAGCAGTAACCACGATATCAGCTTCAGTGATAGCAGTGCTTAGTTTTTTAACTTCAAAACCTTCCATTGCAGCCTGTAAAGCACAGATCGGGTCGATCTCGGTAACAATAACACGTACGCCGGAATTGCGTAAAGAATCGGCCGAACCTTTACCAACATCGCCATAACCGCAAACAACGGCCACTTTACCGGCCATCATCACGTCGGTAGCGCGACGGATAGCGTCAACCAATGATTCGCGGCAACCGTATTTGTTATCAAATTTTGATTTGGTAACCGAATCGTTAACGTTAATAGCTGGCATTGGCAGGGTTCCTGCTTTCATGCGCTCATATAAACGGTGTACGCCGGTGGTAGTTTCTTCTGATAAGCCTTTGATAGCAGCAACCAGCTCAGGGTATTTATCCAATACCATGTTGGTTAAATCACCGCCATCATCAAGGATCATGTTAAGCGGCTGGCGGTCTTCGCCAAAAAATAAAGTTTGTTCAATGCACCAGTCAAATTCTTCGGCATTCATGCCTTTCCAGGCGTAAACAGAAATGCCGGCGGCAGCAATAGCAGCAGCAGCATGATCCTGCGTTGAGAATATATTACATGACGACCAGGTAACTTCGGCACCAAGGGCAATCAGGGTTTCAATTAAAACAGCGGTTTGGATGGTCATGTGCAAACAACCGGCAATCCTTGCGCCTTTAAGCGGCTGGCTTGGGCCGTACTCTTTACGTAAAGCCATTAAGCCGGGCATCTCAGCCTCAGCCAGTTCAATTTCCTTCCGGCCCCACTCTGCCAGCGACAGATCTTTTACTTTGTATTTAACGAATGCAGTTTCTACTGATGACATATCGATTTTATTTTGAGAGTGCAAAGTTAACTGATATCCTTGTGAAAATGAAATGTTTGGTTTTCATTGACAAGAACGGGCAATTGTGCTATTTAGCAGCAAGAACTTAAAAAAGCTATCTATGCCTGTAACTGCTTTTGCACCTCTCCCTGCTGCATGGTCAGGTTACCATTATAAACCCCGCCATTTTCAACGGCCAGGTTCTGTGTTTTGATGTCGCCGGTTATGCGGCCTGTAGCTTTTATTTCAAGCGAGGAGGTATTAATATCGCCCCTTACCGTGCCATAAACAAAGATCTCTTTGGTACTTATATTTCCCTTAACCTCTCCCTTTTCGCCAAGGATCAGGCCCTCATCAACCATTACATCGCCGTTAACAAGTCCGTCGATCCGTGCAAAAGCCGGGGCTTTCAGGTTACCTTCTAATACACTGCCTTCGCTAATGAGGGTCGAGATTGCCTGTAAATCAAGCGCAACTTTATCTTTTTTAGAAAAAATAGCCATGTTTTTAAAGTCTTAACTTCTAAGTCCGAAGTCGATAGTTCTAAATCTGCATCATAATAATCCATGGTCAACTTCCGACTCAGGACTTAAGACTTCCGACTTAACAAACTTCCTGCTTAGAACTTATTTATTCAGGGTTAAAAAATTTACCGGGTTAACCGGCTTCCCGTTTTTACGTACTTCATAATGCAGATGTGCCCCCGTTGAGTGCCCGGTTGAACCTACCTTGCCTATGTTATCACCAACGGTAACCTGCTGCCCTACCTTCACTTCAATTTTTGAAAGATGGCCGTACAAGGTCTCCAGGTTGTTAATATGCTGAATCCTGACACATTTACCATATCCACCGGCCCATCCAGCAAAAACAACTTTGCCGCTGGCCGTACATTTTACTGCATCGCCCCGGTTACCTTTAAAATCAATACCAGGGTGAAACTCGGCATGTTCCGAATCAAAAGGATCGCTCCTGTAACCAAAAAATGAAGTAAACGAGCTGATCCTCGGATAGCCCATCGGGGTAAACGCAATAGTGCTTGTTAAACGCTTGAGGTAATCGTCATACAGACTGTAAGCTTCAGTATCGGGTAGTTTTACTCCTTCCCTGTTGCCATCGCCCCCGGTTCCTTTTACTGTGAAACCTTTAAGGCCGCGCCTTTTTAAATACTCATTTATAGTTTTAAGTTTACCCTCGATAGATTGAATGTACGACTGGGCAGTACCCTGCGTATTTACCTCTGCATTAACAACCGGCATGCTGCCTTTAAGTTTAGCTATCTGCGCCTGTAACTGCTGGTTTTCGGCCTCCTGTACAGTGCTTTTATGATGCAGGTAAAACACCAAACCACCAAGTACGGCTACAATAGCAGCTATGCTCCACGCGTAGTGTTTAAGCCTGTTAAGATGCTTGGTTTTTATTTGTAATGATTTTGTATGCTGTTGATTTTTGTTGATGATAACAACAGTGCTAATATCAGGTGTTTTAAGTTTCATCAAATTCAAAATAATTAGGGATATGCAAGTTAAAAATTACTGTTAATAAAACAATATTAAATGTATGTAAACAGGCTATCAATGAAATAGCCTCCTACGTTAATCGTCAACCAATTGTTATTATTGAGTTTTTATAAACGTAAACCAAGTATCATTTCTTATTTTTGTAACACTGATTTTATTGTAAAGCAAAAAAAATGATGTATCCGGAATATTTAGTAGCCCCGATGCGGGAAGATCTGACCAGGGTTGGTTTTGAAGAATTAAAAGATGCCGATGCTGTAAAAAACGCTATTGAAAGCGAAGGTACAGTATTTGTAATGGTTAACTCGGTATGTGGCTGTGCTGCGGCAAACGCACGCCCAGCTGCAAAAATTGCCGCCGCAAACGGCAAACATCCAGATAGACTGGTAACCGTTTTTGCAGGCATGGAAAAAGAAGCTGTTGATACCGCGCGTAACTATATGCTGCCTTACCCGCCATCGTCACCTGCCATGGCGCTGTTTAAAGATGGCAAGCTGGTGCATATAATTGAGCGCTACCAGATAGAAGGCCGCCCGGCACAAATGATTGCCGATAACCTGATTGACGCGTTTGAACAATACTGCTAATTGAGCTGAAGGCCGAAGGCTTAAAGCAGAAAGCTAAAAAACATAAAAGAGCTGAGGGAAAATCCTTCAGCTCTTTTGTTTTGTTATTCAAAATCCGAAATCAAAAATTAGATATCCGAAATCAAATCGATGTCGTTCTGCTTTTATTTATCGTCGTCGTTTTTGTCCTCATCCTCTTCATCATCGTCAAAATCATCGAAGCTGCCCATGTCTTCGTCATCCTCATTAAATTCGCCAAAAAAGCGGTCTTCATCAAACATCAGTTCTTCCATCTTTTCCTGTTCGGGCGTACTGGTGTCAAAGCGGATGGCCCAATTGTCGGGGATATCATAGCTTTTATCAAATCCCCTGATCCATTCTACAAAAACCAGGCGAAACTCCTCTACCTTTTCCCTCATCAACTGTACATAGTCCTCTTCATTAATTTTCACCATTGATGCAAAAGATACGGCATTAAACATATCCTGCACCGCAAGTTTAATGAGCACAGCATTTTGCATCCGCAGCGAATACAGGCTACCACCTTCGGCGCCGGCAATTTTTGCCTGGATCAGAGCGGCATTACTGCACATCTGTATGGCCAGATGTTCTTTCATGCTGTCTTCCTTTAATGATTCGGCAATTACATCCGCCAGGTCAAATAATTCCTGCGATTTTTGGTATACCGGGAGCTTTTCAAACTTTTCGAGTCTACGGGCCATGGGGTAAATTTACTACTTATAACACAAGTAGCCTCATATATAGTATTAAAGGCTTATTAAAAAAACTATCTTTGCCGCATGAACATTCTGATCCTTGGTTCGGGCGGAAGGGAAAGTGCCTTCGCCTGGAAAGTAGCCCAAAGCGCTCATTGCGACAAACTTTTTATTGCTCCCGGCAATGCCGGCACCACCCAATACGGTACAAACGTAAATATTAAAGTTACCGACTTTGAAGGCATTAAAGCACTTGTTTTAAAAGAGGATATCAACCTGGTATTGGTTGGCCCCGAAGAGCCCCTGGTAAAAGGCGTTCATGATTTTTTCCTGGCCGATGAGCAATTGAAAAACATCCCGGTTGTTGGCCCGCGGCAAGAAGGCGCACAGCTGGAAGGCAGTAAAGATTTTTCCAAGCAGTTTATGGAGAGACATAACATCCCTACCGCTGCTTATAGAACTTTCACCAAAGATACCCTGCAAGATGGCCTAACCTATTTAGCTACCGCCGGACTACCGGTGGTATTGAAAGCCGACGGCCTTGCAGCCGGCAAAGGCGTACTGATCTGCCTTACTTTAGAGGAAGCACAAACCGAACTTACTGCGATGCTGGCCGATGCCAAATTTGGCGAAGCAAGCTCACGCGTGGTTGTTGAACAATTTTTAACAGGCATTGAACTATCGGTTTTTGTGATGACCGATGGCAACAGCTATAAAATTTTACCCGAGGCTAAAGATTATAAACGTATTGGCGAAGGTGACACCGGCTTAAATACCGGTGGTATGGGCTCTATCTCTCCCGTTCCGTTTGCCGACGCTGCTTACATGAAAAAGGTAGAGGAGCGCGTGATCATCCCTACTATTGAAGGTTTGAAGAAAGATGGCATCCCTTATAAAGGTTTTATTTTTATTGGCCTGATGAACAGCAATGGTGAACCCTGGGTTATTGAATACAACTGCCGTATGGGCGACCCAGAAACCGAGAGCGTAATGCGCCGTATCGATTCGGACTTTGTTGATTTGCTGTTAGGCGTTGCCGAAGGGAACCTGAACGAAAAAGAGATCATCATCAGCCCTAAAACAGCGGCCACCGTAGTCATGGTTGCGGGAGGTTACCCCGGCGAATACCTGAAAAACAAGGTGATTACCGGTACCGAAAACGTGCGCGACTCGATCGTGTTCCACGCAGGCACTTCAATGGATGGCAATGATGTAATAACCACAGGCGGCCGTGTATTAGCTATTACTACCGTACAGGATGATATGTTCAGCGCCCTGCAACAGGCTACTGCCGATGCAAGCCGGATTTATTATGATGGCATGTACTTTAGGAAAGATATTGGCTTTGACCTTCTTTAAGAGGTCATTGGGGCATTAGTCATTGAGTCATTTTTGCCTTGCTTCTCGTTCCCTCAGGGTCCTCTGCGAGAGACCCTGAGGGGGCAAAAGTTTCTGAACCGTGATTTTTAGGATTTATGGATTTCCCGGATAAATGGTGGGTAATCTAAAAGAATGTCCCCTGAAATCCCTCTGGGAGAGATTTCAGGGGACGTTAAAAATCCTTGAATCCGACAAATCGGTTTAATCCCGGTTCAGACAATTATTCCTGCACCGCATCTATCCAGTTACCATCACCTTTGATGATATTGATTAGCTCATCAAGCGCATTGGCCGAACTGATGTTTTTCTTCACAGCTTCTTTACCCCGGTAAAGGGTAATTTTATCAGTACCAGAACCTACGTAACCGTAATCGGCATCAGCCATTTCACCGGGACCATTTACAATACAGCCCATGATGCCAATCTTTAACCCTTTAAGGTGACTGGTACGACTGCGGATCATTTGGGTAGTAACCATCAGATCGAACAGGGTACGCCCACAGCTTGGGCAGGAGATATATTCCGTTTTAGAAATCCTTGACCGGGTAGCCTGTAAAATACCAAAAGCAGTAGAAGTAATTACACTGGTAGGTAATTCAGGTGCATCTATCCAGATACCATCGCCAAAACCGTCAACTAATAAAGCGCCAAGATCAGTAGAGGCGTAGAGTTGGAGAAGAGTTTGTCCATGGTCCATGGTCCATGGACTATGGGCTTCCGCACTTTCGGACTCAAACAAATAGCTTCTCTTTACAATCACCGGTACATCCAAACCCAGTTCTTCCATTTTGAAGAAGAAAGAACGCTGTTCGGCCATGCCATGTAGCGCATCTGTTTCCAATACCAATACCAGCGATTTATCCAGTTGAATTGAGCCGAAATCTTCCGAATCAATATCAGCGGGTTTTAAATGTACCAGGTTCAGTTTTGATGAGCGGTCAACATCCCCGATGTATTCCTGCAATGTGAATACGGGGTGACAGTTGGTTTTATCAGCCAGTTTAAGCCATGTGTTATAATTATATAACTGCTTTAAATTGCCCGGTAAAGTAAATGAAGGTAATTCATTAGCCAGGTAAACAAAATCAACCGATTGCTCGGCCATGTTGTATTTATCCAGCAGCGGCGAATACAGGTATCCCGCTTCATTCAGCACAGCCGGATCTTTCAGGTTCTTTTTAGATAAATCAACAACAACCCTCGGCACTAAATGCCCACCGATAAATGCGTTAGCCTCGTAGGTTTCGCGTTTTTTGTATTCGTAGGGGCTATGTTTTGAAGGTGAAAGGTCAAAGGTTAAAGGCGAAAGGTTTTTTCTTCCGCAGCTACCTTTTGCCTTTCGCCTTTCGCCTTTTCCCTCATAGTGTAACGGCGAACCAGTTCAATAGCGACAGGTGCTTCAGCTTCGGGCTCTTCGGTAAGGGATACGCGTACGGTATCACCAAGGCCGTCTTCCAACAAGGTACCAATGCCCACGGCAGATTTTATGCGACCGTCTTCGCCATCGCCGGCCTCGGTTACACCTAAGTGCAACGGATAGTTCATACCCTCGGCAACCATGGTTTCAACCAGCAAACGGTAGGCCTGTACCATTACCTGTGGATTGCTCGATTTCATGGAGATTACGAGGTTATAAAAATTGAGCTGCTCGCACATCCGCATAAATTCCATGGCCGATTCAACCATGCCCTGCGGGGTATCGCCATAACGACTCATAATCCTGTCGCTCAGTGAACCATGGTTGGTACCTATGCGCATAGCGGTTCCATATTCTTTACAAACTTTTACAAGCGGCGTAAATTTCTGAAAGATGCGTTCAAGTTCGCCCTGGTATTCCAGGTCGGTGTAATCAATCTGATCGAATTTCTTTTTATCGGCGTAGTTGCCGGGGTTTACGCGCACTTTTTCAACAATACGTGCAGCTACCTCGGCAGCATTTGGGGTAAAATGGATATCAGCAACCAAAGGCACGGTATAGCCCCGTGCACGAAGCTGCTTTTTAATTTCGGCCAGGTTTTGGGCCTCTTTGATACTGGGTGCGGTGATGCGCACATACTCGCAACCCGCATCAACCATGCGGATTGATTGCTCAACCGTACCAATGGTATCCATGGTATCGGTAGTGGTCATGCTTTGGATCCGGATTGGATTATTCCCGCCCATAGGCACGTCGCCAATATTAACCTCGCGGGTAATAAAGCGTGAATATTCGGTTAACGAGTTACAATAACGGCCGGGCAGCACTTTAACAGCATCAGTATTCATCAATGATGGAAATTAGATTACAAAAATACGAAAGTTGTTTGATGGGAGGAAGTTGTAATGTTTAAAGGCGGGAAAGATTAGGTAAATGACCTTTCGCTATAATCATCTTTTACTTTATCAACTTTTTGTTTTTTTACTGACTTTTTAATATCGAATGAAATGTTAAAAGCTTTGAACAGCTTTTTTAAAGCATCTAATTGCTCTTTATTTTCCGGATGTGCAATTAATGATTTCATAATCAACTAACGTTTTTCATAGCTCGATATCCAGCAATCTTGCTCCGTGTACAATTCTAAGCACATTAATATTTTTATCATCAACTATTTGGTAGATGATTCTATACTTGTTTAATTATAATTCCCTGATTGATCTATCTGCTATCTCTGGTACAAACTTTCCTGATGTAGGATATTTATAAAGCTGATCGATCTTGTCAAATATTTTATTGATAAAATTTCTGGCAATTAACTCAGAATCTTGCGATATATATGTTTCTATATCTAATAAATCGTCATAAGCAGATTCAGTGATAACAATGTTTACTTGCTCCACTTATCTGCGAATTTCCTTTTTACATCCTTATAGTCCATTACCTTGCCTTCTTTAACGTCCTGCAAACCCTTCTCAACTTTTTCAACAAATAAAAGGCGCTCAATCAGTTTTTCAGTATCAAACTCATCTTCAAATGAATCAAGGGTTTCAAGCACCGTCGTCTTTTTCATCTGATTTAAATTATATAGCTAATATACAGAATTCTGTAAACAAAACACTCACACCAACCTATCCTTAATTACCAGTGTCCCCGCTATCATATCATGTAAACATTGCTGCTGTTTATTAAAAAAAGCCATAAGGTAGCCGATAAAAAAGGTTAATACCGAAAATATTTTGGCCAGGTTGCGGCCAATGGCTTTACCAACACTAATCCTATTACCATCCATATCAACCACTTTTATTTTGAGCATTTGCTTGCCGTAAGTAGCCTGCTTAACCGAACTTTCCATCAACACATGATAAATTAATTTACCAATGGGGGTAAAAGCAACGATGCCAATAGAGGTGTATATCCGCGCCTGCTTATCTGTAATAAACAGGAACACCGCCATTGCTGCCAGTAAAACAAATATGCCAAACACGATAAACCAATCCAGTGCCGAGGCCAGCCAGCGCTGGTCAAAACTGCCGTAGTATTGCATCAGTAATTTAGGCCGGGCGAAGCCAAATAGCTCCCGTAGCTCGGCTATTTCCTGGGCTTCCTTGTAATCCACCATATCCTCGGTTTTAACAAAATCACCGGGTTTAATGCCTCGGCTTTTTAGCTCGGGAATAGTAAAAGGGCCTTCCGGCTTACCGTTGATGACTAATATGTAGGGTTGGGACATAGAATGGTCGATTACATAACCATGTCATTGCGAGGAGGCACGACGAAGCAATCGCATACTATACAGGGCGGGACCTGCCTCCGTGCGATTGCCACGCTAAGCTCGCAATGACATGTTTTTTATTGCTTTTTATTGTTTTTTATCCCTCTAAGATAAATATTCCTTCCACCAATCAGAATTACAGGCACCTTTTACTTCGGTTGGCTCACCGGGTTTGGGTACAAATAAATCGATGTGTTTTTGGTTTGCCATAGCGGTTAGCCATTCAATAGGCTCGTACCAGGCATGCGGGGCCAGGTTAAACGTACCGTAATGGATGGGCATCATCAGTTTGCCTTTCAGATCGAGATGGGCATTTGAAGCATTATCAGGCCCCATATGAATGTCCGGCCAGAATTTTCCGTAAGCACCTATCTCCAGCATAGTCAAATCAAACGGACCAAAAGCCTCTCCTATCGCCTTAAATTCGGGCGAGTAACCCGAATCGGCACCAAAATAAATATTATGCTGCGGACCTTTAATTACGAACGACGACCACAGTGTTTCGTTCCGCCCAACAATGCCCCTGCCCGAAAAATGGCGTGAGGGCGTTGCAGTAAGTACAATTCCGTTACCGATCATGGCGCTATCGCCCCAATCCATTTCTGTGATAAAGTTGGCAGCCATTCCCCAGCGGGTTAAATATTGCGCTACTCCTATCGAACAGAAAAAAGGGATGTTCTTATCCGCAAAAAACTTAATGGTAGCCTTATCCAGATGGTCGTAATGATCGTGCGATTGGATCACGGCATCCAGCGGAGGCAGATTTTCCAAAGCTATCGGCGGCTGAAAAAACCGCTTCGGCCCAAACGATTGCGAAAACGAAACCCGCTCGCTCCAAACCGGGTCGGTAAGGATGCGTTTGCCATCAATCTCAATCAGGATACTGGAATGACCAACCCAGGTAATGCGCAAACCCGATGCGGGCGGAGTACTGTAAACCGATAGATCTGTTTTAAAAGGGCCTAAAGTTTTCTTAGGCGTATTTTCGGCCTTGTTGTTCATGTACTCCCTTAAAATGGGAATCATTTTACCAAAGCCGGCCTCATCAGTAGGTATGGTATTGAGATATTTTCGTCCTCTTTTTCGCGATGCGGGTAAACTCATAACAGCAATTATAGTACTTATATCAGGTATGATATAACTAACGCAAAAAAGTTACGAATGGTTGAAGCGGCTCAGCCTTTATTTACTTAAGAATGATATTGCCGTATCACAAAACTCAACAAGCGGAGCCGGCAAAGCATCTCCGGTAAAAGGATGTTCGCCACCAAAAGTATGATCTGCGCCTTTTTGCACTATGTATTGAGCAGCAGGATTAGCTTCATACAATTGCTGTGAGTGGCTTGCAGGTACGGTAGGGTCGGCATCACCATGAACAATGAGCCAAGGTTGCGTTACAAAGCTTGCCTGCCTGATGATATCCAGCCTGAGCGGATGACTATCCAGATCATCAAGCAGGGTTGATTTAACAGGCATTTGCTGCTCGGTACGTTTATTTTCAAAGTAAAAAACGCTTTGCAAACGCCATTGCTGTTCTATTTGTTTTGGCCACAGGTTCCGAAAACCGGATATGGAGGCCATAGTTACCAGCTTTTTAATCCGGCTATCTTCGGCAGTTTTGATAATACTTACGCCGCCGCCCATGCTGTGCCCAATGAGGTATACACCATTTGCAACAGGGATGCTTGCACCGCTGCAGGCAAAATCAATGATGGTATCCAAATCTTCCAATTCAATAGAGACTGTATTATCAGCAAAGGCCGTCAGATCGGCAAAATCCAAGGGATTGGCGGGCGTTGTGCCATTATGCGAAAAGTTAAATTTCAGGAAACGAAAACCCTTTTCGGCAAAATACCGGGCTAACAGATCATGCGTGCCCCAATCTTTAAATCCTTTAAAACCATGGGCAAAAATTACCAGCGGCGTATTTTTAAAAACATCGTCGTAGGTAACATCCATAAGCATTGGCCGCCCTTTAGCGCCGGGAAGGGTGAAACTATCTTTCCTGATCATGGAGGCTAATTTAGTATTAAAGGCCGAAAATATTATTGAAATAAGTAAGTGCAATTGGACTGAAGCCTTCTCTTCCCGTCCCTTTCAGGCCTTTCGTAGATTTTATTTAACCTTGAAAAGCAAAATCATCGAAACAGTTATATTAATTTTGAATATATTAGCTTGCAGTCGACATGCGCTATACCGAATATCGTCCTAATGGCATACTAAAAGATTTCATACAATGTTATTTTGTGTGCGAGACAGATATTCCTGTTATGACGGATGACAAGGTGTTTGCTACAGGCGCTATCGAGATCTTATTCAACCTGGGAGCGGATGGCCCGCAGCAGATAAAAAATGGCGAAATGGTAACCTGTCCCGATATACAATTGTGGGGGCAAACTATACAGCCATTTACTTTTACCTCTTACGGTAAGCACTGTATGTTTGGGATCCGTTTTTTCACCCATACCGCCGCCTGTTTTTTTAATGAACGGATAGAAGAATTTAATGACCGGGTCATTGATTTCAAAGAGCTGGGTGGAAAGGAAGCTGCTTTGTTACATTTGAGATTAATGGAGGCCAAAACGCCGGACCGGAGAATAGATTTAGTGGAAGAGTTTCTGATGAAAAGACTGTTAGCATCAGGGCCTAAATTCAGTAGGCTAAAGCTGATTAACAACATCATGCTTGACTTAAGCCGAGAAGATTTTCTGGAGAATATCAATACAGTGGCAGCTAAATACGGTCTTTCCTCCCGTTACCTTCAGAAAATATTTTTAAACTACTCCGGGCTGAGCCCGAACTTGTACACTAAGATAGCACGGTTTCAGAAAAGCCTTTACCGGGTTGCCGAAAACAAACTATCGCTCACCTCCATCGCTTATGAATGCGGGTACTTTGATCAGTCGCATTTTATAAAGGATTTTAAATTCTTTACCGGGTCGCTCCCTTCCCGGTTCTCGCCCGAAAGTTCAACCGATTTTTCTGCCGCGCTCAATAATTAAGCTGTTCCGATTTTTACAATTTCGGCCCATTTTATGGATATAATTTCGCTTTAATTATTCATTCAATATTTAAAGGATCATGAAACAAAAAACCTTAACTACAGCAATTATATGCCTGTGTCTTTTTTTAACGTATAAAAGCGGCATCGCCCAGGCAAATAATCCCGGCTTACAGCAGATCAAAAGCTCAATTCAAAAAATAAATACACTTTATTATGAGCTATTTGCAAAAAGTGATGCTTCAATCATAAACCTGTATACTGATGATGCTATTTTATTGGCGCCGAATATGCTGCCTATAAATGGCAAAAAGGCACTGAAAAAGGATTTCGAGGATACCTTTGTTGCAGGAAAAGTGAAAGGTGTTAAATTCCAAACGGACAATATTTATGGCGATGGTAAAGCTTACATTACCGAAGAAGGCACCTGGCAGGTTTTTGACCCAAATGGTAAAGTTCTTGATGATGGGAAGTATTTAAAATTGTGGAAACTCACCAAAGCCGGCTGGAAAATATTCAGGGATTCATTCAACAGCAACCACAAAATTTAAAAACGTTCCAGTCCCATCAGGGTCTCCCGCAGTTTAAGTTTACCCATAAAATCAATAGTCAAATTGGGTAATCTTGATAAGTTGAACCCCTCCCGTCCCCTCAGGGTCTCTCGCAGAGGACCCTGAGGTTGCCCATCATTTTAAGATCCATAATAACATGGAATAGCGTAGAACATCAGGGTCCTCTGTGAGAGACCCTGATAGAACAGCACATATAAAAAATACTACCTACACCCTCTTCCCATTAAAAGTAATGTTATACAAATCCGTGCGCCTGTCTTTGATATTTTGCACGCTGCCATACTCATGCAGCTCATCCAGCAATGAGAGGTCAACATCGGCAATAACAATCATTTCGGTATTTGGCGTAGCCTCAGATTGGATTCCGTTTGTAGGGAAGCCAAAATCAGAAGGTGTAAACACCGCCGACTGTGCATAGCTGATGCCCATATTATTTACATTAGGCAGGTTACCAACGCAGCCGGCAATAGCCACATAGCATTCGTTTTCAACTGCACGGGCCTGGGCGCAAAACTTAACCCGGTTGTAACCATTTTGCGTATCGGTAAGGAAGGGAACAAACAAGATCTGCATATCCTGACCGGCCAAAATGCGTGATAGTTCAGGAAATTCAACATCATAGCAGATCAGGATGCCAACCTTGCCGCAATCCGTATCAAATACTTTAACCTCATCGCCGCCGCGCATGCCCCATGAGCTGATCTCGGCCGGGGTTGGGTGAATTTTGTATACCTCTTCCATACTGCCATTCCGCCTGAACAGGTAGGAAACATTATACAACGACTCCTCAAAAATATAAGGCATGCTGCCCGCGATGATATTCACATTATACGATACCGCCAGCTTTGAAAACTCCTCGATAATGGGCTGGGTATATTTAGCCAGCTCACGCATGGCCTTGGCCGAATCCATATGGTTATAATCGGCCATAAGCGGTGTATTGAACAGCTCGGGGAACAGGATAAAATCGGCCTGGTAATCGCTCACGGCGTCAACAAAATATTCGGCGTGTTTCATCAGCTCACTGATATTACTGTACGAACGCATCTGCCATTGAACCAGGCCAATGCGTACCACCGTTTTATGGTTAATAACATCGCTTACCTCTTCGTAATAAACATTATTCCACTCAATAAGTGTAGCAAAGCCTTTTGAGCGACTATCCTCGGGCAGATAATTCCTCAATACCTTGCGCACATGGAAATCGTTAGATAGCTGGAACGATAAAGTAGGGTCGTAGATCTCCTTATATTTTACTTTATCAATATACTGACGGGGTGTAAGCTCGTTCTGAAATTTTTGATAATTGGGGATCCGGCCGCCTGCTATAATGCTTTTCAGGTTCAGCTTTTCGCAAAGGGCCTTGCGGGCATCATACAAGCGACGTGCAAGGCGCAATCCACGATATTTAGGATGGATAAACACATCAATACCGTAAAGTACATCCCCTTTGTCATTATGGGTTTTAAAGGTACTATCGCCGGTAATTTGCTTATAGGTGTGGTTATCGCCAAATTTTTGGTAATCGACTATAATAGCCAATGCACAGCCAACAACCGTATCGTTAACGGTGATGCAGATCTGCCCTTCGGGGAATATTTTGATGAGCCGGCGAATAGAATTGGCATCCCAATAGTCCTCGTCCATATCCATATAGGCCGATTTCATTGACTTTTTTAGCTCCTGGTAGTCCTGTACTTCCAGGTTGCGCATTTCAATACTTTGCAGATCCATATTTTTATTTTGCTTCGATAGCAACAGCCAAACGCTGTTTTGGTTTAAGCTTTTTTAGCATCGGTTGTATGCCACCAGGCCCAATAGATCAGTACAAACTGCAGTGCTAAGCGCAGCCATGCCAAAAAAGGTGTAACTGTTATGGAATTTAACTTCATTGGCGCTTTAAATGCCATGCTCACGTGGATCTGCAAAAAGGCAATCAACATTAAAACAATTCCCCAGGCGGCCCAATACCTTGTTTTGGATGGTATAAGTAACAACCCTAATGAAATTTCGGCAATCCCGGCAAGTAGGTTAACAGTCTCAGGGTAAAGCAGGTTATTGGGCATTACGGCATAATAGAAGTCCGGGTCACGGAAGTGATTAAGGCCTGCAAGCACGTAAAACGCCACGAGTATTACCAGGCTTATTTTTTTATACTTATCCATGTTTTAATTTACAAATATTTTGTGATACGTATTGCAAAACAGTTTAAATACTGCAAAACAAGCCATTTTTGCAATTTATAACCATTCCAAATAAGCCTGTTTGACAAAGTGTTGACATTGGATGTGCCGAATAGTGATACTTTTGTTCGGTCAAATTTTAAAACTGCTTTGAAGTATCTAAAGGTAATAGCTTTTACGCACAAACAGATTGAACTGAAGGAATTGGGTAGATTGGTGGTTTGCCAAGAAAATCTGACAGATAAACTTGCACAAGTTAAAAAGCAGTTCAACATCCCGGAGATCTTCTACCTGGCTACCTGTAACCGTGTGGAATTTGTAATGACAACCCCACAATCAGTTGACAAAGATTTTGCCAAAAAATTCATAGAGGCCTTCAACACAGAGCTTTGCCATGATTCACTAAGCACCTTTATGGATAGCGCGTCTATTTATGAAGATCAGGAAGCTATGGTGCACCTGTTGCGTACTTCATGTTCGCTGGAGAGTTTGATCGTGGGCGAAAAGGAGATCCTGGCCCAATTACGCAAAGCATATGAACATTGCAAAGAGGCTGGCCTAACCGGCGATGCCATGCGCATGATCATGAACTGCGTGGTAAAAACAGCCAAGGAAGTTTATACACATACCAACATCTCCAAAAACCCAATCTCGGTAGTATCGCTGGCTTACCGCAAGCTAAAAGACCTTAATCTTTGTTCAAATGCCCGTGTTTTGATCATCGGCGCAGGCGAAACTAACCGTAACATTTCCAAATATCTTCAAAAACATAAATTTTCAAACTTCGCGGTATTTAACCGTACCGTGGCCAATGCCGAAAAATTAGCTGCCGATTTGGGCGGAGAAGCGTTTGACCTCGAAGCTTTGAAAAGCTATAAAAAAGGTTTTGATGCCATTATCACCTGCACATCGGCAGTTGAGCCAATCATCACCACCGAAATTTACCAATCGCTGCTCAACGGCGAAACCGGCAGGAAAACCATTGTGGATCTTGCCATCCCAAATGATACCGCTCCCGAAGTATTAGAGCAATTCCCGGTTAACTTTATCGAAGTACACTCCCTTAACGAGGTTGCCAAAAAGAACCTGCAGGAACGCTACCACGAACTGGTACATGCCGAAGCTATTATTGAACAAAACATAGCCGAATTTATACAGCAGCTTAAACAGCGCCGTATTGAGGTAGCTATGCGCCAGGTACCCGAAAAAATCAAGGAGATCCGCAATACCGCCATCAACTCTGTTTTTGCCGATGAGGTACAAGGCCTGGACGAGCAATCGCGCGAAATCCTGGAAAAGGTGATCAACTACATGGAGAAAAAATATATCAGCGTACCCATGGTTATGGCGAAAGATATATTGATCAATGAAAACTAAAACTTTCTGAATCAGAATTTACGGGATTTGAGGATTGACAGAATGCTTGCTTTTGTCTGAAACCGAATTACTTGAATTTAAGAATTGATCAGAATATTGGTTGTGATTTTATCTAATACTGGTCGAAGTTTAGCGAAGCGTAACTTCGTCCTGAAATGAGTTAAGCTTTCAGCTTAACCGAACACCATATCATCACCATGCAAAATATCAAATGTATGCTGCAAACTGTTTACTCATAACTGCCAACTGAATATGGGCGTTACCTCCGGTCCGGGCTGTACACTCATACGCCTGCAGGCTTTACGCTCGCTGGCCGGTAGCCGCTCCCATCCCTAACGCAGGTATTTTTCGTTAAACCTATTTGGCTATTATTGGGGCTTATTTCCCTTGTAAAACAAACATTCAATCACTCCGTCCTCAAACTCTTTATCGGGTTAACTGTCGCGGCTTTTACAGATTCATAACTAACCGTAATCCAGGCTATTCCCAATGCAGCTACAGAGGCAATAAAGAACACCAGCCAGCCAGCATTGATATGATAAGCAAAACCCGACAGCCAGCTGTTAACCGCATACCATGAAAGTGGGATAGCGATAACTATAGCAATCAAAATAAGCCTGGTGATACCTGATGACAGTAAGTAAACCAGGTTTACCACAGATGCCCCTAACACTTTGCGTACGCCAATTTCCTTGGTACGCTGCTCGGCCATAAATGCTGATAAACCAAATAAACCCAGGCACGAAATAAAGATCCCCAAACCGGCAAAAAGATTAAAAATATTGCCCATTTGTTGTTCGCCTTTGTAAAGTTTGGATAACTCCTGGTCAATAAAATCAAATTTGAAGGGATAAGCTGGATTGAGCGCCTGGCTCATAGCCGCCAGTGCCTTTATTGTAGCATTAGTTTTTCCGGGCAAGGTCCTGATCACCACATAACCGCCTATTTTATTGAAAGGTATAACCAACGGCTCAATGCTTTGCTGAACGGGCTTAAAATTAAAGTCTTTTATAACCCCTACAATAGTACCCTTGTTACCCCAAACCGCTAATGGTTTGCCTACTGCAGTACTGGCGGTAAGGCCCATTACGCTGGCCATTTTTTCGTTGATCATGTAATTATTCGAGTCGGTTTTAAAACCTGCCGAAAAGCTTCGGCCGGCGGCTAACTTCATTCTGAACGTGTGCGTAAAATCTTCATCGGCTGCCATTACAGGGATAGACAATTGCGAACGTGGGTCCTTACCGCTCCACTGCACATTAAGTGTCCAGCCGCCAAGTTCAGTTGGCAAATCTGTAATCGTTGTAAAATCGCTCGTAAGCGACGTTTGCCTTAACATGTTTTTCAAAGCCTCCTGCTTATGCCAGATCTCGCCCGTCATTGGCACGTATAAAAGATTGGCTTTCTCGAAACCGGGATTCCTGTCCCTGATAAATTTAAGCTGATTATAGATCACCACCGTACCCACTAACAATACAATGGAAACCATAAACTGAACTACAACTAAAGCATTACGGAACAGCAAATTGCCTCCCATTGATTTCACGTTACCCTTAAGCACTTTAACCGGGTTAAAACCAGAGAGAAATAAGGCAGGATAACTTCCCGAGATAAGACCAGTTATTAAAGCAATACCGGTAAGACTTAACCAAAGCCTGGCATCCGACAGATCAATAACAAGTTTCCTGTTAGCCAGATCATTAAACACTGGTAAAAACATCCGAACAATAACAAGCGCGAGTAAAAGGGAAAGAAAGGAGATAAATACCGACTCGCTTAAAAACTGAAGGACCAATTGCCCGCGAACAGCACCCGCTACCTTACGTAAGCCTATTTCTTTGGCCCTGCGTGCCGAACGTGCGGTAGCCAGGTTCATGAAATTGATGCAGGCCACAATCAATATCAATATGGCGATCGCAAAAAAGATGCTTACATACTGCGCATTCCCATGCCCCGGCGAATCTCCTAATCTTTCGGGATCAAGGTGTATTTTGGTTAAAGGCTGTAATTTGAACGTTGCCTTGGTATCCGGGCTATGTTTGTGAAAAATCTGCCCGATTTGCGTTTCCAATTTGGCAACGTTAGCAGCGGAAGGGTCAAAACTTTTATCGAACTGTACGTAACCAAAAAAATTAAAATTATCCCAGATATTATTCTTCAGATCGTTATTGGTTTGTGCTATTAAAGCCATCGGAAGCAGGATATCAAATTGCAGATCGGAGTTAGCCGGAATATTGGCCATAACCCCTGTTACTACCAGGTTTTCTTTGTTATCTTTTCGTATTACCTTGCCAATCGGGTTTTCTTTTCCGAAGTATTTTGTGGCGATATCTTCTGTTATTAAAACACCATTTGCCTGATTTAAAGCAGTAGCGCGGTCGCCTTTTATTAATGGATATGAAAACATGTCCATAAAATTGGGATCGGCATAAAACACATGTTCTTCCTGAAATTTCCGGTTACTTATTTCGAATAAAACAGATGGAAAACCGGGATATAAACGGGCTACATTTTTAACCGCAGGGATCTCCGATTTTAATCCAAAAGGCATCCCGGCCGAACTTGCCGCGGTTTTAGAATCACCAAAATCGCTGTCGATTCGATAGATCTGCCCGGCATTTTTATGGAACTTATCATAGCTCAATTCATTTTGCACCCAAAGCAAAATCAGGATACTTGAACCAAGGCCTATCGCTAAACCTGATATATTGATTATGGAATAGGCTTTATCTTTTATTATATTTCGGTAAGCCAGTTTAAAATATGTTTTGAACATAGGTATGCTGATTGTAGACGTTGTTAAACTTAAATAAACTATTTGATACGCTGGTAGTGCCTAAAACCCATGCCACATATTTAAGACACTGACAAACAGTACATTAATGTTATTTTATTTATAATGCCGTTCGGAAACGTTACAACGGGTGTGCGTTTCTGCCTGGCATTACTACCCTGCGATAGAGCCCATCAAATAAAAGGCTGCCTTGCTTATAGAGGAGCAGCTTTTTAATTTGATTAAGCCTTACCGAATCATTCTGTCCTCAAGTTTTACGTTCCATCAGGGTCTCTTGTAGAGGACCCTGATGTCTTCGCCAAGCAGGTACGCCTTTTCTCGTAAGATGATCAAGGCTGATAGTGGAAACATCAGGGTCCTCTACAAGAGACCCTGATGAGAAGGTAGTCTCACAATAATCTTCCTGATTATTCTGTCCTCAAACTTTTTACAGGGTTCGCCAGCGCGGCTTTTAACGCTTTGTAACCTACCGTGAACCAGCCTATCAATAACGAAGTTGTAATGGCTGCCACAAAAACCCATAAGCCCGGCGAAATACGATAGGTGAAAGTTTGCAGCCATCCGTTCATCAGGTACCAGGCAAGGGGCGCGCCAATCATAAATGCCACCACGATAAGAGCTAAAAATTCCTTCGAAAACAGGTACACAATGCTGCTTACTGATGCGCCTAAAATCTTTCGGATCCCTACCTCTCTTGTGCGCTGTACCGCCATAAACGATACCAGGCCGTACAAACCAAGGCAGGAGATAAAAATAGCGATGAGCGCGAATACTTTATAGATCAGTTCAAGCTGGTTTTCCTGTTCGTAAAATTTGGCAATGCTATCGTCAACAAAAAAGCCGGTGTAGGCATATTCTGGATATTTCTTTTCCCAGGCACTTTGCACCAATGCTACCGTTTTTGCAAGTCTCCGGCTTTCAATTTTTACCGCTATTTGCTGTTCCGATTGTTTTGAGGGGAACATCACCAGCGGTTTAACTTCCTCGCGCATGGAGTTTGTTTTAAAGTCGGCAACAACACCTGCTATGGGCAGGTTTCCGTAACTATCAAAGGTAAGGGTTTTGCCTAAAGCATCATTTGCACGTTTAATACCCAATTTGTGTATAAAAGTTTCATTAACCACCAGTTCTCGTGCGGTATCGCTGGGTTCATAGCTTTTGCCTGCTATAAACCTGAGGCCAAAAGTTTTAAAGTAATCCGCGTCGGCCACTTTCATGAAAATATCAAAGCCAGGATCTTTATCTGAATGATTGAAGTAGAAATTGCTTGAATTATTATGCGATGACGATGGCGCGTCAGCCGAAAAACTGGCTGCCTTTACACCCTGCAAGGTAAGCACCTGCTGTTTAAAGCTGTTCATTCGTGATAAACCGATGCTATCGGCAGGGCATGGTATGGCCAATACGGCTTCTTTATTAAACCCGAGGTCGGCATTGTTTACAAAATCCATTTGTTTAACGGCGATAGCTGTTCCGATAATCAGCAACTGTGAAATGGTAAACTGGGTAACTACCAGCACACGGCGGAGCGATATACCACCGACAGCCGCCGAATTAATCTTATTTTTCAGCGCCTCAACAGGTTTAAATCCCGATACGATAATTGCCGGATATACTCCTGAAAGCAGTATCACTGCAACTATTACACAGGCCAGGCAAAGTAATATGCCGGGATTGAACAAACCAATGGTATCCGGAACGCTGGCGATATGTTTGAGTAATGGTAAAGCAATTTCGGCTATGCAAATTGCAAGGCCGGCCGAAATTAGTACGATAATGGCCGTTTCGCACATTACCAGGCCTACCAATTGCCCGCGGCTGCTGCCCAGCACTTTGCGGATGCCTACCTCTTTGGAGCGGCCAACGGATTGCGCGGTTGAAAGGTTAATGAAATTGATGGATGCCATAACGATGATCAGCACCGCGATAAGCGACAAGGTACGCAGCGTGGACTTGCCGGTTACATGATCGCCCAGCGTGCCGCCAAAACTGGTGTCAAAATGGATTGCCGATAAGGGTTGCGCTACAGCATATCTTTTCCTGGCAGCGCGTTTACTATCACTATTAAATTGTTTTTCGGAAAAACTGAGCATTTGACTTTCGATGCTGCTTTGCAATACATTTGCAGGAAATTTTATATACACCTGGCAGTCGCTGCTGGTTTCATCCCAGGTATATGCGTAATGGTAGCTTTTGGGGTTCTTCTTCCAGGTGATGTACGAAATCAACACTTTGAGCGGCAGGTCGGTATTTGGGGGAACATCCTTTATCACACCCGCTACTTTTAGCGTCAGCAGGTTATCCATCCTAAGTGTTTTTCCTGCTGCCGTTTGCCAGTTACCAAAATATTTTACGGCGCTGCTTTTATCAATCACCACCATGTTAGGATCTTTTAAAGCCAACGCGCTGCCGGCAAGCCAGGTTGCTGAAAAAATATCGAAAAGCTGAGGTTCGGCAAACATGATGCCGGTGTTCTCAACAAACTTTTTATCGCCGGCGGCGTTCCCGTTAGCCGCCGGGGCTACGATCTGGCTGCCATAAATGGCGTTGATACCTGCAATGGTAGCCTGTGGGAAATAAAGACGAAAAGCATCTACAGCGGGTGTTGAGATCCCGGCACTATACCTGATATTGCCTTCCCTGTCTTTTTTGGTAACGATGCGATAAGTGCTTTTATAACCGGGTTGATAGGTATCAAAGCTCAACTCATATTGAACAACTACAAATATCAGCAGGCAGGCCGCAATGCCCACCGCCAGCCCGGCTACATTAATGGCCGAGTAACTTTTGTGACGGGTGATATTACGCCACGCGATCTTAAAATAATTTTTGAACATATAGCTGCGGTTTAATTTCCGGGAAGGCCACATAATTGTGGTTTCATGCTTCGAAATTACCCCTGCAAACTGGGTGTGTCGTCTTAAGTTATAACTTGGGAACTCTTTTTGGGGCTCACTTTTATATTCCGCCGGACTTTTGCCGGTCATCTGTTTAAAAATGCGGTTAAAAGAAGATTTTGAATTAAACCCCGACTCCAGTGCTATACCAAGCAGGGTTATATGGGCAAAAGTAGGATCCCGCATTTTCCGGATTACTTCCGCAACGCGATATTCATTGATAAAATCGTTAAAGTTTTTCTTGAGTGCCACATTGATGATCCGGGATAGCTCATGAACGGTGAGGCCCAATTTTTCGGCAAGCGAGGTCAAATTCAGTTCGGCATCGTGGTAATACCGGTTGGCCTCCATAGCCTTCCTTAGCCAGGTTCCTTTTTGCCTGAGCTCCGCTGAAACCGGTGCCTTCAAAACCGGGGAGGCTTGCACAATAACTGAAGTTCCTGGTTTTGAATGAACCGTCGCCGCTATCCAAATCATCATTCCCGCTAACAGCAAATACAAGGGATAGTACGCTTGGATTCCTAACCGTTGGTGGAAATAAAAAAATCTGCAACGGCATATGGCAGCCATAATAACCATAAAAAACCAAAGGCTTTGATTAACCGGACCAGCCAGCGCATTTGGTTGCGGTAGCGGTCATTTACGTGATTGAATTTCAACTGTTGGTAATAGCTTTCAATCAACCCAAATGAAATATACAAATAGGCAAGTACCGAAATGAATGTCGCCATATTCAGTACCAGGCCCGTTTGCCGAAAGACCGATGTGTGATAAGTTGCCGTGATGTTGCCGACGCTTTGCCCAATCTTCAATATAAAAATGCCCTGTTGCAATAACAAGGGGATAAAGTGCAGCAAATCTGTACTATGTAATTTATATCCCGGCCGGGTTATCTTAAGCACATAAAAATAAATGAACGGGCCCAGTGCCAGCGAAAATTGAAGCGGCAGCCGGTTCCAATGTGGAAAATAAGCGCTCAATTCAACGCTTTTTCCCGACACCCAGGCCATCCATAAAACAATGGTTAGCATAGCAAGGGCCAGAAAACGATTTGCAGAGAGGTTAATGCTTTTGGTAAACCATAGCAACAGGCTAAACGTGAGGCCGATAAATATCGCAGCCAAAAACGCCAGGTCATATAGGGTGATATGGAAACTATACGCGGTCAAGTTATATTATTGTTTCAAAGGTTATTCCAACTTCATAACTCATTGATATACAATTCAAATAATATTTTACACACAAAGCTACCGTAATAAAAACGGACGGTTGTGTCCGGTTTTATTGGAAGGATTTCCAACGCCGGTATTCTGCCAACCCACGAATAATCCAATAACTGCAATTGATTGTGCATTGCGGTTTATAAATCAATTATATTTTTTTGCCTTTATATCTTCAGCTAAAATTACTGAAAACACAATCAAAAATCATCACTATGAAAACAGTATTAATCACCGGGGCAAATAAGGGGATCGGCTTTGAAACCGCCAGGCAACTGTCACAACTAAATTATTATGTTTATTTAGGCAGCAGGGATCAAGAAAAGGGGCTTGAAGCATTCAGGCAATTGAAAGAGCTGGGTTTAAACAATATAGAAACCATAGTAATAGATGTGGCCGATATCAAAAGCGTACGTGAGGCGAGAGCGGAATTGGAGGTTAAAATTGGTTCGTTAGATATTTTAATAAATAATGCAGGAATAGCCGGCGACCAGCCTCAAAACCTCGCTGCAGTTTCTATCGAAAACCTACGCAGGATATTCGACACCAATTTTTTTGGTGCAGTCCAAACCACACAGGAGTTTCTGCCGCTACTGAAAAAATCGGGCCAGGGGGCTATCATCAATGTTTCCAGTGAAACCGGCTCCCTCGTTGTGCACACCGCTGCGGATAGAAATTCTAACCGGGCTAAGTACCATGCTTACGGTTCGTCAAAAACAGCCTTAAACGCTTTTACGGTAATGCTGGCAAATGAGCTTTATGATACCGGCATTAGTGTTAATAGTGTTACACCGGGATATACAGCTACCGATCTTAATCAATTTCAGGGGGCAAAAACTGCCGAACAAGGCGCCCTACCTATAGTGAAGCTGGCAACACAATCCCAACCACGCGTCACCGCAAAATTTTTTAAAGATGTTGGAGAAGCAGGTTGGTAATCTGTTTAGTGACTTGTTTTAATTTGGTAAAAAAACAGCCAGATGTTAACAAAAATGGCGTTTTGCTTTTCAATATACTTATCCCATACGCCATATTGCTGAGGTTATTATTCACTTCTCAAACTATCCGCAGGATTTGCCCTGGCAGCTTTCAATGTGTGATAGCTTACCGATGCAAGCGCTGTAATAACTGATATTACTGCCCCGGTAACAAACAGCAGCCAATCGGGCTTAATGCGATATGCGAAATTTTGCAGCCAGCTGTTAGACAGGTACCAGGCCAACGGGGTTGCTATTACAAATGCGGCGGCGGCAAGGTACATGGTACTGCGGTTAAGCTGCAAAAACAGACTGCTTACCGACGCGCCCAGCACTTTACGGATGCCTATCTCTTTGGTACGGTTAATAGTAGTAAGTCCCGACAAGCCGAATAAACCAAGGCAGGCCAATAATATGGCTATGATGCATGATGTGGTGATTGTGGTCATCCATTGTAAATAAGCGTTGTAGCTTCTGGCAATCTGTTCATCCATAAAACTGTAATTTAAAGGCAGGTTGTTGGTTAGTATATTCCATTCGGCTTTCAGTTTTTCCATAGCCGGCGGAATGCTCTGGTGGGCTTTGATCCTGAACCAGAAATAACCGATATGGTCACGATTTACGGTGTGATAGCCTGGTTGTATTGCCTGAGTAAGGTCTCGGTTATGGTAGTCTTTACAAACACCGATAATTATCCCGCCAATAGTTGGGTTATACACGTTAAGGGCCGGTTTACCGAGCAATTTGTACAGGGTTTGATTAACGATGGTATTATGTCTTAATTTAGTACCCTGAGGTTTTTTCTGATCATCCGTTAACTGGAACGAGGCGCTGTCTGTCGCAATATCCCGCGAAAAGTCGCGGCCAAGTAAAATCGGTATCTTGTTAAATTTAAAATATTCAAAATCAGCATCCAGGTAATCAATTGGTACTTTTTCACCATTAATGGTATGTGTATTTCTACTAACCCCGCCAAATGAAAATGACGTACTTGTAATACCCGCTATAAAGGGCTGCGTATCTGCCCAATGATAAAGTTCGCGTTGTAATGCGGCAGAAATTTGTTTATCACCTCCCCAATAGGGATTTTCTACCACTACCACCTGGTCCTTATCAAAACCCATTTCGGTTTGGCTAACAAAATGCATTTGCTTATTGATAATGAGCGATGATATTACCAGCAACACACAAACACCAAACTGTACCACAATAAGGCTTTTTGATAGTACGGGGCTTATCCGATAAGCCGAAAACCCGCGCATAATATTTAGTGGCTTTAACCCAGACATGGCGTAAGCCGGGTAAATACCCGCCAGGAAACCGAGTACCAAAGTCAAAACCGTTATCAACACCAACATATCAATAACCCTAAAACTACTGAATGACATAGTAGCCCCTGTTAAATGGTTAAAGAATGGCATTATGATAATGGCCAACAAAAAGCCAACTGCTACAGATATAAATGCAAGCACCTGTGTTTGTGTATAATACTGAAATATAATTTGCAAACGGCCTGCGCCTATCGTTTTGCGTACACCCACATCCTGCGAGCGGGAAACTGCGTTGGTTAGCGTTAACAGCACATAATTAAAGCAGGCTATTACCAAAATGAGCACAGCGAGGCTGCTTAACTGGTAAATATTTTTCAAGTTAGTGTAATGATCCCAAGCCCCGCTAATATTGTAATGCGCATCGGCCAAGGGCCTTAAACGGATATAGGTATCAGAAACTTTATTAGCCGGGGCTTTTGATGCTTCGGTTTGGGGATTAAAGTATTTTTTCGAAAACTCATCCAGCTTATGTTGAAAGCGGCCTGCATCAGTTCCTTTTTTTAATTTGATAACCAATATTTCGTTATATGAGTTAAGGCCTGCACCCATTTTGTCTTTATAGCCTGCCATTGATGTGATAGGCATCACCATATCAAACTGCATGCTTGAGTTAGCCGGAAAATTTTTCATTAAGCCCACAATGCTTACCGGCACCGGGTTCGATTCGCCGGGGACCATTACTGTTTTGCCAACAGGATCGGCATTACCGAAATATTTTTTTGCCAAACGTTCGCTGATCACAGCCTCGTTATGGCCCGATAGCACAGTTTCCGGATTGCCTTGCAACAAGGGAAAATTAAAAACCTTGAAAAAATCGGCATCTACAAAAGTAAGTGTATTCCCGTCCTCTTGAAAATTCTGATTGCCTACTTTAATAACTGGTTTGTAATAACCATCAAACCTCACGGCGCTTTCCACTTCGGGAAAATTTCGTTTCAGATCGGGCCCTAAAATTGGAGGGGTAACTATGGTATTTTCCTCGTCTTCTTTCTTTGTTAACATCGAAAAAAAACCTTTGCTTTTCTTATCTTCTGCTACCGGCTGATTTAAACCAGTTTCTTCAACCCGGTACAACTGATCCGCATCGTTATGAAATTTATCAAATGATTGTTCGTTTTTTAAATGCAGATAAACCAGGATGCAAAAAGCGCTTGCTGTACCGAGCCCAATAATATTAATAGCTGTGTAAAGCTTGTTGCGAAAAATATTCCTTAAAGCGAGTACGAGGTTGATCTTTAGCATAAGTGTTTAAGTTTAGTGTTAATGATAATCAGAACCGGTTTTTAGCATAGGTAAAAGTCATCCTTACCGATACTCCGGCTATTTTACCAAAATTATACCATCAACATAATTAACTGTATATCAAATAGTAATATTATTTAAAAACGTAAACATTGTCCGTTTACGGACAGTAATTGTGCGGAAGCAGACGGATCGCGTTTAAATTTTATTTGCAATTCCTTTCCTGATCAAGATGAATCGGCTGACGAGAGCTACGCTTCGTGATATTCAGATAGGAAGGTATAAAGCTAAGCATCCCTGCCTAACAAATGGTGGCAGGGCTTTGTCACCATCCAATTCAAACATTCGCACCGGTTTAAAAAACTCCCAAAAAAACGATAAAAATCAATTCAAAAATCAGCTCCTATATTCAGCAGCCATGAAACACCAAACAAACACGCCTTAAAATTTTAAACACTGATTATCAGCAAGTTATCAATGTTCTATATAAAAACCTAAACTACTGACTATCAATCAATAATGCCATTAACCCGTTTCATCGTTTCACTCTTAAAAAATGGAACATGGCTATTTTTAAAGAAAATAGACGGCGGACTTTTTTCATTTTTTTGGGGAATCAAAAAATTGGGACACCCGCTTTGTTACAAAGTTACATCCGCGGCCGCAAGGCTGTGCCTTGTGGTAAATATGCTAAGTATGAGATATGCAAGGCAAATTTGTTCAGCCATCAAAACCCACACATTACAGTCATTTTGTTGCAATTAACAATAATTCATTAAGTTGTTGTACCTTATCATCGGCATAAAAAATTAAATTTGCAGCCGCAAACATTCATTCTTTTGGACAGAAAACTGATTATAGGAACCCGTGGCAGTGAATTGGCTTTATGGCAGGCCAATTTCGTTAAAGACAGCCTTGCTGCCATTAATATCACCGCCGAGTTAAAGATCATTAAAACCCAGGGCGACCGCATCCTGAACCTCAGCTTTGACAAGTTGGAGGGTAAAGGCTTTTTTACCAAAGAATTAGAAGAAGAGTTAATAGCCGGCACTATTGATATCGCGGTCCACTCACATAAGGACCTGCCTACTGAAAATCCTCCGGGACTCATCATCGCTGCAGTTTCAGAACGGGAAGACCCGGCTGAACTGTTGTTGATCCTGAAAGATTGTGTCGATGTGCATCAAAAATTGTCTGTTAAATACGGTGCTATTGTGGGCACTTCGTCAAACCGCCGCAAAGCGCAATTGCTGGCCCACCGCCCCGATCTTGAAATTGAAGAACTTCGCGGTAACGTGCCCACCCGTATTGGTAAGCTGCGCGATGAAAAATATGATGCCATTATGCTGGCTAAAGCCGGCGTTACCCGTTTAGGCCTCGACCTGAGCGAGTTTCATGTAGAAGAGATCACCCCGGTTGAACTGATCCCGGCTCCTGCTCAAGGCGCTTTGGCTATCCAGATCCGTGAAACCGATCATGAGCTGTTTAATGCACTACAGGCATTACACCATACTGATGTAGCCGAAGAGCTGGCTGTTGAACGTACCGTATTGAAATTATTTGGCGGTGGTTGCCACTTGCCTTTAGGCTGTTACTGCCGCAAAGAAGATGGTCTTTTCCAGGTGTTTACTTCTAAAGCCAACGAAGGCGATGAATTTCCGGACAGGTTGTTTTTAGAAGCGCCAACTACCGAAGGTTTGGCTGAGAAGGTAGTAGCCAAATTTGCAAAAGAACGTAAGCATCCATCAAGTGTATTCATTTCGCGCGAGCTTGGCGAACAAAGCTATTTCCGCAAAGCGCTTGAAAAACATGGCATTGCAATAGAAGACCGTTCGCTCATCCGTACGGTGCCGGTAATCACCCGCTTTGACTCATACATATTAAAAAATATTGACTGGGTATTCTTCTCCAGCAAAAACGCTGTTGAATACTTTTTCCAGTTAAACCCACAATTCCCTAAAAAGGTAAAATTTGGGGTAATGGGCAGCGGCAGCGAAGAAATGCTGCGCCGCAAAGGTCACTTTACCGACTATGTTGGCGAAGGTACCGATACTGCCGAAGTAGCTGAAGAATTTGCCAAGCTGGCTAACGGTAAGATTGTGCTATTCCCCGGAGCCGAAAGCCCGATGAGGAGTATTCAGCAAGGCTTATCTGCCGATACCAAGATCATCGACCTGCCCGTATATGAAACCGTACTGGAAGAAGATGTGGAAGCCAGCGGTGCAGATGTGATGGTGTTTACCAGTCCATCGAACGTGGAAGCCTACTTTGCCGATAATTTGCTCGACCCTTACCAAAAGGTAGTGGCCATAGGCAAATCAACCGGCAAAAAATTTGACGAAATGGGTGTAAAATACACGCTCCCCTACTCGCCCGACGAAGTTGGGCTGGCAGAGGCAGTGTTTGGACTTTAATTGAAGTCCATGGTCGATGGTCGATAGTCCATAGACTTTAAAAGCATATTATTTTGACCATGGACTATCGACCATGGTCTATGGACCAAAGTTATGTTACAACGACCAAGAAGGAACCGCAAAAATGAAGTGATCCGCCAGATGGTGCAGGAAACGCATGTTAGCGCTGCTAACCTGATTTTCCCGCTGTTTATTATTGATGGCGTAAACCAGAAAAGCGAAGTGGCATCAATGCCGGGCATTTTCCGCTATTCTATCGATAACCTGCTGCGCGAAATTGAAAGCTGCCTTAAACTGGGCTTAAACTCTTTCGACCTGTTCCCTAATATTGCCGAGGAGTTGAAGGACAAATTTGCTACGGAAAGCTACCGCGACAAGAGTTTGTATCTGCGTGCTATCCGCGAGGTAAAGAAAAACTTCCCTGAAGCCTGTGTAATTACCGACGTTGCTATGGATCCATACAGTAGCGACGGCCACGACGGCATTGTGGAAAACGGCGAGATCCTGAACGACGAAACGCTTGACATTTTAGGCAAAATGGCTTTGGCTCATGCACAGTCAGGCGCCGATATCATTGCCCCTTCGGATATGATGGACGGTCGCGTGGGTTACATCCGCAATGTATTGGACGATAATGGTTTTACCAATGTGTCTATCATGTCGTACTCGGCTAAATACGCCAGCGCTTTTTATGGCCCGTTCAGAGATGCCTTGAATTCGGCACCAAAGTTTGGTGATAAAAAAACCTACCAGATGAACCCGGCCAATCAACGCGAAGCTTTGATAGAGGCTGAACTGGATGAACTGGAAGGTGCTGACTTTTTAATGGTAAAACCGGCCCTACCCTACCTTGACGTTATTAAACTGATAAAAGATAATACCGAATTGCCTGTTGCAGCCTACAACGTAAGCGGCGAATATGCCATGATCAAAGCTGCTATACAACGCGGCTGGCTAAACGAGCAGCGTGCCATTACCGAGGTACTTACCAGTATCCGCCGTGCCGGTGCAACTGCTATTTTAACCTACCATGCCAAAGAGGTTTTGGAGAATAAGTGGTTGTAGGTAGAGGCGAAAGGAAAAAGGTTAAAGGCGAAAGGTTAGAAGCCAAGCAGTATCACCGCCGTCATGCCGAATTTATTTCGATTTGCTTAGCATGATTGCTTAGCGGATGTGGTGCTGAAACAAGTTCAGCATGACATCAATTATAATTACGACTTGGGTAGATGCCAAGTAAAAGGCTCAGGCCTTCAATAATTTGATAAAACAGCTTTAAGCCTTTGGCTTTCAGCTTTAAGCTCATAACAATGTTCGATTCAATAAAAAAGATGTTTTCTGCAGAGGATGAACCGGTAAATACTACGGGCAAGCCCGATATCAGTCGTGAAAAATCGGCCGAGTTGTATGCTAAGGCGCAAACGTATTTCCCGGGTGGGGTTAACTCACCGGTAAGGGCTTTCAAATCTGTTTATGGCACGCCGCTGTTTATTCAAAAAGGTGATGGGAGTCATATCTGGGATGCCGACGGTAACGAATTTATCGATTACTGCTGCTCATGGGGGCCACTGATCCTTGGCCACAACAATGCAAAAGTAAGGGAAAAAGTTATCGAGGTAATGCAAAACGGCATGAGCTTCGGCGCCCCTACCGCATTAGAGAATGAGCTAGCCGAGCTGATCCTGAAAAACAATAAGTTTATTGAAAAGATCCGTTTTGTAAGCTCTGGTACTGAGGCTGTAATGTCGGCAATCAGGTTGGCCAGGGGATATACCAAACGCGATAAGATCCTGAAATTTGAAGGCTGCTATCATGGCCATGCCGATGCTTTACTGGTGAAAGCCGGTTCGGGCCTGGTTACCTTCGGCGAAACTTCATCAGCCGGTGTACCTAAATCTGTTGCCGACAGAAACTATCGTTGTAGCACTTAATGATAAAGAAGCATTAGCTAAAGCTTTTGAAGAATTTAAAGGCCAGATTGCCGCTGTAATCATTGAGCCGGTGCCGGCAAATAACGGTTTGCTGTTGCAGGAAAAAGAATACCTGCAATACCTGCGCGACATCTGTACGCAAAACGGCACCATGCTGATATTTGATGAGGTGATCTCCGGTTTCCGCGTTGGCTTTGAAGGCGCTGCCGGTTATTACCAAATCAAACCAGATATCATCACTTACGGTAAAATTATCGGTGGCGGTATGCCGGTTGGCGCTTATGGTTCTGTCGGCAGCTATTATGAGCAATATCTCGCCAGAGGGTTCGGTTTACCAGGCGGGTACCTTATCAGGCAACCCGGTTGCCATGGGTGCCGGTATTGCCCAATTAAGTGAACTGCTGCGCACAGGCTTTTACCGCGACCTTAACAATAAAACAGAAGAGTTCGTAGAAGCCATTCAGCGTTTTGCTACCGCCCGCAATTACAAGTTTAAGGTGTTTGGCATTGGCTCCATATTTTGGTTTGCTTTTACAGATAAAGAGTATATTCGTAAAGCCGAAGATATTGATGTATCAAGCATGGAAAAATTCAAAAAGTTCCACCGCGAATTGTTGAACAGGGGCATTTATTTAGGCCCGTCGGGGTATGAGGTTGGCTTTATATCATCAGCCCATACCAAAACAGACCTGGAGAAAACAAAACGTGCTATATTTGATAGTTTGGATTTAGTATTTAACGGTAAATAACCCCACCCAACCCTCCCCAAAGGGGAGGACTAAAAAAAATAAAGTCTTGAAGTCTCCTCCTTTGGAGGAGATTTAGAGGAGGTTGATATGAAAAAGTCATTTGTTATTTTTTACGCGCTCATCACCTACGCCGTTGCCGAACTGGTATGGTGGGGCTATATGCTGGTTACGCTGCAACCGCGCCGTACCGGTATGATCCTGGGCGAAGGGGCCATGTTTGTGGCCGTATTTTTAATTGGCGCCATTAACCTGCACCGTTCTTTCAATAAAGAACGGAGGTTACAGGAGCAGAAAAAGAACTTCCTGCTTTCGGTTACGCATGAGCTGAAGTCACCGCTGGCATCTATTAAAATCCTGCTGCAAACTATCCAGAAACGCCATCTAACCAAAGAACAACTGCTTGATTTTATTGAAAAATCATTGAACGATGTTGAGCGTTTGGATGACATGGTTGAGAATATGCTGCTTGCATCTAAGATCGAAAACCGCTCATACAGTTTCCCTAAGGCCAGCTTTAACCTTTCGGTTTTGGTTGATAGCATTGTTAACCGCCTGCAGATCTCCAAATGCGATTGCAACCAGCAGATCATAGAGGCCGAGATTGAGCCTAAGGTGGAGATTGTGGGCGATAAATTTGCCCTTACATCAGTAGTAACCAATTTGATAGAAAACGCTGTAAAATATTCGAGCCCCTGCTCATCCGTTGGGGTAAAGCTGTTTTCGAAAGATGATAAAGTTTACTTGCAGGTATCTGATCATGGTATCGGCATAGCCGACGAGGAGAAAACCCGCATTTTTGACCGTTTTTACCGCGTAGGCAGTGAAGAAACCCGTAACACCAAAGGCACCGGACTGGGTCTTTATATTGTTAAGGAGGTGTTGGATAAACACCAGGCCAGCATCAGGGTTAAAGATAACCGCCCTGCTGGTAGTATTTTTGAAGTTACATTTGGACTAACCTAAATTTAAGACATGAATATGCCAAACAAAAAAGAATTTTATTGGCCGAAGACGAAGAGCATTTGTTAGAAGCAATTAAGCTTAACCTTGAGCTGGAAGGTTACAAGGTTTCTCCGGCCAAAAACGGCAAAAAAGCTTTACAGCTATTTAAAGAGGAACGCTTTAACCTGGTGATATTGGACGTAATGATGCCCGAAATTGACGGCTTTGTTGTTGCCGAAACCATCAGGCTTGAAAATACAGAAGTACCTATCATGTTCCTTACGGCTAAAAACACCAATGAGGACAAGATCTCGGGCTTAAAAAAAGGCGCTGATGATTATCTTACCAAACCGTTTAACCTCGAGGAGCTTATTTTAAGGGTGAACAACCTGGTGAAACGCAGCCTGAAAGGTGAAGACCTGAAAGAGTTTAACAGCTATAAAATAGGTGATAAAACCATCCATTTTAACTCATTTGAGCTGGTTAACGAAGATGGCTCCATTACCGCCCTTACCAAAAAGGAAACCATGCTGCTTAAATTGTTGATTGAGCGTCGTAATGACGCCGTATCGCGCGAGCAGATCCTGGAAACCGTTTGGAATTATGACGTTTATCCGTCAACCCGTACTATCGACAATTTTATCCTAACCTTCCGTAAGTACTTTGAACCAGATCCTAAAAACCCGGTTTATTTCCATTCCATTCGTGGCGTTGGGTATAAATTTACCGATAACCAGCATTAATGTTCAGTAACAGGACACGTATATTTATTGCGTTTATATTTCTGCTGTCGTTAGGTATATTGGTATATTTTCATATTTATGAGCTTGCGGCAGTTGCAGCTATGATGATTATCCTACTTATCTGGGATTATTTCAGACAGGGTACGTTGGTTGTAGCATCCAAACATTTTCATGTAAAGGATTATGATAAAACCGCGGCTTCATTAAACGAGATCATGAAACCCGAATGGCTCAGCAAAAACCGCAGGGGGTATTATGAGTTTATATACGGCGGTTTATGCCTGCAAAGGCAGGATTTTGAAGGGGCAGAAATGCACTATGAAATAGCGGCACAATACCCTTTGCGTTCGGTTAATGACCACGTAGCCGCTTTGGTTAGTGTAGCCAATATCAGCATCAGGCGTGGTAATTTTGAAAAAGCGAAAGCTTACCTGCAGTTAACCGAGCAGTATAAAGAAAAAGTAACAGCCAAAATGAGGGAAGTGATAAGCCGCCTTCAGCAGGAGCTTCAGAAAGAATCAAGACAGTAAGGAACAAGAATCAAGACTATAAGAGTCGAGATACAAGAAATAAGATAAAGAGACGGGAGGAAAGAGGAAAGAGTAAGGAGGCAAAACGAAAAGAGCTATCAGGCGAGAAGATAAGAAAAAAGAGAACGGTTCTCTTCTTGATTCTTTTTTCTTGCATCTTGACTCTTGGTTTCTTGCATCTTGACTCTTGATTTCTTGCTTCTAACATAAAATATGAGAGATTCGTTATTAATAAAAGCGGCATTTTCGGAGCAAACAGAACGCCCACCAGTTTGGATGATGAGGCAGGCAGGCCGCTTTATGAAAGAGTATTGGGACATTAAAAACAAATACTCGTTCCTTGAAATGTGCAAAACACCGGAGATAGCCGCCGATGTTACCATGCTACCGGTTGATCTGTTAGGAATTGACGGTGCGATTTTGTTTTCAGATATCCTGGTAACGGGTGAAGCCATGGGCGGCGACCTAAGTTTCAACGCAGGTGTTGGTCCGCTGTTTGCCAACCCTGTACGTACACAAGCCGATATCGATAACCTGCAAACTGATGTTATTGATAAGCTGCAATATGTTGCAGATGCTATTAAGGTGATTCAACAGCGCCTTGGCGGCCGTATTCCGCTTATCGGTTTTGCCGGTGCGCCATTTACCGTAATGAGCTACCTTGTTGAAGGCGGATCTTCAAAAGATTTTAAACGCACCAAACTGATGCTGCACAATGAGCCCGAAATGGCCCATCAACTGTTATCAAAAATTGCCACTGTCACAGCAGATTATCTGAACATGCAGATTGCTGCGGGCGTAAATGCTGTACAGATCTTTGACAGTTGGGCGCAAGCTTTGGCATGGGATGATTATAAAGAATTTAGTCACCGTTATATTGCGGAGATCATCAGCAAACTAAACCGTAAAGATATCCCGGTGATTTCTTTCTGTAAAGGCAGCTCGGTTTTTGCACCGCTAATGGCAGAGGCTAAGCCAGATGTAATTTCTATCGATTGGAATGTCGATCTGTTAGATATCAAAAAACGTTTACCGGCAGGTATTGCGGTACAGGGTAACCTTGATCCGCATATCCTTTATGCCGATAAAAAAGTAATTAAAGAACGCATCTACCGCCTGTTCGACCGAATGAAAGGCGAAAACGGCTTCATTTTTAACCTGGGTCACGGCATTATGCCTGATATCCCGTTTGACAACGTGAAGTACGCGGTAGAAGTGATAAAAGAATACAGAAATTAAGAATAAAGCCAACATGTCATTGCGAGCGATAACGTGGCAATCCCGAACTATGCAAGTCGCTCTGTAAAGTTCGCGATTGCTTCGTTCCTCGCAATGACATGTATTAATTGACATGTACGATTACATAAAAGCTATACATATCATTTTTGTGGTCTGCTGGATGGCGGGGTTATTTTATAGCGTACGTTTATTTATTTATCATACCGAAGCCCAGGATAAGCCCGAGCCGGATCGTACTATATTGTCTAAACAATTCGAAATCATTGAACGCAAGTTATGGAATATCATAACTATCCCCTCAATGTACCTTACTATAGCAGCTGGCACAACGATGCTTATCCTCAAGCCAATTTGGCTTCAATTTGGATGGATGCATATCAAACTGACCTTTGTTGTGGCTTTAGTGATCTATCATTTCATCTGCCAAAATAAAATAAAACAGATGCGTAACGGCGTATTCAAATGGACATCCATTCAGCTCCGCTTGTGGAATGAAGTTGCTACCATTTTTCTGTTCGCCATTGTTTTCCTTGTGGTGCTTAAGAGCGCTTTGAATTGGATCTTTGGTGTTGTTGGCCTGGTATCGTTGGCTGTAATACTGATGATAGCGGTTAAGATTTATAAAAGATATAGGGAGAAGAAGTAACTCTTAAGTGAAGTTCATTACTTTTAAAGATGAATGTGCTGCGATGAAATAAAAATCCCTATCGTCATTTAAAAGGATTACTTTATTTTTTATAGCGTAAACAGCAATGAGACAATCGTTTGGTTTACGTACAGTAATGCCTCTTTTTCTTAAATCACGGTATAAGCTTGCGGCTTCAGTAGCGGCTACATAAGGATCTCCTTTTAGTTTAGTCATACTATCAAAATAAGATTTAATCTTCTTTACTTCGGCTTCTGAGACTACACCTTGTAAAATCTCTTGCATTATTGTAGGACAAGTTGCCACTACCATATTTGCCAAATTATTCCTTAAAAATTTACTTGAATCTGTTTCAATTCCTTTGAAAAAATTGACCCATACGGATGTATCTACCAAAATAATATCCATTATTCAAAAGCCTTATCATCGAGTTCAACCTTCCCCCATAATTCAGCAAGCTTCTTTTGATTTTCAATTGTAACATATAACTTCAAAGCTTCTTCAATTACTGCTTTCTTTGTTTTTATATTACCCAATTTCTGAGCTTTAGCGATTAGCTCATCATTAATATCTACATTCGTTCTCATACACATAAATTTTAATAAATATACACAAAAACCATCAAATAAAATATCTATTCTTACATTCTCTTTATACCTCATTCTTGCGTTAAAACTAATTACCAAAATATTTCCATCACCATGCAACCATTTGCATCACTCTTCCATCTTACTTATAAATGATGTTTTTGGAACCTAAATATACCATTCACCAACTGATAGACCGCTGCCGGGCCGGCGAGCGGAAGGCGCAGGAACTGCTTTACAAACAGTTTGCCTCAAAAATGCTGGGGGTGTGTATGCGCTATGCCACCGACCGCATGGAGGCCGAAGATATGTTGCAGAATGGCTTTATAAGGGTTTTCCACAAAATGGATGATTACCGGGGCGATGGTTCATTTGAGGGCTGGGTTAGGCGCATCATGGTTCACAGTTCAATTGAATACTATCGCAAACATCATAAAATGATGCAGATAATTGATATTGACGAGGCAGGGCATGAGCCATCGGTTAATCCAATAGCAGCGGCCAACCTGGATGCAAAGGTGCTGATGGGCATGATACAGCAGCTGGCACCAGGATACCGGATAGTATTTAACCTTTACGCGCTGGAAGGCTATTCGCACAAAGAGATAGCGGAGATTGTAGGCATTACCGAGGGTGCCTCTAAATCACAGCTGTCAAGGGCTCGTACAATATTGAAAGAACAAATTGCTAAAATAGAGGGCAAAAGTTATGGATATGCAGGATAAGGAACTGGACAGGCTGTTTCAACAAAAGCTTGATGACCTGGAAATACAACCGTCGGCCCATGTATGGCAGGGCATCAACGCCGAATTAAACGCCGGCAGGCGTAAAGGAATATTATTGCCTTTGCTAAGCGCAGCAGCAGGTGTTATATTAGTGATCACCGCAGGTATCCTGTTTATCCCTAAACAAAGAGTTAAACATAATGACCATCCAACAGAAATAGTTAAAACCCATCAACCGGTAAAACAATCCGTTGCAGTTACAGTTGAGCCTGTGGTACCTCCAACCCCGGCGCAAAACAAAGTACCCGCAAATCCGGTTATAGCACCTGTTAATACTATAGCGCAACTTAATAAAACCAAAATAAAAAGCAATTTGACACCATCTGTATCACAGCCGGTAAATCCTATCCCCTCACCTGTAACCGCCCATACAGATGAACCATTATTAGCAAATGCCCCTGCCGCAGATTATCCTGTTGTTAACGCCGCAGCCCCGGATACAGCAGCCAGGATCAGCCCGAAATCAACCATCATTGCCAGCGACAACACACAGCCGATATTGATAGCCCAGGTACCGCCGCATGCCGTTCCTGCTACAGCAAAATCTGTAAAAAGGCACCGCATCCGCAGCCTTGGCGATGTTTTTAACGTTGTGATAGCCGCTGTTGATAAACGTAAAGACAAAGTAATTGAATTCAGTAATACCGATGAAGACGATGCCACTATTACAGGCCTGAACCTGGGCTTTATTAAAGTAAAAAAAGAGAAAGACAAATAATATCTTAGCGAACTATAGACATACCACAACATATGAAACGCCTTATTTTTACCATCACAATATGCCTTGCCGCAAGCTTTGGTTTTGCTCAAAGCACACCTGCCGATTCTGCACAAAACACCACCGATACCACTACACATAAAAAGCATGTTAAAGTAAAACTTGGCTTTGGCGATGACGTAACCCAGGTTAACATTAATAATGATGAGCCTGATACCACCTATCACGCACACAAAGCGCCGGGCTTTTCATTCGGGGTAACCTTTTCGAGGATCGACCTTGGTTTTGCTACGCTGATTGACAACGGGAGCTTTACTTTATCCGACAAAAACAAATTTTTAAGCTACCGCCAGTGGAAAACAAGCAACTTTGGCTTTGACGTACTGCAATTTGGTTATCGCTTTAACAGTGCTTTCAAAATCTATGTATCCGGCGGTTTCGACTGGACCCATATCCGCTTACGTAATGATATCACCATACAGCGTAACGCGCCGGTGCTCACCTACGTTCAGGACAGTATCCACTTCAGCAAAAACCGTTTTTCATCAACCTACCTTCGCATACCGCTATCGTTCTATTACCGCAGCCATGAAGATGACCGGGGGAATTATTTCAGGTTAGTTGCCGGTCCGGAGATTGGCATCTTGCTTAACGGCCGCGTAAAACAAATCAGTGAGGAAAATGGCAAGCAAAAATTTAACGACGACTATCATTTTGCCAAACTGCGCAAAGGCGTGTTTGTACGCATGGGATACGGCATCATGGGTCTTTATGCCAAGTATTACTTCAACGATATGTTTGAAAACAGCCCGGATCAAAAAGGCTTGAGAAACTTCTCGTTTGGATTGACTTTTGGCTTCTGACCGCTGATTTAAGGTGATTGCGTTGATTTCGCTGATTATTTTTGGTTGTGAATGATTAAAATGATTTGATAATCTTCAGCAAGCTCCCATCTCGAAAACGATCGGTGTAATCAATAAAATAGGTGTAATCATAAAAGCAATCAATGTAATCCCAGAAAAGAAATCAACGTAATCAACGTAATCATAACCATCAACGGTTTATCTTTGCCCCTGATGTCAGAGATTCCTTTTTTGCAGGCAGTTGCCATAAGTAAAATATACCCGGGAAAACAGCAGGCCGGTGTAAAAAAACCGGGCTCATTATTGAGCCGGGCAAAATCACCGCCATTATTGGCGAAAGTGGCAGCGGTAAAAGCACTTTACTACGCTTGTTATATGGATTGCTCTCACCCGATGAAGGCACCGTTTACTTTAAAGGTGAACGCATTTGGGGCCCTGAAGAAAAGCTGATCCCCGGTCATGATGCCATGAAAATGGTAACCCAGCATACCGATGATCTTAACCTGTTTGCCAAAGTTTGGGATAACGTGGCTGCTATGCTGCCGGCAACAGATCTCAAAGCCAAACAGGAGAAAACTGAAAGGGTGCTTAAACAGCTCAACATGTTTGCCATGGCCGATAAGCGGGTGGCCGACCTGAGCGGCGGCGAAAAGCAACGCGTAGCCATTGCAAGGGCCATCATTACCCATCCTCAGGTACTACTGCTCGATGAGCCTTTTAACCAGGTTGACACTTCATTCAGAGAAGGTTTACAGCATGATATCAGGCAGATAGTTAAAGAAATTGGATTAACTGTGATCATGGTATCCCATGACCCGGCCGAAGTACTATCGATGGCAGATGAGCTCATTGTTATAAACAAAGGAGAAATTGTTGAGCATGGCAATCCCAAGGCTCTATACAAACATCCCAAATCTCTTTATACGGCCCAATTGCTCACCAATTGCAACGTACTAACCGCTCATGAAGCCCGTTTTTGCGGCATTGACATAACCAAAGAATATGCGGTTGTTTATCCTGAGCAAATCAAAATTAAATTGATAGCGGCAACCAAAAGCTGGGTTGTTAAGCAGGTGTTGTTTAAAGGTTTTTATGAGGATCTGATCATTAGGCATGAAGATATTACCCTACGGGTTTTGAGCGAGGAAACCGGAAAGTATGCCGAGGGAGATTTGGTAGCGGTAAGGGTAGAGAAGTATTTGGAGTATTAATCCTACGATTAGGCTTACAAGGCAAGCAAGATATTTAGTTGTAGTTAACTGATATCGGCCCGCTCATTCGCCGCGGGTTGGCTTTGTTCTTTTTCTTGATAAAAAGAACCAAAAATCAAGTCAGCAGATAGGCTTCTTTGCGCTCAAGGCCTTTGCCCTGCAAACCGGGCATAACCACGGGCTGCAATTATTTTGCCCTGCTTCGCTCGCTCGTTGTCCCCGTTTCTGCAAAAACTTGCTATGCCCCTACAGCAGCACAGGCCGGCATTGTTCTGCCCGGTTTCGCCCGAAGCTTACCTGCTGACGGGGAACTGAAGACACAAGACGGTTAGATTTAAGAAAAAAGGATTCAAAAAATAAACCGGAGCCATACCTCGCGCTGGCTACCGGTTTTTTAAACGTATATTTAAAAAAGGTCTTAATGCCTTAAATCAAGGCTCAGCATTACCAGGTTTTTACTTTCAACATAGGCGGTGCGCTCGTTCAACCTGTCAAGGACCTGGTCAAGCGCCAGGCGGGTCTTTTTCTTTTTAATGTTGAGCTTACTATAAACTGTTTCTTCGTATATCAGCTTATTGTTATCGTTATAAAACTTAATGGTTTGCACGCGGGGCAAATTAATATTGTGTTCAACTACCCAAAAACCGCGTACGTTTGTTATTTTATTTTGAGCCTGCACCGCAGCTGCTGCAAATGCCAGGATACAAACTGTGATAATTAACTTTTTCATGGTGTTATTTTTAATATAAACTAAAATTAAGGACCCATAAAATGGCATGAAAATAGCGTAGGCACACAACCCGCCAGTTACGATTAACCGCATTTTAATACGACAAATAAAGATCCGACCTGAAAAATGCACCGAAGCAGCCTTACTCCAGGTAGTCTCGTCATCAAATGATTGCAGTTTGTCGCACTTTTATCCTAAAAGCCGCCCAATTAAACTGTTTTACAGTAAATTAGCTATATGAATACCGGTTTCGATCTCCTGCTCAATAATATAAAGCTGCCGCGCTTTTGGCAGCACGTGATATTTTGGGTATTTGTATCGTTTTTTATCACGACGCTTTATTCGTTCCAGACCAATTTTTGGGTATCCTTACGCAATAACCTTTTGTACATGCCCATACAAATTGCGTATTACTATGCCATTGCCTACTGGCTGGTGCCCAAATACGTTTTTGAAAAGCGATATGTGATGTTTTTCATGATGCTGGTACCGCTTGTTTTTGCATGTATGTTTATCAGCCGTACCATCGGAATCCTTTTTGTTGCGCCCTACCTGATCAGGGTGATGCACGTAACAGATGCCGGTTATATTGCCTCCACCCAAAGTCCGTTTTTTGAGCAGTTAACAGATGGGCAAAGCCTGGTAAATTCATTTAAAGGGACTAACCTGTTTACTGGGTTTGTACTTGCTATTAAACTTTTTAAAATGTGGTATGAGCGCAAGCAGGCAGCATTAGAAGCCGAACTCAACGCGTTGAAAGCCCAGGTACATCCGCATTTTTTATTTAATACCCTTAATAACCTTTATTCATTAAGCCTCAACAACTCGCCAAAATCGCCGCAGGCTATTATTGGCCTGTCGGACCTGCTGCGCTATATGCTTTATGAATGCTCAGATAACGAAGTGCTTTTGGAGAAGGAAGTATTTATGATGCAGCAATATGTAAAGCTCGAAAAACTTCGCTATGAAGACCGCATCGACATTAACTTTACCATTACCGGTAATTTGAAAGATAAAACTATAGCCCCGCTGCTCATTTTACCTTTTATCGAAAATGCCTTTAAACATGGCACCAGCGAGCAGGTGGGCGCTACCTGGATCAATATTGATATTAGTGTTACACTAAACCACTTCAAGTTAAAAGTAGCCAACGGCAAACCCGAACGCTCTGTTGAAGAAGCCCATACGCCGGGACATATCGGGCTAAAGAACGTGACCAAAAGGCTCAACCTGCTGTATCCTCATACCTCACGGCTGAAGATCGTGAACGAAGAAGATACTTTTTTTGTGGCGCTTGACCTCGACCTGAAAATCATAAAACACGCTGCTGTACAACAAATGGTCACCGCATGAAAATCCGCACACTTATAGTAGACGATGAGCCGCATGCCATTGAGGTATTGAAAAACTATCTTGCGCGCTTCAGCGAGATGGAGGTCACCACTACCTGCAATGATGGTATTGAAGCATTTCGCCTCTTGCAACAAAAACCTATCGATTTGATGTTCCTGGATATTCAGATGCCGGGAATAAAAGGTACCGACCTGCTGAAAAGCCTCAAGAACCCGCCTAAAGTAATTTTCACCACCGCCTACAGCGAATACGCCCTTGATGGTTTTGAGCTCAATGCGGTTGACTACCTGTTAAAGCCAATTTCTTTTGAGCGCTTTTTGCGGGCTGTTGATAAGATCTATCAGCTTAACGAGCACAAAGGCAAACCTATGATTGCCCATGAAGAACCTGTAAGTGATACGCATACCTTCATCTATTTAAAAGTAGACCGTAAAACCATCAAGGTTAACATCAATGATATTTTATGGATAGAAAGCCTGCGCGACTATGTTAAGGTAGTAGCTGTAAATAACCATGTGCACATTACCCGGCAAAAGATCAGCCTGCTTGAAGAAATGCTGCCCGAGAGCAGGTTTGTACGGATCCACCGGTCGTTTATAGTTTCGTTGAACAAAATAGATTCTTTCTATGCCTACAGCATGGATGTAGCCGGGCATGAGTTACCTATCGGCCGTAATTATAAACAGGATGTGCAGAAGAAGTTGAAGAATGAGCGGTTGCAGATGGGGGGATAAAAACCTTAGAAGGTTACAAATGTTCGCTTTTTTCAGCTCGCGCTCGTTTGTAACGAGTGCGTAACCTGGGTTTGCGTTTATAACGCAAAGGCGATGCAATCGCCAAGCCACATTAAGCGTTCGTTGCAAACGAGCGCAAGATTAAATCGCACCAATCCCATGCTTTTTCTTATTCCTTTTTAACAGCTATTCCTACGCAACCCACCAATCATTTACCAAATTCAATTCATCTTTTGCGCGGGTAACGGCGGTGTACCACCATTTGCAAAGTTCGTAGTATGGCGAACCATACATGCTCTTATCCAAAAACAGGTAAACATTGTTCCACTCGCCTCCTTGGGCTTTATGACAGGTTACAGCATAACCGTACGAAACTTTAAGACAGTTGAGATAAGGGTCTTCGCGCATCGCCTCCCTATACTGTTCACTTTTTTGATGGAAGCCTTTTGCCTTCATCTGGTCATTAAAATCGATAATGAGCGCTTTGGATTGATCGTTAGTGAGATTTCCCTTTAAACTTTCAAGCGTATCTAAAGAAATCAGCATCTTAAACTCCTTCCCCGAAGCCAGCGCGGTAACCAACACTTTTTGAAATTTCAGCCCGAGCTTTTGTTCGGTTTCTTCAAGTTCATTCACAATTACAAAATCGCCGTTGGTGAGCGGTACCGAATAATTATTTTGTGTTACCAGCAGCACATCGCCCACCTGCAGGGGCACGTATCCCGAACCAAAAAGTTCGCGGCGCATGTCCCGGTTTATCATTTGAACTTTTTTATTACTGCGTGCTATGGCCAAACAACTATTGGGGCCTGCGGCCTTATAATTAGCTGCATAAAGGTTAAACATTATATCATCTGTAGCGTGAAGCTTTACGTTATTAAGGTTTGATGCCGGAATCTTCGGAAATTTGATGCGCTCCCGGCTTTCGCTCATGGTGCGGATAGCCGCCGCCAAAACCAAAATATCATTATCATCTTTATTGCGCTCTATTTTTGAGAGCTTAACCGATACCGGGAAACGTTGCTGTTTGGCCAGCCAGTCGGTATCAAGCGCCGGACTAAAGCTTTGCCCTACGGGTGGCAACTGGCAGGGATCGCCCACAAAAATAATCTTGCTTTTATTAGCCACCTGAAAAAAATCATAAAGCAGGATCCCCGAACCAAAAACGGCAAAGCCATTGCCCTCGGTAAGCGTGCCCGAAAGCATCGAAGCTTCATCAACAATATAAATGGTGGTTTCGGCGTCTGCAGAACGGGTTGTAAACTGCATGGTCATTTGTCCGGCCATGCCCGATGCTGAGCTTTCGGCCAATGTTTCCTCGTCAAGACCGTCTATCTTATCAAAATTATATAACTCGCCATGAACTGTTGAAGCGGAGAACCCCGTTTTGCCTCTTAAAACAGTAGCCGCCCTTCCCGTAGCTGCCAGCATACAAAACTTCCTTTCCTTTTCTTTAAGCCATTGAGCAATGTGCTGCATCAAAAAGGTTTTACCGGTACCTGCGTAACCCTTCAGTACAAAAACATCTGCTGCAGGATGGTCAAGAAACTTCTGAATTGCCTTGAAAGCAGCTTTTTGATCTGTATTTAAAGTAACCGGCACAGAGACTATTCTTTAATTAACAGGCACAAAACCGGCAAACAAATCACCGGCTTCCTTCAACGTATTTAGTGGAACGTAATCACAAACTTCAGCATATTCTCCCCACATTTGCTGCACTGCTTTATTATGATGGGCATTTGCAATAGCCTCCGCACTCAGCCATTCAAAAACTTCAATGATGGTGCCATCGGCAGCTTCCATGATGATTGATTCACGGTCGGTTACCAGCCCCTCCTGTTTGAGGCGGGGTACATGTGTTTTCAAGAGTTGCTTCAATGCCTCCTGTTTGCCCGGTTTGGGTTTATAGGCAACAATTACAATCTGTCCCATAGGCTTCCGTTTATTGTGGATGCAATTTACGAAAACGAAGAAGATTTTTAAATAGTGATGTCATTTCGACTACAGGGAGAAATCTTATACGCCGGTTTAGCGAACTTGCATGTCCGCCATAACAGGTGTACAGGATTTCTCCTCGTACCTCGTCGAAATGACATTTCCTTTGACTGCGATTACTCCCCTCCGGAAAATCGGCGCCTACGGTAGTCGCCTCCCAGGTATCAAAATCCTTTTGTAACTCCTGCAGCTTATTGCGCGCCCCTTTCAATGCTGCTTTACCTAATAATAAACGCAAGGGCGGGTTTTCTGCTTCTACAGCGTCAACAATAGCTTTGGCAGCACGTTCCGGATCTCCCGGCTGCTTGCCGCTGTAGCCGCGGATATTATTTTTGTTTGTACCTGCTGTTTCTTTATAGTCGTCAATAACGATCTTACTGTTATTAGCCGAACGGCCGGCCCAGTCGGTACGGAAACCACTCGGTGCAATCACCGTAACTTTAATACCAAGATGTTTGGTTTCTTTAGATAGCGCTTCGGAATAACCGTCGACAGCAAATTTGGTTGCATTATAGAAACCTACTGCGGGAAAAGCCACTAATCCGCCTATAGAGGCGATATTAACCACATGGCCGCTTTTCTGCGCACGCATAATTGGCAAAACAGCTTTGGTCATGTTGGCAAGACCGAAGAAGTTAATCTCGAACATACGCCTTACTTCCTCCTCTTCACTCTCCTCGATAGCGCCAAAATAGCCGATGCCTGCATTGTTAACCAATACGTCAACAGTGCCGAATTTTTGTGTTATAGTATCAACACCCGCTTTGATATCATCCGCTTTTGTGACATCAAGCTTCAGAGCTATTGCTGTTTCAGGATAACCGTCAACGATATCTTTTATGTCATCTGTATTGCGCGCTGCAACACCGGCTCTATAACCTAATTGCAAAACAAGCTTTGCCAATTCCCTGCCAAAACCGGTTGAGCAACCAGTTATCAACCATACTTTATTTTTCATGATAGTTTGTGTTTGATATTGTAAAATAACGGTGTAGTATTCAATTGTTTGTCAGTTGAACTTCATTGTTGCATAAGCTGGCAATTATTAGTTATTTTTGTGTCAAATTAATAAAAATGCTACACCTGAACCCTAAATTAATTCTCTCAATTGCTTTTCTATTTAGTACATGTATTTTGGCTTCGTGTTCTAAAAGCGGCGGAGATCCCACCCCCCTAAAACAGATCCCCCTGCGTTAACAGTAAGTTCCATCAATGTAAATGAAGGCCCGTTTAATACCCTTGTCGAAATTACGGGTACCGGCTTCAGCACAACCTTAACTGATGACAAGGTGTTTTTTAACGATAAAGAGGGTATTGTAAAAACGGCGACAGCAACTAAACTTACCGCAACTGTACCTGTAGGAGCAGGAAGCGGAATTATAAAAGTTACTGTAAATGGCAAAACCATCGTAGGCCCCTCTTTTACCTATTTGTTAACACCGGTAACAACTACAATTGCAGGCAGCGGTACAGCGGGAGCAAATGATGCAGATGGTGCCTTGGCAAGTTTTAATGGACCAATTGGCATAGTGATTGACAATGATGGCAATTTATATGTTGCCGATTCAAAAAACAATAAGATCAGGAAAATAAGCACCACCGGAACGGTAAGCACTTTTGCAGGAAGCGGTACTGCGGGGCTGGTAAACGGCATTGGTGCAATAGCTTGCTTTAATCACCCGGATGCATTAACCATAGATAATGCCGGGAACATTTATGTTGCCGATGAATTAAACCACGTAATACGAAAAATTACTCCTACAGCCTCGGTAAGTACTTTTGCCGGCAGCGGTGCTTATGGCCTTACAAATGGCTCGCTTACATTGGCTGCTTTTAAAAACCCCACAGGGATCAGTATAGACGGCTTGGGCAATTTTTATGTTGCCGACCCGCAAAATAATGTGATCAGGAAAATTGATAATACCGGTATGGTAAGCACTTTTGCCGGAAACTCGATATCAGCACTAACAGATGGTACTGGAACAGCGGCAAGTTTCAATTTGCCGGTAAGTGTGGCTACAGATAAAAACGGGAATGTTTTTGTTGCCGACCTGTTAAATCAACGCATCCGGAAAATAACTCCCGCTGCTGTAGTTACAACGGTTGCAATAACCGGTGTACGTAACACCACTTTTGACGGTATTGACGCGATAAGTTTAGACGCCGCGGGTAATTTATACGTTAGCGCAAACTCCTCGTTGATAAAAGTTAACAAGGATAACGTTACTAACTTAGTGGCCGGCGGCTTGGCTGATGCCGAAGGCCATGTAGTTGATAAAAGCGGCAATATTTTTATAGCCGATACAAGGAATAATAAAATCCTGAAGATATCATTGCAATAAACAAGTTTTGTATTGCAGCCTTTAAGCTTCTATAAGGTTTCGTAAAGTCTGGAATTAAAGATAATCAAACGAAAACCGGCGATGAACTAACGCTCATCGCCGGTTTTTTTGTTTCCCCTTTTAGGGGGAGATCCAGAGAGGCTATTTTTTCCAAACGTTATTTTCAGGATTGTAATCCGGTAATACTTTATCAGGATCGTAAGTAACCGATTCAATTTCTTCGGTTGATGGATATTTAAATGTCCATGACGCATAACGCTCCCAAATTTCAACCGGCAGTTTTACGCGGTCAACTTTACCACCTTTGGTTTTAACTTCCAGGATAACCGGCATTGCCATTTTACCCAGGTTATCTAAAGTGATCAGCGAGCCTTTGGTTGGATCGTTATCAACATATTTTACATCGCTTACAGCAACATCCAAACGCCAGTCGTTCAGGAACCAGCCTCTCCAAAACCATTGCAGGTTTTCGCCGCTTGCATTTTCCATCGTGCGGAAAAAGTCGTCGGGAGTTGGGTGTTTAAATGCCCAGCGGTTAATGTAGGTTTTAAAGGCGAAATCAAAACGCTCCGGGCCTAAGATCTGCTCGCGCAGCAATACTAAACCGGCGCTTGGCTTTGAGTAAAGCAGGGTACCAGTGTTTCTCTCTTTTAAGTTAGCCGGCTGGCTCATAACAGGCTCAAGATCGGGCCTGGTAAAGAAAGCACCGATAGTATGCATATCCGGCACCCTTGTGTTTTTGTACTCGCCATTGTTAAAGTTAGCGGTAGAAAGCGTATTGATGAACGTATTAAAACCCTCGTCCATCCAGCCGTACATGCGCTCGTTTGAGCCTACGATCATCGGGAACCAGGTATGACCAAATTCATGATCGTTTACACCCCAAAGACTTGCCTTTTTAGCTTTCGCTCCGCAGAAAACAATGCCTGGATATTCCATACCACCCACTATACCTGCAACCGCAGTAGCAGCAGGATAAGGGAACTCGAACCATTTTGATGAGTTATACTCAATAGATTTTTTAACGTACTCTGTTGAACGGCCCCAGGCATCGTTGCCGTCGCTTTCAACCGGGTAGGCAGATATAGCAGTTGATTTTTTACCGCTTGGCAGGTCCATTTTGGCAGCATCGATAATAAATGCTGCAGATGAAGCCCATGAAGCATCACGGGCATTCTTGATTTTAAAGTGCCAGGTTAACTGGGTTTTACCGGCAGGGCGCGATTTTGGATCGGTAACTTCAGCAGCCGAGCGGATGATGACAGTGCTTTCGCTTTTTCGGCAGCTGCCCAGCGTTTCAATTGCTCAGGGGTATATACTTCCTGCGGGTTTAATAATTCGCCGGATGCTACAACAATATGGTTGGCAGGTGCAGTGATGTTCAGGTCAAAATCACCGTATTCCAGGTAAAACTCACCCGGGCCGCTATACGGCAGGGTGTTCCAGCCCATTACGTCGTCATACACACATACGCGCGGGTACCATTGTGCAATAGTATAAACTTTACCATTTTTGGTTTGCAGGTAGCCCATACGGTCCGACCCATAATTTGGCGACACAAATGAGTATTCAATTTTCAGTTTAGCCTGTCCGCCGTTCGCGGCAATTTCTTTTGGAAGGAAAACCTGCATCCTGGTATCGGTGATCAGGAATTTAACGTCGACATATTCGCCTTTCAAACCAGCAACTTTTACCGATTTAATTTTATAACCGGCATCAAACGCCTCGCCGCGGCCCCAGTTACGGCTACCTGCCGGGGGAACGATGGCTGTACCTCTTGAATCGAGCTTAAACAGATTCTGATCCAACTGCATCCACATAAAGCCCAATGTTTGCGGACTGTTATTGGTATACGTTAAAACTTCCGAGCCGGTAATTTCGTTGGTTTGATCATTCAGTTTGGCAGCCAGCTGGTAGTCTGCACGGTTTTGCCAGTATTTATATCCTGGCTCGCCACTCGCTGCGCGGAACTCGGTACCATTTTTAGTATAAAAACCGGGACCAAAAGTTTCGTGATAATCGTAAACAGAACCGGCGGGGGTGTTGTGGTGGTAGGCGCTGGCTGCTGGGCGTAACTCACGCTTGCGGCCAACATAAAGGCAAGGCTGCAACCTGCCATCAGTTTTAGTTTCATGTTCAGTCAAATAAATTGCGTAAAGGAACAAGTATACTACAAATTAGGGAGATGCAAAAGATTGGTAAAACGATTGTTACCGATTTAATTAAGGAATTGATTTCGTGCTTAAAGGCTGCTTATCAGGTGAATTGGTTATTGTTGGTGACAACACCAACAATTGCTAAAAAATTAGGGACGCGTTAGATACCACGCCGTTGTTGGTGTTGTCACCAACAACTATTCACCCTGCATGATGTGTAATTAAACCGAACTCGTCTATCCCCGTTTCATAAAACCTGGCAGATGAATATTTATAATCTTCCGGATATTGAACCAATTTCCATTTTTCCTGCAATGGATTATTGTGGATATAGTCCAACTTTTGCATAAAAACGTCCGGGGTCCACAAATCAATACTTAAGGAATTTCGCTCCCAAAATTGATATTTCCGATCCTTGGCATTAACCATAAGTAGGGATAATCTATCATCATTACTATCCAATAAGCTGAATTTCATCTGCTGCGCCGTAAATTTCAAGAAACGCATTTGAACCAAATCCCGTGTATGTCCGTCTTGTATCTGCCATATCAAATGAATGTGATTAGGCATTATCACGAACCCATAAACAACTATACTTCCTTCGTTTTTTAGAAACAACAGACTTTTTATAATTATATCTTTATAAATATCTTCTGTTAGCAATGGCTTCCATTCTAAAATTGTTGCTGTGAAAAATTGTGGATGATAGTCAAAGTTAATTTCAGCCATATATGCTAAAATAAATAAAATCGGCTCACTTTATTTATTGATGCTATTGCCAATAATATTTAATCATTAGGAACTAAAAAATCATTTTATGCGTAACGATCACAGCATAAGATAATACGCGGCGTAGAGTTGTTGGTGACAACACCAACAACGGCGGGCAATGACATAATTATTTCCGCGCCGTTGTTTATCTAACAACGGCACGAAATACGGTTCACCAAATCCTTACTTCCCCAAAAAATGATCTGCATAAACCTTCTCATCAAAACCGAAGAAAAGGAAACCATTATCCTCAATTACCGGGCGTTTGATCATACTGGTTTTTTGCTGTAATAATTGCAGCGCGTCGGCGTTGGTTTTGATGCTTTCCTTAACAGCAGGCTCAAGTTGTTTCCATGTGAGGCCTTGTTTGTTCAAAAACTTTTCGTAACCTGCTTTGGTATCCCATTCCTGCAATTTTTCGGCGCTTACACCCAACTTTTTGAAATCCTGGAAATCGTAAGCTACCTTATTTTCTTTAAGCCAGTCGAGGGCTTTTTTTACTGTATTGCAATTGGTTATTCCGTAAACTTTCATGGGGGTAAATTTACGGATTTCGATATATCATGAGCAGGGACTATTTCAACTCGCCTGTTGTTTTATGATATGGCGATAAAAAACAAAAAGAGGCGCCATTACGCGCCTCTCCTAACAAATATCTATTAGCAATTAACCATTGCCGCCGCCATTGCTTTTGCCCCCGCCTTTGGTATCATCGTTATTAATGCCACGCTGGTTCTTTTTGATATCGCCATTCAGTTTACCAAACTTAAAGTTTAACCTCACAGCAAAATTCCTGTAGCGGTTATGGTACAATGATTCCTGGTCGAAATCAACTGTATGTGTGGTCGATCTGAATGTACGGTATTTACTGTACGGGTTGTTGGCTACTGCCGATATGGTCAGCTTTTTGTTCAGGAACTCTTTAGATAGTACGTAGGAGTTAAAAATAAAATTGCTTGACTTGCCTTGTAAGGTAACATCCCCGCTAAAGAAACCGGCATCGAGGCCAATGCGATAGCCGCCATCAAATTTGTAGCCAATATTGGCAAAAGCGTTGCCGGTGTAACCGTCATTTTTATAAAACTGGCCGTTATAAGTTCCCTTTAACCACACGTGCGAAATTTGCCCGTTGATATTAACCGTAAACTTTTTAGTGATTGAGTAATTGGTATTCAAGTTTAAGCCAAGTGATCGGTTGCTGCCTAAATTTTGGTACGTAGTAAACGTAACGGTATCAATATGATCGCCCATGTTGTTTTGAATCAGGCTGGTTACGTTTTGGATAGCATTGTTGGAGAACGCATAGCTCAAACCAACATTGATTGATCCTTTTGAGAAATTACTATAGTTCAACTCAAAAGTATTGTTCAACTCCGGCTTCAGATCGGGATTACCGGTGCTGATGAATTTAGGGTTCGATTTATCAATAAATGGATTTAACTGGTAAATACCCGGCCTTTGAATGCGCTGGGTAAAGCCCAAACTGATGCTGCTGCTTTTCATAGAGCGCTGAACAGATACCGATGGAATAAAGTTATTATAGCTTTTATCAAGCGGCGTACCTGTAAACACGGCATTTACCTGGGTATGCTCCAAACGTAAACCAGCCTTACCTGTCCATTTATCAAACTTTAACTGGTATGAGTTATAAGCACTATAAACATCCTGATGGTAATCAAATTCACCGGTTTGCCCTGTGTTTACATTATATACCGAACTGGTTGAGTCTTTGTCCTCGCGCCTGTAATCACTAAAGTTATTACGCAGGATCACTTTACCACCAGCCTCAATGCTGATTTTTTTAACGGATAAGCATAATCTAACTGGAAGGTATGCTCGCGGTTACCTGCGTTATTATACTGTCTAAAATCTGGCTGTAAGGAATTATAATAGTTAACCCTGTCCGAAAATTGGTTATCAGTAAAGTTTTTGCTTGGACCATAGCTGTATTTGTACGATAAGGTAAGCAGTTCATCTTTGTGCCCTTTAAAACCTAACTGGTAGTTGATAGATGCATCAAGTCCCTGGTCATGATTATAACCATTGCTCGATAGATTGTAACCTTGTGTAAGTGCACCGGCCTCATTGGTTTGTGCCGAACGCTGCGTACCATCCTGATCAAACTCGCCATGGAAAACTTCAAATGAGCCAGTGAGCAGGTTCAGGGTATCTATCTCGTAGCTCATTTCGGCGTTGGCATAGCGATACTTACCGCCAAATGAGTTGGTACCATCCTGTAATATGTTTGACCTTACTATTTTTGAGTTTGGCTCAAACTGCGTTTGGGTAGTAGTAAAAGTATTGGTATTACGCTTCTGGTTACCAAAACCTGCATAACCCGAAACTCCGAACTTACCTTGCTTGGCTGTCATGTTCAGGTTATACCCCGGCCCCCAAACACTGTTATAGCGCATGTTGACACTGCCATTATAGCCCTGATCCGCGTTCTTTTTAGTGATGATGTTAATTATACCTGCCAAACCCTCGGCATCGTATTTTGCAGGCGGCGTAGTGATCACCTCAATCTTTTCGATGTTGGTGGCCGGCATCGCCTTTAACACGTCAGATGGGTTTTTGGCCATCAGCGCCGATTCTTTTCCGTTGATCAGGATCTTATATTTACCGCTGCCTTTTAACTTGATGTTATCATCGCCGTCCACAGCTAAAAGCGGCACTTTACGCATCATGTCCAATGCAGATACCGCTTTGCTTTCGGGATCGGCAGTAACATCATAACTGAGGCGGTCAACCTCCTGTTTCATTACCGGCTTTACAGCGGTAATGGTTACCTCGTTCAGCTGTTTACTTGATGCTGCTACCAGGATCCGCCCCGCATCAAACGTTTTATCGGTTATTTTCACCGGGAGTACTTTGGTTGCATATCCAACAGAAGCTACTACTAACTGATAGGTTTTACCTTCGGGGGCTTTCAGTTCAAAGCTCCCGTCATCTTTGGCAAGCGTACTTTTTACCGGGGTTTTGGTAGCGGCATCCTGCAGTGCCACCGTACCATACCCCAATGGTTTGTTGGTTGCCGAATCGATGACAGTACCTTTAACGGTTATATTTTGAACAGAGACCGGTGCGGCAGCCTGGGCCATAGCCATGCCCGTGACAAAACAGCATAGCACTGTTAGTAGAAATTGTTTCATAATTGCGATTTTGGTCATAAGACGTTTAAGATACCCGGGCGTGACACCAAAAAATATGCGTTTAACACTTTTTAACGTTTGCCACTGCCAGGTAACGGGTTAGTTACTAAAGTTGTTAATTGCGGCTTCCGCTGCTGGTGTCATCATTGTTAATACCACGTTGATTTTTCTTTATGCTGCTGTTAAGCCTGCCGAATTTGTAGCTCAGGCTCACGTTAATGGTGCGGTAAAAGTTGTTGTTAGCGGTGTAAGTATCAAAGTCGGGCGTTTTGGTGTAGAAGTCGAGTTTGTTGAATTTTTTGAAAGGATTATTAATGTTTACTGATAGCGTGGCCTTTTCTTTAAACATGGTTTTAGTACCGCTGATAGAGCTGAAGAAATAATAATTATCCTTCCCCTGCAGCAATACGTAACGGCTGTCATACCCAATGTTTAAGCCGGCGCGATAGCCGCCGTCAAATTTGTAGCTGGTATAAGTAAAAATGTGTCCCTGGTTACCGCTGTTTTTATAAAGCGAACCGTTATAGTAGCCCTTAAGCCAAACAAATAAAAGTTCGGCATTGACATTTACATTTAGTTTTGGGGTGATAGGATAGTTGATATTGGCATCAAAGCCCCAGTTTTTGTTAGAGCCCACATTGTCATAAGTATTGGTAGTTACCCCGGCCGAATCAACCCGCGCCAGGTTTTGTACTGTATTATTGGCAAACGAGTAATTGGTGCTCAGGTTGATAGATCCTTTGGCAAAATTACTATACCCCAGCTCGAAGTTATTGGTAACCGCGGCCTTCAAATTAGGGTTACCCATGTTAACATATTGCGGGTTGGTACGATCAGTAAATGGGTTTAACTGGTAGATACCCGGGCGTTGGATGCGCTGGGTGAACCCTAAAGTAAGGCTGCTGCTTTTTAAACTTTTTTGGATAGATACCGATGGTATAAGATTGTTATAATCCTGGTGAACGGTGCTGTTAGTGGTTGAAAAATCGGCATTAACAGTTGTATGTTCTAAACGCAGGCCTCCCTTAAAGGCCCATTTGGCAAGCTTTACCGAATAGGAGTTATACAAGCTGTAAACGTTCTGCTTGTAAGTAAAATCGTTAGTTTGACTGTCATTAGTTTGATAAACACCTGGCTGCGTTAGTGTATCCGTATGGAAATTACTGTAATTGTTTCTCAGAATACCTTTACCGCCTGCTTCAAGTGTCAGTATTTTTGCCGGCTGAATATAATCTAACTGAAAAGCGTGCTGCTTTGAACCGGAATTATTGTACTGCTTATAATCTGCCGGAGGCGGAACGCCAATTTTATCGGCACCCGATGTTGCATTGTTATTTTGATCATTGTTGTTATTGTTGTATTTATATGATACCGTTAGCAACTGATCTTTATGATTTTTAAATCCCAACTGATAGTTCAGGCCTGCGTCTGCACCATGAAATGTACTATTACCCGAATTAAATAAGCGATAAAACTGGGTAACAGCATCAACACTATCGCTAATACTGGTTACCTGGTTATTTTGCTGCTTACCTTTACCGTTATAAAAATCATACATACCTGTAATGAGGTTCAGGGTATCTACCTCATAGCTCAGCTCACCGCTGGCGTACACATTGTTAGCCCCATTGCCCCTTGTCCCGGTTTGGTTAAGGGACGATTTAGGATGATAAAAATTGGTAATATTTTCAAACGATGAAGTTTGCACGGGCCTGTGGTTGTAGCCTGCGTAACCCGCGAAACCGAATTTACCTTGTTTAACAGTTACGTTTACGTTTGCACGTTCGCCAAAAACATTGTTATAGCCCGTATTGATACTTACGTTATAGCCCTGGTCCGCATTTTTTTGGTGATGATATTGATGATCCCCGCAAGGCCTTCGGCATCATATTTTGCGGGCGGCGTAGTGATTACTTCTATCTTTTCAATATTGGCAGCGGGCATAGATTTCAACACGTCCGATGGGTTCTTGGCCATCATGGCCGATTCTTTTCCATTTATCAGGATCTTGTAATTATCATTACCCCGTAGCTTGATAGCGTCGTTGCCATCAACAGATAACAAAGGTACTTTACGGATCATATCCAGCGCGGTGATAGACTTACTTTCCGGGTCGGCAGTTACATCATAACTCAGGCGGTCCACCTCCTGTTTCATTACCGGCCTAACGGCGGTAACGGTAACTTCTTTCAATTGTTTGCTCGATGCCGAAAGCAGGATCCGGCCTGCATTAAATGTATTATTTGTAAGTTTTACCGGGATAGTTTTGGTGGCGTAACCAATAAAAACAGCAACTAACTGGTAAGTTTTACCTTCTGGCGCTTTTAGTTCAAAACTGCCATCGTCTTTAGCAAGCGTACTTTTTACCGGGGCTTTGGTTGCGGCATCCTGGAGCGCAACGGTAACATACCCCATGGGTTTATTTACAGCCGAATCAATGATGATGCCTTTTACAATAATATTAGGAACTGCCGGAGCAACGGAAGTTTTTGTTTGAGCGAATAAGAGTATAGATAAGCAACAGCAAAGTACCGTTAGCAGGATTTGTTTCATAAGGTTATTTAGGTTTACAAGACGTAAGTACACACCCGCGCGTTACAACGCGAATTACGATTTGAACGGAATTTTAACTAAAATATTAGTTTGTAACGACGTTGTTACTTATTATAACGAGTCATGGTAAGTTCGGTTCCAATAGTTGCAAAACTCTTCACCATTTCTATCGAACGATCGATCAATGCAGGCAGTTCGGGCTGTTCGTCTTTATCAAACGGGCTCAGCACAAAATCAACCTGCCGGCCTTTGGGGTAATTATCACCAATGCCAAAACGCAGGCGTGCGTAGTTATTGTTGCCAAGCACCTCTTCAATATTTTTAAGGCCGTTATGCCCGGCGGCGCTGCCTTTGGGTTTTAAGCGTAAGGTACCCAGCGGCAAGGCAAGGTCATCCACGATAACTAAAACATTCCCCACCGGAATTTTCAGGTCTTTCATCCAGTAGCTCAGGGCTTTTCCGCTCAGGTTCATATAGGTAGTAGGTTTAATGAGGCAAAGCGTACGGCTTTTGAACGATACCTCGGTATAATAAGCAAGCCGCGAGTTTTGAAACCTCGCTCCCTCTTGCCTGGCCAGTTCATCCAACACCATAAAACCGATATTATGCCGGGTATCTACATACTCCGGACCAATATTCCCTAAACCTACAATTAAATATTTCATGCCCCCTGGCCCCCTAAAGGGGAATTTTTGATTAGCTTAAATTTTAATGCGAAGATATTATTTATTGCTCAAACAAAAACAGCGATAGAAATTACTCTATCGCTGTTTTTAAATTCAACTCCTGCTCCCCCTTCAGGGGGTTAGGGAGCTTATTTTTTACCTTGAGCTGCTTCCTGCTCTGCCTGACGTAATGCACGTGAGGTAGTTACAGAAACAATGGTATCTTCTTTAGCGTTGGTGATCACTAAGTTATCTAATTTAATATCAGATACTTTTACTGATTTACCAACTTCAAGAGATTCGATGCTTACTTCAATAGCATCAAGATGATCTTTAGGAAGCGCTTTGATACGCAGTTTCCTTAATTTTTGAACCAGTTTACCACCTACTTTAACACCTGGAGAAGTACCGGTTAATTTAACTGGGATCTCGATGGTGATAGGTTTTTTCTCATCTAACAATAAAAAGTCAATGTGAGTGATTTTTTCAGTTAGTGGGTGGAACTGGATGTCTTTGATGATAGCTTGTGATTTAACACCGGCGATTTCCAGATCGATGAAATGAACAACCGGAGTGTAAACTACGGCTCTCAAATCAGCTGCGGACACAGAAAAGTGGGTCTGGGTAGCACCACCATAAAGAACTGCAGGCACCTGGCCATTGTAACGCAGCTCTTTTGCGTCTCTTTTCCCTACGTTCTCTCTTAGAGAACCGCTAATAGCAATTGATTTCATTTTTATTTATTTGTTTATTTATTTGTAGCCCATGGTCGATAGTCAATAGACCATGGATTTATTTTTATTCTAACCAATCAACCACAGCCATGGACTATCGACCACTGACTATGGACTTAAAACTAATCCACCTTAAACAAGGTACTTATCGAACCGTGTTCGTTTACGTTGCTTATCGCTTTTGCAAACAGCTCGGCGGTTGAAAGCACCCTTATTTTAGGGCTGCTTTGTTTAAGCGGGATTGTATCTGTAACTATCAGTTCGGTTAATGCCGAGTTTTCGATAGTTTCATAAGCCTTACCTGATAATACCGGATGTGTACAAACCGCGCGTACGCTGCGTGCACCACGCTCCATGATCAATCCGGCTGCTTTCGCTAACGTACCTGCGGTATCGCAAATGTCATCAATCAGTACTATGTCCTGATCGGTAACATCACCTATCAGCGTCATGGCTTCAATTTCGTTAGCGCGTTTACGTCGTTTATCGCAAATTACCACTTCGGCATTAAAGAACTTGGCAAAGCTCCGAGCCCTGTATGAACCGCCCATATCAGGCGATGCAATAGTAAGGTGACCTAAACCAAGGCTTTTAATATAAGGTACAAAAATGATAGAAGCATCCAGGTGATCAACCGGCACGTCAAAAAATCCCTGGATCTGCGCTGCGTGCAAATCCATGGTCATGATGCGGTTAATACCGGCTGCAACCAACAGGTTAGCTACCAGCTTTGCACCAATGGCAACACGGGGCTTATCTTTCCTGTCCTGACGGGCCAAACCAAAGTAAGGTATAACGGCGTTTACATAGTGGGCTGATGCACGGCGGGCGGCATCAATCATCATGAGTAACTCCATTAAATTATCGGTTGGCTGGTGAGTTGACTGGATCAGGAAAACATCACATCCCCTTACAGATTCGTTAAAATGCGGCTGGTATTCGCCATCGCTAAAACGCGATATCACAACTTCACCTAACTCACGACCATAAGCATCAGCTATAAGATGCGCAAGCTCCTGCGAACCTGATCCTGAAAATAATTTAACCGGGTTAAATTGTAAGGGCATTTTGATTTTGGATTTGGGATGTTCGATTTCGGATTTACCTGTCTTCCACCGTTGATCTTTTACAAATACAACCGTCATAAAACACAATTCGGATTTCAAGTTTTCCAATCAGAATAAATCCGAAATTGAAAATCCGAAATCCGAATTTTATTGTTGCCCGACCAGGATTCGAACCTAGACAAACGGTACCAAAAACCGTCGTACTACCATTATACTATCAGGCAATCTCCTTTGGTTTGTTTTACTCCCCGAAAAGGAATGCAAATATAGCGCGAATATTTGATTCTCAAAATAGAATTTTAAAAAAGTTTATTATCAACTCAAACACAGTAAAATAAAATACAAATGCGCCTCAAAACGCCTCTTTTAATGGCAACATCCCAATAGTTTTATTATTTTCGGCTGCTTTAAACCTGTTTTTTAGATAGCATCCGAACATGAATTACAAAAAACTCAACAATATATTTGGCTGGGTGGCCTTTATCATTGCCACGGTAACTTACATTTTAACCCTTGAGCCATCATCAAGCTTTTGGGATTGCGGCGAATTTATAGCCTGTATCTATCGCTTACAGGTAGCCCACCAGCCCGGCGCGCCCCTGTTTACCATCATTGGCAAGGTATTTACCCTGCTATCCATGGGCGATAATACCAAAGTTGCTTATTGGGCCAATATGGCATCGGCCCTGGCCAGCGGCGCTACCATCATGTTCCTGTTTTGGACCATTACCGCCCTTGCCAAAAAACTGTTGGTTAAAACACAGGAACAGCTTAATGTTACCAATCTCATCCTGATCATAGGTTCGGGCCTTGTAGGCGCATTAGCCTATGCATGGTCGGATACCTTTTGGTTTTCGGCGGTTGAATCGGAAGTTTACGCACAATCATCACTTTGTACCGCTGTAGTATTTTGGGCGATATTAAAGTGGGACGCTCACGCCGATGAGCCTCATGCCGACAGATGGATAGTTTTTATCGCCTATGTAATGGGCCTTTCCATCGGTATTCACTTATTAAACTTACTGGTGATCCCGGCTATCGGTTTGGTGATCTATTTCCGCAGGGTAAAAAATGTTACTACAAAGGGAACATTGCTTACCTTTTTGGCAAGCGTGGTGGCCCTGGCCTTTGTACTTTGGGGAGTGATACAATACACCGTAAAAGGCGCGGCTTTTTCCGACCTGCTTTTTGTAAACACCCTGGGCATGGGTTTTGGCAGCGGGGCAGTAGTGTTTTTTGTACTGCTCATTATTACCATTGTTGCAGGCATTTACTATACTATAAATCCTGTTAAACCTGCCATTATTTTAGCGGCCGTATGCTTTGTATTGATATTAGGCATAAGCGGTGGCATTATTGGCCTGATAGTAAGCGGAGCAGTTTTAGCCTTGTTAGAGTATGTAGTAAAGATCCGCGAAAAACGCTTCGCGCTCAACAGCTTTTTGATCTGCCTGCTGTTTATCCTGTTTGGCTACAGCTCATTTGTAATGATTGTGGTACGTGCAAAGGCTAACCCTAACCTGAATAATAGCGACCCTGAAAATGCCTTTGCCTTAAACAGCTACCTTAACCGCGATCAGTACGGCGATACCCCGTTATTATACGGGCAGTTTTTTGATTCGGAAGCTACGGCTCAAACCGAAGGCGCTAATATTTACCGCCGCGGAGCAACCAAATACGAAGTTGCCGGTAAAAAATTGAATACCGTTTATGACCGTAATACCATATTTCCGCGGATGTTTAGCGATAAGCCCGGCCATCCGGAGTTTTACCGTGAGTGGACTGGTCTCGGTGAAAGCGAACACCCAACCTTTGGCTCAAACATCAGTTTTTTTGCCAAATGGCAGATCAACCAAATGTATACCCGCTATTTCCTGTGGAACTTTGCAGGCCGCGCCAATGACCTCGATGGTCAAAGCTTAAATTCAGGCGCCGACGGCGAATGGATTAGCGGATGGAATTTTAATAAGCCCCTGCCCTATTCGGTTACCCAAAGCAAAAGCTATAACCGCCTGTTCTTTTTACCACTTATCATAGGTCTATTTGGTGCGGTGTTTCACTTTGCACGCAATCAGCGCGAAGCCGGTGTTGTTGCCATCCTGTTTGTTTGCACCGGTTTGGCCATCGTGCTTTACCTTAACCAGGATCCGCTGCAGCCCCGCGAACGTGACTATGCATATGCCGGTTCTTTCTATGCTTTTGCAATATGGATAGGCCTTGGCGTAATTGGTATTGCCGATGTGCTGAGCAAAAAGCTTAATGCAAGAGTGAGTGCAATCATTTCTACAGTAGTTTGCCTTGCTGCTGCACCTTTACTAATGGCCAACCAGGAATGGGACGATCATGACCGCTCAACCAAGCTCACCCCGCATGATATGGCTTATAACTACCTGAACTCATGTGCGCCAAATGCTATTTTGTTTACCTATGGCGATAATGATACTTACCCGCTTTGGTATATACAGGAGGTGGAAAATGTACGCCCCGATGTGCGTATCGTGAACCTGAGCTTGCTGGGTACCGACTGGTACATCCGCGGTATGAAAAACAAAATGAATGAGTCGGAGCCACTGCCGATCAGCATGACAAACGATAAATTTAAACCAGGCGTACGTGATGTGATCTATTTTAGCGATCAGAAAATTCCGGGCGCTACCGAATTAAAAGATGTTTTTGACTTTATGACTTCCGATAAAAAGGAAGCCATGGTTGAGTATAATAACGGCGATGTTGCCAATTATCTGCCAACCAATAAATTCAAACTAACGGTTAACGCTGATGAGGTTATTAAAACAGGCTCCGTACCAGCAGCCGATAAGGATAAAATAGCGCCTGAAATGGACTGGACATTTAACGGTCGTTACGTTACCAAGGACGTACTGGCAATGATGGATATCCTGAGCCATAACAACTGGAAGCGACCGATTTATTTTTCGGTTACCGTACCTAACAGTAATATGATCGGCCTGGATAAATATATGTATAACGAAGGCTTCGCTTACCGTTTACTGCCATTAAAACCGGATACAGCCGTTGGGCCGCTTGAGGCCAGCAACACCGGTAAGATGTATGAAAACATGATGACCAAATACAAATGGGGCAACATGAAAAACGCCAGCTATCTTGATCACGAATCAATGACCATGTTTTACCCGCTCATCACCCGGCTTTACTCAACCCTGGCCGATGATTTGGCCAAAGCAGGCAAGCCTGATTCGGCTCGCAAAGTGCTTAAGAAGTATGACGAGGTAATGCCAACCACTATTAACTCATTAGAGATAGCGGTACGTAAGTATTATATGATAGAAAACGCTTACCGCTTAAACGATATTCAGTTAGGCAACAAACTGGCTAACCTGGTTGATGACTATGTAAGCAATCAGCTTGATTACAGCTACGCACTATTCCAAAAAGGTGAAACCAACCTCGAAAACCGCGACCTGCAATATTCAATGCAGATTTTAGGAGGCCTGGTTGAGTTTAGCAAGCAATACAAGCAGCCGCAACTATTCAATAAATTCAGCACACAGCTGAGTGGCTTTGAAAAGAAATTTGGGGTGACGGGGAAGAAATAAGTTGGCCCTTGATATTTGTAAATGCCCGCTGTTGAGCGGGCATTTTTTGTTTTGGTAAATAGCTGGTCGAAGTTGCGCTGTCTCTAAACTTCGACCAGTTTTAGTGATCATAATAATTTTTGACTTTGTTTAAATAATCCAATAACCACGGCCTTTGTTTTTCATCCGCTAATACAACCTTTAACAATTTATAATGTGAATTAATGAAAAGATAGTCGTTATCAGTAAGGTAGTATGACAGTATTTGGGCTTTGTTTAGCTTAGATTGCTGATATTGCCCGCGCAGCGTTTTCGAGCTTTCGTCCCATCTATATTCAATACTGGTTGAATCATTCAAAAATATTGGCCCATAATTAAAATAAACATCGTTATTGTCATTATAAAACTGTTGGTGATAAACCATTTTTATAGTCAGCGGATTGGTTTGCTGAATTTTGGATTCGAGCCACAAAATCCGAAATTCCCAAAATGCCTGGGCATTACAACTTTCAGGTTCGTTTAATACCGGAATTAGTTTATCATCATCATACTTATAAAAAAAGTAATTGTTCCACCAAATACCGGAACCATTATCAAATTCAGATAATTGATAAACGATAGCTTCGCCGTCTGTATTTTTAAAATATTCTAAATCTTCATCATCTCGGCCATAACCATCTTGTTTGGCAATAATTTTATCTCCTTTAAAAAAATACAACTCAGAGCCGGAACAATGTCTTACATCGCCAATTCTAATTGCAAACTCGTCAAACTTATTTTTATCCCGGTCAAACGGATAGTATTGCAAATAAACATTCCCTTTTTTAACAGAATCAAGCAAGCCCTTGGCTGTGCAGGTACTATCAGTTTTTAATTCGCCAAATATTTTTCTTGCAGCATGTACTTCTATCATTTCCATGCGTGTAGCGCGCTTTAATAACGCAAAATCTGCTGGCTGCAATTTCCAATTTGCAGGTTTTATTAGATTTCTATAAACAGAATCGGCAACAAAAGCAGCTTTATAGGCAAGTGGCTGCACAGGTAGCTTACCCACACTGTCAAAAAAGCAACAAGTTGTGGTTCTGTATATTTGATCTCTACATATTCTTTTGCTTTTGGCTTAACCGCTTTTTTAAGACGCTTTTTATTTATTGGCTTGCTTTCATGATGGCAGCCCAATACGCCTAAAATAAGTATAAGGCAAGCTGCGTTGCAGATGATTTTGGAAGGATTAGGCATAACCGGGCTTACAATTAATATCGCTTTAATTTAACGATATTTCTGTGGAGTTTAACTAAAATCATCGTGGTTATTTATCAGGGCTGCCGCTAAACTTCGACCAGTGACAAAAAAATTAACTACCTGCCAACAGTGTCCTGATAAACTTTCACGTTCCGGAGATAACTCAATATTAACGACCTGTTTTCTTTGTTATTTAAAGCAACCTTCAGTGGTCTGTTAAAAACATTAATAAACAATAGATCATTATCCTCCAGATAATATGATAAAATCTGTGCTTTACTAATTTTAGATTTTTGGTATTGCCCGATAAGTGTTTTTGATTTTTCATCCCACCTATAGCTAACCATGGTTGAATCGTTGATAACGTTAGGTCCAAATTCTATTTTATCTTTATTAACAAATTGATTATAATAGACCATTTTTATCGTTAACGGATTTGTTCGCTTCACTGTAGCATTTAACCATATAACACGCCCTATCCAACTCCCCTGGGCATTTCCATTGGCAAGTTCATTTAACACCGGGATTAATTTATCACCATCGTATTTATAGAAAAAATAATTAAACCATCCAACGCCTGATCCTTCGGCAAACTGATATTGCCTGTAAACAATATTTTCACCATCTACATTGGTAAAATATTCCGGTTCGCTTTCAAATCGCGAATAACCATCTTGTTTCGCTATGATCTTATTTCCTCTAAAATAATAAATCATAGCCCCCTCGCAGTGCCCCCGATCCGCCACGCCAACTGCAAACTCATCAAACTTATTTTTATTACGAATAAAATGATAGGCTTGTAGATAAACGTAACCTCGCTTAACCGAATCAAATAAGCCGTTTGAATTGCAATTACTATCCACTGTAAATTCCCCGAATATTCTTTTCGCTGCATTTACCCTTATTCTCTTGGCTGTTATGGCTTGCTTCAACGATTTAAAATCAGCCGTAGAAAGCTGCCGGTTCATAGGTTTTGTAAACGTTTTGAAAATAGAATCGGCATAAAAGGCTACCTTATCAGCAAACGGCTGTGCCGGCAACTTACCAACACTATCAAAAAAAGCAATAAGTTGCCCTTCGGTATATTGAATTTCTTTATGGCTTTTTTCTTTTGCTTTGATGGCCTTTTTAAAGGACGCTTGTTTACCGGTTTAGTTGTATTATGACATCCTAACAAGCCAAAAACAAGCGCAAAACAGATTATTTTACTAATGATGTTGAAAGGTATAGGCATAACCGGGCTTACAATTAATATCGCTTTAATTTAATGATATTCCTGTGGAGTTTAACTAAAACATCATGGTTATTTATTGTTTATACTAAGCGTAATATATATTTGCCACAATGAAGATCCTGCTCATAGAAGATGAACCCAAACTGGTATCCATTATCCAGCGCGACCTTACCGCCGAAGGCCACGAAATAAGCGTTGCCCTTGATGGTACAACCGGGTTGGATATGGCTATGAAAATGGATTTTCAATTGATCATTCTTGACATCATGCTACCCGGTATTAATGGCATTGAGGTTTGTCGCCGCTTACGGCAGGCCAACCAGAATGCCGCCATATTAATGCTTACCGCACTCGGTACTACCGAAAACGTAGTTGTAGGTCTCGACAGCGGTGCTGATGATTACATGGTTAAACCCTTTAGCCTTGCCGAACTCAATGCCCGCATCCGCACCCTGGCCCGCCGCAATACCAATCTTGTACAGCCACCAAACCTAATCCAAATTGCCGACCTCGTAATTAACGGCGACGAAAAATCAGTTAAACGCGGTGATAAAACCATCGACCTGACAGCTACAGAATATCGCCTGCTGGAGTTTCTGGCTAAAAATAAAAACCACATGCTCAGTCGCATTGAGATATTAGAGCACGTTTGGAACATTGATTTTAATATGGGCACCAACGTGGTTGATGTATACATTAACTACCTGCGCAAAAAGGTGGATAAAGATTTTAACAACAAATTGATCCATACAGTTATTGGCATGGGTTATATTTTAAAAAATAACGCGGCTTAAATGAGCATCCAGAAAAAAGTAGCGCTACTGTTCCTGGTGCTAACAGTGTCGGTAATATTGATATTCAGTAGCGCTATTTTCTATTTTGTACACCAGTTTACCTTCGATGATTTTTATAAACGGCTTGAGACCCGTGTAAACATCTCCTCCCAAATCCATCACCTGAATGATCGCGACAGCCTTGGCGTGTACCGGGAAATACGCCAGCGCTATCTGGAACGCCTCATAGCCGAAAAGCAATACATCATTAAACCTGATATTTACACAAAAGGCAAAACGGTGAAAGGCGTTCCGCGCCAACTAATAAATAACATCATCGCCAACGGAAAATCAAGATTTAAAGCCGATAATGTATTTTACGCCGGCAATATCTTCCACTTTCCCGAGGGGGATGCTATCATTGTGGTTTCGGCAACCAATCCATCGGGCCTTAGTGAACTTAATGATCTTGAGCAGGTGCTGATAGTCAGTTTCCTGATCTCGATATTGATTGTGTATATTATTGGTCGCCGGTTTTCATACCATACCTTTAAGCCGGTACGCAGCATCATAAAAAAGGTAAATACCATTACCGCCAGCAACCTGCATTTGCGTTTGGAGGATTACAACGGGAAAGACGAAATAGCCGAGCTTACCCAAACTTTCAACAACATGCTCGACAGGCTGGAAACAGCCTTTGAAACCCAGAACAATTTTATCAGCAACGCGTCGCACGAGTTACGCACCCCCTGGCCATCATTAAAGGCGAAGCCGAACTTTCCCTCAAAAATCTGGATCAACCGGGGGCCGATCTGCATAAAAACCTCAAAGAGATCCTAACCGGCACACAAAGCCTGCAGGATATTATTACCAGTTTATTGGGACTGGCACAAAGCGGGTTCGACGGTAAAAAACAAAACTGGGAACAAATTAGAGCCGATGAGCTGGCGTTTATGGTTAAAGAAGCTGTTGATCATATTATCCCGACAAATAACCTCAGCATTGATTTTTCATCACTACCCGATGATGTGGATAGCCTGGTTACACAGGGCAACATCAACCTGCTCCAACTGGCCATAAGTAATATTGGCCTTAACGCCTGTAAATATTCCGAAAACAAGCCGGTAATTCTTAAAGTATATGCCGAAAATCACAGCGTCATTTTTAGTGTAAAGGACCAGGGGATAGGTATTCCGGAAAGTGATGTCCAACATATATTTGAGCCATTCTTCCGCGCTTCAAATACCGGCAAATATGAGGGGCACGGCGTAGGCCTCCCTCTTGCACTAAACATTGTAAGGCTGCATAAGGGCAATATCGGTATCGTTTCTAAAGAGGGCGAAGGTACCGAGATCAGGGTAATGCTGCCGGTTTATAATACCCAATAATACGTTTTGCCACGAACGAACCCGTGAGGATATTGTGTGTTTTATATGCTTTGCAAAGCGAATTAAGCATGGTGTAGGAGATTTCTTTTTCCCGCCAGCTCTCAACCGTTTGTTTATCATTTATTTCAACATTGTATTTTATTAGCATTAATCCATCACTGGCACAGCTATTGTTTTAATCAACCTTTATCAAAACTAAACACCATGAAAGCTTTTAAAATAAAACTGGCCATCATGTTACTGGGATTAACATTGGGCGCTACAGCGCCTTTGCCGGCACAATCATCCAAAGATACTTCATCATCAACTACCAAGGCCAATGGGGCGGGCGCCGGGAACGGGTCGAGCCAGGGTGCACCGGGCGCGGCTACAGTATCCGGTACCGGAACAGGTACTTTGCAGGACAGTGATAAAGCCAGCGTGCCCAGCGGCGATGCCGGTGTAAAACAAAGCACCGATCAGAAAGCGGTAAACCCATCGCAGATAAGCGGGTATTGGATCCTTGGGGTATTCAGCTTTATCGGTCTTATAGCGCTCATCCTTCTACGGAGAACCAAGAAGACCAATCATAATTAATTAACCTCAATGATCTTAACCGCCCATGGCTCCAGTTTTAAATTGCTGTTTTTACTGACATTATCGCCTGATAACAACTCTTTGCCATTATTATACGGATAAGTCAGATTGGTTTCTTTTGCCGAATAATTAAAATAATAATGAACCGTTTTGCCGCCCTGGTTTACACCTTGTTTGGTGATAACAGGCCAGGCTATCTGCTGATCGGCACCCCAGAGGCCAACTTTTTTTACGGCATCGGCCAATAATTTGTCGGTAACGGCGCTGGTGGTTAAGCTGCCTATATATGTTGCCAGGCCCTTGCCGTAAGTGTTTTCGGTAATGGCGGCGTACTTGCCCCAAACCGGGTGATCATAGTAAGCTAATACTTTAGCGGTTGTAGGGGTAATGAGCTCCATCCAGGTATTCAGCTTTTTATCTTCGGGTTTCAGGTTCCAGTCATCGGCTTTTAATGATACATTGCTGGGTTCGGTAAACTGGCTGTAGTAAATTCCGCAGGCTTCTTCAATAATTCCCGGCTGATGGGTGGTGCGTACTTTCACATTTTCGTCGGCGAAACCGCTTTTGAAGGTATAAATGATGTGCCCGCCGTTTTTAACATAAGTGTTTAAGCGCTTTAACAAACTATCCGGCGCCGCGTATAGCAGGGGAACTATCAGCAGTTTATAATCTTCAATATTTTTACTTGTCGGGTCAACAAAATCACAGCCTACGTTCATATGGTACAGTCCATCGTAAAACTGGCGCAATACATCATTATAGCCAGTACGCACGCCCCAGCCAAAGCCAAAAGCTTTAAAGCCGGTAAGGGCTTCGTTGCTGAACAGGATGGCTACGTCGTTTTTCTTTTTCAGGTTAATGAGCTTGCTGCTTAGCCTGTCGAAATCTTTGCCGATGGTTTTAGCCTCGTCATAAACCGGGTTGGGTTCAAAATCATGACTCAGCAAACCTTTCCAATAAGTTTCGGCCGAGTTATGGATAGAGTGCCATGGCCAGTAGCTCACCATATTTGCCCCCGACGCTAAATGACTAAAGGCCTGCAGCCTCAGCTGCCCCGGATACGGTACCCATTGCGGAAAGCCCTGCGCCTCTGTTTCGATGGTAAGGTAGTTTTTGCCGCCTTTCATGGAACGGGCTACATCGCCCCCAAAGGAGATCTCCACACCTGTAAGCCTGTCCTGGCTGGGGTGATAAATGTCGATACCTGCAATGTCTAAAGCTTTGGCTGCTGCAAAGTGATCAACATCGGGTTGGATACCGAATGAATAGCCGTGCCATTCCAGGTCGAAGTTTTGGGTGATGAACTGATCGGGACGTTTGTATTCGCGCACTATAGCTGCCTGCCATGCTAAATAATCAGTAACCAGCTGCCGCTGAAATTTGGCAAACTCTGATGAAAGGCTACCATTAATGGTATTAACCATCGACGGAAAGTCGTCCCAGTTGTTGATCCGGTTGCTCCAGTAATCGAGCCCGAAAATGTGGTTGATGTTATCAAGTGTTTTATATTTAGCCTTCATGTAGTTAACAAAAAGGGCCTGCACGTTTGGCCCCGCCGTACCGTACGATTTGGTTTCGTTATCTACCTGGTAACCGATTACGGCCTTGTTATCTTTCACATGCTCCATTATTTTACGGATCACACGCTCGGCATAAAAACGGTAATCTTTATTAGTGATATCCATGTTTTGCCGTGGCCCGTACTGGTTTTGGCCCGATGGGGTAATAGCCAATATCTCGGGATGTTTTTTTACCATCCAGGTAGGCACAGCATAGGTGGGCGTGCCTATAATAACATGGATCCCCGCTTTTTGCATAGCGTTCAATACCCTGTCAATATGAGTAAAATCGAAAACTCCATCCTGTGGTTCTTCCGTGCTCCAGGTCGATTCGGCAATGCGCACCACGTTAATGCCGCAGGCTTTCATCATTTGCACGTCCTTATCCAGCCTTTCATAAGGCATGTACTCGTCATAATAAGCTACGCCGTAAAGCAGCTTATCCATTTTAGGATATTGCGCGAAAGCAGATGCAATAAAAAGTAATTGCATCACGAAGAGCAGCAGGAATTTCTTGTTCATAAAAGCGATATTTAGGACAACTGGCTTGTGCTGATGAAAGTACGAATTAATTGTGTTTTTAACACACAATAACAAAATATTTTATGATGTGAAACAGATGTAGTAGTACACAAAACTTTTATTGCCATTTAAAAACTGATATTAGCCCCACCTTGTAATACCATTATAACCTGTTAGTATTTCCTTATGAAAACAGTTACCCGTTATCTGCTCATCCTGATATGTTGCTGCGCAATGAGCGCCCATGCGCAACAAAGACGCCTTACCTACTGTAACCCGCTTAACCTCGATTATGGTTACACCCCCTTCGAAACATTTGCGAGCTGGGGTAAACACCGCGCCACAGCCGACCCGACCATGACGTTGTTTAAAGGTAAGTATTATTTGTTCTCCACCAACCAATTCGGATACTGGTGGAGCGATGACATGCTGAACTGGAATTTTGTTTACCGCAAATTTGTTCGCCCATATAACGAAGTAAAGGGAGACGAACTTTGTGCTCCTGCCACGCTGGTTTTGGGCGATACCCTGCTGGTGATCGGATCGACCTATAATAAGGATTTTACCCTGTGGATGAGCACCAACCCAACGCATGATGATTGGAAAGCCGCTAAAGACTATTTTAAAGTTGGCGCCTGGGACCCGGGTATGTTTGCTGACGATGACGGCCGGGTTTATATTTACCATGGTTCCAGCAATACACTGCCGCTTTACGGGCAGGAGATTGAGAGGCATACCTTTGAACCCATCGGACCTAAAAAAGAAATGGTTAAGCTTAATCCCGAAGAGCATGGCTGGGAACGTTTTGGCGAGCATAACGATAATGTGTTTCTGCTGCCATTTATAGAAGGCTCGTGGATGAACAAGTATAAAGGCAAATACTATTTGCAGTTTGGCGCACCAGGTACCGAGCAAAGTGGCTATGGCGACGGTGTTTTTGTGGGCGATCATCCGCTGGGGCCTTTCACCTATCAAAAGCATAACCCTTTTTCATACAAGCCCGGAGGCTTTGCCAAAGGTGCAGGGCATGGCGCTACCTGGGCCGATAAATATGGCAATTACTGGCATATCAGCACGATGGGCATCTCGGTGAAAAACAACTTTGAACGCCGCATTGGCTTCTGGCCTGCCGGGTTTGATAAGGATGGCGTACTGTACAGCAATACCGCTTATGGCGATTATCCGCACTATTTATCCAGCGGCCCCGAAGACCATCTGAAAAGTAATTTTACCGGCTGGATGATCCTTAATTATAATAAACCTGTAGAGGTTTCATCAACCCTGGGCGCTTATACTGCCAATAATGCTGTTGATGAAGACATTAAAACTTATTGGAGCGCCAAAACAGCCAATAAAGGCGAATGGCTTAAAACTGATCTCGGCGGGATCAGCACTGTAAATGCCATCCAAATTAACTATGCCGATCAGGATGCCATGTTTACGGGCAAATCATTAGGTGTGTATCACCAATATATCGTTTATTCGTCAGTTAACGGCAAAACATGGCAGCCCCTTATCGACAAAAGCAAAAACCGTAAAGATGTGCCGCACGATTATATCGAGCTTAAAAACCCTGTCAAAGCGCGTTACATAAAAATGGTTAATCTGCACATGCCTACAGGCAAATTTGCAATATCTGGATTAAGGGTGTTTGGTAAAGGTGCAGGTGCAAAACCCGATACCGTTCAAAACCTGATTATACTGCGTGGCGACAGCGAACGCCGCAATGCCTGGCTTAAATGGAAGCCAAACGATAATGCCACCGGCTACACCATTTACTTCGGCATAGCACCCGATAAATTGTACAACAACATGATTGTTTACGGCCGTAACGAATACTATTTTAATGGGATGGATAAAAGCCTGCCATACTATTTTCAAATAGAAGCGTTTAATGAAAACGGAATTTCGGCGCGGACAAAAGTTGTAAAGGTAGAGTAGTGTTAATATTCCTTTTAATGTAGGTACGCATAATTGCGTCTCCCGTACACTCATTCAATGCGTTTTATCTTACTGGAGACTTAATTATGTGCCTCTACATAAAATATTTTTAAATTTGATAAATACAGTTTGCAGGTAGACAGTTCATTGCCGTTGGTTTTAACCAACGGGGTAATAGTAATAGGTAGCAGAAAAGGGGCTTCAGCCCAAATCCGCTTACATAGTTTGGCTAAAGCCAGGAACTTTTAGCTCTTTTACCGTTGGTTAAAACCAACGGCAATGAATATTTTATTTAAACATAAGATACTGAATCCCCCTTATGCTAAAAACCATCCTCACCCTCCTTATAACCTTAATGTTCAGCATTGCTGCCAAAGCCCAGCAAGCCGATAGTACGCTGAAAAAATCGCCCATAAAAACCCTGAGCAACAAAAAGTTTACCCAACTGATTACCGGTGAGTATTTGTTTGACGATATTGAACAGGTTGCCCGGCTTAATCATTATCCCATGCCCGATGCAGCGCTGAAGTTTAAAAAAGAACTAAGCCTGAGCCCTGTTCAGCTGACCAAAATTACGGCCATTGCTGCCGAACTGCACCGCAAACGGGTAGAAATGGGCAATTTTATAGTTACCAACGAAACCACACTTGATAAACTGATGAGAAAAGGGACGGATAATGGCAGCGTTATCTTTTACGCCAACCGCTCGGGTTTGTATTACGGAGAGCTCAGGAATGCCATTTTGCAGGCCTGTTTAAGCACCGGCAATGCATTGGCCCCTCAGCAAATCACGAAGTTGGAAACACTCACTGCTCATAATTGAAAATATCCCGTTTGATTTGCTTAATTTAGCGCCTCCAAATAAAGTGTATGAAGATTACGTTTGATTTTGAAAAACCACTGGCTGAGTTACAGCAGCAAATAGAGAAGGTAAAGCAGGTTGAGGAAAAAAACAAACTCGACATGTCGGCAACTGTTGCCGAGCTGGAAGGAAAGCTGGAAGAAGCCAAAAAAGATATATACAGCAACCTCACAGGCTGGCAAAAAGTACAAATTTCGCGTCATCCCGAAAGGCCTTACACCTTGCAGTACATTGAGCTGATGTGTGATGATTTTATTGAACTGCATGGCGACCGTACCGTAGGTGATGATAAAGCAATAATTGGTGGTTTTGGTACGCTGAATGGCCAAACAGTAATGTTTATCGGCCATCAAAAGGGCCGTAACACTAAAGAGCGCCAGTACCGTAACTTCGGTATGGCTAATCCGGAAGGTTATCGTAAAGCCTTAAGGCTAATGAAAATGGCCGAAAAATTCAACAAGCCCGTTGTTACTTTAATTGATACTCCGGGAGCTTATCCGGGTTTAGAGGCCGAAGAGCGCGGACAAGGTGAAGCCATTGCCCGTAACCTGCTCGAAATGGCAGTGCTGAAAGTGCCGGTGATCTGTGTTATTATTGGCGAAGGTGCATCGGGCGGCGCATTGGGTATTGGTATTGGCGATAGGGTACTGATGCTGGACAACTCATGGTATTCAGTGATCTCTCCCGAAAACTGCTCAACCATTCTCTGGAAAACCTGGGAAAATAAAGAGCGTGCTGCCGAAGTACTTAAACTAACCTCGACAGAAATGTTTAAGAACAAGCTGATTGACGGGGTGATCAAAGAACCCCTTGGCGGTGCCCATCAAGACCCGGTTGCTATGGCCGGTATTCTGAAAAAACAATTATTAAAAGACTTGAAAACCCTTAAAGAGCGCAATATTGATGAGCTTGTGGCCGAGCGTATTGATAAATTCTGCTCAATGGGTGTGGTTAATGAATAGAAAGTATCGCGATGCAATCGCTAAACCATATTAAGCGCTCGTTATAAACGAGCGCAAGAAACAAGAAATAAAAGAGCTACCGTAGAGGTGGCTCTTTTTGTTTTGTTACTACACCATCTTGTGCTACTTCTTGCGCTCGTTTGCAACGAGCGCTTAATATGGGCTTACGTTTATAACGTAAGCAAACTAAAATTTTATAGACATAAAGCCTCTCTCCAACAATGTTACTTCTAACAAACCCTGCTCTCCTGCATAGTTCACTGCCGAACTATATATGTAATGTTCAGGATAGCTTACTATTTCTGCCCGTACAGGATTGTCGTGAATATAATCCAACTTCTGAAAAAGTATGTCTTCCCGGTCGCACTCAATTGAATGATAGCCATCCTGCCAAACTTTATAATTTTGTATTCGATCATCAAACCTTGCATTATATTGAAAGCGATATAACATCCAATCCCTCCGGCTTTCATTCTCTTCTTTTATTAGTTTAATGATTTGTTTGTTGGTATGTTTTTTAAAATCCCGAATAATATCGGGTAATCTTACAGGATGCTTTGCCGACACCAATAGATGGAGGTGGTTTGTCATCAGGCAGAAAGCGTATATCTCTAAACTTTTATTTTTTTGACAGTAAATAAGAGAATCGATAATAAATTGCTTGTAGGATGGCCTGATAAAAACATCAATCCAGTCCACAATAGTAAAAGTAACGAAATGTATTTCTTCTGGGTTTCTTACTCTGTATTGATCTGACATTGTGAATAATGGTTTAGACTAAATTAGTGATCGTGCGATACAATCGCAAAACCATATTAAGCGCTCGTTACAAACGAGCGCAAGGAGTGCGGCTATGCTTCCCTGCGATTGCCGCGCTGCGCTCGCAATGACATGTTTTCTCTGTTTTATAAAGTTGCAAACGAGCGCAAGGAATAAGCTCAAGAATCCCACCCCCTCAATAGTCGCAAATGCCCCGCACGCAAAAGGTAGTTTGATGTTAAATTTGATCATCAATTAAAGCATTCATTATGAAGACTGAAGAATCAAATAGTCCTTTTGGTAAACTGGGTAATCCTGCACGGCGAGCGCTGGCTAATGCCGGTATCACGTCATTGCTTGAATTATCAAAACTTACCGAGAAAGAGTTTTTGCATTTTCACGGTGTAGGCAAAAGTTCGGTGCCGATAGTGAAGGAGAAGATGAAAGAAAAAGGTTTAGGCTTTAGGGAATAAAATAAGTGAACCCCTGTGCCTTCCCGCACAGGGGTATAAAGCTTACAGTATATAATATACGTTTGCTTTAGCGGCGGCAGTTTGCACCGGCGCCTTTTCACTCTCATGTTTATCGTTAAGCATCTGCTTTAAGTCGCGTTCAATAGTTTGCGATATGGCAGTTGTTGGGGTGTCTGTTGGTTTGTTCTCAAATGGGTCCTGCAGGTGGATGGCCATTTTCTCTACCAGTAAAAATGCTGCTGCTATAGCTATGATCAGCGGTACTTCAAACATGCCGAAGAATTCGATGAGGCCAAATGGCAGCAATATGATAAACAGGTACAGGCAAAAATGGATGTATAAGCTGTATGTAACCGGGAATACCGTGTTCTTGATCCGCTCGCATTTGCCCATAGCATCGCACAGGCGGTTAAGCGTGCCATCTATCTGCACTTGCTGGTAATCACTAAGCCACCCATTTTTATAAGCCAGTTTTAGGTCAAGCCCGTGCAGTTTTAACAAGCTGTTGGGCATGTTTGTAAAACGATGAGTGAATTTCACCTCTTCGTCAACCAGCAGGTGGGCGTTTTTAGCATAGGGATCTTGCTTACGTAATGATTGGCTTAAGCCATGGCACCATGCTATCTGCCTGTAAACAAATCGTTTTTTGAAACCTTCTATTTCTTCACATACGGCGTTATCGCCATCTAAAAACGTGATCAACTCGCGAACCAGCGATCTTGAATCGTTCACTATAGCTCCCCAAATGCTCCGGGCTTCCCACCATCGATCGTAGGCCTGGTTTGAGCGAAATGCCAGCAACAAGGATATGATTGTAGCCAATATGGCTGGCACAGCAATTGGGATTGAAATGCGGTACTCAGGCAAAAAGCGATGGAATAAAGCTATAGCTACAGCATACACGGCAACCAGTAACAATTCATGCTTTATTTTGCCCACCACATATTTTACCGGGATATTTTCTTTTAGTAACATAGATAGTTGTTTTAAATGATTTTAGTAAATATTAAACCTCCAGCAGCTCATGCTCTGCTTCGGCATTGACGATGGTTAAAGGCTGTTTAACTTTAGCTTTAAGGGTAATTATTTTATACCCGCTCCGTTGCATCAGTATGGTAGGGTCAAAACTGTTTGGTGTTAACCTTGCATAGTTGTGACTTTCGGGCATGGCAATCAGGCCTGCCTCTTTTTCTTCCAGATAGTTTTTAAATACAGCCACTGTGTTGCCATAAAAAAAGTCGGGGATGATGTTTTCTATCTGGTCTGCATAGTCATTCTTCAGCATAGTGCAACCGGCGTAAAATTCATCGCTGATGAGCTGGTATTCCCTGCTCCTGCGGGATAATAATAACAGATCGGATATAGAGTCGGACAATTGCAGGAAATGAACGAACGATATGTTGAGCTTTTGATCCGGATAGCGCTCTGCTAAAACAGGTATAATGTTTAATGATGATAAGGTGAAATCAGACGGGATGATAATGTTTAATGTTTTCATGATGATACCTTTTTTTGTGTTTACTACTGTTTGTTGATACAATAGTCGGTACCAGGCATTAAAACGGTTTAAGAAAGAAATTAGAATGTGATTAGAATTTTCAGGATGTCATCGATGGAGCACGGGATGTTTGTACGTTGGGGCGATAGAGAGGCTATACAAGGCGGATAACATTTCTTACCCCTTCATCGCCCGTTTCCGCCTTTCGAAGTGTTTCGGATTTGACATCTTTATTTCAGGCAATAAAAAAGCCCTGGCCTTGCGTTCCAAAACCAGGGTTGGGATTTCTAAAAGTACCCCCTTAAGGGGTGGAGAGGGTTTAAACCACCATATTCACAATCCTGCCTTTTACTACAATCAGTTTTTTAGGGGTTTTACCATCCAGGTATTTTTGTACATCGGCATTAGCCAAAACAAAGGCTTCTATTTCTTTAACATCAAGGCTTAACGAGATGCTTAGGTTCATTTTCATTTTACCGTTGATTGAGATTGGGTAAGCAAACTCATCTTCAACCAAATACTCGGCATTAAATTTAGGGAATGGTGCATATGATAAAGTACCATCAGCATTACCCAATAACGACCAAAGCTCCTCGCAAATGTGCGGCGCATAAGGCGACAGGATGATCACCATATCCTGCAATATCGCACGGTTGTTGCATTTCAAATCGGTTAATTCATTAACAGCGATCATGAAGCTGGATACCGAAGTATTGAACGAGAAACGCTCGATATCTTCTTCAACCTTTTTTATGATCTTATGCAATGATTTCAACTCAGCTTTTGACGGAGCGGCATTGTTTACGCCAAACTCCCAGGCATCATTATGGAATAACCTCCAGAATTTACGCAGGAATTTGAAAACACCCTCAATACCATTGGTATTCCACGGTTTGCTCTGCTCCAGCGGGCCTAAGAACATCTCATACATCCGTAAGGTATCGGCACCGAAACGGCTGATGATATCATCCGGGTTCACCACATTGAACTTGGATTTCGACATCTTTTCAACTTCAACACCGCAGATGTATTTGCCGCCTTCCAATACAAATTCTGCGTCAGTAAACTCTGGTCGCCATTGTTTGAATTTCTCGATGTTCAGGATCTCGTTCTCAACAATGTTTACATCCACATGTAATGGCGAGGTTTTGTATTGTTTAATTAAACCGTGCGATACCAAAGTATTTGTTCCGCGGCCTTCCTCGTCAATCAGCCTGTAAACAAAATTACTGCGGCCCTGGATCATGCCCTGGTTGATCAATTTTTTGAAGGGTTCTTCCTCAACAACAAGGTCAAGGTCTTTCAAAAACTTGTTCCAGAAACGGCTGTACAACAGGTGACCGGTTGCATGTTCACTGCCGCCGATGTACAAATCAACGTCTTTCCAGTATTCAATAGCTTCGCGCGATGCGAACTCCTTATCGTTTTTGGCATCCATATAACGGTACCAGTACCAGCTTGAGCCAGCCCAACCCGGCATGGTGCTTAGCTCGTAAGGCAAACCACCTTCATATTTCCAATCCTCTGCACGTCCTAACGGCGGTTCGCCGGTTTCGGTAGGGAGATATTTATCAATTTCGGGCAATAGTAATGGCAAGTGGCTTTCATTAATTAAATGAGGTAAACCCTCTTTAAAGTAAACCGGCACCGGCTCGCCCCAGTAACGTTGGCGGCCGAAAATAGCATCGCGCATCCTGAAGTTAACTTTGGCTTTACCGGCATTGATCTCTTCAAGTTTGGCAACCACCGCGGCAGTTGCTTCTTTGTAAGCCAGGCCATTAATAAAATCAGAGTTAATATAAGTCCCTTCCTTGGTTGGATCGGCTTCTGTTTCAATGTTTTGAATATCGAGAATCTGCACTACAGGCAAATTAAAATGCTTTGCGAAAAGGTAATCGCGCTGATCGCCTGATGGTACGGCCATAACCGCGCCTGTTCCGTATCCGGCCAAAACATAATCAGCAATCCAGATTGGAATTTGCTGCCCGTTCAGCGGGTTAAGCACATAGCTACCGGTAAATGCGCCTGATACTGTCTTGGCATCAGCCATCCTGTCAAGCTCCGATTTCTTTTTGGTTTGAGTAATGTAAGCTTCAATTTCTGCCTTTTGCTCAGGTGTAGTTAATGCAGAAACTAATTCATGCTCAGGAGCAATTACTAAAAAAGTAACGCCAAAAATGGTATCAACCCTTGTGGTAAACACTTCGATAAAATCGGTACCCAGAGCAGCGTTATGACCTGATTTATCTATCGGGAATTTAACTGAAGCACCAGTACTTTTACCAATCCAGTTCCTTTGCATTTCTTTCAAAGGCTCTGGCCAGTCGATAGTATCAAGGCCTTGTAATAACCTTTCGGCGTATGCGGTAATGCGCATGCTCCATTGGGTCATTTTCTTTTGTTCAACGGGGTAGCCGCCACGCTCGCTAAAGCCGTCTTTTACTTCGTCGTTTGCCAATACGGTACCAAGAGCAGGGCACCAGTTTACGGTACTTTCGCGCAGGTAGGTAAGGCGGTATTTTAACAATTCGGACTGCTGTTCTTCATTGCTGAACGCTTTCCACTCATCGGCAGTAAAACTTAAAACTTCATCATCACAAACGGCATTGATACCGGTAGAACCTTTGGTTTCAAAATGTGCAACCAGCTGATCAATTGACTGGGCCTTGTCGGTATCTTTATTATACCAGCTGTTAAACAACTGCATAAAGATCCATTGGGTCCATTTATAATAATCGGGAGAGCTGGTACGCACCTCGCGGCTCCAGTCGAACGAAAAGCCGATCTGGTCCAACTGGCGGCGATATGTAGCAATATTATCTTCGGTAGTTATAGCAGGGTGCTGACCGGTTTGTATGGCGTATTGCTCGGCCGGCAGGCCAAAGCTATCATAGCCCATAGGGTGCAATACGTTAAAGCCTTTTAAGCGTTTGTAGCGTGCAAAAATATCAGAAGCGATATAGCCCAGCGGGTGCCCAACGTGCAGGCCGGCCCCAGACGGGTAAGGGAACATATCCAGCACATAATATTTGGGCTTACTGCTTTTGTCTTCGGCTTTGAAGGTTTGGTTTTGTGCCCAAAACTGCTGCCATTTTTGCTCTATCTCTTTAAATTGGTAGTCCATTTGATGTTTTACGCGTATGAGGTTGCGAAATTAAGCATTTCCCTATTAGTTTAGTAGTTATTAATGGATTAGTTGAGGGTTAATGGTATCTTTTTAAACAATTTGCTATGGAGTTTAACCTATCAGGAGCTTTTGCATATTTAGGTTAAGGCACAAATTAATCAATCTAAAATTTCAACAGGATGAATCTCCGCAGTTAAAACCGCTCCTTATGTCTCGTCCTAAAAAAGTTTACAGATTTTAGTGTAGTGCTCTTAGGTATTTACGGGGCTATAAATACGTAGCGCAGCTGGGCCTTACGTTGCTTTACATTATGATCAGTTATGGCCCCGCAGGTCCCTCCTACTCTGCAACCAGGCAATATCTCCCCACAAAAAAAGCCCGGGATGGAATTAACCAAACCGGGCTTAATTATTATCGAAACAAAATTAATTATTTCACTTCTTCAAAATCAACATCTGTTACAGTGTCAGAGTTGTCTTGCGCGCCTGCACCGTTATCACCGGCACCTGGTGCGCCTTGAGCACCTTCGGCAGAAGCTTTGTACATATCTTCAGATGCAGCAGTCCAGGCAGTGTTAAGCTCTGTTTGTGCAGCTTCGATAGCGTCAAAGTTTTTAGCTGAGTAAGCTTCTTTCAATTTAGCTAAGCCAGCTTCAATAGGTGCTTTTTTATCAGCAGGGATCTTATCACCGTACTCTTTCAATTGTTTTTCAGTCGAGAAGATCAGGGCATCAGCAGCGTTCAGTTTTTCAACTTCTTCTTTTGCCTTTTTGTCAGCATCAGCATTAGCCTCAGCTTCATCCTTCATCTTTTTGATCTCGGCATCAGTTAAACCTGAAGAAGCTTCGATACGGATTTTTTGCTCTTTACCTGTAGCTTTATCTTTTGCAGATACGTGCAGGATACCATTAGCATCAATATCGAAAGTAACTTCGATTTGTGGTACGCCACGAGGTGCTGGCGGAATGCCATCCAGGTGGAAACGACCTATAGTACGGTTGCCCGCAGCCATTGGGCGCTCACCCTGTAATATGTGGATCTCAACTGAAGGCTGGCTGTCGCTGGCGGTTGAGAACGTTTCAGATTTTTTAGTAGGGATAGTAGTGTTCGACTCAATTAATTTAGTCATTACACCACCCATGGTTTCGATACCTAATGAAAGCGGGGTAACGTCAAGCAATAACACATCCTTAACCTCACCGGTTAATACACCACCCTGGATAGCAGCACCGATAGCAACAACTTCATCAGGGTTAACACCTTTTGAAGGAGCTTTACCAAAGAATTTTTGTACAGCTTCCTGGATAGCAGGGATACGGGTTGAACCACCTACCAAAATCACTTCGTCGATATCAGAAGTGCTTAAACCGGCATTTTTCAAAGCTGATTTACAAGGCTCAATAGTACGTTTGATTAGGCTATCAGCTAATTGCTCAAATTTAGCACGGGTTAATGTTTTAACTAAGTGCTTAGGCATACCGTCAACTGCAGTAATGTATGGCAGGTTAACTTCAGTTTGAGCAGAGCTTGATAACTCAATTTTAGCTTTCTCAGCCGATTCTTTTAAACGTTGTAAAGCCATTGGGTCTTTACGCAGGTCTAAACCTTCGTCGTTTTTAAACTCGTCGGCTAACCAGTCAATAATTACCTGATCAAAGTCGTCACCACCTAAGTGAGTATCACCATCGGTAGCTTTCACTTCAAATACACCGTCGCCCAATTCCAATACAGATACGTCATGAGTACCGCCACCGCAGTCAAACACAACTATCTTCATATCTTTATGAGCTTTATCAAAACCGTAAGCTAATGCAGCAGCAGTAGGTTCGTTAATGATACGGCGTACTTTTAAACCAGCAATTTCACCGGCTTCTTTAGTTGCCTGGCGCTGAGCATCGTTAAAGTAAGCAGGAACGGTAATAACCGCTTCGGTTACTTCGGTACCTAAGAAATCTTCGGCAGTTTTCTTCATTTTCTGAAGGATCATTGCAGAAATTTCTTGCGGGGTATATTTACGGTCGCCAATTTCAACACGAGGAGTGTTATTGTCGCCTTTAACTACTTTATAAGGTACACGTGCCGCTTCACTTGTAACTTCGTTAAACTGGTTACCCATAAAGCGTTTAATTGACGAAATGGTTTTTGTAGGGTTTGTAATAGCCTGACGTTTTGCAGGATCACCAACTTTACGTTCGCCATTATCAATAAAAGCTACTACAGACGGCGTAGTACGTTTACCCTCGCTGTTAGCTATAACAACAGGCTCGTTACCTTCCATTACAGCAACGCAGGAGTTTGTTGTTCCTAAGTCGATTCCAATTATTTTAGACATATATGATTGTTTTTTCTTTTTGATTTATTGTTTACTTACCATTGCTGTTTATCAATGCCTGTGCCAATATGCCAATGGCAGTAAAAATTGCCTGTAATTGTCAGTTCATGAACAAGGCGGCAGAATAGCTTACTTTGTGATGACAGGTTGGCAGGACCGTTTTAGGTTAAAGGCGAAAGTTAAAAGGCAAAAGGTTATTGCGTGGTTTGCTAATTGGCAGTATATCGACTAACTTAAAACACGTAATTATAACACCGTTATGAAATATATCAGGGAGGGCAACAATAAGTTTGGAACCGTACTATACACCATCGATGGCAGCTATGTGCGAAAAGGTCAGGGCCGGTTTGGCGACATATTATATACCATAGATGGCAAAATAGTAAAAAAGGGTCAGGGAATGTTTGGCGATGTGGTTTGTAACCTTGACGATAACCTGATCAGGAAAGGCCGTAGTCTCTTTGGCGATGTGCTCTACAATATCGATGGCAACTTTGTACGCGAAGGGCGCAGCCGCTTTAATGATATCAAGTTTTATATTGATGAGTAATGGTGAATTTGTTTGAGCCGGAATTTATAGAATTAAAGAATTGACTGAATGCTAAGCAAATTCAAAAAAATTCGTCAATTCGTTTAATTCGGACAATCACTAAACGCTTCTAATTAAAATCATTACATTTACTGCAATCAAACAAACCGCCTCTGTTACTTAACACCCCAAACAGGCTTATTACATTGCCTGGAATTGCATAACAAACAGCCTTATTTAACGGCTGTACCTTCACTTTAAAAAAGCGAACTGGTTTCTTATTGTTATTTAATTCCAACATTAAATGTATTTTATCCAATCACAACGGTTAAAGATGATACCGTTAACACACGCGCAATTATTATTGCTTAAACAAAACCGTAAGCTGCTGGAGCTATCATTAGGCTTAACACCTTCAGCTATGCTGATCGATCCGTTATATATCAAAGAAATTGATGATGCCTTCGATAGTTTCTGGCTGCCTAATACGCTCGCCTTTCCTGATAAATACCTATGGTATACCGGCTGGGAGATTGTTCTTAAAAGCACCAATACTGTCATTGGCGGCATGGGTTTTGCCGGTTATCCTAATGATGCCGGCGAAGCGGAGATTGGTTATATGATCGACGCCAACCAGCATAACAAAGGTTATGCTACAGAAGCTTTACAATTACTTTCGCAATGGGCATTTACACATGAATTTGTAAAAGCTATCATAGTGCGCACGTATGCAGATAACTTGCCATCACGAAGGATATTGGAAAAGTGCGGTTTCACTTTAATGAATGAAGTTGAATGCTTATTGACTTATAGCCTGAACCGCGAGTAAACAGATCAGGGAATCACCATGATTTTACCTAAAACGGCAGTCAATTACATAAAAAAACGGCACCGATCATAGATCAGTGCCGTTTTAGTATCTGTTAAACCGAATAATTAATTATTCGCCTTTTTCAGCGTTCTCTTCGTTTTCAGAAGGTGCAGGTGCCTCAGCAGCCGGCTCTTCTTTAACGTCTTCAACTACTACAGCTTCTTCTGCAGCTACAGGAGCAGCAGTTTTAGCTTTTGCACCAGAACCACCACGACGACGGGTTGATTTCTTAGCAGGAGCAGCAGCGTCAGCACCGTAAACAGTGTTGTAATCAACAAGCTCGATGATTGCCATTTCAGCGTTATCGCCTAAACGGTTTTCTAACTTGATGATACGGGTGTAACCACCCGGACGGTTAGCAATTTTTTCAGCGATTTCGCGGAAAACGATTGATGTAGCGTCTTTATCCTGCAAGTAGCTGAATACTGTACGACGTGAGTGCGTAGTATCGTTTTTTGATTTTGTTAAAAGTGGCTCAACATAACCGCGTAAAACTTTTGCTTTTGCTAATGTTGTAGTGATACGCTTGTGTAAAATAAGCGAAGATGCCATGTTAGCCAGCATCGCTTTGCGGTGGCTGGTAGTACGGCCTAAGTGATTGTTTTTGTTTCCGTGTCTCATTGTTTTATATATTTCACGTGCATACCGTTGGGCGATAGCCTCAAGCCCTCGGAATTATGCTTTCGCTTAATGTTTGCAACAAGAATCAAGAGCCAAGAAATCAAGAGTCAAGATATAAAATTCCTGATTCTTGCTTCTCACCGTCTTGCTTCTTTCTTATTCTTCGTCTAACTTAAATTTAGACAGGTTCATGCCAAAAGATAAACCTTTTGATTTAACCAGGTCCTGGATTTCAGTTAACGATTTTTTACCAAAGTTCCTGAATTTTAACATGTCAGCAACATCGTACGATACCAGGTCAGCAAGGCTGCGGATATCAGCAGCTTTAAGGCAGTTAAGGGCACGTACAGAAAGGTCAAGATCAACCAGTTCAGTTTTAAGGATCTTGCGCATATGCAGGATCTCTTCATCCACTTCTTTGGTTTCTTCTTTAGCTTGTGCTTCAAGCATCATGTTTTCATCGCTGAACAGCATAAAGTGCTGGATCAGGATTTTAGCTGCTTCTTTCAAAGCATCTTCAGGGTGGATCGAACCATCGGTAGCAATATCCAATACTAATTTCTCATAGTCGGTTTTTTGCTCAACACGATAGTTTTCGATGGTATATTTTACGTTTTTGATCGGCGTATAGATCGAGTCGATAGCGATCACACCTACGTTAGCGTCAGGATTTTTATTTTCCTCGCTTGGTACGTAACCACGGCCCTTGCCTACAGTAAGCTCAACTTCAAGCGTTACAGCCGGATCCATATTGCAAAGTACCAAATCAGGATTTAATACAGTAAAGTTGTTAGAGAATTTGGTGATATCTCCTGCTTTAAATGCATCCTGGCCATTTACAATAACAAATATTTTCTCGCTGTCGCCAGATTCACCTGTTTTCTTAAAACGAACTTGTTTAAGGTTCAGGATGATCTCGGTTACGTCTTCAACAACACCTTTGATGGTTGAAAATTCATGAGTTACTCCCGAAAAACGAACAGAAGTAATTGCATAACCTTCAAGTGATGAAAGTAAGATACGACGCAGAGCATTACCAATGGTTACACCAAAACCTGGTTCTAACGGACGAAATTCAAACGTACCATCAAAATCATTTGCTTTTTGCATGATAACCTTGTCTGGTTTTTGAAATGCTAAAATTGCCATTTATATCCTTTATTTATTGTTTACTTGATAATTGATTTGAGATATGGGATTTGAGATGTGAGATTTACTCTGCTGTTCAAACGCTTATTCAAATCTTTTGTTTGTGATTTGCATATATACGAAAACCAGAAATGAGATTTGAAAAAACTCTCAAATCTCACATCTGATATCTCATATCTTATTTAGAGTACAACTCGACGATCAGGTTTTCCTTGATGTTTTCAGGGATCTCATCGCGGTTAGGATAGTTAAGGAATTTACCTGTAAGGTTGTTCGCATCCCACTCTAACCAGCTGTATTTGTTGATTCTTCTACCGGCTACTGAAGTAGTGATAGCCTCTAATGATTTAGATTTTTCACGTACTGCAACCACATCACCAGCTTTCAATGCATATGAAGCGATGTTTACAACAGCACCGTTAACAGTGATGTGTTTGTGGTTAACCAATTGACGTGCTGCCGAACGTGTAGGAGCAATACCTAAACGGAAAACAGCGTTATCTAAACGAGCTTCCAGGAATTTCAACAGGTTTTCGCCTGTGATACCTTCTTTAGCAGAAGCACGGTGAAATAAGTTTTCGAACTGACGCTCTAATACACCATAAGTGTATTTAACTTTTTGTTTCTCTTGCAACTGAGTAGAGTACTCTGATTGCTTTCCACGGCGTTTTGAAGCACCGTGCATGCCCGGAGGATAGTTTTTACGTTCTAACGCTTTGTCCGGACCGAAGATCGGCTCACGGAAACGACGGGCAATTTTGGATTTTGGTCCTGTATATCTGGCCATTTTTGTGTGTTCTTAAAGTATCATGCAGCCTGCAGCTGCCGAATCTTAGCTTTAAAAAATATGTTAATTAAACTCTTCTTCTTTTTGAAGGACGGCAACCGTTGTGTGGAAGCGGTGTAATATCTTTAATCGTAGTTACTTCGATACCTGCAGTTTGCAAAGTACGGATAGCTGACTCACGACCGGCACCTGGGCCTTTTACAAATACTTCAACTTTACGTAAACCTAAGTCATAAGCAACTTTACCGCAATCGGCAGCAGCTTGTGAGGCAGCGTAAGGAGTATTCTTTTTTGAACCTTTGAAACCCATTTTACCAGCTGATGACCATGAAACTGCCTGGCCGGTTTTGTTGGTAAGGGTGATGATGATGTTGTTGAAAGTAGCATTGATGTGTGCTTCGCCAACCGGCTCAACAATCACAATGCGTTTCTTGGTTACTTTTTTAGCTTTAGCCATTTTTTTAATTTTTGAATTAATGAATTACTGAATTAACGAATAATCCGGACCCATTAATTATACTGTCAAAATGAGGTATTCCTGATGATTTAAAGGTTATCAAGCGGCAATTAACCAATCTCTAACCTCTAAGCACCAATCACTATTTAGTAGCTTTTTTCTTGTTAGCAACTGTTTTACGTTTACCTTTACGGGTACGTGAGTTGTTTTTAGTACGCTGACCACGTAATGGTAAACCTTTACGATGACGTGTACCGCGGTAACAACCAATATCCATCAAACGCTTAATGTTAAGCTGCACCTCTGAACGTAATGCACCTTCAACCTTAATTTGGTCGTTAATAATTCCGCGTATAGAAGATAATTGCTCATCGGTCCAGTCTTGTACTTTGATATTAAAATCAATACCAGCCTCAGTCAAAATTCTTTGAGCTGTTGAGCGGCCAATACCGAAAATGTAAGTAAGTCCGATTTCTCCTCTTTTATTCTTTGGTAAATCAATACCTGATATCCTTGCCATATTTCTTGTAATTTATTGAGTTATCGAATTATTGAATTATCGAATCGCTATCATCAGTAATTCAATCATTCTCCAATTCAGTAATTGTTCTTAGCCCTGGCGTTGTTTAAACTTCGGGTTCTTCTTGTTAATAACGTAAAGTTTCCCGTTACGGCGGATGATCTTGCAATCAGCGCTGCGCTTTTTGATGGATGCTCTAACTTTCATCTTTTTATTTATATCTATAGGTTATTCTACCCTTTGTTAAATCGTATGGACTCATTTCCAGCTTCACCCTGTCGCCAGGAAGAATTTTAATGTAGTGCATACGCATTTTGCCCGATATGTGCGCTATAATCTCATGACCATTTTCAAGTTCAACTCTGAACATTGCATTTGACAATGCCTCTCTAATTGTACCGTCTTGCTCAATCGAAGATTGTTTAGCCATATTTTGTTGATTATTACTTAATTATCCGCCCTAAAACCGGGATGCAAAATTAATAAAAAATTATTTAATTATTATTTTTTTCTTTTAAAACATTTTCTACGTAATCAAACGTCGATAAAATGTCTGGAGTACCTTTTCGTACCGCTACTGTATGCTCATAATGTGCCGAAGGTTTCTTGTCAGATGTTGAAACTGTCCAGCCATCATCCCAAAACTTAACACCGGCACGGCCGGCATTGATCATGGGCTCAATGGCTATCACCATGCCTTCTTCCAGTTTGATACCGGCACCGCGTTTGCCATAGTTAGGTACTTCGGGTTTTTCGTGCAGTTTTAATCCCACACCATGGCCAACAAGTTCCTTTACTACACCAAAGCCGTTCTTTTCGGCATGCTCCTGTACCGCGTATCCGATATCACCTACCCTCATCCCTACAACCGCTTTTTCAACACCCAGCTTTAAGCATTCCTGCGTTACACGCATCAGCTTTTTAACCTGGTCGTTAACCTCACCAATGGCAAAGGTATAAGCCGAGTCGCCGTAGTATTTATTTAAAACAACGCCGCAATCAACTGATACCAGGTCGCCTTCAGTTAAAACATGCGATCCGGGGAAGCCGTGTACAACCTGGTCATTCAGGGAGATACACAGTGAATAAGGAAATCCGTGATAGTTTAAAAAAGCAGGAACACCGCCGTTGTCCCGTATAAAGGTTTCGGCAAGCTTATCCAGTTCAATTGTTTTAACACCCGGAGCGATAACCTTAGCTATCTCTCCGAGTGTTTTTGAAACAAGTAAAGAACTTTCTCTTATGAGTTCTATCTCTTCGACAGACTTATAATTGATTTTTGACATTGCTAATTAAATCGCTGTCGGACTGGTACCGGCAGCGGCAGGCATAGCTGTACGTCCCTTAATCCGTCCGGTTTTCATTAAACCATCATAATGTCGCATCAACAAGTGACTTTCTATTTGCTGCAATGTATCCAAAACAACACCCACCAGGATGATCAGCGATGTACCGCCGAAGAACCTTGCGAATACCGGAGATACACCAACCAAACTGGCCAATGCCGGGATGATTGCTATAATAGCCAGGAATACTGATCCTGGTAAAGTGATCTTTGAAATTACGCCATCAATAAACTCAGCAGTAGTACGGCCTGGTTTAATGCCCGGGATAAAGCCACCATTCTTCTTCATATCATCGGCCATTTGGTTAGGATTAACCGTAATAGCAGTATAGAAGTAAGTGAACAGGATGATCAGGATCCCAAACAACAGGTTATGCTCCCATGAGTTATAGTTAGCTAAAGCTATCAATATGCCGTTTGATGATACGTTAGGGAAAAACTGCGATACAGTTTGCGGGATAAACATCAATGCCTGAGCAAATATGATTGGCATTACACCTGCAGCATTTACCTTTAAAGGTATATACTGGCGTACACCGCCATATTGTTTGTTACCCACAATACGTTTAGCGTATTGTACCGAAATTTTACGCGTTCCCTGTACTATCAGTATAGTAAACATTACTACACCAATAAGACCTACGATCTCCACAATGAAAGCAATTAAACCACCGGCACCGCCATTACGCGAAACGAACTCGGTAGTAAACGCCATTGGTAACTGAGCAATGATACCCACCATGATAATAAGTGAAATACCGTTACCGATACCTTTATCGGTGATCTTTTCGCCTAACCACATTACAAATAATGTACCTGCCGTTAACACAAAAGTGTTAATGAAGATGAAGGTAAAAGGATCGGCAATAGTCCTTGCATCAGCAGCAACCTGCGATTTAAGGTAACCTATAGCCTGTAAAAAGGTAATACCTATTGTTAGGTAGCGGGTCCATTGGTTAAGCTTGTTGCGACCGCTTTCACCTTCTTTTTGCAATTTGGTAAAATACGGAACGGCAATACCCAGCAGTTGCACCACAATTGAAGCCGAAATGTAAGGCATAACACCTAACGCAAAAATAGAGGAACGTGAAAACGATCCTCCTGCAAACATATTCAGCAATCCTACTAATCCTTCTGCTTTTTGGGTTGATGCTACCGCGGCGTTAACGCCCGGCAAAACCACGAATGAGCCTACACGATATATTAAAAGAAATAAGAGTGTGTTAGTAATACGCACTCTCAGATCTTCGATTTTCCAGATATTGGATAATGTGGTGAAAAATTTCTTCATCGAAATTATAACTTAACTATGGTACCACCTGCAGCTTCAATAGCTTTTTGAGCTGTAGCAGTAAATGCATGTGCTTTAACTTCTAATTTGGCAGTAAGCTCACCACGGCCCAGGATCTTAACCAGGTCGTTACGTGATACCAAACCGTGCTCTTTCAAAGTATCAAAATCAACAGCAGTAAGCGAAAACTTTGTTACTAATTCCTGAAGTACGTCAAGGTTTACACCTGTGTACTCAACACGGTTAGGGTTTTTAAAGCCCACTTTAGGCACACGACGCTGTAAAGGCATCTGACCGCCTTCAAAGCCTACCTTGGTGCTGGTACCTGAACGTGAACCGGCGCCTTTGTGGCCACGGGTTGACGTACCGCCACGGCCAGAACCTGTACCACGGCCAATTCTTTTTCTATTTTTGGTTGAACCTTCTGCAGGTTTTAAATTACTTAAATTCATGATATTAAATATTTTCAACCGCTACCAGGTGGTTCACTTTCCTAACCATCCCAACTATAGCAGGTGTAGCCTCAACTTCCACACTGTGGTTAATTTTACGCAAGCCTAAAGCCTCGATTGTTTTTTCTGGCGTTCCGTTCTGTCGATCACGCTCTTAATCTGTGTTATTTTGATCTTAGCCATGACTGATTATCCGTTAAATACTTTACCTAAACTAATTCCGCGCTGTTGTGCTACTGTATTTGCATCACGTAACTGGGCTAATGCCGATACGGTTGCTTTTACCACGTTGTGCGGGTTTGATGAACCTTTTGATTTTGCCAATACGTTGTGTACACCTGCCGACTCTAATACGGCACGCATAGCACCACCTGCAATTACACCGGTACCGTTAGCTGCTGGTTTAATGAAAACAAAACCACCGCTAAATTTACCAATTTGCTCATGAGGTACAGTTCCGTTAATAATTGGAACTTTTACCAGGTTCTTTTTAGCATCATCAATGCCTTTAGCAATAGCTTCAGTTACCTCTTTAGCTTTACCTAAACCGTAACCTACAACACCGTTTTCATCACCTACTACTACGATAGCAGAGAAGCTGAAAGTACGGCCGCCTTTGGTTACTTTGGCAACACGCTGTATGCTTACCAAGCGGTCTTTTAATTCGATCTCGCTTGTTTTTACTCTTTTTATGTTGATTGTTGACATTTCTCTTTTCGATTAAAAGTTTAAACCACCTTCACGTGCACCTTCGGCCAATGACTTAACACGGCCATGGTACAGGTAACCGTTCCTGTCGAAAACCACATCTTTAATACCTGCAGCGATAGCTTTTGAAGCTACCAGTTTACCTACAGCTACCGATTGATCTGATTTTGTACCTTCAGCGGCAAAATCTTTTGATAAAGATGATGCTGAAACTAAAGTTTTACCGGTTACATCGTCAATGATCTGCGCATAAATACCTTTATTACTTCTAAATACTGACAGGCGGGGACGTTCTGTTGACCCTGAAAGGCGTTTCCTGATGCCTTTTTTAATCCTGTCTCTTCTTGATAGTTTAGCTCCCATGACGATTATTTTTTAGATGCTGATTTACCTGCTTTTCTTCTCAAAATCTCGCCCTGGAACTTGATACCTTTACCTTTGTAAGGCTCTGGTGCACGTAATGAACGGATTTTAGCTGCTACCTGGCCAATTAACTGTTTGTCAATTGATTCAAGGATGATGGTTGGGTTTTTACCCTTATCAGCAGTGGTTGTAACTTTAATTTCTTGAGGTAATTCAAATACATAGTGGTGAGAGAAACCCAACACTAAATCTAATGTATTACCGGTATTGGTGGCACGGTAACCTACACCCACTAATTCCTGGGTTACTTTGTAACCTTCGGTTACACCAATTACCATGTTATTTAAAAGCGCGCGGTATAAACCATGTAACGCTTTGTGACGTTTTTGATCAGACGGGCGTTGAACCAGTAACTGACCGTCTTCCTGTGCAATAGTGATATCGCTATCAATTGCCTGTTGCAACTGGCCTTTAGGACCTTTTACGGTAACAACATTATCTGCTGAAACTGTAATGGTTACTCCCTGTGGCAGTGCTATCGGTGCTTTTCCTACTCTTGACATTGCTTAAATTTCTTCTGTTAATAAACGTAGCATAAAACCTCACCACCAACATTTTGCTGACGAGCTTCTTTATCAGACATAACGCCTTTAGAAGTTGACAGGATGGCGATACCTAAACCATTTAGTACACGTGGCATGTTTTCCATACCTGCGTATTTCCTCAAACCTGGTTTGCTGATGCGCGAAATGCTGCGGATAGCAGAAATTTTAGTTATCGGGTGGTATTTCAAAGCAACTTTGATAGTGCCCTGAGGACCATTATCCTCAAACTTATAATTTGCAATGTAACCTTTGTCGAAAAGCACCTTAGTGATTTCCTTCTTCAGATTTGATGCAGGAATTTCAACAACCCGGTGGTTGGCTTTAATAGCATTCCTTACTCTTGTAAGATAATCTGCGATTGGATCTGTATTCATTTTATTGTGTTATGACGGTGGTTTCCTTCCGGTAACATCCCGGGCGACCTTCCATCGGTTAATTCATTCATTTTAAGCTCAATGCATAAAGCAAAAAGCCTAAAGCTTTTATGCCTTACGCTTTTCGCCTTTTGCTTTCAGCTTTTGCTTACCAGCTTGCTTTTTTCACTCCCGGGATCTTGCCTTCAAGAGCCATTTCACGGAATGTAACACGTGAGATGCCAAACTGACGCATATAACCACGAGGGCGGCCGGTTAATTTGCAACGGTTGTGCAGTTTTACCGGTGATGATGCTTTTGGTAATTTATCTAAAGCAGCGTAATCGCCAGCTTCTTTTAAAGCAGCTCTTTTTTCAGCGTATTTAGCTACTAATTTTGCGCGCTTTACTTCACGTGCTTTTACACCTTCTTTAGCCATTGCTATTTTGATTTTTAAATGGTAAACCAAATTGTTTCAACAACTCCAATGCTTCAACATCGTTTGTTGCGGAGGTTACAAAGGTAATATCCATACCTTGGATTTTATTGATTTTGTCAATATTTATCTCAGGGAAGATAATTTGCTCAGTAATACCTAATGTATAGTTGCCGCGGCCATCAAAACCTTTATCGTTGATGCCTTTGAAGTCACGGATACGTGGCAGGGCTACAGCGATTAAACGATCCAAAAACTCGTACATTGTGTTGTCACGCAGGGTAACACGTACGCCAACCGGCATATTTTTACGCAATTTAAAGTTTGAGATATCTTTTTTAGATTTTGAAGATACTGCCTGCTGACCAGTGATGGTAGTTAACTCAGTGATGGTGTTTTCGATCAATTTCTTGTCGGTAGTTGCACCACCTACACCCTGGTTAATGGCAATTTTCTCCAATTTAGGAACCTGCATTACGCTTTTGTACTGAAATTTATCTTTCAGTGCGGTGCGGATTTCGTCCTTGTATTTTGATTTTAATCTTGGTACGTAAGTCATTACTTAATTTCCTCCCCTGATTTTTTTGCTACCCTTACTAATTTGCCGGCGTCATTTTTTTGACGGCCAACACGGGTTGTATTACCTGTTTTAGGATCAACCAGCATTAGGTTTGAAATATGTATAGCAGCTTCTTGTTTAACAATTCCGCCGTTAGGGTTAGCAGCATTAGGTTTTGTATGTTTTGATACCATATTGGCACCTTCAACAATAGCCCTGTTCTTATCTACCAAAACCTCAACGATTTTGCCTTGTGATCCTTTTGAATCGCCGGCGATAACTTTAACCAGGTCGCCTTTACGGATCTTTAATTTTACTTTCTTTTCCATGTTACAATACCTCCGGTGCTAATGATACAATTTTCATAAATTGTTTCTCGCGCAGTTCCCTTGCAACAGGGCCAAAGATACGTGTACCTCTTGGCTCGTCCTGGTTGTTTAACAACACAGCTGCGTTATCGTCGAAACGGATATATGAACCGTCTTTTCTGCGGATCTCTTTTTTAGTACGCACAACTACGGCTTTTGATACGGTACCTTTTTTAACGTTACCTGATGGTAAAGCGCTTTTTACGGTAACCACAATTTTATCGCCGATTGATGCATACCTTTTACCGGTACCACCCAATACACGGATCACTAAAACTTCTTTAGCGCCGCTATTGTCGGCTACTGTTAATCTTGATTCCTGTTGTACCATCTTATTTAGCCCTTTCTAAAATTTCAACTAATCGCCAGTTTTTGGTTTTGCTCAGCGGGCGGGTTTCCATGATCAATACTGTATCGCCTACGCCACAAGTATTGGTTTCATCATGAGCCATAAATTTGGTAGTCTTTTTTACGAACTTACCGTAAATAGGGTGTTTCACCTTACGTTCAACGGCCACAACGATAGATTTCTCCATTTTGTTGCTAACTACGAGGCCGGTACGTGTTTTTCTTAAATTTCTTTCCAATTCCATTGTCTGAATGTTTAAAAAATTAATTCTTTTCAGAAGCGGCCGCCGCTTTACGTTTTGTTAATTCAGTATTTAACTGAGCAATTCCTTTGCGTACTTTAGTTATACGGGACGGGTTCTCAATAGCTGAAACTGCATGAGCGAATTTCAATTTGGTTAGGGTAGCCCTTTCCTCGCTGATCTTAGCAACAATCTCTTCAGTTGATAGGCCCAAAATTTCTGAGTTCTTCATTTTTCTTTGTTATTTGTTGTCTGTTGGTAAGTTTAAACGTTGTATTGTTTTTATTTGAATGGTGAAATTCGGCATCTAACTTCACAACATTAAAACTTTACAACTCTTCAACTAACTCCTCAATTTATGCTTCTACGTAATCCCTACGTACAATAAATTTAGTTTGCACCGGTAATTTCTGTGCTGCAAGGCGTAAAGCCTCTTTAGCAACTTCCAAAGGCACGCCTTCGGCTTCAAAAATGATCCTTCCGGGGCGTACTACCGCAACCCAGTATTCAGGAGCACCTTTACCTTTACCCATACGTACCTCTGCAGGTTTCTTGGTTACAGGTTTGTCAGGAAATATCCTGATCCAAACCTGTCCTTCACGTTTCATAAAACGTGTTACAGCGATACGTGCAGCCTCGATCTGACGGCTGGTGATCCATGCCGCTTCGAGTGATTTAACACCAAAAGATCCGAATGAAAGTTCAGCACCACGGGTGGCTAAACCTTTCATCCTGCCTTTTTGCATCTTTCTGAACTTCGTTCTTTTTGGCTGTAGCATTTTCTTAAGCTTTTATATCGTTATTCGATATTTGTCTTGTACTTTAATTATTATCTCTTACCTGGGCCACCCGGACGGTTTCCACCTTGTCCACCCGGACGGTTTCCACCTTGTCCGCCCGGACGGTTACCACCGCCACGACGATCGCCACCTGGTTTCCTGTCGCCACGACGCTCACCGCCGCGCTCGCCGCCTCTTTCGTTACCACGGCCACCAAAGCCTGGTGCACCGCCCTCTGGCCTGCCACCTTTACCGCTTGCGCTGCTGGTACCGCCAATGTTTGGAGAAAGATCGCGTTTGCCATAAACCTCGCCTTTGCAGATCCAAACTTTAACACCTATTTTACCATAGGTAGTTAATGCTTCTGCTAATGCGTAGTCAATGTCAGCACGGAAAGTGTGCAAAGGAATCCTGCCTTCTTTATATTGCTCGCTACGTGCCATCTCAGCGCCGCCTAAACGGCCTGAAGTCATTACCTTGATACCTTCGGCACCCATACGCATGGTTGCAGCGATTGTGGTTTTCATGGCACGACGGAAAGAGATACGTGCTTCTAATTGTTTTGCAATGCCTTCTGCTACTAATTGTGCATCAAGCTCAGGACGTTTGATCTCGAAAATGTTGATCTGAACTTCTTTCTTGGTAAGTTTTTTCAACTCTTCTTTGATCTTGTCAACTTCCTGACCGCCTTTACCGATCACAATACCCGGACGGGCAGTGTGGATAGTTACGGTAATGCGTTTTAAAGTACGCTCGATAACTACTTTAGATACACCACCTTTAGCAATACGAGCTGAAAGGTATTTGCGGATTTTTTCGTCTTCAACTAATTTATCGGAGTAGTTGTTGCCACCGAACCAGTTAGAATCCCAACCTCTGATGATTCCTAACCTGTTACCTATTGGATGTGCTTTCTGTCCCATTTCAAATTAATTGTTTTCGTTTTTACTATCCACAACAAGTGTTACGTGGTTTGAGCGTTTACGGATACGGTATCCTCTTCCTTGCGGAGCAGGGCGTAACCTTTTTAACTGACGGCCACCGCCTACAGATACTTCCTTAACAAAAAGGTTGCTGTCTTCAACACGTTTGCCTTCGTTTTTTGCTTCCCAGTTTTTGATAGCTGATAACAAAAGTTTCTCTACACGAATAGCAGCTTCTTTGTTAGTAAATTTCAATATGTATAACGCTTTCTCAACGTTTTCACCGCGGATCAAGTCAACCACCAAACGCATTTTGCGTGGTGAAGTTGGGCAGTCCTGTAACTTAGCAACAGAAGCGCCGCCTACAAGAGCTTTCGCAGCTTCTTTTTGTTGCCTGATCAGTACAGACTTTTTAATTTTTGTTGTTGCTTCCATTGCCTGTTATTTTTTCTTTTCTGCGTGTCCGCGGAATGTACGGGTTGGGGCAAACTCTCCCAGCTTGTGTCCAACCATGTTTTCTGTTACGTACACAGGGATAAACTTGTTACCGTTGTGTACTGCGAATGTATGACCAACGAAATCAGGAGAGATCATGGAACGACGTGACCATGTTTTTACAACTGATTTTTTATTTGCATCATTCAGTACCATAACTTTCTTATCTAAGTTATGATCGATGTAAGGTCCTTTTTTTATTGAACGAGCCATTATTTCTTCCTTCTTTCAATGATGTAACGATCCGATGTTTTCTTCTTGTCACGGGTTTTGTAGCCTTTAGCCAATAAACCTTTACGTGAACGTGGGTGACCACCTGAGGCACGGCCTTCACCACCACCCATAGGGTGATCTACCGGGTTCATAGCTACACCACGTACCCTTGGCCTGCGGCCTAACCAGCGTTTGCGGCCGGCTTTACCTAACACAGCGTTTGCTCTTTCGCCATTTGAAACGGTACCGATAGTTGCCAAACAAGTTGACAGGATCATGCGGGTTTCGCCTGAAGGCAATTTGATGATAGCATATTTGCCATCACGTGCTGATAATTGAGCGTAAGTACCGGCGCTGCGGGCAATTACACCACCCTGGCCAGGGTTTAACTCAATGTTGTGAATGATCGAACCAAGAGGGATATTCTTTAATGGTAAGGTATTACCTACTTCGGGAGCTGCTGTTTCGCCTGCTGTTACAATTGTACCAACTGTTAAGCCTTCCGGAGCAATCATGTACCTTTTCTCGCCATCAGCAAAGTGTAGCAGGGCTATACGTGCCGAACGGTTAGGATCGTACTCGATAGTTGCAACTTTTGCCGGGATATCAAACTTATTACGTTTAAAATCAATTAACCTGTATGCTTGTTTATGACCACCACCTAAGTAGCGCATAGTCATTTTACCGCTGTTGTTACGACCGCCCGATCTTTTGTTTGATGCTACAACCAACGATTTTTCAGGAACGTTTGTTGTGATATCTGAATTAGATACATCAACTCTGAAGCGGGTACCCGGGGTAACCGGTTTAAATCTCTTTACTGCCATTTCTATAATTATATATTGCTGTAAAAATCAATTACTTCTCCGTCCTTCAACGTAATGATCGCTTTTTTGTAAGTAGCTGAACGGCCCTGAACGGCGCCTGCCTTAGTATTGCGAGTTTTAAGTTTGCCGACGTATTTCATGGTGTTTACCGCCGTAACGTTTACACCGTACATTGCCTCAATGGCACTCTTGATCTGAATTTTGTTAGCCCTGTGATCAACTTTGAAAGCATAACGGTTAAGCTTGTCAGTTAACTGAGTAACTTTTTCAGTAAGTAGGGGTTGTTTTAAAATTTCCATAATTACTTAGCTAATGCTTCCTCCAAAGTTTTAACAGCACCTGTAGTTAACAACAGCTTGCCTGCGTTTAACACATCATAAGTGTTAAGCTGCTCAACTGAAATTACTTTGCTTTTCTTCAGGTTCCTGCTTGATAAATACACATTGTTATTTTCGGCAGATGCTACTACTAATAATGTTTTTTCATTAGTAACATTCAGATCGGCCTCCAGCTTAATGTAGTTTTTAGTTTTGATGCTATCAAAGCTAAAATCCTCTAACACTAAAATATTGTTATCTTTTGCTTTGTATGATAAAGCTGATTTACGGGCCAGTGATTTAAGCTTTTTGTTTAATTTGAAGCTATAATCGCGTGGTTGCGGACCGAATACACGGCCACCACCGTTAAATAATGGTGATTTAATACCACCGGCACGGGCACCGCCTGTACCTTTTTGTTTGTATAATTTGCGGGTTGAACCTGCAATTTCATTACGCTGTTTTGATTTGTGTGTACCCTGACGCTGGTTAGCAAGAAATTGCTTAACATCAAGATAGATAGCGTGATCATTTGGCTCAATACCGAAAACCGACTCAGGAAGCTGCACCTTGGCACCTGTTTCTTTACCTGATACGTTTAATACGTTAACTTCCATCTTATTTATCCACTATTACGAATGAACCCTTAGCTCCGGGGATGGAACCTTTAACTACTAACAGATTCTGCTCCGCGAAAACCTTAACTACTTCAAGGTTTTGTATTTTAACACGGGCGTTTCCGGTTTGACCTGCCATGCGCATACCTTTAAATACACGTGATGGCCATGATGACGCACCCAAAGAACCTGGCGCACGTAAACGGTTGTGCTGACCGTGAGTTTGCATACCCACGCCGCCAAAACCATGACGTTTTACCACACCCTGAAAACCCTTACCTTTTGAGGTACCTACCACGTCAACAAAATCTCCCGCAGCAAAAATGTCGACAGTAACGGTGTCGCCTAATGCTTTTTGATCTTCGAAAGTTTTGAATTCAACCAGTTTACGCTTTGGAGCGCTACCGGCTTTCTGGAAGTGTCCTTTTAGAGGGGCAGAAGTGTTTTTTCCTTTTTGTCGCCATACGCTAACTGAACAGCAGCGTATCCGTCTGTATCCACAGACTTAACTTGTGTTACCACGCAAGGGCCAGCTTCGATTACTGTGCAGGGAATGTTTTTCCCTGTTCTGTCGAAAATGCTGGTCATTCCTACTTTTTTACCAATAATTCCTGACATTTTTTTAATTGTTTTTGTGCCCATCGAAGCAGTAGGGCTTCGTTCAAGGCATATTTCTCCCCCGAAAGGGACGGCAAAGATAGAAACTTTGTATTAATTATCAAATAGTTAGTAAGTTATTTTTTTATAATTTTTGCATCCGCGTTTTAACATATGTTTGAAAGGTATTTGGCTAAGCATTAGCCGGTTTGATTTTTTGACTTTTCCCAGCCATTTTGGGAGGTATGCTACCGCATCACCCGGTTGACGGCGTAAAACTGAAGATGGGCCGGGGAAATTTTTAAAGATTGGGGGGATTGAGGGGCTATTTGCTGACAGCATGCCGGACCATGAACCCTTAAGCAAAGAATTAGCATGTCAGCCTAAAAATCACAGATCCTTTATGCGGCTTGTTAACTCACTATCACTTATGTTATCCAGATCAGATTTATCATAGATAGATAATAAGTAAACCGTTCCATTAACAACCTGAACATAGGTAATTATTCTTGCACCGGCCGATTTTCCCTTATTTTTTGAAGTAATAGCCATCCGAATTTTATAACAGTTATTTCCTAAAGGAGTTCCCGATTTCGGATTTTCAACTAATTCGGCAATTAAAACTGTTAAATCCTTCTTTAAAGAAATGTACTTTTTAGAAAGTTTCTTAAGTTCACGGACAAACGCCGGGGTTGGCAGAATCTTAAAGCTCATTAAGTAATTCTTGTATCGTTTTTGCTTCAACCTTACCCTGCTGATGCAACCTGACAAACTTTACTGACTCTTCCAGATCGTCTAATACCTGTTTTTTCTTCTTCTCGCCTTTTGTCTTTTTGTCTTTCTTTATAGAAATAACCTTCCCTCCTAACTGCTCGACCAGATCGGCCAGCGTTTTCCCTGCTTTTTCGGGTATTTCAATTGTTAACGTTGTCATATAACAAATTTAAACATTTATAATAACAATTGAACAGCAATGACATAACGCCCCCAATGCAGGCCTGGTCATGGAAAGCCCCCATCCGGCGCGGGCATGCAACGCCGGCAAAAAGCGTGGTATACTCGCGATTTACAGTAATTCAGTTCTATTTTATGGCAACGATTTTTTTGAACAAGTGCATTACCTTGCGCAAACAAGCTAAAGCGTACACCGCCCCGGGTTTCAAAACTGTCTTTTTTTATTAATTGCCTGCTTTTCAATAGTTCAGAAAGTTCCTGGGGTTGATCTTCAACGGAATATGTAAGTACCCACAAACGCTTAACGGCATAGGGACAATGCGTATTTAAAAGGCTATCCTTATAGATTACATCAAGCCGCCTATCTATAACACCTAAATCTTTATAGTATTTTACCGGTAAGCCTGTTAAGTTGCCCGTATAAAGGGCATCGTCTTTTTCAAATTTTTTATTGATGGTTTCAATCCCCCTTTTAATATCATCATGCTGCGTGTAAGGCGGTTGGTGTATAAATACAACCCTGGCCATTAATGCCGGAAGCAGTAAAAAGATAAAACCGACGGCTTTTCCAAATCTCAGATGAGATAGCCTGGTGACTAAGAAATCATAGCTAAATACGCACGTAATGACCAGGCCAGGGGTTAAGTACAAATATAAGCGGGTTTCAAATGGATATAATTTAAGCCCGGATAAAACAAGATGGACGCAAACCGGCAGTAATGTTAATATCATGAGATCGTATCTTCTGTACCTAACCAACAGTATGACACCCAGACCGAATAATACCAAAATACAGCTCCCGATAAGCTGCCCGAAGTAAAAAAGAAAATAAAAAATGCCGTGAAAACGACCTGCTATCCAGCCCCAAAACGACGAATCAAGGGGCATAAAAGCACCCGCGTTTGACCAGTACCCAACCATTTTATGTTGTGTTGGATGGCTGTAGATAAACACAAAATAATATAAAGCAAAGAAAACACCCCAACACAAATTGGTGATTATAAAATGCCTGCCCAGGGGCCTATTTTCCGATCTCGATTTATAAAACAGGTATACATCAACCGTAAGCAGGATAATTGGTGTGATGTTGGAGAGATATATGCAGATTAAGCCCAGTACCAAAAGCTTATAGTAAAACCCCTTTAATGCATTCTCTTCAATCAACAGGTAATAGAATATGGTAATTACCAGAAGATCGACAATATACTGCTTGGCCTCGCTCGAGTAATAAATTATAGTTTGATTAAAAATGACCAGGCTCAATCCTAAAATAATACTGTAAATGCTTTTGAAAAGCCTGCTTAGGATCCGGGCAAACAGGGGCAAGAACGCCAAATAGCAGATAAGCGGAAATACCTTAAGTGCATAATCTGATTTGGGCACCAGCGATATAAATGCTTTTTGAATAAGCAGGAACAACACAGGCGCAACCCCATTATAATCAAGAGGCCGGACCAGACCAACAGCATTACGGTGTATTAAATTAAGAGTTAATACAGCTTCATCAAGCCATACGCCCCGGTCGCTTAAAAATTGAATCCCCGCTAATACTATTGCAATTATAAAAAGGGCGTATAAAACAAATCTTTGGGTTAGGTATCTGTTCACTTACATTCCGGGTTAAGGCTTTTTAGATTTGAGCCTAAACTACAAAAGTATTTAGATTTTTCCCCGAAAGCTAACCAACAAAAACCGGCACCGCACCTGTCGCCCGGAACATTACCCTAATTCATAACCACCGAACTTACGGGCACCTCATCAGCATGCGAAAACGAGCGTGTGAAGCCCGCCTTGTAATAAGGCAACTTTTCGGTACGGTTTTGCGCCTTTAAACTTTGGTACATGCCCAGCATCGACCAGCCGTTACCCGGGTTACGTTCCAGGTCTTCGCGGAAAACTTTTTCGGCCTGCGGGTTATAATCGGTTTTGAGCAGGTAAGCCCCCAGGAACTGCCGTGCCGGGATAGGCCACTCGGCAGGCTCCGAGTAAATCATGTTATCTTCTGTTTGCACTGCTTTTTTTAAAGCCGCCATACCATCATCAAACTTATTGCGGCCGAGCAAAATAGCACCATCCAATATATTTTCGGCAACGGTGGCGCCATCCAATGCGATATTAAAAGGAATATGCCGCTGTTTTAAAGAGGCATCATCAAGCCTGCCACGCAATAAAGCAAGCTGGGCCACGGCCGAATCCTGCCCGCCCGTATACAGAAATGCCATTCCGCGGGCAAAATGGTATAACACCCGCGCATAGGCCCAGTCGCCATTGGGGCCAACGCTGTCTTTCAGCAGTTCGTGCCATTTGCCAAGGCGCATCATGGTAAATACGGGCATCATGTACAGGTATTGCGAATAAGTATCGCCTGCCGAAGGTTTTACAGCATTGCGGCAGCGTTGGGCCGCTTCCATTCCCCGCTCGTACATAGCCCCGTTAAAGGCACAAAGTGTTTCGACAGCGTAAAAATGAGAGTTTATTTTTGTGAGCTTTAAATTGGGCGCCAGGGCGGCATAAGTAACAATACATTTTGCTGCTTTTTCATTAACGTCAACACCCTGAAAATACAAACCATTGCGCTGATAAACATGACTGGCCATATGTACCATATGCCCGATACCGGGGAACAACCTTTTTAAAGCCCCGGCATTGGCCAGCGCGGCACCGGGGTTACGCGAAGCCTCGGTTAAATGGATATAATAATGCAGCGCAGCCGGGTGCTCCGGATTGGTATTTAAAACGCCTTTGCACAAGGTAACCAGTTCGGCTGTCCAGGGTTTATCGGTACCGTCGGGCGCCCAAAAATCCCAGGGGTGGATGAGCATTACCGCGTCGATATACAGCATCTTAAGGTCGGCATCGGTTGGGTAAGCCTGCATCAGTTTCTTCAGATCCTGTGCATAAGCTTCATTGTCGCTTGCGTTGGTGCCACCATGCGGGTAACGAAGGTTCATCGCCGCTATCAACGCTTTTTCCTTTTCGGGAGCACTGCCGGCAACAGCGTTCATTTGTTTCAAAACAGCAGGCAAACCGGCAGGCGCAACATACGGCCCGCCTGCGTTATAGTAAGGGCCCAGGCTTAAAGCCTGCCCCCAGTAAGTCATAGCAGCCGAGGGGTCAAAGCGCGACGCTTCTTTGAACGAGGCAAATGCCTCCTTCATGTGATAGCTGTAATACATAGTTAAGCCCTGGTTAAAGTAAAACCGGGCGCTATCGTTACCGGTAGCTATAGCATAGCTGTGATGTCCCCAGCCGGGTAAGCGCTGTATAAATTTGCCATTCCCCGCTGTATCTGCATCCTGCACTATAGCCGATCCGCACATTACCGGGATTACCGGTTTTGTTTTGCCCGATACTTTAAACTTTTTTCCCTGGAACGCAAACAAATAGGTAGCGAACAACACCACAGGGAGCACAAATAACAGCGATACCTTTTTCATGTTCGACTTTTTTAAATGAGGACTATAATTGGCAGGTATGAAAACCTATACTAATATAAGGTATTATAGGCAGGAATGGATGAGGGAATTGCGTTGGGTTGCAGGTAGTGGATATAGATTGAGAAGAAAAGTAGAAATTGCTTATTTTAGGAGCTCAGCACTGCCACAGAACCTTGGTTTGTGGCCGGCATTCAGGTGCACAATCTGAAAAGTCACTCGCGCATTTAGAATGATGCTCACAAGCAAGAATGCTTGCGTTAGTATGTGTGTAGCAAAGATGAATTCATTCTGGTATGCCTAAAACAAAGCCTCTATTTTCTCAAAAAGTGGCGCGAAATGCGAAAATGATGCTGCATTCAATTTTCTCAGTATGTTTGAAAATTCCTTTTTACTTTTATTATCATTAAAAATATTAGCAGTCCCCCTCCGGGAAGAGGCACGGTCTTGAAAAAACCTTTAACCGCAATATCGTCAAAAAGTAGAGATTCAATGGTGAGGTAAGATTTCTCTTCATATGTGTCATTTTCTGAAACGATAACCTGCTTTGTAATTTCCTCAATATTAGGAACTGGTAGTAAAAGTAAGTAACCATTCTTCCTGTTAAACCGTGTTAGGCCTTTTCGTGGATTAATCTCAACGATTTCTGGAAATTTCTTTTTATTATTCCACTGGGCATAACCAGCTGCATCAAAGTCAAATAACGCGATCATCTTTAGGTCGTCGAATTGGTGAAATATGCCGTCAGGCGCCTGGTCACCTTGGGTAAATAAGTTACCTAAAAAACTCGCCGAAAAGCTATCCTGAATATAAAAATTTCTCTTTCTTCCAGGGTAGAGTTTCTCCCATGCAATTTCCAAATTGATTTTGTCTGTTATTCCTTCGGTAAATAAAACATTAATACCTGCATTATGGATATTATAATTGATGCCCAGGTTGCTTTCTTCAATCGTTAGTGAAACCAACCCGCTGCTAAGGATGTTTATCGCTGTTCGTTTGTCTTCTTTAACCGGTCGTCCAAGGCCTCTATCCATGCAATAAACAGATTCATCCGGAGCCAATGCTACCGTAGATGGAGAATGCGTTGTAAGTATTACTTTAACATTGTGCTGTTCTACGAGTACATCTAAGATCACATCTAAAAAAACCTGTGTTAACGATGGATGTAAATGCGCGTCGGGCTCGTCGAATAAAATTACTTGGGGGAAATGGCCTTTATTTGATGAATTATATAAAGCGAAGATTAATGCCATAATGGTAGTTTCACCCGAAGATAGATTCTCAAAAAAGACTTCCTTTCCATTTTGCTTATCTATAAGTTTAACTCTTTGAGGATTTTCTTCTTGGGTACTCTCAACATATTCCGCTTTATACTTAAATTGAGCTCGCTCCAGTATTTCATTGAAAACATCCCATGGTGGTGTAATATCGTCGGTCAGTTCAGGATAATATTTTTTTTAAATAAAATTGATGAAATAAAAGATCCAAGGCACCTGAAAATAGCTCTAAGGGAATTTGATAAAAGATGATAAAGTCAATTAAGCTAAGATCTTGAATTTCCTTTTCACAGTTGTCCGCTAAATTTTTAAGCTGTTGAAACTGGTATATTGAGATAGTTTTAGCAGTTATTTGAGTATACTGGTTGTTTGTTTGAGATGCAGTAAAAATCAGCTTAGCCAAGGCAGAATTTAGTTCTTGCATTTCCAATCTCGTCATTAGCTAACACTTTATGTTTTATAGCGTTATATGCCCATACAAACGGCTGAAGTTGAGTCCATTGCTCTATTATACTCCCCATTAACGATTGTTGCTGATAATCGTGTGGATAAATTGAATTTCTAAGTCCTGGGTAAGAATAGATAATTTCAGTAAGATGTTCATTTTCTTCAGAAAATAATGGAGATACAATGAGCGGTTCTCCTATGTCGTTGTGACATTCATTTCCGAATTCATCACATTTTGCAAAACCTCCTGCATAATCTCTGATAAATTCTAACAATTGGGTCTTTCCTGAGCCATTCTCACCCGTCAGTAGCATAAAATCACTTATTTGAATATCATAATTTTTTTTGAGGATTTTTCCGTTATCGGTAATGTTCAAAATCATGCTTAAGTGTATATAGATCTTATGGCAAGATAACTAATCAGTTTATGTAAGGCAAATACCAATCTATAATAATAAAGCATTTAAGTGGCGTAAAGGCTCCTTGCTTATCGAAGTTATGAGATGATCACTTCGTCCCCAATAGGCAAGCTCTCATCTTAACTCACCTTACTGGTACATAAGCGTGATTTAAGGATCTTGACAATTGAAGACAGTTATCAATTGTCAAGATTCTTCCCAGTGAAAAAATAATTAAATCAGCCTTTGCAGACACACACCCTACATAAAATAAGGCAATAAAAAATTTTCAGAAAAAATTGCGTAACCCAGAAGTTACTTATACATTTACGTAACTTTAAAGTTACTTATTTTAACAAGGCCTGTTAAATAATGAATTATTCAACCAAAAAATCAAAAAAATGACAACTACAGATTTCACAACAACCTTATTGGTAAACCAAAGCCCTGAAGAAGTTTTTGATGCGTTAAAAAATGTCCGGGGATGGTGGTCAGGCTTGCATTCGGAAATATTTGAAGGCAAGTCGGAAAAACTTGGCGACGAGTTTTCATTCTTTGCCGGCGACGGAGCGCACTACACCAAACAAAAACTTGTTGAATTGGTCCCCAACAAGAAAATAGCCTGGCTGATTACCGATAGCAAGCTAACTTTTACACAAAACCAAACCGAGTGGACCGGCACCAAACTTTGCTTTGAAATTTTTGCGGAGGGCGATGCCACAAAAATTGTATTCACCCATGTTGGACTGGTACCAGAATTTGAATGTTATCACGCCTGCGCACCGGCATGGACACAATATATCCAGGAGCGGTTGTTAAACTGGATAAATACAGCTGCAGCAAGCAAAACAGTGTCAGCGGCGCAGTAATGCGTAATCTGGTATATCTGTTTTCATATCATTGGCTCGCACATGTGGCAAGCCAATGATATGTTTTTTTATACAGTGAGTAAATTTCTACATCCACTGGTCGAAGTTTAGCGACAGCGTAACTTCGTCCTAAAATGAGTTAAGCTTTCAGCTTAACTGGCCTTACCGATCAGTGCATGTAAGGGCCATCATTAGTACCAACAGCCGATCTCGATGGAAAAAAACTTCCTCCGTTTATCTATCTTTGAGAAACAAATAACCTTATGACAATAAAGTTAAGCGACTTCTTCCCTAAGAAATCAGTAGATGAGCCGGCATTGGAACTTGACGACCCAAGATGGTCAACCTTAGAAGGCGGTTACAGAGGAACATTATATGATGCTTCAATAGCCTTGAAGAAACTTGAACTTGCAGACAATAAACAAACTGTTAACCAAATCTATCAAGAACTATGGAACGAGCTACACCATCAGGGGGATGTTGGCTTGGCATCATATTATTCGGTTCCTCTTTTGGTTCGGATATCGCTACAAAAACAAATTGTAGACTATAATATACTTGGACTGATTTCGGTTATCGAAATACAAAGGCATAAGAACAATCCTCAAATACCAAACTCGCTAAAACCAAACTACAATAAAGCGATTGAAGATTTAGCAGATCTTGCGAAGCTTGCTATGAATCAATATTGGGATTTGGATTTAGCAGCAACGGCATTAACAGCTATTGCATTAGCTAAGGGGCAAGTAAAGTTGGCAAATGCTATTCTGAATATGGATAGTGAAGATACCATAGATGAGTTTCTCGAATCCTATAGTTAGCCATTGGCGATATATTCCTTGATACAATGAAGAAAAAACTTTGTGGCTTAGAATTTAATATAGAGAATATAGAGCAGATCATTAACATGGGCGGCCCATGGATTTGCTCTATATACCTCGAAAACCATTTAATTTCAGACCATTGTGTTATCGACAATATTTTAGAAGATCCTTCCTTTAAAAGAGTTTATTTCGTTAAATATCACTGTACCTCAAAATGGAAATCAGATAACTTCTTTACTTTGAATTACTTTTCGGTTAATGATAATGAGATCTATCAATCAAAACGAAGATTTGAAATGCTCTATCTTAAAAAACTTTTGAATCAGGAAAGCATCGAGATATTCTATGCATTCCATGACAAAAACCAAGATAGAAGAGATGTCTTCGCAGTCTCTGAACAATTTGATATAATATCAGAATATTTGAAATGACCTTAGCTTTTCTGAAAGCTTACAACCAATGTCAGTGTTCAATTTTTCAAAAACAGGGTGTTCAACATTTTACGAGCCAAAATTACAACCCACTGACTATCAATACCAATCTGTTTAAAACAGCGAATAGATGATTTTACAGACTTTATAAACAACTGATTATCAACAACAATAAAATCCCAAAAAACAACAAGTGTTCACACCTTAAAAAATTGAACACCTGCTAATCAAGCTTAAATCCGAAATCGAACATCCGAATTCCCAAATCAAAAAATTACTCCATCATCAACCTCCGGATCAGCTCCGCGCTCTGGGCTTTGCCCTCTTCAAGCCGGTGGCTAAAGAATGCCTGCGTATCATTAAAGTGTTTCTTATACCCCTCCATATCCCCATATCCAATAATAGCCGACCATTCCCTCACCGCCGAGTGAAACTCCAGGTCGTCGCCGCGGATGGTTTTGTCATACAGGGCTGTTTCCAGTGATTCTTCCAGCAGCTCTTCGTTCTTGAAAAGGTATTCGGCAATGCCCAAACGCAGGCGGAAAGGCGGGGTTTGGCAAATAAGGTTATCATACGGGTTAACGCCGAGGTGGTACCAGGCATCAACCATGCTCAGGATACTGAGGTGCGAGTTTGGCTTTTGATGATCGGCATGCTGTGACAGCGAAAACTCCTTCATCACGGTATCATTAAGCATAATAGGCTTGCGGCTTTCGTGAAAAACAAAGTCGCGTGCGCGATAAAGGCGTTGCTTAAATGCATCGGCCTCTTCCTTGATCATCAACTTAAACAACTCCGACTCCGATTCGGCATAACGTTTCACCTGCTGGCGGGCATACGGGTTGAGGATGGCCAACCCGGCGTAAACGTGGGCCTTATAGCTGAAGATGCGGAGGGTGGTCAGGATCTTCACATTATCTATCCCCCCAATATATGAAGCGTTTTCCCAGGGGAAAAATCCGGCCGATTTCCAGGCCGTGCCCATGCTCTCAAAACCAACGTGGGTAACGGCCTGGGTATCGGCTACGATGCGGTCGTGCTCGTGGTAGTCGGCAATTTCAACTATATTGCTGCCAATGGCTGTAAACAGGTCATACATGCGCTGGTAGGCATCGGGCGTTGAGCGGTGCGGGATCAGGATGAGGGTTTGCCCGGCGGGTTCAAACCCCGGGCCGTGCATCCCATGAAAGGTAACTATCTGGGCATCGGCAGGCAGGTGCTTTTCAAAGGTGGCAATCTCCGGGGACTTAACCGAAGTTTGTCCGGCCACAATGGCACCGTATTTGGTTGAAGGGCCATACTCAGCAACCACACGCTCCATGCTATCGGCCTCAACCGAATAGATGATGAGGTCGTTGATACGGGCAACATCGCTGCCGTGATCCATAACGGTGATGCCGTGGGGCGTAAGCTCTTCTTCAAGCTTTTCACGGTTGGCCGGCAGGTCGCAGCCCGAAACGGTGTAACCGGCCTTTGCAAAAGCCTTTGCGTAAAGGCGGCCCATATCGCCTAACCCAATAATACCTATATTCATGCCGCTAATATAACTATGAGTAGGTTAATTACGTACGAAAGCTTATTTTAGCCTCAAAAACGCAGGGTGTATATAATAAAAACCGTAAACATCCTGTTTTGTTAATAGCATATACCTAATTTTACATTTGATGAACAAGCATTTACTACTTACGATAACGGTTTTAATAGCGATGATAACGGGCAGTGTTGCGGCAACTTTTGCACAGGACAGCACCAGGAAAAAACCGCTACCTTAAAGCACAATGCTATTCCGCCCATTGTAAGATCGAGCCCGGCAGCGCTTAAAAATCCGGCTGCAACGCCGCAACAACCGGCTAAATCTGCCTATACCCTGCCCAAAATCAGTGCTGCTGCCGATTCGGCCCTGCAAAAAGATAAAAGCCTTAATGGCCAGTACAAATACCTGCTCAGCAAACTATACCACTATCAGCAGCCGCTGGTTGCCGCCCTGTGGAAAAACATGAAGGATACCCTCAATACCGAGCGCCGCCAGCTTAAAGAGGCCCGGGCCAAACTTGCCGAACAGGGTAAAAATGTTGAAAGCCTTAAATCTGACGCAAGCAGTAAGGAGCAAGCCCTTAATGAATCAAATGCCAAACGCGATGAGATAAGCCTATTAGGCATTCCGTTTACTAAAGCAACATACAACCTGGTAATGTGGGGCTTGGTTATTGTTTTTGGAGTGGTTGCCGTTATCGTGATAGCCCGCTCGGGTGCACACAGCCGCGAAGCCAAATACCGCATCAAGCTTTACGAAGAGCTTGACGAAGAATACAAAGCCTATAAAGCTAAAGCCAACGAAAAAGAAAAGAAACTTGCCCGCGAACTTCAAACCGAACGCAATAAGCTTGATGAACTGTTAGGCAGAGGGTAATTTTTTTGATTTCGGAATTGAGATTTTCGATTTCGGATTTTTTATCGGCAACTTAACATTTATTGATTTTATTTGTCATCTTGAGTGATAGCGAAAGATCTTCTTGACTTTGCATAACTGCTATACAGGACGAAGAAGATGATTCACTATGTTCAGCATAACAAAATATTAACGCCTACTATGCCCAACACCAACCTGCTTTCCCTTATAACCCAACTACGTTCCATTGCCGATACAGGTCTGCTATACGCCAAAAACGAATACGATATTGAACGTTACCAGGAACTGCAACACCTGAGCACTAAAATGTTTGATGAGGTAAGCGGCTATGGTGCGGAGACCATCAACCTGCTATTTCCACAGGCAACGGATTACCCTACCGCCAAAGTTGATTTACGCGGCATCCTGCTATCGCCGGATAACAAGATCCTGCTGGCCAGGGAGAGCGGGGATGGAAAATGGTCGTTACCCGGTGGATGGGGCGATATAGGCTATACACCTAAGGAAACCATAGTAAAAGAGTTTTGGGAGGAAACCGGCTTGCAGGTTACTGCCGACAGGCTGCTGGCCGTATTTGATAAAAAAATGCACCCACACCCGCCACAGCCTTTTTATGTATATAAAATGGTTTTCTACTGTAAAGCCATAACCACAGAAATTAATAAAGGCTTTGATGTGCTGGATGTGCAGTATTTTGACATCAACAATCTGCCCCCACTATCGGAAGATCGGATCCTGAAAAGCCAGATAGAACTACTCTACCAAAAGATCATTACTAACGATATCAGCGTTTGGGCAGATTGATTAATGCCAACTGCGCCAACTCATATCTAACCCAAACTGTTACTGCAACTGTCGCTGCTACTAAAAAAACTACTCCTTCAAATCAGGCAGCGTACGTTTATCAGCCGGTAGTGCCAGATACTTCTTGTACGAATCATTGATATAAACCGCCATGGAAGGGCCGTTGTTATTTTTGACAAACTCGTATGAAGGCCTGTAAATAGTCATGAAGTTCTCCAGCTCCTGTCCGCGCAGCGGGATAATGCTTTGTACGTAATTCATGGTAAACACTTCGTCAACATGGCGTTCTTCTTCCTCGTGTTTAAAGTACTTTTTAAGGCGGCGGGCATCTTTTGCCTCCTTGCTAAACCACGATGTAGGTGATAGCGGATAAACTTTAGCGCGGGTATACACTTCCGGATACTCTTTGTGAGCGTCAAATGTTTCGCGTTTGGCGCTGATATTAACCTGCCTCAGGGCTATGGTTTGGGCAACCATCTCTATTTTCTTATTGGTAAAATCGGTTACATATAAGGTATCTGATACATAACCCGGAGAGCTAAAAATCAGGGTGTGCCCTGTTTCTGTACGGATAGTGAAATTACCTTTACTATCGGTAAGTGTCATTTGCCTGTTTTGGTTGTCTCGCACAAAAACATCGCTCATTTTATTGTTTTTGCCCAACTCAACAACAGTCCCTTTTACAGTGGTTTGAGCATTTACGGTATAAGCCCAAAATAGCAAGGCAGATAATATAAGGTATGGGTATTTCATAGCAGATTATTTGAGCTGTAAATTAAACTTATTTTTTGTTCCAAAGGTTTTCATTTTAACACTTTTTCACCGCTGCGCTAACTTAAATGACAAAACACTGAATCAGCTCATAATATAGTGCAAAAAAAACGCCCCATCAAATTGATGGAGCGGATGGCAAGTCATTATTGTTGTATTATGTCCCGGTATCGTTTTACTCAGGATTTAGGTTAATATCGGTTAACTTTAAAATCAGAGATCCCACCACTCATATGGATCAGGATCCTGTTTTTTGCGGCATCAAAGCCATCGGTTTCGTAGTCGTTATCACTCTTTTTACTAAAGCCCTCAAACTCGTTTGATGAGAGGCCGGTATTGGAGGTGATACGGCATGCAGCACCTTTTGGTACCCTTATAGTAACCTCAGATGCACCGGTTGAAACCTCTATATTAGTATTGGCAAGAGGGGCTCCAAGCTTCACATCAAACGATGCTGCACCGCCCTTTAAAGATAAGCTTTTTATTTTAAATTTTGAAAGATCAAAATTTAAATCTGTTGCACCTGTAGTTACGTCAATATCCCAAACCGGATTGGTGTTTAATTTGATGTCGGCCTTGTTGTTTTTGCGGTCGTCGGAGTCAAAATGAAAACCTTTATTATTTTTCAAATTAAGGTTAAGCACATATACCGAATCATCCTTACTATGGTTAAAGGTATACTTACCGTAAAGTTCCTGCGTTTGGGCATTGAACAAATCGGCAGTGCTATCGCTTAAATTATAAATGGTACCGCCGCCGCTGATGTTAAGGCGGGCATGTTTAATATCCGCAGTATACTCCTGTTTAAAAGTTTTATCGCCGCCTATTTTAACCACACCCTGATCGGTGTTGGTGGTATCGCTGTCGTCGTCATTGTTATAATCATCGCTGTGGAAGGTCCATGCATTTGGCCAAAAATGGTAGCGTTTGCCAAAGTTGCCAAATACCAGCAAGGCAAAGCAGCCTACTACAACCGCCAGCTTCAGGATAGTAGCTAATGGCGACCGGTTGCCTGCAAATACCAGGCTGATACCCCCCATTATTAAAAATATAGGCCATAGGTACAGGAGGTTCATCCAGTCGAAATTTATTACGTGGAAGTTATCCAGCAGGAATACCACTCCCAACAATACCAGGATCGCGCCCGGAACAAGTTTATCGCTTCTCATAATATTATATAGTTGGAGGTGTATCTTTTGTTTCTGTTTCTTCTTTTGCAGGTTCGGCTTCCGGAGCGTCCGTTACCTCGTTAGCATGCCAGTTTTGTTTTTCCCATGGCTGTTTTTTTATTCCTGAAATTATCAGGGCAATACCGGCGCCTACCAGCATTACGGGCCAAAGGCTTTCAAAATCCCAGTCGGGCATCAGGTCAAGCTCGTTAAGCAGAAATATCGACCCTAAAAATATCATCGCCACGCCAAATATTAACCCAACTGTTGAAGCCTGCTTTTTAGGAGGATTTACAAATGGCGGAGAATTGAAAGGCCGGCCGGCAAATTTCGGGTCGTAAAAGGGCCCTGATTGTGGGGCACCTGTAAACGGGTTGTCCTGCGGAGGTACCCTGTAATCAACGCCGGGGGTAAAGTCAAAACCTTTCTTGGGCAGTACTATCCACAATACTATATATATAGGTAAGCTAAAGCCCTTTAAAATAAGGGCAACTAAAAATGCAGCCCTGACAACTGCCACGTCCGTGCCGAAATGCTCAGCAAGGCCCGCGCAAACACCGCCTATTACCTTTCGGTGTTCATCGCGATGAAGTTTCTTTTCCATAATTTATGTTCGTTTATGTTTTAAGTTGATTTATCATAACTGGCCCGGCGCAGGTTTGATGATGATTTCGTCGACATTGGCGCCGGGGCTCATCCTATAAATATTGATGATTGCCGATGCTATGTCTTCGGGCAGCACCATGGTGTTTGGGTCAACCACCGCGTCTTTCCATGAATCCGTTAACGTTGATCCGGGAATTACGGCGGTAACTTTTACACCATGCTCCTGCATCTCGAGCCTCATTACTCTTGTTAGACCTAACAACGCATACTTTGTTACACTGTAACTCCCCGCTTGTGGTACAGGGTTTATTGCGGCTACCGAACATATATTAAAAAAGTGTCCGTTACGCGCCTTTGCCATAGTTTTACCAAAATAACGGTACAACTCATAGGTCGGCATCAGGTTGGTATTCATCTGAATTGGAAGGGTATCCTCATTATCATCCAATATACTTGCGGGGATGAACGTGCCCAGGTTATTTACTACAACATCAATAAAACCAAGTTCGTTCTCGGCAGCTGAAGCAAACTTCAACAGTTCGGCTTTTTTGCTGCCATCGGCCTTCATAGCAAAAACCTTTACCCCTGCATCAACCTGTTCAAGTTCATCTTTAAAATTTAATAATTCTTGCTCATTCCGCGAACAAATTGCCACGTTTAATCCTTCATTAGCAAAAGCAATTGCAATTGAGCGGCCCATGCCTTTAGTTGAACCGGTGATGAGTACGTTTTTCATGTTGTTAAATTAATTTTTATAGTTAGTGAAGCTTTATGCCCGCAATTTACGTAAGCAGAGTAATTGAAACGCTTATAAAATTGAATTTAAATGACTGGTTTTAACACCTGACCATTTAGGCTTAAAGGTAAAAAGCGTATTTTTAACCGATTTTTTATGCATCTACATGTTTCATAGCTTAGGAAAATATATACTCTTACTGCGTTTAAGTTTCAGGAAACCCGAAAAATTCAGTGTATACTGGGCCGAGATCATGCGTGAGATGGTTTCGGTGGGTATTGGCTCTTTGGGCATTGTTGCTATTATTTCGCTTTTTATTGGCGCGGTAGCTACCATCCAAACGGCTTTCCAGCTTATCAGCGATTTTATCCCCAAAACAGTGGTAGGCGGTATTACCCGCGATTCAACTATCCTGGAGTTTAGCCCTACCATATCGGCACTGGTTTTGGCCGGCCGCGTAGGCTCTGCCATGGCATCGCAAATTGGCACAATGCGCGTTACGGAACAGATAGACGCCCTGGAGATTATGGGTGTAAATGCCCCTGGTTATTTGATATCGCCCAAAATCATTTCCGGTGTTACCATGATCCCCTTACTGGTTATTGTTTCTGTAGGTTTAGGATTAACCGGCGGCTATATTGCCTGTTGGGCATCAAATGATGTATCAACCAACGATTATTTGAGAGGCCTGACCGACGGATTTAACCCGGTTATTGTCACCGTTTGCGCCGTTAAAGCGATATCATTCGGCTTCGTAATTACCTCCATATGTTCATACCAGGGCTTTTATGTTAACGGCGGATCACTTGAGGTTGGCCAATCTGCAACACGCGGAGTGGTGTGGAGCTGTATCATGATCCTGTTTTGTGACCTTATCATTTCACGCCTGTTACTATGATCGAAATACAAGACGTATATAAAAGCTTCGGCGAAAACGAAGTACTGAAGGGCATCACTGCAATTTTCCATCCCGGAAAAAACAACCTGATCATCGGTGGGTCTGGTTCTGGTAAAACCACCTTGCTTAAATGCATTGTTGGGCTGCATGAACCTACTAAGGGCGATGTGATTTTTGATGGCGAGAATTTTACCAATATGAATTTTGAGCAACGCGTGCCTATCCGTACTCAAATAGGGATGCTTTTTCAGAACTCGGCCCTTTTTGACTCCATGACAGTTGAGCAAAATATCATGTTTCCGCTTAACCTGTTCACCGATCAATCAAAAAGCGAAAAACTTGACCGCGCCAACTTTTGTCTCGAAAGGGTTAACCTTGCCGGCAAAAACAAATTATATCCGTCCGAACTATCAGGAGGTATGAAAAAACGTGTGGGTATTGCCCGCGCCATTTCCATGCAACCTAAATATTTGTTTGTTGACAGAACCTAACTCGGGCCTTGACCCGGTAACATCTATCCTGATAGATGAACTGATTGCCGAACTTACAGCAGAGTACAGCATTACTACCGTAGTGGTAACCCACGATATGAACTCGGTAATGGGGATTGGCGATCACATCATTTTCCTTCACCAGGGTAAAAAATGGTGGGAAGGATCGAATAAGGAGATAGCCAAAACCGACAACAAAGAGCTCAACGAATTTGTATTTGCCAGTCCGTTTATGCGGGCAGCGAAGGCAACTTTGTAGTTGACGGTTTTCAGTGGCAGTAAGCAGTGTGTGCAGAGTTATCTGCATGTATTTTTATAATAACTATATTTGCAACCAATTTATTGACTGGGGCATGCAAACTGCCAACAGCATACTGCAAACTGAATAAGAATGATCCAATTACTTACCCCAACGCACTGGAAAGATTACGAACTGATTGATTGCGGCGACTTTGAAAAGCTGGAACGTTTTGGGAATATCATACTCATCCGCCCCGAACCGCAGGCCGTTTGGAACAAAACCCTGCCCGCTTCAGAGTGGCAGCGCTTGCACCATATCAAGTTTAAAGGCCGTTCGGCAACATCAGGCGAGTGGTTAAAAAAAGATCCTAAAACTCCCGACCGCTGGCATATCGAATATAAAAACAAGGAAGGCGCCATTAAATTCAGGCTGGGCCTTACCTCGTTTAAACATGTTGGTATCTTCCCGGAACAGGCTGTAAACTGGGATTACATTAGCCAAAACGTTAAACGCTTCAAAACGCCAGATCCTAAAGTACTTAACCTGTTTGCCTATACCGGCGGTGCTTCATTAATTGCGCGCGCCGCAGGTGCCGATACCACTCACGTTGACTCCATTAAACAAGTAGTTACCTGGGCCAATGAAAATCAGGAAATTTCAGGACTTAAAGATATACGCTGGGTTGTTGAGGATGCCCTGAAGTTTGTTAAACGCGAATTGAAACGCGGTAAAAAATACAATGGCATCATTCTCGATCCGCCAGCTTACGGCAATGGGCCAAACGGCGAAAAATGGAAACTGGAAGATAATATCACCGAAATGATGCGTGATGTAACCCAACTGCTCGACCCTGAAGAGCATTTCCTGATCCTGAACACTTACTCTCTTGGATTTTCATCTGTAATAGTTGAAAACCTCATTAAAAGCTCGTTCCCGCAGGTGCAAAACCTCGAAATTGGCGAGCTTTACCTGCAGGCAACAGCCGGGCCAAAACTACCTCTAGGGGTTTTTGGAAAGTTTCATAAAATTAAAAGTAATTAATTTCCAATATCTATCTTTGGCGGCGACCAAACCAACACAATTGCTGCTTTATAAGTAGCTGGAAATTAAATTAATTAAACACGCCTTACATACACCTGCATTATATTGAACGTTAAAACAATGAAATTAAAAACGCTTGTACTATCCGCTACATTTGTGGCATCGGCAGCTTTGCTTTTAAACAGCTGCTCTCAAAACGGCAGCAATGCCAAAACCGACGGTAAAAAAACCGCCGCTGCAGTTAAAGGTGATTCGGCCCAGGCTGAAACAGCAGATACCTTAAGCGTTAAAAAATCTACCTACCCTCCTGTCGATAAAAAGTTGTACGATTCGTTGATGAAATTCAACGCGCACGGTGATACTACAGGCAGATGGCCAGTAAAAAATACACCTTATCCAATTGGTGGAGCTATTTTACCATTCAAACGTGTAGTTGCTTATTACGGTAACCTATACTCAAAAAGAATGGGCATTTTGGGCGAATTGCCGCCAAACGAAATGCTTGCCAAATTAAAAGGCGAAGTAAAACATTGGGAAAAGGCAGATCCTAAAACTCCTGTTCAACCTGCGTTGCATTACATTGCCGTTGTAGCCCAGGGCGATGGCGGTAAAGACGGCAAATTCCGTTACCGTATGCCATTTAAACAGATCGACAGCGTATTGGTACTGGCTAAAAAAGCCCATGCTATTGTATTTTTAGATGTACAGGTAGCTTTAAGCAACATCCGCGCAGAATTACCACTACTTGAAAAATACCTGGAATTGCCACAAGTACATTTTGGTATGGACCCTGAATTTTCGATGAAAGACGGAACTCATCCGGGTAAAAAGATAGGTACTTATGATGCCGATGATATCAACTACGTATCAGACTATCTTGCCAAAATTGTTAAGAAAAATGGCCTGCCGCCAAAGATCCTGGTAGTGCACCGCTTTACTAAAAAAATGGTAACCAACTACAAGAGTATCAAATTGCACCCGGAAATTCAACTGGTAATGAACATGGATGGCTGGGGCGAACCTGACCTAAAAACCGGCACTTACCGCTACTTCATTAACCAGGAGCCGGTACAGTTTACAGGCTTTAAATTGTTTTACAAAAACGACATCAAAAAACCACCTCACCACATGTTAACCCCTGAGGAGGTTTTATCAAGATACAAACCATACCCGATTTATATCCAGTATCAATAAGTCGGAAGTCTTAAGTAGGAAGTTAAAAGTCCTGAGTAGGTAATAATATATTATTTACTCAGGGCTTTTGCATTTAAAGCCATATACTTGAAAAATCAATTTTTGACTTAGAACTCCGAACTTAAGACTTAGAACTATGTTTAAATGGGGCATTATTGGTTGTGGGCGAATTTCGCACAGGTTTATGCAGGGATTTGCAGCTGTTGACGGTGTTGAACTCGTAGCTTCTTATTCCCGCCGGCCTGAAACTGTTGATGCCTTTGTTGCACAATATGGAGGTATAGCATGTAGAAGCATCGATGAATTACTCGCCAGTGATATCGATGCCATTTATATAGCTACGCTGCCTGACAGCCATGCCGCTTACAGCATTGCCGCACTTAAAGCTGGCAAGCATGTGCTTTGTGAAAAACCGGTTACTGTTAATCTTGCCGAACTGGACGAGCTGCTTGCTGTTGCTAAACAAACCGGCTTACTTTTTATGGAAGGAATGAAACCGCCCTTCTACCCTTTATACGGCAAATTAAAAGAATATATTGCTAATGACCCTATCGGCCCGGTGGGTTATGTAAGAGCAGGTTCTGCCGTGGCCGATTGTCCGCCGGGTCATCCAAATTATAATCTTGAACTTGTTGGCGGTAGTCTGATGGGCATTGCCATTTACGAAGCTTTTTTAGCACTCGACTGGCTCGGTCCCATGCAAGATATTCAAACCATGGGCAAGTTTGGTGAAACCGGAATCGATATGTTTGCCATTTTTCAAACACTGCATCAAAACGGTTACGCACAACTATATTGTGGCTTTGATATGCATGGAAAAGGCGACGCGCTAATAGTGGGCACGCTGGGACATATTACCATCCACAAAAACTGGTGGAACCCTGCAAAGGCAACTATCAGCTACCTTGATGGCCGCACAGTAGAACTGAATGAACCATTCATCGCCGGAGGGCTAAATTATGAGATCATCCATTTCTGTGAACTCATAAAGCAGCGCAAAACCGAAAGCCCGATACTGCCACACGAACTGTCGAGACAAATGATAGCTATGATAGATCAGGCGAGGGCACAAATAGGTTTAAAATATCCGGTGGAAAAGTAAAATATATAGTAAACAAAAAATGTCATTGAGCGAAGTGCGGCAATGACATGGGCTTTTAATTTATCTTATCGTTTTACCCCAAAATTAAAATTCCGAAATCCGGTATGCTAATTACAGTTTAGCCGAATTAAGCACGGGGTTTTGACTGGCGTTTACCTGGTAGGTGCAGATAGCATTTTGCTCATCAACTTCAACTATGCGGTAGCCTTTGTATTCAGTACCCCAGTCGCCGCCTATATGCGAATCAAAAAAATGCGGGAGCTTATCGGTGTAGCGTACGCCATCTAACAAATGATCATGCCCGTGAAAAACAGCTTTAACGTTAGGATAAGCATGCAGCAATTGAATAGTTTCAGGACAATCAACAAATACATCATTCTTAACCCATTTGGTAGGTGGGATATGCAGTATCACAAAAACAATTTTTTTGTCGGCAAATTTATCTAACGACACCTTGAGGAAAGCATTATTAGGGCAGGTATAAACACCTTTGGTATCGGCAGTGTGGGCCAGTACGAAGCCTATATCGCCAAACTCTACCGTGTATTTATCTTCATAACCAAAAGCATTCTTCCAAACTGTGGCATCCGCAAAATCATGATTGCCGGGGATGGTATGGTAGGGGACATTTAATTTATCAAGGTATTTTGTTTTGATCTCCGGGAGCAGGTCCGGGCGATTGTGTACCAGGTCGCCGTTCACGATAACAAAATCAAGGTGATTTTTGCTATGATCCTCGTTTAGCCATTTAATCATATTGCCGGTATGTAAAGGAAAATCGGTATCCGGTTGACCGTAGTGGATATCAGAGGCCAAAGCAAACCGCAATTTAAGGTTAGCACCGGTACTACGATTATACTGGTCATTTTCGGCAGCAAAACTGTTAACAGTGGGTAAAAGACTTAAGGCGGCAACACCTGTTAAGGCAGTGCCAAAAAATTCGCGGCGCGAGGTCATAGGCTATTATTTTACGGCAAAGGTAGGCTTGAGGTGTTAAATGAAAGTTAAGAAAACACCTAATTTGACGTGCCCTGTTATAGACCGTATGAAGTTTATTCCAGTTTTAACGGCGGACCTACAAGTTGCATATCATGGTCGTTAAAAATTTTGGCGAGTTCCTGTTTTGTTGGTTCATGATCTAACGCTTGCATTGTTACAAAAAAATCTTCAAGCTTGCCAGCAGGTTGAAATATAACCGTCATTTTTCCTTTTTCAGATACTTGCGTCCATGCATGTGGTACATTTCGGGGTAAAAAAACACTATCGCCTGTACTTAAATGGAACTTATCTTCACCAACCTGGAAGTAGTAGGCGCCATCTAAAACATAAAATATCTCGTCTTGCAAGGGATGCACATGCAATGGAGTACCCCGGCCTTGCGATAAACTTGTTTGTTCAAAAATAGCCAAGTCGCCGTCGGTATCACTGCCAGATACTTTCACATCCATTATATTTGAATTGACCCCTTTTAATTTAATATGCCCATGTATACGGCCTTCTCCCGCACTTATTTTAAATCCTTTGTTTACCCGCATAAATCTCTTTACACCTGTAGAAAAGGATGTTAAAGGCATTGCAGCAAAAGCTAACATGGCAGTAATGAAATTATTTCTTTTCATGGCGAAGCGCTTTTATATCGGTTTATAAAAAGAAACTTGTTAATATCTTACCTTATTGATATAAAAGTAGTTATAATTATTCAGTTACGCTAATCCCTAAATATTCTTACGTAATTGGGGTGCCGTTTTAGTTGATATATACTTGAGGGCTTTAATATTGCCCGCAAACATTCACTGGTTAGATGGGCATATACCGAAAAGCTCGGGGGCCGAGGTCATAGGATATTACTTTATTTATAAACGTTGTCTTGTGATGTTAAATAAAAGTTAAGAAACTATTTGAATCAGAATTTCAGAATGCTTGAATTTTCAGAATTAAACATATCACATTCCGGACATTCTGAAAATTCTGATTCAGACAATTTACCTCAACCCCTTTTCTTTTAAAAACTTCACCAGTGCCGCAGGATGATCAGTTTGCAAACCTTTCAGGCCCACTGCAAGAGCTTTGCTCCAATCCGCAGGGCCTTCACCTGCACTTTGGATATCAGGCCAAACCGGGATGTGATATTCTCCGGCCAAGGCTACCATATCAGCAGTGTATTGGTTATAAGATCCGTCAAGAATATCGGGGTGATACTGATCAATGAAGCTTTTCATGCCGGCAGTATTTTTAACACTATCGGGCAGGCTCAGCATCAGCGGCATTTTCGGTGCAGATTTACGCCAGCCTGTAAACTGAGCCGCGCTGTTGATATAAACCAATACCTGTTTTTCCATACCATACTCTTTGATCATCTGATAAGCCTGTTCGGGGTCTGCAGCCTTAAAATCAAGGTAGATGCCTATCCGGTTTTTACACAATTGCAGAATCTGCTTAAAGGTTGGGATCCGGAATGCCTGTTTACTTGCTGTATCTTTGCTTTTAACCTTTAACTGCAGCAACTCGGCAAGAGTAAAATCCTTCAGTTGCCCTTTACCATCAGTCATGCGGTTGATACTGCCGTCATGCATACTTACCAGTTCACCATCTTTGGTGGTACGCAAATCTATCTCTACATAATCGGCCTCATTTTTTATAGCCTCTCTATATCCTTCAAGTGTATTTTCAGGATAAATGACGTGATCGCCGCGGTGGGCAGCGACTATAAACTTATGCCTTGAAACGGGAGCCGGGTTGGCCTGCCACCCATCACCGGGCAGCAGCCATAGTAACCCTAAAATTGTTAATAGTTGAAAACGCATCGTATTTTATTTTTTACCTGTAACACTATTTATCGCCTCCCCCACTTCATGACTGGCTTTAAAATCAAAGCCCAATAAATTGGCTATGGTTTGAGCCAGTTGCTTATGATAAGTTGTTTCACCTTGTTTCATTTCTCCTGATGCCGGGGTATCCGGGCCAATAACGGCAAACCAGGTTTGCTCTGAATGCAACACGTCCGACCCATGGTCATGCCATTTTTTCATTGGCTCATCACCCCTGCCATGGTCGCAGGTGATGATCAGGGTAGTTTTGTTTTTATAAGCAGGCTCTGACTGGATATAATCCCAAAGTTGTTTTATAAAGCCATCTTCCTGTTTAATACGGTCAAGGTAAAACTTATAATTGCCTGCATGGGCCATATCATCCGGTTCATCAAATGAAACATACAATGCACGCGGCTTATATTGCATCATATAGTTTTTGGCAAACTCAAATGTCAGGAAATCGATCCGCGTTGAATCGCTGATATAACGGGGTGCTTCCAATTGCAGTTCATTCAGGTGTTTCAGGCGGTCATTCATCCCCGCAATTTCTAAAGGCATAAAACCCGCGTTAACTAAAATACCGGCACGCTGAGGGCTCAGGATCTGTGAAAAGCGCTCCCATGATGCAAATGCAGCCACCTTGTTTTCAAAACCTTTTTGTTTGTTCAAAAACTCAAGCACATTCATGTTTGGGTTATAGATACCATCGTTGGTGTTCATCAGCTTATCGGGGAAACCGGTAAATATTTCATTGTATCCCGGGTATGAAAAATGATACGGGTTGGCTACTTCATCCTTGCTGCCCAGATCACGGTTTCCATACAGTTGTCCTTTTTCAACTACCGTGCTCCAAAAGAAAGGCATCAGCAGTTTTCGACGATCGGCTGCGGCCTCCGTCCAGAATTTTTTACGCACATCATTCTTATCATGCGTATCATTTGAGTTGATAATGGCCGAATCGGCACCACGGAAAACTTCCTGCCAGCGTAAACCATCGATAGTGACGATAACTACGTTTTGGGTTTTATGCTGGGCGCTTAAGGCCGAAAACGACAAAGTGAATAATGCAAATAAGATAACTTTTTTCATGGCTTTTGTATTTAATGATAAAGGCCCCTGATTAGCGGGGCCTTTATGCAGATTAATTAAAACGTATAAGCTGAGGTTATTTAAGTATATACATAACACCGTTAATATCATCGTTACCGCCATACTGACTGGCTAACGCTTTGTTATAATTATCGGCATTTGAAGTACGCTCTGATTGCGGATATTGGAAACGGGTTGCTATACGACCACCGTTACCAGTACCTGGCCCTGTTGTAAAGGTTGGTATACCGGTACGACGGTATGTAAAATATGATTCCAAACCCGAGTGACGGAATAACGCCAGGTATTTTTGCTGCAATATTTTAGTTAAACCAGTTGTACCGGTAGTATATTTAACACTGCTTTGCGAATAGTAGGTAGCCCAATCAACGTTGATGGTGTAAGTATCGTAGTTAGATAAAGCAGCTACGTTGGTTGAACCAGGGCGGTAAAAATAAGCGGTGAAAGTACCTGTACCAGTTGGGATACTGTAGAAAGCAAACGAAGCCTGTATTCCTTTGATATAATAGTCTTCCGCATTTCCTGTAGCCCAACCTCTGTTAATACCTTCGGCTATGTTAAACATCAGCTCGGGGTAGCCTATTTGTATAGAAGGCTCGCCGGTATAAGTTGAGTAATAACGTTTCCTGTTAAGGAAAGAATATTTCTGCAAGCCTGCATTGTTATACATTACACCTAAATCCAGGCCCGGATCTGCACCAATAAATGATGAAAATGCAGTGGGACTTTCTTTCAGGTTATCAACATTGTACCGCGCAGGCTCAGCCGTTACAAACACGCGCGGATCTTTTAAGCTTGTTAATAAACCGATGTAAGTAGCCGAGGTGTTTTTACGTGAACCACTCTGACCAAAGTTATCAGGTGTTTGCGGATAATAGTTAGTTGGCGAAACAAAGGTGTATTGCAGGTTGTCGGTCGCGCTGGTCATTAAAGGGTATTTTGTTGGATTACCCAAAATCGTAGCGAATTGATTTACAACATCAATATCAGCAGTTTTTTTGCTTAACTGTACAAGCAACCTAATCCTGAATGTGTTTACCACTTTTTGCCACGCAGTTAAGCTATTGCTAAGGTAGATATCACCGGCAAGCGTATTGTCGCCTGCGGCAATTAATGTGGTAAGATCAGCATTGGCGCTCTCCAACCAGCTTAATGACTGGGTCATTACTGTTTTTTGAGTATCATAAGTAGGAGTTAGATTAGTTAATCCCTGTAAAGCTTGTGTCATTGGGATATCGCCTTCTTCCATACTCATTTTGCTAAAAAAATAAGCTCTGAAAAATTTGCCTAAGGCGCTATATGGGTTAACTGCTTTGGCTCCGCCTTTAACAGCCTGGTTTTCCATAGCCGCAACATTTTTCAAGGCGTTGTAATAATTGTCGCCGCTGCCAAAATCATAACGGTTATTTCCGTAGTAATCGTAATTATTGATATAGTATTGCGAATAAGTTTCGTCGGAGCCATCAGGCATATCGACCATGCTGTTTAAAATGCCATTGAAAAGCAACGACGCTGGCACAGCATTAGGTACGTTAGGGTTAACGGTTAACTCCTGGAAGCTTTTTTGCAACCCGTTACCGTTAGTATCATAAATACCGGCAATAAGTAAATTAAAAATATCTTTTTCATATCCATCTGTTAATTAGAATGATAAATTCAGGTTAAATCCGTAGCTACGAATTGTTGGTGATTGCAATACGGTTTGCGCCTGGGCACCGTTGTATTGGTCAAGATCCACGTCTTTAAAGCGTTTGTCACCGTAGAAGTACAATAAGTTACGGCCATAAAGTGATGCAGATATTTTCTGTATAAAGCTTTTCTGCAACCAGGCTTTAGGAAAATCAAAGCCAAAGCTAACTTCACGCAATTTGCTAAAGGTTTTGCTCATCAGGTTTGATTCGTCAACACCGTAATATTTACTAACATAATCCTGTACAAAGGCAGTTTGCTTGTTAGGAGCATATTGCAGAGCGTTGTAATTTAACACTGCACCTGTTTTTGAATCGTAGTTGATAGCGGTACCGTTAGATACTACCACACCCTGGCCAACGTAAGTACCATTGTAACCAGTTACGCCAAAGTTTTTCCAATCCTGGTAACGTGCATCGCCAAGGGCGCCGGTAGCTGTTTCGATGTTTGCACCGCCACGCATGGTTTTGTTGTGCATGTAATCAATAATTACACCGCCAACCGAACCATCAAACTGGAAACCCATGGTAAAGTTTTTGTACCGTAATTTGTTAGATACAGCCCAGGTGTATTTAGCATTCTCGTTACCCAGGTATTGAGCAACCGGTTTAACTAAAGGCTTACCGGCAGCATCGTTGATGACCTGGCCATCAGGAGTCCTTACAAATGCCGATCCGTATAATTTATCTGTACGGTCGCCAACTTTAAAGAAGGTATTGTAAGTATTCTGACCAGCAGGCAACTCTTTGTAAATCTCCTTATTTGTAGCTACGTTTACTAACACGTTCCAGGTAAACCCACCCAGGTTTTTGATAGGAGTACCCTCGATAGTTCCTTCATAACCTGACCTTTTAGTTTTTAGGGCGTTTAGATAAAGGATACTGTAACCTGAAGCGGTAGAAATTGGGTTAGCTAAAATTCGCGGACCATCGATGTATTGGAAAGCTGTAGCGCTTAAACCTAAACGGTTTTGCAGGAATTTAATGTCAAAGCCTTCCTCATAGTTAACACGGGTTGAAGTTTTGATATTATTAATGTATAAGTAATTGGTTGCATAACCAGCAGTTGTATTATTGTATGGTTTGCTGGTTGAATAGGATGTATTTAAAGAATAATCCGGTCCGTTATATGGCGAAGTATAAGTTGAACCATACCCCAGCGGATTGTTAAATAACGAAGCACCTGTGCTACCACCAAACGCGGTGATTGAGCTAAATGGAGCAGGGCCTATAGTTGAGCTTGAAGCATCTGCTTTTACGTTAGCATATGAACCACGCGCTTTCAAAAATGAAATGAACTCCGGCATTTTAACATAATCAGAAATTACTGTAGCCAAAGAAGCACTTGGGTAAGTGTAAGTTGTAGCGTTTTGGAAAGCGCTTGACCTGTCACGACGGTAAGTACCAGATAAGGTAGCATATTTACCAAATGACATATCCAATGAAGCATAAATACTAAATACTCTCTCTGATGCGTTGAAGCTGGTTGCCTGAATAGGGTTTTTTGAGTTGCTGAACGCATAAACCTCAGGTACGTTCAAATAATCTGTTGATGTCCAGCTTGAGTTATATGACATCTCACGTAAGTTAGAACCAACTAAACCCGACAGATTTAAGAATTTCTTGATGGTGTAGTTATAGTTCAAGATCAACTCCGTGTTGTTATCAAATAAGTTCCTGCGGTCTTCGCGGTAGTCGCCCTGGTTACCTTCACGTCCGTAAGGGTGGGCACTAAAAGGAAGTTTTTCTGTACGTAACAGATCATAGGTATCAATTTGTGAACGTAACCTCAAATTCAAGTTATCATTGAATTTATAAGTAGCACCTAAATAGCCATAAACGTCGTTTTTGTAATGACCACGGGTCCACTCCTTTGTTAACAGGTATGGGTTATGGTAACGTTGATATTCGGCAAATACCGATTGAACTCCGACTTTACCTGGCTGCCAGATCGCTTTAATATCAGGCGCTTCGATATTCCAGTCAGCCCCAGTCCAAACAGCAATATTATAGATGATACTGTTAGGGCCATACTGAACATCAGGGAAATTATCAGTTGACTGCCTGTTGAAATCTATATTACCTTCAAAAGTTAATTTAGGAATTGGAGTAAACGAAGCGTAAAGATTAGCGTTAGCTATATTCAAATATTGTGAAGGAATATAGCTTGTTTGATGTTGCTGCGACACCGAGAAACGGGTTACATAATTATCGCCAACCGCGCCAATAGAAACGTTATTATTTGTTTGGCTACCAACTTGCAAAAAGCGCTTCAGGTTGTCTTTACCTCGGGCAACCCACGGTGTTCCCTGGCGAACGCCGTTAACAACAGGGCTGTCATACTGGGGAATAAGCTGTCCGTTAAAGTAAGGACCCCAAACGTCGTAGTCACCGTCTACACCACCAGGTGCACCGCCTTTACCATCAACAAACTGGTAAAAAGTATTTTCGCCCGGACCAAATGAACTTTGTATACGAGGAAATGCAAGGAAACCTGTGTTTAATACCGTGCTGCTGTTTATATCAATGGTTAAGCCTTTCTTGTTTTTAGCACCATTTTTGGTGGTGATCAATATAGCACCAAACTGTGCGCGGCTGCCATACAGGGCTGCGGCGGCCGGGCCTTTCAATACTGTATATGTTTCAATATCATCAGGACTGATGTTATAAGTATCTGTATTAATAGGGAAACCATCAACAACATATAAAGATACCTGGTTACCCCTGATCAATACGTTAGGGTTACCCAATAATTCGGCTGATGGGCCTACCGATACACCTGCAACTTTACCTATTAAACCTGTAACAGGATTAGGATCGCGAGCAGTGGTCAACGCGTCGCCTTGCACTGTTTGAATTGCATAGCCAACTCGCCTGGTTTCTTTTTTGATACCAAGAGCTGTTACAACAACTTCATTAAGTGATTTATTATCGCCTGTAAGGCTTACGTTTATAATTGGTTTATCACCTACAACAACGGATTGCGAGGTATAACCAATAAAAGAAAAAACAAGGGTTTGACCTGCGCTGGCGTTTATTATATAACGGCCATCAATATCGGTAACAGTGCCTTTATTTTGCTCTTTAATTCTTACACTTACGCCCGGCAGGGGCAAGTGCTTGTCATCGGTAACAGTACCGCTTATTTTGGTTTGTCCGAATAAAATAGATGGAGCTACGCAAAATAACAAAACCGTTATTACGGTTTTTAATCTCTGGTAAATCTTGTTCATCTGCTAAAGTTTAAGGGTGAAACAGTCAAATTTTTCATGCAGCAATACTAAACTTTGTTTATTATTAGTAAACTAATTTAGTATTAAGCTATACTTAACTTGATGTTCACCCTGTGTTAAGCAGGTGATTTTTGTAACAGGCAGATTATATATTAATCACAAAAACTTAATATTATATTATTCATTTACCACTTGCAGATGCGCCAGGGCAATAGCTTTTAAATGATCAAGGTTATTTACGGGTACATGCATTTCCTTGGCCATGTCATCCCAGTACCGCAGTCTGATGATAAGTTCAGCATCCTGGTTTAATTCAAATTCTGCAGCCTCGGCCTCAGTCATCACGCCTCCCTGAAATTCGAGGGTAGCTTTACTGGCATCCGATAAACGGTTATAATATTCGGGGTATTTATAGGTAAGATATCTTTTGGCAATTACATGGCCCTGCACCAGATTGGCAACCCTTTCAGAAAACCCACGCTCCAACAGGTAATCGGCACCCAGGCGCTCATGGTCAACATTGCCCATGCCATCCATACTTCCTGCTTCTTCAGCATCAGCACAAAGATGCCCTATATCATGAAAAAACGCAGCAAGTACAACCTCATCGTCATAGCCCTCAGCCTCAGCAAGCGAAGCTGCCTGCGACATATGCTCCAGTTGAGAAACAGGCTCCCCTATATAATCGGCATCGCCAAATTTTTCGTATAAAGAAAACACTTCAGCAACTACAGCTTTCGGATTATAATGAGATGGTACCATGTTATTAAAATTTTTAGTTACAAATAAACAGCATACAGGTTAGGTAATTATTAAATATTCATGAAATATATTATCGGAACCCATATTTAACATTAATTTCTTACAGAACGCTTAGACAGACAATTTCAAAGCTCACTTACTGTTTATTGAAACTTAACTAATACAACAATATTACATAGATATCCGTTAACATTTACACTATGCTGTTCAAAGCGTAACAAAAAAATCATTTTGGATAAATAGCCTGATTAATTACTTTGCGCACCAAATAACCAGCTTTAAATGGAAGAAGACATACTGATACAGATCAGTAACCGCATAAAAGAACGCCGCCGGGAAAAAAATATAACCGTACAGGAGCTTGCCATGAGGGCTAACGTAAGCAAAGGCCTGATATCTCAAATTGAAAATAGCCGCACTATCCCATCGCTTATCGTACTGATAGATATTATTAAAGCACTGGAGATAGACCTGAACGAGTTTTTTAAAGATATGCGTTCAAAAAGCGATCATCTCCCAGTTTTAGTAAAGCGCAAACACGAATACGATCATTTTGAAAAAGAATATGCCGATGGTTTTCATTACCAGCGCATCTTTACGCAATCGATAAGTCAAAGTACTGTTGATATTGTAATATTGGAGCTTGAGCCCGATGCCTCCCGTCCGCTTGTTGAAACCGAAGCGTTTGAATATAAGTATATCCTCTCCGGGCAGGTTGCTTACCAGTTTAATGACGATACCGTAATTCTTAACCAGGGCGATAGCATGCTCTTTGACGGGCGCATCCCCCATACCCCAAAAAACATGGGCGATACCACGGCCAGTATGCTGGTGGTATACTTTTTTGAAGAGAAGAAGTAGGTTGATTGGGTTGATTAAATGAATGGTTAATTGAGTGGAGGGTGCCACTTTTGTTTCAGAGGCTATAACAAAATCCAACCCTTATCAACAAAAAAACTCCGGTTAGTGCGCCCACTCTGTAGGTGCTTTGCCAAATTCTTTTTTAAACGAATGGGAAAAATGAGCCAGGCTTTCAAACCCTAAATCGAGGTAAATTTCAGATGGTTTACGGTTTTTGTTTTCGATGAGATGGCGCGCCTCTGCAAGCCGCCTGGTTTGCAGCCAATGCCGGGGCGAAGTATCAAAAGTTTTTTGAAAATCGCGTTTAAACCCCGCAAGGCTTCGGCCGGTAAGTTGCGCGAATTTCTCGACAGATACGTTGAAATGAAAATTGCTCAGCATAAATTTTTCCAGGTCGATTTTATGCGGCTCAGAAAAATCGAACAGGAAATCTTTAAGCTCGGGCATAGTATGCAGCAGCAAGTGTACGGCTTCCCTTACTTTCAACATGCCCAGTTGTTTGGTTATTTTTTCGTTGGGATGGTGCACATAAGGAATCACCGATTGAAAAAAGCCCCGAAGAAATTCATTTTCGGGGATCCTGATATTGGGTTGACCAATGTATTTCCGTCCCGGTTCTATCTGTTCTTCCAGGGCAAGCTGCCGCAGCATATCTTCTTTCAGGCAAATGATGATGGTTTGATAGTCACCGCCATCAACGGGCATTTTGACGAGTTCGCCCAATTGATTTTTGCGGATCAACATCATTTCGCCGCCTTTCATCGAAATTTTTTGATTAGCGGTTTCGATGCTGAATTGTCCTGAAACCTGTAATACCAGGGTGCTATGCTCAAAAAAACCTACCTTTTCCTTTCTCATCCTCGAGAAAAAAGAATAAAAGATTACGCCTGGAATTATTTCGGTTGGATTGGTCACTATGTAAATATATAAAATAAGAGGGGCTTATGCAGCCCCGTCCATTTATCGTTGCAGGTATGTACCACCTAATATTGCCCCCTGGGTAAAAGCAGTTTTAAGTGTATTCATTTCATCGGCACTAAATTCAATTTGCATCGCCTGTATATTTTCAGGCAGGCGCGATCTGCGGCTCATGCTCACCAGTGGCATAATGTTATCGCCCTGGGCGTTTACCCATGCAATAGCAAGTTGGGTAGGCGTATAGCCTTTGTCGCTGGCCATTTGCTTTAACACTTCAACTTTTTCAAGGTTCTTTACCAGGTTGTCTCCCTGAAAACGTGAAAAGTGATTATGATAACTATCCGCCGGAAGCGGCGCTTTCATATCGCCCGTAAGTAAACCTTCGGCGGTATTGGCAAATGCGACTACGCCAATGCCCAGTTCTTTAGCAGTAGGCAGCAGATCGTTTTCAATTTGCCTGTCGGCTAATGAGTAGCCAATTTCCAACGCGGTTACCGGGTGTATGCTGTTGGCTTTACGCAATTGCTCCGCAGTAATTTCAGAAACACCAAGGTGGCGTACTTTTCCTTCCTTAATCAGGTCGGCAACGGTACCTATTACATCTTCTACAGGTACGCTATTATCCAGGCGGCAAGGCTGATACAGGTCGATAGTGTCGATACCTAATCGCACTAACGAATAATTGATGAAGTTTTTAATGGCAATAGGGCGAAGGTCTAAGCCAAGCCATTGACCATTATAAAAAATAGCGCCAAATTTAACGCTGATAAACGCGTCGTCCCGACGGCCTTTAATGGCCTTGCCTACCAATAACTCATTATGACCGGCACCATAAAAATCGCCGGTGTTTAAAAAATTGATGCCACTATCTAAAGCTGCTTGTATGGTAGCGATACTTTCGTTTTCATCATTGGCTTTGCTGCCCCAAACTGATGACATGCGCATACAGCCCAGGCCCAGTTTTGAAACCAGCGGACCGTTTTTGCCCAAATTTATTTTCGTTATGTTCTCCATAGTTGATATTTAATTTAAAACAAATATCAGATATCTTGTTCATGACGGAATTTCTTGCATGGCTCAATTTACTTGTCTGTATGGCTCAAGTTTTTACGATAATTTTTTTTAGAAACCCCGTACATACGTTTCCCGTTTGAAAATTAAGGGAACAAAACCAACCACAAACCTCCCCTTAACCAAACTTTAACACTAATTTAGTTTAATTTTAATAAAAAAGTTTAGTATTGCTAAACAATTATATTTGTTATTATGAGCATAAAATTAGTGGTATTTGATATAGCCGGCACTACGGTTAAAGATGATCATGAAGTTAGCAAGGCTTTCAGGGCTGCCATGCAAAAGTCTGGTTACGAGGTTGAACTGGAGAAAATAGACCCTTTGATGGGCTATGAAAAAACCCTGGCCATTCGTAAAATGCTTGTTGAACATGAAGCCGATCAATCATTGATTACCGACGAACTGGTAACAACCATACATAAAGAGTTTGTACAGCAAATGATTAATTTTTACCAGTTTGAGCCTGGCATTGACCCCCTGCCAAACGTAGAGGAAACATTTGCTAAACTGCATGAGCAAGGCGTTAAAGTTGGTATCAATACCGGTTTCTCGCGCGATATTGCCGATACTATTGTAAACCGCCTGCAATGGCACGAGAAGGGGCTGATCGATTACGTTGTTGGATCGGACGAAGTTGAACTTGGTCGCCCGCATCCTTTCATGATCCAAAAAATGATGCTTGAGGCCGGCATAACAGATGCTTTGGAAGTTGCTAAAGTAGGCGATACTGAGGTTGATGTACGCGAGGGCCAAAACACCGGCTGCAAATATTCAATAGGCGTAACCACCGGCATTTTTACCCGGGCCGAGCTGGAAACCTATAATCCTACCCATATTATTGACGATATTGCACAAGTAGTTGACATCATAAATCAATAAAACATGAGGCTGATTGAAAGTTTACGTGCAAAAGTAGCCCAATGGCCTTATGCACTGATTTCAGTTTTGGCAGCGGTTTCGGCTTTTGGAACGTATACATCCATGTATGCTTTCCGTAAGGCATTTGCAGCGGCAACTTTCACTGGTCACGAGTACTTTCATGTTGATTATAAGGTTTGGCTGGTTATAGCGCAGGTTATCGGCTATATGAGCAGCAAGTTTTACGGCATAAAATTTATAGCCGAAGTAAACGGCAAAACCCGTGCACGATATATTTTAACCCTTATCGGCATTGCCTGGGCGGCGCTGCTGGCCTTTGCTTTTGTACCGGCCCCGTGGAATATTGCGTTCCTTTTCATCAACGGTCTCCCGCTGGGCCTTATCTGGGGCCTGGTTTTTGGTTACCTGGAAGGCCGCCGCTCAACTGAGTTCATGGCTTCGGTATTATCCATCAGTCTCATCTTTGCATCGGGCTTTGTAAAAACAATAGGGCGTACACTTATAAGCAGTCTTCATGTAAATGAATATTACATGCCTTTTTTAACAGGTGCTGTATTCGCATTGCCGCTGTTATTTTTTGTAGGTTGTATGGAGCTTATCCCAGCACCTACCGCCGAAGACATAAGTTTACGCTCCGAACGTACCCCCATGAACGCCACAGAGCGCAAACAATTCGTTATCCGTTTTTTACCGGGTATTATCCTCACCCTGATTGTTTATGTGCTACTTACTATTATGCGCGACGTACGCGATAATTTCGAGGTAGAGATTTGGGCAAGCCTGGGCATTAAGGATAACAGCATTTTTACCACTACGGATATAAAAATTTCGCTGGTGGTATTAGTAGCCATGAGCTTGCTTATCCTTGTCAGGAAAAATATCCGTGCCTTTAGTATTATTCATTTAATGATCATTGCCGGTTGTGTACTGGTGGGTATATCAACCATCATGTTTACCTTTAAAATGATAAGCCCAACCTTATGGATGACCCTGGTAGGCCTTGGCTTATACATGGGCTACGTTCCTTACAATGCTATATTTTTTGAACGGATGATAGCATCGTTCCACTATAAAAGCAATGTGGGCTTTATCATGTACATTGCCGATTCGATGGGCTACCTTGGCAGTGTTAGTGTTTTGCTGGTAAAAGAACTTGGTCGCCCCTCAATAAGCTGGGGTGCCTTTTTTCGGGAAGGCGCAATGACGGTAGCCATTGTTGGCGGAATTTGCGGTATTTTATCGCTCATTTACTTTTTGCAAAGCGCTGCCCGTGATAAAAAAGATAATTGCAGATGAAACTGATGAGCAACAAACTCTAACTTTCAATCCAGCCAATCAAATCAATTGAGGTTTGAACAATTCAAACCGATGAACCAATGAACTATTGAACCAATGAACAATAACAAAAGTGCAATAATCATAGGCGCAGGCATTGCAGGTTTGGCTACAGCCCGCGCTTTGGCCGTTCGCGGCTATCAGGTAACCGTATTTGAACGTAACGAACGCGCGGTGGGTGCTTCCATCCGGAACTTTGGTATGGTATGGCCTATAGGACAGGCTACCGGACCAATGTTTGAGCGCGCCATGCTATCAAAAAGCATTTGGAAAACAGTTTGTACCGAGGCTAAGATCTGGCATAATGAGGTTGGCTCGCTACACCTTGCTTATCATGATGATGAACTGCAGGTAATTGAAGAGTATGTAGATGTAAACAAGCAATACCGTGATTGCGCTGTGCTAACTCCGGGCGAAGCTGTTTCAAAATCGCCGGCAATTAATACCGATGGCTTGAAAGGCGCCCTGTGGAGCGGCGAGGAAATGATTGTTGAATCGCGGGTAGCCATCGGGCAGGTGGCAGCTTATCTTGCCGAAAAATTTGGTGTCGAATTTCACTGGAACACTGCTATCAGCCGTATCCAACATCCCAAAGTTAGTTCGGGCAACCAAAGCTGGGAAGCCGACGAGATCTATGTATGCAGCGGCGCCGATTTTGAAACTTTATATCCGGAACTATTCGCACAAACACAGATCACCAAATGCAAACTGCAAATGATGCGTTTAGTTACCCAGCCCGATGAATGGCGCATAGGTCCGTCGTTATGTGGTGGCTTGTCTATGATTCATTACCCGGGGTTCCAGGCCGCAGCTTCATTGCCAGCCTTGCGCAAACGCTATGAAGAACAATATGCCACACACCTTAAATGGGGCATCCACGTAATGGTATCCCAAAATGGCAGCGGCGAGCTTACCATCGGCGATTCGCACGAATATGGTTTGGTTCATGATCCCTTCGATAAAGAATTTATTAATAATTTGATAATTGAATACTTACATACATTCGCCAATTTTAAAGACTGGAAAATGCTGCAGTCATGGCACGGCATCTACCCTAAAATGACCAACGGCGCGTACGAACTTATCATCGACATTGAGCCTGGGGTAACCCTTATCAATGGCCTCGGCGGTAACGGCATGACCCTGTCATTTGGCCTATGCGAGCAGGAGATTGCCCGGCGGAAGGACGGTTAGTTTTTTAGACCATAGTCCATGGTCGATAGTCCATGGATTGAAAAAACTGCATATCTTGGTTTTTCAATAAGCCAACCATAGCTTATTGGCTATAACTATTGACAAAAACAATAACCAGGTCTATGAACTTTCGACCATAGACTAAAAACAAAAAACCATGGTCTATGGACTATCGACCATGGACTAAAAATAAAACTATGTCTGATTCAAGGAGAGATTTTCTTAAAAAAGCAGCCCTGCTAACCGGGGCGGCCGGCCTCGCAAGCGTTTTACCCCAATCTATTCAAAAAGCAATGGCCATTAACCCCGCACCGGGCAGTACTTACCTGGATGCTGAGCACATTGTGATCCTGATGCAGGAAAACCGCTCGTTTGATCATACCTACGGAATGCTGAAAGGGGTACGTGGTTATAATGACCCACGGGCTATTGATTTGCCGAATAAAAACAAGGTTTGGCTGCAATCGAACAAAAAAGGCGAAACTTATGCCCCTTTCCACCTTGATATCAAGAATACCAAAGCAACCTGGATGAGCTCGCTGCCGCATTCCTGGAGCAACCAGGTTAATGCCCGTAACGATGGCAAGTTTGACCAATGGCTTAACGTTAAACGTAATGGTATTAAGGAATATTCCAACATGCCATTAACTATGGGTTTCCACAATCGCGAGGATATCCCATTTTACTATGCCCTGGCCGATGCCTTTACCGTTTGCGATCAGAACTTTTGCTCATCCCTGACAGGTACAAATCCAAACAGGCTGTATTTCTGGAGCGGTACTATCCGTGCCGAGCAGCATGAAAATTCACTTGCACACGTTTGGAATGACGATATGGATTATGGCACCCTCAACTGGGCTACCTTCCCTGAGCGTTTGGAGGATCATATTATATCATGGAAACATTACCAAAACGAAATTGCTATTGATACTGGTTTAGAGGGCGAAGAAGATCCATGGTTATCAAATTTCCAGGATAATCCACTTGAGTTTTTTGGCCAGTACAACATCAAACTTTACGATAAACACATAGCCCATCTGCAAAAAAATCAACTGTTTTACCTGATGAAATAGCAGCCGTTGAAAAACAGATTGCTGCATCGCCTGCAGGCGATGCCCACATTGATCACCTGCAAAAACAGCTTAAACAAAAACAGCGCGACCTGGAGAATACGAAAAAGGACATGGCAAGCCTCGATCCTAACAAGTTTGCAAGCCTGCCGCAGCGCGAAAAAACCTTCACCAGAAAGGTTTTGTAACCAATACCAATGATCCGCACTATCGTACTCTAAGTCCGCTGAAATATAATGATGATGGCACCGAACGCGAAGTTTTAGTACCTAAAGGAGATGTATTACACCAGTTCCGTGCCGATGTAAAAGGAGGTCAATTACCTACCGTAAGCTGGCTATCGGCGCCCGAGCATTTTTCTGACCATCCAAGCTCGGCCTGGTACGGTGCATGGTACGTATCTGAAGTGCTGGACATCCTTACCCAGAATCCCGAAGTTTGGAAAAAGACTGTTTTCATTTTAGCTTATGATGAAAATGATGGCTACTTTGACCACGTCCCTCCTTTCACCGCGCCTAATCCGCATAAACCGGGCACCGGCAAGGTATCAGCAGGTATCGACCCAAGCGTTGAATTCGTTACTTTAGAACAGGAAAAAGCGCGCAATAACTTCCCGGAAGTATTTGATCGTGAAAGCCCGATCGGTTTAGGCTTCCGTGTGCCGTTGGTAATTGCTTCACCATGGAGCCGCGGCGGCTGGGTAAATTCAGAAGTGTTTGACCATACTTCAACCCTGCAATTTTTAGAGAACTTTTTAAGCCACAAAACCGGCAAAAAAGTAACCGAACCTAATATCAGCCAATGGCGCCGTACAGTTTGCGGTGATCTTTCAAGCGTTTTCCGTCCATATAATGGCGAGAAGATCGAGAATCCGGAATTTGTTGCAAGGGAAGCATTTTTGGAGAGTATTCATAAAGCTCAATTCAAAAAACTCCCTTCGGACTATAAGCTGCTGACTGCCGATGAAATTGCGCAGATCAATAAAGATCCGCACTTATCACCGTACATGCCGCAACAGGAAAAAGGGATCAAACCATCATCCGCATTGCCTTACCAGCTTTATGCAGATGGCAAACTGAGTGCAGATAAAAAATCATTCGAAATTAAATTTACTGCGAGTAACAAAGTCTTTGGTGCAAAAGCGTTGGGCTCGCCATTTAACGTATATGCTCCCGGCAAATATGCTACGATGAATGATCCGCAGAAAATGGAAGACCTGCGTGCCTGGGCCTATACCGTTAAAGCCGGTGATACCCTCTCGGATGTTTGGCCTTTACATGAGTTTGAAAACAGCGAATACCATTTGCGCACCTATGGCCCTAACGGCTTCTTCCGCGAGTACCTGGGTAACGCCGCCGATCCGTTAATTGACGTTATTTGTGAATATGAACAGCTTGCAGGGAAATTAACAGGTAACATCGCCCTGAAAATAACAAATCATACAAGTAAGGCCCAAACTATTACGGTAACAGATCATGGATATAAAACCGGCGATCACAAAGTTGCTGTAAAAGCAGGTGCCAGCACAACAATCGCTTTAAATTTAAGTAAAACCCATAGCTGGTATGATTTCAGCACAAAGGTTGACGGGTTTGGCAGCTTTACAAAACGCTTTGCAGGCCGTGTGGAAACAGGAAAACCGGGCTTCAGCGATCCATTAATGGGTAAAGCATTAGCATAATATTTAAACTTACTAAAATGCAAAAAATGTAGAGGCGCATAATTGCGTCTCCCGGAGGACAAGTCGATTTAAAAGTGCTCCAATCGCCGTAAATTGCAAGCGGGAGACGCAATTATGCGCCTCTACATTCGAAAAAATTTAAACAATCTTTCAGAAACGGTTCAGATAAAACTTCTTTTAATCGCCAGTAGCTCCGGTTTTATGAATTGCCGATGACATTGATTTTGTAACCCACTATTGCACTTTTTAAAACAACATTATACATTTGTGTAATCAGTTACATAATTAGTTACTTATCAATATGGAGTTTTTTAATAAAGTGGGAAAAATGGCTATAGGCAGCAGGTTAAGGATGCTTACCGAAACCATGGTGGAAGATGCTGTGCGGATCTACAAATTATATGATATCGATTTTCAGCCTAAATGGTTCCCGGTTTTTTATGTATTGCAGGATGGCGGCGAATTTACAATTACCTCAATAGCCAGGGAGATTGGTCACTCCCACCCTTCTGTAAGTAAGATTATTGCCGAAATGGTGAAGAACGGTTTTGTTATTGAGAAAAAGGATAAGGCTGATGGCAGGCGCAATATGGTAAGCCTGTCGGCTAAAGGGATTGAGGTTGGAAAAAAATCCAAGACCAGTATGCAGATGTGACTAACGCCGTTGAAGAACTTTTAGCCCAGGCGAATCATGACCTATGGAAGGCTATTGAAGAATGGGAATACCTGCTGGAACAAAAATCATTGTTGCGCCGGGTACAGGCACATCAAAAAATAAGGGAGAGCAATAAAGTACACATCGTGCCTTATGAACCTAAATATGCCCGGGCTTTTAAAGCATTGAATGAAGAATGGATCTCCAAATACTTCGTAATGGAAGATGCCGATTATAAGGCCCTTGATAACGCCGACAGTTACATTATCAACAACGGCGGCCATATCCTGGTCGCGCTTTATAATAACGAACCCGTTGGTGTATGTGCCCTACTGAAAATGGACGATCCTGATTATGACTATGAGCTTGCTAAAATGGCCGTTTCGCCAAAGGCGCAGGGAAAAAATATAGGCTTTTTGCTCGGACAGGCTATTATCGAAAAGGCCAAAGCCCTTGGCAGCCATAAACTTTACCTGGAGAGTAACACCATTTTAAAACCGGCCATCAGCCTGTATCATAAATTGGGCTTTGTTAAGGTAGCAGGCAGGCCTTCACCATACGAACGTGCTAATATCCAAATGGAGCTTGAGTTGAAATAAATAGCCAGTTAACGGGTTTATTGCTTCCATCAATAGATCTATTAACTATTGCATAACAATTGTGAATAAATTCAACAAACAGTTTATAGTATTTTTTGTTTCTTGCAATTGAAACTTAAACACTATATCTATATGAAACATAAAAAACTCCTGCTCCCTACACTAATATACCTATTGTCTTTGAAAAACTTCAAAAAACATCTTATCATTTGCCTGGGTATCTGCCTATTTTGCAGCACTGCTGTACAAGCCCAGTTTGGCGGTTTTGGGAAAGCCATATTGGATAAAGGAGCCGATATGGTATCGGGCGGCAGCCTTAATAAATTGCTGAAACAACCGCAGGCCATTACCACCAGTTTTAATGACGTTAACAAGGCAGGCTCCAAGCCACCATCGTTTATGGAAGGGCAGGTAGCCGAGCCTTTATACCTTTTGCCAAAAGCACCCGGGGGCGGTTTTAAGCTTTGCGCCGGTTTTTATGAAATGACCAGCAAAAGCTATTGTCTGCATGCTGGTACTCGTGGCCCCAGTACAGGCGATGGGTATATGCTTGCCCCGGTGCTTGGGCCAAAGCGCGATGTGGTGATACTGATATTAAAACATGCTGAAACTCATCCCGAGGTTGACCAGCATAGCATCCAGATATTATTATGGTCGATTATTGCACGCACCAGGTTTGTTGATATGGGGTCCGATATTAAGCTTACTGCGACCAGGCTGCTATCAGCTAATGAACTGTTAATGCTGGAAGGCGGTGCGTTGGGTGTATTGCCCGCCAGTGTAATGGATAAAGCTAAAAGCCAATTGCCGCCTGCAGTTCAAAGTGTTTTTGAGGCTGAAAACAATATCCGCCGATTAGCTGCCTCTGGTAATTCATCTTACGAAGAGATGGAAAAGTATGCCATGTTAGCCGGTTTGGCTCCGGCGCCTGATCCGGCGGTACCATCAGGCATATGGTCATTACACCCTGATGGATATTACATCCGGTTTTATCCGCATAGCTATTCAAAAACCACTGTACAGATCTACGTGCCGAAAGAACTCCTCAGCACAAAACCCGGTTTGGTTTACGACGGGCCTAATGGCATTGCCTGTCCGGCCAATGTAGGTTCGCAGCGCCTGGCTCAAACCAATGAACCGCTAAATCCTGATTATAATCAAAAATTAAAAACGATCTGTAATCAATAGATAGGGGAAAGGTTAAAGGGAAAAGGCGAAAGGTTTTGTTACTTTTCGCCTTTTTTTTGCTGATGACCAATGCTTTATTCTTAAACAACCGGCGGATGAAAAGACTTCCCTGATGGTTACCCGCAATAACGTGGTGTAGAGACAACAGAACAGTCAAATACAACATTTACACTTAACTCTAATCCTTATGCTGAAACTCGGGTTTCAACAAGCTATTCATGGCTTTACGCAGTTTCAATACTTTAGGTACTGAAACATGGCTGATATATGGGTTATCCATATGCTGCCTGTAATATCCCTGGTGATAATTTTCGGCCGGATATAATACTTTAAACGGAACAACCTGTGTAACGATAGGGCTGCTGTAATGATGTGTAGCGTTAACTTTAGCTATTACACTTTCTAAAGTTTTCTTTTCTTCCGGTGTACGGTAAAAAGCTACTGAGCGGTAGTCGTCGCCTACATCAGGGCCCTGCCTGTTTACAGTGGTAGGATCGTGCGCATAAAAGAAAGCTTCGGCTAAAGCAGCGTAACTTATTTCAGCAGGGTTGTAGTAAACCTGTACCGATTCGGCATGGCCGGTATTTTTACCGCAAACATCTTCGTATGATGGATTTTTAGTTGTGCCGCCGGCATATCCGGCTACTACTTTATTAACACCCTTCAATTCATACAAACCTTCCGAAAGGCTCCAGAAACAACCACCCGCAAAAGTAGCAACCTTTTCGCCCGCCTTTGGGGCAGGCAGGCTTGCAAAACCGCTTCCGCCGGTTTGCGCATCGGCACAGCCAAACAATATCAGCAGGCCAAGCAGGCATACATTCAATTTTTTTGTTAACATGATCTTTTTAATTTAATGGTTTATTATTTAGCCGGAACAAACTTGAAAGCGTATGAATCCATACAATAACGTTTACCGGTAGGTGCCGGACCATCATTAAAAACGTGGCCAAGATGTAAACCTGTGCTGGCTTCAACAACCTCTTCACGTACCATTCCGTACGATGTATCTTTAACAATTTTAATCGCTTTTGGATCGATAGGTTTAAAAAAACTTGGCCAGCCTGTGCCCGATTCAAATTTAGAATCCGAACTAAATAATGGCTTACCGGTAGCTGCACTTACATATGTCCCTTTTTCGTGGTTATTCCAATAAGGGTTATGATAGGGTTGTTCCGTGCCCTTATTTACCAGTATCTCGTAAGCTTCGGGCGTCAATACCTGTTTCCAGTAGCTCGCCAGCTTAGCTTGCGGATATGTTTTGGTATCAACGGTTTTATCGGCATGCGGAGTACTTTGACTGCAGGCATTAAAGGCCAATAATATCAATGGTATAATAAACAGATTTATCTTTTTCATACCCCTTTGTCGTAGATATACGAAGAACCTTACAGTCGATAGCCGATTATTCTGTCATTTATTTGTCTGCATTTAGTTTGAACCGGAATATTAGATATTAACGACTCTTCCAGACATCCCATTTCATTAAGCCCTGGTTTCAGAAAAAATAAAAAAATCTTGTAAGGATTCCTTCTCCTACCCGACAGAATGCACAAATCAAAACATTAATACAATATGGGCTATAAACTTTTACACAAACCATTACCACCACGTTGATTTATGCAAAGCCAAAACAGCACCGAACCCCGTGCCTGGGTAACGCGCCATGCCGACTATCTTTACAAGTATGCCCTTACCCGCATTAACGACGAAGAATTAGCCCGCGATCTTGTACAGGAAACTTTTTTGGCCGCTCTCGAGCGCTTGCAAAAATTTGAGGGCAAAAGCACCGAACGTACATGGCTTACCGCCATACTAAAAAACAAGATTATTGATATTTACCGCAAAAAAGCATCCGCTTTTGTTAAGGAACCTGCGGTAACATTTGCCGAATATGAAACAGACGATTTTTTTGAACTTGATGCCCATAACTGGAAAACCGATCACAGGCCAGCGGAGTTTGGCATTGAACAACCCGATCACCTCGAAAGCAAAGAATTTGAGTTTATACTGCAAAGATGCATGAGAAAATTGCCCTCATTATGGCTCTCGGCGTTTACTATGAAACACCTTGATGATGAAACCACCGACACCATTTGCGGCGATTTGAGAATATCATCATCCAACTTTTGGGTAATTATTCACCGCGCCAAGCTAAGCCTAAGAGAGTGCCTTCAAAAAAACTGGCTTTAAACTAATGGATTATGGACGAGATTAACTAAAATAGCCTACAACTGCAAAAAGGCTACTTACCTGATTGAAAAGCAGGAAATAGGAAAGATCTCCCTGCGAGAAAAACTGGAATTAAAGATCCACCTGGCGGGATGCCACGTTTGCAGGGTATTTCAGCAACAAAGTACCGCTATTAACCGCATGATCAAAAATATGTTTCATCAGCCTGTTGCCGAAAACATCAAGCTTGATGACAAATTTAAAAATGAATTACAACACCTGATTGATAAACAACTGGAAAAGTAAGCGCTATAGATAAAATTATACTTAATAATCCGCTTTATAACAATGCCATAAAAGCAGGTATCAACAATAAGGGCTCGCTTTTCACCTGCTATGCCTCGGGCAATATCAATCGCTTTTTGATCACCCTCCTCAGGTGCCCGCTGTGAGTATCCCCCCACCGGCCAAGCTCATTGATGATGGGCATTATTGATTTCCCTAAATCCGTTAAGTAATATTCTACTTTAGGCGGTTGTTGGTTGTATACCGTTTTGGCTACGAGTTCATCATCCTCCAGTTGATTTAGCTGGATATTCAAAACCCTGCGGGATGCTTCCGGGATATTTTTTTGCAGTTGCCCGGGCCTGCTGATCCCTTGCGATATATAATACAACAAATGGATTTTCCACTTGCCAAATACAACCTCACGGATAAGGTCAAGCCCGCACTCTTCCTGTATAGGTAATTTTCTTTCGTACATAATAATTCCGGTTTCGGTATTATTCAAGCTGCAAATTTCGGTAACCACAGGGATAAATTTATCCGTATTGAATCATTTTTCCGTACTTGATCCGCCACGTTCACTTCACCAATTTTGCATTATCATACAACACAAATCCACATAAAATGATTGCAAAAGCAAATTTCAATATCGACCCAAATGAATTTAACGGCAACAAGATCCTGGTTACAGCCGGAACAAAAGGCGCAGGCAAAGCTATTTTTGAGCGCCTGTTTAAAGGTGGGGCCAGCATTGTAACCACAGCCCGTACCCAGCCAACAGATATTGACCCTAAACAGTTTATCCAGGCCGATCTCAGCACCAAAGCAGGTACTGATAAAGTAATTAAAGAAACCCTTGAACGCTTGGGAGGCATAGACATCCTGATCAACAACCTTGGAGGTTCTGAATCGCCGGCAGGCGGAGTTATGGTGCTAAGCGATGAAGACTGGGAAGCAGCCTTGCAAACCAATTTATTGGCAGCCGTTAGGTTAGACAGAGGATTACTGCCAACCATGCTTAATCAAAAACAAGGGGTGATAGTCCACATTTCGTCCATACAGCGTAAAATGCCACTTTTCGAGGCAACACTACCATACGCAGCAGCAAAAGCAGCCCTGAGTAATTATAGCAAAGGCATTTCAAAGGAGCTTGCACCCAGAGGCGTACGGGTTAATTCGGTAGCGCCGGGTTTTATCAATACCGGCGGGGCACAGGGCATGATTGACAACCTGGCCTCGCAAAACGGCGGAGACAAAGAAGCAGCACTAAAAATCATTATGGATTCGTTAGGGGGCATCCCCATGGGCCGCCCGGCAGAACCCCAAGAAGTTGCCGAACTGGTAGCCTTCCTGGTATCAGACCGTGCTGCTTATTTAAACGGAAGCGAATTTACTATAGATGGAGGCACTATCCCTATTGTATAATCCATTAACTTATTTACAATATCGGATAAAAATTATCCGATATTTTTTTACAATTGAAACCCCTATCCCTTGCATACTAAAACCTAAGCTCAAACGTATTTATGCTAATCACACCGGGGTTAAAATTTTTAATCCAAAGTAGCGTAATGCCTGCTGGTTACGTAAAGTTAAAATATCAGTTTACTACCAATATTTTATTTTATGAAAACAGTTCAGCAAAAATTAACAAGGCGGGCAGGCATTATCGGGATGGTGTGTTTGCTGGCAGCAACACTCAGCTCGTGTTTAAAAGATCACAACAATTACGTTCAGCCGCCGGTGGCACTTGTTTCAGTCATCAATGCCTCGCCCGATTCTGATCCGGTTGATTTTTATCTTGAGCCCAACAGGGCGAACAATTTTCCAATTCGTTACGGTCACGGTATAGATTACATTAATGCTTATCCCGGTAAAAGAACAGCAACCTTTTATGTTTCGGGCACCAAGCAAAAAGTTGCAGACGATACCATCACCCTCGTAGCTAAAAAACTTTACTCGGTATACCTTGCCAACACCGCAGGCAAACGCGATGTAATTTTTGTTGCCGATTCTATCGTTCAGCCGGCCGCCGGGATGGCCAGTATCCGTTTGGCAAACCTCAGCGCCGATGCCGGTACGGTTGACCTGGTTACTTCAAAAGATTCGGTTCTGGCATCAAACAAAGCTTACAAACAAGTATCTGATTTTGTGACTATTAAAGGCGGTGTTACTTACACGCTTAACATTCGCCAAAAAGGCACTCCTACCGTATTAGCCAGCCTTACTAACGTTAACCTTCGGGCGGGTTCTGTATATACCGTGTGGCTGCAGGGTATTAAAGCAGCAACCGACGATAAAAAACTAAGTGCAGATATTCAAACCAACGTTTACTACTATTAAATAACCTATACCTGTGTTGTAAGGCCCGGCCATTGTGCCGGGCTTTATTTTTGCATATCAACCCACCGGTTAACAATTTCATAATATAAACTTCGCCATATTTAAACCTTACCATTCTACATTTAACCCGGTTAATGTTTTTTTGATAAACCTCAAATTTCCGGAAAAGATGGATGAGCATGTAGTGATTATTGTGCCGGCCCGCATGGCATCAAGTCGTTTATATGGCAAAGTAATGCTGCCTATATTGGGTAAAAGTTTGTTAGCGCGCATGGTGGAGCGGGTAGGTATGATCCAGCACCAGGCCAATATTGTTATTGCCACTTCCGAAGGCGCTGAAGATGATGTTATTGCACAGGAGGCCGAAAATCTTAACGTTCAATGTTATCGCGGCAGCCTTGGCAACCTGCTTGACAGGCATTACCAGGCAGCAAAACTATTCAATACCGATGTGGTTGTCAAAATTCCGGCCGACTGCCCGCTAATCGATCCGCGGATCATTGATAACGTGCTTGAATATTTTTTCAGCAACAGGCAAAAGTTTGATTATGTAAGCAACCTGTACCCGGCCACCTATCCCGATGGCAACGACGTAGAAGTGATGACCATGGCCTGTCTCAAACAAGCCTGGGAAAACGCCGGTCGCCCTCATGATTTGGAGCATACCTCGCCCTACATCTATGAAAATCCGCTTATTTTTAACATCGGCAACGTAACCTGGGAAACTGGCCTGGATTATTCCATGTCGCACCGTTTTGCACTCGACCACCCCGAAGATTTTTATTTTATCGAGCGCGTATTTAAAGAGTTATACCCGGTTTGCAACCGTTTTTCATGCCAGGATATCCTTAACCTGCTGAAACTAAAACCCGAAATCTACGAAATAAACGCCCGCTATAACAGTACCAACTGGTATAACAAACACCTGAGCGAAGTAAAGCCCGAGTTTGCGATGGCTTGAGGGTAGAGATTAGAGGTTGGTGATTGGAGATTAGTCCGGGCTACCCGCTGCTACTCCAAATCAAGTGTATAAAGGTACCTCATCAGCGAAATCAACGTAATCATTTTAAAAATCAACGGTTATCTTTGCCGTATGCTGATATCGCCATCCACTCTACGCACATTTACCGAAAATATATTCAAAGTTATTGGCTGCAGCCATGAACATGCGGTTTTAGCAGCCGACGTGCTGCTTAAATCCGATCTCCGTGGTATCGACTCGCATGGCGTAGCCCGGTTGAGCGGTTATGTACGCCTTTGGGAGAAGAAACGCATTAATCCCACGCCCAACATCCGGATAGTGCATGAAACGCCAACAACTGCCACTGTAGATGGCGATGCAGGCCTTGGTTTAGTGGTAGCTCCGTTTGCCATGGAGGTAGCCATTAAAAAAGCTGAGCTATACGGCTCGGGTTGGGTATCAGTACGCAACTCCAACCATTTTGGTATTGCCGGTTATCACACGTTGATGGCTGTGGAGAAAGATATGATCGGTTTTGCCATGACCAATGCCAGTCCGCTGGTTGCGCCTACGTTTTCCAGTGAACGGCTTTTGGGTACCAACCCTATGTGTTACGCTTTTCCGGCTGGTAAATATCCGCCGGTGATAGTTGATATTGCCACTTCAGCCGCTGCTAACGGAAAACTGGAAATAGCCCAGCGCTTAGGCAGGCAGGTTCCCGAAGGCTGGATCCAGGATAAAGAAGGCAATTATACTACCGATCCTCATGCATTAAAAACCGGCGGCTCTCTCCTCCCCTCGGCAGCGACCGCGACCATGGCAGTCATAAAGGTTTTGGTTTGAGTGCTACCGTTGATATTTTATCAGCAGTATTATCAGGCGCCAATTACGGACCCTGGGTACCGCCCTTTGTGGCTTTTCTTGATCCGCCGAATGATCCCGTTGGCGCGGGTATAGGGCATTTCTTAGGCGCAATGCGCGTGGATGGGTTCCGGCCGGTAAATGAGTTTAAAAATCATTTAGATAATTGGATAGAGCGTTTTAAATCATCGGCTACAGTTGATCCTGATCAAAAAGTAATTATTCCAGGGGAGCCAGAACTGGAAGCAGAAGCTGACAGGATAGCCAACGGCATACCATTAGTTGATGCCGTTGTTGAAGATTTGAATAAATTGGCGGAAAGGTTTAAAATTAGCCCGCTACCGCGGGTTTAGCGCAGCGTAACCCGTGGCAGGCATAATGTAAGCTTCCATCTTACGGAAATTCAGCTCAAACCTGAAACTATGGTAAACCACGGACTGAAAGCCCGCGGCCGTGATTTTATTAAAGTGAAAAGCCTGTTTTGCTAAGCAAAACAGGCTTTTCACTTTAGTTCCCCTTCAGGGGTTTAGGGGGCTAATGGATCAGATTAAACAGTCTGCTCCAGCGGATCTTGTGGATGAACGATGCATTGTCGTCAACACTCATCCAAATGAACAGTGCTTTACCCACAATATGATCTTCAGGAACAAAGCCCCAAAAACGTGAATCTTCTGAGTTATGACGGTTATCGCCCATCATAAAATAGTAGTTGAGTTTAAAGGTGTAACTATCGGCTTTTTTGCCATTGATCAGGATGTCTTTACCGCTCACTTCAACCTTGTTACCTTCATATACGGCAATTGCACGACCGTAGATCGGGAAGGTTAAACTATCCAGTTTTACTGTCCAGCCCTTTTTAGGTACAATGACAGGCCCGAAATTGTCTACATTCCATTTATAATCGGGAATGTTAGCTCCTATTTTATAGTTGGAGAAAATGGCAGGGTAAACCGGGTTCATCGGATCAGACGCGCCTGGCGAAGTTAACCGTGGTGTAACTGACTTGATGTTTGAATATCCCCTCAGTGCCTTTGCCGATTCCTCGGTGGTATTGGTAATAAACTCAGTATTATTTACCGATGAAATATCCGACAAATGCAAATCTGTAGCTATCTGCGGGTTAAGCTCGTTCCCATCTGTTTTAACATCATAAGTAATCTCGCCTTTTGGTGGTGTAACAGCAGCTTTCCCATTTATAAACACCTGGGCCTTAACTACACTCAGCGTATCGCCCGGGGTACCCTGGCAGCGTTTGATATAGTTTTCGCGTTTATCAACCGGCCTGAAATAAGGCGAATCGGCATCCATAGGATAATTGAACACTACCACATCACCTTTTTTAATATCACTTAAACCCGGCAGACGATAGTACGGCAGTTCGATACCATCCCAATAGGCCTTGGTATTAATAAGCGGCATGGTATGGTGTGCGAAAGGAAATGCAACTGGCGTCATGGGTAAACGTGCTCCATAGTTCACTTTGCTTACAAACAGGTAATCGCCAATAAGCAACGAGCTTTCCATCGATGCACTTGGAATTACATAAGCTTCAATAAATAATGTACGGATCAGCGTTGCAGCGATTACCGCAAAAATGATGGCATCAGCCCACTCACGTGCCTGGGTTTTCTTTAGGGCAATCTTATACTTAGTCCTGAACTCGGGGCTCGCCGACTGGCCTAAATATTTGGTATCCTTATCACCGCCCCATTTAGGGAAATATATAAACGGAAGGATTACACCCTGCACATGTTCAACAAAAGTGAACTTTCCGTACGATTTTAAAAAATCAACAATCAAGCCCAGCGCTATCAAAAAGTTTAAGCCTGGTATTAGCAGCATAATAAACCACCACGCCGGCCTACCGGTTAACTTAATGATGATGAAAAAGTTGTAGAGTGGCACAATGCCTTCCCAGCCTGGCCGCCCTGCCTTTTCAAACAGTTTCCATAAACCTGCAAATGGCAGTACTATAAAAAGAACAAATACTATTATTAATCCTATTCCGTTCACTTTGGTGTTTTTATATTTTCAATTAATGTATGCCTCTGAACAACCGGTTCCACCTTATTTTATTAAAGAAGCTGGCTGTACTGTCAATACTCATCCAGGTAAATAAAGCTTTCCCTACTACGTGATCTTCCGGAACAAACCCCCAAAAGCGCGAATCTTCCGAATTGTGACGATTATCCCCCATCATAAAATAGTAGTTAAGCTTAAAGGTATAAGTATCGGCTTTTTTTCCGTTAATCATGACATCCTTACCCACAACATTTACTTTATTATTTTCATAAATCTCAATAGCGCGGCCATAAACCGGGAAAGTCAGGCTATCCAATTTAACTGTCCAGCCTTTTTTAGGGATAATGATGGGGCCATAATTATCTACATTCCATTTAAAGTCAGGAAAATTAGGTGTGATCTTATAACGCGGGTACTTGGCAGGGTAAACCGGGTTCAGCGGGTCACTGGTACCCTTAAGCGTTAAAGCCGGCACAATTGATTTTACATTTGAATAAGTTTTCAAAGTAGCTGCCGATTCCTTAGACATCATCATTTCATAACGGTTGCCGGTATTGCCCCTAATATCTATCTTAAGCTCGTTCAAAATAGCCGGGTTAAATTCCTGCCCATTGGTTTCAACAAAATAACCTTCCTTTCCCCTTTCCGGATTTGGAGCGGCCTTGCCGTTAATATAAACCTGCGCGTTAACTACGCTTAAGGTATCCCCGGGAGTACCCTGGCAGCGTTTGATAATGTTTTCGCGCTTATCCACCGGCCTGAAATAAGGAGAATCGGCCTCTATCGGCGCGTTAAAAACCACGATATCCTGCTTTTTTATATCACTTAAACCCGGCAAGCGATAATAAGGCAATTTTACTCCGCCCCAGTAAGCTTGAGTCCCCCAGGGAGTAGTATGGTGCATAAACGGAAACGAAACAGGCGTTATAGGCATCCTTGCGCCATAGTTAACCTTGCTTACAAACAGGTAGTCGCCAATTAAAAGTGAGTTTTCCATTGAGCCGCTGGGGATAACGTAGGCTTCGATAAACAGCGTACGAATAAGGGTGGCGGCTATTACTGCAAATATGATAGCGTCGCCCCATTCACGAAGCGCACTTTTTTCTTTTTTACTTTAGTTGAATCTTTCTTTTTCCAGAATTTCCAGTTCATATGATGTATCGAATGTGCAAATTTCAGATGTGCAAATGTGCAGATTTTTTAATGTTTATATTTTATGTATAAGATATATGTTACACGTTATATGTTACGCTCCCCCATATTAATTATAGATTCTATTATTAGGGCACAAATTGATAATTATTTAATCTCTCATCTGCACATCCGGAATTTGCACATCTGCATATCTCTCTAATTAATTCTTCTAAATACCCTGTCCCATCTTATTTTACAAAATGAAGGCGAATTGGCATCCCAGCTCATCCAAACCAATATGGCTTTACCTACAATATGGTCTTCGGGCACAAAGCCCCAAAAACGCGAATCTTCAGAGTTATGGCGGTTATCGCCCATCATCCAATAGTAATCCATTTTAAAGGTATAACTATCGGCCTTGCTCCCATTAATAAAAACTGCGTTCCCTTTAACCTGCACTTTATTATTTTCATACACCTCAATGGCCCGGCGATAAAAAGGCATGGTCATGCTATCCAGCTTTACAGTCCAGCCTCTTTGCGGAATAATAATTGGCCCCAGGTTATCCTCGTTCCACCTAAAGCGCGGATCATGCGGAAAAACCTCATGATCATACACCCCTCTTAACTTAACATCGGGCTTCACCGCCTTGATATAGGGATATGTTTTTAGCTTTTCGGCCGATTGTGCAGTCATATTCGCTGTAAAATAAACCCAGGTAAACTGTTGAATATCAGACAAATGAAGGTTATATCGCGTATGGGGACCAAAACCTCTTCCCGAACCATTTGTACGTACCCGGTATTCCATTTCCGCGTTGGGTGGGGCGGCTATCAAACGGTTATTTACGTATACCTGGCCGTACTCCAGCCTTATGGTATCGCCGGGTGTGCCCTGGCACCGTTTGATATAATTTTCCTGCTTATCTACAGGGCGGTAAAACGGCGAATCAGCATCCATTGGATAGTTAAATACTACTGCATCACCCTTTTTCACTTCGCTGAAACCCGGCAGCCGATAGTAGGGCAGCTTAATACCATCCCAATAGGCTTTAGTACCGGTGAGCGGCATAGTGTGGTGTGCAAATGGAAATGCTATGGGGGTCATAGGCAGGCGTGCACCGTAATTGATCTTGCTCACAAATAAAAAATCGCCTACCATTAGTGAGCTCTCCATAGATGACGAAGGGATGGTGAAAGCCTCGAGGAAAAGCCCGCGAATAACCGTTGCCGCTATTATAGCGAAAAGAATAGCTTCCGTCCATTCCCTTAGTGGGGATTTATCAAGGTCACGGTATTTTTCCCTGAAATCGTCACTTGCCGACGGGCCAACATAACGGGTGTTTTTATCAAAACCCCATTTGGGGATAAAAATAAATGGCAACAACACCGACATGGTGATTTGCCCTATGCCCACCTTGCCAAACGATTTAATAAAATCAATGAGGATGCCGATGCTTATAATAAAGTTTACGCCCGGTATTAAAAGCAACAAAAGGAGCCACAACGGCCGTTGGCTCAACTTAAGCATAATGTAAAGATGGTAAACCGGGATCAGTGCTTCCCACCCCCGGCGACCGGCTTTTTCAAAAAGTTTCCAGTATCCAGCCAGTATTAAAATCAATAGCGGGCCCGTAATGATATAAAACCCTATATAGCCCGCTATTGCCATTTATATTAAAAAGCTATTAGCTGTTAAAATCAAACATGGCTTCAACAGAGTAAAAACCCTTTTTATCGTGCAGCCACTCGGCAGCCAGTACAGCGCCTAAAGCAAACCCATTACGGTTATGGGCAGTATGCTTAAATTCGATGCTATCCACTTCCGAATCATAAATAACGGTATGAGTACCCGGCACACTGTCTATCCTTAATGATTCTATAAGTAATTGGTTAGGAGCAACATTCGCATCGTCATCACTGTCGTCGGTAGTTAATACATTAATCCACTCATTTTTGGTATCGGTGTTGTTAATGATGCCTTCGGCGATGGTTATGGCAGTACCGCTTGGCGAGTCCATTTTTTGGGTATGGTGGATCTCTTCAACCTGTACTTCGTAATAAGGGTACTTGTTCATGACTTTAGCCAACAGCTTATTCACGTAAAAAAACACGTTAACGCCAACGCTGAAGTTTGAAGCCCACAATAATGATTTATTCCCCTCAATACATTGCTGTTTTACTTCCGGTAATTTCTCGTACCAGCCTGTAGTACCAATAACAACAGGTACATTAGCATTAAAGCAATGCTCGATATTTGATAATACGGATGCCGGGGTAGTAAATTCAATTACCACATCTGCTTTTTGCAGATTTTCGGTTGTAAGGTCATGAAGGGTTTCATGATCAATGGTAAGTACAATTTCATGCTTGCGGCTAAGGGCTATCTTTTCGATGATTTTGCCCATTTTTCCGTAGCCAAGTAACGCTATCTTCATTTCAGGTATTGTGGTTTTCCTTATTAAAACGTAAAGGTAACTTTTATACCCGGAATATAAGCATTATTAGCGCCCTGCGCATAAACCGGCTGATTAATTATACCCGGAGCTACTTTGAACGACAAATTATTATCTACCGTATATGAGTGGATGAACTTGGCATCGATATAAGCATCAATAGCCTGGATACCCCATACAGCTAAAAAGCCCAGTATGCTCAAATCGCGGTTACGCCTTGAATTTTCACGGGCATCGCTCAGGTTGGCATCTGGCACGTCTTTATAAAGGTTATATTCTGTATAATAAGGATCGCCGGGATTAGGAGGAGTACCCTGGCGATATCTTGATAATGTTAAATATTCTTTGTAATAATGCTGGTTATATATAATGGCCGAGGTTAGCAAACCTAAACCTCCGTAAATTAACGGCACTTTCCACCATCTGCGGTTGTACACCTGGCCCCAACCAGGTATCATCAATGAATGCATTACTGCTTTATGCGGGATATGGGTACTATCGGGATGATAGATCTTTTCTTTGGCAGGATCAATTTTGGGAGCAAATGAGCCTGACGGGGTTTTAACAGGATGCTTTACTTTCAGCGTATCACTTTTTTACTCCCCGTACTATCAACTACCTGCGCCTGTGCGGCAGAAATAAAAAAAGCGGATACAGCTAAAAAAAACAGGAATTTATACATTTTTTAAATTAACAATTACCAATCAAGCATTTCAAGGATGCGGCCAAGATCATCTTCCGAAAGGAAAGGGATCTCGATAACACCGCTTCCGCGGCTGCCAACTTTTAGTTTTACCCTTGTACTAAATTTTGAAGCCAGGTCATCCTGGATCTTCTGCAACTGATATGATACCGGCTCGGGCTGTTTGCCTTCCTTTTTTACCGGCGACTTTTGCATCTCTCTTACCAGTTCTTCAACCTTACGAACGGATAAACCTTCCTTTATAATATGCTGATGTATAAATAATTGTTTGGCAGGATCGGTTAGCGTTAAAATAGCTTTTGCATGCCCCATTGAAAGCTCGCCATCACGAATGGAGGCCTGGATAACCGGCGGCAACCTTAACAAACGAAGGTAGTTGGTCACCGTCGAGCGGTTTTTGCTTACTCTATCGCCCAGTTCTTCCTGCTTCAGGTTACATTCCTCAATCATGCGCTGAAAACTAAGGGCAACCTCTATAGCATTCAGGTTTTCGCGCTGAATGTTTTCGATAAGTGCCATCTCCAGCATTTGCTGATCATTGGCGGTGCGCACATAAGCCGGAATTTGGGTTAGGCCGGCCAGCTTTGATGCCCGAAAACGACGCTCGCCAGATATCAGCTGATATTTATGCGCCCCAATTTTCCTGAGCGTTATCGGCTGAATTAAACCCTGCAGTTTGATCGACTCTGAAAGCTCGGCCAGTGCCTGCTCATCAAAATCGGTACGGGGCTGAAACGGGTTAACCTCAATTTCGGCCAGTTTTATTTCATTAACCGAGCCAAGGTCATTTACCTCGGCAGGGCTTGCTGTTTCTCTACTTCTGTTTTGGTATGGTTGTACGTTAGGCGTGTCGTTCAATAGCGCACTCAGTCCCTTTCCCAGGGCATTTCTCTTTTCACCACTCATTTACTATACTGTTGCTGTAGCTGTTGCCTGTTCACCCTTAACCAACCCGTTTTTCTCCAGAATTTCGCGGGCAAGGTTTAAATAATTTATTGCACCCTTACAGGTAGCATCATGCATAATTACCGATACGCCAAAGCTCGGGGCCTCGCTTAACCGGGTATTACGCTGTATAATGGTATCAAAAACCATGTCTTCAAAATGGGTCCTAACTTCATCAACCACCTGATTGCTCAAACGCAAACGCACATCGTACATGGTTAACAAAATCCCCTCAATTTCAAGTTGGGGGTTAAGGCGCGACTGAACAATTTTGATGGTATTTAACAATTTGCCCAAACCCTCTAATGCGAAATACTCGCACTGTACCGGTACAATTACCGAATCGGCAGCGGTTAAAGCGTTAATGGTGATCAAACCTAATGACGGCGAACAATCGATAATAATAAAATCATATTCATCCCTCACTTTTTCAAATACCTGTTTCATTTTAAACTCGCGGCCCGTTAAATTGATCATTTCAATTTCGGCACCTACCAGATCAATATGTGCGGGTAATAAATCAAGATTAGGAGTTTCAGTTTTCTGAATGGCCTCATGAGGATCAACCTCATTGATGATACATTCATAGATACTGTTTTTTATATTGCGGGGATCGAAACCAATACCCGAAGTTGAATTAGCCTGCGGGTCGGCGTCAACCAACAAGGTTTTATAATCTAATACAGCTAAACTTGCAGCCAGATTTATAGATGATGTAGTTTTCCCTACGCCGCCTTTCTGGTTGGCTAAAGCAATAATTTTACTCATTCTATAGTTTAAAAAAATTTATAGTTCTGTGATTTATAACAACGTTAAATAGAAACAGAAATTTCTACTTTCGTAAAGTTTTTATCCGGTGATAAAGATACGGAATTAAATAATGCAGAATTCCACAGCTTTTGCCTATTTACAAACAAAATTGATCAATTAGTCAATTATCAGCGCGGCAACTAATAAATATTATTACTTAATCATATTTATTATTAAAACATTCATTAACAAAATATTACAAATTAATCAACAACAATATTACTAATCAGATCAGTCAGCAATTTACCAATAATAAATGATAACCATAATATCGTCAACCAACAGACCGGGAAGCTCAACGCTCAAACTTGCTAAGGTTTATCAGCAAAAACTGCAGGAAAAGGGTGTTGAAGCAGGTATCTTATCACTTGCTCAGCTGCCTCCAAACGTTATTGAAACCGACCTCTACAACAAACGCAGCGCAGCATTTGAGCCTATCCAGCAAACAGTTACCAATACAGATAAATTCATATTCCTTATCCCCGAATATAACGGCAGCTTTCCGGGTGTACTTAAGGTTTTCATTGATGCCTGTAGTTTCCCCGAAAGTTTTTATGATAAAAAAGCGGCATTGGTAGGCTTATCATCGGGCAAATATGGTAATATCCGCGGGGTTGACCATTTTACCGGCGTTTGCCATTACCTGCACCTCAACATTATGGCGCTTAAATTACACATAGCGGCCATACACAAAGAGTTTGATGAAGAAGGGAACCTGTTTAAGCCCGATACCATAAAGTTTGTAAACGAGCAGATAGAAAAGATCATTAAGTTTTGATTTTTGCTTGAGCTACCTGTTGGATTAATTCCGGGCACAAGCACCGCAGTTAATGATAACATAAAAAGAAGCAATTATATGAAGCCTAAAAATTAGCTTCAGTAATAACTTAAACCTATGTAATCAATTTTGTTTTAGGCTTTGCACAATCTGCTTTTGGCTTTATATAATCAGCGCACTATAAGCACCCAGCCCGATAATAGCGGCGCCCCACTTTTAAGATCAATCACATAGTAGTAAGTCCCGGGTGGTAAAGCATATCCTTTATAACCGCCGCTCCACGGTTTATCATAACCTGTAGAGGCATATACTTTTTGCCCGTTTCGGTTAAAAACATTCAGTGAACATTGCGGATAGGTTGATAAAGCCTCAATATCCCAGTTATCATTTAAACCATCTCCATTGGGCGAAAACGTTGATGGAATAACGATCTTTTTATAAACCCGTACAAAAATTGAGGCATTAACATATCCGCAACCAATACCTGATGAGGCTTTCAGGGTATAAGTAACATCATCGGAAGGGCTGGCAACAGGGTTCAATTTGGTAGGATCGTCGAGTCCATCCGCGGGGCTCCATAAATAAGTATCTGCATATTTTGCCTCGGCATCCAGTACTACCGATTGCCCTTCAAAGATTTTTTCTGCGGACTTATACTTGCTTCGGGAGTGGGCATAACTGTTACAGTTACTGTTTGGGTTGCAGTACAATCCCCATTGCTTGTTACTGTTACTGTATAAGTGGTTGTTTCGGTCGGCATGGCAGTAGGGTTTGCCGCAGTTGGATCAGACAATCCTGTAACCGGCGACCAGCTATAGCTTTTGGCGTTGGGCGTAGTTTCATTGAGAATGATTAGGTCGCCCTTACAAATTGGAGCTGGGGTGAGAACAGGTATAACGGGTTTTAAGTTAACAGTTACCGTAACTTTATCTGATAAAGTAGGACAATCACCAGCCGAGAACACAGTAACCTGATAATCGCCATTAACAGCAACAGTGGCATTGTCAATTACCAGAGGATTTTGAGCTTTATTATTAGCGGTAACGCCCGGCCCGGTCCATTCATACCTGATTGCTCCCGGCGCATTTGCAGTAAGTGTAAGCACATCCCCTTCGCATACAGCCGGTGCGGTAATAGAAGGTTTGGCCGGGTAAGCATTAACCGTTATGGTGCGCACGTCTGAGTAAACGCGGCAAGTTGGCGAATTGATATTATCTCCTTCAGCTGCAGCCATCCTGTATTGGTAGGTACCTACCGGTTTATCCGCAGCAAATTGAAAAGCATAGCTAAGATCAGTAGCACCCGGAATGTTAGTCCAGCTACCGCCACCATCAGTACTGCTTTGCCATTGTACTTTAGGGTTGCTATAGCCGTTATTCAGATCTGCAATAAGTTTATAGTTTTGCACCTGCTCCTTGCAGACATTTTGCGGTTCGGTGTTGTCAACATTTGTAAATCCAACTTTAATGTTAGGTCCGCAAGCCCTGAATTCAATATCATCAAGCAGCAAATCGTTTCCATTACCTCCCGGCCCACTATTGCTGATTTCCAATACAATTTGCGTAACGCCCGCCCCTGTTGAAAATGGCACACTATATTTATTCCACTGAGGATCTGCGGTGGGCTGTATGGTATTGGTATCGTACTGGGTTAAGATTGTGCCATCGGGCTTTTTTATGGTAAATAATAAATCAGGCTGTTTAGTACTGGCATCACTTGATGAAAGTTTCATGAGATTGAGTACATAAGCTGAAAACTCGTAGGTTGTGTTTTCGCAAAGATTAAGCTCCTTCATTTCGGTAAAAAAACACTTGGTTCGTACGATGCATTCACGAGCATCATATAACCACCAGAATTTCCTGTATGATCATGAAGTACAGTATGCCAGGTATCATGACACGAAGTTTGACTGCTTACAATTGAATAATACCTATCATCCGGGCAATCAGGAGCATAGAACATGGTTGTAATACCTGTAGCCAGTGGAGGACCGGTATGACTAACTCCCGATCCAAAATCAAGTTTTACTACCGGGTCGCCGTAACTGCCATTACAAACAGCCGTTTTCACTTTAACCTTTGGAAAAGTAAAAGCAAACAAGATCAACAGAAATAATTTAATGAAATTAAAAGGCATTAACCGGTTGAAGGATATAAACATCGAACCATCAAAAATATATTTTTTTGGTTATCCCAGCGTATAAAAGCAATTAAACCACGAATATATTACTCACTGCAAAACAACCACTTATCGTGAACAGGCGTTATCTCCCAAAAGTTAACTATTAGTATACAAAAGCCTGCTAATATGAAAAACAAGCTAATCATATTTCTGTGTGTTGCAGATGTCATGCTTAGGGTCTGCAAGCACAAAAAAGGCTGCTACGCCCGGCTCCGGTTGAGCGCTGGCTAAGGGCTTTTTCTTAATGCCCCTTTCAGGTGGTTAAGAGTTTCTACTCTTTCTTATAATCCTTATGTACAATCAAGAAACTCGCACGCTCTTCCTTATGAAAAGGAATATTCCAATTACCCTGGTAGGTAATTTTTGCAGGTAGCGTTTCGCCCTGGAAATTATTAAGCTCGATGTTCATCTGCACATTAAAATCAAAGAACATGTTGCTGAATTTCATATCGATATACCGGCCAAGGATCTGAAAGGTACGCTCATCAAAAATGGTGGTCATTTCCTTAATCATGGTATCGCTGTCGGATGTGCTCGGCTTGCACCTCACCTTAAAGCGATAAACAGGGATGGTGTCGAGGTATTTACCACGGGCAAATTCGTAATAATAATATTGGCGCATATCATTAGAGAAAATTTCCGTTTTGCTGCTGATGAAAGGGATTCCGCTTACTTTGCGACCCGGCGTAAAGATCAGCGTTTTGAGTTTGCTTTTGTACGATTCATTTTTACCTCCCGATCCCGGCAGGGCATCACCTTTAGTAAAATCAGAGTTATACGCATTCATGAAAATAAAATCGAACATCTCAACCGTATACAACTGGTACTTGCCGTTCTTTTTGTAAACGTCACCGCTGTCCCTTTTAGCAACGTATTCTATTTTATGTTTACCGGCTGCGTTGCTGTGGAGTATTTTACGGTAGATGCGCCCGTTTACCCGGTTCTTGCTGTCGTAAGTAAAAATTCGGTTTTCGGCAGTAAAGCCAAAGCCTTTCATATTCTGGAAGGCCTTATAAAAGCCTGTATCGGCCAATACGGCATCTATGAAATCCTGCGCGTTGAGTTTATGTGAGCGGATATCAACCAGTGAATCGATAACGATGGTACGGATAGTATCCGGATTAAAGCGATTGATTTGCTGAGCTTTTGTTAGCAGGCTGGCAGTAGTAAGGATAAGGATCAGGAGTAGTTTTTTCATTGATTGCTTTTTACAGCATGTCATTGCGAGCGTAGCGCGGCAATCGCATGCAATACAGAGCGGATCTGCAGAGTTCGCGATTGCTTCGTACCTCGCAATGACATGGTTTTTAGTTGCCGAGTTGTTTAACCGCCAAATAAGCCATCAAACCGGTACTTATTTTAAATGCATCTTCTTCCACGTCAAAAGTAGGTGTGTGCACAGATGAAGTTATTCCGCGGGCTTCGTTACGGGTGCCAAGGCGGTAAAAACAGCTGCTGGCAGCCTGCGAGTAATAAGCAAAATCTTCGGCAGCCATCCAGATGTCCAGGTCGAGCACGTTTTCTTTCCCCAGGTAAGCTTCGGCATGGCCACGGGTGGCATGGGTTAATTTTTCTTCGTTAATCAGGAATGGATAACCGCGCATGATATTGAAATCGCAGCTTCCGCCCATGCTTTCGGCAATACCTTCGGCCATTTTTTTCATGCGTTTGTGAGCTTCCTCGCGCCATTTCTCATCCATGGTGCGGAAAGTACCTTCCAGGTAAACCTCGTTAGGGATCACGTTGGTAGCCCCATTGGCTATTACCTTACCAAATGATAATACCGAAGGGCTTTTAGGATCGGCAAAGCGGCTCACCACCTGCTGTAGCGCGGTTAATATATGTGCGGTAATGATAACCGGATCGATATTCTGCTGCGGCTGAGCACCGTGACCGCCTTTACCTTTAACAGTAACATAAAGTTCATCAGTTGAGGCCATATATTTACCTGCACGGAAACCAACTTTACCGGCATCAATCAAAGGCATTACATGCTGGCCCAATACGGCAGCCGGTTTTGGGTTTTCCAAAACGCCCTCTTTAATCATGAGGCTGGCACCGCCGGGCAGTTTCTCTTCGGCCGGTTGAAAGATCAGTTTAACGGTGCCTGCAAACTGACTTTTCAATTCGGTTAATATTTTAGCTGTACCTAATAATGATGATGTGTGCGCATCGTGGCCACAGGCATGCATTACACCCGGGTTTTGCGATTTATACGGAACATCATTGGCTTCCAATATCGGAAGCGCATCCATATCGGCACGCAATGCAACAACATTGCCGGCGTCAGATGGTTTTTCGCCTTTAATGAGGGCTACCAAACCTGTATCGGCCATCTTATGGTATTCCAGGCCAAACTCTTCAAGCTTGTTGGCTACAAAAACCGAGGTTTGCAATTCATGAAATGAAAGCTCCGGGTTGGCATGCAGGTGACGGCGGTTAGCCACTACCTCATTGAATATTTTTGCGGATAATTCCTGTATTTGCTCTTTAATCATTATTAGGATCCGTTTTAGGAAGATTTATTTTTTCGGAAATGATGAATATGCTCGAAAACGACGAGCGCAGTTCCTGTACCAGTTTTTCAGCTTCAAGCCGGGTACGGAAATCGCCTGCCTTTACCTTAAAGTTGGGCTCGCGGTAACTGATGTACGTACGCAGTTCGGGGTATTGCTGCTGCAACCGGTTTTGCGCGTTGTAGGCATCCTTGCGGTTTGAGCCACTGAAGAACTGTACGCGGTAGCCGTAGGATGAATAACCGGCGGCATCAGTACCCGCTGTACTGTTCAGCGTAAATCTTTTAGCTATCAGGCTGTCAACCAGCGGGTCCTTGATCACTTCAACCTTGCCGCGTGTTTGGGCAAAGGTTTGGGTTGATGCAAGCAGTAATAAAACAAAAAAGCAGTATCTGATAATGGCTGATTTAGCTTGATGATCAAATACTGCTTTTTTCATATGATAAATTATTATTTGGCATTAATAGCGGATGAAACTTGCATAAAGGCCTGTCACCCTGAGCCTGTCGAAGGGTCGCGAGTAAAGGCACTCCCACCATGCTTCGACAGGCTACCCATGACACCTTTTTTAACCGTCATTGCGAGGTACGAAGCAATCCCCGATTTGCAGAGCATCCATTAAAGTTTGCCCTGTATAGTTTGGGATTGCTTCGTACCTCGCAATGACATGATTATCATAGCCCGTTTTCACGAGCTTTATATTAATTCTGCCCTACACCGTGGCAGTTTTTGTATTTTTTACCGCTACCGCAAGGGCAAGGGTCATTACGGCCAATTTTGTTTTCAACCCTTACCGGGGTGATCTTTTGCTGCTCCTGCGGAAAATCATCCATAGGCACGCCGTTGCTTTCGCTCACCACTTCGGCCTTGGTTGTTTTCATCTTGCGCAGGTCAAGCTTCGGCTCGGGCCTCGCTTCCCTTACCTCTTCGGCCTGTTGCTGAACCGGGATGCCACCGCGGAACAGGAAGCTTACAATTTCCTTGTTCACATTGGCCAGCATGCCGCGGAATAATTCAAAGGCCTCAAACTTGTAAACCAACAGTGGGTCCTTTTGTTCGTAAACCGCGTTTTGTACCGATTGTTTTAACTCGTCCATTTCGCGCAGGTGCTCTTTCCACGCATCGTCGATCAGGTACAGGGTAACGTTTTTCTCGAAAGATTTAAATACCTCGTGACCATGGTTTTCAACCGCTTTTTTAAGCGGAACAGCTACCTGGATGCCGTGAATACCATCGCTGAACGGAACAACAATGTTTTCAACATACTGGCCGCGGGTTTCATAAACGTCTTTAATAACCGGGTAAGCCTGTTGTGCAACTGCTTCCTGTTTACGTTTATAAAAATCCATTACCGTTTGGAAGGTCAGATCAGTTAACGCCGGAATTGTTTTTGCAGTAAATTCGTCAGCGCTAAGCTCAATATCAACCGAGAACAAACGGATCACTTCTAAGGTAAAGCCTTCGTAGTTGGCACTTTCTTTATATTCGGTAACAATGTCCTCAACCACATCAAAAATGGTGTTGCTCAGGTCAACATCCAAACGCTCACCAAACAGGGCGTTTTTACGTTTGGTGTAGATCACTGTACGCTGTGAGTTCATCACGTCGTCATATTCCAGCAAACGTTTACGAATGCCGAAGTTGTTTTCTTCCACTTTTTTCTGTGCACGCTCAATTGATTTGGAGATCATGGAGTGTTGGATCACTTCTCCTTCTTCAATACCCATACGTACCATCAGGCTTGAAATCCGCTCTGATCCGAATAAACGCATCAGGTTATCCTCTAACGATACAAAGAACTGTGATGAGCCCGGGTCACCCTGACGCCCAGAACGACCGCGCAACTGCCTGTCAACACGGCGCGATTCGTGACGCTCGGTACCCACAATGGCTAAACCACCGGCTTCTTTAACGCCAGGGCCCAATTTAATATCCGTACCACGACCAGCCATGTTGGTAGCAATAGTCACAGTGCCGGCCTTACCAGCTTCGGCCACAATATCGGCCTCTTTCTGGTGCATTTTGGCATTCAGTACGTTATGTTTGATACCGCGCAGTTTAAGCATACGGCTCAATAACTCCGAGATCTCAACCGACGTTGTACCAACCAGTACCGGGCGACCAGCCTGAGTAAGACTAACAATTTCCTCGGCCACCGCATTGTATTTTTCACGTACAGTACGGTAAACAAGGTCTTGCTTGTCATCACGGGTAATTGGGGTGTTGGTTGGTATTTCAACCACATCCAGTTTGTAGATCTCCCAAAACTCGCCTGCTTCGGTAACAGCGGTACCAGTCATGCCGCAAAGCTTATGGTACATCCTGAAGTAGTTTTGCAGGGTAATGGTTGCAAAAGTTTGGGTAGCATCCTCAACTTTTACGTTTTCTTTAGCCTCAATAGCCTGGTGTAAGCCATCAGAGTAACGGCGGCCGTCCAATACACGACCGGTTTGCTCGTCAACTATCTTTACCTTGCCTTCGTCAAGAATGTATTCGGTATCTTTTTCAAAAAGGGTATAAGCTTTCAGTAACTGGTTAACCGAATGGATACGTTCAGATTTGATCGAGAAATCGCGCATCAACTCGTCTTTACGGGCAATCTTTTCTTCGGTGCTTAAGGCTGATTTTTCAATTTCAGCTATTTCGGTACCTACGTCAGGCATTACAAAGAAATGTGGATCTTCGCCGGATGCGGTGATCAGCTCGATGCCTTTTTCAGAAAGTTCAACCTGGTTGTTCTTTTCATCAATAACGAAGAATAATTCAGAGTCAACCTTTGGCATTTCTTTTCCCTGATCCTGCATGTAGTGATTTTCTACTTTTTGCAGGATGGTGCGGTTACCACCTTCGCTCAAAAATTTGATTAATGCTTTGCTTTTTGGCAAACCACGGAAAGCACGTAACAAAGCTAAGCCACCACCATCAACATCGGTATTACCGTCGTTAATAGCTTTCTTAGCTTCGTTCAATACGCCGTTAACGTAGTTTTTTTGCGCATTAACCAAACGCTCGATGCGTGGTTTCAGCTCATAAAACTCATGCTCATCGCCACGTGGGATAGGGCCTGATATAATTAAAGGTGTACGGGCATCATCAATTAAAACGGAGTCAACCTCATCCACCATGGCATAATGCAATTTGCGTTGTACCAGCTCTTCCGGGCTGCGTGTCATATTGTCACGCAGGTAATCGAAACCAAATTCGTTGTTGGTACCAAAAGTAATATCGGCCAAATAAGCGGCACGGCGCTGCTCAGAGTTTGGTTCATGCTTATCGATACAATCAACAGATAACCCATGGAACTCATACAATGGGCCCATCCACTCACTATCTCGTCGGGCCAGGTAATCGTTCACCGTTACGATGTGAACACCTTGTCCGGCCAAAGCGTTAAGATATGCAGGCAGCGTGGCTACCAGCGTTTTACCTTCACCTGTGGCCATTTCCGATATTTTACCCTGGTGCAGTACGGTACCGCCAATCAGCTGTACATCATAATGAACCATGTTCCAGGTAACCTCGTTGCCGGCTGCTATCCAGGTGCTGCTATGAAAAGCTTTATCGCCTTTAATAGTAACGTTTGGTTTGCGGGCAGCCAGCGTGCGGTCAAACTCGGTAGCGGTAACTTCTAATGAACTATTGGCAGCCAGGCGGCTTGCTGTTTCTTTAACTACAGCAAATGCCTCGGGCAATATATTCATCAATATATCTTCAAGCTCTTTATTACGGTCTTTTTCAAGCTTATCAAGCTGAGTATAAAGCTCAACTTTTTCGGCTACATCCATATCAAGCTCGTTTTCTGTACGATCTTTAATGGCTTGTATTTCACTGTCGATACCAGAAAGGCCTTCGGCAATGGTTTCTTTAAAATATATGGTCTTAGCCCTAAGCTCATCATTACTCAGGGAGCCAAGCTTAGCATATTCAGCCTTAATTTTCTCAACTATAGGCTGTATACTTTTTACATCCCGTTCTGATTTGCTTCCGAAAAGCTTACTGATAAAATTTAACATATTATTTTATTATGATACAACCCGGCTCAACAATTGCGCCATAGCAGCCGTTAGAGCCAAATTGACAGGCAAATGTAAGGTTTTGTGCCGAATGCCGAAAGGATAATGCTTTAAACCGTTATGCGTGGATGTAAGATTGACATTACGGTGTTTGTATTTGTTGTTGCTTGGCTCAGAATGTCTGAACTCGAATTAAACGAATTAAAGAATTTTCGGAATTTGCCTGGCATCCGGTTAATTCATTAAATTCTATAAATTTAGGTTCAGAAGCTCACACCCCGTTGTCGTGAGGGCACGACAACGGGGTAAAAACTGATCTCCAACAATACTACTCTATTCCGTTTTCAAACTTTTTACCGGGTTCATTGAAGCTGCTTTTATACTTTGATAACTTACGGTGAGCAGCGTTATGGCGATAGCTCCTATTGCGGTGAGGCCAAATATCCACCATGATAAATCGGCCCGGTATTTATAATCCTGCAGCCAGCCCTGCATAAAGTAATAAGCTGTTGGTATGGCTATCAATAATGATACCGATACCAGAAGCACAAATTCCTTCGACATTAATTGCCATAGGCTAAATATTGAAGCACCCAGCACTTTGCGTACACCAATCTCCTTAGTGCGTTGTTCGGCCATGAATGATGCCATACCAAACAAGCCCATGCAGCTGATAAAAATGGCCAGCAAGGTAAAGAACCCGGCGAGTTTGCCTATGCGCTCTTCGTTGGTGAATTTACGGGCATACTCTTCGTCGGTAAACTTATATTCGAACGGGCTGCCGGGCGCATATTGTTTAAAAACTGACTCAATTTTGGCAATAGCATCGTGGGCGCTCATTTTGGGGTTTAAACGGATATCCACAAGCCCGCCCGGATCATTATCCAGCACAAATATCGATGACTTAACCGGCTCATATGGCGACGACATCACCATATCCTTTACCACGCCTATGATCTTGAATTTTTTGCCCCAGTCGATTGTTTCACCTACAGCGTGCTTAAAATTCATGAAACGGGCGGCAGTTTCGTTTACAATCATGCTTGACGAATCGCCTGCATTATTGCGTTCAAAATCGCGGCCTTCAATTAACTTCCACTGGGCAACCTTGCCAAACTCCGGACTAAGGGTTATCGTGGCGAAGTCATCCTGTAAACCGGCAGGTTTTCCCCGCCAGTTTAGGCCGCTGTTATTGGAGTACACAGCAGTAAGCGGGCTACCAGACTCGGCAATTTCAATAATAGCCCCCGATTTAAGCAGATCGTTCCTTACGGCTTCAAAATGTTTATGAATTTCATCGGTACGCATATCTATCTGTACCAACCCCGTACGCTCATAACCGATAGGCCTGTTTTTGGTGAACTGCACCTGCCTGAACACGATGATGGTGCCGATGATTAGCGTAACCGACACAGCAAACTGCAGTACCACCAGTATTTTACGCGGCACTGCTGCATAGCGGCCGGCCTTGAATGTACCCTTCAAAACCTTAACCGGTTGAAAGGACGACAGATAAAATGCCGGGTAACTACCGGCAATTAGCCCTGTGATAATGCTGAAACTTAAACCCAGCAGCCAGAAAACCGCGTTGCCCCAAAGAATGTGCATGGTTTTATCGGCTACGCCATTGAACCACGATAGCGTAAGCTGCGCCAGTAAAACCGAAATTAAAAATGCGAACAACGCTAATATTACCGACTCGATAAAGAACTGGCTGATCAGCTGGCTCCTTAACGAGCCTACCGTTTTGCGGATCCCTACTTCCTTGGCCCTTTTCTCACTACGGGCGGTACTCAGGTTCATGAAATTGATACAGGCCAACATCAGCACAAATACGGCGATAATGCCAAACATCCATACAAATTTGATATCGCCGCCAACATTAAAGCCATCTTTAAAGCTCGAGTAAAGGTGCCATTTACTCATTGGATGCAGAAAAACTACCGGTTTAAAGCTGGCGCCAACGTCGTCTCCCTGCGCTTTAATCGCATGCAGTTTAAGATCTTTGATCTCGGCCGATACTTTTTTGGCGTCGATACCAGGCTTCAGCTGAGCAAAAATTTGCCAGGAGTTATTGCCCCAACGTGTTTCGGCCCGTTTTAACCATGCGGCGGTAGTTATATATAAATCCCATGGCGCTATGAAACCCAGCTCGCGAAACTCGGAATTATGCGGCATGTCTTCATAAACGCCGGTCACTTTAACATTCCATACATTATCAATTTTGATGGTTTTAAGCATCGGATCGGTACCACCAAACAAAGCCTTGGCCAATGTTGCCGAAAGTAAAACAGATGATGGATCTTTCAAACCGTCACGTGTGCCCTTCAGCATTTTTAAAGTAAGCAGATCAGGCGCTTCGGCCTGCATGTAGCTTCCCTCCTTAGTCAGCTTTTTTCTCCATAGGCCATGATGTGCCCATAATTCCAGGACGAAAGCACCACGTATTTAAAATCGTGCTTATAGTCGTTCCGCAACTTATAACCCAGAGGTATAGGCATAGCCGTTTGCGAGCCCGTTACTCCATTGAATGTTTGATTTTGCCATACCTGAACTATCCGGTCGTAATTATCGAAGTTTTTATTGTACGATAACTCGTCCCAGATCCACAGGCCAATAAGCATCGCTACCGCCATACCTACCGACAGGCCTGTAATATTGATAAGCGTATGTGCCTTGTTCTTAACAAGGTTTCGCCACGCAACGGTTAAATAGTTTTTAAACATTTACCCCTCCTAACCTCCCCAAAGGGGAGGGATCTTTAATTTAATTAATAATTTATTAGCCCTCTCCTTTGGAGAGGGTTGGGTGAGGTTTTATTCACTCCTCAAATTCTTAACCGGGTTTGCCAGCGCCGCTTTTATGGCATGATAGCTTACCGTTAGCAAAGTGATTAAAACAGCGCCAACTCCTGATGCAGCAAAGATCCACCAGGTTATGGCTGATCTATACTCGTACCTGTGCAGCCAGTTGTTCATGTAATAATAAGCAGCAGGTATCGCTATAAACAGCGAAATAGTAACCAATACTACAAATTCTGTCGAAAGCAATCGCCACAGGTTGACTACCGACGCTCCGAGCACCTTGCGTACGCCAATTTCCTTGATACGTTGTTCGGCAACAAATGAAGCCAGGCCGAATAAGCCAAGGCACGATATAAATATAGCCAGCACCGCAAATATGGTAGCGAGGTTGCCGATCCGCTGTTCGTCCGAAAACTTGCTCGCGTATTCGTCATCATTAAATTTAAAATCAAACGGGCTGCCGGGGTTATATTTTTTGAACACCGGTTCTATCTTTTTTAAGGCTTCCTGCATGGGCATGGTTGGTTTAACCCTCAGCGTTATGAAATTAACCCAGCCCGGTAACATCATAAATACCGTAGCTACAGTTTTTTTGTAAGGCGATTCCATCACCATATCCTTCACCACGCCCGTAACAACATGATCCTGTTTGTTCCACCTGATCACTTTGCCCACCGGGTTTTTAATACCACTCATTTTCACTGCCGATTCGTTGAGGATAAAGGCACCGGTATCCGTTGGGAAGTTTCTTGAAAAATCGCGGCCCTGGATAATTTTCCAGCCTACGGTATGCCCAAAATCATAGGTTGTAGCAACGGTACCAAAAGTTGGATCGAAGCCTGCGGGCTTGCCCTCCCAATCGAAGCCTCCGTTATTTGCCCAAATCTCTGTGGTGGTACTGTTTGATTCGGCCATATCCTCAACCGCGCCGGTTTGGATCAGGTCGTTACGCATGGTTTCATAATGTCCGTAAATTTCAGGAGTCTTCATCTCGAAAGAAAGTAAGCCCGCACGCGAATAACCGACCGGCCTGTCTTTAGCATACTGGATTTGCCTGAATATGACAATGGTACCTATAATCAGCGCTATGGATACCGTAAACTGCACAACAACCAAAACCTTACGCGGCAGAGACGCAAAACGGCCGACCTTGAAAGTGCCCTTTAAAACCTTCACCGGCTCAAATGATGAAAGGTAAAATGCCGGATAACTGCCTGCTATGACGCCTGTAAATAAAGTAAAACCCAAAGCCAGGAGCCAAAACCAAACATTGCCAAATGGCATACCTATTTGTTTATCAGCAATATGATTAAATGATGGCAGCGCAATCAAAACTATACCAAGTGTAACTATCAGCGCCAAACAGGCAAATATTACCGATTCGCTCAAAAACTGGTTGATGAGCTGTGAGCGCATGGAGCCGATAGACTTTCTGATCCCCACTTCCTTAGCACGTTTCTCACTTCGGGCGGTACTCAGGTTCATGAAATTGATACAGGCCAGCAACAACACAAATACCCCAATAATACCAAACAGCCAAACCATTTCAATAAGTCCACCAACAGGTTTGCTGTTTTTAAAATCGCTGTACAGGTGCCATTTGCTCATGGGGTGCACCTGTATACTTTCATCATTCATCTTGAAATGTGGCTTGGTAATGTTCCTGATCTTAGCCGATACTTTATCAAAATCCACGTTATCGGCCAGCTGAACAAACAATGAGCAGCCATGATTATCCCATGCTCCCGTTTGCGTGCCCCACCAGTTGTTTTTATTAAAAAAAGGCATCAGGAACTTTGTTTCATAAAATGAAGTATTGCGTGGCAGGTCTTCATATACGCCGATAACTTTTAAGTTTGTTTTATTATCAGCTTTGATAGTTTTATTGACCGGATCGGCATTGCCAAACAGCGCTTTGGCAATTGATTGAGATATAACTATTGATGAAGGATCCCTAAACTCGGTATAACTGCCTCTTACCATATTCAATGCAAGCATGGCCGGCAAATCACCCTCGGCCCAGGCCCCAATTTGTGATATCTTTTTATCACCTACTGTAAGAATATGCGCCCCACCCCAAAAAAGCGAGGTGTGTTTAAAATCGCTGGCATACTTAGTACGCAATTCGGCACTCAGCGGCACCACGGTAGATCGAAAAGTAGGCGTTTCGCCATTTGCCGTTTGTGTAACCATAATCTGCCCCATGCGGTTGTAGGTGCTATGGTACTTATCAAACGATAGCTCGTCCCAGATCCAAAGACCGATAAGCATGGCCACTGCCATCCCCACCGATAAACCCGCAATGTTAATAAAGGCATGCACCTTGTTTTTAACAATATTACGGAACGCGATTTTGATGTAATTCTTTAACATGATTATAGTTCATTGGTTCATTGGTATTTGCAATCATGTCATTGCAGCGCAGTGCAGCGTAGCAACCTCGTCGTGCTTAACTCGACCGCGTTGCATGGCGTTTATGCATTAGTTACGAGATTGCCGCGTCGCGCCTATTCGTTACTCAGCCTGCTCCTCGCAATGACATAGATTATATTATTTCTTTAATTCCGAAATCGAACATCCGAATTCCGAAATCTTCCTAACCTCTAATCTCCAACCTCTAACCACTCTATTCCGCCTTCAAGCTCTTCACCGGGTTCATCCTCGCGGCTTTTATGGCTTGTGTGCTTACCGTTAACAGAGCTATTACCATAGCCAGCACACCGGCCAGGGCAAACATCCACCAGCTTATAGTTACCCGATATTCAAATGCCTGCAGCCATTTGCTCATGCCCCACCAGGCTATTGGTATAGCTATCACGAGGGCTACCAGCACCAGTTGTACAAAATCTTTCGACAGTAATTGTACAATACCCGTTACACTGGCACCAAGCACCTTACGTACGCCAATTTCCTTGCTGCGCTGTTCGGCGCTGAAAGCTGCCAAACCAAACAAACCAAGGCAGGAGATCACTATCGCCATCAATGTAAATGAATTGATGATTTGCGACAGCGTAACCTCGGTTTCATATTGCTTTTGAACCTCAGTATCTAAAAACGAATATTCAAACGGTGCATCAGCAATGTCCTTGCGCCATAGCGCTTCCATTTTGCTCAGTAACGATTTATAGTTTTTGCTATCTGTTGATACCACCATCACATTAAATTGCCGCGGATCATTACGGTAAACCAGCATAAACGGTTTTACTTCCATATGCAGGGAGTTGTAGTTAAAATCCTTCATTACACCGGCCACTTCAACAAAGCTTACCGGATCGGGCGCATATTGCGTATAAAGCCTGGTACCGGGAGCAGCCTGCGGACTAATTCCCAATCTTTTACATAAGGTTTCATTGATAAGTACACGGGTAGTATCGCCAATACGGAAATCTCTGCCTGCAATTATTTTGATGCCGTTGGCTTTGGCAAAAAACTCATCAGTATTAATATTTTGTGCATCCGTTGCGGTGGTCATGTTGCCGCCTGCGGTATAAACACCATGATCATGTGGTACAAACTGGCTCAGGTAATTATCGGCATTACTTACTGTTTTAACCTCGGCCATCTGCCTTAAATCATTTGCAAAATTTTTCATTTTGCCTTGAGTAGTACCGGTATAAAAATTAAAGATGAGCTTTTGATTTTGGTCGAAGCCAAGGTCTTTATTCTTTACGAAATTGAGCTGACTGTAAATCACGATAATACCTGTTATAAGTACTATAGACAGCACAAACTGAAACACTACCAATGATTTACGGATCCCTGCTGCCGAAATATGACTGGTAAAATTCCCTTTGATTACCTTAATAGCCCTGAACGCCGATAAATAAAAAGCCGGATAGCTCCCTGCCACAAAACCGGTAACCACAACTATACACACCAGCATTAGCCAAAGCTTATAATTGCTAAAAAACGATAAATGAATATCTGTATGCGTTACCTGGTTTAAATAAGGCAGCAGAATTATAAGCATTGGTAAGGCTATTGCCACACCAATGAGCGTTAGCATAAATGATTCGCCTAAAAACTGTTTCATCAAATCACCCTGGCCGGCGCCTATTACTTTGCGTACACCAACCTCTTTGGCGCGTTTTGATGCACGCGCTGTTGAAAGGTTCATGAAGTTGATACAGGCCACTACCTGTATCAGTACAGCCACCAATATCATGATGTACAGGAATGCAGGATCAAGCGTTTTGGTTAGCTCATGCTCATGCCCCGGCGTTGTATGAATGGTAGTTACCGGCTGCAGGTGCAGCGACTTTTTCATGCCGATAGCCTTCAATTGGTCGGCGCCATATTTATTCAAAAAGTCCGGAAGCTTTTTCTCAAGAGCAGCAGCACTGGCATTGGGGCGTAACTTTACATAAGCGTATAAAAAGTTATTACCGGCCCATGCAGTATTTTGCCGTACGTACTGCCCAAGGCCACCACTGTTCATGGCCATAAACATGCTTACTTTAATGTGCGACTGTCCGGCGCTTTCGTCTATCACCCCCATAACCTTAAAATCATGTTTGCCGAATGAATTATCGATAGAGATCATTTTCCCTATGGGATTCTCGCTGCCGAAAAGCTTATCAGCTACCGGCTTCATTAATACAAGGCTGTAAGGCTCAGCCAGCACTTTATTAACGTTGCCGCTAACAAAATGAAAGTTAAACACATCAAAAAAGGTAGAATCCACATAAGCAGCATCCTGCTGATAAAATGATTTTTCTTTGTAGCGTAACAGGTGCTGCTTGGCGCCAAAACCCTCAGTAGTAACTAACCGGGTAAACTGCAAAACTTCACCGAAATCGTTTTTCATAGCCGGCGCAATAGGCGGCGAACTTGCAGCGCCGTCATGTTTATCGCCGGTTAGCTCGAGCGTAGTGATGATACGATAAATATCCTTAACATCTTTATGTTGTTTATCGTAACTGTACTGATCCTGCACATACAGCAAAATGTAAAGGCAGCAAAGTGTACCCGTAGCCAGCCCTACTATATTAATTAAACTAAAGGTTTTGTTTTTCAACAAAAACCGCCATGCCGTTTTTAAATAACTTTTTAACATTTTAGTTGATTCAATGGTTCATTCAAATATGTCATTGCGAGCGATAGCGTGGCAATCGCACGGAAGCAGAGCAGCTCTGTATAGCATGCGATTGCTTCGTGCCTCGCAATGACATGAATTATTATTTTCTTAATTCCGAAATCGAACATCCGAAATCCGAAATCAAAACTACTCCGCTTTCAAACTCTTTACCGGGTTCATCAACGCGGCTTTAATGCTTTGATAGCTTACTGTAACCAGTGCTATCATAATTGCTACCACACCTGCAAGGGCAAACATCCACCAGCTAAGCTGTACGCGATAGGTAAAATCCTGCAGCCATTGGGTCATTGCATAATAGGCTATCGGTGTTGCAACCACGATGGCAACAAACACCAGCTTTACAAAATTCACAGATAGCATAGTGGTGATATTACCAACGGTTGCGCCCAGTACCTTGCGAATCCCTATTTCCTTGCTGCGCTGCTCGGCCATAAAGGCGGCTAAAGCAAACAGGCCAAGACAGGCTATAATAATGGCCAATACCGCGAAACTTGTGAAAATACGCCCCATCCGTTGCACATCGGCATACATACTGGCAAAGCGTCTCGTCCATAAAAGTATAGCGGATGGGCTGGTTGGGTGCAAACTGTTTCCAGGTCGCAGTGATTTGGTCGAGCGCTTTTTTTACATCACCGGCTTTTATTTTTACCGATACTATCGATTCGCTTGAGCTTAAGTGCATCACCAATGGCTCAATACCATCGCGCATCGAGTTAAAATTAAAATCCTGCACCACGCCGATAATTGTTTTACCCGGGCCATAGTTAACTATCTTTTTCCCTATCGGATTTTTAAGTCCGAGTTTGTTGGCCATCATTTGGTTAATGATCACCGCCTGCGAGTCGGCTTTCATATCGGGAATAAAGTCGCGGCCAGCCACCAGTTTAATGCCCAGTGTTTTGAGATAATCATGATCCACATCCCAAAACTGGCCACCTACAGTAGGATCAATCTTTTCTCTTCCCTCAATAAAAAATTGGTTGCCATTACGCTTAGTGCCCGAAACCGGTAAAAAATCGCTGATAGATGCACTTTTAACTGTGGATAGCTTCAACAATTCGCTTTTAAATGGCTTCACCTGGTTATCAAGCGTGTTGGTACCCTGTATCATCACCACCTGGTCTTTCTCAAAACCTACTTTTTTGTTAAGCAGGTATTGCATCTGGTTATAAATAACTACCGTACTGATGATGAGAATAATAGATGTGGCAAACTGGAAAACCACCAGCACATTACGCAATACCGAACTTTTACTTCCGGCACTTAAATTACCTTTAAGCACTTCGGCTGGTTTAAAGCCCGAGAGGTAAAAGGCCGGGTAAATGCCCGCCACAATGCCAATTAAGAATGCCGCTGCCAACACTACCGGCACTAACCACCAAACCGCCCATGGCATAACAAGCGATTTAGATGCCAGCGTATTAAAATACGGCAGTAATGCCCAGGCTAATATCAGCCCTAATACAAACGAGAAAAAGCTATACAATAATGATTCGGACAAAAACTGCCTGATCAAACCACTTCGCTGCGAGCCAACTACTTTACGTAACCCAACCTCTTTGGCCCTGTTAGCCGATTTGGCTGTGGATAGATTAACAAAATTAATACAGGCAATAACCAGGATGAAACCTGCTACCGCACCAAATAACCACACAAAGCGGATATCCCCGTGCGACATACCATCGTGAACATCATACGAACGCAGATTGATATCCTTTACATTCTGTACCATCAAGTTAAACAAACTCATTACCCTGCTGGCCCGTTTATCGCCGTTACGTGTCATGCTGGGGATGTAATAATTTTTCAGGATCCCATCATTCACCTTTTTATTAAACTGTGCTATGTTGGTGCCGGGTTTCAGCGCCATATATATATGATAATTATTTGCATCCCAGGTTGCCTGCTCGCCATTCCAGAATTCGACACCGGCAAGGGTGATGAAAAACTTAAAATCGTGCAAATGCGAATTATTGGGGATATCCTGCATTACCGCGGCTATTTTAAAAGGTTTGGTTTTGTTATTGTTTAGGTACATTACCTTACCTACCGGGTTTTGACCGGGGAAGTATTTATCGGCCTTGCTTTTTGAGATCACCATACTCAACGGCTCGCTTAAGGCATGTTTTGGGTCGCCGTAAACCATGGGCAGGTTTAAAATATCTATTAGCCCCTGGTCGGCATAGGCAAACCCTTCTTCGTGGGTATTATCAGCCTGGTCGGCACGCTTTAACTCATTTGCGCCGGCTCCCCAAAACAGCGAGTTTGGCATTAAACGCCCTGATTTCTCTACTTCCGGATAGTCCTGTTTGATCACCTTAGCCATCACCGAAGGCCAATCAACACCTTTTTCATCTACCGAACCATCGTGGTAGTGCCCAAGCAAGCGATAAATATTGGCGGCATTAGGGTAACTTTTATCAAAACTCAACTCATCGCGAATGTAGAGGGCAATTAGCAAACAGGCCGCAATACTAAACGCAAAGCCACCAATTTTAATAGCAGTATACATTTTTTGCTTGCGCAACTGTCTTAAGGCAACCTTCAGGTAATTTTTGATCATGGCTATGCTGTTTAAAAATGGCGTATGCTGTTGTAGCTTTTCAGTCTTATAATTACGCTGTAGTACTTTCACTTGCTTAACCGGGCGCACCGCTGCAAGTTCCGGTGCCTTTACACCTTCAATATCTTTAATTTTTGCCTGGATTTTACTGAACAAAGCCGAACCATTGTCTGCCGGCTTTTCTTCTCCATCATCCCACCATTTCGACATGAGCTTTAGCTGACTATGCAATTGAGGATTTTCGGCCAGCAAAGCGTTTAGCTCAGCCAACTCCCTTTCCGAAGCTTCATTGGCCAACTTCTTTGAAGCCAGGTTCCAAACGTCGTCATCTAAGTTCATATCTCACAGGTTGTCAGTTTATTGATAGGCAGTACACTACTGTTTGGATAGATAAAAGCCATGCCATTTATATAAATATCTTAAAATCAATAATTTAGATAAAAATCGTCGTTATTACTGTACGATAGCGTACATCTGGTGTTCGGTTTTAAGCAGAGTCATTTCCTTCCTGAACAAGTATGATAACACCAGCTGCAAACAGAACGTCTTTAACCAATCATTGGCGTAACCCCTGTTTTTTTAACAACTTGAAATACAGTAATTTATTTAACAAAATTCCAATTTATGTTAACCCTATTAACCCCTTCCGCCCTCAGCTGTAGTAAGTGTTGTGCGGAGACCAGGGCCGGGCTTACTTGTGCCTTCCTTTCAAAAATCAGTCACTCCCCGTAACATAATCCCGTCCGGCGCGTCATAGGTGATTTACGCACAAAACATTTTGGCTGGCGGGGTGTATATTTGAAAATTTACTATCCTTAACAGCTTGTAAAAAGCAAACTTTTTGTACCATATATGACTGATCGCAAATTAATTACAAAACTCATGCTGTCGTGTGTGCTTACCACAGCTATGGCAACTGCTTACGGGCAGCAAACTCCTCCACCGGAAAACCCGGCACTAAAAATTTACCGGGCCGTACCAACTAAAATCAACGATCTCATCCACACCAAACTTGATGTTCGTTTCGATTACAAAAAACGTTACCTGTATGGCAAAGAATGGGTTACTTTGAAACCTCACTTTTATCCAACCGACAGCTTAAGGCTCGACGCTAAAGGCATGGACCTTAAAAACATCTCGGTGGTAAAAAATGGCAAAAACGTCCCGCTTAAATTTACTTACCAGGATAGCCTTTCGGTAGCCATTAAACTGGACAAGGTTTACCGCAACAACGAAAGCTATACCATTTACATTGATTATACTGCCAAGCCCAATGAGCTGAAAGCTAAAGGCAGCGCAGCTATTAACGATGCCAAAGGCTTATATTTCATCAATCCCGACGGCACGGAAAAAGATAAGCCAACCCAGATCTGGACCCAGGGTGAAACCGAAAGTTCATCGGCCTGGTTCCCTACCATTGATAAGCCAAGCCAAAAAACTACCGAAGAGATCACGATGACTGTGCCTGCAAAGTACGTAACCCTATCAAACGGTAAACTGACTGCTCAAAAAACAAATGCCGACGGTACCCGTACCGATACCTGGAAACAGGAGCTTCCACACTCACCATATTTGTTTATGATGGCCGTTGGCGATTTCAAGATCTATAAAGACAAGTGGAAAGATAAAGAGGTAAGCTATTACCTTGAGCCTAAATACGCCCCTTACGCCAAAGAGATCTTCGGCTTTACCCCGGAAGCTATCGACTTTTATTCAAAAACCCTGGGTGTTGATTTTCCATGGGTTAAATACTCCCAAATCGTAGTTCGTGATTACGTGAGCGGCGCCATGGAAAATACTTCGGCTACCCTTCACGGCGAATATGTACAGGCTACCCCCCGTGAGCTGATAGATGCCAACTTTAGCAATGGCCGCAGCACTATTGTGCACGAGCTGTTTCATCAATGGTTTGGCGATTATGTTACCGCCGAAAGCTGGAGCAACCTTACCGTAAACGAATCGTTTGCCAACTTCAGCGAAACCATTTGGGCCGAGCATAAATACGGCAAGGATGAAGCCGATGCCCATAACTATGCAGATATGCAAAGCTATCTCCGTTCGCAGGGGGCCAGCACCAAAAACCTGGTGCGTTTTTACTATGCCGATAAAGAGGACGTTTTTGACGCTGTAACCTACCAAAAAGGTGGCCGCATCCTGAACATGCTCCGCAATTATTTAGGCGATGCCGCCTTTTATAAAGGCCTTAATATCTACCTTAAAACTAACGCCTTCAAAAACGGTGAAGCCCAGCAATTACGTTTAGCATTTGAGGAAGCCAGCGGCCAGGACCTTAACTGGTATTTTAACCAATGGTATTATGGCGCCGGTCACCCGATACTGAACATCAGCTACAAATGGGACGAGGCAACTAAAACCGAAACCGCTTACCTGAAACAAACCCAGGATGGCCAAACCTTTAAACTGCCAATGGCTATTGATATTTACCAGGGCGGTAAAAAAGTGCGCCACAAAGAGTGGATGAATGACAAGGTAGATTCTATCAGCTACCAACTGACCGGCAAACCTGATTTGGTGAATGTTGATGCCGATAAAATCCTGTTAACCAAGAAAACTGACAATAAAACAATTGACGAGTTTTCATTCCAGTATTTCAACGCCCCTAATTACCTCGACCGTTACGAGGCTATAGAAGCTGCTGCATCAGATCAAACCCGTCCGCAAGCACAAAAAATCCTAATCGCGGCTTTAAAGGATAAGTATTATGGCCTCCGCATTAAAACCATCAGGGCATTAAATCTCACCAAAGATGACGTGCGTAATGCAGCCCAGCCAATATTAATCTCATTAGCTCAAACCGATAATAACACGCTTGTAAAAGCAGCTGCTATAACTGCATTAGGCAAATTGAAAGCGAGCGGTAACATGGCTTTGTTTACCCAATCCATATCGAGCGAATCATACGCTGTACAGGGCGCTGCCTTAAACGCCATAGCACAACTTGACCCGGCCAAGGCATTAAGCTTAGCCAAAGGCCTTGAAAAAGACAACAAAGGCGCGTTAACTGCCGCTATCATGACTTTATATACAACTAATGGTAATGATGCTGAATGGCCATTTGTTTACCATGCGTTTACCGAGGCAGGGATTCAGGAAAAGTTCAATTCCCTTAAAAACTTTGCTGACATGACGGCCAAAGTGAATAAGCCTGAGTACGCTCAACAAGGTATTGAAGAGCTTAAAAACGCCGGCATTAAATTTAAGGTTTACGGAGCAGCACCATTTATAGTAACCCAACTGGAAGGTATCAAAACCTCGCGTACTACTATGAAAGACGATGCATCGGCAAAAGCTGCTGACGATGCTATCAAGGCTGTGAATGATGCTAAATAATATATAAGCATCTAAAAATAAAAGGACGCCTTTTATCGGGCGTCCTTTTATTTTTAGTTTAAAGCGATGTGATTGAGCTTAAGGCCTAAAGCCAAAAGCTTTTTGACTGTTGGCATTATTTAGCTTTCAGCTTTTGCGTTCGGCCTTAAGCTTTGAGCCTTCGGCTTTTCGCTCTTTATTTTACCAGTGTACCAATATCTTCGCCTTTGGCAATTTTCATAAAGTTACCTTCCTTGTTCATATCAAATACAATGATAGGCAGCTTATTTTCCTGGCAAAGGGTTATGGCGGTCATATCCATTACATTCAGGCCTTTATCATATACTTCCTGGAAGGTGATCTCGTCGTAACGGGTTGCACTTGGGTCTTTTTCCGGGTCGGCAGTGTAGATGCCGTCAACGCGGGTACCTTTCAATACCACATCAGCTTTAATTTCAATAGCGCGTAATGAAGCGGCAGTATCAGTAGTAAAGTAAGGATTACCTGTACCGGCTCCGAAGATCACGATCTTGCCCATTTCCAGGTGGTGCATAGCACGACGACGGATGTACGGCTCACAGATCTGTTCCATTTTAATGGCCGATTGCAGGCGGGTTTCCACACCAATGCTTTCTAAAGCATTTTGCAGCGCCATACAGTTAATCACCGTTGCAAGCATACCCATATAATCGGCCTGCGCACGTTCCATACCCGATTTTTCAGCACTTAATCCCCTGAAAATATTACCGCCTCCAACAACTACCGCAATCTCGATACCGGCATCATAAACGTTTTTAATGTCATGAGCATACTGCAAAACCTGGTTGTTATCAATACCATATTGCCTTGCGCCCATCAGCGATTCGCCCGAAAGTTTCAGTAATATTCTTTTGTATTTCATTTGGTGTGATTTGCTAATAATAGAAAAAGATGAAACCTGCTTTTGTTTATATCAAGAATTGATAAAGCTCTGTTCATACGAGAGTAGTTCGCCAAAAATAGCGAATAAATTTCAGTGTTAAAATTTTATGTTGTCTTTGTTAAAAAATCACCCTTTAGTATAGTCCCAAGCACTTCAAAATCAGCATTAAAAATAACGAGATCAGCATCAAAGCCCTTCTCTATTTTACCCTTTTTTGTTTGCGATGCTAGCTCGGCGGGATATAATGAAGCCATATTTACGGCCTCAGCCAGGTCAATACCGGCCAATTTAACGCAATTTTCAACTGCTTTAAGCATGGTAAGGTTTGAACCTGATAAAGTACCATCGGGCATGGTATACCTGTCACCCCTTAGTTCATGTTGATAAGCTCCTTCTTTGGTTGAAGTAACAGCATCAGTGATCAGGAAAAGCTTGTCGCCAAGCTCACGTTTGGCGAGGCGGATCATAGCAAAATCAACGTGGATACCATCTGCTACAATACTGGTATATGGCCTTTCCTCAAAAATTGCAGGGATATAACCGGGCTCACGATGGTGCATGGATGGCATAGCATTAAACAGGTGGGTTACTGCCTGCACCGGTTTCTTTAAAAATGATTTGCCTTCGGCATAAGTAGCATTACTATGGCCGGATGATATGATGACACCCTGCTCATATAAATAATTAATTACCTCCTGATCCTGCAGTTCGGGCGCAATGGTGATCATCTTGATAACACCATCGGCCTTTTCGAGCCAGGTTTTAACCTCAGCAAGGGTGGCTTTCTTGATAAACTTTTCAGGGTGAGCGCCCTTTTTTGCAGGGTTTAAATAAGGCCCTTCCAAGTGCAATCCCCAGAAAGCCCCCTGCTTTTTTGGCTATAGATCTTAGCCGCTTCAATACCAGTTTCCACAATATCATTGGTGTTGGTGCCGATAGTGGCAAACACGCCTATAGTTCCCTGGTTCAGCAGGTCATTCTCCAATTGTTCAAGCGCCTCAACGGTAGGTGTACCGGCAAAAAGCTTACCGCCGCTCCCGTAGATCTGCAGATCGATAAATCCCGGGGCAAGGTATGCGCCGTTCAGGTTTTTCTTTACCGCATCCGCTGGGATAGCGCTTTCATCAATTACATCGGTAATGGTACCGTTTGAAATTAAAACGGCTTTGCCCTCGGCAATAGTGCCGGTGGAGATGAGTTTGAGGTTGTGGAGGGCGAGGATAGACATGATTGATCAATATAACTTTTAAACCAATACATTTTAAAGCGAGGGGTGTGCAATTCCCCTCTTGAGAGGGGTGGAGGGGTGTGTCTGTCCGCTTGTACAAACGCACCCCTGCAAACGCGCTTTCCCGTCGCGCCCCCTCTCAAGAGGGGAAGCAAACAGTTGTTTCGATAACGAAACAATATCGCAAAAAAATCCCCCGATTTTCATCGGGGGATAATATGATTAAGCTCCTAAAGCTACTCGCTTGAAGGCGGTTACTGTAAGGCCTTTTTCAACTGAGTCAAGGAATTGTGAAATGCTCTTAGACGAATCTTTCACAAACTCCTGGTTTAACAGGGTTGAGTCTTTGTAGAATTTATTCAACTTACCTGCAGCAATTTTTTCAACCATTGCTTCTGGTTTACCTTCTGCACGGATCTGCTCTTTAGCAATTTCAAGCTCACGCTCAATTACTGAAGCGTCAACACCATCTTTATCCAAAGCGATAGGGTTCATAGCAGCAATTTGCATGGCTACGTCTTTACCGGCTTCTTCGGCACCTGCACCATCAGCACTTAATGCTACCAATACACCTAAACGGAAGTTACCGTGGATGTAAGCAACAACTTTTTCACCGTTAACAACTTCATATTTAGATACGCCGATTTTCTCACCGATTTTACCTGTTTTTTCGATGATTGCATCACCTATTTTAACGCGGGCAGTTTCAACGTCGATTTCAAGGGCGTAAAGCTCTTCAATTGAAGCTGGTTTTGCTTCAACAGCTTTGTTAGCAATTTCATTTGCAAAAGCGATAAACTCAGCATTTTTAGCTACGAAGTCAGTTTCGCAGTTAAGCTCGATGATAACACCGGTTTTAAAATCTTCAGACGTACGTGCAATAACAACACCTTCGTTTGATTCCCTGTCCTGACGGCTTGCTGCAACTTTAGCACCTTTTTTCCTTAAAAAATCGATAGCTGCTTCAAAATCACCGTTAGTTTCGGTTAATGCTTTTTTGCAATCCATCATACCGGCACCGGTTTGCTGGCGCAGTTTGTTTACGTCGGCTGCAGAAATTTGTACTGTAGACATGTTTTTTTGAGTTTTAAGATTTTTTATATCGGGTTACAAGTTACCGCTATGGTGTTATAATACTGTAACCTGCAACTATTTTTAATATTAAAAATCTCCCACCCCTTGCTGAGGTGAGAGAATTAATATATTTTTTGTTGTTCCCTTAAAGGGTTAACAAGGAAGATTATTCTTCTGTTTCAGCAGCCGGAGCTTCAGCTTCGCCTTCAGTAGCTACTTCAGCAACTTTACGGGTTCTTTTACCGCCTTCGTTAACTTCAGGAGCATCAGCTTTAGCTTTTGCAGCTACTGCTTCTTTTTCAGCTTCGTCTTCTTTCTCACGTTTGCGCTCATCTAAACCTTCTTCTATAGCTTTGATGATGATGCTGGTGATCAAAGAGATTGATTTTGTAGCGTCGTCATTCGCAGGGATCGGGAAGTCGATGTTTGAAGGATCAGAGTTGGTATCAACCATAGCAAATGTAGGGATGTTCAACTTCAATGCTTCTGAAACCGCGATGTGCTCTTTCTTAACGTCGATCAGGAATAAAGCAGCCGGTAAACGGTTCAAGTCAGAGATACCACCTAAAAGGGTTTCTAATTTGATACGCTCACGCTGAATCATCAGACGCTCTTTTTTAGAAAGGTTGCTGTAAGTACCGTCTTTAGTCAATTTATCGATGTTTGACATCTTTTTGATCGACTTACGTACAGTAGCAAAGTTAGTTAACATACCACCTAACCAACGCTCGGTGATGTATGGCATGTTTACGCTTTTCGCATAATCAGCAACGATATCTTTCGCTTGTTTCTTTGTAGCTACGAATAATACCTTACGGCCTGATTTTACAATTTGTTTTATAGCTGCAGCAGCTTCTTCAACCTTAGTTAAGGTTTTATTTAAATCGATAATGTGGATACCGTTACGCTCCATGAAAATGTACTGTGACATTTTCGGATCCCATTTGCGGGTAAGGTGACCAAAGTGTACACCAGCGTCCAGTAAATCCTGATAAGTTGTTCTTGCCATTTTGTTGTCCTCCTTTGATTAACGTTTACTGAATTGGAATCTCTTACGTGCTTTCCTGCGACCTGGTTTTTTACGCTCAACCATACGGTCATCGCGGGTCATTAAGCCTTTAGCACGTAATGCCGGTTTCTTTTCAGCATCAAGTTCAACAATAGCTTTAGCGATAGCTAAACGAACAGCTTCTGCCTGTCCTTTTACACCACCACCTGCAACGTTTGCTTTAACATCATATTTTCCGGTGCTACCAGAAACCTCAGTGCTCTGAGTTACGATATATTGCAATGGCAAAGTAGGGAAATACTCTTTGTAATCTTTACCGTTAACGATGATCGCACCATTTCCTTCTGTAAGGTAGATGCGGGCAACGGCTGTTTTTCTTCTGCCTGAAGTGTTAGTTGTTGGCATTTTTTTCTCCTTAAAAATTAAAAATTAAATGGCTGTTGGGTTTTGCGCTGCATGAGGATGCTCAGCACCTGCATATACATGCAAATTGCCGAATAATGCTTTACCCAAACGATTTTTAGGTAACATACCACGTACCGCTTTCTCGATGATGCGGGTTGGATGTTTCGCCAATAACTCCTTAGGAGAAATAAAACGCTGACCACCTGGATATCCAGTGTAACGAACATAAACTTTGTCGCTTAGTTTGTTGCCGGTCAGTTTTACCTTGTCTGCGTTGATAACGATCACATTATCACCACAGTCTACGTTTGGGGTGAAATCAGGCTTGGTTTTACCACGGATGATCATTGCGATCTTCGTAGACAAGCGCCCCAAAATCTCGCCTTCGGCGTCAACAACAACCCATTGTTTGTTAACGGTTTTTTTGTTGGCTGAGACAGTTTTGTAACTTAACGTATTCACTTGCTTTAAATTAAATTGTTTAAACGTTTATTATACCCCGTATTTTCGGGACTGCAAAGATAGGGTTAATTATCTTATTAGCAAATAGATTTTAAGGAAAATATTGTAGCATGATTAAAGGATTGTCTGAACCGGGATTTGGGGAGATTCAGGGATTGCCAGGGTTTTATTTTGTTTGAACAGGCAGAAACATCCCGACAATCCTTAAATCCTAAAAATCACGGTTCATAATGGTATTGCCTCCGGCCCTGGCCATCCGTTCATACGCCTGCAGGCCTTACCGCATTGGCCGGTATACGCTACCTTCCCCAACTCGAAAATTTTCACTTGGCCAAAGCAAAATCCAATACCTCATCAGCAGGTGTTAGCGGGTTATCCTTTACCATAAAATCTGGCATTACCGGGTGTTGATCATTAGTATTACCATTGGCCCTGATAAATTGCTTGGTTGAAGTAGTAAAAGTAAACCCGGTGTTAGGCAGTTTTAAAAAATCAGTTCACCATAATCATTGGCCGGTTCGCCTGATGGTTCACCGACCAATGTAGCCAGCTTATAATCCTGAATGGTATTGGCCAGCATGTTGGCACTTGAAAAAGTATGCGGGCCAATCAGCACCAAAACGTTCCCTTTGAATAACAAATCATTAAATATTGGCCGGGCAGGTTTATCACCGCTATTTGATATAGTAGTACCATTAATGGCATTAAAATAATAAGCCATCGTTTGTGGCCCTTCTCCCTTTAACTTTTCATTAAGCTGATCTTTGTACTCCTGGCTTACTTTCCACTTCACACCTCCTGTCATCCGGAAAGGCCTATCGGTAATATAGCCTAATAGCATTTCGGCTAATGCCGAATTACCTCCTCCATTTTTTCGCAAATCGATGATCAGCACCTTGGCTTGTTTGTTTTTAATGGAAGTAAAGCACGAATCTAAAAACCGTTTAAATACAGCCGGTTCAGCTGTAAGTGTATTCAATGCTAAATAGGCTTTATCCGTATTCAAAAAATCAAATTGATGATCTGCAATTGGTTTAATCTTAGGCAGGTCTTTCGCTCTTGCAGCAATATTGCTTCTGAAATCTGCCCATGAAACCGGGTTTACTACTGCACTATCTACCTGATTGTTGCGTAGGTAACGGATATGCCATGGCCCGTTTACTCCATACAAATGCAAATACACGATGAGGTTACGACAGATATCAAGAGCCTTATATTGCGGCAGACCGCCCGCATAACCACCCAGCTTACCCATCAATTTCTCTGTAGTAATTCCATTGATGCTGATGATGGCATCGCCCGGCTTTAGTTTATCTCCCGCGGAAGCATCAAGCCTCACAATAAACTCTGAGCCGTTAAACTCTCTTATCAGTACAGGAAATAAAAGATTTCCCCCAGCCTTCAATTCGCCAACTAACGATTCGGGATAGTTAAACACACTATGCCCTTCATTCAATGCGCCTATCAGCCTTGCCATAATTGGCCACGCCTCTTTTGCTGTCATACCATCGTGCAGGCCGGCAAGCACACTATCAATGAGCCGCGAATAGGAAGCCTTACTTATGCTGTGATACATATCAGGATGTACGTCGGCAACCGTGGCAACCAGGTATTTTACATCTTCGGCTAACTGATGTTTTGAGTAGTGTTTTTCTGTAGCAAGAGTGTCCCGTTTTTTTGCAGACAAGCCAACAACAGGCAACACCATCATTAGTAATAAGAGTAAAGGCAGCTTCATATCAAACATGATGCGCAAAATAGCAAATTGGTTGCAAGCAGCTTCTTAATTACTTGTAATCAGTCATTCGGCAGACAGCCGGCACTTATGGAATTTTTATTTTGTAATAAGTTTTTTACATTCAGATGATATAAATATATTAGCAGGAACACTAATTAATTCCTGAATAATTGGCTCCCGCTGCTTACCGGCTCACCTTAACCTTGATTGTACTTTTAAGTACCTGCAAGTTGTTTGCCCAAACACTGGCCGATCCGGTTGATTCGCTGCAATCGCAGGTAGACGCCAATGGAATCTTAGCTTCCATATTCAGCGGCAAAAGCAGCAAACCTGCCGCAGCTACCGAACAGCTACGAAATCGTACCTATTGGTCGGTATTGCCATCGGCCGCTTATAACCCAAGTGTAGGTTTTGCGGGAGGGGTGATCTCATCAGGAGGAAAATACTTTGGCGATCCTTCAACTACAACCCTTTCGGTAATTAATGCGGGCTTTTACCTGTCAACAAGCGGGCTCTCTACTTTTGAGTTTAAACAAAACGCTTTCTCGGCCGAAAACAAGTGGAACCTGCAGGGCACTGTACAAATTGGGAAAACCGTTGCCATGGACAACGGCCTCGGCACCGGCAGGCGCAGTTTTGGTGAAGGCAACTTTTTCATGAACAACACCCATTTTGAAAATAATCCTGATGCATTCCCTATCCGTTATGTATATATCAAAGCCAATGAGCGCATCTACCGTAAACTGGCACATCATATATATGTAGGTGCCGGGCTAAGCTTTAATTATTACAGCCATATAGATGATGACCGCAAAGACATTCCGCTATCAAAAACTCATAATTATCGCTATAGTATCCGTAACGGTTTTCCTGTTAACTCGTACCAGGCTAATGGACTGCTGTTCAATTTCCAGTTTAATAACCGCGACCAGCCCAACCGGCCGTTCAGGGGTATTTATGCCGATATTGTTTTGCGGAGCAACCAAACCTGGCTGGGCAGCAACCGCAATGCCATGCAGGTAAAGTTTGAATTCAGGAAGTATTGGAGCCTGTCATCAACCCACCCCGAACATGTTTTTGCGTTGTGGCACTGGTCAAACTATTTGTTGAGCGGGGCGCTGCCCTACCTTGAATTGCCCGGCACCGGCAGCGATGCTTATGGCCGCATTGGCAGAGCATTTATTATAGGTAGGTTTAAAGGCATGTCATTTGTATATAACGAGGCCGAATACCGTTTTCCGCTAACAAGCAACAAATTACTTAGTGGCGTTGCCTTTATCAATGCAGAAACAGCAAACAATCAGCAACGCATAAAACTATTCAGGTATTGGGAACCCGGCGGCGGCGCAGGGCTGCGACTGTTGTTTAATAAATACACGCGCTCCAATCTATGTATTGATTATGCCAGGGGAACTTATGGTTCAAGTGGGTTCTTTTTGGGACTTAACGAGGTATTTTAGCTGTAAACAGGCTGCGATGATAAGTACACCGTTATAACTGGTGTCATTTTTGTACTGGAATCTTCTGAACAAGCAATCTACCTTAAAAATGCGCACTCCGTTAACCTCACAACTACTTGGCGACCTGATTGAAAAAGGCTACGAATATGTATTGGTAAAGATCAACCTGAACCCACAACAAGATGAGGCTGTCGACATAACACTTGTACCAATAAAAGAAAAACCGGAATTAAATAAATTACCAGCGGGCTTTGAAACTTTTTACCGCATCACCCGCGAGCCCATGCAACTGGTTTGCGGTGTCGACAATACCAGTATTTTCATCGAATATCAAACCTTTGATGACACTATAACCAGCCAGGACCTTTTCGATGACACTTATTTTAGGATGAGCGAGGACTTTTTCAGGCAGGTGTTGGACAGCCTAGAAGATTACGCGGTGATCACTACAGATAAAAATGGTGATATTAACAGCTGGAATACCGGCGCCCAAAAAGTGCTTGGCTACACCGAACAGGAAGTATTAGGCCTAAGCGCCCGGATTTTTTTACTCCCGAAGATATTGCTGAAGGTAAACCCGAAGCCGAATTAAAAAAAGCGCTGAGCCGGGGCAGGGCTATTGATGAGCGTTATCATGTACGCAAGGACGGCACACGTTTCTGGGGCAGCGGGTTGGTTTTTCCGCTGTTTGATGAACAGCACAATCATCGTGGTTTCACTAAAATCATGCGTAATCAACGGGAAGAGCAGCGATCAAAAGAGCTTGGCATATAAAACAAAAGAGGTGCTCAAATGAGCACCTCTTTTGTTTTATATCTTTTCGGGAAAAAGGATTAAGCATTATAGCTTACGCCGTGATCTTCTTCAACCTGTGGGTTAATGAATGGTGAACCTTTGGTAAAGCAACCTACAATTAAAAGGTAAGCACCAAAAACTAATTGAGGTAAAACCATTTTATCAGAAAAAGCATAAACCCAAGGCGAGCAAAACAGGAACGAGCCCATAATTACGTCACCTACATTGTGCATAACCATCGGGAATTGTTTGATAAAACCCATTTCGTTTTTAGCGAAGATAGCCATGATCAACTGCAGCCAGCCAATTATCAGAGGCAGGAATAAAGCAGCGCCACCAACATGCAGGGTACCACCAAAAGTCCACAAAGTTGAGATCATTAACAGGGCTACAACGTAGTTTAAAAATCCGTAAGTTTTGGTTGAGATGAAGCCTTTCATTTTTATAGCTTATTTATAAAGTATCAGTATAAATGATTTATATCTAAATTTTGTGCCAAAGGTAAACATTTGCATGGCTTAAGCACAGTAAATTTAAAAAATTTGGATAGCCGGTTAATTAACTGGCTACCAGGTCGCGAAATAACTGAATATGCCAGCTATCTTTAAACGGCACCTCCCATTTAGTTTCAAGCTCGGTTAAATTTTGAACCAGGTTATTGTAAACAACCGTTTCCTTATTGATGCTACCATCTTTCAGCTTAGCCTCAAAATCACGGCGTGGCAGTGAGAGCACTTCCTCACCTTCGCGATAAGCCAAATTAAACCTGTCGAAAAGATTGATGCCTAAATGCTGCTGCACCTGCTGCATAAAATGAACCGATTTATCAATAGAACAGCCGCTGGCACCTGCCTGGCTTTCATCAACTATCAAAATAAAAAAACGGTTGTACCTAACCTCACCTTTGGCTTTCAGCTGGTTATTGTGAGCTGTCCACCCGGTAGCAAACTTGTCCAGCTCAGGCTGAATCTGTTGTACTTCCTGGTCGGTTAATTTCCTGTCCGACTGATAGATCCAAACTCTTGACTGTGGAGAAAATTTCATTTCCAAAAATATCAATTTATTAACTTCGGGTTACATTTTGTTGTCATGAAAATATCAATTCTGCCATCAATTGAAAAAACCGCGCTCATTACATCAATTTTAGCCCTTGTTGCGCTAAATTACGGTTTTAAAGCCGAAATGAGCGAACAGGAATGGTTAAACTGGAGCAATAAATGCCTCAACAGCTCATTTAATCCCGCGCCTGGTATCAACCTCAAAAAGTGGGAGATAACCCTTACTAACGACTATTTTTTACGTGTGAGGAAAACTTATCAACAGGGTAAACAGGAATATTTTTCTTTTAACCTGCACCGCCTAACCAATGTTGATTATCTGGCCAGCGATACTACAGGCATATTAAAATTCAATACGCAAACTGATGATATTATTGTACAAACCTACGAAGACCCTAATGGCAATATCGACTCAATGGCCACTACATTTGATTTACCGGTTCATAACATGAGCGCCACCAAATTTGACAGCCTGAAGAATGCGTTGCATTATTTCAGGACAAAAGGTTTATAACCCGTTAGCCCTAACCGTGATCTCGGCAATATCCAAAACTTTTATCTCCTGCTCCTTATCCTGGTTTTTTACGCCATCAGTTAGCATGGTCATACAAAAAGGACAAGCGGCGGCTACCACCTGGGCCTTAGTCTCGATAACATCAGCAATACGTTCTATATTGATATCCCTTATACCGGGCTCAGGCTCCTTAAACATCTGGGCACCACCGGCACCACAGCACAAACCATTTGATTTACAGCGTTTCATTTCCACCAACTCAGTATCCAATATCTCCAGCGCTGCCCGCGGAGCCTCGTAGACGCCGTTTCCCCGGCCCAAATAGCAAGGATCATGATAGGTGATCTTTTTACCCTTAAAACTTTCACCGTTTTCGGCTTTCAGCTTACCGGCATCAATTAACTGTTGAATAAGTTGTGTATGATGAATCACCTCATAATTACCCCCCAAGCCAGGGTATTCGTTTTTTATGGTATTGAAACAATGCGGACAACCGGTAACTATTTTTTTGATGTTATAGCCATCCAACACCTGGATGTTCATCATGGCCTGCATCTGAAACAAAAATTCATTACCAGCCCGCTTAGCCGGGTCGCCAGTGCAGTTTTCTTCTGTACCTAACACTGCGTAGCTAATACCCACATGCTGTAATATCTTGCAAATATCGCGGGTAATTTTACGGGCACGTTCATCAAAGCTGCCGGCACACCCTACCCAAAACAATATTTCAGGCTCCCTTCCCTGTGCAGCCATTTCGGCCATGGTTGGGATGGCCAATGGTTCATTGTTCATAGCTCATGGTTTTATTTATGGTCGATAGTCCATGGACCATTGTTAATTATTTTTATTTCCCTTCACAGCCATGATCTATAAACCATTAACTATGATCTGTAAAACTATTCCTCCGCCCAGTTAAACCTGTCGGCCTGGCTGTATTTCCATGGGGCGCCGTTGTTTTCTACGTTGCCAAACATATTATTGAGGCTTGCCGGGGCCTGCGATTCTTCCATTACAATATAACGGCGCATTTCTGTTATGATCTCCAGCGGATTGATGTTCACCGGGCAAGCTTCCACACAGGCATTGCAACTGGTACAAGCCCAGAGCTCTTCGCGGGTAATGTAATTGTCAAGCAATGATTTATCATCCTGGTGGTCTTTACCGTGCTTATCAATGTTATTACCAATCTCGGTGATGCGGTCGCGGGTATCCATCATGATCTTGCGCGGCGACAGCAGTTTGCCGGTAATGTTAGCCGGGCAAACCGAGGTGCACCTGCCGCATTCGGTGCAGGTATATGCCTCCATCAGGTTTTTCCAGGTAAGGTCAGTTACATCCTTTGCACCAAAACGGGCGGGCTCGCCATTATTTTCAGGGACGAATGATGGATCAAGCATGGCCTTAACCTCATTAGTAACCGATGCCATATTGGTAAATTTCCCTTTAGGGTTCAAGTTTGAATAGTATGTATTGGGGAAAGCCAGCAGGATATGAAAATGCTTTGAATATGGTAGGTAATTTAAGAAACACAAGATTCCTACAATATGAAACCACCAGCAAACCCGTTCGGTAATTACCAATGCCGAAGCGCTACCAGGCAGTAACGGCGCCAGCAATGAACTCACCGGAAAGCTTCCGGCTGTAATATAGTGGCCAAAATGCAGCAGTTGTAATTTATAATCGGCCGCATTCATGGTCAGGAAAGCGGTCATGAGCAATATTTCGGTAATGAGGATGTAATTCGCATCGGATTTTGGCCATTGAGTCATTTCTGTACCCGTAAAGCGTTTTAGATGCACAACATTGCGCCTGCACAGGAAAACGATACATGCCGTAAGTACCAATACTGCAAGCACCTCGAAACCGCCTATTAAAAAACCATACAAGCCACCAAGCGGGTGCGCAAAAATGCGGTGCGAGCCAAAGACCCCATCAATCATGATCTCCAGCACTTCAAGATTGATGATAATAAAACCAATATAAATAAAAAAGTGCATTACCGCCGCTACGGGGCGTTTAACCATTTTGGTTTGGCCAAGGGCAATTTTGGCCATCACTTTCCAGCGCAGGGCTGGCTGGTCGTTACGATCCGTGTCTTTACCCAGCAAAATATTGCGCCTTATTTTAGACACGTTATTGCCGAAGAAGTAAACGGCAGCCGCCAGGATGATAATAAATATAAGCTGAGCAATCATTATGCGTGCATAGTATTTTTCTCAAAGTTAAATGAATTGTTTAAAGCGCAAAATGTTTTGGGATTGAAAAAATATTTGAAAATTAATTAGCTGATTACCTGCACAATTATTTAAAACCAGGGGCGAACAGAAACTTTTTTCAAAAAAAGTTTTCAAACATAAAAAAAAGGCTACATTTGCACTCCCCAAACACGGGAACGGTTTGGTACCATAGCTCAGATGGTAGAGCAAAGGACTGAAAATCCTTGTGTCACTGGTTCGATCCCAGTTGGTACCACTTAAAAGACCATATGGTCAAATTATTAAAAAAATTTATTAAGCCTTCAGAGATTTTCTGAGGGCTTTTTTTATTAAATATATATCTCGTGCCCGTCTGCCGCGACGCGGCAGACGGGCGTTGCTGTCGCAAGCTATAGCGTTTAAAATGCTAACCTCAATTCACTAATTTCGATAATCGATTTTACCCGAAAATTTCTATCCGATCCTCTAAGATGGCAGAATGCTCTTAAGTATTTCACAAGATCTTTTGTTGGTGACAAATCATCCTCTCCCTCAATCACCTCATAATTACTTAAAGTCCGTGTTGTTATCTGCCCAAATCGATCTTGATATTTTATAAATAAGTAGTTTTTACTTTTTCTTTTAAGGGCGTTATTTAAAAGAGTCTCAACTTCGGTAGTAAGCTTTAGGATGCTTTTTCCGCCTTTCTTACGTTTCTTAAATATTGGAGCGTGGGTTTTAAAGGGATTAGATATTACAATCGGATCAATTATCTCTGAAACTTCTTTATTAACGTTTCTATTTAATACATAATCGAAATAGGTTATATAATAAATTCCGCTCCGATTTGACAATTGTAAAGGTTTCAAAATCGTATTTAAACAATTTATACAGGTTTCTTCCTTTATTGCCTTATCCAAAATCGATAATAATTCATTGTCAGGTTCCATGATGATCATTAGCGAGGCTAACGGCAACAGTTCTTCAGAGAATTTTTCACCAACTGCATTGAACCACTTGCACTTTGCAACATAGTCGGGATAGATTTTTTTGCGCTTAATATCGGGGCTTACCTTGCTTCCTTTCTCCAAATCGTGTTCTTTAATTTCGCAAAGCGTCATTATTGGGCTTACAAATGAAAGTAAACCACTTAGAGTATTAGTTTTCTTGCTGGAGTTAGACGAAAGCTCGGAATGCATAAAACTTCTCTCTTTACCCAATTCAACTGGTAAAGTTTTTAATGCTACTAACGAACCAGGTAGGAAATTATCATAATCCGTGCCTTCAATTTCAAGCCTTCTTAAATCAGTTTCCAGTAAATTACTTTCCTGAAATTGATTTTTTTACTTGAAAACCATACGCATTTGTACTTATTCAAAATTGGAGGATCAACATCTTCATCATGATTGATAACCTCTGTAACAACCATTATTGGCGGCGTCATCAGATATTCACCGCTAATAACGATGGAATGGATTGTTTCTTGAAATGGGTGCGTTTTTAAAATCACTGCATCCCCAATAGTGAATTTAGGCATAGGGAAAAAATAAACTCAAATATAATATCTTTGGGAGGGACTTCGGAGGAAGAAATGGCCTTATCTATTGCATTTGGAATTGACCATAAGATACTTCATGCGAAATAGTGCATGATGGATGTACATTGTCATTACCGGCCTTGTAGGAAGCAGAGGTGATAATCATCTCCCGCTGATTATAGGTTACTGGCGAACCTTTAGTGAGGTAACTCATCATCGGCAACGCTATGGTTAGACTATGAACAAATATAGCAATTATCTTCAATATGTTAGGTAGTGCTTTCATTACTTTAACTGTTGTTTGGTTATTTACTGTATAATTCGAGACAGTGGCGTGACTCAAGAAATTGGGTAACGGTCAGCCTAAGGGTGTATGCGGGTCTGATATCAACTACGCCGTAATCCGAAGTCCCTTTTTTTATGAAACCGAAACGTAAATCAACATGGCTTCGCAATCGCGGTTATCTGCATTTCACAAACCAAATTAATGTAAGTGAAAAGCGAGGAGAGATTTTGGGTTTTGTGAAAAATAAAGAAGCAGTTGCAAAACATGCTTTTTTTCCTTTGATACACACTAATATCAAAGTGAGGCGATATAAATTCGATAAGCCAGGTACGGCAAGAGCCCATTCACATAACGGTGAGCAAACTTATAAACTACGGCCACTCCATTACGCTACACATATAGATGCCATGATTTTTGGCTATTATGGCGAAAGGCTACAGTTAAAATATTTGGATGAGTTGAAAAAAACCGAGGGGTTAACAGACTGTGTTACTGCTTACATCCAGATTGCGCATCCAGTACGTAAAGGTAAAAACAAAGGCACTATAGATTTTGCTCACGAGGTATTTAAAGAAATTGAAAGCCGCTCTGAGCAAGGGTGCTGGGCACTAAAATATGATATAGAAAAATTTTTTAGCAACATGAACCATCGCGTTTTAAAAATGCTTGGGCAAAGTTGCTTGACAACACAACATTACCTACTGATCATTATAGTGTATTTAAAGCTGCAACTAAATTTTCATTCATTTATCGCGATGACCTCCGTCTAAAATCACATGACTTTAATAGGCGTGCTGGTTTTGATGAACGTTACCTTGCGGAAATAAGAAAAACGAACGTATCGGCATTTTTTTACGATCCAGTCGATTTTCGGAACACTTTGAAAGAAGGTAAACTAAAGGTTCACAAAAACAATTTTAGAAACAAACAGGGTGAGATGGTAGGCATTCCCCAGGGATTACCGATAAGTGCGACATTGGCAAACCTATACCTTTTAAGCTTCGATAAAATTATGCTTGACGAGGTTGTTGTAAAAAGGCAGGGGTTCTATCGACGTTATTCCGACGATATCATTATAGTGTGTAGCGAGGAACATAAAAAAGCGATCATGGAATTGGTCGACAATACTTTGGAGGACATTGAATTGAACGTAAGCCCTGGTAAAAACGAGGAATATTTCTTTTCGAATAAAGATGTTCGGGGCGTTTCAAAATTAACCTCACAACTGTGGCAAAATGGGCGATTTTTTGACAACCGTCCCTTGACGTATTTAGGGTTTGAATTTTATGGAAATAAAACTTTAATAAAATCTGCTAACTTATCGAAGTTCTATCGGCGGATGATTTTGGCTGTGAAAAGTCGAACAAAGCGCGCATATGCATCAGCTTATGGCAATCAAACGATCAATACTGCTCTTTTCAATCGAAGGCTCTATAGATTATACACCAATATTGATCTTGACAAAAAATCAATTACGCGCAATTTTAAATCTCTTGTTCCAAATCAATTTGGAGATTATGTTTATAGGGTTCAAAAGAATGAAGGTGAATTTAGAAGTAATTATTTTAAATACGGAGAGCGAGCAAGCGAAATCATGGGTACTAATTCTATTGTAAAACAGACAAGGAGGCATAGAACCATTTTTAAACAAGCGGTTCAGAAGTACGCTAAGATTTATTCACAACGCTATAAATTTTAAATGTTTATTGATTTTCTCTGTTCAAAAAAAGGCATTACTATATAGCATTTTGCCTAATTTGAACCAATTTCATTTTAGGTCCAAATTAGCCAATCTCTTTAAATCATAAAAGAAATGTTGTGTTATAACTAAAGTCTGCACCACAGCAAAAAAAGAAGGTCATTTTTCGATAAGAAAATGGCCTTCTTTCTGTTTAAAGGCATCTTTTTCTCTCCAACTAAATATTGATTGACTTTCTCTTTGCACTGTATTTAATTAAACAGCCTTACTTCCATTTAAATACCTCATTAACAATATATTAATAATTCACTAACAAATTGTTTATGATATATATTATTTGTAAGTTTATGTAACCAATTGCATTATTTATGGTGATAAAATTTTAGGCATTATTTTGTCTTTACCTGGCTCTTTTACCAAGAAGTTGTCGCCCGCCAAATAAAACCGCTACCAGACGAAGTAAAGCCTTATATCATATTAAACCTTAAGCATTATGAATAAGATTTTAGTTTTCGCAGCTTTATTTAGCTTCCTGATTTTTGGATGTAAGAAAAAAGATAAGCCGTCCGAGGCAGGCCTCTCGGGTGTATATGAACTTGAAAAACAAGTGCTTGATCGAGGAGGCAAAGACTCTGTTATTAAACGAACGCAAATTAAAATCTACACAGATCATAATTATTTATACGCCAGTATAGTTCCTGATTCATCTGTTGGATTTGGTGTGGGCACTTATACACTTGACTCGGCTAACCGACTTAAAGAACATAGTATTTACACCAGCAGAGCGCTCGACTCATCCCTAACGTATAATCTTGAGGTTACAAAAAAACCTGATGGTTATAGCCAAGTGATTCCCGACTTTGCCACGGTAAAAGGTATAAAATATGCATTGAAGGAAGATTATAAAAAACTCCCACCGGCGGATAGCTCAGTACTTGACGGCTTGTGGAAAATGGAAAAAACCTACACGATAAAAGGCAAAGACACAATCCCAACTGATGTAACGCAGTATAAAATATTTTGGGGAGGGCATTTTATTTCTCGTCCACAGGCTCGCTCAAAACAAGGAAAAAACCATCTTTAAAAATGGGTTTGGCACCGGGGTATTTACTTTTAGTAATGATACGCTTAGGGAAGAAGAGCAAATATCAAATTACCGGCTTCTTCAGGGTAACAAATTTACTGTTAAAGTTACGATGAATGGTCATGACCAATATACCCAGGTGATTAATAGTGCTACAAATGGCCAATCTGTAGAAATCTACAAGCGAGTCAAATAAAAATTCTTTATTTAATCTTGTGTCACTGGTTCGATCCCTGTTGGTACCACAGAAAAAGAAATCCTCTAAGTTAACGCTAAGAGGATTTTTTGCTTCTTGCAAATATCAATCTATTTTCAGTAACTTTGTATTTCAAAGTACTTTTATAAACATAAATTACAGGTAATCATGCGCGTTTCTACCATACTCGATCAATTGCACTCTTTGGCAAAAGGAAATAAATGGGTGCAGCTTTTTGCTACTTTTAACAGGATAATGCTGGCGGCCGGTTTCTTTATTGCCGGTAGTGTTAAAATTATGGGTGAGCGGTTCGCCAGTGGTTTATCGGCCAACCAACCAATGGGCCATTATTTAGAAGCGTTGCACCATACAGGTTATTATTACACTTTTATTGGCATTTTGCAGGTTGCAGCCGCTATCCTGTTATTGATTCCCCGTACTCGGCTCCTCGGGGCGTTAATTTATTTTCCTATTATACTGAACATCTGCATACTGGCATACGCCGTCAGGTTTGAAGGCACCCGCATCACCACCTTAATGGTACTTGCCAACTTATATTTGCTGGGTTGGGATTATGACCGTTTAAAATTCATTTTGCCATTCAAGCAAAAAAGCAGCGATACAACGCAACCCGAAATGCAGAGTAATAAGTTTCCGTTCATGTTTTTTGGAGGCGTTTTTGCAACAATAGCCGCGGTAATAGTAATTAACCAGTTCATATATGATATCCGTCCGGGCAATTCATTAATGGAATGCAATAATGGATGTACCGGAAATGCCAAACCGGAGGCTTGTAAGGTTTTTTGCGACTGTGTGCACAACCTGGGTAAACCACTGGACAGTTGCCTGGCCCAATATGATAAAGTTCCGGTTAAAACTATCCAGACATCGGGCACAGGCAATCCAAAACATAGCAGGTGAGCAATGATTGTTATTTCTATCATTGCCTCACCAAGCATCCCATGCTGTTGTACGGCCGGTGATTTGTATGTAATAATATTGGATTAATTAGATCGATTTTTAGCACCAAATTTGTCGTTTTAGCCGTATTTTTGAATATGTGGCATCCTTTTTATGCCGCCGGCTATGAAAAAGAAGACGGAAAAGAAGTATATAATTAAGACATGGCGAACCATGAAACGCCATCTCCGCTCTTTTGTCGAAAACGGCGAACAGGAAGATTTGCATCGTTTTCGCACCGGGGTAAAAAACTACGGGCGCTTTTGATCTTGGGAGACAGCGCGGCAAAGGATGTTGCGCTGGAGAAACGCTTCAAACCTGTTCGTAAGATATTTAAGCAGGCCGGCGAAATCAGGAATGCCTATATAAACCAGGAATTGGGCAAAGCAGTTGGTGAAAACACCGATTTTATCCGGGAGCAAGAGCAAATCATGAAAATCACCACCCGGGCATTTAACACCGATAAGGATCAGCACCGGGTTTGGCTCCGAAAAACACGCCGCAAACTGCTGAAGCAGATCAGGCCGATCAGTAAACATCACCTCTCCCTATATTACAGGCAACGACTGGAAATTATTGCTGCAGCCTTAAGCCGCCCCCGTTTTAATGAGGAATTGCATACCTGCCGTAAACAACTGAAGGTACTTCTTTATAATTACCCCCTCGCTGGCCCAGAACTGGACCTCACTTTTAATGAACCTTATCTTGACCTGGTGCAGGCAGCCATCGGCGACTGGCATGACAATGAACTGGCCATCGCACTTCTTTCAACCACGGCGGATACCCGGAACAGCAAAGAGACACTCAAAGGACTAAAGAAGCAGGCCACCGTGCTTGAAAGACAACTCACCACACTCACCAGGAATTTCCGCGAACAGGCAAGTCCACCGGCCGCAATTTAACTATAGCGTAAAGATGTAAAAAAGTACAAATTCGAATTACCCTATTATAGGACACCTATAAAAATCGGGCTGTTGACATATACAAATGGCTTAAGAAATCGGTGTTGTATGTTAACATTTGCCTGCTGGCATATATTGAGTGCAAAGCCTGATGCCTTAATTGATGGAAAAGCACAACTTCAGACCCTCTCTTCTTCTTTTTTCGGAGGTGGCTATTAACGCTGTTTCGTTTTTTTAGCGGTAACACGAAGAAAAAGTCGATCCCATCCGGGCCTCACTTTCTACCCAAATGCGGCCCCCATGCCGTTCAATAATCTCTTTGGTAATATATAACCCCAAGCCCAGGCCAGTAATGCTACTGTTTACATCTTTTGCACGATAAAACTGGCTGAATATGTGGCTGATATTTTCCTCATTGATGCCCATACCGTAATCTTTAACAGATACCTGAATTTCCGTTTCTGACCTTTTTGCTGATACTTCAATTCTATCAGATTCCGGCGAATATTTGATCGCGTTGGTGACCAAATTGGTTAGTACCTGATCCAGCCTCATTTTATCCCCTTCTAAAATCATTTCTCCACTTTCTTCGAAATAAATTTCATGTGATGTGTATGCTTCCAGGATAGCTTCAAGGTTTTCTTTGATAAGCTCCGCAAAATCAAATTCTTCAAAATAAAACTGCAATTTTCCGGATTGTATTTTTGAGATATCAAACAAGTCATTGATCAGGGCATTCAGCTTTTTTAACTGGGTTATTGCTTTTGCAACAAAAGGCTGGTGTACATCAATTACCTTTCGTTCCAGCAGTTGTAAAAAACCGCTCATAGAAGTGAGAGGGGTTCGCAATTCATGGGAAGCCAAAGCGATAAACTCATCTTTTTTCTGACTCAGCTCTTTTACTTCTGTAAACAGCCTGGAATTATCGAGTGCCACTGCCGCCTGGGAAGCCAGGCTAACCACGATGTCTTCATGCTCCTGCAGGAAAACCCCAGCTTCCGGGTGACCAAAGAATAAGCCACCAACAACATTGCCTGAACTGCTTATAACCGGCACGGCCAGGTAGCTTACTACCGGCAGATGCCCCTCGGGCATTCCAAAATACGGCGCATTTTGTCCATACCTGGGGTCTTTCGTTATATCATCTACCCTTAGTACGCCTTCAACGCTAAATGTGTGATGGAAAACTGCCGTATTCCGGGGCATTCCGAAATTTTCAAATGCCTCTTTTGGTGCGCCCGACAAAGAGTACAACATATAGGCTTCGCCGTCCTGATTGATGGTATTATAAAAAAATACGCCAAAAGTGGCACCGGTAATTTGTGTAGTGGCATCCGTTACTTTTTGCAGAATAGATTCGGTATCAAGTTTCTCCGAAATGGCTTTCCCTATAGTATTCAGGATCTTCAATTTTTCCGCCTGGTGTCGGATAGCCGTTTCGGCTTTTTTTGCGGCTGTAATATCCCTGGCGATCTTTGATGCACCAATAATGGTTCCATGCCGGTCCTTTACCGGTGAAACTGTAAGAGATATATCAATGGCGCTTCCATTTTTGTGCAGCCTAACTGTTTGAAAATGATCAACTTTATTACCGTTCCTGATGTTTTTAATGATGATATCCTCTTCGGACAGCCTGTCACGAGGAATGAGAATAGATATATGTTTACCGATAGTCTCTCTTTCCTGGTAACCAAAAATCTTTTCGGCACCACCGTTCCAGGTAGTGATGATCCCGTTAAGGGTTTTGCTAATAATGGCATCATCAGAATTTTCAACAATTGCAGCCAGCATGCCCCGTTTCTCTTCTGTCTCTCTTTCGTCAGTCACATCACGCATAATGTGTGATGCTCCAATAACCTCCCCTCTTCATTTTTTATTGGGGAAATGGTAAGTGATACCGGAAAATCGACATGTAGTTTGTCGTTGCGGACAGTATATAAGTGGTTTACTCTTTCACCTGACCATACACGTTCAAGAATAGCCAGTTGTTCCTGACGGACGCTTTCGGGGATCAGGCCAAGGATGTTCTGCCCTAACAACACCGGGGCCGGGCATCTAAACATTTTTTCAGCAGCCGTATTGCAATTTAAAATAATATAGTCAAGATCATGGCTCAATACCGCATCTTCCATTCCTTCAAAAATGGCGGTTAGTGTGAAGAGGTCAGGTAATAAGTTATTCTTCATGAAAAGCTATCTTCTTTTTGCGCTGTCTGTAAATATCCGTCTTATGTAGATGTGTGGTTATCCATCTTATCTAATCATTGAAAACTCAACAGGCCGTTTCGATGCAGGAGTAACAGGGATTGGCAAAAAAGGTTTTAATAACTGTGTATGCGGCGTTATCTTGTTATACAATAGCTAACGTTTATTCCTTCGTTAATGATCAGAAAATAAAACCTATGAATGCTGTTGCTTGCGTTTATATTCACTTGGCGTACAGCCATATTTTGCTTTAAAAACCGTGGAGAAATAGTTTGGCGTAGAGAAACCCACCATATAGGTTATTTCGGATATCGGATACCCTTCATTCATTAACAAATATTTCGCTTTTTTTAGCCGGCGGTTTAATATGTAATCAGAGATGCTGCAGCCAAGCAACGCTTTAACCTTTCGGTAAAGCTGGATTCTTGAAACACCTATCAGTTTACATATTTCATCAACGCTAAAGTTTTCATTCGCTAAATTCTGTTCTACAATACCCGCAAAATCATTCAGGAATTTTTTGTCAAGGGCTTTTGATACAGGTACAGTTGATTTACTTACATCGCTGGTAAAATGTTCTTTAAGTGTTGCCCGGCTTTTGATCAAATTCTTCACGGTCGCGAGTAAATAATCAAAATTAAATGGCTTAACAATGTAGGCATCGGCCATGCAAGTAATCCCATCTATCTGTTGTTCAACACTGCCTTGTGCCGTTAAAAGAATAATAGGGATGTGCGAGGTACGTACATCAGTTTTTAGTTTTACTGTTAACGTTTTGCCAGACATCCCCGGCAGCACCACATCAGATATGATCAGGTCCGGAACACGCTCAAAGGTTTCATTTAATCCGCTTGTGCCATTATCCGCTGTAAATATCTCATAAGTAGCTCCCAGTTTTTCACTCAGGTAGCTCAGCAGGTCTTTATTGTCTTCGATGATCAATATGGATTGCTCCCTGGGCGTGCCGAATATTTGCCCTTCATCGGCCACTGACACAGGTGTAGCCAGGTCTGTAACATAAATTTTTGCCCGCTCTTCAAGATCTGTTTGTTTTGCATTAACGTGCTCCTGGGCAGTTTGGTCAAAATGACCATTTCCCAATAGCAGGTTAATGGTAAAAGTAGTTCCTTCCCATTTTTTACTCTTAACTTCGATACTGCCATGATGCAGGGATACGATTTCTTTTGACAGTGCAAGCCCTAATCCGGATCCTCCCGAAGAGCTGTTTTCGGCCTGGTAGAACTGCTCAAATACATGGGTGGTGTCCTGCGGCTCCATACCTATCCCGTTATCCTGGATGGCGATATCAACAGAGTTATTATCTCTGTTTTTGAAACTCACCTGGATACGGCCATTGTCGCTGGTAAACTTCAGCGCATTAGCTATGATATTAAAAAACACCTTATCTAACAGGTTAACATCATACCAAACAATTATCTGTTGCTCATCGCTTACCAGGCTCAGGCTGATATTACGCTTCTGGGCATTTTCCTGAAAGCTGGTGATGATCTCCCGGGCAAATTCAACAATATTATTGGGTGATACATTGATCTGTTGTTTATCGTATTCTATTTTACGGTACTCAATCAATTGGTTAATCAGGCGCAGCAAACGGTATACATTTTTATGGATCAGTTTCAGGCTTTTCCCGGCAACCAGGTTTAGCTTTTCATTACTCATCATATCTTCTACCGGCGAGAGGATAAGTGTGAGCGGCGTACGGAATTCGTGAGAAATATTAGTGAAAAATTGCAATTTAGCCTCCGTAGCTACTTCAGCCTTTGCCGACATCTCGATCAGCTGGTTACGCTGTTGCAGAATTTCATTATTTTTTGCCTCCAGGCTTTTGTTGATCTTCCGGTTTTCCATGAGCCAGTAAAATGCAAGACCGCCAAAAACAATAGCTAACACCAGCGACATTACAATTACATTTAAAACCAATTGCTGGCTGTTGTACACCTCACGCTGCTCAGTCAATAATGATCGTTGCCGTTCAATATCTTTCTGCTGACTGCTGATCTTGCTCCATTGCATTTTCATTAACTGTACATTGGCAGAGTCAATAACAACCGACTGTAGCAGGTTTTCCCTTGCGAACGACTCTTTGTTCAGGATCCTGAAAGCGGTCATAATTGCTTCTTTACCCCCTGCAGGATATAGCATACTGGCATTGATAGTTTTTGAAGCAACCATTTGCAGGCCACCTCCATGTCCGGGCAAGGCATCAACTCCCAATACTTTGGTGCCATGAATTTTAAATTTGTCAAGCACCTCTCTGGTCCCGAGGGCCATTACGTCGTTATGTGCAAATATTACATCTGCATTTTTTATAACAGGCGCTATCCTGGTCAATTGTTTTTTAGCGCTATCCTTTAACCAATCACCATATATCCTGTCTGTTATATTAATATCAGTGTATTTCCTTAAACCGTCGGAAAAGCCGCGGTCCCTCTCAATAGCCGGAGACGAGCCGGGCAGCCCCATAACTTCTACAACGTTCCCCCTTCCCTTTAAAAGGGCACCTGCATATTCACCCGCCATTTTACCTATCTGGTAATTATCCGCACCAACATAAGCTGTATATAAAGCTGATGATGTTTTACGGTCGATCACAATTACCGGGATACCTTTATTGTACGTTTGCTCCACTATCCCGGTGAGGGGCTGCGCTTCGTTGGGTGATATGATCAACAGATCGACGCCATCGTCCAGCATTTTTTTCACCTGTTCAACCTGTTTGCTGCTGTTACCGTCCGCATCGGCATAAATAAACCGGGCGTCAGGGTGTAATGAAAGTTCCATCCTCATTTCATCAAGCATCGTGCGACGCCAGAGATCAGAACCAATACATTGCGAAAACCCTATCGTATACTGTGATGTTTTATCAGCCCGCTTACAACCGGCAGCAATAAGCATCATAAAACCGATCAGTAGGATACCGGTCCTTATGTTTTTTGCATGCCACTTATTAAGCAAGGTCATAAGCTCAGATTATTTGGAAGAAAAAGGTAATAAAACAGGGTTAATTATTGGTTTATTTTTTCCCTTTTAGGATTAAACAAAGTAAAGATATCTATAAACGTTCCTGAAAAACAAATTTATAGGGCCGGGCAACCTACCTCACAACCGGAGTGATGTAACCAAATTGAAAGTAACAGGTAACATAAACGAATATTTCAATTTCAAATTTCGCATTTTTTATTTTATCTAACTGTAAACCAATAAGATAAAACAAGATTGATTTTTATACTTTATTGATACAAAATCAATAACCCTCACATGGCCCATTACCCTACTTTGGCCTCAATAAATCCAATATAACACCTTTTATAATTATTATGAGAAAACACTCCGTCCTGGCCTGGTCCATGGTCGTGGCCCTTGGTGGCTTCCTTTTCGGGTTTGATACCGCTGTAATATCGGGCGCTGAAAAATCTATCCAGCAATTCTGGCACCTATCCGTAGTGGAGCATGGGTTCACGATTTCTATCGCACTAATAGGAACAGTCATCGGGTCATTGTTAGGAGCCCGGCCTTCAGATCTGTTTGGCCGTAAAAACACGCTTTATTTTGTAGCTGCGGCATATTTACTATCATCATTGGGCACTGCACTGGCCGATAGCTGGTATGCATTTCTGGTTTTCAGACTGCTGGGCGGTCTTGGTGTTGGTATCTCATCGGTTACCGCGCCTATCTATATTTCAGAAGTTTCACCTGCTGACCGCCGGGGCAGGCTGGTGGGCCTGTTTCAGTTTAATGTGGTGCTGGGCATTCTGATATCATATCTGTCCAACTACCTTATCAGCCAGGTTGGCGAAACTTCATGGCGATGGATGCTTGGCGTACAGGCTTTCCCTTCGGCTCTGTTTTTAATACTGATCTACTTTATACCTGAAAGCCCGCGCTGGCTTATTCTTAAAAAGGGCGAAATGGAAAAGGCCCTCGGGATCTTACGGATCATTAATCCGCTTAACTGTGAACAGGAGCTGGCATCTATCAAACACTCAACTTTAAATGATACTGCTTCCGGCGGCAACCTCTTCTCGGGTCAATATAAAACGCCTATAATATTAGCTGTGCTGTTCGCCTTTTTCAACCAGGTTTCGGGTATCAATGCTATTATTTATTATGCACCCCGCATATTTGAAATGGCAGGTTTAGGTGCTCATTCATCATTACTGTCAACAGTTGGCCTGGGGGCTATCAACTTTGTATTCACGCTCATCGCTATTAATGTGATAGATAAAGTTGGGCGCCGTATCCTGATGCTCATCGGCTCGGCTGGCTTAATCATTTCCCTGTTCCTGGTAGCCTATACCTTTTACTCAGGAAACATGAGCGGCTTTGCCGTTCCCGCTTATATGATGCTGTTCATTGCATTCTTTGCGTTTTCGCAGGGGGCAGTTATCTGGGTATTTATCTCGGAGATATTCCCAAACCAGGTACGTGCAAAAGGCCAGACACTGGGCAGCTCAACCCATTGGATCATGGCGGCATTGATCGCTTTCTCCTTTCCATATTTCGCCGAAAAGCTTGGCGGAACAATAACATTTTCCTTTTTCGGCACCATGATGATATGCCAGCTAATTTTTGTGTGGAGGTTGATGCCCGAAACAAAAGGCAGATCGCTGGAGCAAATTGAAACTAATATGGTAATGCATTAATCAGGATCTGCAATGATGAACTTACATACAAATACCTTAACACCGGCCATTTGCTACGGCGAAATACTTTGGGATGTTTTGCCGGATGGCCCGCAGCCCGGCGGGGCATTGCTGAATGTATCGTACCACCTTAATAAACTGGGTATGCCCGCCAGCCTGGTAAGTAAAATTGGTAATGATCCCGATGGCCAAAAGCTTGAAAACCTGCTCGATAACTGGGGCATAAAAAAGCACCTGCTGCAAACTGACACCGAACACCCAACCAGCCAGGTAATCGCCAAAATGAATAATGGCAACGAGGTATCCTACGAGATTATTTTTCCTGTAGCCTGGGACTTTATTAATGACAGCGAGCATATTAAAACACAGATCAGGCCGTCAACCTATTTCGTTTTCGGCAGCCTTGCGTCAAGGAACAACGTATCGCGTAATACCTTGTTTGAGCTGCTGGAAAGCGATGCTATCAAAGTATTCGACATTAATTTGAGGCCGCCCTTTATAAGCCGTGACCTGCTGGCCGATCTGCTGCACAAAGCCAACATCGTAAAATTTAACCAGGCCGAGCTTGAGATGGTGCAGGGCCTGTTCAGAGGTTCGTTCTGGAAAGAATCGGAACAGATCAAATTTATCCAGGATCATTTTAACATACCCGAAATCATAGTTACCAAAGGCGAGTTTGGCGCTTCCTATTACAAAGAAGAAAAAGCTTATCACATTGCCGGGCGCGAGGTAAAAGTAAGCGATACCATAGGCAGCGGCGATTCCTTTTTAGCGGCATTCATAGCCAACCATTACCGTGGCGAATCACCAGAAATTTTATTAAAAAATGCAATAGCGATGGGCGGCTTCATTGCAACGAAGAAAGGAGGTTGTCCGGATTATAAAATCAAAGAATACCAAGACTTTATAAACAAGATGTTTTAACCAACCAATTACACTTAAACAAAAATCAATGAGAAAATTATTACTTATTTGTTCCTTTCTTATACTGCTCATAAGTGAAGGATATGCACAATCCCGGACCATAAGCGGGACTGTGTTAGATAACTCCTCGAAACCTATAGACGGAGTTACCATTGTGGTTGTTGAAACCCAAAAATCAACGCTATCAGATGCCAGCGGAAAGTTTAGCATCAATGTAAAAAACGGCCAGTCGGTGCGGTTTTCGTACGTAGGCGCCAAACCAATAGTAATAACTATTACTGCCGACACCAAAACGCTTGATGTAATATTTAAAGATGCCGAAAACAAGCTGAATGAAGTAGTTGTTACCGGTTACACTTCTGAAAGAAAGAAGGATTTAACAGGCGCAGTTGCGGTTGTTGATTTGGCACCGGTAAAAAACAATAGTTCGGGAAATACCATGCAGGCCTTACAGGGGCGTGTTGCCGGTTTATATATTGAAAAAGATGGCTCGGCAAATGGAGCAACCAGCAGGATCCTGATCAGGGGCGCCAATACTTTGGGCAACAATAACCCGCTGTATATTATTGATGGAATCCCAACCACCAGGCCGGAAGTATTTCAAAACCTGTCGCCTTCAAATATTGCATCAGTTCAGGTATTAAAAGATGCCTCATCCGAATCAATTTATGGTTCACGCGCATCTAACGGCGTTGTCATCGTTACAACAAAAAACGGCGGCAACACCGAGGGCAAGGTACAGTTTCAGTTCAATAACAGTACTTCAATCCAGTCCGAAAAATCGTTACGGTTTAAAATGCTGAACTCGGTAGACAGAGGCAGGGCCTTGTGGCAAGCTTCAGTTAACGACGGACAGGACCCCGCCGCGGGTTATGGAGAGATCTATAACTTTGATTGGAATAATAATTTCAGTAACCCTGTTTTAAACAGCGTTACGCCTAAACCGTTTGTAGGAGGCGACCCCAACACTCCCGCCGGCGATACCGACTGGCAAAGCGTATTATATAAAACAGCCTTTGTCTACAATAATGATTTCACGGCTTCGGTAGGCAACAAAAACTCTTCTATCCAAATAAATTTTGGAAACATCAAAAACACCGGCCTTGTGCGTTTTACCAAATACGGCCGTACCACCGGTAGCATTAATGCCATAACGCGGCCTTTTGATGGCAAAGTTACCTTCGGCGTCAATATAAAAATCACCAACTCAAACGAAACTCTTACCACAACGGACCTGGGTGGTGCTACTACTCCATTCCTGGCGGTTACGCTGGCACCAACCATCCCGGTATATCAAAAAGATGGAGTAACCTACGCCGGCGAATCAGGGGCTGGTTACTCTGACAGGAACAACCCACTGCACATGCAGGACCTTGCCAAATGGAATAACGCCAACAGGTTAAACACATTCGGCAACGTATTTTTAGAAGTACAGCCCATTAAGAATTTATACTTCCGGTCAAATTATGGTGCCGATAATGCAGACTACCTGAGCAAGGTAATTACACCAACTTTTTCGGAGGGTGCATTAAACCGCACTACCAACAGCTTATTTTTTGATCAGAACCATTATCTAAGCACCACGCTTTCTAACACTTTGAGGTACAGCTATGATTTGAATAGCAAGCATCATTTTAAAATATTAGTTGGTACAGAGTATATTAAAACCTTTACTGATTTTCAAACAACCTTAAAACAGGGATATACAATCCAAACAGAAGATTATTTTACGTTGGACGCCGGCACGGGAAATACCATAGTTACCGGCAGATCAATAGGTAATAGCCTATTTTCGCAATTCGGTCGTTTTGATTACAATTACGCCGGCAAATATTTAGTGTCGGCTACCGTTCGGCGCGACGGTTCATCAAGGTTCGGTACCAACAACCAATATGGTATTTTCCCTTCCGCCTCAATCGGCTGGAAAATAGACCAGGAAAACTTCTTGAAAAACAGCAGTATATTCTCTGAACTTAAGTTAAGGGCCGGCGTAGGCCGGGTAGGTAACCAGGAAATTGGCGACCTGTCGCGTTACTTGCTTTACAACACACGATACGGCACTACCCAAAACCAACTTACGCCAGGCTTTTGGGAACAATATATGAACGTTGGTACCGCATATTCATTATCCGGCGCCAATACAGGAGCGCTGCCATCAGGCTTCGTTCAGACCCAGGCAGCAAACCCTGCCCTTAAATGGGAAACAACCGACGAACTAAACACGGGGTTGGACTTTGCTATATTAAACGGCAAAATCTCGGGTTCATTCGATTATTTTACCCGGAAAACCACCGGCATCCTGATTACTCCTCCGGTTGCGTCCGCACTGGGTGAAGGACAATCTAAAACCGTTAACGGTGCATCAAAAACCAATAGAGGCTGGGAGTTTTTATTAACCTACCACGGTCAACGGTCAGGAGATTTTAATTACAATGTGACTTTAAACTTCTCTCATTTCAGGGATAAGATCACCGATTTACCGGAGAACGTTAGACCAGCTTACCCGGGCAATATAGACAATACCATCATAGGGCATTCACAGTTTGATATATTTGGTTATAAAACCAATGGACTTTTCCAATCACAGGCCGAAGTTGATGCTGCCCCAACGCAAATCGGCGCAGGTCCTGGCAGGATCCGCTATGTAGACATCAATCACGATGGAAAAATTGATGCCAACGATCAAACCTGGATAGGGACTACTTTACCGACTTTAGAGTACGGCGCAAGAATTGATCTCACCTATAAAAAATTCGACCTCTCTATATTCGGATCAGGTGTTGCCGGCCGAAAGGGGTTTGACGTATATACTCTGTTTAACAATTTGATGCACAGCCGCGAAAACGTTGGCCCCGGCGTATTTGATGGCTGGACGCCGCAGCATACCAACACCAATGTACCGGCATTAACGTTAAAAGACAATAACAACGAAGGCCGTACTTCCGATTACTTCATTGTAAACACCTCTTATTTCAAATTAAGGAACCTTCAACTTGGATACACCATTTTACCTAAAGCTGTATTTACCAGGTTAAGGGTGTTTGCCATGGCCGAAAACATCTTTACTGTAAAAAGCAGCAAGTACCTGAGCCCAGATCCTGAGCGGATTGACCTCAACCCTATCCCAATTCCACGGATCTTCAGCTTTGGCGTCAATGCATCATTTTAACGAAAAAAATCATTCAATATGAAATCGAAAATATTAGTAACAACTATTTTATCGGGGCTAATAATTTTTAGTTCCTGTAAAAAAGCATTAGATTATACTCCAAAGGGTGTATTATCTCCTTCAGATTTAAAATCACCGGCTGCCGTTGAAGGTTTGGTAACCGCAGCTTATGCAGCTATCGGGAATGGCGATATGATAGGGCCAATATATAGTGACTGGGCTTATGGCAGCGTCCGTTCAGATGATGCTTATAAAGGTGGCGGCGGCACAGGAGATGTTGGCGAAGTTGATGCTTTGGAACATTACAACCTGGTAACGCCCTCGATGGATTCGTTTATGTCACGCACCTGGAAAAATTTGTTTAAATCTATTTCAAGGGCAAATGTGGCGATTAGGGCAGTTAACTCCCTTTCGGATGCTGAATTCCCAAACAAAAAGATCCGTTTGGCCGAATTGAGGTTTTTGCGGGCACATAGCTATTTTACTATGAAATTGCTATATAAAAACATCCCTATTTTTGATGAAACCGCGACTCCTGCCGACATCCTGAAAGTTTCAAATACTTTATCAAATGACGATTCATGGAATAAAATTGCCGCTGATTTTCAATATGCAGTTGATAATTTGCCGACGACTCAACCCGATCTGGCCAGGGCCAATAAATTAAACGCTCAGGCTTATTTAGCCAAATTAAGATTGTACCAGGCCTATGAGCAGGATGATAAACACCATGTGATCAATATCAATAAAACAAGGTTACAGGAGGTTGTTACACTTACGCAAGCAGTTATCGCATCCGGTAAATATTCCTTAAGTGCAGATATTGCTGATAATTTTTTACCCGAAACAGAGAACGGACCGGAATCGGTATTTGCCATACAATTTACAATCAATGATGGTACTACCGCCGGGCGTTTAAATTTTGAAGATGGCTTAAACTATCCGCACGGGGCACCTCAATACGGCTGCTGCGGGTTCCATGCTGCAAGTCAGAATTTAGTAAATGCCTATACAACTGATGCCAATGGTTTACCTAACTTTGATACATTCAATAACAGCATAGCCGATCTGTCAAAAGTTACTGTAGATACCAGGTTAGACCATACTGTTGGTATAGACGGGCATCCGTATAAATATGATAACACCAAACCTTTTAGTAACAGTTGGGTGCGTGACCCGGGAGTTTATGGCAACTTTCATACCATGCGTAACCAGCAGTTAGCTACAAGCGCATCTTATTTTAAACTGGGACCGTTTATGGGCTCGGCAAAAAACTATGATATCATCAGGTATGATGACGTTTTATTAATGCAGGCCGAAGCTTATATTGAGTTAGGGCAACAGGCAAGTGCGCTGCCATTAATTAATCAAATCAGAAACAGGGCGGCAGCCAGTACGGGGCGGCTTAAAAAGCTGGATGGAACTTTCCCTTCATCCTACAATGTAAAACCATACAGCCCGGTAAACTGGACACAGGAATATGCCCGTAAAGCTTTGCAATGGGAAAGGCGATTGGAATTTGCTACCGAAGGGGCACGTTTCTTTGACTTAGTTAGATGGGGAATTGCAGAAACAACTTTAAACGACTACATTAACGTGGAAAAAGTTAGGAGACCATTTTTAGCAACGGCTAAATTTACTGCCGGAAGAGATGAATACCTTCCGATTCCGCAATCGGAGATTACGTTCACCAACGGTTTATATAAACAAAACCCTGGCTATTAAACTATAATTAAACAACGGAACCCTGGCCTGATAACTCAGGCCGGGATTCCCTTTTTTATACCAAATACCATAAGTTTTTGCATACCCTGCCAAATGTATAACCTATTAAAAGCTTAAATTATGAAAACAAAATGCGGCACATTAATACTGCCTCTCCTTATTGCTTTAAATTGTATTTGTAAGGCCCAGGATTCCTCCCCAAAACCTTATGCCGATGAGCATCGCCCCCAGGTACACTTTTCACCGGCCCAACATTGGATGAATGATCCAAACGGTATGGTTTATTATAACCATACTTATCATTTATTTTTCCAGTATTATCCTAAAGACATTGTATGGGGACCAATGCACTGGGGGCATGCGGAAAGTAAGGACCTGGTCCATTGGAAACAGTTACCTATCGCTTTATATCCTGATAGCCTTGGATATATTTTTTCTGGTAGCGCTGTTGCCGATTCCAATAATACAACCGGGTTTGGTAAAAATGGCAAAATACCCCTGGTGGCCATATTCACCCATCATGATCCTAAAGGAGAAAAAGAGGGCACCGATAAGTTTCAAAACCAAAGCCTTGCCTATAGCCTGGATGGCGGCGGCACATGGACTAAATATAGCGGCAACCCGGTTTTGAAAAACCCAGGAGTCCGGGATTTCCGCGACCCCAAAGTGATGTGGTATGCCCCGGAGAAAAATGGGTAATGACCCTTGCAACACAAGATCATATCTCCTTCTATTCGGCCCCTGACCTGAAAAACTGGAAAAAAGAAAGCGAATTCGGTATCAAAGCAGGTGCGCACGGTGGCGTATGGGAATGCCCCGATCTGTTCCCGCTAAAAATGAACGGAAAAACCTACTGGATCCTGATCGTAAACCTTAACCCCGGCGGGCCTAACGGCGGTTCGGCAACGCAATATTTTGTAGGAAATTTTGACGGGAACAAATTTAGTCCACTTGATTCAAATACCAGGTGGCTTGACTACGGTCCCGACGAATATGCAGGCATTACCTGGAGCAATACCGGCAGCCGTAAAATATTTTTAGGGTGGATGAGCAACTGGCAATATGCCAACCAGGTACCTACAAAGGCCTGGCGCAATGCTGCAACCATTCCACGTGAGCTTAGCCTGAAACAAAGCAAAGGCCAAATTTTACTGATATCCAAGCCGGTGACTGAGCTAAAAAATATTGAAGAAAAAACAATTGTGTTAAAGCAACCCTTGGTTAACCGGTCTCTTGATCTTACTTCAAAAATTAATAAGCTCAAAAGCCGGTATGTCTTAAAAATGAGTTTTGCTACCTTAAAAGATTATAGCATCGGGCTGTCAAACCCTAAAGGTGAAGAACTGCTTATTGGTTATGACCCTGCAAAAGATGAATACTATATAGATCGTACCAAAGCCGGAAAAATGGATTTCCAAAAGAATTTTTCGGGCTGTTTTACGGCTCCGCGACTAAGCACAGCTAAAAATTCCGACGTCATTTTGGTAGTCGACAAATCATCGGTAGAGTTATTTGCCGACGGAGGTTTAACCACCATGACTGCAATCTATTTCCCAACCGAAGATTTCAACAACCTTGCAGTTAAAACCACCGGAAAATTAGCCATTAATAATATCAGCATTTCCGGATTGAAATCTATCTGGAAATAACCGGCGACAGTAAGCTCTGAAAGGTTGTTTTCATCCCGAAAACAACCTTTTTCATTTCCGGGCATTTCGGGGCACTTTCTCCAATCGCTTTATCGTATCGTTATATTATAATATTAATATATAATAACCCCCATAAATTCCAGTTTTGCCCCCTATCCATGGAATTTTAAGTATGTTAATTTGTTTCACCAATTAACCAGTACTCTCATTAACTATCGGGAGAAGCACACCTATTAACCTAAAAAATCTTTATTATGAAAAATTTAACTTTTGTTTTAATTGCATTTATTGTGATTACATCGTTTTTTGCATGTAGAAAAGATAATGCAGCCACCGTCAACTCCGCCGCAAATACTTCAGCCAGTCATCTTGCAACTAATACGGTATCATGGGTAAATGTTGTTCCTTCCACCTCCTTTAGCTCGTACAGCACTTATTGGAATGACCTGTATCCCTGGGGATCTGATCATAATGGGTCTGCCCGTATGCGCTCTCAAAATATATCAGTTTCCGGAGGTGTGCTTACACTAACCAGTGCGCCCAGCGGCAGCGTTGGCAACAGCAATAAAGATCCATATTTACCGATCCATTATTATTCCGGGACAGTTTATGCCAAGACCGTACCTGTAGTAACCGACTCCTGGCCTAAGTGGCATTTTAAAGGTGAATTTCAGTGCGAATCACAAACTGGCACATGGCCTGCCTTTTGGGTTACAGGAGCTGACTCATGGCCCCCCGAAAGCGATTTTATGGAATTTAAAGGAAGTGCAACCTGCTGGACAAACACCTACAAAAATGCAAGCGGAGGCTGGTCGAGTGTGGGTACAACTATTTCCAGCCCCGGAAACTGGCACACTTATTCGGTTTATATGACCAAGACCAATGCGACCGACGTGTCCATTGAATACTGGATAGATGGTGTTTTAAAAAGCACCCAAACGGGCGCTAACTTTGTTGGTAAAAACCTGAATATTATTATTGATTACCAAATGGAAGGGTCGTCAGGATCACCCGGTCCTACCGGTACCACTTACATGCGCGCAAGGAATGTAATTGTTGAAAAAAGCGCTACGTTATAGCTTTAACCAAATTATAAGCTTGCTTCTCCGATACCGGTGATATTCCTGGTTCATTAAAACTAAAAAGGGTATGTGTGCGCAAAAGCGAAATACGTGCCCTTTTAGCTATTACTTTCAAAAATAGAAACACACATAATTTATTAAATAAATTAATCAATACTACAATAACTTTTCCCAATTGCAGGTTGAGCGTAGTAATACTATCCATTTTTTTAAAAGCGGATAATATATCTTAACTTATGCAACAATATCATAATTACCAATTATGTTCCGATTACTCTTTATTGATGACAGTAAACTTGACCATATTATACTGGATAAGCTTATTGCAGGAATTGAAGGTTTTAAACCCGTGTCACATAGTTACGACGGTGAAGATGCGTTAAAATCATTGACAGATAACCCGGCGGATTGCCCGGATGTTATTTTTCTGGATATCAGGATGCCCAGGTTTGACGGCTGGGATTTCCTTGAAGGCTTTAGGGACCTGTACCCTGCATTGCCGGTTAAACCACTACTCTATGTATTTTCCTCATCCATCGATCCAACAGACCGTGAGCGCGCGCTTAGCTATAGCTATGTTACCGGCTTTTTTAGCAAACCGGTTTCACGGCCGGTGCTTGATCTGGTATTAGCGGCCTGTGTTGAGCGTTCGAAAACATAAGGATGATTACTCATTTCACAGGTGTTCAATTTTTAAAAGTGTGAACACCTGGTATTTTTCGCCAAAAAAATAGCGCTAATAATCAACAACTTACATTTGGTTTAAAATACATCAAACCGTGTTTTGAACAAGTCATCTTTGATAATCAAGCTATTACAAAATAGCATTTCCAAAAGTTGAACAGCTGCTTTTTAAAAAATTGAACACTGACAAGTTTATACCCAACCATCCGTGTTATCATTTTCCACATTTGGCCAGCGGAAGCATCACTCGCGCCAGTTTGGGGTACTTTTTTTAAAACAAAACGCAAACTCCATTTAAATAACAAAACCCGTCATCTCTGCCGGGCCTTGCTTATTTTAAACTTTACTTTTATCTAATTGAACTATAGTTTTAAACTTATATTTCATTACAAATAAGGTGCCCATTTTTTATAAATACCCAGCGCTACCGAATAAGTATCTCCGGTTGTATTCCATTTAAAAGGTTGCTGGCTTTGGTTGGTGTTTACCCATTTCCAGTCAAAAGCGGCGCGTTGCTTATCAAAGGCGTCCATGTCTGGTTCTTTGCCGGTATCAATGGTTTTACGTAGTTCATTAAAAAACAAAATCCAGCGGCCTTTATAGTAAGTGCTGATCATTCCCGACCAATCTTTTGCTGCATAATCGGTTGTAACGTTGCCTTCTCCTCCCCAGGTGGTTATCAGTAGGCGGGCGTTTTTTTCGTAATAGTTTTTTCTTCCGGCGTCGAGCCAAAATCACGGGCTTCTTTTATCCATGCACCTAATAGCAATTCGTGCTGAGTAGCTGTTATACGGTCCACATCGTCGCACAAATCAAGAAACAAGCCGGTGTATTTATTAAACAATTGCTGATTTTTTGAATGGTATGCCCTGCCAACGGAATCCCTTAACGACACAGCGAGGTTTACCAGCACCTGCTTCTCCAGCATAGCCAGGTCTCGTGTATAGTTAGGATTGGCCTTTGATGCTGAATCGGCAAGCAGGAATTGCGGAAAAATATTAGCCAATGCCTGGTAATTGTATTTTCCGAGCCAGGTAAACCCTCCGTTCCCTTTTAACATCGGTTTTGATTGTATGATATTACCAAGCCCTACACCCGAAACATCAGAATTATAAATTACCGGGAGCAGCTTTGTCCAGGTAGCTGCAATAACCGGATCATTATGCCCGCAGCGGCTTTCAGCATATTTTTTTATCCAATCGGCCGGGTCTTTGGCATCGGTATTCCAGGCGTAATCAAATAGCCACTCGAACATAAATTCATTTACGCCAAAACCCTCAAGCGTTGAGCCAATGCCTGTCATTTGCCGGTGGTTTGGGTCATCCTCTGTTGCACTTAAAAGTTTTGCAGTTTTTAAAACCGGAGCGGCTAACTGTGTATTGCCCCCAAAGTTTCCGAGGTAACACCAGATGTATGGTGCATTAAAAAAACCGTCCGTCATGCGCCATACTTCGGTTTGCTCGCAAAAATAGTCCAGTATCATCATATGATTTTGCGGAACAGCCTTTATCATGGCTTCTAATCTTGGGTTGGTCCAGTGTTTACGGTCGTAATAAAATGTCCAGCCCATCTGTATCCAAACAGCTTTAGGGTCTATGCTTTTCATACCGCTGTAAATGGTTGCCGCTGTTTTTGCCAGGTATGATGGCTCCCAGCTTGGTGGGTCCATCTCATTAAAAGGATCTGCCCCGTAATAATGGTCTGTACCCAAAAGTTTTTGCTGTTCACTCAAGTATTCCTTTTGTATCTTAACAAAAAGCGGATCCATCGGGTCAAGAAAATAAGCGTCATTTTCTGCGCCTGTATCATAAGAGCCCAGATCAGTGAGTTTAATATTAGGATATTTCTTTTTCAGGTCTTTTGGCACATGCCCTGCAAAAGCCGGCAAAATGGGGTGCATTCCTAAGGCCCTCTCGCGTGTCAGTATTTTTTTCTGAAGCTCGAACTGCCCGTCTATAAAGCTTTGTGGCAGTGGCCCCTGCCAGCGGTCAAGGTTACCCATACGCTGCCAGGGTAAATGCACGGGGCCGGTAAAAAATGCGCGCGATTGTTCATCCGTCATTCCAAATTTATGCCAAACGCGTTGCCAGATGTATTCCTGCCCGGTTATAGCCAACGGCATGTTAATCCCGTTCATAGCCATCCAGTCTATAAAGTACTGCCAATCGCTCCACTTCCACCAAACCGTGGTGTAGCCAAAAGTGCAATAGTTTAAAAAGAAACGATTATCAAAACGGCAGCGTTCACCTGCCGGAGTGAACGCTTTTGGAAGAACTGCGGGCATTATTACTGAATCTGCAGCATACCATGTTACGGAAACATGGCAAATGTTTTTCAGATAGTAGTTAAACCCTTTAGCCATGGCAATGGTGCTGCTTGCTTTAATAGCTATTTTGTTATCCTCATTAGCGAGGTAAAAAGTATCAACAGTAGCTGTTATAGGCTGTAAATGAAATTCACTCGCTCTGCCATGGGTTACCCGATTTATTAAAGCCTGAGCTTCAGAGATATTAGGGCCGTCATTGGCTTTAGCGGTGTTGAACGGCGACAAAAAAAATGTAAGAACTGAAAGAATTGCGATGGAAAAGTGGTTTTTTAAATACATAGCGGCTATTAAGGCCCTTAAAGTAATAAAATTATTTACCTTACAAAATGCAGCCCTTTAGTTTTCTTTCCTGATGCAAACTATAGCTCGCTCCTTTCCTCCATTTTTTAAATCCGTATCAAACGGACTTTTTGTGAACGGATAAATCGACTGTTTAATAAAACCTTTAGGATACGATGCTTTATGTACACCGGTACCTGCAGGCTAAACTCCGACCTGTGGGTCAGGAGGGCGCAAGCAACATTGGCATTTGCCTGGCATTTCCGTGCCAGTTAAGCTACGCCTCTTTGTTAAAGAAAACCGCGAACCCTACTTAAATAGATCCATCTAAAGCGTCGATTTAGTACAATCCCCAATCACCATCCCTCTTGCAATCTACTCAAACATCCCCTCTTTCAATTTCGCAAAGCTCCCTGCCAAAAAGAATCTCATTCATTAATGAGTATAATAAAATCCTGTGTGTGTCTTTATAGTGATTGAGCGGATAGCGCCGATCATTACACTAAGTCATAAACCTAAAATTTAAGAACTATGAGTTTTTTTACCAAAAAAAGTATTCGGCAAGGTGCCTTTTAGTTTTTTTGCTGCTGGTAGGCATGGGCTATCATGCTGCGGCGCAAAGCCGCCAAATCAGCGGTACTGTCACAGATTCAACCTCCAGGGAACCCCTGCCTGGTGTAACTGTGCAGGTTATTGGCACTACCAATGGCATTCAAACTGATGTAAACGGCAAGTACAAACTAACCGTTAACCCCGGAGCAAAGTTATCTTTCGCTTTTGTGGGCTATAACACGCGTAAAGTGACCATTGGCGATGAGCCTGTTATCAACATTCAGTTATCAGGCAAAAGAAGCGATCTGGAAGAGGTTGTAGTGGTTGCTTACGGTACACAAAAGAAACCATCAGTGGTAGGCGCTATTGCCACAGTTAGTGCAAAAGTATTTGAAGACCGCGGGCCAACCAATAACCCTATTGCCAATTTGCAGGGCCAGGTTCCGGGCATGGTGGTAACCAGGAGCTCGGCGCAACCGGGTCGCGAAAACTGGAACTTCCAGATCCGCGGTGCAACCTCCGTTAACGGACAGGATCCCTTGGTCATTTTGGATGGGGTTGCCCTTAACAATAACAACGAGCTAAACTCTATCAATCCAAATGATATCGACAATATCTCAGTTTTGAAGGATGGCTCGGCTTCAATATATGGTGCCCGTGCAGCTTATGGTGTTGTACTGATCACTACCAAAAAAGGTAAAGCGGGTAAAATGGTGATCCAGTATGACCCTTCTGTGTCTGAGAAATTTTTAGGTCTTCAGCCTAAAATGACAAATATTGACCAATGGGCAAATGGCCTGCTTCAGGCCCGAACAAATGATAATTATGGAGTAGCGCCAACAACCGACCTTTGGTACCAACTGGCCAACTTCGCGCTGGCCAATAAAGGCACGGTGGTACTGGCATCACAGATTCCCGGAAACACCACCGGAAGTATCACTGCAAATTCGTTTTATAACGGCTTGCCTGTGCCGGCATTCCTCGATGTAAAGGAACTTGACTTTATTGATGTATCACTACAACAGTACATATGGGGGAGGGCTACTTCAACACAACACAATTTTTCGGTATCAGGCGGAACAGAAAAAAACACTTATCGTGTTTCGTTAGGGTATTTAAACGACGGCAGCCAGCTCCGGATTGGCAATAACGGTAATCAACGCTATAATCTCAGACTTAATAACGGTTACAGATTCAGCGATAAAGTGCAACTGGAAACCAATATTTCGCTTGAGCAAAATAATATTCAACAGCCAACCATGTATACTTCGGGGAGTTACAGTGCGCTCGGAAACGGATTTCAGATCGGTTTGCCTATGTTCACGCAATCTGGCCGGCCATATCAGTGGGGGTGTAACAAGCCCCGCGGGCCTATTAAGGGATGGGGGCGACAACCTGGAAAACAATAGCCGGGCACTGTTAAACTCAACGCTTACCTATAATTTCATGAAGCACCTTACCTTTACCGGAACCGCGGGATATAACGTTTGGTGGCAGGATGACCGCGTACAAACCAAAACCGTTCGCCTTTATTCATATGATGATAAATACCTGACCGGCACTACCGCGCCGGCAGGTGGTACTTCGGGAGGGAGCCAAAACTATTTCCGTGCTAATATCAATGATAAATATTATAACCTCATTGGCCGCGTAACCTATACCAATACCTTTAACCGAGTACATGATGTATCGTTAATGATCGGCAGCTCCTACGAAAGGGATGAGTATGATATGTTTAATACACGTACCTACAATTTGGGCAGCGATGATGTGCCTTCTTTAAATTTGGGGCTGAGCAGTTCGTTGGCCGGTTTTGTAACCAACGACGAACAGCGCAACCACTACGCCCTGGGTTCATACTTTGCAAGAGCTACCTACGCGTATAAAGGCAAATATCTGTTTGAAGGAACCGGCAGGTATGATGGTTCTTCAAAATTTATTGCAGATAAACGCTGGAAACCATTTTACAGCCTCATGGGCGGCTGGCGCTTAGGCGAAGAAAGCTTCATAAAAAAACAAATATTTTTAGCGAGTTAAAGCTACGGGCCTCTTACGCTACGTCGGGCAGCCAGGGTGGCATCGGCCTTTATGATTACCTGCAATCGCTTAATGTCGGCAATAGCAATACCCTTTTAGGTTCAGCACTCGCAACCGCTACTACAACCACCGGAAACCTGGTTTCGCTCAACAGGACATGGGAAACTGTTATAAAACGGAACATTGGTATTGATTTCGGTTTGCTGAACGGTCGCTTAAACGGAACTTTTGAAGTGTTCCGTAATCAGAATAAAAACATGCTGGTGAGTGTTACCTATCCGGCTGTTTTGGGCATTGGAGCGCCCCAGTCAAATAACGGCGACCTGAAAACCTGGGGATGGGAAGGACAATTAACCTGGCGAGACCACGTTGGGCAGGTAACATACAGTATTTCGGGTAATATTACCAACAGCCAAAACAAATTGGTATATTTTAACGGCGTTCCGGCATTAGGTGCAGGTTATAACGCTACTGTTGAGGGGTATCCGCTTGGATCATATTTCGGCCTTAAATACGGAGGCCGTTTCCAGACACAGGCACAGGTTGATACCTATAACTCCACCTATTATGCCCCCGGCGGAGTGATTAATACTATTGGCATCCCTGTAGCCACCCCTTTAACCAACCTGCCGGGCCAAAACTCAGGCTTACGTCCGGGAGATAATTATTTTGTTGATGTTAACGGCGATGGTAAACTTACTACAGGTACATCGGCAAAAGATATGGGCGACCTTGTTTATTTAGGCAGCGACATTCCGCGCTATACTTTTGGTTTGACATTAAGCCTGCAATGGAAAGGTTTTGATTTCACAAGCATTTTTCAAGGGGTAGGTAAACGGACAATATTCAGGGCCAATGGTAGTGCAAATAACTGGCGCGTACCTTTTGCCGCCGTTTATCAGGCGCAAACCACCCAATGGGTCGGTAAAACCTGGACCCCTGAAAATACGAATGCCTATTACCCTAACCTGCATAGCAATGGAATTAATGGTTACAATTACCAGATTTCAAGCTGGTCTGTTGAAAACGGCGCTTATGTACGCCTGAAAAACCTTGTTATCGGTTATACCTTACCAAAATCGTTAACAGAGCGCACCAAAGCTATCAGCCGTTTAAGGTTTTACATTTCGGGAAGCGACCTGTGGGAATACAGCAAAATTCATGATGGCTGGGATCCTGAAATAACCAGGACCACCGCAGGCAATGAGCGTTATCCATTTTACAGGTATGTAACCGTAGGCGCAAACATCACTTTTTAATTGAAATGATTATGAAAAATATTTACCGGAGGATCTTCAGTATCCTTTCAATAATTATTGTTACAGGCTTGTTCGCCTGCAACAAGTCACTTAACCTTAAACCACAGGACCAGCTATCGGATGCGGCATATTTTAAGTCGGCCAGTGATTTTAAAACATTTGCCAACCAATATTATGGTTATCTCCGTAATTTCAACAATTCGTTTGCAGATAACCCTCATTATGACGGGCGTGCCGATGTATTTGGCGGAGGTGGCGTTTATGGCGCCGGTATCAATACAGTACCAGCAAGTGATTCGTACTGGAATAATAATTACTCCCGGATCAGGAATTGCAATTATTTACTTGAAAAGGCCGCCACTTTCCCCGACCAGGCCAGCATCAGCCAGTTTGTTGCCGAAGCCAAATTTTTCAGGGCTTACTGCTACTTTGAATTACTACAATTGTATGGCGGGGTTCCGCTGATCACCAAAACGCTGAACCTTGATTCGCCCGAACTATATGGCACCAGGGCATCACGCGATCAGGTAGCTGATTTGATTGTTGCCGATCTGGAAGCGGCCATACCAAATCTGCCTGCATCCATCTTAGCCAATTCTGCAGATTTTGGCCGGGTGAGCCAACCTGCCGCGCAGGCGTTTTTAGGAAGGGTTGCACTTTATGAAGGCACATGGCAAAAATTCAGAAACGGCGATGCAACCCGTTATAATATGCTGCTCGACAAATCGGCCGCGGCTTCTAACGCGGTGATAACCAGCAATCAATTTGCACTTTTTGGTACAGCAGCTTCAAATGCCCTGGGTGGTAACAGTACCATATTGGGTGATTCTGCACAGAAATACCTTTTCATCCTCGAAAATCCAAAATCAAACCCGGCTTCAGTTACCAAAACTGCTAATCATGAGTACCTTTTATCGTACCGTTATGATGATGTGAGCAAAACAATCGGAACAAATATCAGCAGGCAGGGAACGCAGATTGGGCCTCAGCATAAATACGTGAACGCATTTTTATGCCAGGATGGATTGCCTATTGAGAAATCGCCCCTGTTCCAGGGTTTTGAAAGTTACGGATCGGAATTTATAAACCGCGATAATCGTTTAAAGTATACCATTCAGGTTAACAATATGTACTACTGGTACGGTAACGCCAATTACCGGGTAACCTGGCTAAATGACGCCGCTGATATTGCTTTATCTATGGGAAAAGTTGTTAAGATTGGCGGTTATACCAATCAAAAATGGGTAACCGAACGCAACTGCCCAGATACAAAAGAATCTGAAGATTACCCGGTGATCCGCTATGCCGAAGTACTGCTAAACTATGCTGAAGCGGTTTATGAACGTGACGGTGCCATAACAGATGCCGATCTCAACAAATCGCTCAACCTGGTACGTCTGCGTGTTAATAAAAATATGCCGCCATTAACAAATGGTTTCGCAGGTGCAAACGGATTGGATCTGCGTACGGAGATCAGGAGGGAACGCTTTATTGAACTTTATTATGAAAACTTCAGGTTTGACGATATTAAGCGCTGGCATAGTGCCGCTACCGACCTGGTTAGCAACACCGGCGGTACAGCTTATGGAAACATCAGTGCTTTTGTAAGCCCATGGCCGGTAGGCATTAAATTTAAAGGTACGCAGGCCGATGTTGGGCCAAACCCTTTAAAGCCTGCTCCTACCAACGCGTTAGATGCTAACGGTCAGCTGATCCTTGACAATACAGCGCGCAATTTTTCGGAAAAAATTATTTATACCCGATTCCGGCACAACAAATTACCCTTAATCCCGCGTTAACACAAAATCCGGGCTGGTAAATTTATTTAAACAATCAAAAGGCTGCCTCAGGGACAGCCTTTTGATTGTTGTGTGTTATCACCCTATAATTACAAACCTGGCCTAAACAGTTGCTCCCATCAAGGCGTTTAAACAAGAAGGTAGTTGTTAATTTGGGCATTGCCAATTTATAGCGGGCATTGCTCTACCTCATCCTGATCAAATAAAATTGATCCAAAGTAGTACTCCTCTTCTTTTTGATGATAAAGGGCAGGCTTAGGTTTTCATGAGGAAAATCCTGAAAGGATTTTATTGTAGTATACCCGATCTCTTTTTGCTTTAACTCAGCTACCGCTTTTTCATCAGCTACTATAATCCGGCTTTTCAGGCTATCGGTTTTTAGGATAGCATCAATATTGGTATAAGTAACGCCGCCTTTGTAGTAAAAATCGAATGTGTTTGATAAAACCGCGGCACTCACTTTTTCCCGTGGATAGTTTTGATTGAGGTATTCGGCGGCCGAAAGATCCCCGCGGTAATCAACAATAATAGGATAAGCTACGGTCACCAGGTAAGCATTCACTAAAACAGACACGGCGCAGGTAAATAAAAATACAGGCTGATAAATTGGTGTTGGCTTTTTATAAATGTAAATGGACAACCCAATAAACCCTGCAATCAACAAAACAAATACCGGCCAGCATTCGGGCGCGAAAATAAAATTAAGTACGATAACAGCAACCAATAAAAACGATGTGATAATGTATTGAGTTATCTTGAAAAACTTTAACCCGGCGCCAGCTTTTAATGAACTAATAAAAACCGCCGTAATTATAGCAAAAAATGGGAACAGGATATTAGTGTAAAAAGGCAGCTGAAATTTGGAAGCTGAAAAGATCAGCAACATTAATACGCTTCCCGAGATACACAGATACTCGGGCTGGGTTATACCTTTAATCATTTTCCTGACGGTAGCATAAAGTGCATAGAACAGGAGAATAGCCCATGGCGCGAAAGCCCACAGCAGGGTATGAACAAAAAATAGTTTGTCGCCGTGTGTATTAGTAATGTAACCGTTATTGTTAAAACGCCCGAACTGGCTGTCCCACAAAAACCAGTGGATGCCTGAAATCCCGGTGCGACCGAAAATAACTTTTTCGGGGTGAAGGTCAAACTGGGTATATACCGAATAAATTTCGGGTAAAGTAAATATCACCACCAATATAAACGAGAACAGCCATTTCCAATGGAACACGCCTTTGATATTTCCCTTAAATAAATAATCGCCAATGATAGCCGCTCCAATCGGGATGAGCAGATAGATGCCTTTAGTCATCACTGCGCAGGCAGTAAATATGCATGCCAGCAGCACATCGGCCATGCTGAACCGTTCTTTTACCTTATAAAAGTGATAAACAGCGCCCATGAGCAAGCCCATAATATAAGGCTCGGCACGTACATCCGTATTTGACATTACGCTGTGCAGCGCGGTAAGCAGGATCAGGATAGCGATAATAGCCGTTTCATCGCCATAAAACTTTTTGGCAAGCTTGTAAGTGTACGCCACCGACATGAAAAAAACAGCAGGGCGGGCAATTTATAAGCAAAAGTATTGATGCCGAAAATCTTAAAACTGATAGCGATAATCCAGAAGGGGAAATGCGGCTTATCGAGCCAGTCGGCACCGTGATACATCAGATCGGTAAAGTTATTGCTTTGTGCCATGCTCCGGGCCAGGGCCGAATACAAAGCCCCATCATCAGTAAAGAATTTGATGCCGATACCGGCTACATTAAGCACGATAGCTAATAACAGCACAATAAAATAAGGCCGTTTTTGCGATGAAAAAATTGAAGCTGCTGTACTCTCCACTAAAAATATTTATGCCCAAAAATAGCTGAATTTTAATTATTCCAGGGCAGGTATTTGGGTTGATCACGATTGATGAGTTCGGGCCTGGCCAAATTTAATTTTCGACCATTCAAAACCTGTTCATATAAGGTTAAATATGCTGCAGCCATCTTGCCGATATTAAAATTATCGACAGCATATTGATGGCAATATTGTTTATTAAAACTTTCAACGTTTTTAAGTCCGGCGGCTAATTCAGATTTACTGACCGAAAGCAAGCCAACTTCAGCGGGCACCAGTTCGGGCAACGATCCGTAAGGTGTACCAAAAACCGGGCAGCCAAAATACAGGCTTTCAACAATAGCAATTCCGAATGGCTCATGCCACAGCACCGGAAAAAGCAGCGCCTTTGAACCGTTCATCACTGCCGATTTCGCTTCATCACCAACCATTCCCTTAAAACGCACATTTAAGTTGGATGTAAAGCGTAATCCCATTTTCAGGTTAAGCCGGGTACCTCCAAGTACAACCAGCTTATTACCGCTCATGGTAGCTACATCGATAGCCCCTTTTACATTTTTAACGCGCCAGGCTGCTTTAGCCAGAAAATGGGTATGGATACGCTTATTACCGAGTATAGATGTTTGATAATCAGCCGTATCTATGGCATTGTGTACAAACACCGCTGAGCCATGACGCTGAGCGTGATTGGCCGACACAAATACCGAGTTAACATCTAATTGCACACCACCAGGGTTATTATGAACAGTTACGATATAAGGCTTTTTAGTAAAACCACTCACCTGAAACTGGAAGTGTACCACGTCAATATCATCGGGCACCTGCTGGTTTATATCAACAGCCGGATCGTAGATCAGCACCCTCGCAAACGGACAAGTTGAACCCGCTCCTACCAAATAGGTAATCTTATGCCCTAACCTATTCAGCTCACGGCCAAGCCACCAGATAATGCGTTCGGTACCGCCATATTTAGTTGCCGGGATTGGGGTGTTGTTTACGATGAGGATATTCATAAATGTTGGAGGCAAAGATAAGGTTTGAGGGCGATAGTTATAGCAACTTAACGGCTGTTAACTCTTTGATGTAAATGACTATATTTATATCAATAATTTAAACCGTTCACAAATGCGTATTTCAAGCAAGTTATTACTTATCAGCTCTGTTTTTTTATTAGGATGTGGCGTTATTTCTGATCATTCGGCGAATAATGAGCTTACTTATAAAGACACAGCCGCTAACTTCCAACCTATTGTAACTGACTTTAACAATCCCGTACTTTTAGACAGTTCGCAAAATGTGCTATTTCCGTTGGCAAATCCAACTGATGACGATAGAATGAGTTTCAAATCGAGCGAACAGGTATCTTATTGGAATATTGCATTTTATAATTCGTTAAGCAAAAAATATCATTTACTCGATAACCGTAAAATGATAATTCTCCAATACGAAGATCAGAAAGAGTTGAGTTCGGGTACAGATGTATATTCATCAGAAGCGCATGATCCTAACCCAGCACAAGGCTTGAATATTGATGGGAAGTTGATTTGTTATTCGGTAATAATTGAGGATTTTAACAAAGATCAAAAACTCACCTATGCTGATCCGAAATATCTTTTCACATCCGACGATGCCGGAAATAACTTCAAACAGATTTCGCCTACAAGCCTCAATGTTGTTAGCTGGCAACGTGTTGCTAAAACAAATAAGCTGCTTATTGAAGTTCAATCGGATAGTAATAACGACAAGCTATTTAACAACAAAGATCACATGGTACCATACGTGTATGACCTCAAAAAAGGCGGACCTGCCGAACCTGTTTTTAGTAAGGAGTTTAATCAAGCTGTCGATAAGCTTTTTAAAGAGCAATGGCCCGATGCAAAAAAATAATCTTTTTACAGCATCTTACTTCCTGAACCATTTCCTATTCGCAACCAATAACCCAAACTCTTCCGATGGATATTTCTCCGTCGATTTATGATGGATTTTATGTGCCCGGCGGATGCCGGCCAAGTAGCGATTATCACTTTTGAATGCTTTGAAACGGTTATGGATAAACCAGTCGTGGAAAATAAAATAAATGATACCATAGATGCTGATACCAGTACCAATCCAAAGCCGGTAGTCCAGAGTTAAATGCCCTATCCATATCAGCCATAAAGCAAAACCAGCGAAGCCAATGCTGAACAGGTCGTTCAGTTCAAACCAGCCATGCCTTTGTTGGTGATGCGTTTTGTGAATAAACCATAATGGCCCGTGGAAAAGGTATTTGTGCAGGGCCCAGGAGAGCAGTTCCATGAACGCAATGGTTAATAACACAATTCCGATATTGATTAATGTCTGCATCTGTACATAAAACAAAAGCAGGAACATAAAGTTGTTCCTGCTTTTATAAAATTAAAAATCCGAAATCGAAAATCCCAATTCCGAAATTATTAAATATGTATCGCCCTGTTTTCAGTAGCGGCTAAACATGCTTCGCGCATCGCTTCAGTGTAGGTTGGGTGGGCGTGGCTCATGCGCGAAATATCTTCGGCACTCGCGCGGTACTCCATTGCCACAACTGCTTCGGCTATCATATCGGCAGCACGCGGACCAATCATGTGTACACCTAAAATTTCGTCGGTAGTGGCATCAGCCAATACTTTTACAAAACCATCCAGGTCGCCGCTGGCACGGGCACGGCCGCTGGCTTTGAACGGGAACGAACCGGTTTTGTATTTAACACCGGCTGCTTTCAGTTGCTCTTCTGTTTGACCAACAGCGGCAACTTCTGGCCAGGTATAAACTACACCCGGAATCAGGTTGTAATCAATATGCGGTTTTTGGCCGGCAATAATTTCGGCAACCAGCGTACCTTCATCTTCAGCTTTGTGAGCAAGCATGGCACCTTTAATTACATCGCCAATGGCATAAACACCTTTAACTTTGGTTTCCAGGTGCTCATCAACCGTAATTTTACGACCGCGTTCCTCAACGGTAATACCGATATTCTCTAAACCTAAGCCATCGGTGTAAGCTATACGACCAACAGCTACCAGGCAATAATCGCCTTTCAGTTCTTTCTTTTCGCCTTTAGGGGTATCAAAGCTAACGGTTACTTCTTTACCTTTTACGGCAGCGCCGGTAACTTTGTGCCCCAGGTAAAACTCCATACCCAGTTTAGTTAATACTTTTTGCAGCTCACGGCCCAGGCCCTTATCCATAGTTGGGATAATGCCGTCCATAAATTCAATTACAGATACTTTGGCGCCTAAACGGGCATAAACCGAACCCAGCTCCAAACCGATAACGCCACCACCAATCAACACCAGGTGTTTTGGCACTTCGCTCAGGCTCAATGCTTCGGTTGATGTAATAATGCGTTTTTTATCGATAGGCAAAAATGGCAATGCCGATGGTTTTGAACCAGTAGCGATGATCACGTTTTTGCCGGTAATTTCGATAACAGTACCATCGTTCTTTTTAACAGTGATGGTGTTTTTATCTTTAAATGATCCTACGCCAAAGTGAGTGTCAATCTTATTTTTCTTCATCAGGTAGCTGATGCCGCTGGTGTTAGCATCAACAACTTCCTGCTTGCGTTTAATCATCTGTCCAAAATCTATCGAAAGATCTTTAAGGTTGATGCCATGGGTTTTAAAAGCATGGGCAGCATTGTGGTAATGTTCAGACGAATCCAACAGTGCCTTTGACGGGATACAGCCTACATTAAGACAGGTACCGCCAAGGGTATTATACTTTTCAACAATTGCGGTTTTTAAACCAAGCTGGGCACAGCGGATAGCGGCTACATAACCGCCAGGGCCCGAACCTATAACTATAACATCATATTGCATAGTAGTGTGTATTTTATGGTGGGCAAAGTTAAGGATTTTAAAGTTGCTTTTGAGAGATTAGTGATTGGAGATTAGAGGTTAGCATTTATTTTCTGAACCATGATTTTAGGGATTTAATCCCGGTTCAGACAAAAATCCGAAATCGAACATCCGAAATCCGACATAAAATTTACCCCATACCAACCGCATTTTATCCCATTTTGTAACAGAGTTAATGATAAATCGGTTTATCGTTAACTCTTTATTAAATTTAACCCAATTTAACACGACTGATCTCATGAAGAAAATTAACTTACTTTTTGTGCTGGTATTATTATATACCGGCGTTAATGCTCAAAGCAACTATGTAAAGGAGCATTTTACCAAAAAAGATGTGTACATCACCATGCGCGATGGTGTAAAACTGTTCACCTCTATTTATACCCCAAAGGATGCTTCATCGCAAAATAAGTACCCGATGATGATGATGCGTACCTGCTACAGCATCGCCCCTTACGGCGAGGATAAATATCCTCAAAGGCTTGGCCCGTCTGAAATTATGATGAAAGAAGGTTATATTTTTGTTTATCAGGACGTACGCGGCCGTTGGAAAAGTGAAGGCAGCTGGACCAACATGACACCGGTTATCGATAACAAGAAAAGCAAAAAAGATGTTGACGAAGGTTCTGACACCTATGATACTACCGATTGGCTGGTTAAAAACGTAGCCAACAACAATGGCAAGGTTGGCCAGTATGGTATCTCCTACCCGGGCTTTTATACTGCTGCGGGCATCCTGTCAAACCACCCGGCACTTAAGGCATCATCGCCGCAAGCCCCTATTTCCGATTTCTTTTTTGACGATTTTCATCACAACGGCGCTTTCATTGAGGGGTACTTTTTCACCTTCCCGGTATTTGGTGTTCAAAAAACTGATACAACCAGCAAAGCCTGGTACTCCATGCTTAAACCCGATAGCAAAGACGGTTACCAGTATTTATTAGATCTTGGCCCGCTTAAAAATGCCGATAAATTTTATCATGATAACTTCTTTTGGCAGGAATCTATTAACCACCCTAACTACGATGAGTTTTGGCAAAAGCGCGGCCTGCTAAAACATTACGGCAAAGTAAAACCTGCTGTAATGCTGGTTGGCGGCTGGTTTGATGCCGAAGACTTAACCGGCCCGCTGGCTATTTATAAAACCATCAACAAAACCGATCCAAACGCTTACAATACTATCGTGATGGGACCATTCGGTCATGGCCGCTGGTCGCGCGAAACAGGGCATACCATGCATAGCAATGTTTACTTTGGCGATAGCATTGCTACCTTCTATCAAAAAAATATCGAAGCCAAATTCTTCAACCACTTCCTGAAAGGCAATGGAGATAAAAATTCCGGCTTGCCAAATGCTTACATGTTTAATACCGGCAAAAAGGAATGGGCAACATTTGATAAATGGCCTGCCGCCAATGCCGTGCATGAAAAAATGTTTTTGGGTGCCGATGGTAAGCTTGTAAATACCCAACCTGCAACTCAGGGCTCTGTATCATACATCAGCGATCCGCTTAAACCGGTTCCTTATACCGAAGATAACACCACTACCATGGGCTTTACCCCTCATAATTATATGAGCGAGGACCAGCGTTTTGCAGGTCGCCGTCCGGATGTGTTGGTTTACCAAAGCGAGATATTAAATGATGATGTTACCCTTGGGGGCGAGATCATGGCACACCTGAAAATTGCTACAACAGGCACCGATGCCGATTTTGTTGTTAAACTGATTGACGTATATCCGGCCGATGAACCGAACAACCCGTATATGCCAAACAAAAACATCATCCTGAGTAATTACTGGCAAATGGTACGTTCGGAAGTAATGCCGGCACGTTTCCGCAATAGTTTTGAAAAGCCGGAGGCCTTGGTGGCTAATCAAAAAACCGATGTAAATTTCCGCCTGCAGGATGTATTGCACACCTTTAAAAAAGGTCACCGTATCATGATCCAGGTACAAAGCACCTGGTTCCCGATAGTAGCACGCAATCCTCAAAAATTTGTGGAAAACCCATATAAAGCTGATGAAAGCGATTACATCAAAGCAACCGAAACGGTTTATAATAATAGCTATATTGATGTGCAGGTGTTGAAGTAGTTATTTAGAGATTAGAGGTTGGAGGTCAGAGATTAGTTTTTTCTCCTATTTCATTTCCGTAGGGAGCAATTTTATACGCGCGAAGAGTAGGCTTGAAAAGCAACTTTACAGGGCGTATAAGATTTCTCTTCCGCGCCACCGCATGAGGCTCCCGCTGCTTCATCGAAATGACATGCGTTAAAAAAACTTTAACTTGGCTATCATGGATACCTTTTAACCTGACACAATTTAAGTACATGAAAATAAAACAACTATATTTTGCAACCCTGACTTTATTAAGTGCTGCAACATTCACTCAACCAGCGGGGGCCCAGCTCCTGAAGGAAAAAGAGCAATTCACCCATGCCGATTCATTGCGTGGAATGCTTACGCCTTTGCGTACCTGTTATGATATCAATTACTATCACCTTGACGTTAAGATTGATATCGATAAAAAGTTTATCAGCGGCAGCAATCAGTTTAAATTCACCGCCACACAGGATTTCAATAAACTCCAGTTCGACCTGTTTGCTAACCTTAACATTGCTAAAGTTGTTTATAAGGGGAAAGAACTTGCCTATACCCGCGATGGCAACGCCGTATTCCTCAACTTTCCGCAAACCATAAGTAAAGACAGCAAAGATGAGTTTACCGTTTACTATTCCGGTAACCCAACTATAGCTAAAAACGCCCCCTGGGATGGCGGACTGGTATTTAAAAAAGATTCATTAGGCAAACCCTTTGTAGCAACCGCCTGCGAAGGGATTGGTGCCAGCATCTGGTGGCCCAATAAAGATCAGCTGGCCGATGAGGTGGACAGCATGATGATCAGCATCAGTGTGCCAAAAGGTTTGAAAGATGTATCCAACGGTCGCCTGCGCAAGGTGACGCAGCTTAAGGATGGCTATACCCGGTTCGACTGGTTTGTGGCCAACCCGATCAACAATTACGATGTTGCTGCCAACATTGCCGATTATACTCATTTTGAAGACACCTACATGGGCGAAAAAGGCAAGCTTACGCTTGATTATTGGGTTTTGCCAACTAGTCTGGAAAAAGCAAAAAAACAATTTGCCGCCAATGTTAAGCCTATGTTGAAAGCCTTCGAGCACTGGTTTGGCCCTTACCCTTTTTATGAAGATGGCTATAAACTGGTTGAAACCCCGCACCTGGGCATGGAACACCAGGGAGCAGTAGCCTATGGCAATCACTTCATGAATGGCTATATGGGCTATGATTTATCGGGTACAGGCTGGGGCAGCAAATGGGATTATATCATCGTGCACGAAAGCGGGCACGAATGGTTTGGCAATAACATAACCGATAAAGACCTTGCCGATATGTGGGTCCACGAAAGCTTTACCTGTTATTCCGAATCACTTTTTGTGGAGGATAACTGGGGTAAAAAAGCCGGACAGGAATATAACTACGGTTTAAGGCTCACCATTAATAATGACGGTCCTATAGTTGGCGTTTACAATGTAAACAAAGAAGGCTCGGGCGATATGTACTCCAAAGGCGCTGTTTTCCTGAACATGATCCGCACTGTTATTAATGATGATGAAAAATGGCGCGGCATCCTGCGCGGGCTTAACAAAACTTTTTATCATAAAACAGTTACCTATGACGATGTGGTGGGCTTCATCAACCAACAATCGGGCATGAACCTTTCGCCTATTTTTGAGCAATACCTGCATTACCGCAACCTTCCGGTGCTTGAATTTACCAGCCATGAAAACAAGCTTTACTGCCGCTGGATAGCCGAAGCCAAAGATTTCAATATGCCCATCAGGGTACGTGTAAAGGGCGGCGAATACAAATTCATCACCCCAACAAAACAAATGAGCCCGGTTGAAATTGCAGGTGCTACTAAAGATAATATCGAAATTGATTATTTAAACTACTACGTGGGTGCGCTCATGGATTAACCCTCAACATACATGAAAAATAAGTTCTTAAATATTTTTGCAGTCGCTTTAGGTCTTACCGTAGCTGGCATAACGCCAACTCAGGCACAGTTAGGCACCAACAGGCAAACATTTACCCGCGCCGATTCGCTCAGAGGGAGCTTAACACCGCTGCGTACCTGTTATGATATTAACTACTATCACCTGGATGTGAAGTTTGATATCGATAAAAAATTCATCAGCGGCAGCAACCTGTTCAAATTCACGGCTACTCAAAATTTCACCAAACTTCAGTTTGATCTGTTTGCCAATTTAAAAGTAGAGAAAGTGGTGTATGAGGGCGCCGAAATTCCCTTTACACGCGAGTTTAATGCGGTGTTTGTTACCTTCCCTAAAACCATAAAAAAAGGCAGTAAGGACGAGTTTATTGTTTATTATTCCGGTAACCCAACTATTGCAAAACGTGCGCCATGGGATGGCGGCGTGGTTTACACTACCGACTCATTAGGCAAACCGTGGGTGGCAACTGCCTGCCAGGGTATCGGCGCCAGTATTTGGTGGCCTACAAAAGATCATCAATACGATGAGGTAGACAGCGCCCTGATCAGTATCAGCGCACCTAATGGTTTAAAAGATGTATCCAACGGCAGATTACGCAAAGTAACCGACTTAAATAACGGCTATACCCGCTTCGATTGGTTTGTGGCTAACCCTATCAACAATTATGACATAGAAGCCAACATTGGAGACTATGTCCACTTTGAAGGTGCTTACCAGGGCGAAAAAGGCCCGTTAACGCTGGACTACTGGCCATTAAGTTATAATGTTGACAAAGCCAAAAAACAATGGGAGCTTGATGCGCCGCGAATGCTTAAATCGTTCGAATACTGGTTTGGCCCCTATCCTTTTTATGAAGACGGCTATAAACTGGTTGAAACGCCACACCTCGGCATGGAACACCAAAGCGGCACAGCTTATGGCAACCATTACAAAAACGGTTATCTCGGTCGCGACCTTTCAGGTACCGGCTGGGGCCTAAAATGGGATTTCATCGTGGTACACGAAAGCGGTCACGAATGGTTTGGCAATAACATTACCTCAAAAGATGTTGCCGATATGTGGATCCACGAAAGTTTTACTAACTATTCCGAATCGCTGTTCATTGAAACCTATTACGGTAAACAAGCCGGGCAGGAATACGTGAACGGAACTCGTAAAAATATCCGTAATGACAAACCAATTGTAGGGCCGTATGGTGTAAACATGGAAGGTTCAGGTGATATGTATTATAAAGGTGGCAACCTGTTAAACATGGTGCGCACCATTATCAATAATGATGACAAATGGCGCAGCATCCTCCGCGGGCTTAACAAAACCTTCTACCATAAAACCGTTACCTATGACGATATTGTAGGCTATATCTGCAAACAGGCAGGCATGAACCTTGCTCCCGTATTTGACCAGTACCTGCATTATAAAGACATCCCAACCCTCCAGTTTGTAACTAAAGACGGCAAGCTTTATACCAAGTGGATTGCCAATGCCGAAGGTTTCAACATGCCGGTAAAGGTGCGTGTAAAAGGCGGCGGTTATATATTTATTAAACCAACCACACAGTTTACCCCTGTAAAAATTGACGGTATTACGAAGGACAATGTGGAGGTGGATACTTTCAATTACTATATTAAGGTTGATTGAGTGAGTGGTTCATTGGGTGAGTAGTTGATTCCTACCCATAACAAAAAACGGGGGGCATGCTGAGCCCGTCGAAGCATGGTGAATAGGGCCTCTGCGCACGAGTCTTCGACAGGCTCAGACTGACACGCCCACTTTGTTACTACTCCTTCAAAGACATTTACTCAGGATGAGAAATTGTAGAGTTCAGACTTGCGAAGTTTTAAAATACTTCGTAAGTCTTTTTTGTTTAATAAGGTGAAAAACTTCCCCCTCCCAAAACAACCACTCACCCAATCAACCTAATCAACTACTCACTAAAAAAATCAAATCCCGTGCAACTTTCCTCCCACTGCCGGCGTCTAATTGGAAAACGAAACTAAAACAACCGTCATGAAATCGATTTCAAAAATATTATTGGCAGCCGTGTTGGCAGCAGGAACTACAGGTTACGCCTCGGCAAAAACAGTAAACCCAATTGTTAAACACGCCGACCAAACCACGCAAGACCGTCATTTATCAGGCTTCAGCGCTATTGACCTGGCAGGCTCTTTTGATGTCTACTTTACACAGGGCTCAAACGAATCGGTAAAAGTTGAAGCACCTTCGGATGTTATCGACAAGATCATTACCGAAGTGCAGGGCGGGGTATTGAAGATTTACAGTAAAAAAGGTACCAACTGGGATAACTGGAGCTTTGGCCGCAGCCGTAAAATGATTGTACATGTGGTAGCTAAAGATATGACCAGCATTAACGTTGCCGGTTCGGGCGATGTTTATTTTAAAGACGGCATCAGCACTACCTCATTAAAATTAAAAGTTGTTGGCTCGGGCGATATGCTGGGCAAAGTGAATGCTAAAAACCTGGATAGCAGCATTTCGGGCTCTGGTGATATGAAACTTTCGGGCCGTGCCGATAATTCAAGAGTAAATGTTGTAGGCTCGGGCGATTTTACCGCCCGCGATTTGATCACCATTAATACCGAGGTACACATAGCAGGTTCAGGCGACGCTACCATCAATGCCAGCAGTAAAATTGATGCATCGGTAAGCGGCTCAGGCGATGTGCATTATACCGGCGGTGCTAAAAATATTTCAAGCTCAAAAGCAGGGAGCGGAGATATCGAGAGGATATAGAAACTCAGCGAAATCCTCTCCAAAGGAGCCGCCTTAACTATTTAGAAGCGTCATTGCGAATTAATAAAGCAATCACCAATTAGCAGGTTCGCCCTGTAAAGTTCGCGATTGCTTTATTAATTCGCAATGCCGTTTGGAAGGACCTTCAACTACTCCAACCCTATTTTCTCATTCACCAGTTCAATGATCTCCGCCTCCAGCGCAATCGCTTTCCGCTCAATTTCATTACCGCGGTAAATAACGTCAACTACATAGCTCTTATCCTTATAGCCCGAAGCATTGATCTTTACGTTCATAAATGCGCCCAATACCGCGCTACGGGCACAAAGAGCGGCTACGCCGGCATCAGTTATGGAATTGGGGTTGCCGCTTAGCGCCATTGCTTTTATTACTTCCATGCTACCTAAAGCTGCGTCCATTACTTTAAAAGGAATTTCAATAGCATAACGGGTAGCATCCTGTATTGCTTTATCACGGGCTGCTTTTTCCTCATTGTTTGATTTGGGCAGGGAGAATGCTTGCATGATTTGGTTAAAGGCTATTGTATCCTGGTCAACTAATGCTAAAAGTTCGTTTTTAAACTGCTGTCCTTTTTGCGCCCAGTCGCTAAATTCCCGCCAGCGGCTGTCCCAACCCTTTTTATGTGAGCTTAGGTTAGCCACCATGGTAGCCAGCGAGGCTCCCAAAGCGCCAACAGCGGCTGAGATCGAACCACCACCAGGTGCCGGGCTTTCGCTCGCGGTTTCATCGGCTAAATCGGCAAGGCTCATGTTAATGAGCTTGCTGCCTGCTTTATCTTTCAGTAAATATTCAATAATGCGTTCTTCAGGCTTGAAAGGTGAAAGTTCATCAAGTCCCATTGATTTAATGGCTATCCTGATCAGTTCTTTTTCGCTTACTCCTGTAGAGCGTTGCTGCTTCTCCAAAAATATTTACCCGCATCAAGCATCGCCTTCAAGGGGATCAAGCCCACCAGCTCACTGCCTGTTACCCTGATACCGCGTGCAGCAGCTTTATCACACACTTCATCAAAAGCCTTATGCACCGGGGTAATATTAATATTGGTCAAATTCATCGAAATCTGGGCAACACCGTATTCCTCAATATACCAGCCGATAGCTTTTACCGCCTTTAATGAACCGGGGATGGTTTTGGCTTTGCCGGTTTCGTCGTATACTATTTTACCATTGATCGGATCTCCTTCGCGCAGGGTGCGGCCAGCCTCACGTACATCAAAAGCAATAGAATTTGCCCTGCGGACAGAGGTAGTATTCAGGTTAACATTATAAGCCACCAAAAAATCACGGGCACCAATCACAGTAGCCCCACGTTTAACATCATTCTCCGCGGGACCGAAATCGGGTGCCCATTCCGGTTGTTTGATCTTCTTAAAAAAGCCTTCATATTCACCGGCACGTATCACCGATAGGTTGCTCCGGCTTTTGTTAGGCTGCGCAGCCTCATACAAATAAACCGGGATCTGTAATTCCTCCCCCACGCGCTTGGCAAGCCGCGTTGCATATTCGGCAGTTTCCTCCATGGTGATATTACTAATGGGTATCAGCGGACAAACATCTGTTGCGCCCATCCTTGGGTGCTCGCCTTTTTGTTTGCTCATATCAATCACCTCGCCCGCTTTTTTTATGGCGCGATAAGCTGCTTCAATCACTTTTTCCGGTTCGCCCACAAAAGTTACCACGGTTCGGTTAGTGGCCTTTCCCGGATCAACATTGAGTAATCTTACCCCCTCAACAGATTCAACTGCATCTGTTATCTGTTTAATGATATCGAGGTTAACACCTTCGCTAAAATTGGGTACGCATTCTATTAATTTGGTCATTGGTTCATTAGTTCAATGGTTCATTGGTAGCTAAGCAAATCGTAATATCTGCTTAATCGTTATTTTCTGCCGTCCAAACTTGGGCCGGTTTTAGTTTTCCCTGGTGATATAATATCTCGCGGTAATCGTTACATGGGTAGGCTTGCATATCGGCAAGCTTGCCTTTAGTTAATACACCGCGATCATTTAACTTTAATGCCTGTGCCGCGCGATAGGTTAAACCGGCGAAAACTTCGGCCGTGCTTAACTTCTCTGCCGCCGCCATTACCGACGCCTGCATCAGCAGATCGCCCATTGGGGCCGAGCCGGGGTTCCAGTCGCTGGCGATGGCGAGGCTGGCTGCGGCATCAAGCAGTTTCCGGGCAGGGGCATATCCCATTCCCAAGCCTAACGAGGCGCCGGGCAAAGTTACAGCAACAGTATCTGAATTAGCCAATAATTTTATCTCATAATCTCCACTGGCCTCCAGATGATCGGCCGAAGCAGCTCTGGCTTTAACAGCAACCTCGCTGCCTCCGGTTGTAAACTGATCGGCATGAACAGTAGCCTCAAAACCCATTTGTTTAGCCCTGCTTAAATAAAACAATGCATCACTGGTATTGAAAGCGCTTTGCTCAATAAAAATGTCAACACGGTTAGCCAAATCCTGTTGCTTTATCTTCGGCAACAGATCATTTAACAAATATTTCAGGTATTCATTTCCTTCACCATCAAAATCTTTCGGTTTAATGTGCGCAGCGAGGCAGGTTGGCACAATATGAGCACGAGTTTTGTTAGCAGCCTGATGGATAACTTTTAGCTGTTTGAGTTCTTCCGTTACCGACAAACCATAACCGCTTTTAATTTCAATAGTTGTTACACCTTCTGCCAAATGACGGGCTATCCGTTTCGCCAGTAAATTGCTTAATTCAGTTTCTGTAGCCAAACGGGTTTGAGTTACCGAATCCCAGATCCCGCCCCCCGATGCGGCAATTTCCAAATAACTTTTGCCAGAATTGCGCATGGCATAATCCTTAGCCCTGCTACCAGCAAAACAAAGATGCGTATGGCAATCCACAAACCCGGGCAGTAATACATGATCGCCGGTAATTTCTTCTATTTGTGCCGATGGATAGTTTGTGCGGAGTTTTTCAAAATCATCAACAGCAAGTATCAGCCCATCTTCAATTAACACACCCCCATTGGCAATTATGTGCAATTGCTCATCTTTCAGGGCACCTTTAATCGGCAAGCCTGTTAAAGGCAGTATTTGTGTAAATGGACCTGTTAGTTTTTTCATCGTTCTATCTTAGATCGGGGGTTGCTTCGTATCTACCCATGACATTATAAAAATCAAGGTCATGCTGAACTTGTTTCAGCACCCCACTCGCTAAGCGGCCATACTAAGCAAAGCGGCCACCTGTCCTATGGGATGCCGAAATAAATTCGGCATGACGGTAGGCATATGTTATCTTCCTTCAAAGGCCGCGGATTTTAATTACTCGTAATGACCTTTTTACATATTATGCTTTACCACACTTTACGTTCCCTCAGGGTCTCTCGCAGAGGACCCTGAGGATTATCGCGTTCTAAGTATCTATCAGGCCGACAGCGAATCTGCGTGGCGTATAACGTTATCACTTGCTTTACCACACTTTCAACCCAAACTTATCCGCCCACTCCACAGCCTTATCATATCCGGCATCAGTATGTCTAAAGATACCCATGGCCGGGTCATTATACAGCACCCTTTTTAAACAGGTTGCTGCGCGATGACTGCCGTCGGCCAGTACTACCATACCGGCGTGCTGGGAGTAACCCATACCTACCCCGCCGCCATGGTGGAACGAGATCCAGGTTGCACCACCTGAGGCATTCGCCATTAGGTTGAGCAGTGGCCAGTCGGATACCGCGTCCGAGCCATCTAACATGGCTTCTGTTTCGCGGTTGGGCGATGCTACTGAACCGCAGTCCAGGTGGTCACGACCAATTACTATCGGGCCTTTTACTTTACCGGAGGCCACCAGTTCATTAAATATCAGCCCGGCTTTTTCACGCTCACCCATGCCCAGCCAGCAAATGCGGGCAGGCAATCCTTGAAAAGCAATTTTCTCTCTTGCCTTTTTAAGCCAGGTAATTAATGGCTTATTTTCGGGGAAAGCTTCGATTAACGCCTGGTCGGTAGTATAAATATCTTCTGGGTCACCGGATAGTGCTACCCACCTGAACGGCCCTTTCCCTTCGCAAAACAGCGGACGGATATAAGCCGGCGTAAAACCCGGAAAATTAAAAGCATCGGCTTCACCTCCCTGCCGGGCAAACTCACGCAGGTTGTTACCATAATCAAAAGTTACCGCACCTCTTTTTTGCAGTGCCAGCATCAAACCTACATGCCTTGCCATACTTTTCAGCGAACGCCGTTTGTACTCCATTGCATCATCTTTTCTTAATGCAGCAGCCTCGTTTAATGACAAATCATTAGGAATATACCCATTTAAAGGGTCATGTGCCGAAGTTTGATCAGTAAGTATATCAGGAACGATATTATCTTTCAATAACTTTTCAAGCAAATCACCGGCATCGCTCACTAATCCTACCGAAAGTGTTACTTTTTTGGCGATAGCTTCTTTTATCCAGGAGATGGCTTCATCATATGATGAAGTCATCCTGTCAATATATTTCGTATCAACCCGTTTTTGAATCCGTGACACATCTACATCGGCACCTAAAAACACGGCACCCGCCATAGTTGCCGCCAACGGCTGAGCACCGCCCATACCACCTAAACCGGCACTTACAATGAGTTTGCCTGTCAGGTCGCCATTAAAATGCTGATTACCGCATTCCACAAAAGTTTCATAGGTGCCCTGTAAAATGCCCTGTGTGCCTATGTAGATCCAGCTGCCGGCGGTCATCTGCCCGTACATCATCAACCCTTTTTCGCGCAGCTCATTAAAATGCTCCCAGTTGGCCCAGGCAGGTACCAGGTTACTGTTGGCAATCAAAACCCTTGGTGCTTCGGGGTGGCTACGGATAATCCCTACAGGCTTGCCCGACTGGATCAGCAACGAGTGATATTCGTCCAATTTCAGCAGCAACTCAATAATTTTGCGGAGCGCCTCCGGGTTACGCGCGGCCTGACCGATACCTCCGTAAACCACTAACTCATCAGGATTTTCGGCTACCTGACCATCGAGGTTATTAAGCAGCATCCTGAGCGGAGCCTCGGTTTGCCAGCTTTTGGCATGAAGCTGCGTACCACGCGGTGCTTTGTACACCGGATGATTAGCGTAGGTTTTAATAAATTCCGAACTCGTCATGACTTAAATCTATTTGGTGAGCAATAGCAGCTTCAACTGCAGTTTTCAGCAGGGAGCCATCCGTAATAAGTTTGTGAAGACTGTTAATATCAACAGCAAAAACGCGGTCATCCTGTATAAAAGCCACATGCTGTCTTACCAGCTGATGGCAAGCTTCAATAACCGGCGTCGATTTTAGCGGCCTGCGGAAATCCATAGCCTGTGCCGCGTAAAGCAGTTCAATAGCCTGAATGTATTCAATATTATCTATCACCTGGTGCAGCTTGCGCCCGCTTATGGAACCCATGGATACATGGTCCTCCTGCCCAAGTGAGGTTGGCACACTATCGGCACTGGCGGGGAAACACAGGGTTTTATTTTCGGTAACGAGGGCGGCAGTAGTATACTGCGGAATCATCAAGCCCGAATTAAGCCCGGCATCATGCGTAAGCAGTTTGGGCAAACCGTAACGACCTTCGCTCATCAGGTAGCAGCGCCTGTCGGCAATGTTACCAATTTCGGCTGCTGCTGTGGTTGCATAATCAAGCGGCAGAGCAAGTGGCTGTCCATGAAAATTGCCCCCGCTAATGGTATCATCGGCATTAAAAATAACCGGGTTATCGGTAACCGAATTGAGTTCGATTTCCGTAAGCTCTTTCAGGTGCAGCCATGCATTGCGTGAAGCACCATGTACCTGCGGCATACAACGCAACGAATATGGATCCTGTACCCTATCACAATTGATGTGCGACGAATTGATTTCCGATCCGTCAAGCAAAGTAAACAGCCGATGGGCTACCATCCTTGTACCTTTAAAAGGCCTGATCTGGTGCAGCCGCTCATCAAAAGGACGGATAGAGCCCATCAATCCCTCTAATGACATGGCACCGATGAGGTCGGCACGGTTCAGGGTGTCATCCAGTCGTTGTACAGCTTTAACCGCAAAAGCCAGGATAAACTGTGTACCATTGATAAGGGCCAGGCCTTCTTTGGGGCCAAGGGATAACGGCTGTAAACCGTGCTTCTTTAAAAGTTCTCCGGCCGGTATCCTCCCGCCATTCTCAAATACCTCTCCTAAACCAATCAATGGTAAAAACAGGTGGGACAAAGGAGCCAGGTCACCGGAAGCACCTACAGAGCCTTTTTCCGGAACCACCGGGATAATATCATTATCGATATGCCAAATGATCCGCTGAAGCGTTGCAAGCGCAATACCCGAATAGCCTTGTGCCAAAGCCTGCACTTTAGTAATCATCATGAGTTTGGCAATTTCCTGCGGGATGGGTTTCCCGACACCTACGCTATGACTTTTGAGGATATTACTTTGCAGCAAACTGGTGTCTTCCTCCGAGATCCGGGTATCGCACAGTGGGCCAAAGCCGGTGTTAATGCCATAAACCGGGTGATGGCTATGCACAATCTTTTCCACCTCGCGCCATGAAGATTTGATCATATCGGCGGCTTCTTTGTTAATGATGCCTTTGGTTTTGCCTGCTGCTATATCAAGACAAATACCTATTGTAAGATGGTCCGTGCCGTAATTAAATATATCAGTCATTGCCGGCGGGTTTTAAATTGGTATTCAGTTTTTCAACGATGTTATCGGCCAGTTTAGTTTGGCGAAAAGTATTTTCAAGCGCGCTTATGGCCGGCAATAATTGTTTTGCAGTTCTCGTCTTTAGCAACAAGGTCGGCCATCGACAGGCTGATAGCATCCCAAACAGGTATGACCTGTTTCAGCAACTCACGCCCTTCGGCAGTAAGGGTAACCAGTTGCCGCCTGCCATCGTCGCTACAGGTATCAGTACTTACAAGTCCCCGTTTTTTCAGGTTAGTGATCAGCTGACTGGCAGCCGGATGTGAAACCTCTATCTGTTCGCTTAATTCTTTGATAGATAAAGCATCATTCTTTGACAGTAAATAAAACACGGGAAACCAGCTGGCATCAAAATCGATACCTGCGGTTTGATAAGCACGATTAATTTCGGCCAAAAAAGCTTCACTCAGCCGCCTCAAACGGCTGCCCAAAACCAGATGCCCGAGGCTTTGATATAAATTCATGATGCAATTTATATAAGTACTTATATAATTGCAAATTTTATTTGGAGCTTGTTAGAATCAGTTAAAAAATTGTGTTCTTTTTAATGTAGAGACGCATAATTGCGTCTACAGTATGCAAGTTAAGGTAGTTAAACACATGCAAAGCTGCTTGTCCTATGGGAGACGCAATTATGCGTCTCTACATGAAAGCTCTCCGCCAAAATTTAAACAACTTCTTAGGAGCGGGAAGGAATCTGCTTGAAACAAAAAAGCTCCCGGTGGTTATCCGGGAGCTTTTCATTTATTACTTAGTGATCAGGTTGTATAACTCATCGAGCTTAGGGGTAAGCACGATCTCTATTCGCCTGTTCTTTGCGCGGGCTTCATCAGTACCACTGGCATCTATCGGCTGAAACTCACTCTTACCTGTTGCAGTGAGCCTGTGCGGGTCAACACCTTCAGTTTCGGTCAGGTAGCGGGTTACCGAGGTAGCGCGTAAAACGCTCAAATCCCAGTTATCTTTGATCTGGCCAAGGTTTTTTACTTTCTTATCATCCGTATGACCTTCAACCGCCATATTGATATCTGGTTCCTTGTTTACCACCACCGCTAATTGCTTCAACGCAGCCTTACCCTTCTCATCAATAATGATACTGCCCGAAGGGAACAATAACTTATCAGCTAATGATACATAAACCTTGCCATTTCTGATATCTACCGTTAAACCGCTTTGCTGAAAGCCTAATAATGCCTTCTGCAATTTATCTTTCAATGCATTAGTAGCCTCATCGCGTTTCTTTAAAATATCTTCTACTTCCTTTAAACGGGCTTCACGTTTTTTCAAATCAGCAGCCAGTCTTGAGGTTTGGGCGGCCAATTCGTTAGCTTTTGATGATGTTGCATCCAGGTTGCTGTTTAATACACTGTTGTTTTTACGCAGATCGGCAAGCTGGTTGTGCAGGCGGGCTGTATCTGCCTGCAGCTGTGCAAGCTCTCCTTCAAGGTTTGTTGTGCGGTTAGCTAAAGAGTCACGTTCGGCAACAAGGCTTTTGTATGCTTTTGGAGACATTACCTTGCATGAGTACATTGTGAAACATACAGCAGCGGCTAAAAATGCATATCTAATTTTCATAGTTATTAAGGGGTTATATCCAATTAAGAAAGGGCGTTCTTCAAAAATACATTAAGCGGATGGATCATGCTGCATACATCAGCAACCAGCTTTTCCGCACCAGGGGCCGTTAGCTCTTTATCTTCCAGCTTATGCCAGGCAACAAAGCTTTTAAGCTTTAGCAGGTCGATATTTTCATTATCGGGTTCGTATCCCTTCGGTACCGATTTAAGCTGCTCCTGCTTTCTGAAATCACCAAATAGCTTAACAAACTCCTTTTGGTCGATGATTCTTTTCAGATCGGCAGCGTTGTAATCAATTTCCTGCCGAATTGCTTTCAGATGTGGCGCCTCCGGCATCCAGTATCCGCCGCCGATAAATGAATTGCCGGGCTGGATATGCAGATAATATTCAACACCGCCACCTTTTAAGCCCGAGGTTGGCATACTTACCCCAAAGTTATTTTTATAAGGCGCTTTATTTTTACTGAAGCGGATGTCGCGGTAAATGCGCATCACACATTTTTTGGCATCAAGGTTCTCGTCCATGCCTGCTTCAATTTTACGAACGCTGTCAAGCACCTTCGTTGTAAAATCAATTACATTTTCGCGGGCTTTATCGTAACGCTCTTTATTGGCGGCAAACCATTCGCGGTTGTTATTTACGGCGAGATCTTTTAAAAAATCAATACTTTCCTGGTATATCATCGGTATCTAAATAGCTTTGGTAATGTATCTTGGGTGATAACCAATACAACAAAAACACACGCGAATATCTGAAATTTACAGGAGCAAGTACAAAACAGCCTAAAATTATAGCACCAAGATATAACCACGGCGAATCCTGGTTATGGGTAACCAAATAAGTAAGCCAGGCAATGCCGAGGGCCTCGCCCACATTTAGTGCATAACTAACGTACATGGCGGCATAAAAATAGCCAGGCTCTATCTCAAAAAAGAGGTTGCAATGAGGGCAGTTAAGATTTATTTTATTGGAGAAACTGTAAGGGCTACCCTTAAACATATCGCCGCGCCTGCAGCGCGGACATTTACATTTAAGCATAGCCCATGACTTTGGTGTTTGAGACACGATAAGTATCTTATAAGGTTACAAAAGCGGCAAATAACACCCGCAGCTGCTTATTAATTCAGATTAAGTTTTTCGCCGCGCATCTCAAGCTTAACATCTTTACGACGGTATTTTTTATACCAGATGTAACCACCTAATGCTACAGCAAAATAAGGAGCACCCAATAAAAATAGGATCCCGTTATTTAAACCCCTTGTTTTTGAACTACCGCTTTGTGCGTTGGTTTCAACAGTAGCAGCGCATTGTGCGCACTGAGCTTTTACAGGTTCACGGGCAATCAGCATAAGGCCGAGGGCCATTACAAAAAGGATAACTTTAAAACCTTGTTTCATAAGTACAAATTTAACCAATTATAAATTAAAAATGATAAAACGGACGGATCATTAAGTAGACCACCACACCGCTCGCGGTAACATACAACCATATCGGGAAAGCCCAGCGCACCAGCTTACGGTGCTTTTCAACCTGCATTTGCAGCCCGCGGTAAAAACTCAATAATATTAACGGCAAAACAGCTGCCGCAAGTATAATATGCGGCGTCAAAATGGTTAAGTATATTGTCCTCAAAAAACCGGCAGATGTCCTTTCTGCTGCTGACAATTGCCCATCGCCGTTAAGATCTCCGTAAACGATCTCGTTACGCATCAGGTAATGAAACAGGATATACGATACAAGGAATAACGACGATAAACAGAACGTAACAATGTTAAGTCGTTTATGCAGTGTTATATTCCCTTGTTTAATTTGATATAACGACAAAAGAAGCAATAAGGTACAAGTGCCGTTAAGTACAGCATTAAGCATCGGCAGGTAAGGTGTAAAAGCAGGAGCCACAGCCGGGCCCGGTATCAGGTGCCTGTTTAACAAAACAACTACTGCAATTACAAATATGGTAACACCCGCAACAAAGCGGATTATAAATTTATCACTCATGGCAAATTAATATAACGGCTTATCAACTTTACGAAGCTCTTCGGCTATCAACACTTTTATCTCATCGTTAAGGCGGTTTACCTCTGGTGTTACCGCTGCTTTGTAATATCCACGAATCCGGTGTTCCTGATCAACCAGTACAAAATCATCGCTGTAAACAAAGTCGCTACCGGCTTTTGCAGCATTTACAAACAGCCCATTACGGGCAAAGTTGTAAACCGATGAAGTATCGCCACTGCACATCAGCCAGCGGTTTGATTCGGGCTTAAATGTTTGCAGGTATTTGTTTAATACTTCCTGAGTATCATGTTCCGGATCAACTGTGATGGTTAAAAAGTAAACCATCTTGTTTTTGTAATACGTACCCACCAGCCAGCTCATGTTTTTGTTGATGGTTTGGCAAACCGTAGGACAGTTAGCGTAAAAGAAATTAACTACAAAAATCTTTCCTTTCAGTGTGTTCAGTGTAACCGGCTTTCCTTCCTGATCGGTAAGTTTAAAATCAGGAATGGTGTGGTAGATGGTATCAGGAATGTACTTGCCGTGAAATTTATGCCCAGTTTTGGCAACCAACTTTGGCCCAAAAACAGCGAGGGGCTTATACCTGTTTTTACCTTTAGCGGTAAGTAAATAATATAAAAATCCCGGTACCGCTAATATGAGTACCAGGATCAGGATCTTTTTTAATATAGAAGCCTTGTTCATTACCTCAGGTCAACCCAGTGGTGGCTTTCGTTTGTAAGTACCAGGATTAAACCGATTATAAATATTACCGGAATTGCTATTGACAATATGAGACCCATTTTCTCAAACTTCAAGTGCATGAAATATGCAACTATATAAAATGCTTTAAGCAAGGTTAAAACGATATATACAGGATTGGCATACTGTATCGGAAGAATTCCTTTAGGCACACATACAAGCGCGATAAAGAATTCGATACAGGTAATAACAGTTAAGATACCTGCAACCTGCCATATCCGCTTTCTGCTCATGGTTTCATGATCACCATCGTGATGAATTTCGTGCGATTCTGCTGACATATGATAAATATTTTTAAACTAAGTAAAAGAATGTAAATACGAATACCCAAACAAGGTCTACAAAGTGCCAGTACAAACCAACCTTTTCAACCATTAAATAACTGCCTCGTTTTTCGTATGTGCCCATTAACACGTTTACCGTAATAATAATGTTGATAATAACACCTGTAAATACGTGGAAACCGTGGAAACCTGTGATAGTAAAGAACAAGTTAGCAAACTCCTGCGAAGTCATATGTTGCACAGCTTCGGTGCCGCCGGTAAATAACTTTTTAAGTTCTTCGGCAGGCGGAACACTTCCCCACCAGAAACCTTCATGGTGTAAATGTCCCCATTCCAAAGCCTGGCAACCAAGGAACATGAAACCGCCTATCACTGTAGCTATCATCCAACCTACTACCTCTTTTTTAGCATTACGATGGCCCGCCTCTACAGCCAATACCATAGTAACAGAACTTGCAATGAGGATGAAGGTCATTAAACCCACAAACACCAATGGTGCACCGTGATCAACTAATCCGGGTACTGATTGAAAAACCTTATCCGCACCTGGCCATACGCTTGCGCTGAAACGCAATGAACCGTAAGCTATCAATAACGATGAAAAGGTAAATGCATCCGAAAGGAGGAAAAACCACATCATTATTTTTCCGTACTCCACGTTGAACGGGGATCTTCCTCCCGACCAGGGCGAAGTTTTTACTTCGTCAATTTGTGAAACTGTTGTACTCATCTGTACTAATCTATGGGTGTATTAATTATGATTCAAAAGTAAAAAAACATAGAGATAAATCCATATAATATCGAGAAAATGCCAGAAAATGGAAGTTAATTCCATCTTAAACATATTCCTTACCTGGGGGATATTACGGTATGTACCTATAAGTGTATTTATTAGCAATAACAGCGCCGCAAAAATGTGTACCAAATGCGCGCCAACAAAAACATAAACAAAGGAGCGTGAAGCATTAGGATCAACAAAATAGATCTGCATTTTGAAGGTTAACACATAGCAGGCATAGATCTGTAAGGCAAAAAAGCCAGCCCTAAGCCCAATGTGATCCATAAATACAGCTTCTGTTTGTCAAACTGCAACGCCTTGGCAGCCTTTGACGCTAAAAACAACGAGCCGCTGCTTAACACTATAACAATAGTGCTATACAAAAACGACTGCGGCATGATCACATTTAAACCGTGCCCGCTGCCTCCCGAATAAACGATAAAGCCGCTGGTAAAAGCTGCAAAAAGCATAAATGATGTGAATATGAAGATCCACATATTAAACTTTTTGGCACCAAGGTTCAGCCTGTCGTTATCTTGTTCCATCCTTGCCATCATCTCACTTAACTATAAAATCTACTAAAAACATTATCTGAACTACCGGCAGGTAAAAAAACGAGCCGAACATTAATTTACGAGCCTCGGGTATTTGCCGGGTACGTAACAGCATAAATGACTGATATAAAAATATTAAGCTGCATATCAGCGATACACCGCCTACCCAGTAACCACCATAACCGTAAAAGGTTGGCAATAAACTTACGGGTAATAAAACGATGGCAAATATAAACGTAATTACCGCACTTGTTAAATCTCTTTTACCTGACGGCAACAAGCGAAAACCTGCGAGCTTGTAATCATCATCCAAAACCCAGGCAATAGCCCAGAAATGGACAAACTGCCAGATAAACTGGATAGAGAATAAGATTAAGGCTATTTCGTCTATCCTACCGTGAACCTGCGCAGCTACATAGCCTATAAGCGGCGGCAACGCTCCGGGGATAGCGCCAACAAAAACTGCTGCAATACCCGATTTGCGTTTTAAAGGCGTATATGCAAATGCATACAATAAAATCGAAAATACAGATAGTAAGCCGGTTAACAGGTTTAAGCTGCCTAACAAGTAAGTACCGGCCATGCCCATGCCTAAACCTAATACCAATGCCTGCCCCGTAGTCATTTTGCCTGAAGGGATTGGCCTGTCCATAGTACGCTTCATCAGCCTATCCAAATCTTTTTCGATGATTTCGTTAAAAGCATTGGCTGCCGATGTAACCAGGAAACCACCTATAATAAGCTTTACCCAATCAATCCAAACAATATGGCCATTTGCGCGACTTCCGATTAAAAATGATATCGACGCCGAAAATACCACCAAGGTAGTAAGTCTTGTTTTGATCAATTTTGAAAAATCAGTCCATTTCATCTGCTTACCTCCCTACCCTTAACACCCTGAAATAAATTTAAAAGCAAATAAAACTGTGCCCCAAATATTAAACTCGCCAATACAATATGTGCAGCCTGGGCAACAGGCGGCAATGCGAGATATGATAACAAGATCCCGGTTACTATCTGCAACGTGATCATTAAAAATGTAAAACTCATCAGCTGCTGCTGAATAGAATGCCTGTTAAAGCCTTTACGGATCAAAGCAAACAAAGCAACGTTCAATATCAACACCAAAATGGCTATATCCCTGTGATGTTGAAATATCTCGCCGGCATTGGTGATCCAATCTTTACGGTAACCTCCCTGAAAATGATTGGCAACCGCATCTATTTTCTCACGTACCTCGGTTCCGAAAGCAATTTGCAGAATACTTACAAACAGTGCAGCAAGCGTTATAACGTAAACCAAAGGTGACGACCCTGAAGTACTTTTACCCGAAATCCGTGCTACATGATAAGTGTAAATACAAATAGCTAAGATAGCCAGCGCTAAAAGCATGTGTACGGTAACAATCCAGGCAATCAAATTGGTAGATACCACGATTGAGCCTAACCACGCTTGAAACCCCACAAGCACCAGATTAAAAATACTCAGGATGGCTATCCTCTTATCCGTTTTCCAGTAGCTGAATGAAAAAACAACAGAAAGCAAAAGAAAAAAGCCAGATAAAGCACCAATAACGCGGTTGATATACTCAGTCCATGTTTTGCCTGCATTAAACTCCTCAGGCACAAGGATAGAACGATCTTCGCGTATTCGTTTTGCCAGATCACTGTAACCAAATACATCAAGTGTTTTTGCAAAACGCTGGTTCTTTTCAACCCGTTTGGCTACGTATTTCTGTTTATAATCTTTAGGCAGATCACTGATATCAGTAGGCGGAATGTACCTTCCAAAACATTTTGGCCAGTCGGGACATCCCATGCCTGAACCTGAGCTACGCACAACACCACCGGCAAGAATCAAAACAAAGAGCAGAACAATGGTTGTAATATTGATCTTTTGAAACCTATTTTTTCTGGCTGTGCTCATCTAAATAGTTCTAAAAATTTAGGGTACCTATTCTGAATTTGAAGATTTGAAAATTTATTGATTTGAAAATATCGATTTTCAAATTTTTCCACATTTTCAAATCTTCAAATTAGGATGGTACCCTAAAAGATCAGATAAGTATTAATTATTTTACTTGTTCGTTTGCTTTCAGCGTACTTGTAAACTTATTAAGTTCTTCCAAACCTGCAGGATTATCTTCAAAATCGTGCGGAAGGTTTGAGCTCATAGTTTGCGAGTAAGGAACAGTTTGAGGGATATAATCCTCTTCTGCACCTGGTTTGCTGTAATCATATGGCCAACGATAAACGGTTGGAATTTCGCCCGGCCAGTTGCCGTGTAAGTGCTCAACAGGAGTAGTCCATTCAAGTGTATTTGACTCCCATGGGTTTTGAGTTGCTTTTTGTCCTTTGAAGATGGATACAAAGAAGTTATAAAGGAAACCAAATTGGGTAAGTGCGGCGATAATAGCAGCCCAGGTTACAAATGTATTGATGGTTAACCATTTTTGCATTGAAGCAAATTCGGTGAAGGCATAATACCTACGTGGAACACCGTCAAGACCCATAAAGTGCATTGGGAAGAATACCAGGTAAGCACAGATAAATGTTAACCAGAAGTGCAGGTAACCTAATTTCTCGTCCATCATACGGCCGAACATTTTAGGGAACCAGTGGTAAACACCTGCAAGCATACCAAATATAGCAGCCGAACCCATTACGAGGTGGAAGTGGGCAACCACAAAGTAAGTATCATGTAAGTTGATATCCAAAGTAGCGTTACCCAGGAAGATACCTGTTAAACCACCAGAGATAAAGAACGATACCATACCGATAGCGAACAGCATAGCAGGTGTAAACCTGATGTTACCGCGCCAAAGCGTAGCTAACCAGTTAAATGTTTTTACTGCCGATGGAACCGCAATGATCAACGTAGTGATCATGAACACACCACCCAGGAATGGATTCATACCTGTAACAAACATGTGGTGGCCCCATACGATAAACGATAATACAGTGATACCGATCAGAGAGTAAACCATCGCGTGGTAACCAAAGATTGGCTTACGTGAGTTTACCGACATTACCTCAGATGAGATACCCATCGCAGGCATAATAACGATATATACTTCCGGGTGACCAAGGAACCAGAACAAGTGCTGGAACAGGATCGGACTACCACCTTCAAATGGTTGCTGTACGCCGTTTAATACGATATCAGATAAATAGAAGCTTGTACCAACACTGCGGTCAAATATCAACAATACTACACCAGCAACTAAAACCGGGAAAGCAAGGATACCTAATATAGCAGTAAGGAATAAAGCCCAGATAGTTAAAGGCATTTTCCAAAGGTCCATGCCTTTTGTACGCATGTTTAATACAGTACTTACGTAGTTGATACCACCCATTAAAGATGATGCAACGAACAGTACCATACTGATCAGCCAAAGGGTCATACCCTCACCTGAACCCGGCATTGCTTTTGGCAATGCAGATAATGGCGGATAGATTGTCCAGCCACCGCTGGCAGGGCCTTTTTGTACAAAGAAAGATGACAACATGATAACGCTGGCTAAAAAGAAGAACCAGTATGAAAGCATGTTCATGAAAGGCGAAGCCATATCACGTGCACCTACCTGCAATGGAATTAATAAGTTGGCAAAAGTACCGCTCAACCCGGCAGTTAGTACGAAGAATACCATGATAGTACCGTGTATGGTAACCAAAGCAAGGTAAAAATCGGGGCTGATACGACCGTTAGGTGCAAAACGACCCAACAAAGTTGTTAACAGCGGGAATGTTTTATCAGGGTAAGCAAGCTGGATCCTAAACAGGATTGACAAAATCATTGCGATAACCGCCATCGTAATACCTGTAATCAGGAATTGCTTGGCAATCATCTTGTGGTCCATGCTAAATACATATTTAGACAGGAATGATTGGTCATGATGGTGTTCGTGACCGTGTCTCGTCGTGGTGGGCTCCTGCGTGGTCGTGAACTGCTAATGTTGACATATCTCTATTTCTTATCTTTATTAATTATTTAACGCTAACCTATTTGTTGAAGCACCGCTTTGCTCGTTGTTTGCTGCCGCAAAATGAAGCTCTTTTCTTAAAGCATCATTGAGGTAAGGCTTTTGCCTTGACAGCCATAACTGATATTCGGCTTCAGAAACAACACGTACAACTTTTTGCATGTTGTAATGGCTTCCACCGCATATTTTGTTGCAGTAAAGGGTATATTCAAATTTAGGGTCGTCTAATTTGGTACGCATTTCTGCGGTAGTAATAGTCGGGGTAAATTTAAAGAAGGTTGGTAAACCAGGTACCGCGTTCAACTGAACCCTGAAGTGAGGCATATAAACGCTATGGATCACGTCCTGTGCAAGGATATTCAGCCTGATTGATTTGTTAACCGGCAGATACATAGTATCAACCTTCAAGTCATCAAAACTGCTTTTCTTTTTAAAGTTAACACCTAACAAGTTAGCGCCTGTAACCAAACGGAAATCTTTGGGGCCTAATACACCATCTTTACCAGGGTAACGCAATTCCCAGGCAAACTGGTGACCGGTTACATCGATATTGATATCATCTTTAAGGTTTTCGCTGTTCATGATCTTCTGCCAGGTAAAGAAACCAAACACAACCAGGATAGTCAGAACGATAGCAGGTGCAATTGTCCAAACTTTTTCGATGGTATTATTGTGAGGCAGGAAGTGTGCACGACGTTTATCAGAATGACGGTATTGGAACAGGAATGTAAACAGCAGGATCTGGGTAACAAAAAATACTATCATTGTTAAAACAGTGGTGACGGTAAACATCTCATCTATTTTAACGCCATGAGCCGAAGCGGCTTCCGGCAATGTCATACTGCCCTGTTCGGTGAATGACCAGTAAGCACCGTATAAACCTACAAAAAGGAAAACAATACAAATTACAGCCATCACGGTATTCCACTTAATGCCTTTTTTGCCTTGCATCTTTAAAGTAAGATCGTAGATCTTGAGGATTTTACCAACAATGGCGACGCCTAAGCAGATCAGGAAAAATATAAGCACATAATACGCAATCCCGGTCCAGTCAACCTTAGGGGCCTCTTCCTGGCCCGGAGCAGCACCTGCCGCAGTTTGCGCCATCAGCAGGTTTGTGCCCAGGAGCATAAACGCAGCGAAGAACGATAGTAGTTTTTTAGAATTTATTAGTTTTCTGAATCCCATTTTAGTAAGCTGTTTGGTATTCTGTATATGGTGCAAATGTAATAATTATTATATGTGATGATGAAGGCTTTCCTGTAAGAACGGGTGTTTTTTAGGAACCAACGATTTGAACTTGGTTAAAGCAGTCATCGCAGTGAAGGTAAATAAACCTCCGAAACCTAAGAACACGCCTATCTCAATCGGGCCAATCTCAGTTAACCACGATGAAGTTGGACCAACTGTACCAGGCATGATCATCATAAAGTAATCTAACCAGTGACCAACAATCAAGATAATACACATAATCTCAACAGTACGATAGATACGTTTAGAGTCACGTGACATCAACACTAATAACGGAGTAAGGAAATTTACTACGATGTTGATCCAGAACCAAGGTTTAAACTCAGGCTCCCAGCGTTTAAAGAAGTAAACTGTTTCCTCAGGCATGTTAGCATAGTAAATCAATAAGAACTGAGCAAACCATACGTAAGTCCAGAAGATAGAGAAACCGAAGATAAACTTGGTTAAGCTATGCATATGATCTTCTGAAACCCATTCAAAGTAACCAATACGTTTTAACCTGATTAATGTAAGTGTAATAACAGATAAACCGCTAACCCACATTGCTGCGAAGTTATACCAACCAAACATAGTTGAGAACCATTCTGCTTCTAATGACATGATGGTATCGAAAGCGTATATTGGTGTAGTAAAACCAAAGATCACCAGGAATAAGCATGACATGTTAAAGCTCTTTTTGTAGTAGAACATGCCGCCCAAATCATCTTCCGCTTCTGAATATTTAGCCAATAAACGACCAAATATGCAATATGAACCAAGGAAGCAAATTAAACGGATTATAAATCCAACTTTATTCATGTAACCGGCTTTGCCAGCTATAATGGCGTTGTAATTTTCGTTATGAGGATCAGTAACACCGGCAGCAGCCCAAATTTTGTACAAGTAAGGAGCTACAACCTGCTTACCTTCTTCATTGGTTACTGTATGTGTTAATGAAAACCCTGCGATAACTACCACAATAAGGGTAATTGCTGCTATCGGTAAAACTTTACCAAAAGCTTGTGGAATCCTGATCATTGATGCAGACCAACCAGCTTGTGCTGCATATTGCACGGCGCAAAAGAAAATACCGCACATACAAACCGCTGCAAAGTAATAGGTCATTAGCAACAGGTTGGCAAAGGTACGCTCAGCGTAGCCAAGCGCAAAGCCACCAAGTATGGCAACCAAACCAATCACGATGCATATTAAGCTCCATGTTTTGGCTTTGCCGACAAATTCGTATTGCCCGTCAAAATTATTATGAGTCTTCATTAATATCTTTTTCTTATAAGGTTTGTAAATGGTGAACATACATGATCACTTTCCAGCGTTCTTCGGGAGCAAGCTGAGAAGCGTATGAACCCATAGCATTTACACCGTAAGTAATGGTATGATAAATTTTACCGTCTGTAAGGTCTTTCATGTTACCACCGCGTGATGACTGGCCTTTTGAATATGATGGAGGAGCCGGATAACCGTGCTGTACCACTAAACCGTCACCCTGACCGTTAACACCATGGCAAGGTGAGCAAAAGTGCTCAAACAAAATCTTACCTTCGGCGTAATTAGCCTGAGTTTGTGCCAGTACAGATTTAACCTCAACACTGGCTAATTCATAACCTTCTTTGGTATTTGGATAATCAAATTTGGTAAAGCCAACCGGGATAGTTCCGGCAGGTGGTAACTGAGCGGTTTTACCATCTTTAAAATTATTATTTTTCTGATCCGGATCGTATGCCAAATGCTCGTACATATTAGGTGCATACTCCCAGCCGGTACTCCTTTTATCCTTGCACGATGTAAAAATTATCGAAGCAGCGATAATAGTAACAATTGTTCCTAATATTTTAATTTTATTCATAGCTAACATATTTTCTGTCGTTATGCTTAACTTCTGTAGCGCCCGCTTCTTTTAGTAAATTAGTTATATCATCGTGAGAAATGTTTCCTTTAGCATTGATCGCTATTACAAACTTATCATCAGTTGCACGCAGGTCCATTACCCTTGGCGCACGGCCCGGGAAAAGGTGACTTGCGAAGAAGAAAGTAAAGGTCATACCAAATGAGGTCCATAATACCGTCCACTCAAATGTAACCGGGATAAAATCCGGGATAGCAAAGAAGTTTTTACCACCGATATTGATAGGCCAATCATGAACAAGCATATAATAAACCATGCTGAACATAATGGTACCGCCCAAACAACCGAACATAAATGCTGCATAACCTAAACGCGAATCCTTAATGTTCAATTTAGCCTCAATACCGTGGATAGGCATAGGCGTATAAACGTCATAAATAGGTACGCTGTTCTTTTGCAGCTTATCAATCCCGTGCATCATTTCATCGGGATCATCAAAAACGCCTAATATATATTTAGTGCTACTCATTAGTATTATGCTTTTAAGTATTCAGACTGTTCAACACTATCAAATTTCTCCAGCGAAGCGATGTAAAATTCTGCTTCGGCCGGTACAACATGGCCTTCGTCCATAAGTTTCTTCTTAGCCTGCTCGCTTGAGCTTTTCAACAGTAATTTCACCTCGGCCATAGCCACAGAAGGTAATACCCTGATGAACAACAGGAACATGGTAAAGAATACACCGATTGAACCGATGAACACACTTACGTCAACCCAGGTTGGATAGAACATAGCCCAGCTTGATGGTATAAAGTCGCGGTGCAGTGAGGTTACGATAATTACGAAACGCTCAAACCACATACCGATGTTAACCACAATTGATAATACCCATGACAACGGAATGTTGGTACGGATCTTTTTGAACCAGAACAGCTGAGGGGTAATTACGTTACAGGTCATCATGCTCCAGTAAGCCCACCAGTACGGACCGGCTATACGGTTTGCGAAAGCATATTGCTCATACTCGTTTTGAGAGTAGAAAGCGATGAACAACTCTGTTAAGTAAGCCACACCTACTATCGAACCTGTTAACATGATGATTTTGTTCATCGATTCGATGTGGAACATGGTGATGTAGTTTTCCAGACCTAAAACCTTACGTGCAATAAGCAACAGGGTTTGTACCATGGCGAAACCCGAGAAGATCGCACCTGCAACGAAGTATGGAGGGAAGATGGTAGTGTGCCATCCCGGTTCCAATGAAGTTGCAAAGTCCATTGATACGATGGTGTGTACCGAAAGTACCAGTGGGGTTGAAACACCTGCCAGGATCAATGATACTGTTTCAAAACGTTGCCAGGTTTTAACTGAACCTGTCCAGCCGAATGACAATACCGAGTAGATACGGCGGCGGATACCTTGTGCACGGTCACGGATGGTAGCGATATCAGGCAATAAACCTGTGTACCAGAATACCAATGAAACCGAGAAGTATGTTGAGATCGCAAATACGTCCCAGATAAGCGGTGAGTTCCAGTTTACCCATAACGAGCCGTATTGGTTTGGCAACGGTAATGAATAAACAGCCATCCACGGACGGCCCATGTGAGCGGCGATATAAGTAGCCGCACAAATTACCGCGAAGATTGTCATCGCTTCGGCCGAGCGGTTGATAGAGTTACGCCAGTTTTGACGGAACAGTAACAATACCGCCGAGATAAGCGTACCGGCGTGACCGATACCTACCCACCATACGAAACCGGTAATGTCCCAGGCCCATCCTACTGTTTTGTTCAGGCCCCATTCGCCCAAACCGAACCAGAAGGTCCAGCTGATTGCGAAAACCCAAAGCGAGGCGCCAAGCGAGGCTACACTAAAGCCGATCCACCAGGCTTTACCCGGCATATTTTCTACAGGGCGTAATACATCATTCGTAATTTTTGCATACGTGATGTCCTTACCCGTAATTAACGGTTCCCTTATTATTGATTCACTATGAGATGCCATATATCTTAATCTCTGTATATAAAAATTTATGCCTGAGCTTCAGTTTCTATTATATTTCTAACTTTTGTCTGGTAACCAATACCTGGTTGTACGTTAAGTTCTTCAAGCACGTAGTAAGTTCTTTCGCTTGCAAGTGCTTTTGAAACTTCAGAGTTAGGATCATTCCTGTTACCGAATACGATAGCGTTGGCAGAACATGTTTGCTGACAAGCCATTTTGATTTCGCCATCTTTAAGCGGGCGTTTTTCAATTTTAGCTTTCAGTTTACCAGCCTGGATGCGTTGGATACACATTGAGCATTTTTCCATAACACCACGGAAACGTGTAACCACATCCGGGTTAAGTACTAATTGTGTATGCTCACCTTGCAGGTAGTTATCAAAACGTGCATCGTTCCAGTAGTTGAACCAGTTAAAGCGACGTACTTTGAACGGACAGTTGTTAGCGCAATAACGTGTACCTACGCAACGGTTGTAAGCCATGTGGTTTAAACCTTCTGACGAGTGAACGGTAGCTAATACCGGGCACACAGTTTCACAAGGTGCGTGGTCACAGTGCTGACAAAGCATTGGCTGGTGAACAACCGATACATTGTCAAAGTTCTCAAGCTTATCAATTTCCTTTTCTTTGGTAACTGCTTCTTCGCTGTTGCCATGGTCATTGTAGCTATAGTAGCGGTCGATACGGATCCAGTGCATTTCACGACGACGTGAAACCTCATCTTTACCTACAACCGGGATGTTATTTTCTGCAGAACATGCAACCACACAGGCACCGCAACCGGTACAAGCGTTAAGGTCGATAGCCATTACCCAGTCATAAACAGGGCGATCGTGGTTATCCCAAAGCGATTCAGCGTTGTAATCTTTACGACCGTGCTCATTACCGCTTCCCGCAGCAGGGTTCTTTTTGTATTCAACAAAAGTAGCCTCGCGGATCACGCTCCTGCCCTCGTACGAGTGGTGGGTTTGTGTTTGCGCAAGCGGCGATTTGTAACCAGCCGATTTGAATGATGCTACAGCAGCAGTTTGGAAAGTACCATTACTTAAGCTAAAGAATGGGAAAGCATTTTTACCAACGTAGTTACCAACCGGGCCAGCATTTGTACGGCCATAGCCTACAGCAACAGATAAAGTTCCCTGAGTTTGACCAGGCTGGGCTAATACCGGTAACTCAACTGAGTAACCGTTAGCTTCGATTTTGATCACATCACCTTCTTCCAGTTTCAATTTCTTCATATCAGAAATTGACATGGCAGCAAAGTTATCCCAGGTAACTTTTGAAACCGGATCAGGAAGTTCCTGCAACCATGGGTTGTTGGCACGTTTACCATCACCTATAGCCTGGCTTACATAAAGCTGTAATTCAAATTTGTCACCATCAGCGGCAACAGCTTTGCTTTGGGTTAATATTTTTGGGTTACACCGGCAAGGTCAAGGCTAAAGCTGTAAGCGCCTGCGGTTGCTGGAGCAGCTATAATCATACCTGTTTGCAACAAGGTTTCCCAGCCTTTTTGACCAGACAAGCCTCCTTTTGCCAACAAACCCGAATCCCAGGTTTTGCGCACGTAAGTGTAGTAATCTTTTATAGGGTTTTCCATCCAAACCAGTAAGCTGTGCTCTGCCTGGCGGGTGTTGTAAACCGGATTAATTGTTGGCTGTACTACTGTGTAGTAACCTTCAACAGCGTTAGCATCGCCCCACGTCTCTAAATAATGGTGGTTTGGAGCGTTAACGGTAGCTAATAAAGCTGTCTCGTCGTCATGATCAGCAAATGATACTGTTAAACGAACGTTTTTCAACGCTGCTATAAACTCATCATTTTTGTAATAATCGTAAGCAGGGTTAGCATTCAAAAATAATACTGCACCAACATCACCACGTTTTACTTCGCTTACAAACTCAACAAATGCAGCATCGTTACCAGCGTATTGTTTTGATGGGTTATCCAAATCGATAGTAGTACCGTAGCTACCTAACAATGAGTTGATAGCGTTTACCAATACTTGTGTAGCAACATCGTTTGAACCTGAAACAACCAATGCTTTTCCTTTAGCTGCTACTAATTCTTTAGCGGCTAACTGGATAGCGGTATCCACCTTTTTGTTGCCGGTTGCTTTTGAACCAGGTAAAGTAGTACCAGAGATTGCATTGTAAAGGTTTATTAATGCAACGCCAATTTCAGATGGTTTGGTAGTGATACGGGCATCGGCGTTAGTACCGGTCATGCTCATACCAGTTTCAAACTGAATATGACGAGACATTTTTTTGTTGGCCAGCGATTTGCTGTTACGGTTTGAAACGTACTGGCGGGTAAATTCTTCGCCAGAGATCCATGTACCTAAGAAATCAGCACCAAAGCTTACAATTACATCGGCTTTATCAAAATTGTAGTGAGGCAATACTGCTTTACCAAAACTGTTTTGATTAGCCTGAATGATACCGGTGTAGGAAACCGCATCATAATTGATATGTTTTGTAGTAGGGTATTTAGCGATGAACTCGGCAATAACTGCTAAGGTTGAAGGGCTGTATACAGTAGAAGTAACCAAACGGATACATTTGCCTGATGCAGCAACAGCTGCAAGCTCTTTCATTACATAAGCATCAACCTCGGCCCAACCTGCTTCGACACCTTTTAACTTAGGGTCTTTTAAACGGTTAACATCATACAGGTCAAGTACCGAAGCCTGGGCCTGGGCGCTTAAACCACCTTTTGAAAACACATCGTTAGGGTTACCTTCTACTTTGATAGGACGACCTTCTCGGGTTTTAACCAAAATAGCCTGACCTTCATAGCTTGAAGAGTAATAGTTAGCCACACCCGGGGTAACCTCTTCAGGTTTGATCAGGTACGGAATTGATTTATGCACCGGCACTTTCTGACAAGCTGCCAATGTAACCGCACCAACACCAAAGCCAAGCGCTTTTAAAAAGTCGCGGCGTGGAGTTTTAGCTGATAAACCAGATCCGCTAAGCACTTCCTCGATAGGAATTGGCTCTGCAAATTCGTTCTTATTTTTCTCAACAAATTCTGGTGTTCTGTTTAGTTCTTCTAAACCTTTCCAGTATTTTTTATTGCTGTCCATTTAAGCTGTATAAACTGTAATGCTAAATTCTTTTTATTAATAGTGACACTTACCGCACTCGATACCACCCAATACGGCGGCTGTAACTTTCTCACCTTTCTTGATCTTATCGTGTGCAGCCAGGATGCTGTCATAGTAAGCATTGCCTTTACCGTTAACTTCGGTACGTTTGTGGCATTGGATACACCATTTCATGGTAAGCGGAGAGTATTGGTAAACCTCTTTCATTTCCTGTACCGGGCCGTGGCACTGCTGACATTTAATCCCGCCAACTTTTACGTGTTGTGAGTGGTTAAAGTAAGCCAGGTCGGGCAGGTTGTGGATACGTACCCACTGAATTGGTTTAGCCGCGGTGCTGTCATACTTCTGTGTTTTTGGATCGTAACCCAAAGCATCATAAATCTTGTGAATCTCTTCCGATTCGGTTTTAACAACCTTGTGGCAGTTCATACACACGTTTAATGAAGGGATAGAAGCATTTTTTGACTTGTATGCACCTGAGTGACAGTACTGGCAATCAATTTTCATGATACCGGCGTGTAACTCGTGCGAGTATTTAATAGGTTGCACCGGCTGGTAACCCTGGTGAACGTTGGTGTTCCATAAAGTAACCCAACCCCAGCTGCACATTGCAACAGTACCGGCAACCAATATAAAGAATACCAGTTTTTTGTTTTTAAGGATCTTAGTGATAAATTCCTTTTTAGCATCAACCGCTACAGCACCTTCCGGAGTAACAACCTCGTCTTCAATAATAAGATCTTTGTTTTTAAGCAAAATGCGCTCTAAAGAACCTACTACCCTGTTTAGTACCAGGATAACGATGAAAGCGATAACGATAATACCGATCAAACCGTAAACAACCATATCGCTCGGGCCGCTTTCAACTTTCGCACCCGGAGCAGCGGTAGCACCGCCTGCAGGTTTAGCCTGCATGTCTTTCCAGGTAGCACGAACGTAGGTTATAATATTACCTACATCAGCATCGCTAAGGTCAGCAAATACGGTCATGCCCGACTGGTTATACTCATTATAAATTTTGAGTGCCTTAGGGTTTTTAGCAGCAATCAGCGCCTGGTTATTCTGAATCCACTGGATAAGATATTTATCGTCGGTTTCTTGAGTAAGCTGCGGACCTAATGCCGGACCAATTAAACGGGTGTCGATTTTGTGACAGGTAGTACATTTTGATTTGAAAATGGCCTCGCCTTTAGCAGCGTCAGTTTGCGCGTACGCAGTTGATAAACTCCAAAAAGCAAACCCGGCAATCAGTAAAACCGACCTTGAGAATTGTTTAAGAATCAATGAGAAACTTCTCATACAGTGTATTTATGCTAAATAATTTTTATATTAATGATTGAAACTGTTGTAAGATGTATGTTTCATCGGATAATTACAGGCACAAAAGTATAATTTTATACACTATCGGTGACACATAAATGACACCAACCTATAATTTATAATCGTTCTAAATAGACAAAAAACTGCGTTTAAACGCTGCTAAATGCATATTAATGTCATTTGACATTTTTAGGGAATAATTATTATCCAACTTTAATTATAAAATTTTATCTATTGTTTTAATAACCAGGCAAAAATAAGCGGTGCAACAATCGTAGCATCGCTCTCTACAATAAACTTAGGTGTGTGGATGTCAAGCTTGCCCCAGGTTATTTTTTCGTTTGGAACTGCGCCCGAGTACGAACCATACGAAGTAGTTGAATCTGAGATCTGGCAGAAATAGCTCCAGAATGGTACGTCATGCATTTCCATATCCTGGTAAAGCATCGGCACAACACATATCGGGAAGTCGCCGGCTATACCACCACCTATCTGGAAAAAGCCGATGCCTTTGCCAGATGAATTTTTAGTATACCAGTCGGCCAGCCATGCCATGTATTCGATACCGCTTTTCATGGTTGAAGCTTTAAGCTCACCTTTAATTACGTATGAAGCAAAGATGTTGCCCATGGTTGAGTCTTCCCAGCCTGGTACTACGATAGGCAGGTTCTTTTCGGCAGCAGCCAGCATCCATGAGTTTTTAGGATCAATTTCATAGTATTGCTCCAGCTCGCCACTCAATAATATTTTGTACATGTACTCATGCGGAAAATAGCGCTCGCCACTGTCATCAGCATCTTTCCAAATTTTATGAATGTGTTTTTGCAAACGGCGGAAAGCTTCTTCTTCAGGAATACAGGTATCAGTAACACGGTTATAGTGATTTTCGAGCAGGTCCCACTCTTCCTGGGGGCTCAGGTCGCGGTAGTTAGGCACCCTTTTGTAGTGTGAGTGTGCCACAAGGTTCATGATATCCTCTTCAAGGTTAGCACCTGTACATGATATAATAGCAATTTTATCCTGGCGGATCATTTCGGCCAGTGAAATACCCAGCTCGGCTGTACTCATGGCACCGGCCAAGGTTACCATCATTTTACCGCCTTCTTCAAGGTGTGTTTCATAGCCTTTAGCTGCATCCATTAATGCCGCGGCGTTAAAGTGCAGATAATTTCTTTCAATAAACTGCGAAATAGGTCCTCTTGTAGTGCTCATAATATTTCAATAAAATTTCAGCCGCAAAAGTAGACATTTTAGTTAAATTGAATTTTAAATGAACCTTTATCTTTTTATAACCATTTCATACCTAAAATTAGCTTCCTGTCCCCTACCCCCTCAGCATATTGTCATTCTAATTTTAAAAATGCCCGTTCGCAGAACCTTATAAAACAAAATGGGTTATATTAGCCCCGACAAACATCTATGAAGAAACTTGTTACCTTAATACTGGTCTGCGCTTTTTCAACCAGTGCCTTTTCACAAATCTCCCGCATTGTAAAGCGAATGTATTTTGATAAAGATACTTCCCGCAAAAGCAGCTTTGTTATTTTGCCTGTATTAAGCTCCGCTCCGGAAACCGGCCTTGAAGTTGGCGGTGCGGGTCTCCTTTCTTTTTATACCGATACTTCAAAACTCAATACAAGGGTATCCAATGTTTTTGGCTATGCCTCCATTACTACCAAAGGCCAGAGCCGCTTAAGCCTTACTACCAGCTACTGGACACCCGCAAACAACTATCACCTTACAGCCGGCATCAGTTACATCAATTTCCCTTTCAACTTTTATGGTATCGGCAACAATACATTAAAGACCAATTCCGACAGGATTGGTCAAAAGCGGTTCAAGGTTAATTTTACCGCCGAAAAAAATATCCAATAACCTGTATGCCGGCATAACAGGCGGTGCCTGGGATTACAAATTCAGAGACGATGATAAGACAGGTATATTTTATACCGATCCTCGCGTTGAAGACCATGGCGGTGGTCCAAGCGCCTATATAGGACCAACCATCACATTCGATAACAGGAACAATAATACATACACCACCAAAGGGCTCATCGTAAACGCCTATTTCCAGGCTATACACGGCATGTTTGGCAATAATGACTATAAAGGCGGATTCTTTAATATCGAATACTCGCAGTTTTTTTTGCTGGCACCTAAATGGGTACTCGGCCTCGATGTGCAGGAACAAAGCCTTACCGGCAGCACTTCGCCATTTTATTTACTACCCGGCCTGGGAAGCGACGAACTGATGCGCGGTTATTACAATGGCCGTTTCCGTGACCGTAACATGATTGCCGGCCAGGCCGAACTACGCTACCGCTTAAGCGACCGCATTGGGTTTGCCGGCTTTGTTGGCGGGGGCGAAGTTTTTAAAAGCAGCTTCAGCACATCCGAACTAAAACCAAACTATGGCGGCGGCATCCGTTACTTTTTTGATGTAGAAAAAGGGCTTGCCGTACGTATTGACTATGGCGTAGGCCAGAAGATCCCGAACGAAAAAAGATTAACCGGTTTTTATATTGCATTGGGACAGTCGTTTTGATCTTTAAGTTCATATTTGACGGATCATAGTTCATAGCAAATTATCGTAAATGGATTGAGTGATTTAATACAACCACACTTCGGCCATGAACTATGATCTATTAACCATGAACGAACCAACGGTTAATACCTCACCCTAAAATCTTCCTTACTCATTCCTGGCTTAAAAAATACCAGGCCGATATAAAAGAGATCAATAGTTACCCTAACCTGCTGGTTTAGTTTAAGCTGCTCCCATGATTGCCTGGTGGATGCATTGCGATAGATATTTGTAAATATGATAACGCTGTCATCATGGATAGACGGAATAATCTTTTCAAGATAACTGACAGGTCTTTGTTTTAAGGCATCTGCCAGTATCATGTCAACCTGGCGAATGCCTGATGTTGTTGATGAAACACTTTGAACCTCGGGGTTAGATTGTTTAATAACAAATTCGGTGATGTAATCCTCCGCATCAGCTAACAATATCGTTTGGGGCTTAAGGTAAACACAAAACCTATAAAGTAGATGGTAAAATTTTAACGGCAGTGTATTTATCACACCCTTGTCAGAATGTTGTTTTTGGGCGATTTTTTTAATATCGCGGTACACTTTTTGGCCTCTGTAATCGTAGATAACCGTATCAATCAGCTTGTAAACAAATGGAGAGTGTATGCCGTGCCTGTTGTTGGCCAAAAAACGGTGCCGCAGGTAATTAAGCCCATACCTTATATTATACATTGCTGTAAAAATAGAAAAGGTTTAGTATTTTAGCATTACAGCGTATGATAAATCCAACTGAAGTAAATTCATTGATCCGCCTGCTGGATGATCCGGACAGCGAGATCTTTGAGCATGTGTATAACAAATTGTTTTCATATGGAGCAGAGGCTATTACTTATCTCGAGTCGGCCTTTGAACAGGCTTTTGACCCTATTCAACAAGAACGCATTGCCAACCTGGTACATGAAATTCAGTTCAGTAATCTTAAAAACGATTTAAAACTTTGGAACCAAAGCGGCGCGTTCGACTTGTTGCAGGGCATCCTCATCATTAACCGATACCAATATCCCGACCTTGATGAGCAAAAGGTAATTAACCAGATAGAAGCTATTAAACGAGATATCTGGATCCAGATGATGAACGAGGCCAGCCCGAAAGAGCAGGTTAAGTTGATCAACCATGTGTTTTACAACATCTACGGTTTCAGCGGTAATACCGCCAATCACCTCGATCCGCAAAACAGCTATCTGAGCCAGGTATTGGAAACTAAAAAAGGCAACCAGATCTCATTGGCGATTATCTACTCTATCATTGCACAAAAGCTGGATATCCCTGTTTACGGCGTAAATCTTCCCCAGCATTTTATCCTCGCCTATCTTGACGAGAGTATGCAAAGCGAGTTTGAAAGCGGGATCCTGTTTTATATCAACGCCTTTAACAAAGGCTTCCTGTTCGGCAGGCGCGATGTGGATATGTTCCTGAAACAGCTTAAACTTAAATTTGATAAGCAGTTTTACGAACCCTGCTCCAACACTGATATTATTAAGCGTGTGCTTCGCAACCTCATCAGTGCCTACGAAAATCTGGGTTCGGCAGAAAAGGTGAGGGAGTTGAATGAGCTGCTAAATATCATGGAAGCCCCCCGCCCCCTAAAGGGGGTGCTTTTGATTTGCAGGATTTCATCTTTTCACCTGCTATTTGTTCCCCCTTTAGGGGGTTAGGGAGCCCTTCATCACACCGATACTGTGTTTCATCCCATTTATTTATTCAGTAGTATTGTGAATTATACCTTGCGGGCATAATTCAAAACACGATGAACGATCTCCTGAAAAAAAACCTTAACCTTGGCAAAATTGAATTTTGGGCCGCAACCACTATTTATGTTTTTGGCCTGCTCCTTCTGTTAGCCAAAGTGTCTAACAGTGTCGATAATGAAATATGGACCCCATACCGGTACATGTTCAACAATTACCACCTGCACTACTCCTACTCTAAATATTTCTTTTTCCCGCAGGTGTTTAGGTACACTGGTTATTACGGCGCCTACCTGCTCTGGAATTTTATTATAGTACCGGCCTTAGCACAAAAAAGGCGGGTAGCATGGCATATCATTTTGGGTTTGGCCTTGCTTGTTGCCCTTTGGGGCCTATTCGGCATTACCGATACCTGGCTTAAGGGATATCTATTTTACCATAAATCGGCCGATTATGTGTATAACATCGTTTTTAAAACAAATGTATTATACGCTTTGTGGGTAATAATGATGCTTACTTTTTATAGCATGGTCAAATTTGCTACCCGGTTTTTATTGAGTAACGTTGATAAAATAAACGCCAAATACCAGGTAATTACCCGTGGCTGTGTTATAGCCCTGGTTATTTGTATGATCACAACATTCTTGCTGGCGCTTTCCGAAGCCCAGTATGAATTGATAGTTACGTTTGTGATTATAGCGCTGACAGGCATTGGGAATGTTAGTTTTTCGTTCTATAGCCTTATACCAGCAACATTTGCCAAAAATAGGGGTTTCTTTAACTACCTGTTTAAGGTTACAGGCATAATGCTGGTGATCAGTGTGCCGATAGGATTTTTAACAGCAGTTATTTTTAACAAGGTAAATATAGAACCTGTGTTTATCATAGGTGCCTTTAACTGTGGCATCCAGATATTATTGGTTGCTCCTATAAGCTGGATGATTTATAAGCGTAATCTTGCCGGAAAACAGGAGATTGTACATCTCAAAACGGCCCTCGGCCGCTCCACTGCCGATCTGGATTTCCTTCGCTCACAAATTAACCCGCATTTCCTGTTTAACGCATTAAATACACTTTACGGAACAGCTTTACAGGAAGATGCCGAACGTACCGCCGAAGGTGTGCAACGACTGGGCGATATGATGCGTTTTATGCTACAAGAAAACATGCAGGAAAAAATACTGCTGGTACGCGAGATCGATTATCTTAATAACTATATCGCCCTGCAAAAACTCCGTACCCAAACATCGCCCGATATTACTATTGTACTTCAAATTGAAGAGCATGTTAATGCCCTGCAAATTGCCCCAATGCTGCTGATCCCCTTTATTGAAAACGCATTTAAACACGGCATCAGCCTGCGCGAACCTTCACATATCAATATCAGCCTGCAAACCAAGGAAAATACACTTTACTTTGATGTGCATAACAGCATCCATCCCAAAGTAGTTAACGATACCGAAAAATATAACAATGGTATAGGGCTGGAGAATGTTAAACAACGGCTGGCACTTTTATATCCTGACAAACACGAATTGGTGATCCGCGAAAGTGCCAAAGATTTTTTTATACATTTAACTATACAACTGCAATAAGCTTTGATTACTGCCATAGCCATTGATGACGAACCCATAGCACTTGATGTGATCCGCTCGCATGCTGCAAAAGTGCCTTTTGTTGACCTCAAAGCCGAGTTTACCGATGCCTTTAAAGCGATGGATTATCTGCAGCGCGAACCTGTGGATCTGTTGTTCCTGGATATTAAGATGCCCGATATTTCGGGCATCGATCTGTTAACATGTCTCAATAAAAAACCGCTGGTGATATTTACCACCGCCTACACCGAACACGCTGTTACCAGCTTTGAACTGGACGCGGTAGATTATTTATTGAAACCCTTCGCGCTTACCCGGTTCATAAAAGCCTGCAACAAAGCCTATGAACTTTATAGTTTCAGGAACACGGCCGAGGTTAAGGATTACATTTTCCTGAAAACCGGCTATGAGCAGGTGCGCGTTAACTTCGACGACATTTATCATTTAGAAGCCACAGGTAATTATGTAAATTTTATATTAAAGGATAGCAAAGTGCTTACCCGCATGACCATCACTGAAGTTGAGGCGCTACTGCCGGCTGAGAAGTTTGTCAGGATCCATCGGTCGTTTATTGCCGCTGTAAATAAAATTGATAAGATAGAACGCCATCAGGTAACAGTAAATGGATTTTTGCTGCCTGTAGGCGGCGCTTATGTGCCGAATTTGGGAATGATTAAATAATCCCTTACAGATCGTTTATACGCTGGCATAATCATTATCTTTAGCTTATGCAGCAACGTGAACTTATCATCAGCAATTATGTAAAGGCCTATAACAACTTTGATGTTGAAGACATGCTTAAAAACCTCGCACCATCCGTTAAATTTCAAAACATATCAAACGGTGATGTGGATATGGAGCTAGATGGTATAGCAGCATTCAGGAGCCAGGCCGAACAGGCAACTGAGCTTTTTGAACGCCGCGAGCAAATTATCCGGTCTTTTAAACACACCGGCAACAAAACCGAAATAGCTATTGACTATAACGCAATTTTAGCCGCCGACCTGCCAAATGGATTAAAGAAAGGTGATGAGTTAAATCTGAAAGGGCATTCAATTTTCACTTTTGACGGAGATAAAATTGTTGGGATAATGGATATTAGTTGATAAAACTCATGCTAAGTTTGAAAGTCCGGCGGACATGAAGATGTGACTACAAAAGAAGCCTGTCAGTTTGAGCCTGTCGAAGACTTGAGCGCAGTGGCCCTACCCACTATGCTCCTACGGGCTACCCATGACAAGATAAAAAATGTGGTTTTTCGCAGCAGATCAGCTTCGGGTGAAAACGAGCAGAACGATGCTGGGCGGTGCGGCTGCAGGGGCATGGCAAGTTTTTGCAGAAGCGGAGGCATTGCGTGCGAATCGGGGCAAAATAATTGCAGCCCGTGGTTCTGTTCGTTTTGCAGGGTGAAGGCCGCGCCGATGGCTATGGGGCCAGATTGTGCGCAAAGAAGCCTCTCTGCTGCAAGCCTTTTTGGTTACTTTTGTGGCGACAAAAGTAATTGGCCCCGCGCGGCCAGGAGCGCGACGATGTAAGTCAAATACTAATGAAGCCCGTTACCAGCCTGTCGGGGGTTGCTTCATTCCTTACAGCAATGACGTGACGCAGATGTCATTTTACCTTCAGAGGCCACCGGATTTAAATCACTCAGGATGACACCCATTTTTAAACATCAACGTTTTACTCTACCATCAGCTTCTTCAATGTAATTCCAATAGTAGCTGTTTTCCTTTTAGCCGCTGCGCCATAGCTGAAAGCAATCTTGTACATCTTTTTTGATTTGATCCAATTTACAAACTTCGGGTCGCAAACCGGGTTCAGTTTATAAACATACTGTTGAGGCTGAGGCTTAACTTCCGATACCGCTATATAAATAGAACCGGGCGTTTTGCAATCGGCCGGAGCATCAACGTCACCTTGCTGATCGGCGACAAGGTACACCGCAATGCTCAGCGTTTTATGATCGGTATATACATAGCGCTTTTGCAGGTTATTTAAAACGTAAGTAAGATCCTGGTTGGATACGCTTTTGTATTTGATGGATTGGGCGATAACATTAAAGCAGGCACCGGCAACAAGCAACGCTGCTAACAGTATTCTTTTCAACATAAAATCATCATTAAGGTCGAACTTCAAGCTTTCAAAAAAAGACTGTTTACCTCAACAATAAAATTAGCCTACTGTTTTACAGAAGAAGAAATTAGTTGTCCCGGATCACTTCCCGCTCAAAAAGCCATTCTCCTCCAGCCACGCGGCAGCCCATTCAAACCATTTGCCTTTATTTTTAGAATTGTTCATGCCGAAACCATGACCGCCTTCCTGGAAAAGATGCATTTCGGCCTTTACTTTGTTTTTTAACAGGGCATCATAAAATAACAGACTGTTTTGTACTGGTACTACGTTATCATCCTCGGCGTGCACTAAAAATGTTGGCGGGGTATTGGCAGTAACCTGTTTTTCGTTCGAATACAGATCTAACTGCGCTGCTGATGGGTTTTTACCTATTAGGTTTTCCCTCGAGCCAACATGGGCATATTCACCAAAAGAAATTACAGGATAGATCAGCATCATAAAATCAGGGCGTACGCTGATGTTTTCTTTATCTTCAATAACCGGTTTATCAAAATGAGTTCCTTCCGTTGATACCAGGTGGCCCCCTGCCGAAAAACCGATAATTCCTATTTTAGATGGGTTGATATTCCATTCTGCGGCATTTTTACGTACGGTGTATATGGCCATTTGCGCATCCTGTAACGGACCGATAGATTTATCAGCCATAATATCATCACTTGGTAAACGATATTTTAATACAAAAGCGGTTACGCCAATTTGAGCGAAGGCTTGTGCTACGGCTTTACCTTCATGATCTGAAGCCAGTCCTGAATAGCCACCGCCAGGGCAAACAACAATGGCAGCGCCGTTAGCTTTACCTTTTTCGGGCAGGTAAGGCGTTAGCGTTGGCTCAGTTACCATGGTGATCCAGCTCCTGTTGTCTGTTTTTTCAACATAAGTTGCCGGGGCTTTTTTTGAATTGGGAACACCTTTAGGATAAAGCAGCATCGGTTTTTCCTGTGCGAAGGATACAAATGTTATAACTGTCAAGACTAAGGCAGATAAGAAGGTTTTCATATTTTTTAAAAGGCAAATTGGATGTGTCCAAAATACAATTAATCTTCCAAAAACAAAACGGAGTATCAGAAATGATACTCCGTTTTTTATACTATACCGTCATCCTGAACTTGTTTCAGGCCCCCACTTACCTGGCCTACGCCATACGGACGGTATACGGCATGTGGGGTACCGAAATAAATTCGGCATGACCTTACTTTCTTATTTTTAACTCTTTGGCCCGCCAAATTCCATCAGGTAGGCTTTCAGGAAATCATTCAGATCACCATCGAGCACTGCCGCAGCGTTGGAAGTTTCGTGATCGGTACGGAGGTCTTTTACCAGTTTATATGGATGTAAAACATAGTTACGGATCTGTGAGCCCCACTCTATCTTCTTTTTATTGCCCTCAATAGCATTGGTTAGTTCCATACGTTTGCGCATCTCAATTTCGTATAACTGTGATTTAAGCAAGCGGATGGCGTTATCTTTATTTTGCAATTGCGAACGCGATTCCTGGTTTTTGATGATGATGCCCGATGGCTTGTGATATAAACGCACGGCAGTTTCTACCTTATTCACGTTCTGACCACCGGCACCACCCGAGCGGAAAGTTTCAAATTCGATATCGGCCGGATTTACTTCAATCTCAATGGTATCATCAACCAGGGGATAAACATATACAGAGGCAAAAGAGGTGTGACGTTTGGCATTAGCATCAAAAGGCGATACGCGCACCAGGCGGTGTACCCCATTTTCACCTTTCAGATAGCCATAGGCAAACTCGCCTTCCAACTGCAGGGTAACGGTTTTTACGCCGGCCACGTCGCCTTCCTGGTAATCCTGCTCGGTTACTTTATAACCGTTCTTTTCGCCCCACATAATGTACATACGCATGAGCATGCCGGCCCAGTCGCAGCTTTCGGTACCACCGGCACCCGCCGTGATCTGAAGCACCGCATTTAGTTGATCTTCTTCGGCCGAGAGCATATTTTTAAACTCAAGCTCTTCAACGGCTTTTAAAGCCGCATTATATTGTTCCTGCATTTCGGCCTCGGTAGCATCACCGCCCTGGTAAAATTCAAAAAGCACGCCGGCGTCATCAACAACCGATACCACCTTCTGAAAAGCATCCGTCCATACTTTTTTAACTTTGATGGACGCCAGTACTTTTTCGGCCTCTTTAGGATGATCCCAAAAATGCGGGCCGATGGTTATTTCCTGTTCTTCATGTAATAGTTCCAGCTTCTTATCAATGTCAAAGATGCCTCCTCAGGGAAGTTACTCTATCCCTTAAATCCTGAACTTGTTCTTTAGTCATGCGGCAAATATATATAATTTGAAAAATTGCTATAAATAAAAAGGCCTGCAAATTGTTTAACAATCGGCAGGCCTGTTCATTAGGCAGATGTAATAGTATGTTAGGCAACCATCAGGTTGTTCACAAGCGGGTTCAGATCGGTACGGTTACCGTTCAGTTTAGTTAACATAGTACCCAAAGCAAACTCTTTGGCTTCGCCGCTTTTTGTTTCCTTAATCAGTTCATTCATTACAGTTGGGATCAGAGCCTTTGCAACTGTTAACGCATGTGCCGGGTCAATACTGTAAAAAGTGTTAAGCTTATTTGCAAAGCGGTTGGTTATGCTCGATACTAATGAATTGTTGTAACTACCCGAGAACTGAAAGTATTTAATAAGTTCCTTCACCTTGCCGCTTTCAAGCTGGCCTTTTAAAACTTCAATGATTGAACTTGAAGCTTCATTGATCACTGCTTCATGATATTTAGCAGGAATCACCGGGTTGTTGATAACAGCCGTCCCGGCGTTATCTTTTACAAGCAAAAACAGTTTTTCGAACATAGTAATACGTGTTTTTAAAGTAAATTTACAAATTGATGATAAATACCTCATTTGATTACCATCGACACAAATATATTAAATAAAAATTTTAAACTTCAAAATATATTTGTAATTCTTTTGTAATTCTCATAATTTTCAAGTGTAAAATCAACACTATGCCGGCCGTGTTTAAACAACACTAAGACAGGCTAATAATTTATTTAATGACTATCTAACAATTAACTTTTTACTTTTGTTGAAAAACAACACAATTATGCTGCCAACTACTGATTTTACAACAACCCAGGCTTACAAATATCTTACAGATCATTACATTGATATTGTATCAAAAAACCTGAAAGAAATGTTTGATGCTGACGACCAGCGTTTTAATAAGTTCTCGATCCAGTTTGAGGATATCCTGCTTGATTATTCAAAGAACCGTATCGATGATGAAACCATTGCTTTATTGATACAGCTGGCCAAAGAATGTTCATTAAAAGAGGCGATAGACGCCATGTATTCCGGCGAAAAAATTAACGTTACGGAAGGCCGTCCGGTATTACACATCGCATTACGTAACCGCAGCAACACTCCTATTTATGTTGATGGTAAAGATGTTATGCCCGATGTAAATAAAGTGCTTGACCAAATGAAAGCCTTCAGTGAAGCCATCATTTCGGGCGAGTGGAAAGGTTATACCGGCAAAGCTATTACCGATGTGGTTAATATTGGTATCGGCGGCTCAGACCTTGGCCCGGTAATGGTTACTGAAGCTTTAAAAGCATACAAAAATCATTTGAACCTCCACTTTGTAAGTAACGTGGATGGTACTCATATAGTTGAAACCCTGAAAGCAGTTGATCCTGAAACTACGCTGTTCCTGGTGGCTTCAAAAACTTTCACTACCCAGGAAACTATGGGCAACGCCCACAGCGCCCGCGACTGGTTCCTGGCCAGCGGTGCTACTGAGGCCGATGTAGCTAAACACTTCGCCGCTCTTTCAACCAATGCAGCAGCTGTTGAAAAATTTGGCATCGATACTAAAAACATGTTTGAATTTTGGGACTGGGTTGGTGGCCGTTACTCTTTATGGAGCGCTATCGGTTTGTCAATTGCCCTAAGCATTGGTTTTGAAAACTTTGCCGATTTGCTTGCCGGTGCCCACGCGACTGACAATCATTTCAAAACTGCCGAATTTGACCAAAACATCCCGGTTATTATGGGACTGATCGGTATCTGGTATAACAACTTCTTTGAGGCCGAAACCAATGTTATCTTACCTTACGACCAATACCTGCACCGTTTCTCTGCTTATTTCCAACAAGGCGATATGGAAAGTAATGGCAAACATGTTGACCGTAATGGTAAAGATGTTGACTACTCTACCGGTCCGATCATTTGGGGCGAACCTGGTACAAACGGTCAGCACGCTTTTTATCAATTGATTCACCAGGGCACTAAACTGATCCCTGCCGATTTTATCGCCCCGGCACAATCTCACAATCCACTGGGCGAACATCACAACATGCTGCTGTCAAACTATTTTGCTCAAACCGAAGCTTTAATGAACGGTAAAACCGAAGAGGTAGTTATTGAAGAACTAAAAGCTGCCGGAAAATCTGACGAGGAAATAGCTAAAATAGCTCCGTTCAAGGTATTTGAAGGCAACCGTCCAACAAACTCGTTCCTGATTAAAAAGATCACACCATACACTTTAGGCGCGCTGATTGCCATGTATGAGCATAAAATTTTTACCCAGGGCATCATTTGGAACATATACAGCTTTGATCAGTGGGGTGTTGAGCTTGGTAAACAACTTGCCGGCAAAATCCTTCCTGAACTAAAAGATAACGCTGAGATCAGCAGCCATGATTCATCAACTAATGGACTAATCAATCAATATAAAGCGTGGAGGTAATCTCCCCAGCCTCCTAAAGGGGGAAGTTTTATATTTTAACAACACCCCACCGGATTTTCCGGGGGGTGTTGTTAAAAAACTGAGTGCTTAGTAGAACCTTTTCTGGCGATTTCGGCTAAAGCCGCCTCATGTTGCTTTTTTTGTTCCGTTGGTTAAAACCAACGGCAATGAATTTTCTTTTTATAGAGAATTAACGCAGTCGAGCAATTTCCTATTTATTGGTTGAAAGAAGCCTTTTCGAAATCTTGTTTTCATTACCGTTGGTTTTAACCAACGGATAAAGTTGCCAGGTGCTAAGTGGCTTTAGCCAAAATAACCATACATTTAGGACAAACCATGTCATTTGTAAAAATCTGGACCCATTTGGTATTTGCAACTAAAGACAGACAACCCTTGCTTACTCAAAACATAAGATACCAGATACATAAATACATCATAGAGAACTGCAAAGAGAAAGGGATATTCTTACAAGCGATTAATGGCTATACCGATCATATCCATTGCCTTATTTCTTTAGGAAAAGATCAAAATATTGCCAAAATAAGCCAGCTAATTAAAGGAGAATCATCTCTTTGGATAAATAAGAACAAACTAATAAAACAACAATTCGGTTGGCAGGACGACTACTTTGCAGTATCGGTAAGTGAATCACAGGTATCAACAGTCATTAGCTATATTAACAATCAGGAAAATCATCATCAAAAGAAATCATTCAGTGATGAGGTTGAAGAATTTATGAACCGATATGGCTGGCAACTGCTCAATAACTAAAACACGAAACGCCCGGATAATCCGGGCGTTTCGCTTTATAAAAATACTAATTCAAGCTATGGTTCTGTTAGGGGCCAAGGCTTACGGAACCGGCACAAACTTAACCTGGTACAAATGCGGCCATTTTTTACCGGTAACAAACAGGCGTTGACCTTTGGCATCCCAGGCAATTCCGTTTAGCACGTTATTATTCCAGTCCCTGTCCTGCGGACGGCTTGCCACCGGGTAAATCTCTTTCATATCTATTATCTGCTCCACCGCACCAGTTTTAGGATTGACCACCAATATGTTATCGGTTTGATAAACGTTGGCATAGATCTTACCGTTGATGTATTCCAGTTCGTTTATCGAATCTATCTGTTGTTTATCGTCACACACATCAATGTGGCCTATCTGGTGATAATCATTCTTGTCAAGGAACCAGATCCGGTTGGTGCTATCATCCATGTATAATTTTGTTCCGTCATAGCACATCCCCCAACCTTCGGGGCCAACGTTGTTGGTGAAGTTGTTAAGCAACTTCAATGTATTTTTATCGTACACAAACCCTACCTTTTCCTTCCAGGTAAGCTGCACTACTTTATCACCAATAACCGAGAGGCCTTCACCAAAATATTTCTCATCAAGCTTGGTTTCCTGTAAAACCTTACCTGTATTCAAATCAACCTTGCGGATGGATGAGTGTTTATAGTCTCCGGTACTTTCGTATAAAACACCATCAACATACTGCAGGCCTTCGGTATATGCAGCGGTATCATGAGGGAAAACTTTTTCAACTTTATAAGTGTACCTGGCAGGGGCTTTTGCTGCTAATAACAAGACATTGGTTGATACCTCATTGCTTTTACCGCCTTCATAAACCTTAGCCGTGATTATCCTGATGCCCAGGCCAATGGTATCCGTTTTAAGACTGATACCTGCAGTATCCTTACTGGATGCGAACTTTACGGAATCGAGCAGGTAAACTACCGAATCAACTTTACTGCCTGTACGATAGCCTACTTTGATGTCGATCTTATCGCCGGCTTTGTAGTTTGCACCGGCGTCGGGGGTGATAGTATAATCTGTAGCCGAGCTATCAGGTTTATGGTTACAGCTGCAGCCGAAGGCCATTAGGGCAAGGGCGGCAAAAAATAGCTTTAGTTTATTATTCATAAGTGTTATGTGGCCGAAGGCCAAAACGCATCTTCTATATGGTTTAGTATATAATTTCCACTGCGGTCAAACAAAATAGCGATGATATCAAACCGCACTTCGCCCTGGTGGTTCATGAGGTAGATGTATTCATCGGCGGCTTCGGCCAGCAGTTTTTGCTTACGGTTATCTACAAAATCTTCGGGTTCTCCAAAGCCATTGCCCGTGCGGGTTTTTACTTCGGTAAATATAATAACCTTGTCTTTATAAGCAATTATATCTATCTCAGCTTTTCCGTAAGTCCAGTTTTCATCAAGAATTTCGTAGCCTGCTTTTTCGAGGTGGGTTTTGGCTAATGCTTCGCCGGTGCGGCCAAGTTCAAGGTGTTGGGCCATTATTTTATGATTACGGAGCCCAAAAAGTCAGATATTGATTTTTCTACCTTTTTCATACGCATATACTGATTAAGCAGTATTTCCTGGTCGGCCTCGGTATCGGCTTTTTGAAGCTGAGTTCGCAGGTCTTCCAGCATTTTACCAACCTTATGCTTTTTAAGGTGAAATATCGCACCAAGAATAGTTGCCTTCATATTAACCTGCTCATCGTTCACCGTGATCCTATGCATTTCGTACCAGTTTTCACTGAGCGAATATTTACTGGCTAACATGTTAATAGTTAAATCAACTATAGCTTTATCCTTATGGTGAATAAAATAAGCCTCATCCGGCAGTACACCGTTTTCTACTTCGCGACGGTAAATTTCGGTAATCTGCTTACAAACCGGATGATCAAAACTAACATCACTCAACTCGGCTATAATGAACGGGCCTATATAGGTATTGGCAATACCGTCCCAGTCAATCATACGGCTTCCATAATGCAGCAATAAACGCACAATTTCCTTTTCCTGAAAAGCATCGTCTTTAGCAACATGTGGCTCAAGTTCAACAGGCTCATCAAAGAAGTGGGGTTCGTCGGGCATTTCGGCAAACCTGTTGTTTTGCTGCTGACGCTGCTGCTCCTCCTTTTTGGCTTTGGCAGTGCGCATTTTATTGAGCTCGGATAAAAGGGCGCGCTCGTCTATCTGCAATAAGCCGCTACACTCCTTTATAAATACCGACGCCTTGATGCTATCCGGGATCTTGGCGATACTTTCAACAACCTCACGGATCACATCAGCCTTTTTTATCGGGTCGTTACCAACTTCTTTAAGCAGGATCTGGGTTTTATACAGGATAAAGTCCTTCTTATTTTCCTCGATGTGCTTTTTAAAAGCACTTGACCCTTTCGATTGTACAAATGAATCAGGATCATGTCCATCCGGAAACAGCACTACTTTTACATTAAGCCCTTCCTCCAGGATCATATCCAAACCACGCAGTGAAGCTTTGATCCCGGCTGCGTCGCCATCATATAATATGGTGATGTTTTTAGTAAAACGGGCAATGAGCTTAATCTGCTCAGTAGTGAGCGATGTGCCTGATGAAGCCACCACGTTTTCAACCCCCGCCTGGTGTACCGAAAGTACATCGGCATAGCCTTCTACCAGGTAACAGTTATCCTGCTCACGAATAGCCTTTTTAGCGAAGTAGAGGCCGTAAAGTACATTTGATTTATGGTAGATCTCCGACTCGGGCGAGTTAACATACTTGGCTACGTTTTTATCTTTTTTTAGTGTACGGCCGCCAAAACCAATTACCCTGCCGGTAAAACTATGGATCGGGAACATTACCCGACCGCGGTACCTGTCGAACAAGGCCCCGTTATCCCGCTTTACCGACAGACCGCTCTCGACCAGAAACTGCTCTTTATAGCCGTTCCTGATAGCGGCACCTGTAAAAGCTTCCCATTGATCGGGCGAGTAACCCAATTCAAACTTCTTGATGGTTTCGGCAGTAAAGCCGCGTTCTTTAAAATAACTGAGACCGATGCTTTGCCCTTCCTCCGTTTCGAGCATGGCCTCGTGAAAAAACTTAGCAGCAAATGCCGATACGATCATAAGGCTTTCCCGGCGCAGATCCTCCTCGCGGTTTTCGGGAACTTCAACAGTTTCTTCAACCTCGATGCCGTACTTTTTAGCGAGCCATTTCAAGGCCTCGGGATAGCTGAACTTTTCCAGCTCCATTAAAAACGTAACAGCCGAACCGCCTTTTCCTGTTGAGAAATCTTTAAAAATACCTTTTGCCGGGGATACCGTGAACGAAGGGGTACGCTCATTCGCGAAAGGCGAAAGGCCTACGTAGTTAGCCCCGCGCTTTTTTAACTGCACAAATTCCCCTATCACCTCCACAATGTCGGTGGCTTCCATAATACGGTCGATAGTGGATTTTTGAATCATGAGTTAAAGCAAATGTAGGGAAGATAGATCGTTGCCCGTAATTCGAAAACGTTAAAATACGGTTTTGTTTGATAACGAGCTGTTTAAAATTCAATCTCCTTAAGAGACAAGTTACCGTTTAACGCTTTGAGTTAAGATCCTGAGATATATACCAATTTAATTACTGCGATGACAGGGGTTAACAGGGTTAACATAAATTCCATAATTTAAACACAGCAAACTTATAATCAACTACTTAATAAAGCAATGGGGTTACATTAAATACCACTAAAGTATTAAAAAAGTAATAAAATTATACAATCGTACTTCGATCGTTGCGACCGAAGCGAACTGAAGATATTAACATCATGATATGATACAGCTTCATTTGTACTGCGCTTAAACCCGTTTAAACCAAGGTATTCGCTTTTCGATTTCGTGGTTTTAAAAAGGTCACTGCTATCCCGGCCAATACAATTATACTGCCAACAATCTCATTAAAACCTAAACGTTCATGCAGTAAAAAAGCAGCCAGCAGCCCGGCAAAAACCGTTTGGCTTAATAAGGCAATGGAAACCCTGGTTGGTTCCAGATAACGTAACGAGTAATTGATGGTTAGCCAGCCTGCTAACTGGCAAATAAGCCCCATACCTATAAAGCAAAGCCAAACTTTTAAAGAAAGATGAACAATATCGTTATGCATAGATCCATTGACTACCAGCAAAAAAATACTGGCGCTCAGCATACTGTAAAACATAAAACTAAACACATCAATACCGGCCATAATATTTTTGGTGATCATGATATAAGTAGCATAAAAAAAACTGGCGAGTATAGCCAGCAGTATGCCGGCATTAAGTTCCATGTGCAAAATATGTTCATAACCTACCAAAACAACCATACCGGCGATGGCAATGAGCGTACCTATCCAAAATAGCCGACCTGATCCTTTTCTTAAAAACAGGAAGCTCATCAGGCCTACCCAAACCGGGGCCAGGTTGGCAATAAGGGTTGATACAGTGGCGCTGATCTTTAACAGCGAAATATTCCATACCGCAATATCAAGGGCGAAAACCATGCCCGCAGCTATGGAAATAAGCAATTGCTTTTTATTTATTTTAAGTTTTTGCCTAAATACACAAAATGGGGCAAGACAAATCCAGGCTATAAACACCCGGTAAAATGCCGAACCAATTGGTGATACCCCGGCAAGCTTTACAAATATCGGCGAAAAAGAAATGCATAGAATGCCAATAACGAGGCTCAATTTGGGATTCATGGGCGATAAAACAAAATGAGCGGCAAACTTACTGAAACCACGTATAATATGCTTTACTTTTAAATATCTTTATATTTCCTGTACAATTTATTAACCTGTCATCAGTAAAGCAATGAAATATCCCTGTTTGATATTAGCCATAGCCGTGGCCCTGCTTTTTCGGCCTGCAAAAAAAAGGACTGCTGTAATTTTCCGGTCATACCCGATTTTATGCTTGCGCAAAAAAACAACATCAAATGGGAGGCTAATCCTTCCGGTTCGAATATAATGGGTGATACCATTACCATATCAGCAAAAAGCACCATTGGAGGTGAAGAAGAGCAGGTAGGTTTTAAAATTGTGTTTGATGGTGTTGGGTATTATACCCTCAAAGCAAACGAAAACTATTACCACATTACAAAAAACGGCTCCCCGTTAGCCGGATACAAACCTGACCCTACCCATCTTAGTTCGGTAACTATAATTTCATACAACCAGGCCGATAAAATACTGCAGGGATTGTTCGAATTACGTTTTCTGAAAGTAATTGATAGCCAAACCGAAAGTCATCCGGACAAGGTTACTTTTAGCGAGGGCAAGTTTAAAGCTAAGCTCAAATATTAACTTTTATATTAATTGTAACTAAGCTTAATTATCATTCGTATTAGTTGTAAATTTGTTTTATGAAAAAAGCTCTATTATTAACCGCCTCAGTATCACTTCTGTTATTTGCTGGCTGCCAAAAAAATGGCGTAGCCCCAAAACAAGACAGTGTTAGTGCAAAAAAAGCATTACCAACCAGTCATTGAATAAAAGCAAAGACACTATTATGGTAGGCGGCGCGACGACAAACACGTTACTCCGTGACACAATCATGGTTACAAACAAGTAAGCGTCAAAAAGAAATAGCCGGGATACTTCATGTTCCCGGCTACATTTTTAGTCGCTGGTTTCCTTTTCCCCTTTTCTCCTGATATATCTTTCCGTGTTAACATGCTAATGTTTTTTAGCTCATGTTTCAAAGTGCGCTTTCATAATTAATTGTATTTTTGCGACTCTAAAAATTATACATGATATGAGTCAGCGAACTAAGATCAAAGCATTGCTGCAAAGCCAGCAAACCGAAATTGATGTAACAGTTAAAGGATGGGTGCGTGCATTCCGTTCAAATCGCTTTATTGCTTTGAATGATGGCTCAACTAATAATAACATCCAGGTAGTTGTTGATTTTGAAAATACCGACCCGGCATTACTTAAACGCATTACCGTTGGTGCAGCACTTAGTGTTCAGGGTAAATTGATAGCATCTTTAGGTAAAGGCCAAACAGTTGAGGTTGTTGCAACTGAGATTGAGATTTTAGGTGACAGCGATCCTGAAAAATATCCTATCCAGCCTAAAAAGCATAGCCTTGAGTTTTTGAGGGAAAACGCCCACCTGCGTTTCCGTACCAGTACGTTTGGCGCTATTTTCAGGGTGCGTAACAGCCTGGCATTCGCGGTGCACCAGTTTTTCCAGGAACGGGGTTTTGTTTACCTGCATACCCCTGTAATTACGGCTTCAGATGCTGAAGGCGCGGGCGAGACTTTTCACGTTACCAACTTCGACCTGGATAACATTCCGAAAACTGATACCGGCGAGATTGATTTCAAACAGGATTTTTTTGGTCGTGCCACTAACTTAACCGTATCCGGTCAGTTGGAAGGTGAGCTTGGCGCTATGGCCCTGAGTGATATTTATACCTTCGGCCCAACTTTCCGTGCCGAAAATTCAAACACCACACGCCACCTGGCCGAGTTTTGGATGATTGAGCCGGAAGTAGCCTTTAACGATCTGGTTGACAACATGGACCTTGCCGAGGACATGCTGAAATATGTGATCAAATACGCGTTGGATAAAAATGCCGATGACATTGAATTTTTAACCCAGCGCTTAACTGAAGAGGAAAAAACCAAGCCGCAAAACGAGCGCTCAGAAATGACGCTGCTTGAAAAACTGCAGTTTTGCTTAAATAACGATTTCGAGCGCCTAACCTATACCGAGGCGATTGACATCCTGAAAGAATCTACCCCAAACAAAAAGAAAAAGTTTGTTTATCCTGTTGAAGGCTGGGGTACCGACCTGCAAAGTGAGCACGAGCGCTACCTGGTTGAAAAACATTTTAAAAAGCCGGTGATCCTGACCGATTATCCAAAGGAGATCAAAGCGTTTTACATGCGCCAGAACGACGATGGCAAAACTGTGCGCGCCATGGACATCCTGTTCCCGGGCATTGGCGAAATTGTAGGTGGTTCACAGCGTGAAGAACGTTTAGACAAGCTTGAGCAGCGCATGAACGAAATGGGCATCCCTACCGAAGAACTTTGGTGGTATTTGGATACCCGCCGTTTCGGCTCTTGTCCGCATGCCGGCTTTGGTTTAGGCTTTGAGCGGTTGGTGCTGTTTGTTACCGGCATGGGCAACATCCGCGATGTAATCCCTTCCCGAGATTCCCCAAGAATGCGGAATTTTAACCGTTGATTGTTTTTTTATTTTGATGATTACGCTGATTATTTGTAATGCGTAACACTATATTTGGGCTGTCGCTAAACGACAGCCTTTTTTATACTATATGCCATCACAAATTCTGCTTGCTACCCATATTAATGCGCCTGTTGAAAGAGTGTTTGACATTGCCCGTAACATTGATGTACATGTAGAGTCAACAAAACATACTGGCGAACGAGCTATTGCCGGGCGTACAACCGGCTTGATTGAACTCGGCGAAACTGTTACCTGGCGGGCAAAGCATTTCGGCATATGGCAAAACCTTACCTCAAAGATCACTGAAATGGAATATCCAAATTACTTTACCGATATCCAGGTTGAGGGTGCTTTCAAAAACTTTACGCATGAGCATTATTTTTATCCTATCCTTAACCAAACCATGATGCGGGATATTTTCACGTTCGAATCGCCGGGCGGAATATTGGGAGAAGCGGTAAACTTTCTGTTCCTGTCTAACTATATGACACAATTGTTGGTAAAGAGGAATAAAGTGATTAAACAGGTGGCTGAAGGTCGTTCAAACTCATGACCGAGGATTAAAATCCCTATCTTGAGCTTTCAATTATTAAGTTATTTAACATCTTACCGAAACTATGGTTTTCAACGCTGATATTCTTATACACGCGGGATTGGGTAATTCAGATCAACAACATTGGCAAAGCATTTGGGAAAAACAGTTCAATTTTACCCGTATTGAACAACAGGATTGGGAAACCTCGGTTTGCAGCGATTGGATAAAAACTATAAATGATTATGTAAACCGCTATGACCCGGAAAACGTAATCTTAGTTGGCCACAGCCTGGCTTGTGCAGCCATAGCCTCGTGGGCAAAACAATATAACATTGCAATAAAGGGTGTATTACTGGTTGCGCCGAGCGATACTGAAGCAGATAGTTATCCAACCGGCACAAGTGGTTTTACCCCGATGCCATTAGGCAAGCTACCATTCAAATCAATAACCGTATTTAGTAACAATGATTTCTATGTAAGCAGGGAACGGGCCTCATTATTTGCAGACAGTTGGGGAAGTGAAATTGTGAATATTGGCGATGCCGGCCATATCAATGTATCAGCGGGTTACGGAGAGTGGAATGAAGGCCTCGAACTGTTAAAAAAACTGGATGCGGGATATTAAACCTTCTGCCGCAGGCTTTCAGTGGTCCTGGTAGCTATATATTTTCAGCAATCTGCACATCTGAAATCTGCACATCAACACATCTGCCACTCCCCGTCAAACCAGTGTAAACATCAGCCTGCAAAGCATTATGTCGGCCTAAATTGTCGTATCTTTATAGTAGATCAAAACACCGGATGGAGTTTCCCAATCGGTGAAATCATCAAAAAAATTTGTGTAACCCCAACAAAAAATATGGAGTACAATCAATTAACGCCCGAAGAAGAAAGGGTAATATTATACAAAGGCACCGAAAGGCCGTTCACCGGCTCGTTACTGAACAATAAGGCACAAGGTTTATACGTTTGCAAACGCTGTGATGCGCCGCTGTATCGATCGGAAGATAAGTTTGAGTCGTTTTGCGGCTGGCCGAGTTTTGACGATGAGATTGAAGGAGCTGTTCGCCGCGAAGTAGACGCCGATGGCCGCAGGGTAGAAATCCTGTGTGCAAATTGCGGCGCACACCTGGGCCATGTGTTTGAAGGTGAATATATGACGCCAAAAAACACCCGCCATTGTGTAAATTCAGTGTCGATGAAATTTGTTCCGGTTGAGGACGCAAAATAATTCGTAAAACTTTTAGGAATACGCCCGTTGGTTCATGGCTAACGGGCGTAATTGTTTTCCACATACCGGCTTGCAACAACCTTTTAACTTCGCATTTTAATATTGATACCTGCTGCAAGCAAAAGCATTTCATTATTGGCAATAATTGTCGGTGTTAAGTCAAGTAATTTATAATGTTAAATTATCGTAATCCGCAAGTATCAAGGCATGCTAATTTCAATCAAATTTTTAATCGGCTGTTTTCAAGTCCATTAATTTTTCATCAATATAACAAGTGCCGATAAAGTGTGGATAACTCGGGGGTTTGTGAAAAACTATCATTCACAACTACACAACTCAAACATTAACTTTGCTCAGCAAGGTAATAAAAAAGGCATTCAGCCGGCAGCCAGAAGCACTCGTCAACTTCTAATTAAATAACTGGCTGTCAGAAAGTTACACAATACAGTTGCTAAGGAGTAAACCCGAAGGCATCAAAATTTAAAGCTTTATTGAAAAGTAGGGCTTGCTTTCGTGTCTGAATACCTGATTAAAGAAAGAAACTAAAAAAGTAGACACCAATGAGTTTGGAAAACGAATTATTACTACGGGAAAACAAGGACCGGTTTGTTATCCTTCCCATTAAGTATCCCGCAATTTGGGAGATGTATAAAAAAGCGGAGGCCAGCTTCTGGACCGCCGAGGAAATCGACCTATCGGACGATATCAAACATTGGGAAAGTCTTAATTCGGGCGAGAAACATTTTATCTCGCATGTACTCGCTTTTTTGCCGCAAGCGATGGTATCGTGAACGAGAACCTGGCGGTAAACTTCATGAGCGAAGTACAATTGCCCGAAGCACGCTGCTTTTACGGTTTCCAGATCATGATGGAAAACATCCACTCTGAAACCTATGCCCTGCTGATAGACACCTACGTAAAAGATCCGACCGAGAAAGATCGCCTTTTCCATGCTATTGAAACCGTACCATGTGTTGGCAAAAAAGCCGAATGGGCGCTAAAATGGATCAACAACGGCAACTTTGCCGAGCGTTTGGTTGCATTCGCGGCGGTTGAAGGGATCTTCTTTTCAGGCAGCTTTTGCTCCATATTCTGGCTTAAAAAACGCGGCCTGATGCCGGGCTTAACTTTCAGCAATGAGCTGATCTCGCGCGATGAAGGTTCGCACTGCGAATTTGCCTGCTTATTATATGGCATGCTTGAAAACAAACTACCGCAGGAACAGGTTACCAAGATCATTACCGATGCGGTAGAGATAGAAAAAGAATTTATAACCGAGGCATTACCGGTTAACCTGATAGGAATGAATGCCAAGCTAATGAGCCAGTACATTGAGTTTGTGGCCGACAGGTGGCTGAGCGAACTTGGGTACGATAAATTCTATAACGCAACCAATCCGTTCGATTTCATGGAAATGATCTCGTTACAGGGCAAAACCAACTTTTTTGAAAAGCGTGTAGGCGATTATCAAAAAAGTGGTGTACTGAATGCATCGGCCGAAAGCAAAAGCTTTTCGCTTGATGATGATTTTTAATTGAAGAGGTTAGAGATTGGTGATTAGAGGTTAGGTAGTCTCAGGCCAATCCCAAAATCAAAAAAATCAAGGTTCAGAAAATAATCAAATCACAATAATATTAACTAAAAAAGCTTCGCTTTTAACGGGGCAAAAGGAGGGGCAAAATGTTCGTAGTAAAAAGAGACGGAAGAAGAGAATCCGTAAAATTTGACAAGATCACCGCACGTATTGAAAAACTGTGCTATGGGTTTCAATTAGTTGACCCCATTGATGTGGCTAAAAAGGTAATTGAAGGTTTATTTGATGGCGTAACCACCTCCGAGCTGGATAACCTGGCTGCCGAAACCGCCGCGTCATTAACCACCAAGCACCCTGATTATGCTTTGCTGGCTTCGCGTATCGCGGTATCAAACCTGCACAAAAACACCATCAAATCGTTTTCGGAAACCATGCGCCTCCTGCATGAGTATGTTGACAAGAAAACAGGTAAAGATGCCTCGCTTATCGCTGACGACGTTTATGAAGTGATTAAAGAAAACGCGGAACTGCTTGACAGCACCATCATTTATGACCGCGACTTTGGCTTTGATTACTTCGGTTTCAAAACCCTCGAAAAATCATACCTGTTAAAGATCGACGGTAAAATTGCCGAGCGCCCGCAGCATTTATTTATGCGTGTATCTGTAGGTATCCACAAAAACGATATCGAGAGCGCTATCAAAACCTACCATTTAATGAGCGAGCGTTGGTTTACCCATGCTACACCAACTTTGTTTAATGCAGGTACACCAAAACCTCAAATGTCATCATGCTTTTTGTTAACCATGAAAGATGATAGCATTGAGGGTATCTATGATACATTAAAACAAACTGCTAAAATTTCGCAAAGCGCGGGTGGTATCGGTTTAAGTATCCACAACGTAAGGGCTACAGGTTCATACATCAGCGGCACTAACGGTACCAGCAATGGTATTATCCCAATGCTGCGTGTATTTAATGATACCGCACGTTATGTTGATCAGGGCGGTGGTAAACGTAAAGGCGCTTTCGCCGTTTACTTAGAGCCATGGCATGCCGATATCTTTGAATTCCTTGATCTGCGTAAAAACCACGGTAAAGAAGAAATGCGTGCCCGCGACTTGTTCTATGCCCTTTGGGTATCAGACCTGTTCATGCAGCGCGTTGAAGCCAATGAGGATTGGAGCTTATTTTGCCCGCACGAAGCACCAGGCTTAGCCGATTGCTGGGGCAAAGAATTTGAAGAGCTGTACATTAAATACGAAAAAGAAGGCCGTCAGCGTCGTACAGTAAAAGCACAGGAACTTTGGTTTGCAGTGCTTGATGCACAGGTTGAAACCGGTACGCCATACTTATTATATAAAGATGCGGCTAACGGTAAATCAAACCAGCAAAACCTGGGTACCATTAAAAGCTCAAACCTTTGCACCGAGATCATCGAGTATACCGATGCAAACGAGGTAGCTGTTTGTAACCTGGCTTCATTAGCATTACCACGTTACATCAACAATGGTGCTTTTGATCATGATAAACTGTACGAAGTAACTTACCAGGCAACTATCAACCTTAACAGGATCATTGATGGTAACTACTACCCGGTTAAAGAAGCTGAATACTCAAACCTGCGTCACCGTCCTATTGGTTTAGGTGTACAGGGCTTGGCTGATACTTTCATTCAACTGCGTATGCCGTTTGAAAGCGATGAAGCTAAAAAACTAAACATCGAGATCTTCGAAACCATCTACTTTGCAGCAATGACAGCTTCAAAAGATATGGCTATAAAAGATGGTGCTTATGAAACATTCAAAGGCTCACCATTGTCACAAGGTAAATTCCAGTTCGATCTGTGGGGTGTAAAACCAGAAAGCGGCAGGTGGGATTGGGAAAACCTGCGTTTAGATGTAATGAACCACGGCGTACGCAACTCATTATTAGTTGCACCGATGCCAACTGCTTCAACATCACAGATTTTAGGTAACAACGAATGCTTTGAACCCTATACTTCAAACATTTACACCCGCCGTGTATTAAGTGGTGAATTCATTGTAGTAAACAAATATTTGCTGCGTGACTTAGTAAACCTTGGTTTGTGGAGCACCAGCATGAAAGATAAGATCATCAGCGCAAACGGTTCAATCCAGGAAATAGCTGAGATTCCTGCTGATATCAAAGCATTGTACAAAACTGTTTGGGAGATCAAAATGCGCAGCATTATTGATATGGCTGCCGACAGGGGCGCGTACATTTGCCAGTCGCAATCATTGAACCTGTTCATCAACTCACCAAACGCTTCTAAACTTACTTCAATGCATTTCTACGCATGGAAAAAAGGCTTGAAAACAGGCATGTACTACCTGCGTACACAAGCAGCATCACAAGCAGTTAAATTTACAGTTGAAAACCAGGGCGGTAAAAACATGGATCCGGTTATCCCGGCCGTTGTTGACGCCGTTGCCGACGAAATTCCGGCAGGCCCAACCTGCTCAATGGAAGAAGGCTGCGTGACTTGCTCTGCATAAGTTTTTTAGTCGATAGATGATAGTCCATGGACCATAGCTACAAAGCTATAGTTCATGGACTTTTTATTTAATGACAGTTATATTTAATAAGTCACTGCTACATTCCATATTTTAGCAAACCTTTTCTATGGTCTATGGACCATTAGCTATGGACTAAAGAGATGCCCAAACACGAAATCATCCGTTGCGAACGCTGCAAAACACCTTTTGAATGTAAAGCCAATTCATTCACCAAGTGCCAGTGCAGTACTGTGCAGCTTACTATTAACGAGGTACAATATGTGAGCGAGCTGTATGACGGGTGTTTGTGCGCCAATTGCCTGCTCATTATTCAGCAAGAGTATAGAGAAAGCATGGGGTTGGTTTGATGATTATAACCAGCATCATTGACAACAAATAGTTCTCTTCTCTCCAAATTAATCCCCGATTAATCCTTTTCCATTTCCATCAGTCATATATGTGTACATCTTCAATATAGATGATGATTAAAGATTTTATACCATGAAAAGGAAATTTGTTGCTTTGGCACTATTAATATCAGCAGTAGTATCTGTAACCTCAGGTTGCGTTGTTCGTGAAGATTATGGTCACCATCACAGGTACCGTAACGGCTATAACAACGGGTATAATAATGGCTACCATGACGGTGACGATCACGGTCATTATCACGACCGCGGTTATTAATGTTTTTAATTTAAGTTTTCCATAAGTAGTTTAGTGAGTGATGAAAGAGGGCGCTGGTTTTACCGGCGCTCTTTTTATGCTCATCTGATTTATTCAGCGCAGAATTTTATTATGGTTTAAAATGAAAAATAGATAAAAATCAGAATTTAAAACAATAAAAATAAATATCACCAAAATTTAATTCTGTAAAATTTGATTTTCCAAAATCATTTTTCGTAGATTTGGTTCAACATTATAAACCTATCAAAAATGACCAGCATTAAAATTATCACGGGCTATATATGCAGGTTTGCATTTATAGCTGTAGTTGCTTTAACCGGCCCGGGCATTGCACCGGTTATCGCAAAAGTGGCAAAGTCCCCAACAATAATTATTGCAGATACCCAGCTCAAAGCTTTTGAAGGCATTTATCAGCAAAAGGATAACGAGTATAGAGTATATAAAGTAACAGCAGATGGTGATAAACTAATTGCCCAACAGCTTGGCGGAGATCAAAAACTAACTTTAACCCGCAAATCAGACCTGGAATTTGAACTTTTAGATGATGACGGCGATGAAAAGATCCCTGTTGTATTTTCAAAGAATGAAGCCGGCGAAATAAACCAGATCACTTTAGGTGGCAGGCAAATATGGGCAAAGATAAACAGCTATACTCCACCTAAAGAGGTACAACTGAAACCCGAACAAATAAAAGTTTTGGCGGGCAAATATCAATCGGATGAGAGGGCTGATCTTTTTCTGACTATAACCGCGATACCCGACGGATTAACGCTCAAACAATCATGGGATGGCAAGGAAATCAATTTTAAACCCTTGTCTGAAGTGTTATTTTTAAATCAAGCTTTTGGCTTCCCGTTAAAATTCACCAAAGATGCAAGCGGTAACCCTACTAAAGTATTGGCTTTTAACCGCGACACCTGGAATAAGGTAAAAGAATAAACTCCCTTATTAATTCAATATATAAAGTATTACGGGCCGGCCCGCTGTCACCTAAACCTGGTTACATCGGTGTCCGGCCCTTTTTTGGGGCAGTTCAATATATTCATCAACTTCATGTACCTCGTTATTAATGTTAACCCAAGCACTTTATGTTGAATAATTTCGTGTTAGATACAAACTCTCCTAATAAACTGGTTGCCGAAATCTCCGGGGTTATTAAAAAGTATTATCCAATCGGAGTTAACAATCTTGATCCTGTTTATGCAGAATACCCCGGAATCATTGAACTAACAAAAATTGTAGAAGAGAATATGACCAACTATAAAAAATCATTTAAACCTTGGACTGATTTTTTAAAAAAGCTAAAAACTGACACAACAAAAAAATCCACAATACTGCCTTGCCCCATGAAATAGCATTCAGCGGCGAGATGATCATTCAACGCAATAACTATAAATCGTTTAATCATACAAAAAAGTTAGTTTTTTCAATAAGCATGCTTGCTCCTCTGTTTTCAATTTTTGGGATTGACGAAACTTCGGTACCTGCCTATGACGACAGGTTTCAAAGGGAAATTGACTATAGCGCCATTAATGTGGTAACGGCTTCCCCTTATCAGGAATTTGAAACCGGGTTCAACTTTATAATGAAATCAATACAAGAGCAATTTCCGGGTCACAAATTTGTCCCTTTTTATATAACGCAATGTTCAATTGAAGGCTTGTACACACATGATAATTATACTGATAAAACCAGAGTACACAATGCGCTTTTCAACAGGCTGCTTGATCAGTGTCCTGACATGATCTTTACAAGAGGCGATAAGTTTTTCGGATTAGAACCAAGTAATATTAGTGTCACGTTACTTCCCCCGCCGCCTATTGACTAATATACACCCGGCTTGCTATATAGCAAAAACAAAATTCCAACCACCACACCCTCAACTTCTTCCCCTCAAAAAAACTTTCACACAACTACTTGAAAATCAAAAATAATGTTCGTACTTTTGCAGTCCCGAAATGCGGGATAAAATAATTAGACAAAAAAGCAAGAAATGCCTACTATTCAGCAATTAGTTAGAAAAGGTAGAGTAGCTCTGGTTGACAAGAGTAAGTCACCAGCGTTGGACAGCTGTCCACAGCGAAGAGGCGTGTGCACCCGTGTGTACACCACTACCCCTAAAAAACCAAACTCAGCAATGCGTAAAGTTGCCCGTGTGCGCTTAACCAACGGTAAAGAAGTAAACGCTTACATCCCAGGTGAAGGTCACAACTTACAGGAGCACTCTATCGTTTTGATCCGTGGTGGTCGTGTTAAAGACTTACCGGGTGTACGTTACCACATCATCCGTGGTGCACTGGATACATCAGGTGTAGCTGGCCGTAACCAACGTCGTTCAAAATATGGTACCAAACGTCCTAAACCAGGTCAGGTAGCAGCAGCGCCAACAAAAGGTAAAAAGAAATAATTAAGGAGGATAGAAAGCAATGAGAAAGTCAAAACCAAAAAAGAGAATTATCCTTCCTGATCCAAAGTTCAATGATACTTTGGTAACAAGGTTTGTAAACAACATGATGTATGATGGTAAAAAATCAACCGCATACTCTATTTTTTACAACGCTGTTGAAATTGTTGAGAAAAAACAAGCGAAAACGGCTTAGAAACCTGGAAAAAAGCTTTAAACAATGTAATGCCTGCTGTTGAAGTAAAAAGCCGCCGTGTAGGTGGTGCTAACTTCCAGGTACCTACAGAGGTCTCGTCCTGAGCGTAAAATAGCTTTGGGTATGAAATGGTTAATCAGCTATGCACGTCGTCGTGGTGAAAAAACCATGATGGAGAAATTAGCAGGCGAAATCATCTCTGCTGCAAAAGGCGAAGGTGCCGCTGTTAAGAAGAAAGAAGATACGCACAAAATGGCTGAGGCTAACAAAGCGTTCTCACACTTCAGGTTCTAAAAATTTAGATTACACCGATTTAATAATAAGATTACACCGATTATTTACGTTTACACTTTTTAATCGGTGTAATTATTAACGGATCAGGTGAAATCACAAAACAAATAAAATGTCAAGAGATCTAAAATATACAAGAAACATTGGTATTGCCGCTCACATTGATGCTGGTAAAACTACCACTACCGAGCGTATCCTTTACTATGCTGGTGTAAGCCACAAAATTGGTGAGGTACACGAAGGTGCCGCTACCATGGACTGGATGGCCCAGGAGCAGGAACGTGGTATCACCATCACTTCGGCTGCAACAACCGTAAACTGGAAATATCGTAACCATAACTATCACATGAACATCATTGATACCCCGGGTCACGTGGACTTTACCGTGGAGGTAAACCGTTCATTACGTGTACTTGATGGTTTGGTGTTCTTATTCAGCGCGGTTGATGGTGTTGAGCCTCAGTCAGAAACTAACTGGCGTTTGGCTAACAACTACAACGTTCCGCGTATTGGTTTCGTTAACAAAATGGACCGCTCTGGTGCCGATTTCCTTAATGTGGTAAAACAGGTTAAAGAAATGTTGGGCAGCGTTGCTATCCCATTGCAGTTGCCTATCGGTGCTGAAGACCAGTTTAAAGGTGTGGTTGATTTGATCAACTTCCGTGGTATTGTTTGGAATGAACATGATAAAGGTATGACCTTTACCGAAGTTCCAATCCCTGCCGATATGCTTGACGAAGCTACAGAGTGGAGAGAGAAATTATTGGAAGCAGTTGCTGAGTTTGATGACTCTTTAATGGAGAAATTCTTTGAAGATCCTACAACCATCACTGAGCGCGAAGTATTAGACGCTTTACGTCAGGCTACTTTGGCCGGCAAAATCGTTCCGATGACTTGCGGTTCATCTTTCAAAAACAAAGGTGTACAAACCATGCTTGACTATGTAATGGAGTTAATGCCTTCACCTCTTGATTCAAAAGGTGTTGTTGGTACTAACCCTGATACGGGTGCCGAAATTTTGGTTAAACCAGATGTAAAAGAACCATTTGCAGCATTAGCATTTAAAATTGCTACCGACCCGTTTGTAGGTCGTTTATGCTTCATCCGTGTTTACTCTGGTAACCTTGATGCTGGTTCATACGTGTACAACATGCGTTCAGAAAGCAAAGAGCGTATCAGCCGTATCTTCCAGATGCATGCTAACAAGCAAAACCCTATCCCTAACGTGGGTGCAGGTGATATTGCTGCGGTAGTAGGCTTTAAAGATATCAAAACAGGTGATACCCTTTGCGACGAGAAACATCAGTTGGTTCTTGAGTCGATGGTATTCCCTGAGCCGGTTATCGGTTTGGCAATTGAGCCTAAAACTCAGGCCGACGTTGATAAATTAGGTATCGCTTTAGGTAAACTGGCAGAAGAGGATCCAACTTTCCGGGTACAAACAGATCAAGATACTGGTCAAACAGTTATCTCTGGTATGGGTGAGTTACACCTGGATATTTTGATGGACCGCTTAAAACGCGAGTTTAAAGTGGAAGTTAACCAGGGTGCTCCTCAGGTAGCTTACAAAGAAGCTATCACCGGCACTATCCAACACCGTGAAACTTACAAGAAACAAACTGGTGGTCGTGGTAAATTCGCGGATATTCAGGTTGTTATCTCTCCAGCCGACGATAACAAAGAAGGCTTGCAGTTTGTTAACGAGATTGTTGGTGGTTCAATCCCACGTGAGTTTATCCCATCTGTAGAAAAAGGTTTCAAAGCCGCTATGGACAATGGTGTACTTGCAGGCTACCCACTTACAAGCTTAAAAGTTCGTTTGATTGATGGTTCATTCCACGCAGTCGATTCGGACGCGTTATCATTCGAGATTGCTGCACGTTCTGCTTACCGCGAAGCATTGCCAAAATGTAAACCGGTATTGCTTGAGCCAATCATGAAAATCGAGATCCTAACCCCTGAAGAAAACATGGGTGACGTTATCGGTGACATGAACCGTCGTCGTGGCCAGCTGCAAGGTATGGACACCCGTAACGGCTCACAGGTAATCAAAGCTATGGTACCACTTTCTGAAATGTTTGGTTATGTAACTCAATTACGTACTATCACTTCAGGCCGTGCAACTTCAACTATGGAGTTTGACCACTACTCTGATGCACCTCGTAACGTACAGGACGAAGTTGTTGCCAAATCAAAAGGCCGCAAACAAGTTGCTATCGACTAATTTAATTTGAAGATTGGGCGATTTGATAATTTGAAAATTACGTTATCAAATTGCCTCATCTTCAAATTTTCAAATAATAATAACCCGATCAGCCATAATAAATAGCTCTTATGGTTGGTCAAATCAAATCAGTGAAATCACTTTAATCGGTGAAATCACAAAAATTAATTAACAATGAGCCAAAGAATCAGGATCAAATTGAAATCTTACGATTACAACCTGGTAGACAAATCTGCCGAGAAAATCGTAAAAACAGTAAAGCCAACAGGCGCTGTAGTTAGCGGACCACTTCCGTTACCAACCGAAAAGAAAATCTTCACCGTATTACGTTCACCACACGTAAACAAAAAAGCACGTGAGCAATTCCAACTTTGCTCATACAAGCGCTTATTAGACATTTACAGCTCTAACTCAAAAACTGTAGATGCCCTGATGAAGCTTGAATTGCCAAGCGGTGTTGAGGTTGAGATCAAAGTTTGATAGACGACCGGCCCACTGAAAGGTGTGGGATCAAAAAATAAAAAGACCATTTGCATACGCGGATGGTCTTTTTTGGTTTATAAATTTTACATTTAGTTATGCGAAGTTTCCTTTTTTTATTGGCAATTATGCTATTAAGTTTTAGCTGCTCAACACAGCGTAAAATACACAAAATGGCAAAAACTGTTGATAAATGTAAAGCAAAGTGGCAATACTTCAAATTAACCCAACCCATAAAAGGACTAGTTATATTACATACAAAGGGATATTGCGGATATGTTCATATACATGCCAACACCATAATCATTGTTAATAAAACCGATACAATCCGCATAGACGGTCCGTGTTATACTCAAAATACTGTCCCTTCCGATTCTGTACTTGTAAGTCCATATGAAACCGATGGAGTAACAGGAGCAATTGGCGATCTCAAATACGATTGTACAATCAAGAAAACATGTTATGGTATAATTGCTAAAATCAAATAATAAAGCGATGAAAGCTAAAACAACAAATATAATAGGTAAAGAAAATAAAGCCCAGGCATTGTCTCCTGATGCCAAGCAGCTTGACTATAAATCAGATGAGATTTTACCATTGTGGGTTTTGGAAAGGATTGCTAAAAGTCAGACAGATATTGCCGAAGGGCGAACTGTTTGTTTCCTGGAATTTAAAAAGCGATTATCTATCACATAAACTTTCTGATTTTTGAAATTACCCGGGTTCAGAAAAACTCCGAAATTGAACATCTCAAATTCAATAAATATTACCCGCCCTGTCCTATTTAGCCATTTCCATTTGATATAGAGGTGTAATTCATATATTTATTAACCTTTAAAATTTAAAAAGATGGACGAATTCGTTTTAATTTTCAGGCACGAGGACGGCACCAAAGTGGCTTCTCCCGAACAGATCCAAATCTGGATGAAACAAACTATGGACTGGATTGGCGGCATAGCTGCTCAAAACAAATTTGTGGGTGGCACTGGCTTGCCTTTTGCCGATGCCAAAATTGTAGGTCACGGTGGCGTAGTTACCAACGGTCCTTTTGGCGAGATCAAAGAAACGATAGGCGGCTTAATCACTGTAAAAGCCGAATCTGTTGAAGAAGCTGTGGAGTTTGCCAAAGGCTGCCCTGTTTTGCAGGGCGATGGTAATACCGTTGAAGTACGGAAGGTTGCCAAAAATGACGGGGTGCATTAAGGATAATTTTATAAATCATGTCATTGCGGGGAGCAGCTCGGGCAAAAGAGTATCCGGCGCAACGTGGCAATCCCGTAGTTATGCCTGCGAGATATGCAAAGCGGCGAAGCACAGTTACGAGATTGCCGCGCTATCACTCGCAATGACATTTTTCCATTTGCCCCATGCAAAACCCCGAAATCATTCCCCATCTATTCCGCACCGAGTACCGCAAAATAGTATCGGTGCTGTGCCGCCGCTTTGGGTTTGATCAGATGGAAACTGCCGAAGACATCGCCAGCGATACCTTCCTTACCGCAGCCCAGGCCTGGAGTTATAAAGGCATCCCGCCTAACCCAACCGCCTGGCTTTATAGCGTAGCCAAAAACAAGGCGAAAAATCATTTACAACGTAATAGCATTTTTGAAAACAAAATATCCACGGAAATCCAAACAGCGGAGGCCTATGAACCGGAAATCGATCTTTCGCTCCAAAACATCACCGACAGCCAGCTGCAAATGATGTTTGCAATCTGTCATCCTGCCATCCCACCCGAGGCACAGATCGGGCTTTCGTTACGCATACTTTGCGGTTTCGGAATTGATGAAGTGGCCGAAGCTTTCCTGACCAATAAAGAAACCATTAACAAACGCCTGTTCAGAGCTAAGGAAAAGATCCGCAATGAAAAAATAGAAATCCAAATGCCTGGTCCGGCTGAAATTGATAACCGGCTCGAAAACGTGCTCACCACTATTTATCTGTTGTTTAGCGAGGGTTATTATTCTGTTAGTGATAACCAGGTTCTGCGTAAAGACCTTTGCTTTGAGGCCATGCGCCTTTGCCACATGCTTATTGAAAACGAAGGCACCAACAAACCGTCGGTTAACGCATTGCTTTCGCTCATGTATTTTCATGCCTCGAGGTTTGAAGCCCGCACAGATCAAAACGGCGGACTAATTTTATATGAAGATCAAGACACCAACCTCTGGAACTATGACCTTGTAGCCAAAGGTGCCTTTTATTTAAACCTAGCCACTACCGGCACTCAATTATCAAAATATCACATTGAAGCCAGTATAGCCTATTGGCATACCCAAAAAACGGATTCCAAACAAAAATGGGAAAACATATTGCAGCTTTATAATCGCCTGCTGCAAATAACATACTCACCTATAGCGGCACTCAACCGCACCTTTGCGCTTGCCAAAGCCAACAGCCCCGAAGAAGCCATTAGTGAGGCCGAAAAATTGAAACTCACCGGAAACCAGTTTTACTACACCCTGCTTGGCGAACTATACACCGGCATTGACAATGAACAGGCAAAACTAAACTTTGAGCAAGCACTAACGCTGATAAAAACGCCTGCTGATAACGCCCTTATTCAAAGCAAAATAGATAAACTTCAGAATTAACACCAGCCCAGATCAGCAAAAAACGACCGATAAACAAAATTTAAACCTATTTCATTTCCTTTATAAATCGCTTCGCTCCCCTGTTTAAATATTTTTCTGATTCGCTGTAAGGTTTGATAGTCCGCCCCGACAAAGGAGGAAAAACCAAACATCAAGTTTAACACAATCATGAAAAAATTATTCAATTTATTGTTAGCTACTGTATTTGTTGTAAGTATGGCTTCGGCACAAAGCCAGACAAACGTTCGTAAAAAGCAGTTCAATTTAGATAAAACAGACTTGGCGCTCGAAGGCTATGATCCTGTAGCTTACTTCACTCAGCAAAAAGCCGTAGAGGGCAAAAAAGAAATCTCCCTTGCAAACGATGGCGTTATTTATTACTTCGCTTCCACTCAGGACAGGGACTTATTTAAAGTCGATCCTGCTAAATACGAACCACAATACGGCGGCTGGTGCGCTTATGCCATGGGCGCTAAAGGCGAAAAAGTAGAGATAGATCCCAAGACCTTCAAACTCGTTAATAACAAGCTGTACCTGTTTTACAACAAGTTTTTTAATAATACAAAAAAATCCTGGGATAAGGACGAGGCTAACCTCAAAACCAAAGCCGATGCCAACTGGGCTAAAACCATCCGATAAACAGCTTTTAATAATCAATTATAAATCAATCTAAAATCAAAAAAATGAAACGTTTATTAATTATCGCGGCACTCGCATTTGTTACCGCAGTTCAAACCTATGCCCAGCAATCAGAAATATTTGCTCCGGGCGGCAAGGCTATTAAAGGCTATGATCCGGTTGCATTTTTCAAAGAATCGAAACCGGTAAAAGGCTCAGACAAATTTCAATACAAATGGAAAGAAGCTACCTGGCTCTTCTCCAGCAATGAAAACCTCGAAGCGTTTAAAGCCGACCCTGAAAAGTATGCCCCACAGTACGGCGGTTACTGCGCTTATGGCACTTCACAAGGTCACAAAGCCCCTACCCAAACTGATACCTGGACGGTACTGAACGATAAGCTTTATTTCAACTACAACGATAAGGTAAAAGAACTGTGGACCAAAGACCAGGCAAACCTCATTAAAGTGGCCGATGAAAAATGGCCCGAGGTAAAGGGGCAAAAGTAAAAGCAATTCAAAATCCCTTCTTGAGAGGCGGCGCGAAGGCAAGGTGCGACGGAAGGGGGTGTTTATGCAGTACGCTTTTCAAGGCTGCCCCCCTCCGCCCCTCTCAAGAGGGGAATCATGCAAGCCCATGCTTTCAAGAAACACCACCAAACAATATGAAAACCACACACAACAAACCCATAGTGTTAATCACCGCCGGCCCCACCCGCGAAGCTATCGATCCGGTACGTTTCATTAGCAACCATTCGTCGGGCAAAATGGGTTATGCCATTGCCGGGGCTTTTTTAGATCAGGGCTTTGAGGTGATTTTAGTTTCGGGGCCGGTAAATATCAGTTTATCTCACAGCAGCCTCAGAGTTATCCATGTTGATTCGGCTGATGAAATGTATGCGGCCTGTCAACAATATTTCCCCGTAGCCCGGATAGCAATCTTCGCCGCAGCAGTGGCCGATTATAAACCGGCACAGATATACGCTCAAAAAATGAAAAAATCGACCCAGGAGTTTAGCCTGCAAATGGTTAAAAATGTCGACATCGCCTTTGAGTTCGGTAAGATCAAGCGCAAGGATCAGGTATCAATCGGCTTCGCTCTTGAAACTAACGATGAGGAGCAAAACGCGCTCAAAAAACTATACAGTAAAAATCTCGATTTGGTGGTGCTCAATTCTGTACAGGACGAAGGCGCAACATTTGGGTACGACACAAACAAGATCACGGTCATCAACCGCGATTTCCTGTTCCAGGCATACCCGCTTAAAAGCAAAGCAGAGGTAGCCCGGGATATTGTTATGGCCGCCATCAAAGTGAGCCAAAGACTGCAAGCGCCTGTACAAGCATAAATATTTTCAGCAAACACACCACTCAATATCATGACTTACACACAATTTAACATACTTGTTTGGGCCCTGCGCCTTGTAGCAGCCATCATCATGTTACAAACCTTGTTCTTCAAATTCACCGCTGCCCCCGAGTCGGTTTACATATTTACCAAACTGGGTATGGAACCCTGGGGCAGGATTGGCATTGGCAGCATGGAACTGGTAGCCGCCATACTGATCATTATCCCCCGCACTACCGGCATAGGCGCTTTGATAGCTGTAGGGTTAATGGCCGGTGCCATATTTTTTCATCTTACCAAACTGGGAATCGTAGTACAGGGCGATGGCGGTCAGCTTTTTATACTGGCAACTATCGTGTTCGCAACATCAGCCATACTGCTTTACATTTTCAGGAAAGAGGTTTTAAACCTCATCCCTCTTCTTCATTAATAAAATTAAAAACCACTGCTAATAATTAGCATCATGCAATTGAAAGAACCTATCTCCAACCTGCTGGAGCAGCTACAATATGTAATTGACGAATTAAGTCCTTTACAATACACCCAACCGGTAAAACTGCTGTCGCAATCAAGTATCGGCCAGCATACCCGTCATATTCTTGAGTTCTTTATTGAATTGAATAAAGGTTACGAAACCGGCATGGTTGATTATGATAAACGCGTCCGCAATAAAGCCATTGAAGCTGATAAAGATTTCGCCGTCACAACCATTCGCCAGGTAGAAGCAAACGTTCAAAAGCCTGATAAACAATTATTGCTACAAGCCGAATACGGCGAAGGCGAAGCACATTCGGCACAGGTATTTTCAAATTACTACCGCGAGCTGGTTTATAACCTGGAACATACCGTTCATCATATGGCCCTGATCCGTATTGGCGTAAACGCGGTATCGGATGTGGTTATTCCTGATGAATTTGGCGTTGCCGCGTCAACACTTAAGTACCGTAAGGCATGTGCACAGTAACCTATATCCCTACAAAAAGCGGGTTCCAGCTTACCTCCAACCGCGATGAAAACGTTAACCGCAAGCAGGCCATAGCACCACGCAAATATCAAAATGGCAATTACACCCTATTGTACCCAAAAGACGCCGACCGCAACGGCAGCTGGATAGCCACCAAAAACAATGGCGACACTGTTGTATTGTTAAATGGAGCTTTTGTAAAACATACGGCCGTACCTCCCTATAAAACCAGCCGTGGGCTGGTACTAATGGATATTATCAATGCACAGAACCCTTTCCTTTTTTATCAGGACATTGATCTTATAGCTGTTGAGCCCTTCACTTTAGTGCTTTATGCACAAGGCAGTTTATATGAGTGCCGCTGGGACGGCGAGCGGAAACATATTAAATTGCTGGATGGCAAGGACGCACATATCTGGTCGTCGGCTACTTTGTATGATGAGGTGGCAGCCGCCAAACGTGTCAATTGGTTTAATAACTGGTGTAAATCAGCCAATCCGGATCAGGTGGAAGATATCATGTATTTTCATCACCATGCTGGCGAAGGTGATGATACCGACGCATTGGTAATAAACCGTAGCGGTAAAATGAAAACGGTAAGTGTTACCAACATCAACGTCAGTCTGCAAAACATTACCATGACCTATCATGATTTGAGAGATGGCAATGAATATGTGCATGATCTTGCTATAGAAGCTGATAGCAACAGACCTGTTGTATTGCCCCGTTTTTTTGGCTTAAGAAGATTTTTAATCAGGCTTTTTAATTGGGAATACTGGTCGCTCAATATGTTTTACGCACCTGTTATGTTTTATTGGTTCTGGTTGAGTTTTAAGGCTCGTTCATTTTTCTTTTTCAGCACGGCTAATCCACTGATCGAAAATGGTGGTTTTACATTGGAAAGCAAAGCCAGTATTTATAACCTCATCCCCCAACAATATTATCCAAAAACCATCCTCTTTAAAACAAAAACAGACTTTAGGCAGATCAAATCGGTCATAAAGGATAAAAATTTCGACTTCCCCTTAATCGCCAAACCGGATATTGGAGGCAGGGGTGTACAGGTCAAACTGGTGCATAACGAAGTAGAATTGCTGGAATATACCCAACAAATCAGGGTTGATTTCCTGGTGCAGGAATATATTAAGTACAAAAGCGAAGTAGGCATATTTTACTACCGCTTACCGGGCGAAGCCAAAGGCCAGGTAACCGGTATAGTTGGCAAGGAGTTTTTAGCCCTAACCGGCGATGGCAAACATACCATGATGGAGCTCATTATCAAAGAGCCCCGCTACCTGCTGCAACTGCCTGTATTGATAGACACCTATGGTGATGAACTGAAACAGGTTTTACCTATTGGCAAATCAAAAACGCTGGTGCCTTATGGTAACCATGCCCGGGGTGCTAAATTCATTGACCTTAGTCATCTTATTACCGATGAATTGACGGATGCGATAGATGACATATGCCGCCAGATCCCCGGATTTTATTTTGGCCGGCTGGATGTAATGTATAACACCTGGGATGAGCTATGCCGCGGCAAAAATCTATCCATCATAGAACTGAACGGTGCCGGCAGCGAACCAACTCATATTTACGATCCCAAACATTCAATATTCTTCGCCTGGTACGAGATCATCAGGCATTGGAAGCTCCTTTATCGCGTAAGCAAACTTAATAAACAACAAAAAAGCATTAATTACATGACTCATAAGCAAGGCATTACCATGCTTAAAAATAACACCGAATACTTAAAGCTGGTATCGTGACCATGACAAAGCAATTAAAACTATTTTGGGTGGCATTCAGCATTAGTTTTGTTGGTGCGCTGCCCATTGGTACATTAAATACCAGCATAGCCAACTTCGCCCTCAACAATGATGTTGCGGGGGCTGCCTGGTTTGCCTTTGCCGCTATTTTGGTTGAGGTAGTGATCGTTCGCATTGGCCTTGTGGTGGTTGACCACCTGGTTCGTTTAAAAAAACTGTTCAAAATATTAAGTATAGTATTTTGCATCGCTATACTCATGCTGGCCTATAAAACCCTCTGGGCCGCGTTCCACATGCACAATTTCCGGGATGTACTGCCCTTTGCAAGGATAAACCCTTTTTATTCGGGTTTATTGCTAAGCTTGCTCAACCCGCTTCATTTACCTTTTTGGATGGGCTGGACAGCCGTTTTAAAAAACCGCAAAGTGTTAAGCAATGAAACCCGCGATTACAATATTTTTATAATTGCCATTGGCACAGGAACACTGCTCTCTTTTATTATCTATGGTGTTGTGGGTAATTACCTCATGAATATACTTAAAGCACAGCATAACCTCATCAATTGGATATTAGGATTAACTCTATTAATGACAGGCCTGGTACAGGCCTATAAACTCATTGCAGCACAAATACAACTAAATAGAAATCAAATGAAAAAATCAGCTCAAATATTATTGGTGTTTTTGGCTCCTTTGGTAATTGGCCTTGCATCATGCACCCCCAGGTACAAACCAAGACTTAGCTCACAGCAGGGTATCAATTTTAAAACTATTTCTCTTGCAGATGCGCAGGCATTGGCCAAAGCCGAAAACAAACCGCTGTTTGTATTTGCCCATGCGTCATGGTGCCCAACCTGTAAACAAATGGAGCAGGAAGTATTGATTAAACAAGAATTAGGTAAAGCTTATAACCCAAGTTTAGTTAATGTAGCTATTGATATAGATAGCGGGGACGGTAAAAAGTTAAAGGAGCAATATCCTATTAGGGCCACTCCTACCCTGTTCTTTTTCAACGCCGATGGTTCGCTGGCCAAAAAGCTGGAAGGTTTTACTACTGCCGATTTTTTGTTGGCGGAGAAAGGGACGTTGACAAAGCAATAGGCTCTTCTAAATCTTCCCGGAAGGACTACTTTAAGAAACTTTTTCAACCCTCTCCAATGGAGAGGGTTGGGTGAGGCCATTGATTATTCAATTACTTAGGCAATCCATCCAAAAAGCCCAGCACATCCAGGCCTATTTCTCTGGCATGTGTTTCCAACGCAAAGTGGCCTGTATTATAAAATTTAACGGTAGCATTGGGGTTATCTCGTTTGTAGGCTTCGGCTCCGGCAGGTAAAAAGAAAGGATCTTTGTTACCCCAGACAGCTAAGAGCTTTGGTTTATATTCGCGGAAATAAGCCTGGAATTTAGGATATAAAGCCACGTTGGTACGGTAATCAAGCATCAGGTCAAGCTGGATCTCCACGTTTCCCGGGCGATCGAGGAAGTGCTGGTCTAAGCCGTATGACTCAGGGGCTATCAGCGACGGATCGGATACGCCTTCAAAGTATTGAAATTTAGTTACTTTTTCGGTTACGAAGTCCTGCAATGCATCCCTGTTTTCCTGGGTTGGGTATTGCCAATATTTTTGAATAGGATTCCAGCCTGTGCTCAGGCCTTCTTCGTATGCATTACCATTTTGAGATATGATGCCGGTTATTTTTTCGGGGTTAGCTACAGCCAGCCTTAAACCGGTAGGGGCACCATAATCAAATATATAAATGGCAAAACGTTTAAGCCCAAGTTCATCAATAAACGATTGCATGGTATTAGCCAGGTTATCAAAAGTATATTGAAATTGGGTATGATCGGGCGCGTCAGAATATCCAAAACCGGGCAGGTCGGGCGCCAGTACATGATACTTTGTGCTTAACGTCGGGATCAGGTTCCTGAACATGTGTGAAGATGTAGGATAGCCGTGCAATAACAATATTGTTGGGGCGTCTTCAGGCCCTGCTTCGCGATAAAAAATATTTAAGCCCCTGGCTTTGATATTACGGTAATGAATTTGATTTTTTTCCATGGTTTGAATTTTTAAAGTTGAATTCGGTTTTGATTGTGCATTGGCCCCGTTGGTAATTACAGTAGCTATAATTGCGCTTAGTATGAGATTTTTAGTTTTCATTTTTGTGTTTGATGAGTCAAAATTAATATCGACATTTGATTATTAAAAACGATTAATAACGATATATAAAATCATAAATAACGATTTATGAATACTAACGATCTGAAGATTTTTGAAGCAGTAGCTACCAACGGAAGTTTTACTAAAGCGGCCGAAGCGATGTTTACCGTACAGTCTAACGTTACGGCACGTATTAAAAACCTGGAAGAAGAGTTTGGTGCCGATTTGTTTACCCGCACATCGCGCAAAGTAACGCTAACCAGTGCCGGCGAAACACTGTTGCAATACAGCAAGCGGATAGATCACTTAGTGCATGAAGCCAAACAGGACATTAAAAAATTCAGCCGGGTAAGCGGCAGCCTTAAAATAGGATGCATTGAGACCACCATGGCTTTTAAAGTACCGGATATCCTCACCCGCTTTACCGATACTTATCCCGATGTCGACCTGGAATTTAGGTCGCAAATGCGCAGTGACCTCATTAGCGATGTAATCAATTACAAACTCGATGCAGCCTTTGTATCAGCCCCTATCAACTCGCCCGAACTGGAACAGGTACATATCAAAGAAGAACAACTGGTGATCCTCGCCCCCGCACAAGGCCTGGAACTTAAAGAATTCCTTATTACCTCGCCACTCAAGATCATTGTGTTTGACCAAGGCTGCGTATTTCGGGCCCGATTAGAAGCATGGTTAAATTCAAAAGGTATTATCCAATATAAAAGTATTGTACTGAACTCACTGGAAGGGATCATTAACTTTGTGGAAGCGGGTTTGGGGATCAGCATCCTTCCTGCCGAACTGATTGAGCAATACTACGCAGGCCGCAAACTAAAAACACATACCTTAAACAAAGAACTGGGCACTATGTCTACGGTGCTCATCTATCGTAAAAACATTCCTCAATCAAGACCTTTGAAGGCTTTTGTAGAAATGTATTGAGCAGTGCTGTGGTCCTGGCATAAACCCGGAGAGCATTTTATTCACTCAGCGCCGGGTTCCTCACTATCCCTGCAAATAGTATCAGCCCGGTTTTCATTTCCCGTATTGCAAAAATGAAAGGTTTATTAAAAACATGAGTCGGTGGAGCTGCCGTAGTCACTATGCCAACAGATGTTACTGCCGCGGCTTCGGTACCGTCTTCATTCACATCAATATAAGCTTTGTGTTTCACCTCGGATATACTAAGGCCACCACCCGCGTTAATGCGACTAAAATCAGCCATATCGCTAAAGGCAATGCTCATCCCTAATGATTTTAAAATATCATTCAGCGTAATGTCATAGCTAAATTTAAACCTGGGCATGGTAATATCCGATTTGCCGGCGGTGAGTTTACCCATCAGTAAATTCCATTTACTTGAATCGAGGCCCTGTGCAAAGCTTTTTATATCTCCATCAGGCATCATCAATATCATGCTGTATTTACTGTTGCTATAAGGCAGTTCAACCACGTTTGTACCGTTATAATACGCGCTTTTAAGTTCAGCATGGCTATTGGTCATAAAATCAGCTTGTACAGTGCCTCCATTTGACAAACTAAATGGCGCCTTGAAAGTTGCTTTTGCATCAAAACGGGTTTTCCATATGCTTTTAAAATAAATGGCATTGATGAGGTACATCCGGGCCCCATCCGAAATTTTATCGAGGATCTTTGGAATCTTGCTGTTAGTTTGCTGGCTTACCCAATCATTAATAGTAGTTAGGGATGCTGATTCATTGCTAAAATCGAGGGTTTTCACCTCGGCATTATAAAAATCGGTATTGATTTTCAGGAATGCCGGCAGCACCGTAAAATTATGAGCGTACCAAATGGAATTGGCTATTTTAAGCGTAGTATTTGGATCGAGATCGGGGAGGTTTGTGATGAGGTTATGATAGTAACTGTTAACCTGTTCTTCGGTAAAACTGCTAAACTCCATGGTTTTGCGGATATCTGTAAGGGTTTGCCCGCTGGCGCCATTACTGGTCATACTTATGGCAAAGCTTACGCTTAATGGCGAAATGATGACGTTTTTATCCGCGTCAAGGCTATTAACATTCGCGCTGAAAAGCTTTAAGGTAAAAGCATTACCAGGCCCAATCTGTTGCTGTTCGGTTGCGGAAAGCACCAGATCTTTACCCGGATCTTTATTAACTGGGCTGATACCTCCCTTTTTACAGGCGGTTATAGCTAAAATCCCAAAACAAAGTAAGGTTAGTTTGCGCATCATGGCTGATAGGTTTATAATTATATTACGCCTTGTAAATCATTTACGCTACAGCACGTTAAAAATATAACAGCCCCAAAAGCATAACAATTTTTTAACGCCTGTACTTTTAAAACACCGTAATTTAGTCCTTTAAAACATTTACTTATATCGATGCGAAATCTACTTAAAGCCGCAGCTTCTGTCCTCCTGATATCGGCAGGGCTAAATACCACCGCCCAAACCCGCAAAGCAGTCTTTATTATTGCTGATGGCATCCCAGCAGATGTTATTGAAAAATTGAATACACCTAACCTGAAACTGATAGCTAAACAGGGTACCTACCTTCGTGCGCATGTTGGCGGCGAAAAAGGTGGTTATTCGCAAACGCCAACCATATCTGCCAATGGCTACAACAGCTTACTTACAGCTACCTGGGTTAACAAACACAACGTTTGGGGCAACGACATCAAGGCTCCAAACTATAATTACTGGAATATATTCCGGATGTTTAAAAATGCTTATCCCAACAAAAAGACAGCCGTATTTAGCAGTTGGACAGATAACCGCACCAAGCTAATTGGGGACCGGTTATCCGCAGCAGGTAACATCCATCCTGATTTTGCTTATGATGGTTATGAACTGGATACGGTTAAATTTCCGCATGACAAGGCCGGGAACTATATGCACCTGATAGATGAGCAGGTAGCAGCAGCGGCAGCGGATTGTGTTAAAGATAAAGCTCCCGACCTTTCATGGGTATACCTGGAATATACCGACGATATGGGGCATAAATACGGCGATAGCCCGCAATATTATGATGCTATTGAAAAAATGGATGCACAGGTAGGCAAGATCTGGGCAGCAATACAATACCGGAAGCAACATTTTAAAGAAGACTGGCTGATTTTTATCACAACAGATCATGGCCGCGACGAAGCAACCGGTAAAAACCACGGTGGTCAAAGCACCCGCCAGCGCTCAACCTGGATGGTTACCAGTTACCGCCCGCTTAATAACTATGCTAAATTCTATACCCCGGGTATTGTTGATATAACGCCCTCTATCAATAGTTTTTTAAATGTAAAAGTACCCGAAGCACAACAACGTGAGATGGATGGGATCTCGCTTATCGGTCCGCTATCAGTGGCAGAGCCTGCCGCTAATTATGTGCAGGGCTCATTGGATATCACATGGAAAGCGCTTGACCCCAAAGGCAGTGTTAAGGTATGGGTAGCAGCCGATAATACTTTTAAAGAAGGTAAGGCCGATGATTATAAGCTGTTAGCTACTGTACCGGTTACTAATGAGCATGTGCTGGTTGATGTTAAAAATATGCCCTCTAAATTTTATAAGGTTGTTATTGAAGGATTGAATAATACAGCGAACAGATGGGTTGTACTTGATGAGAAGAAGTAACCTGGCTCATTATTTAGAAATTTTCATAACGCCTCCCTGCACTAAATGTAAGGAGGCGTTATTGCTTTGTATCTCTTGTAAAAACATCCCGGTTAAGCTTACTCAACCCAATCAGCTCAAAATACAAACTACTTTGTATTGTGTGCCCTCCCCGGTCTCCGTAAACTTGTGATATAAAAACAATCCAAATCACAATGAAAAAGCCACAATCATGTACCCCTGGTGTAACGCCTGCTAACAGCAGCACGTTAAATTTTATTATGACAAGCCCCGCAGCTCCGTTAATAAACCAGCCGTTTTATCCCAAAAACAAAAAATTACCGGTTGCTTTTTTGCAGGTAAATTGCATACATTAGATCATTGCCTGCTGGCGTTGATCTGTTCATCACAATCATCAAAACACACCTAATCCGTTTACTAAAATGATCTGTAAAACCAAAATATGGGCAATTATTTGCTGTGTTACCGGCGCATTTTGTTTGAGTACACAAACTGTTTATAGCCAAAACCAGTTTGAAAAGGAACTTACGCAAAAGATAGACAACTTTCTGGCTCCTGTTCCTCAAACCAACCAGCAAACAATATCAGCACAAAATGAGCTTTACCCAAGCGATGCCCCAGGCGGCATATTAATTCCATCGGGCTTTGGGGGATACGGCACCTATCTGTTTGGAGGCCTTGGCGCTACCTACCCTGAAGTGTACAGAGACAACAAAGCCGATCTGATCGCCTCTGCAGGGGCATGCGTTGGTAATCCTGTAAAAGCAATAAACTTTGCCGCCAGTTTAAACATGACGGATGTGCACAGGTTCAGGGATTTTTCAGGAAACTTCATAATAAGCCGTAAGCTATTTGCAGGTACAAGTATCTCGGCCGGGGCATTGCAGATGTTTGCCAATGCAAGGCAATCAGACGCTTCCGGCTCAACCTATTATCTTGCCGTAACCCATGCTATACAAACCATTAAATCATTAACCCCGGGCTGCTCAAGGCTTAGTTATACAATAGGCATAGGCAGTGGCCGGTTTTACGAAAAAAGCCCCAAAGATATTGCTGCCGGCAGAGGAAAACACGGTACGGCAGTATTTGGCAGCGTATCCTACGAACTTATACAGCATGTAAACGTAAATGCCGAATGGACCGGCATGAACCTCGGTATCTCGGCGGGGATCCGACCGCTCCCGGTGCCTTTAAGTTTAGCAGTAGGGGTTGCAAACCTTACCCGGTATACCAATAATAAAGCCAATATGGTATTCTCCATCGGTTACCCCCTCTCCCTAAACCGACGATAATTCTTTCTCAGCAAAAAATTAATTATTTCATTAAAACATATAAGATCTATGAAAAAGATAATCATAGCAGCATTAGTCGTGTCCGCAACTTTAGTTATAAGCATTAAGCAGACTTCTGCCCAAAGCAGAAACAATCAATCAGATTGGAATGTACCACCACCGCTACCTCCTTATACGCCACCACCACCGGTAATTCCGCCACCCACAGTGCCGCCACTACCTCCACCGCCGTATAAACCGGTAATACCAGTGCCACCGATTAAACCACCTAACATTCCGCCCACTCCGCCACCACCGGGACCGGGGCCACATATGCCACCGCCAACCCATATGCCGCCGCCTACTCATATGCCGCCGCCTACTCATATGCCGCCGCCTACGCATATGCCACCGCCAACGCATATGCCGCCACCGACCCATATGCCAAGCCATTAGTAAACAGTGATCTATATTTAGCTTTTTCAATCCAACAGGGGATAATATAAATCGATTAAAAAAATGAAAACACACCTCTTCAATATAAAAACGGCATTAATGGCTTTATTGCTGTTCACAGCCTGCTTCAGCAAAGCTCAACGCCGCGAACTTACGTTTAAGCAGGGCGATGAGTACAATAAAACAACCTATATAAGTGCGGCAAGTATATTGCAGCGGGGGAAGCAAACATTCAATATCAATACAACATCATCAATATCAAAAACCTATAAGGTTACAGGTATTACCCGTAGCGGGTTTGTTTTAACCGTTACCACAAGTCACATCAACGATACAATGGATGCCTTTGGTAAAAAAATGGAATACAGCTCAGACAGGCCTGCCGATACCAGCTCATATATCCAGATGGCATTGCAAAGTCTTATAGGCAAATCGGTAACGCTCAGCATCGATAAAAATGGGATCATAACCGATGTAAATGATCCGGATGAGCGATACGCTACCGACACGCTGTTATTATTCGCAGGTTTTAAACAGGATCAGTTTATAACCGGCACACGCTTAAACCTGGTTGCCGATAACTCGGAAGCATTAAAAACGGGTGCAAGCTGGGTGAGCAATATATCTTCGGGTAATGAGAAGATAAACACTACTTATACAGTAAGCCAATCAACACAGCCTGACAAGTATACTAACGTGATGCTTACCAGTACATCATCAGCACCTGAACAAAACAGTAATACGAATGGTGTACTTGTGGTTGATAATGCTTCAGACGTGATATTGGTTTCAACAGTAAAAACAGCTACGCTGAGTTACAAATTTGTCAATGACGCCACTTATTCATTTGGCCGGCGTACCGAAGTAGTGGAAAATTGTATAAAAATGAATTAATACGAACCGGGGAGATTCATTACAAAACGCACAGCTTTTACCGAAAGCTGTTACAAGATACATTAGTCCCGAACGTAGGGGTACAATAGGGCTATTGTTAAAAGAAGAGGCTATGCTGTTCAGTCATGCATATGCCTCTCTTTTATAATCCTATTTTTTTACCGTACTTAATGAAGTTTCATCCTTTTGGCTGTTGCCGGGTGCAGGTAATTATTATCACTCAGCCAGTCGGCCATGCGTTGGGGCCACGTGCTGATGCTTTGCAGCTTTGACCGGTACCCCATATTAAAGCCATGATCGCCCTGGGTATAAATATGTACCTCAACCGGTATTTTTGCTTCCCGGTAACGCTGCAATAGTTTTACTACCGATGGCGAGCAACAAACATCATCATTGGCGGCTAACAAAAACGCCGGCGGGGCGTCATAAGGTAGTTTATCGGGAATATAAAGAGGCCCCGGATAAATCTGGATCAAAAACGAGGGACGGGCATTTAACCTGTCGACAGGATCGGGAGCCCCGGGGTCACCTTTACCTTCGCCATAAGCAACCATATCAACCACCTCGCCGCCTGCCGAAAAACCCATCATCCCAATACGGTTTGTATCCAAGCCGTATTGAGTTGCTATGCTGCGTACCAGCCGCATGGCCCTATAGCCATCCTGTTTGGCGTGTACATCAATTTTGTATGGCGATAGTGTATCTCTGCCTAAACGATATTTCAGCACAAAAACCGTAACACCCAACGTATTAAGATATTTTGCAGGGTCAACACCCTCGGCAGTATACACCAGCAAGCGATGCCCGCCGCCGGGGCATATCACCACCGCGGCACCATTGGCTTTATCCTTCGGCGGCGCAAAAACAGTAAGTGATGGATTGTGAATATTTTTAACCCAATAGTCTTTAGCCTGTTCGGGCTCATTGCGGCGGTTTTCAAATCCCGGCGCTCCGTTTGGCCAAAGCGGTATAACAGTGCCCTGGGCCACACCCGAAAAAGGCAATACAAGGACCGCCAGGAATAGGTAAGTGCTTAGTTTTGTTTGCATAAAGTAAATATACTTCATAGCCGATGCTTTGATATTAAAACACTAAACTTTTTCGCGGGTAAATGGTTAAATTTGAATAGCATATAGTTTATGGATCATAGTTCATAGCAATTAGCTTATCTACAGAAAACAGGCATCACTATAATGCCCGTACTATGAACCATCATCCATGAACCATGAACAATTAATAAAATACTTATGGCAAATTTCCAGGAAATAATAGCATCAGAAACACCGGTGCTGGTCGATTTTTCGGCCGAATGGTGCGGGCCTTGTAAAATGATGCCGCCTATACTGCACGATGTTAAAACAGCGTTAGGTGATAAGGTAAAGATCATCAAAATAGATATTGACAAAAATCCTGCTGCAGCCAGTGCTTACCGCATACAAAGCGTACCAACCCTCATGATTTTTCAAAAAGGGCAAAGCAAATGGCGCCAAAGCGGCGTGGTGCAGGCCAGGCAGCTGCAACAGGTGGTTGAGCAGTTTTTGTAACCTCGCCCCAACCCTCTCCAAAGGAGAGGAAGTTTATAGAGTTTGATTTAAATATAACAACTTAAAAAAGTGCTCTCCTTTGGAGAGGATTGAGGAAAGGTTTAACATGGCAACTATCGAAAACATCCAGAACGCCTATATCGATTATGTGTTAACCGAAGGCGAACAGCCTAAATCGGTTTATATCTTCGCAAAACAAAATGAAATGAGCGAAGCCGAATTTTACCAGTTCTATGGCTCATTTGAAGCGGTTGAACAGGGCATTTGGGCTGGTTTTGCCACCAAAACACTGGCCGAGATCCGTGCCCAGGAAGTTTGGGAAGGCTATACGGCACGTGAAAAAGCTTTATCATTTTTTTACGGTTTTTTTGAGTTGTTGAAAAGCAGCCGCAGCTTCGCGGTTTACAGCATTAAAAAGCAGCCTAAAGGTTTTACTACGCCCAGGGTATTCAGCCCGCTGAAAGACCTTTTTGAGGCCTTTGCAGATGAGATTTTGAAGGAAGGAATTGAAAGCACCGAACTAAGCGATCGTAAATACTTCTCAAAAAAGTATAAAGACGCCTTATGGATCCAGTTTGTCTTCGTACTTAACTTTTGGATCAACGATAACTCGGCCGGCTTTGAGAAAACCGATGAGGCCATCGAAAAAGGCATTAATGTAACTTTTGATCTTTTTCAACGCTCACCTATCGACAACCTTTTTGAATACGGTAAGTTTTTGGTGCAAAATGGTGGGATAAAGGATAAGATGGGATTTTAAAACTATGGCAGATGAAACTCCGGGAGCCACTCCCGAACAAAATAGCATACCTACAACCAAAGTACAGCGGTCGGCCAAATTTGTAAAAACAGGTATTAAAATTGGCGGCAACTATATTAAGCATTACTCCAAAAAGCTATTCAACCCTGATCTGGATAAATCGGAGTTGAACGAGGATAATGCCGCTGATATCTATCAATCATTAAGTGAGCTTAAAGGTAGCGCGCTCAAGGTAGCGCAAATGCTCAGCATGGATAAAAACCTGCTGCCGCAAGCTTATGTTGATAAGTTTACCCAATCGCAATATAATGCTCCGCCGCTTTCCGGGCCTCTTATTGTGCAAACATTCAGGAAGTATTTTGGCAAAAACCCCGATCAGATTTTTGATAAGTTCAATATCCGATCAACCAATGCAGCTTCGATAGGCCAGGTTCACCAGGCCGAGCTAAATGGCAAAAAACTTGCAGTTAAGATCCAGTACCCTGGTGTAGGCGATTCTATCTCGTCTGACCTGAAACTTGTTAAGCCTTTTGCCTTCAGGATGCTGGGCATGAGCGAGAAGGAACTGGATGTTTACATGAAAGAGGTTGAAGAACGCCTGCTCGAGGAAACCGATTACGAGCTTGAAGTACGCCGTTCTGTTGAGTTTTCTAAAGCCTGTGCCAATCTTGAAAATGTGGTATTCCCTAATTATTACCCCGAACTAAGCAGTAAGCGAATTATCACCATGGACTGGCTGGAAGGCAAACACCTGAAAGAGTTTTTGGCCACCAATCCATCGCAGGATCTTCGCAACCAGATAGGTCAGGCTTTGTGGGATTTTTACAACTTTCAACAACATGAGCTCCGCGCCGTACATGCCGACCCGCATCCCGGTAATTTTATGATCACGCCAGAAGGCAAACTTGGGGTTATTGACTTTGGCTGCATTAAGGAAATGCCGGAGGACTTTTATTATCCGTTCTTTTCGCTTACATCAACCAATTTACTGGATAACAAGGAAGAAACCATCAAGGCATTCCGCCAGCTGGATATGATCCATAAAGGAGATACCCCGGCGCAGATCGAGTTTTATTATACCCAGTATAAGGAAATGATAAGCCTGTTTGCCCAACCATATATTACCGATACATTTGATTTTGGCCAGACCGAATTTTTTGATCAGTTATACGGTTTTGGCGAGCGCATATCAAAAATGCCGGAATTTAAACAAGCCCGAGGCGTTAAACATTTTATCTACGTAAACCGCACCAATTTTGGGTTGTATAATATTTTACATGAGCTAAAGGCAAAAGTTAAAACGGATACTTTTAAACCGCATGTGGTATTGGAATATTAAGCACTTGGCAGTTTTGAGTTCACAATGGACAGCACGCATTTGCCTTTCAAATTGAAATTCAATTATATTTGGATAACCTATACCCTCATATGAAAGTTCATTTTCTGCTTATAATAGTATGCTTATTTGCTGCCTGCAAATCGAAACCTTCTGATAAAGATACCCATTCTCTTAAAGTAAAACATGTTAAGGTTTTGGCTTCATCCTATAAAAACACAATCAAGATTAAGGCAGCAGGTATTGATACATCTAATACGGATAGTGAACCTGCTTATGCAAATTACTATATTTTAATTGCCGATACAGGTATCAATTATTATACGCTCAGGAATAGAATGTTTGCCTTGAATAAATTATCCGGTATCCCTATTGATACGATGGAACGGGGATATAATAAAGCTAAAGACCTCATTGCATTATCCGATAAGGATGAAGATGAGATTTATGCGGGCGAATATTATCCACGGAGATTTCCATCCAAAACGTTAAGCCTTGAATATCTTGAGAACTACCAATTTGATACAAGCCCAAAAACGATTGCTTTAGTAGCCGGAATTTATGAAAACAAAAACAGTGCAGATAGCGCCTTACAAGTTATTGATAAGGTTAAAACGGCCTTTGTTTTTAAGGGAAGAGTTTATGTAGGCTGTATGCATTAATTTCATCTTATATGAGTTGGGATGTAGTACTATTTAATTCGAGGCAAAAAATTACTGACCTGGCAGATGTGGATGAAAAACAACTACTCCCTGTCTCATTTTCCAAGGCTTTTAAAAAGTATTTCAAAAATATAATTACAGATGGTGACCACCACGAAATAAAAGAAGATAATTTTACGATAGATTATTTTGATGATGGTGAGCCTTCAAGTACTTTAATGCTCAATTTATATGGTGAATCTGCTATTTATCCACTGATAGATCTCGCCATAAAAAATAACTGGCAAATATTTGATACAGGGCTTGGTGATATGATCGACCTTAACAAGCCATCAGCAAACGGATATTTAAATTTTGAAGCCTATCGTATACAGGTTTTAAACTCATCAGCTCCCAAAAAACAAAACTGGTTCGGCCAATTATTTAAACGCAAAACATAAACAAACATATGCCAATACTCCAAAACACTTTTGTACACCACGTACACTTCTGGTTAAAAAACAAAGCCGATAAAGATAAACTGATTGAAGGGCTTAATATCCTCCTGCCTATTCCACATATCCGCGATATACATATCGGCGTGCCGGCCGATACCAATCGCGATGTAATTGACCGCTCTTATGATGTATCACTGTTGATTTTATTTGATACCCCCGAAGCGCAGGAAGCTTACCAGGTTGACCCTACCCATGTGATATTTGCCGAAGAATATGCTAAGCCACTGTGCAGCAAAGTAGTGGTGACAGATAGTGTAAACATATAGGATATAACTATTTATTAATTTATTATGAAGGCAGGCGTTTAGCTTAAAACAGCCTGCCTTTTTTGTTGTTTCATTATGCATGAAGGTTTTGCTTGCTGGCGCTAACGGCTATATAGGTACACGGCTTATCCCGGTTTTACTGGAGAAAGGCCATGATGTAGTTTGCCTGGTACGTGATAAACGTCGTTTTCACGAGCATAGCGATTTTAGCGGTAAAGTCACCCTCATTACCGGCGATCTGCTTAAAGAGTCAAATATCGAAGCATTTCCTGAAGATCTCGATGCAGCTTATTACCTGGTGCACTCCATGGCGCAAACTCATGATTTTGCCGCACTCGAGGCTCTTTCGGCCCATAACTTTGTAAAGGCACTTGATAAAACCAGGTGCAAACAAACCATATTTTTAAGCGGGATAACCAACGATCAACATCTTTCGCGTCACCTGGAATCACGACGGCATGTGGAGGATGTACTGAAAGAAGGCAAAGCAGCCTTAACCGTTTTGCGGGCGGCTATTATCATCGGTTCGGGTAGTGCCTCGTTCGAGATCATTCGTGACCTTACCGAAAAGCTTCCTGTGATGACCGTTCCTCGTTGGGTCAATACAAAATCCCAACCCATTGGCATCCGCGATGTACTTGGTTATCTGGAAGGTGTAATGCTAAATGAAAAATCTTACAACCGGGCCTTTGATATAGGCGGGCCGGATATCCTTTCTTTCAGGCAGATGATGCTTACTTATGCTGAGGTACGTAAGCTGAAAAGGTATATTATAACCATACCCTTCCTATCTCCTAAAATATCATCGTATTGGCTGTATTTTGTTACTTCTACAAGCTTTACACTTGCTCAAAGCCTTGTAAACAGCATGAAGAACGAAACCATTATGCATGATCATGGCATTGATGAGGTTGTGCCACGTAAATGCCTTACTTATAAAGAATGCCTCGAGCTTGCCTTTGTTAAAATTGAGCAAAACTCCATCGTTTCCAGCTGGAAAGATGCTTTTAACCAGGGTTACCTTAATCCCGGTTTTATGGACCAGATCAAGGTACCTCAAAACGGCACGCAGGAATACAAAGTAAAAATGCCTTTTGAACGCCCGGCCAACGAAGTGTTTACCAACGTACTTTCTATAGGCGGCAACCGGGGCTGGTATTATTGGGACTGGATATGGAACATCCGCGGTTTCCTGGATAAGATCTTTGGTGGTGTTGGCTCGCGCCGGGGGCGCACAAGCAATATCAATATAAGTCCGGGTGATGTAATTGATTTTTGGCGGGTTTTGCTGGCCGACCGCGAAAACAAACGCCTGCTCCTGTACGCTGAAATGAAATTACCGGGCGAAGCATGGCTTGAATTTAAAATAATTGAACGCCATGGTAAGCAAAGTTTAAGTCAGGTAGCTACCTTTAGGCCCAACGGCCTGTGGGGCCGCTTGTACTGGTATGCCATGTGGCCTTTCCACCTGTTTATATTTAACGGTATGGCAAGGGAAATTGTTAATTATAAAGAAAAAGCCGGGATCATAGTCGATAGACCATAGCCCATAGCAATAGCGTATCAGGTAAAAACACTATGGACAAAATTATGGACAAAAGTATACTACTAACCGGCGGATCAGGATTACTGGGAACACTTCTCACTAAAGCATTATTGGCTAATGGTTATACCGTAAGTCATTTAAGCAGAAAAGCCGGTAACAATCCGCAGGTAAAGACATTTGTATGGGATATCAACAAAGGCATCATTGATGAGCATTGTATCGACGGGATTGATACCATCGTGCATCTGGCCGGCTCGGGCATTGCTGAAAAGCACTGGACCGACGCCCGTAAAAAAGACCTGATCGATAGTCGCGTAAAATCAATTGAGCTGGTGTATGATCTGCTGAAACGCAAACAGCATCAGGTTACTTCAGTTATCTCCGCATCAGGCATTGGTTATTACAGCGACCGTGGGGATGAACTGATGTATGAAACAAGCGCTCCGGCCAGGGATTTTATATCCCAATGCTGTGTACTGTGGGAAGCTGCCGTTGATGAGGGCCAAAAGTTTGGGATTCGAATTTTGAAATTCCGTACCGGTGTAGTACTGGATAAAGATGGCGGTGCATTACCAACCCTTGCAAAACCTATAAAACTATATGTTGGCTCGCCCATTGGCAGCGGTAAACAATGGGTGCCCTGGATCCATTGGCAGGATGTTGTGGATATGTACCTTTTAGGGATCGGAAATAAGAACCTTAGCGGCGTTTACAATATGGTTGCACCAAATCCTGTCACCAATAAGCAATTAACCCAGGCAGTTGCCAAACAATTACATAAACCACTGTGGGCGCCAAATGTGCCGGGCTTTGTGCTCAAACTTTTATTGGGCGAGATGAGCAGTATAGTACTGGGCAGTACCAAAGTATCGGCACAAAAAATTGAAGACGCCGGTTTCAAATTTAAATTTGCTGATATAGATACAGCATTAAGTGAAATTTATGGATCATAAAACACCGGTTAGCATATTCTGGTTCCGCCGCGATTTACGGCTTGATGATAATGCAGGCCTTTATTATGCCCTTAAAAGCGGCAACCCTGTTTTACCCGTATTTATTTTTGATAGAGAAATTCTTGACAAGCTTCAAGATAAGGACGATGCCCGCGTTACGTTCATCTATCAAACTATTGAAAGCTTAAGTACAGCATTCCATAAGCATGGCAGCACTATGTTGATACTTTATGATAAAGCAATACACGCCTGGGATAAGCTCATCAAAGACCATAACATTGCCGCGGTTTACACCAATCACGACTATGAACCCTACGCCACTAAACGCGATGATAGGGTACGCGCAAAACTTGAAGAGCATGGCATCCCCTTTAAAACCTATAAAGACCAGGTAATTTTTGAAAAGGATGAAGTTATAAAAGACGATGGCAAGCCTTACACCGTTTACACTCCATATCAGCGTAAATGGTACAGTACGTTAAAACCATTTTATTTAAAGGCCTATCCAACAAAAAAATATCTTAAAAATCTTTATCAAACCGAAGCATTCCCTATCCCATCGTTAAAAGAAATGGGCTTTGAAAAAAGCAATATGCCCCTGCCCGACAAAAGTTATGAAGGTGTAATTAAAGATTATAAAGAGCAGCGCGATTTTCCGGCCATTAAAGGCACCTCACATATTGGCATGCATTTACGCTTTGGTACCGTAAGCATCCGGGAGTTGGCAGCTACGGCCTACAGTCATGATGATAAAACCTGGCTTAATGAGCTCATCTGGCGCGAATTTTATATGATGATATTACATCATTTCCCTCATACGATGGACCATGCTTTCAGGCCGGAATATGACCGCATCCATTGGATAAACGATGAAAAACAGTTTGATGCCTGGTGCAAAGGCGAAACCGGTTTCCCAATCATTGATGCAGGGATGCGCGAACTGAATACAACCGGCTTTATGCACAATCGCGTGCGTATGATAGTGGCCAGCTTTTTAAGCAAAGACCTGCTGATTGACTGGCGCTGGGGAGAACGCTATTTTGCCCGTAAGCTGCTGGATTATGAAATGGCCAGCAATGTAGGTGGCTGGCAATGGGCTGCAGGTTCAGGTACCGATGCGGCGCCGTACTTCAGGATTTTTAACCCCGATGCCCAAACCAAAAAGTTTGACCCCGAACTTAAATACATAAAAAAATGGGTTCCGGAATATGCCGACTTCAGCAAATATCCAAAACCCATTGTTGATCACAGCAAAGCCCGCGACCGTTGTTTAGCAGCGTTTAAAAAGGCGCTGGCTAAATAATTACATCAATTAGTAACCGTAGCTACTGTAAAGTCAAAATACAACACCACATTTGCAGCTATTGATGAACCACTGCCAGTGTTGCCATAACCAAATCTCGAAGGTATTATGATAGATACTGCAGACCCGGCTGTTTGCCCGGTTAAACCCTCCTGGGCACCTTTAACCAAACCGCTAACTGTAAAAGATGAAGAGGTTGTCCCTTGCAGAGAGGTACTGTCAAACACTGTATCATTTAAATATTTGCCCGAATAGGTACATGTTATATATGAATCGAGGCCTATTAAATCAGAACCGGTACCAGGTGTAGCTACTTTTATATATACTCCGTCAGCCGTTTTGGTAAATCCGGTAAGCCCTTTAGTTTTGATATAATTTTTAATTACAGCGTCATCATACAGCTCCTGGTTTGAAACCACATTAATATAATAATCCAAACTTTGGTTACCGCCGATATGAGTATTTGCATTACTTGAGCTGCCTGATCCGTAACCGTTAACGCCATAAGCCAAATGTGATGGGATGATCACCCTTGCCGCCGTACCTTTATATTTTATGAGGTTGTGGATAGCTGTCTGTAAACCTTTGGGCAGTGAGTTGCTAACATGTCCCAAATAACCGTAAAAATGGTTCGCGTTAAGCGAGTCAACAGATACAAACTTACCATCGAGCGTGCGAACGGTGAATACAAATGAGATCTGATCTGAATAATCCATCGGTGTGCCGCGGCCTTGTGAAAGGATCTTGTAGTAAATACCGGTGGTATCACCGTCGGTGGTATCACGTAACATGCCTGTGATGCTGTTTGCCGCTATATAATTCTTGATCTGGGTGTCGTCATATTGCTTAATGTCCGGATCGTTCCTGTCTTTCCGGCATGATATAAGGCCTATAGAGATAAGTACTAAGAGCGTAAAAATAGTTTGTTTCATTTATTATAATTTGTCTTTTTAACCGCCTAAAGCTTTTGCTCGCTGGCTATATGTCCCTTTTATCTGGCTTTATCAATTGGTTACGTTATACAGCTGAATTTGAAAATCAAGTACCGAGTTTGCCGGCAAATGTATCGAATCCTGCGCATATGGCCCATAGGCATAACGCGATGGAATCAGCAACCGAACCTTACCTCCCGGTTTGATCTGCGGGATACCTAACTGCCAGCCTTTAATTACCCCCCCAATATATAGGTAGGATGAAACTGATCCGTTTGGGCAAATACAACGCCCGATGTTAGTATTTTACCGGTATAACCAACTGTAACCTGTGTCGAACTGGTGTAAAGCACATTACCTGTTCCCCCTTCTCCATCGTTTACTATGTAATAAACACCTGTTGTATCATACACCTTTTTAGCCTTATCTACTAAGCCGTTGGCAGCCACATAATCGCTTATGATCTTGTCGTCAATTTCCTTTTGCTTGTTGTATTGAACTAAGGGGCTGACGGATGATTTTACGCAACCACCTGCAATAACGCCTAAAAGCAATAAAACTATCAGTATCCTGTTCATCAATTCAAAAGGCAAATTTATTCTTTTAAAATAGAAAAACGGCAGCTTAACACTTTTTAACAATTAATAAAAAGCAGGCACCGTTTAAAACACCCGATAAGGGATATTTCGAAGGTAAAACGCTCGATTTTAAGTAAAAGTGTGGGCGCTGCGCGGTCATTTTATCATTTGGTCATTAAGTCATTACCTGGTATACTGTCGATAACTCAACGGCTCCAAGCATAATGACTAATGACACGAAGTAAATGCCTCGATGACTGCAAAGCAAAATGACAGCGTAGCATAATAACGCGCAACATAATGACCCAATGACAGCGCAGCGCAATGAAGCGAAGCATAATGACCAATGACTGCGCAGCATAATGACAGCGCAGCGCAATGACGCGAAGCATAATGACCAATCAGGGTTTATAGTTAACGGTAAGCTTGTTCAGCTTTTTAAGCGTTTCGATGAGGTGTTGTTTATCGGCTTCGCTGATGTTAGCATCAAGGTAATTATTGAACTGGCGTACTATTACACGGGCCTGATGTCGTTTTTCTTTACCTAATGCGGTAAGGTAAATTTTAACTGAGCGCTTATCGCCCTCATTGCTTTCGCGATATATCAGCCCGGTGGTTTCCAGCTGACTAAGCATGCGCGACAGACTGGTTGATTTAAGCCCCAGCAAGGCAGCAGCCTGCGATACGGTAGTACCTTCCTTTTCGTCGATATTAATGAGCAGGTAACCTATTGATTGTGTAAAGCCAAACTCCGTCACCAACTGGTTGTAACGGTTAGCCATGGTTTGCCACACTATCTTTATAAAATAGTCGATAGTTTCCTGGTGTTTTACATTATTATGCATGCATACCAAACGTAAGAAATGCTTATTGATTACGCAAGGGCTTTGTTCATTTGTTCACTGGTTCATTGGTACTGTACAGCTGAAAATTATGCAGGCGCATCCTCACCAAACACCAAAGAACTAACCTACCAACCCATCTTAGTATCATCCCCTCTCGGGTCGGCTCCGCCTTCGTAATAGCCCCATTTAGTTTTGAGGATAGCGTCAACACGGCCAATGGATTTGGTGGTTACAATTTTATATCCTTTGCTTTGTAGCTTGCCAACTGTAGTACTGTCAACACCGTCCTTCTCAATAGTTACTTCGTCGGGCAGCCACTGGCTGTGGAAACGTTTTGATGCAACAGCCTGCTGCATGTTCTGATTAAATTCAATTACATTGAGTATGGTTTGGAAAACAGAGGTAATAATAGTTGAACCGCCGGGAGTTCCTACCACCATAAACAGTCTGCCGTCCTTTTCAACAATAGTGGGTGTCATGGATGATAACATCCGCTTCCCGGGCTGGATGCTGTTAGCCTTGCCGCCAACCAACCCGTACATGTTTGGCACACCGGGCTTGGAGCTAAAATCATCCATTTCATTATTCAGCAAAAAGCCCGCCCCGCCTACAAATATCTTTGAGCCAAAGCTATCATTCAACGTGGTAGTAACGGATACCGCGTTGCCCTCTCTGTCCACAATGGAATAATGCGTGGTTTGGTCGCTTTCATAACCAACAAATGAGCCTGGCTGGATACTGGCACTTGGCGTAGCAGCGTCCCAGTTAAAGCTTTTCATGCGCGATGTAATATAAGCCGGCTGGAGCAGGCTATCAACCGGCACGTTATAAAAGTCCGGGTCGCCAAGGTATTTGGAACGGTCTGCGTATACCCGGCGCTCGGCCTCCACGATAAGCCTGATGGTAGAATCCTGATTGTAGCCCCATCTTTTAAGCGGATAAGGCTCAACCGATTTCAGCAATTGCAATAAAGCAATCCCCCGCTTGAAGGCGGCGGCATGGTAATGATCTTGTAATCCTTGTATTTACCAACAAGTGCGTCACGCCAAACAGCATGATAGTTTTTGAGATCAGCTTTCGTGATAAGGCCATTACCAAGTTTCATTTCATCAACAATCAAATCCGCAACAGGCCCGTCATAAAAACCGTCACGGCCTTTATCCCGGATCTGTTCAAATGTTTTGGCAAGATCTTCCTGTATCAACAAATCGCCTTCCTTCCATTCCCCTTCTTTTACCAAATAATTTTTACCCGGGTTTAATTTTCTAAATTGTCCGGCGGTATGGTTAAGATCGCTGGCCAAATGTTTGGTTATTTTAAAACCGTTGCGGGCAAGTTTAATGGCAGGTTCAATCAAATCGGCCCATTTCAGTTTGCCGTACTTACGATGAGCCTCAATCATTCCATCAACTGATCCCGGCACGCCCGATGCTTTGTGGGTGTACAAACTCATATTGGGGATTACATTACCGGCAGAATCAAGATACATATTAACATTGGCTGCCCCCGGGCCTTTTTCCCTAAAATCAAGTGTGCTTGTTTTACCGTTACCGGAACGGTAAACCATGAAACCGCCACCACCTATGTTCCCGGCTTCGGGCAAAGTTACTGCCAAAGCAAATTGCACTGCTACAGCGGCATCAACTGCATTACCTCCTTTTTTCAATATATCCAGCCCCACCTGTGCGGCATCGGGATATGCGCAAACTACCATTCCGTTACGGTACTGACCGCTGTTATTGCGCCCGAGCTGCCCCGGTGCACATCCCGACAAAACAAAAAATATTACGGATAAAAACAGGATCTGGAATTTCGGATTATTTATTTTAAGGCGATTTATAGTCATTACAGCAATTTAATTTTCACTAAAATAACTGATTTAGATACTTAATTTAACACTCCGAAACCATTCTTTTCTATTGAAAACCAATTCAATACCAATCAAAGCACAATGTTTTTTAAACACAGATAGCATAAAAAAGCAATTCCGGCGTTTATTTGCATGAAATAAAAAAGCTCAAAATTAAGCTAAACAAGCTGGTCACTTTTTTGTTACAGCTACATTATTGTCAATTATTAAATTCATCTGCATGAAAAAACTAACGTACCTTTTATTATTTTCCGTATCCTTTTTATTGATCAGCAAAAACTCACAGGCCCAAGACTATAAAACAGCAGTAGGTTTAAAATTTGGCGCATACGAGGTTGGCCCCTCTGTTAAATATTTTATGGATAAAGGCACCGCGCTTGAAGGCATCCTGGGTATCCGCGATCACGGCGTGGTATTAACCGGCTTGTATGAATTAAACCAGCAAGCTTTTAATGTTGATAAACTGAGCTTTTATTATGGCTTTGGCGGTCACCTTGGTTCGGTAGGCAATGGCTACTACAAACGTTTTGGCGGCGACGACGAATACTACAACGGCAAACACATCCTGATAGGTGCCGATGCTGTTATCGGTTTGGAATATGTTATCCCTAATGCGCCAATTGCAATAAGCCTTGACCTTAATCCGCGACTTGAACTGGCAAGAGGGCCATTTTTCGATATCGCACCCGGACTGGGATTAAAGTATACCTTCTAAAAAATAAAAGAGATTATCATCACCTGCCTAACGGGTGATGATAACTTTTTGCGAATAGACCTTCTGTCCAAGCAATACCCTAAGCACATATACCCCAGGCGTTTGCCTGCTCACATTCAAAATAGTGCTGTAATTACCCTGATCAATATTTTGCTGCCCACCCTGGTAAACCGCTTCACCTAAAGCATTAATGAGGGATAATTTCATGGTGGTGGCTTCTTTGGCCGCAAATACCACGTTTAAATCAGTGCTTACCGGTACCGGGAACACGCTCAACCCAATTTCATTTTTATTTCCGGCCCTGCCTTCGCGTGCGTAAACATAATTATCTGATTGCGCCACACAGCCATTGGCCAGTGTAACCTGCACCTGGTATTTTCCACTTTGTACAGGGTTGTAAGTTGCAGCGGTGGCCCCGCTTATTACATTGCCATTTAACAGCCATTGGTTACCATCGGTAAAGTTTGAGTTAAGGGTGTTATTGGTTTGGGTAATAAGCGGCCTACTCAACGTAACCGCTTTACGCGCGGCCGATGCACAGCCCAGGCTTTGCACCTTCATATCGTAAAAATAATAGTAGTACCCTTTGTAGGCGGTAGTATCGCCATTGGTTGCAGTGGCGCTGTTACCGGTAATGCTAAATATATTACCGATCTTAAACGGATAACCTGTTACGCCTCCGTTGTTACGATATATTGTAGCCTGATCAGCAAAATCAACCGATATCTGGTAGTTGCCGGCACCTGGTAACGACAGGTTTAAATCATACACCTGTCCCTGATCGTTAGGGTCATCGGGCTGTGCGCCTGCCAGAGGGGTGGTACGGGTTGCAACAGCATTTATAGTAACCGACGATACAATTTGCCCGTTAGCATTGGATACATTAAATGTTATTTTCCCCGAATTGCCAATGTAAAGACGCGCGCTTTTAATTAATACCGGCACCTTAGTGCTTACAGTTACATAAGGGGTAAACTGGTTATACCCCCAGCCGTAAATACACTTTTAGTAGCAGGACCAATTGTCCCGCTAAAATCATTAACACCTGCATAGTAAGTATTATTAACCGGCGCCTGAGTTGTTAACGCTTCGCTTCCGGCGGCTATGGGCAATTCATCAGTTGCATTCTGATACCATAATACAGTACCGTCACCGGTGCCAAATAACTCGTATTGATTGGTAGTGGTACAATAATAAGCACTCAGATCGCCAATAGTTGCCGGCGAATTAATGGTGATATTGGCTGTAACCGAATTATTGCTGCTAACCGGATCGCCGGTAAGTTTACTGGTAGCTGTAATAGTATAGGATGCCCCTGCAACCGCATTAAACTCCTGGCTAAAGGTAAAGTTATCCTCGGCCAATGCGGGCAATGATGCCTTATAGATCTCGTTGTAAGTAGTTGTAACGTTATTGGCATTGGTAATGGTAACTGTTATCGGGATATTGTTTATAGCTGCGTTGCCAAAATTTTTAAGCCTCACCGTAACAGGTGTACTCGCCGAGCACGAACCGCTGCTGCCCGGGCTAACAATGGAAATAACGCCTGCGTCAATACTGGTTTGCAGAAATTGCACCCGGTAATCCTGGGTTTCGCCTTTGGTATAGCTGCCGCAAGCTTTAATGCTTGATGCATCGCCGGTTTCAGTAAGCACAACCCGCATCAGGCTGTAAGCCCCGGCAGTTACTGTTCCCGGCACGGTAATGTTGGTATTATAGGTACCGGTTCCATTAATGATCCCGGTTGTTGCTGCCAGTTCATTATCTTCAAACACACCGTTAGCATTCCAGTCTATAAACACTTTTGCAGCTTTATTAAAATTGTTGCCGCAAGTGCCAAGGGTGATGCTCAAGGGATACGTTTTAGCCTGCTCAAGCTGTACGGTAAGGTTGGTATAGTCCGAGTAGCCCGTGCAACCTGCAGCCGCGGTATTATCAATATTAGCGAGTTTTAAATTATCAATCTTTGAGTCGGCATTTGAAAGCGGAGCCGAAGCACAGTAAGCAGTTCCCCCAACCCCGGTAACAATAAGCGAGTATGCCTGCGACCCGGATGACAAGCTTCCTTTATGCGATACTGTAATAGTATAAGCCCTGCCGGGAACCGAATTAGGGATATATACCTGTTCAATGTTATCCCTGATATTGTCCCCTTTAGTTGCAGAAAATCCGGGCTTATTAGGGTCAAGCACCCAGGGGTAAAAGTTGTTGTGCCGTCGCTTACCCTGATATCGAGGTCATTCACCAATTTAGGAGTTCGGCTGTTGATCACCCCCTCGGTAGTTGGCGTACCTTGCAGATCGGTCCATGATATGGTTGCGGCCAGTAAGCGGTTACCGGATGCTATTACGTTATAGGTTTGTGTTTGTCCCTGTGTAAGCGTTTTTTCGCTTACCATGCTTTTACCACCATTATTGGTTATTGCTTGTGCAGCCTCGGTCATATTAAGCAATCCCCAGCCATAAATATAATCAGGCCCTATATTACCGGCATCAAAGGCAGTATGGCAAACCAACCCTTTCAATGTGGCCGACCGCATAAATGTTCCTCCATTTTGTTTAGCATAGTATTCCTGCAGCAAATAAAGCGAGCCCGTAACATTAGGGGCAGCCATTGAGGTGCCTGATAAAGTAGCGTATGAGGTAGTGTTATCAACCCCTACCGAAAGTACGTTAACACCATCGCCTACAATATCGGGTTTGATACGGCCATCGTCCGTTGGGCCCCAGCTACTGAAAGGCGCTATGGCTACATCACTTCGGTTTTTTGGCCCATACAATAGCGGGTAAACTGCACCTACAGTAAGTATGTTTTTGGCATTACCGCTGGTGCTGATAATATCATAACTATCATTATTGCTGATCCCGGCAGGGCGGGCGCCTTTGTTCACAAAAGTTTGATCGGTTTTACTTTTGTAACCATAGTAGGTTTCGCCTACCGCAGGGCCATTACTTGAACGCTCATTACCCGCCGATTCAACAATGAGGTAATATGGGGCATTATAAGCTATCTTATCCCAGTTGGCTGTTTTTGAGTCGTAGAAACCAAAGTTATAATCTACCGTGTCGCCTGGTAAACCATTCCATTCCCAGCGGCCGGCCGAATCATTATAATCCCAACCCGTTACTACCCCGTATGAGTGATTGGAAAGTAGAAGATTGGCAGCAGCGGCACTCATGGTGGTTTCATCATTATTAAAATCATACGACTGAAGCGTTGTTGCCCCAAACGACATGCCCTTAGCCGGTGCATAAATGCCTTTGGCAATCATGGTACCTGCCACGTGTGATGAATGGTCATTTACCGGTTCGGTTGTTTTTAGTGTGATGGTTTTACCTGCAAATTCCTGGTGCGCTTTGTAAACCGCGCCGCCATCCCATATGGCCAGCTTGTTGGTCAAAAAATCTGACGATCCTGACAAGTTCAAACCTAATGAACCTCCGGGCTGCAGGGTATTAGTACCTGTGGTGGCTGCCGCGGTGGTATTATTATGCGTAATAAGATATATAGGGAACCCTAATTTATTAACTCCCTGTAAGGTAACCAGGTTGCCGTTTTTTGTACGGCGGGATAATGTCCATCCATGCGTGGCCGCTAATGACACTGCCTTGTCGTGAGATGCTTTATAGTTTGTGAGCGATTGCTGTGAAATATCGTTAAGCTGAAGCCTGTTCTTTTCGCTGATCAATGACTGTTGGGCCATAGCGTCGCTTACTGAAAACAACAGCAAAAAGCAAAAGGAAACAATTGTGTAAAGTTTGATCATTGGTTTGAAAGATAGGCAATTTTAAGAAAAATCAACCTCAACTAAAACAAAACAACCAACGCTTTACAATATTCGTAAACTTGACAATTAAAGAGTGAAATTTTAGCTGTTACGACAGGTATTTACCCACAATAGGCATCCTGCGGCCCATACCAAATGCTTTTGGCGACACCCTTAAAATAGGGGGCGTTTGATAACGCTTATGCTCGGCCGAATTAGTAAGCTTGATAACCCGGCGAACGGTTGCCTCGTCATACCCCATTCTGATGATCTCGGCCGATGAGCAGCGATTTTCGATATACTCGGCCAGGATCTTGTCAAGGACATCATATTCGGGCAGTGAATCGGTATCTTTTTGATCGGGCCTTAACTCGGCCGATGGCGGTTTAACGATTGAATTGATCGGGATGATCTCCTTATCACGGTTAATATATCGCGCCAGCTCAAAAACCTGGGTTTTATAAACATCGCCAATAACCGAAATACCACCGCACATATCACCATACAAAGTACCGTAGCCAACAGCTGCCTCGCTCTTGTTACTGGTATTTAGCAAAATATAGCCAAACTTATTGCACATCGCCATTAATAAAACAGCCCTGCTGCGCGATTGGATATTTTCCTCCGCGATATTAAAAGGCAAACCATCAAACTGTGGGTTTAATGCTGTTTCAAAGGCCTCTGTAATGCTTTTAATGGGCACTATTTCGTGTTTGCAACCAAGGTTATCAACCAAATCCTGAGCATCTTTTAATGAATGATCTGTTGAAAAGCGTGAAGGCAGTAATACAGCCATCACATTTTGCGGCCCCAGCGCCTCTGCAGCCAAAGCACATACCACAGCCGAATCTATCCCGCCTGATAAGCCTAAAATTGCCTGCTTAAAGCCCGATTTATAAAAATAATCACGGATGCCGAGGATTACTGCCTGGTAAATTTGCTCAATATCTCCCGGACGTTCGGTTTTTATCGTTGTTGGATGATCAAAGCTCAACGTGTTATCCTCATTCAATGTATAGTAAGCCATGCTTTCATCAAAATAAGGCATCTCATCAATTAGCTTACCTGTATTATCAAACACCAGCGAACCTCCATCAAATATCAACTCTGTTTGCGCGCCAACATGGTTAACATATAACAGAGGCAACTTATAACGGCTGGCGTTATCACTCAATATCTCGATTCGTTCTTCATCGTGATTATAGGCAAAAGGTGATGCCGCAATGTTAATCATTACATGCGGAGTCTGGTGTATGAGGGTATCCATCGGTCGGGTAACATACAGCGGGTTTTCGATGGTATTCCACAGATCCTCGCAAATAGTCAGCGCTATTCGCTTGCCCTTAAACTCAATACAATTAAACTCGGTTGAAGGCTCAAAGTAACGGTATTCATCAAATACATCGTAATTAGGCAGCAAGGCTTTGTTTACCACTGCTTTCACCTCGCCATTCTCAATAAAATACGCCGAATTACTGAGGTCCTTACCCTCTGTTTTATGGTTAGGTGTTGGCAAGCCAATGATGCAGGCTATATCCACACATACTTCAGCAATCTTTTTAGCTGCTTCGTCGCAAAGACCTATAAATTCATCAAACTCTAAAAAATCGCGCGAAGGATAACCGCAAACACATAGCTCGGCAAATACAACCAGGTCAGCCCCGTTATTTTTCGCCTTGATAATATGATTAATGATTTTATTGGTGTTCGATTCAAAATTACCTACGTGATAGTTGAGCTGGGCTAACGCGATTTTCATAGTATATGTATATTTTAGTCTTAAGTCGCAAGTCTTCAGTATAAAGTCAAAAAATAAGACTTTCGATTTAGGACTACCGACTATTGACTTAACAATAGTAGCAACATTAATGCAAATAAATTTACTTTTGCCTTAAAGGATAAAGATGAACCCTACCCGGTATATAGCAAAGCAAATTTACTTAATTTTTTCCATCGGCCTGATATTAAGCAGCTGTACCCGCAACAAAAAAATTGATGTAAGCAATATCAACGTTAATGTCAAAATTGAACGGTTCGACCATGATTTTGATGCCATGCACAACAAGCCGATGGCCTTACAAGCTTCCTACCTGCAAAAACAATACGGCAGTTTTTACCCTGATTTTATTGAACGCATTTTACAGGTTGGCAGTACTAAGGATACCACCTATTTTAAAGCCCTTCGCCAGGTGTTCGCGGGCAAAGCCTATAACGACCTCAAGCACGACGCCGATGCCGCCTTCCCTAATATGGACCGGCAGAACGCCAGCCTTACCGAGGCTTTTAAATACATTAAATATTATTACCCTCAAAAACCGCTCCCGCGGGTATATGCTTATATTTCCGGTTTCCAGGCCCAAACTACCATTGGCGATGGCTATTTCGGCGTCGGGATAGATTTGTTTCTGGGTGCGGATTCGCGTTTTTATCCTTCGCTTACCAATGCTTTTCCACATTATCTTTCCAGGTGGTTTACGCCTGATAACATTACGCCCCGAGTGGTTGAAGGCATAGCACGTGAGGACATGTTCCCGGAAGATGACAATGATAAAGCCTTGCTTAATAAAATGATCTATAACGGCAAGATCATGTACTTTATGGACAAGATACTGCCGGATATGGCCGATAGCACCAAGATCCGTTATAGTACAGAACAATTGAAATGGTGCCATGAATTTGAAAGTAAAATCTGGGGATACTTTTTAGAACAAAACCTGCTTTACGAAACTGATTATCAAAAAATCCAAAAATATCTTACAGAAGCCCCCTTCACTCCCGGCCTTGGCGAAAAGAATGAATCGGCACCGAAACTTGCTGTGTGGACGGGCTGGCAGATAGTAAGGAAATATATGGATAAGCACCCTGATGTAACGCTACCACAGCTGATGGCCGATAAAGATGCCCAAAAACTCCTGAACGAATCGGGATATCACCCCAAATAAAAGGCACAAAAAAAGCGTCTTCAAAATGAAGGCGCTTTTTTTATATCATTTCCCTTTTACAGGTTTGTTACTTCATAATTGCGAAAACGCATTTCAAAGCGATTAGGATACCAATGATCAAAATAATATTTGATATAGAAGTAAACATGAAGCCTGTGTTGGCATCGCCGGCAAAACGCAGGAACACGCCTACTATACCGATAACAATAGCTACAGTTAATAATTTGTAATGACCTTCTGCGTTAGCATTTTCCATTGATTCCATGGTACCGATTTTTAATGTTTGCGCAAAAATAGAAATGTTTACCGAAAAAGCGACAAAGTTTTTATGATTTTATGCCGCCGGCAAACCAGGTTGGGTGTTTACGTTTGTAATAGCGGTATATTGCCCACAAACCTATGCCCCAAATTATAAATACCCATAAGTTAGCGAGGCCCAGGATCAGTTCAACAAAAAGTTGCCGGCCATTGCTCAAAGCTATCATCAGCCTGTTAACAAATGGCAACTGATAGGCAGAAGGATCGTCGTTGGCTATCATTTCCTGATTTATAAAATTGCTTTGGTAAAAGCTAAGGTTAACAATGCTGTATTTTACCGCTTCATCTGTGCGCATATTGCCAATTTGCTGATCAACCATATCGTCCTTCAATAACATCACATTTACGGGATTTTTGATTACAATTTTGCCTTTCTTTTGCTGCTCTACCAAATCCTGACGGTTTTTCAATTTCAGTTTTTCGGAAAGATAGTCAAGCGTACGGTCTTCAATATCCATTTTGCGCAGCGTAACATACATACCCATGTGTGCCACTTCCGTCATAAAGCTTTCAAGCTTCTCTGAAGGAAGTTTAAGCGTCATGTCGGCATCAGTTCTTAGCGCCGATACTCGTTTAACCGAATCATTACTCACACGGATATCTTCTGATCGCTCTACATAGGCCTGCATTTGATGATGCACTACCATGCCACCGTTGCGGGCGGTAAGCGCCGCTATGGCATCGCCCGTTTGCTGAACACTTTTTACTTTAAAACGCATGTCGGCAGTTTTTACCAGTTTGGTTGTCGGGATATCCACCTTTGATGTGTCGGTCATTTTAGCCACCGTATCCGCACTCGATGAAGAAGCTTTGTCATCGCGGATGGCTTCATAATTTGAGCCCTTACAAGCGCCCAGCAGCAACACGCCCGCCAGTAACGCCAGGAATAACTTTGTTTTCATAACTGTTTAATTTTCTTTGGTATACATTGATACCGAAGAGTGGCAAGAGGCAACCCAGACGGCTGATTTTTGTTATGATTATGGTGATTTCGCTGATTTCGTCTGAACCAGGATTTTTTGGATTAAACTGATTTGGGGATTTGCTTTTTTGCAAGTACTGGTTGAGTTTAGCGATAGCGTAACTTTAATCAGCGTTTGGGTAACGGGGTATCAAGACAATCCTCCAATCCCAAAAATCAAGGTTCAAAAAAAGGCCTTCCTTCCGGAAAGCCTTTTCTATATAAAAGTACTCTTAAACTTAGTTACCGCCTGAAAGGGCTGCCGCGCCACTCACGATCTCGGTAAGCTCGGTAGTGATGGCTGCCTGACGGGCCTGGTTGTACGAAAGTTTTAATGATTTCAAAAGCTCGCCGGCATTTTCGGTTGCTTTGTCCATCGCTGTCATACGGGCACCGTGTTCAGAAGCGTTTGAATCCAATACAGCACGGTACAGTTGGATCTTGATGTTTTTAGGGATCAGTTGCTCAACAATTTCCTGTTGTGATGGCTCAAGGATGTAATCAACATTAGCTGCCTTTATTTCCTCTTTCTTCTCGGCCTTTGGCACCGGTAATAACTGTTCAGCAATCAGGTATTGTACCGCGGCATTACGGAAGTGGTTATACACCAGTTCCACACGGTCGTAGTCGCCGTTAACAAAGCCCTGCATAATCGCTTCGGTAATTTTTGAAGCATTCTCGAAATTAAGATCCGAGTACAGGTCGTTGTTATTACCAATTACGTTGTACTTACGCCTTTGGTAAAACTCCTGGGCTTTTTTACCGATAGCAACAATAGATACGTTACCGGCAGAAAGCTGTTTAGGATATTTTTCGGCAATAAGGTTATTGGCTGTTTTAATAACGTTAGCGTTGAAAGCACCGGCCAAACCACGGTTTGATGATACCACAACTACCAATACACGTACCGGCTCACGCTCCTGAAGGTATGGAGAAGTGTTATCCTCCAAACTTGCAGATAAGTTAGCCAGCAGGTCCTTCAACTTACTTGCGTAAGGGCGCAGCTGAATAATAGCGTTGGTAGCACGTTTCAACTTAGCAGCCGAAACCATTTTCATAGCCTTGGTGATCTGCTGGGTTGATGATACAGATTTGATCCTGTTTCTTACTTCTTTTAAATTAGCCATTCTTTATTGAGATGTGAGATTTGAGATATGAGATTTGAGATAGCCTCACATCTGCACTTTCAATCTGTTTATCTAATTTATATAAAGACGTCAGATGTGGAAGAGACCAGTCTCATATCTCACATCTAACATCTCAAATCTAAAAATTAATACCTTGCTGACAGTTCTTTAGCTACTGTTTCCAGTACGCCGGTAAGCTGGTCGTCAAATTTACCTGCTTTAAGGGCAGCTAAAACTTCTGGGTGACGAGCTTCTAACTGATCGGTAAATTCGGTTTCGAATTCCCTTACCTTATTTACCGGTACGTTACGCATTAAGTTTTTTGTACCTAAGTAAATGATAGCAACTTGTTTTTCTACAGTCACCGGTGAGTATTGACCTTGTTTCAAGATCTCTACGTTACGGATACCTTTATCTAACACGTTTTTGGTTGAAGCGTCAAGGTCAGAACCGAATTTTGAGAATGCCTCAAGCTCACGGAACTGAGCCTGGTCAAGTTTCAAAGTACCGGCAACTTTCTTCATTGATTTGATCTGTGCGTTACCACCTACACGTGATACAGAGATACCTACGTTGATAGCCGGACGAACACCTGCGTTGAACAAGTTAGATTCAAGGAAGATCTGACCGTCGGTGATAGAGATTACGTTGGTTGGGATGTATGCAGATACGTCACCAGCTTGTGTTTCAATGATTGGAAGAGCTGTTAATGAACCACCACCTTTAACGATGCCTTTGATTGACTCAGGAAGGTCGTTCATTTGCTGCGCGATAGAATCATTTGAGTTGATTTTAGCGGCACGCTCTAATAAACGGCTGTGCAGGTAAAATACATCACCCGGGTAAGCCTCACGGCCCGGTGGACGACGTAACAACAATGAAACCTCACGGTAAGCAACAGCTTGTTTTGACAAGTCATCATAGATGATCAAAGCCGGACGGCCTGTATCACGGAAGTACTCGCCGATAGCTGCACCTGCAAACGGAGCAAAGAACTGCATGGTAGCAGAGTCTGAAGCGTTAGCAGCAACTACGATAGAGTAAGGCATAGCGCCGTTCTCTTCAAGCGTACGAACAATGTTAGCAACAGTTGATGCTTTTTGTCCGCAAGCTACATATATACAGATTACAGGTTTACCTGCATCATAAAATTCTTTTTGGTTGATGATGGTATCGATACAAACCGCAGTTTTACCGGTTTGACGGTCACCGATAACCAACTCACGCTGGCCACGACCGATAGGGATCATCGCGTCGATAGCTTTGATACCAGTTTGTAATGGCTCGGTTACAGGCTGACGATAGATTACACCTGGCGCTTTACGCTCAAGCGGCATCTCGTAAGTTTGACCGGTGATTGGGCCTTTACCATCAATAGGGGCACCCAAGGTATCAACAACACGGCCAAGCATGCCTTCGCCTACGTTGATTGATGCAATCCTGTTGGTACGTTTAACGGTATCACCTTCTTTAATATCGTCAGATTTACCTAACAATACCACACCCACGTTATCTTCTTCAAGGTTAAGTACGATGCCTTGCAATCCTGTGCCAAACTCAACCAACTCACCCGACTGTACTTTAGTTAATCCATAAACGCGTGCGATACCGTCACCCACCTGGAGTACAGTACCCACTTCTTCTAATTCAGATTCTGACTTGAAGCCGGCCAACTGCTGACGCAAAATTGCTGATACTTCGTCTGGTCTTACCTCTACCATTGTTTAAAATTTATTTAGAGTTTTACTTTTAATACTTACTAATTACGCCTTTACAGCAAATTCCTTTTTCATTTTCCTCAGGCTTGCGGCAATACTGGTATCAACCTGCCTGTCACCTATAGTTAACACAAAACCGCCTATCAAAGCCGGGTCAACTTTAGTTTCCAGCACTACTGTACCGCCAACTGATTGTTGCAATTCGGCAACCAATGTTTTCTTATTAGCTTCAGAAAGCGCAGTAGCTGATGTTACCTTAGCTTTGGTGATATGGTTTTTAACATTGTACAGGTTAATGTACTCGCCGGCGGTAAAATATAATACTTCGCCGCGCCCTTTGTTAACCATCAGCTTAAAGAAAGCGATAGTAGTTTTGCTAACCTTATTTAAAAATATCTCGTCAAGGATCTTGATCTTTTTTGAATGAGATATAATAGGATTAGCCAATACTGCTACCAGTTCGGGGCTGCCCTTCAGGGTTTTTAAGAAAAGGTCCATATCGGCTTTGACCTCTGCAACAATTCCTTGTTCCTGTGCAAGATCAATGATCGATTTGGCGTACCTGGTTGCTACCGTGATTTCTGACATGTTTTTTTATTTCGGATTTCGAATTTTCGATTTCGGAATTTTCAATTTGAATTTCGGTTTTGAATAGGTCAGCGAGTACCGGATTAAATCCGAAATTCTACGCCCCAAATCCGAAATCTTATAACTTCACTTCTTTCAATAATTGGCTAACCAATTCGTCTTGTTGCTGCTGATCTTCAAATTGCTTACGAAGGATCTTCTCGGCAATCTCCAAAGATAAAGTAGCTACCTGGTTTTTAACATCAGCTAAAGCAATTGCTTTTTGGTTGTTAATTTCAACACGGGCAAGCTCAATCATACGTGCACCTTCTTTGTGTGCAACCTCTTTAGCATCAGATACGATCTGATCTTTAGCTTTACGTGCTTCAGACAAGATCAGGTCGCGCTCTGCACGGGCTTGTTTAATTAACGATTCGTTCTCGTTAGTTAAACGGCTCATTTCTTCTTTAGCAGCTTCTGCTTTTAATAACGCATCTTCAATTGAACGTTCACGCTCGCCAATGGCTGCCATGATCGGTTTCCAGGCAAACTTAGCTAAAATAAAAAACAGAAAAGCGAAGGCTACTGTGGTCCAAACAACTAAACCTAAATCTGGGACAACTAATGGATTCATTTTATATTGATCTCTTTTTCTACTTTAATAAAACATTTTAATAAGAACCGCTCCGGTGCCAATCGCGCCGGCCGCGGTTCCTAATTTTTTGAGCTGATTAACGTAAGCCCAGGAATGATACTACCACACCGAACAAAGCAGCACCTTCGATAAGAGCTGCAGCGATGATCATGGCAGTTTGGATTTTTGAAGCAGCTTCTGGCTGACGTGATATACCTTCCATGGCTTTACCACCAACCTGACCGATACCGATACCAGCACCGATTACCGCTAAACCTGCACCTAATGCAGCAATACTTCCAATCATGATTTTAAATTTAAAATGTTAATATATATTTATAGTTATTTACTAATTAATGATGGTGCTCCTCAATCGCAGTACCAATAAACAAGGCGGTAAGCAGTGTAAAAATGAACGCCTGTAACATGGCAACCAATAATTCAAGCACATCCATAAACACCACGAAAGCTACAGATACTGGCGCGATAGCCACAGACTTAAACACGAATATCAGTGATATTAAGCTAAGTACAATAATGTGACCCGCTGTAATGTTTGCGAACAAACGAATCATTAATGCGAATGGCTTTGAAAAGATCCCCAATATCTCAACAACCCACCATAATGGCCACAACCAAACCGGCACTGAGCTTGGTACAAAAATGTGCGCCCAATAGTGTTTGTTACCATTAAAATTAACTACCAGCAGGGTTATCACTGCAAGCACCATAGTCACAGCGATATTACCGGTAAGGTTTGAACCACCCGGAAAGAACGGCACTAAACCAATCAGGTTATTAATCAGGATAAAGAAAAACACGGTCAACAATAACGGCATAAAACGCGCATATTTATAACCGATATTTGGCAACGCGATCTCATCGCGCACAAATAAAATAACGGGCTCAAGGAACGACTGCAAGCCCTTTGGAGCTTTACCAATACGCTTCCGATAGGCTGATGCCACACTAAGAAAAATAAGAAGCAATGCAAAAACTGACATCAGCATTGAAGCTACATTTTTGGTGATAGACAGATCGAAAACTTTGGCCGCAGTATCTTCTGTTTTATCTTCGCCGGTTACTGCTTTTATTTTATCATGCACAAGGGCGTATTTATAGTATTTACCCCCGTGAATTTTTTCACCCTCTTCAAACACTGACGACATGAAAACTTCAAGTCCTTTATCAGTGTAAAGTATTACCGGAAGCGGCATAGCAAGTTTTCCACCTATGTGGAAATAATGGGAATCCGAAATGTGCTCCATAATGGTTTCAGTCGGATCAAATTTGGCTTCTTCCTTTGTTTCGGTGGCGGGCTCAGCGGGATTTTTTCTTGTAAAGCGAGTGCTTTTACAGATACAAACAGCGAAAAAACGCTTAAAACGATACCTAAGGTGATTTTTTTGAGTTCAAAACAGGCCTAAAATCCATTAGCAGAGAGTTTTTTACTTTAATTTTTGGTTGCGCAAGGTACACAACAAACCGTAAATTTCAAAGGCTATGTTTAAGAAATAAACGTAAAAAAAATTGACCAGGAAAATCCCGTTGTTTGGTTTTATCTTCATCAGAAAAAACAGGGCGAAGAACATTGCCGCTAAAATCTTGACAGTAGTAGCAGCAAGAAAGGTTTGAGTGTACAGCGAGTAGTTGATCTTACCCACAAAATTCACCAAAAAAACGGTGATAAATGTAAGCATCGATATAAAAAAAGATGAGCCAAAAGCGCGGTACGAGCCAGTTGGCATGGCCGGTATAAATAAGCAAAACAGGAGGGATTGCCGTGATAATTACGAACAGGAAAAAGGATAGGATAACGCGCGCCAATTTTGTCAATTTTTTACAGATCGAATAACAAGGAATAATGCAATGAACACCCCGGTAAGCGAAAGTGCGGCAGTAACCCACTTTACAGCATGCCGGGCGCTCTCGTCAATTTTATAACCAACGAAGGCGCAAATACCGATGACCACGATCATCTGGAACGCGATACCGGAAAACTTAGCATAGCTGCTAACCTCCTTACCTACCTCATCTTTGTTATTTTCGTCATTTTCGGGCATGCGCAAATTTATTAAACCTATTGCATAATCTTTAGTATTTTAGCAATGCTTTTTTAACTACCATATAGCATTGAGGCGATTATCATCATCCTATAAATCAAACACCCACTTTTTTTCTGTTTGCAGTTATACTGGTAGCGGCAGGTTGTTCGCTTGAAAAACAAAGCGGGTTTAACCGCACCATGCAAAACCTCACTGCCCACTACAACATATTATTTAATGCTAACGAAATTTTAAGGCTCAAGCAGGAAAGCTATGCAGCATCTTTTCCCGATGCCTATAGTGAACTATTAAATGTTTACCCCGATACCACCGCACAAACAGGTACGCCTGATAAGGACCTGGAAGAAGCCATTGTAAAAGCCAACAAGATCATCAGTATTAAGGAGCAAAGCCATTATTTAGGTGATGCTTACCTGGTACTGGGCAAATCCCGGTACCTGGAGGCTAATTATTTTGATGCTGTTGAGTATTGTAATTATGTAACCCGTTCATTTGGCAAACAAGCCAATCTAAAGCAGGAGGCTTTGGTATGGAAAGCCCGCGGGCTTATGTACCTTAACCAGTTACCTTTAGCTAAACTGGTAATTGATTCGGCCATACAGGATATCAACCCTAAAAAAATATTACTGCCGATGTTTACGCCACCAAGCTGCAATATGATATCTTAACCCAAAACTATGCCGAAGCCCAAGAGATGGCTAAACTGGCCATTAAATACAGTTATATCAGCAATCTCAAACTCCGCTGGATATTTATCCTGGGCCAATTACAGGAAGTCAACCTCAAGCCGGCCGATGCCTATGAAAGCTATACCCGCATAGTTAAAAGCAACGCCAGTTTTGAAATGGCATTTAATGCCAACCTTAACAGGATCCGCATACGCGACAATCAAAACGGTGTTAAAGCCAGTAAGATCGACCTATTACGTGCCCTGCTTAAGAATGAAGACAATGCCGATTTTTACGACCAGATCTATTACCAGATTGGTGAACAACAGTTCAAAGCCGGCGAAATCGACAACGCGCTGAAAAGTTACAAGCAATCGGTACGGGTTAGCACCAAAAACCAAAACCAAAAAGGGCTGTCATACCTGCGCATTGCCGATATCAACTTTAAAAACAAGGCCGATTACGCAAACGCCAGGCTTTATTATGACAGTACGCTCAATAACCTGTCGACAAATTATCCCGGTTATCAGCTCATCCGCAAAAAGGCCGATAACCTGCAGATTCTTACCCGCCTGCTTGAAACCATCTCGCGCGAAGATACTCTGCAAATGCTTGCCGCTTTGGATGAAAAAGCCCGTGATGCCCATATAGATGAAATGGTAGCCCGCAAAACACGCCAGCAGCAACAAGCCGCTTTGGAAACCACCGGTGCCGCTGCCAATGTCAATAACGGCACTATGTCAAATACGCTCGACAGGAACAATAATTCATCTTCCTCCAATAAAAACAGCGGCAGTACGTTTTACTTTTACAATAACAGCGCCATAAGCCAGGGTTATAATGACTTTAAGCGTTTATGGGGCAACCGTAAGCTGGACGATAACTGGCGCCGCAGCAGGCGTTCAAATACTGGTATTCCTACAGCCAATACCGGCATTGGCTCACAGGTTAATGATCCGGATGCGCCTGTTGGCAGCGCAGCTTATAATACTGCCAATGTATCGGCAGGCACTTTTAGACAGGACCTGGTTAAAAACCTGCCTCTGACTCCCGCCCTACTGCAGCAATCAAATTTCAGGGTTTATAACGCCTATTTTGAAATGGCTAATTTTTATCGCGATGTATTGGAAGATAAAAAGGAAGCTATTGCCACTTACGAAACCCTGCTTGCGCGTTTCCCTCAAAGCAACGATAAGCCTTCAGTTTATTATAACCTGTACAGGCTTTATGCCGATATAGACGCTGCAAAGTCAAACGATTACAAAAACAGGCTGCTTAAAGAGTATCCGGAAAGTGTATTTGCTAAAGTAATTCTCGATCCGGATTATGCACGCAAGCTGGCAGATGTAGATGCTGTATTTAACGGCTTTTATAACGAAGTGTACGATCAGTATGCTCAAAAGCAATACGCAAAAGTGATTGAGAAAGCAAATGATTTGCTTAACAAATATCCTGACAACCGGTATGCAGCGCAGTTATACTATCTGAAAGCTATTGCTGCCGGGCATATGGAAAAGTTGCCGCCATTTCAGGCCGATCTGCAGTTAATCGCCGCAAAATATCCGCAGGATAAGCTCATCGCCCCACTGGTAAACCAACACCTGGCCTATATCGATTCGAACAAGGTCGAAATAGCTGCGCGTCCGGTGGTATTATTTAATGATGATCCTAACGAGATCCCTTTTACCCCACCAGTAGCATATCAAAAACAAACAGAATACCGTCCGCCATATACCCCATCGGCACAAAATGTAACTCCCCAGGAGCGCCTGCCCGAACGGGACACGCGTATAATAGCCGGAGCTAAAACATCGGCACCACAAATTCAGCAGGCTGCAATTCAACAACCAAAACAACTTGCCGTAGGCCAGATCCCTTTACCGCAACACCAAATGCCGGATACTTCAAGGGATATAGCCACGCAGCAGGCACCTAAACAAAAAGATACTGTGGCTACGGTTCACCCGGCCGCCATTAACAATACACCAGCGGTAAACTACATATTCAGCAAGCGCGACAGCAGCAACTATTACTTTGTGATAAATGTATCCAGTGGTACAACTAATCTGGCTTCTACACGTTTTGGAGTAGGGCAGTTTAACCGTACACGATACACCCGCAGCGAAGTAATCCACCACGTTAAAAGCGTTGGCGAAAATAACCAGCTGATATACGTTGGCCGTTTTTACAGCCTTGCCGATGCTAAAGATTATGCACGTACCATTGTACCTCTGCTACCCGATATTATGAAGGTTCCAAAGGATAAATACAGCATTTTTATCATTACCAAAGAAAATCTGGATAAATTAGCAACCCAAAGTATATTGGATAGTTATTTTGACTACTATCAGAAATTTTATTAGAAAATGAGAACCACTAACACAAGGTTTAACTCGAAAAATCAACTCCAGCCTGCAGATATAAGAAGATACAACTGGTACATATGGCGAATTGTGCTTGGCCTTTTTGCTTTTGTTGTTATGATGATAACACTCACTATTTTTGATGTGTTTGGTCAGCTGCCTTCGTTCCGCGACCTCGAAAACCCCAAGAGCAACCAGGCTACAGAGATCATCTCGTCCGACAAACAGGTATTGGGGACTTACTATATTCAAAACCGTTCCAACGTTACTTACCGCGAACTGTCACCAAACGTAATTAACGCTTTGGTTGCTACCGAAGATAAACGATTTTATGACCATTCAGGTATTGATTTTGGCCGAAGCTTTACCATTTTCGCGCATTTGCTTATTGGGCAAAAGCAGGGTGGCAGTACCATAACACAACAGCTGGCGCTTAACCTTTTTCAGAACGATCTGCCAATCCATTTAAGCGGATCATTCAAAAACTACAGGAGTGGGTTACAGCTGTTAAGCTTGAACGTCATTACACCAAAGAAGAGATCCTCACCATGTACCTCAACACGGTCGACTTTGGTGCTTATAACACTTATGGCATCAAATCGGCCGCGCGCACTTATTTTAACACTACGCCAGATAAACTAACACCCGATCAGGCTGCCCTGTTAATAGGCATGGTTAACGGCCCGGGCATTTATTCGCCTATCCGTCACCCGGATAATGCACTTAAAAGGCGCAACCTGGTACTAAACCGTATGGCCGAACAAAATTACCTGAGTGAAGGCCAGGTTGAAGAATATAAACGCAAGCCACTTGGCCTTGATTTTCACCAAAACAATCATTTTGACGGACTGGCTCCATACTTCCGTTCGGTATTGAAGAAAGAGCTTCAAAAGATCTTTAAAGAACAGAATATTAACCGCCCTGATGGCACCCCTTACGATCTTGACCGCGACGGCTTAAAAATATATACCACCATTGATGCCACCATGCAGCAATATGCGGAGGATGCGCAGCGTGATTATATGAAAGATTTGCAGGCACAGTTCAATGACCACTGGCGCGGCCGTAACCTTTACAAAAGCATCCACAACTTCAAATTTTTGCTTGACCAGGGCATGCAAAAATCTGACAGGTACAAACAACTTAAACAACAGGAAAAATCTGACGAGGAGATTGAAGAAAACTTCAAGACCAAAACCATGCTTAACCTGTTTACCTGGCACGGCAATATCGATACCATGATGAGGCCAATTGACAGCATTATCTACTGTAAAATGCTTTTGCGTAATGCTCTCATGAGTATGGATCCCACAACCGGCTATGTTAAGGCATGGGTTGGCGGCACCAACTTTGAACATTTTAAATACGACCAGGTAAAGAATGGCACCCGCCAGGTAGGTTCAACAGCCAAACCATTTACTTATGCTGTGGCTATCGACAACGGCTACTCTCCATGTATGAAAATCAATAACGTGCCTGATACTATCCGTGGTTATGGCGCGCCGTGGTGCCCGCGCTCGTCGCCATCCGAAACTTTGCCGGGCTTTATTACTTTAAGGCAGGCATTAGCACACTCACAAAACTGGGTTACGGCCCACGTTATGGGCGAGGTTAAACCAGAACCTGTTGTTGATCTGATCAAAAAAATGGGTATTACAACCAATGTTCCGCCTTATCCTTCAATTTGCCTGGGTACGTTTGATGCCTCTGTTTTTGAAATGACGGCCGCTTACTCCGCTTTCGCCAACCACGGCCTGTGGACAGAGCCTACTTATATTTTACGCATTGAAGATAAAAACGGCAACGTGTTGTACACCCATACTCCGCGCGTGGTGCAAGCCATGAACCCGCAAACGGCTTATGTGATGACCTATATGCTTAAAGGAGTTATTGAAGATGGTACCGGTTCAAGATTAACCTATAAATATGGTTTACGCAACCCTATCGGTGGTAAAACCGGTACAACTCAAAATAACTCCGACGGTTGGTTTATAGGTATAACCCCACAACTGGTTACCGGCTTATGGACAGGTTGCGAAGATCGTGACATTGCCTTCCAGAGCACCCGTTTGGGCGAAGGTGCCAACAGTGCCCTGCCGATATTTGCGCTGTACATGAAAAAGGTATATGCCAATGCAGCTTTAGGCATCAAAAAGAATGTTGATTTTGATGCCCCAGCGAATGGAGTTAGCATCATATTGGATTGCGGGGCCTATAACCAGCAACAGCAGGGAACTACTGAGGTAGATAAGAAATTGGGATTCTGATAGTTCATTCGTTCACTTGTTCATTGGTAAGTAGTTTAATAGCATGAGCCATCACTCGCTCGAAGATTTAGAGGTATACAGATTGGCTGATACTTTCAGCGATGAAATTTGGTTTATAGTAAGTGAGTGGGACTATTTTACCAAGGATACCGTTGGTAAACAAATAGTACGTTCTGCCGATTCAATTAGCGCGAATATTGCAGAAGGCTATGGAAGATACCATTACAAGGAAAACCGCAATTTCTGTTATTTTAGTCGGGGTTCAATTTTGGAAACCAAAGGCTGGCTTCAGAAATCAAAGAAAAGAAACCTGATAACTGATGAGCAATTCAATGATCTGTTTGAAAAATTACAGGTCATCCATATCAAATTAAATTCATACCTAAAGTTTATTGGCAAACGCGAGGGCAATAAAGGAGACCAATAAACAATAAGCTATGTTTCATTGGTAAAACAACCGCCAAGCAGACCAATGAACTAATGAACCATTGAACTAATGAACCAATTCGATTACAGGGCAGCTTTAAAAAACATTCCTCACAAACCCGGGGTTTACCAATACTGGGATAGTGAGCAGGAACTGATATATATTGGTAAGGCCAAGGACTTGCGTAATCGTGTTGGGTCGTACTTTAACCAGGATATTCATATTAATGCTAAAACACGGGTACTGGTATCCAAGATTCGTGCTATTACTTTTACCATAGTTGATACAGAGGTTGATGCCTGGCTGCTGGAGAACAGCATGATCAAAAAGCATCAGCCCCGCTACAACGTAATGCTGAAGGATGATAAAACCTACCCATGGATCATCATTAAAAACGAGAATTACCCACGCATCTTCTGGACCCGCCGTATAATAAAAGACGGCTCTAAATATCTTGGGCCCTATGCATCGGTGAGCATGATGCACAACATTTTGGGACTTATCAAGGAAACTTACCCTTTACGTACCTGTAACTTACAGCTCACCCGCGAAAATATCGACAAAGGAAAGTTTAAAGTTTGTTTGGAGTACCAGTTGGGCAACTGCAAAGGCCCCTGCCAAAACTACCAAACAGAAGAAGACTACGATAACAGCATTGAGGAAATCAAGGATATCCTCAATGGCAAGATAGGTGCAGTTCTTCGCCGCTTAAAAAATGAGATGGAAGCAGCGGCCATAGAAATGAATTTTGAGCTGGCGCACCGGCTCAAACGCAAGTTCGAACTGCTTGAAAATTACCAAAGCAAATCCACTGTTGTTAACTCATCTATTACTGATGTGGATGTGTTCAGCATAGCATCTGAAGAAAAACTGGCTTTCGTTAACTTTCTGAAGGTGATGAATGGTACCATTATCCAAACGCAAACCATCGAACTAAAAAAACGCCTTGACGAAAGCGACGAGGAATTGCTTACGCTGGCCATATCCGAGTTCAGAAGCCGTTACAGCAGCGACAGCAAGGAAATCATCGTACCGTTTGATATCGATCTTGAGGATCATCCGAACATTAAATTCACGGTACCTAAACTGGGCGAAAAACGCAAATTGCTTGACCTTTCGCAAAAGAATGTACAGTTCTTTAAAAAGGAAAAGATTGACCAGTACGAGAAACTGAACCCCGAGATCCGCACCGAACGGTTGCTTACGCAAATGATGAAAGACCTGCGCATGAACCAACTTCCGCGCCATATTGAATGCTTTGATAACTCCAACTTTCAGGGCAAGTACCCGGTATCGGCCATTGTGGTATTTAAAGATGGAAAGCCCTCTAAAAAAGATTACCGCCACTTCAATGTTAAAACCGTTGAGGGCCCTAACGACTTTGCCACTATGGAAGAAGCCGTACACCGCCGTTATCGCCGGATGCTGGATGAAGGAACAGAACTACCGCAACTGATTGTGATTGACGGTGGCAAGGGGCAATTATCCTCGGCAATGCATAGCCTCAAATTATTAGGCATAGATAAAAAAGTAACAGTAATAGGCATTGCCAAACGCCTGGAGGAGCTTTATTACCCTAACGATCAGTACCCTATGTATCTCGACAAAAAATCGGAAACACTTAAAGTAATCCAGCACCTGCGAGATGAAGCACACCGTTTTGGGATCACTTTTCACCGCAAAAAGCGCGATAAGGGCACATTGGCAACAGAACTTGAGTTGATAGAGGGCATAGGCAAAACTACAGCCGAAAAGCTGCTTAAATACTTTAAATCGGTAAAGAAGATCCGCGAAGCTAATGAGGAAATGCTGCTCGAAGTGGTAAATCTTAAACAAGCCAAAGCCATATTGGCTTATTTTAATACAGGAGCAGAAATTGGGCAAGGATAGCTCCCGGATTACTACACCTAAAACAACAAAGTCCTGGTTCAATCAACCAGGACTTCTTTATATATTGATGTTTGTGATTTTTATTACTGAGCTATATAAAATGATTTTTGGTCGCCATCCTGGTAAACATGGATTGATTTTTTAACAACCTGGTTATTGGTGTAGATTTCCATGGTGTATTCACCATCTGCCAAACCGGTTAACACATAACCTTTACTTACATCAGTTTTGCTCGGCACAATGTCTTTCAACAAAAGTTCATTGTCCTTGTTGTAAACTTTCACCATTGATTTCCCGCTTTCAGATTTTGCAAAGTTTACTGTCAAACCGCGATCATGATCAAGGGATTTAAAGCTTACAACTTCTTTTGCTTTAGGGGTAACATCGTTAGGATCAACAAAGGCTTTGGCTGTTGTAGTAGCAAATACTCCTGCGGTTAATAATACAAATAAGGCTGATAATTTTATTGAGGTTTTCATGATCGTAAGGTTTTAATGTTTTAAATATGTTGTGTTGTTGTTTTCAATGATCAAATGAACAACATATATTTTGATCGCTAAAAAGTGTTATACCAGCTGTAGAGATATATAGACAAAATCTCAAAAGCACTCGGCAAACCCGAAAAACGCCTTATTTATCCCTATTTCAGGCGTTGGTCGGAATTTTGGGGGAGTTGGTAGAAAGGAGTAAGCGATTGGTCAGGCCTGGGGTGAAAATCGCATATGAAAAGAGATAAGCAATTGTTATCCTCTTAAATGTTTACCGGCTAAATAAGTATGCAAGAAGCGCGACGAAATCTTACTCCCCTTTACAAGAAAACAGTTCTTTAAAACAAAACAGGCGATGAAAATTCATCGCCTGTTTTGTAAAATCTTGTTTAATCTTAATGTATTAGTACTGCCAAAGATTAAGCTCCCAGTCAAGAAGGGACTTCTTAACCCTTTCTGATTCGTAAAGCTTATCAATGCCCTGAGCATAATCTTTTATACGCTCATCTTTGTCGTTACTTTCTTTAACGATATAACTGGTAAAGATGCGTTTTATAAATACGTCGTCAAAGCTCAAGCCTGTGGCATCACTGTTACGGCTAACCACTTCTTTAGTTGCAAGTACTGCACGTGCTTCAGGAAAATAGATCCAAAAAGCAGGCTGAAAATCAATGTCAAGTGTACCTGTACCTTTAGGTTTAACCAAGGGAGCAATACCTATAATCCGGGGCTCAAATACAGAGCGCTGCTTATCAAAGATCCAATCTTCCTTAATGCGGAATTTAAGTACGCTATCGGGATTAAACTCACCTGCAACAAGCGTGGATGATATAACATTATTATCCTTATCGCGCTTTTCAACCACACTACTGTCAGATGCTAAACGGCCGCGGGCTTGTGCACCTGTTAAGGGAGTAGTAAAACCATCGCCATTGGGATCATCCTTTTTCCCGGAGTTGGGTCGTACGCGGTAAGCTCGCCTTTGGCTATAGCGTCAAGCAATACATCAATTAAACGGCCTTTGGGTGAAGCCAGGTACTGGTTCATCTTTTCGCGTACATCAATTTCGCGCCAAACGCGTTTGGCAAATGCTACATCATTTTCACGCAAGTTAGGATACGGTGTAACCTTGGCGTTTAAAATATTGTTCTTTTTGTAATAGCCGTCAAGCGGCCTGTCAAAAGGTTTTGCAGCAATTTTACTTGCAGTATCAAGGGGTTGCTGGCTGGTAACATTATCCGGCTGAACCTGTACAGGTTTCTGAGTTGTTTGCCTGGCGGTAGTTGTCTTTTTTGCCGGCGGCCTCTTGGTGCGTTTTTTTGCGCATAAGCACTTACACAAGCCAGGCACAGGATAACAACTAAAATTCTCTTTTTCATACGCGTTTAATTTGCGGATAATACAATCGGGTCAAGTGACCTCGGTGAATGGTCAGGGCCTACCGCAACGATATCCTTAAATATAACAGTAGTTCCTGGTGTAACCGTATTCAAAGCACTATGCATAGCGCCGGTTAATTCACCACCAGAGCCTGATAAAATAATGGCATCCTGGCGCGGTTTTACAACCAGCATAGTAAAGTGCGTTACGTTAAATTTAGCATCAAAGTCAAAGTTATCCAACTGGGCAAAAAGCCTGTCTTGTGCCCTGATATTAGCCGAACTGGTGTTACCACCACTTTTACCTGCAAACTGTGGCTTAGGGTCAGGGATCCTTTTGATACGGAACTCCGTTGAACCTAATACCGCTCCTTTTGCACCGCTAACAGAAATCGTAGCTCTGCCTATACTGCTTACCGTAGCTGTATAATGCCCGCCCGAACCGCTAAGCGAACCGGCGCCGCTAAAATGCACGTTTAAGTCGCTTGCTGCTACACCAGGCGCGGATACCGAAATAGGATTCGGAACGCCAATATAAAGCACGTTCATTTTATCAGGAGAAATAACTGCCGAAGGTCTTGCAACTGTATACTCCTGCTTAAAAGGATAAGAATCATTTTTGCCGGTAGTATTGTTTTTAACCGTGATAAAACCTTCCACGGTATGTTTTCCTTCGCCGCTTGCAGTAATAGTATAATTACCCTTACCATCTGTAACAGATACCCTGCTACCGTTAACGGTAATATCAGGGTTTGATTTTGAATCGTAAGCAGTTAAAAAGATCTGGGCAGTATAGGGTTGTCCGGCTATAACATAGCTGCTTGGCGCTACCACCACTGCACTGAACTTATCAAGCGTAACCTGTGCCTGGTCAATTTTGCCTAATAATTTTTTAACTACTTCGTTTTCGGCATTTTTGCTATCAGCTTCAATTTTGGCTAAAGTAGTGAGGGCCGCGCCTAAAGGTATGCCATCACCAAAGTTAGCTTCCTGCCATGATTTTCTAACATCCCCATGCGGTTTAGGCGCTACGGTATTTAGTGAAAACTGTACGCCTACACTGTCCTTACCTAAAGCTACCATTAACCTTTGGCGGGTTTCATCAATTTTAGCTTTCAGTTTCTCCCCATTTTTTTGATTGATCATGATACGGGGCGATATATCCAGGTTATCCCGTGCGTCAACGTCATCAATCTCCGGGTTAATGCCGCCGCCTTCCTGAATCAGCTTTGCTTTCAACTGTTCAACGTAGGTATTCAATTCTGCAGCTATAGCACTTGCCTGTTTAGCCTTATCATAAATTGGTTTCGCCCGTTCAGCCTGTTCTTTCAATTTTGTAGCCTCAAAAGCGCTGTATGTGTTTTGCAAACCAGTATTAACATTCCTGGTTGATGCATCCAAACTATTCGTAATATTCTTAAACGCGTCCAACAGGCTATCCGGTACGTTAAGGGCAATGAGGCCCAATAGTACCAGGTATAGTATACCTATCATTCGCTGTCTTGGGGTTTCCTTACCTCCGGCCATTTATTATAAATCTTTTCTGGTAATCAATTAATTAATTATATTAAACACGCGGCTGGTTCATAGCTGTGAGCATGTTACCATAAATTGCGTTTAATGATGCCAGGTTCTTAGCCAATCGCCCTACCTCTTCCTTAAACTGTTTTGAATCATCCATTGATTCATTAAAGTTGTTCATGGTAAGCGAAAGGTTCTGGTAAAATTTATTCATTGATTTTAAGTGCGCGCTTGAATCTTGCAATTCCAGCTCGTAAACCGCATTAAGTGCCGATAAGTTTTTAGCCAATTGGTTAACCTGATCGTGATATGCCTTTGAATCAACATTGGAGTTTGCCATTTCGGTCAAATTGGCCGATGCCTTGTCAAATGACACACTTAGTTTTTCATAACTTGCAGTAGCCTCTTTAACTTTGCTTGTGAAAGCTATAGTAGCTTCCCCTGCATCGGTAACACGTGATATAGCGGCTACCTTATCGCCAAATGTACGTAAACCATCACCAAGGCTGCGCACCAGCTCAGGGCCAATTTTTGCGTCTTCCATCATTTTATCCAGCGCAGCAGTTGTTGAAGGGCTTGTATTACCACCGCCCCTTACAGTGGCTTTCGGAAGCTCTCCCTGAAAGTCTTCATTTAATTCGGGATACACACGTGCCCAGTTAATTTCTTTGTCTTCTCTCTGAAATCCTAATATAAAAAACAGTATAGCCTCAGTTATAAGTCCCCCTGCTATCCAGTAAGTGGCACCGGGCCAATGCAAAATCTTAAACATTAACCCTATAATCACCACAGTAGCACCCCATGATACGATGTTGCCTATTCCGTAAGGTTTTTTCTTTCCAGCCATAATAATTCAGAAGTAAACTTTTATTTTTTAATTTGATTTGCTTGCGTTTAACTAACTCTTGATTAGCGTTTATCTGTAATGTCGCGCCCTAAATATTTGGTGACGCAGCGGAAACCGATATATGATTTAGCAGTGTCCTGGTATTCGTAGGTCCGGGTTGAGTTTTGAAGAAAGTATCCAATATCTTTCCATGAGCCCCCGCGTACAACTTTACGCTTCAATATTTCGGGGTCGGTAGACTTAGCTTCGTAATTGAATGTTGGTGCAAGATCATGCACAAATGTTGACGCTGATTCGTCAAAAGCAGATAATGTCCATTCAGCTACGTTACCTGCCATATTGTATAAACCATAATCATTAGGGAAGTATGAACGTACCGGCACAGTATACGCGCCGCCGTCATCGGTATAATTACCACGCCCCGGCTTAAAGTTAGCCAGTAAACAACCTTTTGCATTTTTAATGTAAGGCCCTCCCCACGGATAATCGGTACCTATCCTGCCGCCACGTGCCGCGTACTCAAACTCGGCTTCCGTAGGTAAGCTGTAAGGTGCACGGTGCGGTAAATGGCGTTTATCTTTATAAGCGTCATTATAGCGTGTACGCCATACACTGTAAGCTCTGGCCTGCCTCCAGGTTACCCCTACAACAGGGTAATTACGGAATGCAGGATGTGAAAAATAACTTTCAACCATAGGCTCGTTAGCGGCATATGAAAAATCGCTTAACCAAACAAGCGTATCAGGGTATACCGCTACGGTATCACGAACAATGAAGTCGGAACGATGTTTTGTTTTATCGTTATGATGATCTGCAGCATCGCGCAGGGTAAACAAAGCGTAGTTATATTTAAGTAAGCGCACGTCAACCTCATTACGGTCAAACACACGGTCATCACCCTGGTAATACATACCCTGCAGTTTTTGAGTATTGTTTGCCTGGTTGCCTTTACTGCTCCAGATAGGGTTTTTCTTTACAAACTCCCAGTTGATGAATTTTTTACCGCCATTATTATTACTGGCGCCACCTTTGGGCTGAATGAAATACTTATTATCGTTGATATAATTGGTAATGGCTATTGAATCGCGCACCCAGTTTACAAACATTTTGTACTGACTGTTGCTGGTTTCGGTTTGATCCATAAAAAACGGAGAAACAGTAACCTGTTTAGTTTGGGCTATCTGGGCAAAGGTTACATCCTGATCAGTTTGCCCCATAAGGAAACTACCACCCGGAATATAAACCATTCCGTAAGGCACCTCGGCCCTGAATGATCTTGCAGGAACTCCCACAACTTCCCCCGGTCACCGCCTCCGCGGCCACAACCACTTAATACACCACCTGCTAAAACAATTATTAAAAAGTAGATCTGCTTCATTTTACAATCAAAATCAGTTATATAACTATAACACAATGCAACGTCCGAATATATTACATTTTACTCAATGTAAGCTATAAAAAACGATAATTTGGCTTCTTGAACCGATAAACTGTGCACTTATCTTCTCAATGCCACACAAAACGCTATATAATTAACAAACCGCTAACCAATTGTTAACATGACAATTAGTTAGCGGTTATACGGGTAAATATGGTAAAAAGTTGCAGCCTGGTTAAATAAATTTCCAGTTTATTTGTTTACAAGCTTAACATACTGCTCAATAGCCATTGTCATTGACGGCGCGCCGGGGGTTGGAGCTGGTATATCCAAAATTAAGCCAGCCTCAAGCACTGCCTTATGAGTAGTCGCCCCAAAAGCGGCGATGCGTGTATTGTTTTGCTTAAAATCGGGAAAGTTTTTATACAGCGATTGTATACTTGACGGGCTAAAAAATGCTATAACATCATAAAACACATCGGCGAGGTCAGAAAGATCGCTGCAAACCGTGCGGAAAAGCACCGCTGGGGTAAAGTTATAACCGTTCTCCAGCAAAAAACGCTGCGTTTCTTCGGCAGCAACATCCGAGCATGGGTAAAGGAATTTTTCCGACGAATGCTTTTTCAAAACCTCTGCCAGGTCAGCAGCGGTTTGCTTGCCAAAAAAGATCTTACGTTTACGGTACTGAATGTACTTTTGAAGGTAAAGCGCTATGGTTTCTGAAAGGCAAAAGTATTTCATTTCAACAGGCACCTCAAAGCGCATCTCCTCGCATATGCGAAAAAAATGATCGGCAGAATTACGACTGGTAAAGATCACTGCGCTAAAATCAGCTAAGTTGATCTTCTCTTTTCTGAAATCCTTTGCGGGCACACCCTCAACATGAATAAATGATCTGAAATCAATTTTCAGGTTAAGCTTTTTAGCCAGCTCGGCATAAGGATTTTTATCATTTTCGGGCTTAGGCAAAGTAACCAGTATGCTTTTAACCTTTTTCTTTCTATCTTCCAATTCAGTGCTTTTAATAACCTAAATTTTAATATTCAATGCCTTTATTAAAATCAAAACAGGGCAAATTTCGAGGGCACAAAGATACGTAAATAAATAAAACTTATGAAATCGAAAGGTAGAAATTATATTTACGCTGCTCCTGATGTATTGCCATATAAAAATTATAATGATGATAATGAGCGTAACTGTAAGTAATACAGGAATGTATTGTGCACCAAGAAGGCTAAAACAAATAACCACAGGCAAAAAAACAAACGCGATATTAAAATAGGTAAGATGCAGAATATTAAGATATTCGCTCACCAGTTTATTAATATCAAACACAAATCCTAAAAACTTGAGTATTAAAAACTTGAGCGAAAATAAAACAATAATGACTATGGTAAGAAAAGTAAACAGGCCGCTTCCTGCTATTTTATAGTAAACGCCTTTGTATGCAGCCAGTTGATATAAAAACAAACCGAACGTAGCACAAAATAACAAAAACAAGCCCAGGAAAGCCCACGAACTAACCGGACTCTCTTCTTTACCGGCTATCGAAAGTACGCGTTTGCTGTAAAAAGAGGCAAATACATTGCTTACATCTTTGCCCAGGGCAAGGTTAAGAATAGCTGTATACAACAGCATGGCAATAATGAGCACAATAACCCAGGGATCACGCGAAGGGCGGTTATGCCCCTCCATTACCCTGCTCTTTGACCTGGAATGGAGATCAAGAAATCCGTAGCCATGATATAATTCGTGGGCAAAAACGCTATCGGCATATTGGGCACGCATGGCCGCATCAGGCACCCTGAGGTAACGCATAGCAATAGAGTCTGCAATAAATTTATCTCTGTTTTGCATGGCATAAGCTACCGAATCAAGCACCGAATTGCCGGGACGAAAAGCGTGTGTTGGTGATTTTACAGGCGTATCAGCCACTATTGAATCCTGTTGCGCAAAGGCAGCAGTACAATTCAATAAAAACAGCAGGCAACACCAAATAACCAAACAGATCCTCAAAGCTTAAAAAGGGCTTATTATTTTTTGCAAAAGTAGGGTAATTATCTGAACCAGAATTTTATCAATTAATATTTTTTTGAATTTATTTGAACCTTAAAAACTTGCTATTCATTAAAAAGTCGGATTCTTATAAAGAAAAGTCTAATTAATACAATCTGGTTAAAAGGTGGTAAAATATATTTGTTTCAGAATAAGCCAGGGTGGTTAACTGCTTAAGGGATGGCTGAAAATTTAGCAATATTAAGCAGTTATGTAAATTATTTGCCAAACCATTAGTCAAACAGCTCAACGCCGACATTACACCGATAATTAAACAAATAAGCTAAATACCAATCTGGAATATTTAAATTCTTTGCACTGTTTATTTAAATGCCAAAAGCGCTAATTATGAAAATAAATACCTGCTTATTACTACTTGTACTGTGTTTGTATTACAATGGATACGCCCAGCAAAAGACCATCACAATTAGCAGCCCCGACAAACAAATCAATGCCCACATATTCATCATCAAAGGCAAATTATTATACAACGCAGCAGTTAATAATACAATGTTAATAGCACCATCGCGGCTGGGTTTAACTGTTGATGGTATCGATCTGGGAGTTGAAACCAAATTTGCAGGTACTACTTCAAATAAAAGGATAAAAGAAACCTATACTATCAACGGCGCTCACAAAACGGCACGTAACGAAGCGAATGAAATTATAATTCCTTTGCTAACAGCAGAGAAGAAATTCAACTTGATTGTGCGTGCCTATAATGACGGCATTGCTGTACGTTACACATTACCTTACGATACCAAAAAAATCAATGCCGACTCGACCTCATGGGAGTTTGCCGGAAAAGTAACGCAGGTTGCCTGGTCGGGTTATAACGAAGGTTATGAGGGCCTAAGTCATGTAACTCCATTGCCATCAGTTCCACAAAATACACCAATAATGGGGCCCTTAACTTTTAATGTAAACGGGATTTTTGCCTCGGTTTCCGAAGCTGATTGCGAAGACTTTTCAGACATATCTTTTATACGTCATGATAATTCTTTCAAAGCAAACTTCCCCTTTTCACCCAACGGTTGGGATGTACAATCGGATAGCGATACCGAACATTCTGTACTTAAAGGCATTTATGAAAATCAAAAAGTATCTCCCTGGAGGACAACCATCATAACTAAAAATTTAACAGAACTTGTAAACTCAGACCTACTCACTAACCTTTGCCCGGCACCACAAAAGGGTAGCGATTTTAGTTGGGTAATGCCCGGGCGTTGCTTATGGCAATGGTGGAGCGTTGGGGCTCCCCGGTTTGCCGAACAAAGAAATTGGTATGATGCGGCAGCTAAATTAAAATGGGAATATTATTTAGTAGATGATGGATGGCGAAATTGGAGCGAGCCGGGTAAAGATCAGTGGCAGCTTTTGGGAGATGTAATAGCATATGGAAAAAGTATTGGCGTAAAATCAATTGTTTGGGTTGACTCTAAAGAAATGCGATCTGCAGCGGCACGCTATTCTTATCTAAAGCGAATCAAAGATCTGGGAGCAGCGGGTATTAAAATAGATTTCATCCCCCTGCAACGTCATCTATTATGCAATGGTACATGGGTACCATGCAGGATTGCGCAGACCTTAAGCTGATGCTTAATTTTCACGGAAGTGTTAAGCCAACGGGATTGACAAGAACCTATCCCATGGATATTACAAGAGAAGCAGTTAGGGGTAACGAATATCACATGACCCGGTATAAAAGGACAGCGCCGTTAGACCATGACGTATCTGTGCCATTTACGCGTTTTACAGCCGGTGCTGCAGATTTTACTCCGGTAATACTCAACCCGGAGCAACTTACATCGCAAAAATTCACCTGGGCCCATGAATTTGCTCAATCCATTGTATATCTTTCTCCTATTACACACTTCGCGGACGAATATAAATTTTACCTGGAGAGCCCAATGTTTGATTTATTTCAGAAGATACCCACAACCTGGGATGAGACAAAAGTTTTAAGCTGTACCCGAATGGGTGAAATTGTTGCTTATGCGCGCAAAAAAGGAAACACCTGGTGGGTTGGCGTAATGAATGGTGCCGATGCACGCGAAATCAAGGTTCCGCTAAACTTTCTGCAGCACTCAACAAAAGGGACATTGATATATGATGGAGCAGATACCAACGCATCTATTCACCGCGAAGAAAGATTACTTAGTCCCAAAGATACGATTACTATGAAGCTATCGCCGGGAGGCGGCTTTGCAGCTATGTTACAGTAAACAAGGCGTTATATGGCATATGGCGCGCACGGGCACAAGCCAAGCCAGTTAAGCACTTGTTTTGTATAACGATGCGAAATCAACACAAAACACATGATCAATTAATATGTATGTTATTCCGTAACGCCTGTAGCAGCCCAAAAACAAGGTATCCGGCTTTATCTTTACTTACAGTGACCTTTTTAAGGATGCGTCCGGGATCAGGATGAATATTCAATACATCAATATTATGATGATCATTTTCTGTTATCTTATTTCCCGGGTCCCATTTAGCCAGGCCATGTACTAAGTAGCTCAGGTTTGAGTTACCTTCAGGTATATCATTATAATAATCGGGCAATTTAAAACCTTTAAACTCGCTACCATCGCTATAAGTTAGTGTAATATGTAGTTGCGAAGGCCCTTCGGAACTGGTAAGGCTAAGATACAAACCCGAATATTTTTTTTGAGGCACATCAAAGCTAAAACTATCAGCACCCGCAATACAGCGGGCTTGATTATCTTTCTTTCCGTTTTTATAATGGAGCAGTATAGCCGGGTGAGCCGAATTTGCTGCAATTAATGGATCATCGGGCAAGGCAAGTACAGCTTTGTCCCCGTTTAATAATGCAGCCGCCATGGTAAGGTAACCATCCCCTTTACCACCGCCATCAATACCGGTTACCCAACTTTGTAGTTTACCACCGGCAACTGTAGTTACAGGACGGGCGTTTAAAAGTTTACTGATATTGATCTGGATAACTTTATTACCCACCTGACTACTGGCCATAGCACTGGATAACAGAATGATAAAAAGCATAGCGTATTTAAAGTTCATTATTAGGATAGTTGGTAACTAAAGATAGCAGAAAGTGTAAAACCTTATTGCATTAATATTCGTGTTGGCCCAAAATAATTGCGCTACCTTTGCCGCATGGACGTAATAGAATGTATAACTAACTAACAAGCTATTACACGTTAATACAGAAAATTTATTAAACGCCGGTTCTGTTGAATCTGAACGCCCGAATTTAAAAAGGGATGATCCGAATGTCATTTACCCTTCGATTTGCGCTTTTGCTATTGATTTTAAAATATAGACGGGGGGAATATTCTAATCAATAGTCAGTTATCAGTTTGAACGTAAAAACGAGATATCACCTGCTAAATGTTATGTAAATTCCCACCTTGGCAGGATCGTTGAACATGTTATCTCGTCGATGTAGCATTGGTATAAGTGAAATTGCCCTAACGCTACAAGCCAGCCGCCCTGGCGTTTTATAAGTTGTGTGATAATCTGCAGAATGCTGTTAAAGCCAATTTACATACATTCATCGAAGAAATGATACCTCAAAGTGGTAAATTCTCTCTGTACCTACCAGGGGTACCGGATAAATAGCCCCCGCCACCTTTGGGCGGGGCACAAGCCATTTTTAAATATCAGGTTTAATTTACCGCGATATGTTTCGCGGAAGGGCTTTTAATCTGGTGATTATGCGGAACCGTAATTTTCAGCACGCCGTCTTCATATTTGGCGACTACCTTTTCCTTATCGGTTCCTTCCGGAAGTGTGAAGCTGCGGCTAAAGGAAGAATAATTGTACTCTTTGCGGGTATACTTTTCCTCTTTTTCTTCCTTACTTTCTTCCTTTTCGCTGCTAATCGTTAGAACGTCGCCATCCACATCGATCTTAAAATCCTCTTTTTTAGCCCCGGTGCCGACATCGATAAGACATATTGGCCCTTATGGTCGATAATGTTGACTGCCGGGACGTGCAGTTCCTTCCTTAAAAAACCGCCATCGAATAATTCGGTCCAGGGCTTGAAAATATCCTCAAATAAGGCGGGTACCTTGTCGGTAAATTTGCTTACCACTTGTGTTTTCATGACATTAAATTTTAAGTGATTAATAATTTTCAAATCTAAAGGCGGCTTGCCACCAGAAATAGGATCCCGGTCATCCCCAAAAATGACCCGAATCAGGAATTCATGGCGCATAGTATTTGACCAGGGCGACATGGCCAAAATCTCCAAGCACGCCGTCGGCCACGAATTCTGCGTCGCCGCCACCCTTCAACACCTTTTCCAGCGCATCGTCGACTGCGTCGCGGATGTACGAAAAATGATCATAGGGTTCGGTCAGCGCTTCAATCATCCCGGGTTCAGCGCTATGCATGGCCGGAAAACTATAATTCCTTTCCACGACCAGCAACTGGCCTTTGCCTTCGGCGGCGGCCCGCCACACATCGTAAACCCCTTTAGCCAGCCGCTGCCGGCCCGCGGCCTCGTCCAGCCGTACCAATAATTCGCATTCGCGTTGCTTTTGCAGGCTGGCCAGGCAAGGTGCAATCACCTCCTGTAATTCAGTTAGGGTAGCATGTTCATAATTACCCGCTTCCTGACCGATGATCGCGGAAGTATGTTTGCTGATTTTTCCAAAATGGCCGAGTATCCTTTCAGCACCAAGCAGCAGAACAGGTAAAGAATACTCATGGATCAAATTGCCCAGCTCCTCGTCTATATGGCGTAGAAAATTGTCGACAACTACCTGCTTATGCTCGCTGACGTCTGAAAAATTTCCAACCCTTTCCGGGCCATCCGGCACATAATCATAAATTGACCGTGGTATGTTAGAAGGCAATGGCTGCAAAGTGCCGCGATCTCCGAGAAAAATCTTGGTTTCCTGACCGCTTAGCACCAGCAAAAGAACTTTATGGTGCTGTTTGGCGTCGTACAGCAGATCACGGATCTCGAAAGATCTCGTCGATCACCAGCTTTTCGGTTACGGAACAATCAGTGTACAGCACCTTTTCAAATACCGGCGACACATAAATAGCAATTCCTTTCTTGTCAGCGGGCAGGATCAGCCCCTCCAACAGGCTTTGCAGCTTTTTGGTCAGGAGCGCACATTGCTCTTCTGGATAATCGCGGCGCAATTCCCGCGCAGCGTTATCGGCTGCTATCTTTAGCTTATGTGCTATTTCTGCCTTAAGGCTAACCTGCGCATCCATTGGCAGGATCAGCGATAAAGCAGGACGGTAATGTAGGGCATTCAGCACTTCAATGATATCCGGGCTAAGTTGAGTTTTCATGGTTCTTTTTTCTTAATATCCTATTCGGTCGCTGCGGCCGGCGACATAGCCTTCCGATTTAGTTCATGTTCGGCCAGGTATGAAAGCCGCTCGTCAATTTCTTTCTCATCCAGCTCCGCCTGGTGAAACATCAGGCCGGCCTTTTCCAGTCTGACAGCCCCGGCAAACGCAGCCATCGTACCATAAACACTGATCTTGAAATGATTAATGCTTTGTATGGCCGACAGCAGGCAAACATCTCTTACCTCGGGGCGGGTACATGCGGAAAGCCTGTCATCCACATCCGCGATAAAAGCGCTCATTACACCGTTGCCCGGTATGCAGGCGGTGATCTGTTCTTCCCGGCGGAATGCTCCCAATTGCCGGATATGTTTTTCAACAAGATCCTGATAGCCCAGCATCAGCATTTTCAGGGAGGCCGAGTTACCTTTGTTTATCCACCCGAGTACGCTGCTTTTCAAGAGCATTTCTGCACTGATCATCCGGCTGACATCCTCATACAGGAGTTGGCGGAGAGAGGAAGTGGTTGACATCGTTTCCATTGCAAAGTTTATGGGTCAAAACTACCCTTATGGTAGCGGGATAGCGATGATGGTTGTCATGTCGGTAATTGATATTCATCACCTTGGCGATTTAAAGTGCTTGAGATCAGGCATTGCAGTGTCGGCAGTCATTCTTCGGTACCGGCCCGCCGGGTAACTTTGATTTCAAATTCAGTATAATGGCCAAAAAAGCAATAAGCCGACTACTCTAACCGATGCGGATCTGCTAAAAACGGATTTTCCGATCTGCGAAAAAGACGAGCAGGCGCAATGCATGGAAAGGATGCGGAAACTGCAAGCTGAAGCACTAAAATTATGGCGCGCATTAAAAAAGAAATGTAAATGAAAAAGTTGCTTGTACTCACCGATTTTTCAGCTAATGCGGCTCATGCCGAAGTGGCAGCGCTGGATATGGCCCGCAAACTGGGCGATGGCATCCTCTTATATCATACCCTACCTTATGTCCCGTTGATACCGGGCAATGGCGGCGGCCCCTATGTGACCGAAACAGCCGGGATGCTCTTTGAAGACAGCAAAGAACGCCTGATACAAGAGGCCGACAAACTCAGGGAGACTGCCGTCATGACACGGGGCTTCCATGTGGACATAGGGGAAAGAAACGGCGAAGGAATCCTGGGCGACGTCATCGGTGAACTTACTGCAGCGCCGGATATTGAAATGGTGATCATGGGTGGCAGGTCTGGCGACGCACTGGAGCATCTGCTCGGCGGCAGCGACACAACGGCGGTCATCCGGAAAGCCCGCAAACCGGTACTGATCATTCCTCCTGATGCAGCTATAAACCTTTCTGGAAAAATTGTTTTTGCCACGGACTTCGGCATCGCCGATATAGCCGCAATAAGTTGCCTGCAAGAGCTGTTGCCACGTATGAGTTTTGGCCTTGACATTGTCCATATCATCCAACCTGGAGAAGTAGTTACCCATATCGGCGCCGAGGTCGCCTTCCGTAAATACCTTGATCATCACGGGCTCAACTATAACCATGTGCAAGCGGATGACATCCATAAAGGGCTACAGAATTACTGTATTAAAAACGGCGCCAGTATTTTAGCCATGACCCATGGGCAACACTCCTTTATTTCCAGGTTCTTTGGTCATAGTGAATCACAGGCAATGATCTCCGGTCAGCAATTGGCAATTTTAGTTTTTCCGCCCGGTCTTAAATATGACGGACAACCTGGCAACCAGCCTCCGCCGCGGAACTTACGCAAAACGCCTTTACTATAAATTAAAAAATTTCGACCCATGTTTTATTTTTATCACGGTTATCATTTTTGGGGAATGCACTTGTTATGGTGGCTCCTTTGGTTAGTTATATTATTTGGGATATTTGCAACGCCCTATGATCTTCCAGGTCAACGGAAAAGAAAGGATTCGCCCCTTGATATCCTGAAGAAGCGCTTTGCCTCGGGCGAAATAACCGAAGAGGAATACAGGGAAAGAAAGAAGATATTGGAAAATGAATGATATAAAACGGTCATGAAACGTTTATTGAAAACACGAAAAGTAAATGGAGACATAAATCCGTATCCCTTCCTGCTCCTGGTGGCCGTGATCCTGGCCCTGATCTTCATCGTGTTCCATTTTATCTTCCAGAGCCGCGCTTTTTAATCTGCCTGAGCATCCAGTATAGGCCTTTGACATTAGCTTGCCATTGCGGCAGTATCAATACGAGCAGGATTTCTTCGGCGAGGTCAATGATAGTTAAGCCGGCGGTGAGGTAAAACAGGAACGGCACAGGTTCGGGCAGGAAAAAGACCAGAACCAGGAATACCCCCTGCAGTACAGAGGCGACCTTTGCAGCGTAAGTATGAAAACTGGTCAGTTTACCATAACGGATCAGTGCCATGCAGTTCTGCATAGCATAGAGCGGGTCATGCCCCCAACCAGTAGCCATTCGCCGCGCAAAAAGCCGGGCCGATACAGGAGGATACCCAGGATCGCCACCAGTATGGTCAGGTCGTCGGCAACTGAATCGATGCGCGCTCCCAGCAGGCTAATCACTTTAAAACTGCGGGCCAGCCAGCCATCGATGGCATCTGTAAAAAAGCTCAGGGCCAACAACCATTTAAAAACAGTGAACTGTCCTGTCAGGAGCAAGAACAACAACAGCGGTGCGGCAACCAGTCGGTAAAAAGTGATCAGGTTAACCACCCGGTAGACTTTGCTGCTCACCATGCCAACAAGATTAAATAAGCAAAAATAAATGGTGCCGAACCTAACAGGCTGTCGAACCGGTCCAGCATCCCGCCATGGCCCGGCAGGATCGTACCGGAATCTTTGATATCCAGGCTTCGTTTAAGCAGCGATTTAACAAGGTCGCCAAAAGTGCCGGTGATGACGATCGTGACCGACAATATAGCTAATTCCGTTGGACTTAAAAGCGTGAAAAACTGAGCAAGCACACATGCTACGGTTAAGGCCGCGGCCAGGCCACCCACACTGCCCTCCCAGGTTTTTTTGGAGATATCCGCAAAAACAGCGGATGCCTGCCCAGCCAGCGTCCGGACAGGTAGGCTGCTGTATCATTAGCCCATAACAACAAAAAACAACCCGCGGGCAGCGCGAAATGGTAGCTGCCGTGCGGCCTGGCTAAAAATGGAATCGCGGCGAAGCAACAAAGGGGTAACGTGATTATAATGACACCTAAAAAGGTAATGGCCAACCCCTGGAAAGGCTTTTTGGTGTGGCGGTAAAGCGCTGCGACAAAAATGCTGAAAGCGACGGGTATCACCATGAGCGTCCATTTCCAACTGGTTAAATGGGTTATGGCGCCAAAGCCTGAAAGCATCAGGACCATAGACAACAAAGCGGCGCCTATCTTCGAAGTCTTTGCACCAGGTATTTCCAGCAGGCGGTAAAATTCCATGAGGCTGAGCAGGTCGATCAGCAACAACAGCGTCATAAAACTATAAGGGCCACACCAAGTGGCAGACATGATTACTATAACCAGGCCTGTGCCGGTAAAGGTACGACGGCTAAATTCTGTCATGGCGAAGTGAATTTTCAGCACAGATCAATAGGGGTATTTTCCCGTGTCCGACTGCATTCTTCAGCGGTTTTTTATAGAAAAAGTCCAAATACAATGACGATCATGATTTTTTTGATAAACCGGGAACACCAACAACGGTATCTTCTGATGTGCGAGTTCTTTTTTCGCTACGCTGTCACTGAACAGCCGTTTAAAAAAAGTGTACTGATGATGGGTCATGCCCAGCAGATCCGCGCGGGTTTGCACGCAGAGCCGATTCAAACGAACGACCACTTCCTTTCCCCTGATCTCTTTAATGGAAACAGGGCGTTTTAGCTCCACCAACTGACGGCTGAACGCATTTTCCTTTTCGATCTTTCCTACATCGTTCTCACCGTTCAGGGTAACGTGAACGATCTCACTTTGGAAATCCAGGGTTTTGCTTAATTCCTCCAGGTAAAGGATCGCCTTCAAGTCCTCAGGTTCAAAATCGGTGGCAAAAACGATTTTAGATAGCTGGTCCAGGCCAGCTTTCGGTGGCACGACGAGTACCGGGCAATTTGCCGTTTCTATAACCTTCCAGGTATCACTACCAAAAAAAACATGATCGGCCGCACAATCGGTGGAGGCACCTATCACTATCATCTCAAATGCTTGTCCGGCAATTTCCTTCCGCAGTTCTTCCTGAAGGCTACCTTCACAGTAACGGGCACTGAGCTGTGGTTTATATTTGCCGCCCGTGCCGGAAATATGGTCTTTCAGTTTCGATAAAGCATCGTGAACGGCTTCTTTGCCCTCATCGGGTCCAAGTATTGCGCGGGCGATCATGGCTCCCCCGGCGTAGCCCGGCATGACCGGAATCTTCGGTTCACAATGCCATAACACCAGCCCGGCATGCAGTTGATCGGCGAGCCAGGCCGCAGATTCGGCCGCGTGCGCAGCGTTTTTTGAAAGGTCTGTCAATACAAGTATGCTTTTCATAAATAGTATATCAACTAATGACTACTGCAAAATACCAATTGTTGAGTGGCTGGTAAATGACGGAGCGCACATTGGAATATGATCCTGGGCCAGGTTTAGCCGCGTTGGAGGTCCCGGTAAAGGAACAGCCCCACCGGGATAGGCAGCCAGAACGTGAAAAAGCGAAAAAGCAGGGTTAAGACCAGCGCTGCGTGTACCGGTACCCCCAGCAGCGTAAAAAAGAAGGTCATCGCGCTTTCGTAAGCGATTAGCGCACCTGGCGAAATGGGTAATGAACCGATAACCAGGGTCAAAAGTAACCCGAGCATAATTTTGGAGCCCTCAAGTGTTACATGAAAGCCCTGCAGGATTGCAAAGACGGTTAGGGCATCAAATGTGAGGATAGCCATTTGTAGCATGACCGCAGTGGTGACAGAGCCGTTGTTTTTGAATAAGGCCCGCCAGTTGGTTTGTTCGCCTTTTCTTGAAGACAAAAGACTGGCTTTTGCAATATGCCGCCTAAGCCATTTATACCGTTTCAGTTTCCGGAAGATAAAAGAGAGTGCTCGCCTGTCGGCGACGATAAGCATCAGTATGCTCAACGCTGTAAAAAATACAATCCCGGTGCCCACCGTATAACTGATAACACGGTTTACTCTTACGGTATGAAAGGCGTACCAGCCATAAAAAGCAGCTAACAGCACCAAAATAGCCATATAATAGCAAATAGACTCCAGGACCAGGGCCTTAAATGCGGCCAATGCCGGAACCTTTCTTTTGACCAGCTGGCCGAATATGTAGCTATTGCCGCTTATTCCCCCTGTCGGTAACGCCTGGTTAACAAACATGATCACTACTGACAGCTTAAATAGGGTCAGAATATCAGCGTCCCCGGTTTGACCGTTCAGAAGTGTGCGGAGAATCAGTACATTGAACAGATATGTTGTTAGTTGAGCCGCCAGGGCCAGCAAAAGCCAGACCATGCTCATCTGCAGCAATAGCGTGCGAATGTCCCTCAGCTTACCGATATAATGAATGACAAGATAAAATACCACGACGGACAGCGTGTAAAACAAGATACGCGCAGGGCTGAACAGTTGTTGTTTTTTCGGGCCAGCCATGATCGTTTTATCTGATCAGATCATTGCGCTAAATAACCTCCGTCGACATTATAGTAAGACCCGGTAACGAAGGACGCTTTGTCAGAATTAAGCCAAAGCGCCAGTTCGGCCACTTCTTCAGGCTTACCCAGCCGGCCCATCGGGTGCAATCCCTTAAGCAGGTTGATGGTTGTATCGTCCAGGACATCGAGCAACGGGGTTTGAATATAGCCCGGACCAACAGCATTGATGCGTATTCCCTGATCAGCGTATTCCAATGCTGCGGCCTCTGTTAAGCCGATCACGCCATGTTTAGCGGCCACATAAGCCGGCGAACTTTTGGTACCTACCTTGCCCAAAATAGAAGCCATATTCACAATGCTTCCTCCCCCAGAATGGGCCATGGCCGGGATCTGGTAGTGCATCCCATAAAAGACGCCGGATAAGTTAATTGAAATAACTTTGTCCCAGCCATCGAGCGGATACTCACTAACAGTATTTAACGGACCGCCGATCCCGGCGTTGTTAACCGCGATATGAAGGCCACCGAATTGCTGGACAGTTTGTTCAACCAGCTTTTTATGCTCATCCGGAACAGAGGTATCCGCTTTAACAAAAATGGCATCTCCGCCTTTTGCTTTGATCGTTGCAAGTGTTTCCTTTCCTCCTTTTTCATCGATATCGGAAACCACAACTTTAGCGCCCTCCGAGGCGTACAAAACGGCGATTGCCTTGCCAATTCCTGAACCGGCGCCAGTAACAATAGCCACCTTGTTTGCTAAATTGTTCATAACTATCAATCTAAATTATTGTTGATTAAACCTTCTTTTGTATAAGATAAAGATACAGGAAGCAGCGAAAACGCCCATGTCTTTAGTCATGAATCCTTATGACCCTGATCACAATTTTGAAGAGCGGCATAACGTCAGAGATCCACGCTGTAACGTATGGACAACGTAAAATAAGGATACGTTCCGATATCGCTTCCCTTTTATAATGACCTTTTAACGCGAAATAGCCTGGTTCGGCATATACTGAAAAAGTATCCGCAAAGCGGTAACTGATGGCGTTCAAAGGCCGCTGAAAATCCCCGGTCAAAAAACGGCCTCCATCATGCAATTAAGTAACTGTATTACGCTGTGCGCGGAAATTATAGAGAATGCAGGGCTCAACGCTATTGCGTCACGAAGCGATATATTTAATGCAATATTGGAAAGGTATACGTTACCCGCCTGATAACCGGGGCCTCAGCAGCATTCCATCCGGTCAATAAAGATGGCATTATTTTTCGCCCGCGGGTGCGGATCGGGTTTTTCATTGCCGTAACCGAAAATGATCGCCAACTCAACTTCTTCTGCGGATGGTATCCCAAGCTTATGATAAACCGGTGTTTGTTCAATGTATTTACCAAACCCTACAGGGCAGCTATCCAGGCCCAGCGATTTGGCGGCCAGCATCATGTTTTGCGCACACATACCGATATCCAGGCCCGCCCATTCATTCCCTTTGGGCGAGGTGATAAATACAACGACCGGCGCGCCATGAAAGATCGGATCGTCGGATTCCAGGCCAATAGGCCCTGGTGAAAAATGCAACAGTGTTTTGAGCGTTTTCACTGGATGTTTAACCGCAGCATGTGCAACTGCTTTTAACGCAACCTTGCCAATCGCCTTAGAAAATGATGTGATGGTATCCCTGTGGGTCACGATATAGAACTTCCAGGGTTGCCCGTTCATGGCAGAAGGGGCCATTCGTCCGGCATCTATTACCTTTTCCAGGATATCATCATCGGGCATATCCTGCAGATATTGCCGCACCGCTCTTCTTTTAAAGATCGTTTTCAAGGTTTCGTTGTCTGTTGCTATCTTCATGATCGCTGGGTTCAAACTTTTTCAAAATAGTTCCGGAAAAAGGCCTTCTCCAGGAGGGGGAAAATCATAGGGCGATGGTTCCTGAGGCAGTTCTTGGCGCTTTGTAGCAGGAGCTTCGGCCGGGGAGACGGGCGCTACGGGTTCAGCAGAAGGTTTTACTTCCGGTTGTGGCGGCACCGAGGGAGCTTCCGGCGGTACAGGCCTGCTATCGTTTCTTTTATTTTTCATCGGTGAATTTTATTAACAAAGTACCTGAATAGCACACAGTTTATAAATGATCAATATCAGAATCTCAAATGATGCTTGTCATCGATCCCGGAACTCGTTTAAGATCATATTTTAAAGACGCCACCGCATTTTCTGCGGACGGAATGCAGACCATCTTTGAATTATAAAAACCCGATCAGCCGGCACCCCCAAAAACTGTTAAATCAAACCTGCATTCAATTGGGTTGTGGTTACGGCATTATCTTGCTATATGTGATCCTTTCGCCCTTGATGGACAAGAGTACGGAAGACCTTTAAATGACCATGTTAAACCGCAAAGCGGTGGAAAGACTGGAGGCCGTTAACAAGGAGAAGGTTAACTTATACTTCAAAAGCACCTTTGCAAAAGATACAGCATTCAAAAAAGTTTTTACGCCCGCCTTGGGCAAGGGGATCAATAACAGTCCGCATTACAGCTTTACGATCGGGCAGGTAGAATCTTTTGAACGCAACATGAATGAGGCAGAAAGATCATTTTATTAGAAAAGGTAGTATATATTCGCCCCTTTCTCCTGCATACGTGCTTCACGCCGACCATTTTTCGATTCTAACCGCTGTGATTTTGTATTCGGGTGTTTGCACATATTTGTCACGCAGCGAACTGGTTATTTTATTGATAAAAACCCGGGCATCATTAAATGTACTGAATGCCTCACCTTTATTTAACGAGTTATCAATACATACCGTCAGAGAGGCTTCGCCATATTTGCTGACCACTCTTGCAGTATCTCCATCTTGCAAGCCGATGATATTTGCATCTTTTGGGTTTAAGTGAAGCAAATCTGCACGGCAAATATCTTTGTTGGCTGTTCTGTAGGTCATGTTACCTGCGTTAAAATGATAAAGCGTCCTGCCGGTTATCAGGATAAACGGATATGCGGGTGTTACCTGTTCAGGAGTAGGGCAAAATTCAATTATTGATAATTTTGCCCTGCCGCCTTCTCGTGGAAAAGTTTCGGTATGAAGAATGGTTGTTCCGGGGTGATCTGTAGTTGGACAGGGCCATTGGATACCATTATTATCCAACCGCTCATAAGTTATACCATAGGCTGCACTCCAGGTATCTCTTATTTCATTCCATATGTCCTGTGCAGATGAGAAGTTAAATAGTTCCTTTTTTTCATCGCAGCCGCCATAATGCAAACAACCTCCCAATCTGCTTTCACTTCTTGTGGCCGGGATACTGCAGCTCTTACTTTTTGAATCCTTCTTTCCGTATTCATGAAGGTTCCCTCTTTTTCAAAAGAAGAAGCGCAGGGTAAAAAAACATCGGCAAACTTTTTCGCCGTTTCGTTCATAAACATATCCTGAACAATAATAAAATCAAGCATATCAAAAGCTTCTTTGGTATGCTTTGAGTTGGGCATAGTAAAAAAACATCATACCCTATGATCCACATTGCCTTTAAATCTCCCGCTACAGCGGCATCAAGCATTTCAGGGAGAGTTAATCCCCGGGTGGCTGGAAGATCTGTCTTCCATAGCTCCTCAAATCTTTTTCGTTCTGTTTTTACGGAGGCCATCCCGGTATATACCGCAGGGTCGCAGCCCATAACAGCCGATCCCTGCACATTATTTTGCCCGCGTAAAGGGTTTATGCCAGCACCTTCTTTACCTATATTCCCGGTAAGCAGTGCAATTGTTATGAGCGCCATAACATTCTCCGTCCCTTGCGTATGTTCCGTTAACCCAAGACCGTGAAAACACATGGACGGGGATTTTTGCGCAAACAGGCGGGCCGATTCTCTTATCAGGCGTGGATGAACACCGCAGATTTTCGCTGCTCTTTCCGGTGTCCATTCTGCTATAAATTTTTTAAACTCATCCCATCCTTCGGTTCTGTTTATAATAAATTCTTCGTTATGCAACTTTTCGGATACGATAACGTGGGCCATTGCATGAAATAAAGGGATATTGGTTCCCGGCTTTAACTGAAGGTGAAAGGTGGCATATTCTGCCAGTTCTGTTCTCCGTGGATCTATCACGATGAGATTAGCGCCTTTAATTGCAGCTTGCTTAATTCTTGCACCTACTACCGGATGGCTCTCGGTGGTATCAGCTCCTGCAACCAGTATTGTTTTTGCCCTTTCAATGTCATCAAAAGAATTTGTGGACGCGCCCGTGCCCAAAACCATGCTCATGGCTTTGGCTGTAGGCTGGTGACAAACCCTGGCGCAATTATCCACATTATTTGTCCCGATAACAGCCCGCGCAAATTTTTGTATACAGTAATTGTCTTCATTAGTAGCTCTTGCCGAGCCGATGATGCTTATGCTGTCAGCTCCGTGCTTTTTGGAGATCGATGTTAATCTTTCCGCGCAATACTTAATGGCTTCATCCCATGATGCTTTCTTCCATTTACCGGCGCATCGTATCATAGGTTGTGTGATCCGGTCGCCGGCATACATGTATTCCCATGCATAACGACCTTTAACACAAAGATGTCCCTTATTAACCAGGGCATTTTTGGCAGGATGTACCCCTACAATTTTCTGCTCTTTTACTCCAATTTCTATTTCGCATCCCACCCCGCAATAAGCACAAACTGATCTTGTTATATCGTCGGGCGTACCCAATTTGATCGCCTGCTTGTCTTCAATGGCCCCAGTAGGGCATGCATCAGCACATGCGCCGCAACTTACGCATGAGCTTTCGGCGAACAAACTCTTAGAATCGGAAATAATTTTAGTCTTATCGCCACGGTTTATGATATGCCATACAAATTGTCCCTGTAGCTCATCACATATCTTTACGCATCTCGAACAGTTAATGCAACGTCCCATATCCACTTGCATATAGGGATGTGAACTATCAATAACCGGGGTGGTTGTATTTTTAGTTTCTTCTGTTATGCCGTAATGTTTTAGCCATTGATGAAATTCCTTTTGCGGGAATCTTGTTACCTCAGAAAAAGGATAATCCCTTGCCAACATTTGCAATATGCCTTTCCTATAATCCTCAATTTCAGAAGTATGTGTTTCCACTACCATTTTATCAGTAAGGAGGGTGCGGCAGGCCGGTTGCAATTGGTCCTGGCCTTTTACCTTCACCAAGCATGAACGACAAACAGAAAAAGGATGCAGGCGCTCATCATAGCAAAGAGCCGGCACATCAACGCCAATGCGATGAAGCAGGTTCAGAATAGTCTGACCTGCTTCGCCGTGATGCTCTTTATTATTAATGATGACACTATACATATCAAAGCATTGTATACGGGTAAATAGGTGGTAAAACTACAGGCACTATACCCCCATTATTGATCTGTTGTTTTATAAATAATTTTACCCCATCTAATTTTATCCCAAATTCTTTCATAAAAAAAATAACCGATAGTGGTGTAAACGTTACTGACTATCATAAAACCAACCGCAACTTTTATTTGTCCGGTAAACAGATAGATGGCTGCGAAATCAAGAATTAAAATGGCGGCCCTATAACTGATAGCTTTTACAATAGACCTGCGGACAGTTTCTTCTGCGTGATGAGTACCGGGAAATAGTTTTTCAATCATGTTTTGTCGGTACAATAAATATGGGTATTGTTGAATGCCTGATCACTTTTTCCGATACACTACCTACCAATAAACTGGATAACCCGGTTCTGCCATGTGTTCCGAGTACTACTAAATCAGCTTCCCATTCTTTTGCAACTCTCAGAATAGCCTCATAAGGATTTCCTTGTTCCACAAATGACCAAATTTTAAAATCACCAAATACTTTTTCAATTAATATTTGTTGATTATCAACATGGTTACTTTTAATAATTTCTGCCAATTCCTGACTTGTTGCCCCGGTTTCGCTTACTAAAACTGTTGTGTCAACAACGCTTACTAATGCGATTTCCGCATTGAGTTTCTTTCCTAATTGAAATCCTTTTAGTGCAACAATTTCAGATGTCGGGCCATCATCTGTTGCTATTAATATTTTTTAAAATCGCTCATATGGTTATGCCTTATTTAAATTGGTGCTTACAATAGGCCCGAAATGAAAGAGCTATAAATTATATCAATTAAGTTGTGTTAGCCCTTTTATAAAGATATTCTGAAGTTAATTACAAAAGAATGATAATAATCATTCTTTTAAATATTGAATAATACGCGATGGATTTTGATTAACCACCAAATTTCATTTTTAGAGCATAATGAGGCGCTGTATAACAGACGCCTTCCTAAAGCAATTATAATTCCTTACTTGTTTTCTCAATTTCGTAAAACAAAGAATTTCAGGCTACCCTTTTTTTATTTAAAGCTCGTGGCCATAAAAGCATTTCGTTTTCAACATTTGTTACTCACCGTAAAATCGCTATCGTTGTTGCCCGGGAAATGGTTTAGGGCTATGAAACAAGCATTTACCAGCACCACATTGGCACCCGGTTTTGCTGCGATTGCCAATAAGCTATCGGCCGTACGCATAGTCCTGGCAAAAAAATCGTCATAACCGGGAAGTCAATTTCATGCTAAGTTCGGGTGTAAGAGTATTTTTAAAATGCTCCCCACCAAATCAACTGCCCGGCCTTATTTTACTATCTTTAAATGTACGGCATACCTAATGCATCTTATACCTTACGTGCGCGAGGGGAAGACCTCCGCGGGCCAAAAATTTAAAAACTCAACTTGAATCGTAAAAAGCACCGGTGATTAACCGCTTCATATTTTTGCGCTTGCTCAGCAAAAATGACTGCCATACCAAATTCACATCGAGGTTTGTAATGTAATTTTTATCATTTCATAGTATAACCGCAATCATTTTGCATCACAATAAATACTTATAATTTACAGTGGTTTATTTAAAGCTGTAAGTTATGAAAAGAATAAAATTGACGGGCATAGCCCTGTTACTGATCGTGGCCGGATGCGCCACATCCAAAATTACAAGCTCATGGAAAGCCAAAAATGCTGCCCCCCATAAATATAATAAGATACTGGTATTAGGACTTGTCCGGGCCGCAGACCGGACTCTTCAAGAGAACATGGAAAACCATATGGCGGGCGATTTAAAGGCCCGGGGTTATAATGCTGTAGCATCAATGCAGGAATATGGCCCCAAAGCCTTCGACAAAATGGACGAGCAAACGGCAATGAGCAAAATTAAAAATGACGGAATTGACGCTGTTATCACTATCGTAATGCTCGATAAGGAGAAAGAAAAAAGCTATGTCCCGGGCCATATTTATTACTATTCACCCTATAGCTATTATTACAATCATTTCTGGGGTACCATACAGCAATATCCCGCCGCATTTATGAGCCCGGTTACTATGTGACAAATACCCGGTACTTTTGGGAAAGTAACCTCTATGAAATGGACACCCAACAATTGATCTACTCTGTACAAACACAGTCTTTTAATCCATCTGATTCAGAGGCCCTTGGCCATGAATACGGGCAACTGATCCTTAAAGACATGGTAAAACAACAAGTAATTCAATAGGAAACCGGATAAAGCCTGAGGTCAAGAAATACCCACTTGTCCTTATCATATAGTTTGTCTAACAAATCTTCATCTATGTCATGAACTAAAGCCATCTCTTTGGGAAAATATCGCTTAAGGTTAATAATAAAGCACTTCAATTTATAATTAAATTCTTGACCAAATATTGATCAAAGTAGTCTAACAGGTTATAATTTACTTTGACAGGCTGCTTATAACCGTGGCCTGAAAAATTTAATTCGTTCTCTCTTTTACTGCAAAGTGCATGATCTTAAGATTATCTTTGTCTGACTCAGTGACCCGGGTGCCCGGAACAAAATATTCCTTGTCAATATAAATATTCAGAAACCCGTAATTGCGCTTACATTTGCCAAATGGCAGGAATTGAATTTATAACTGTATTACAATTAGTTACATTCAAAAAGTAACAAATAAGTAACACTGCGATAGAAAATTTATCGCGGGGGCTTTAAAATGGAGAATTAAATTTTAATTCGATACTATGACATTCCTCCTTATTTTTACAACATGCCATTACACGTCAATATTGAAGATTTATTAAACGCCCGTTCTGTTGAATCGGAACGGCTCGAATTTAAAGAGGGATGGAATCCTGATGCCATATACCGTTCAATTTGTGCTTTTGCGAATGATTTTGAAAATGTGGGTGGTGGCTATATTCTGATTGGCGTGGAAGAAGAAAGCGGGATTGCCAAGCGGCCCGTTGTAGGTTTAAGTGCCTCCAAGATTGCCTCTATTCAAAAAGAGATGATCGGGTATAATAACCTGATTAACCCCGTTTACCATCCTAAACTCTTTATTGAAACTGTGGATGGCCAGCAAATTTTAGTTATTTGGGTGCCCGGTGGTTCTAACCGCCCTTATGAAGTGCCTGAACAAATTACGGCCAAACAAAAAAGATACTCTTATTATGTACGTAGGTATGCCAGTTCTGCTGTTGCAGATATGGAAACTCAGCAAGAACTGATTAGTCTGGCCAACCAAATTCCCTTTGATGACCGCTCTAATCAATATGCCAGCATAGATGATATTTCAATGGTACTCATTCAGGATCATTTGCGCCTGATAGGCAGTAAATTGATGGAAGCTTCCGATCAGCATGCCAAAACGGAAGTATTAGAACAGATGCTCCTGGTTGATGGCCCGCCCGAACACCGCTTTCCCCGGAATGTGGCATTGATGATGTTTAATGAACACCCGGAAAAATTCTTCCCGGCCACCTGGGTGGATGTCGTGTATTTTCCAATGGGTGAAGGAGAATCGGAATTTCTCGAATACCCGCGTATTACAGGCCCCGTACCTACTTTAATCAGAAAGACACTGGACTTATTAAAAACAAACTTTTTAAAGGAAAAAGTCATTAAGCAAGCTGACAAGGCCGAAGCAATCCGTATTTGGAATTACCCTTACGCTGCACTGGAAGAAGCTGTGGCGAATGCATTATTTCATCGTGATTATCAACTGAGGGAGCAGGTTGAAATCCGGGTTTCACCGGAATCCATCGTGCTGCTTAATTATGGTGGCCCTGATCGCTCTATCCGTCAGGAAGATTTTATCAGCGGCAGGATAAGGCCGCGCCGTTACCGCAACCGCCGGTTAGGAGATTTTTTAAAGGAACTCGATTTAACGGAAGGCCGTGCCACAGGCATTCCCACTATTAAACGTGTTTTGGAACGTAATGGCTCTCCTGAACCATCTTTTCGCACAGATGATGAACGTACCTTTTTCGAAGTAGAAATATTTTGTCATCCTGCTTTTAAAAACGATGTTGTTCTTATAGATGATGCCCAAAAGGAAGTGGCAAGTAATAAGGAAGGTAATAGAGATGGTAATAGGGATGGTAATAGAGATGTTATTTTGCTATCCCCGAAACAAAAGGAAATATTAAACTTTTGTCAAATCCCCCAAAGCCGGGTAGATATATTCAATCACCTTGGCATTTCGAATCAGCCTAAAAATTACCGCCTGCATATTTTACCACTAATACAAGCTGGCTATATCACTCTTACCGAACCTGATAAACTTTCCAGTAAATATCAAAAGTATCAAACCAGCAATACCGCTCCCACTACCTGAAATTCTTGTAATAAAATTTATTTGCCGTCAGTTGAAAGGATTTACAATAGTGCCATCATATGCTAAAGTTCAATGCATTTATCGGTATGATAGAGTAAATGCTCGTTGCGCTGAACGTAGCCAAGCTGATTTGTCAGCAATTTTGTATGACCTATTTTAAACTCAGGAATATTTTGATGGTGATGTCCGTAAATCCAATAATCCGGTGTGGTATCTAAAATCAAATCATCTAATATCGTTGCAAATGCCTCGTTCAGGTAGTCTCCTTTATATTCCGGAGGGTAGTTTTTAAAAGTTGGAACGTGATGTGTGATCACTACTTTTTTACCTGGTGTATCTTCTTCTAAAGCTGAGCGTAGAAACGTAAGGCTATTTGCGTGAAAATAATTATAGTCGGGAATTTGAAAGCGCTTTCCATCATAACTAATTTGATAAAAATCATTCAGGCCACGTTCTATCCGCCAGCCATTTAAAAGACTGATGGACGACCACAATGTGGAAAATAGTAACTGATGCGCGCCAATTTTTTTAACCACGTTATTTATCAGTGACACATTATTTCTGATCTTTTCTTCAAATGAACCCGATCTATTTGAAATATCACTTTGATAGTACTCGTGATTTCCTGGTATCCAATAAGTTGCTTCAAAGTGATCACTGATATAATCAAAAAAGTCCCTATGTCTATCTATCCTGGTAAACAAAGTAACATCGCCAGCCAATATCAAAATGTCGCCTATGGGCTTAATGGGGTTAGCTTTTACATAGGCTTCATTTTGGGAAAATTCTAAATGAAGATCGGAGCAGTACTGTAAAATCATGGCGTTTCAAAATTAGAAAAAAGGGCGCTTTAAAGTCATTATTCAGGACAATTATCTGATTTAACTTTTTAAATTCACTTATTTATATTGCTTTTAAATTGGAGCGATATTAAAATAAATTAACATAAAATTACCATTACAGCAATTATTCAGCGTTTCTATTGACTGAATATATTATATTTGCAATATAATTTGCTGCTCGCAAGATGATAAACTTAGTAAAGTTTGTTTTTGGGCCTTACAGAAAAGATCGGCTGTGATCATCCCGGAACTTTGTCTTCTGTATTGTTTCGTGACCTGACACCGAAGCAATTTTTTCAATAATTTGCCTCAATTAACCCCTTGATTTTTGTTGTGGAGATTCTGATGAATGTGACCACTCCATTCCGGCGCAAGCTGACCACCCATTCCGGGCGAAACTGACCAGTGCATTCCGGGGGAAATTGACCACCCCAAACGCGTAGCAAATGCTGTAGAAGTAACCATCTTTTGAGGGCAAAGACACCTTCGTAAAGCATGGCCAACTTAACAATCAGCATGAGTAAGATCAGAAAGATACTAAGGATGTACAGCCAGCAGCGGCCCCTAATGACCATAGCTGCCCAGGCCGATGCATCAAGAAACACAGTAAAAAAGTACATCGCAGCTTTTAATGACAGCGGCTTTACCTTTGAAGAGGTTAACGCACTGAACGACAAAGAGCTGGAAGATTTGTTCGGCAAGAGCAAAGAACACCCGCCTAACGCACGTATGCAGTCCATGCCGCGCTGCTTTCCCCACGTCGATAAAGAACTCAAACGAACTGGCGTTAACCGGCAGATGCTATGGGAAGCTTACTTTAAAGAGTTTCCTGACGGCTACCAATACAGCCAGTTTTGCTTTTATTATAACCAATGGAAGGCCAGGGTAAACCCGACCATGCACATGGACCACAAGGTCGGTGATAAACTATATGTTGATTTTGCCGGTGAAAAGATGAGCTATACGGACAAGGAAACCGGTGAGATCATGGCTGTAGAGGTTTTTGTAGCTATTCCGGGTGCCAGCCAGTTAACGTATGTAGAGGCCGTTATGAGCCAGCAAAAGGAAGACTTTATAGCGGCCTGCGAGAATACCCTGCACTTTATCGGCGGCGTTCCTGCCGCCATTGTACCGGATAACCTGAAGGCTGCAGTAACCAAAAGCAGCCGCTATGAACCTACACTGAATGAAACATTTGAAGACTTTGCAGACCATTATGGCACAACTATTCTACCAGCGCGGGCGTACCGCCCGCGTGACAAGGCGTTGGTAGAAGGTGCCGTTAAGATCATTTATACCAAGATCTATGCACCTTTAAACAAGCATGTTTACCACTCTTTAACAGAACTCAATACAGCGATCTGGCAGGCCCTGGAGGTTCACAACACACAGATGCTCAAGGGCCGCAACTATAGCCGCAGGCTACAGTTTGAAGAGATAGAGCGCCAAACCCTGGCACCACTGCCTGTCCTGCGCTACCAGTTCAAAAAGCAGTTCCAGGCCAGGGTAATTAAGAATGGCCACGTTAACCTCGGCCCGGACAAGCATTATTACAGCGTCCCTTATCGCTATATCGGCAAGCGGGTCAAACTGTTATACTCCCGCACTACCGTAGAGATCTACTCCAATTATGAGCGTATCGCCTTGCACAAGCGCAATAAAAACCCTTATGGCTATACCACAGACAAAGAGCACATGGCCAGCACCCACCGCTTTAAAAGTGACTGGACACCAGATATGTTCCTGGATTGGGCAGCCTCCATTCACGAGGATGTAAGGCTGTATATCCTCCAAATACTGGAGCGTAAACAACACCCGGAACAGGCTTACAAGTCCTGCCTGGGGGTACTTGGCTTTGCTAAAAAAGCAGGGAATGAACGATTAACAGTGGCCTGTCAGCGGGCATTGAGTTATGGCGTCTATAACTATAAAACGATACAAACCATACTCGAAAACAAGATGGATAACTATGAGGAAAGCTTATTTGCCAATGAGTTGCCAATGCCAGATCACGGTAATATCCGGGGAGAAGACTATTACAAATAACCATTTAAAACAACAATAACATGAATACAAGCACCTTAGACAAACTGCGGAAGATGAAGTTCTTCGGCATGTTCCATGCCTTTAAAAGCAGCATGGAAACCGGTAAAACGAATGATTATACAGCGGACGAACTGTTGGCCCACCTGGTAGAAGCCGAATGGGATGACCGGCAAAACAGGCGTATCGAACGCACGATCCTTTATGCCAAGTTCCGCTATAAAGCGGCTATAGAAGACGTTCATTATCATGCCGACCGAAGCATCGACCGCAACCAGATCATGCGCCTGGCGGACTGTACGTTTATTGACCGCTTCGAGAACCTGCTGATCACTGGCAGCACAGGTATCGGTAAAAGCTACGTGGCTTCTGCTATAGGCCACCAGGCCTGCATATTGGGTTACCGGGTATTATATACCAGTACGCCCAAACTGTTCGCTAAACTGAAGATGGCAAAGGCAGATGGCTCTTATATCAAGGAGATCGCCAAACTCGAACGGCAGCAACTACTGATACTGGATGACTTCGGTATACAGCCTTTTGATGCACAAAGCAGAGCTGCCCTGATGGAGATCATTGAGGACCGGCATGGAAAGACATCGCTGATCATCACCTCACAATTGCCGGTCAGTAAATGGTTTGAAGTAATTGGTGAAAAAACGATTGCTGATGCGATCCTGGACAGGATCGTTCATGATGCACACCGTATCGAACTGAAGGGAGAATCTATGAGAAGAAAACGTAGTGTTGAACCGGAAAACAGCCACTAATGGAATTACCTTTTAAATAACTACTTTTGTACATGCTTTTATAGCATTTGCTGCAACTCAAAAGTCAGCTAACCCGGTGGTCAATTTGGCCCGGAACAGGGTGGTCAACATCTCCATAACATACAATATATTGTTCAATATACTTGTCCAACTGGTCAAGATATATGTTCGCGAGTATGGGACTGATTAGCCCGCCTTGGGGTGTCCCGCTAAACGTTTTATGAAATGTCCAGTCTTCAATATATCCTGCGTTTAGAAACTTTCGGATGAGGCGCAGGAAACGCTCATCACTGATCCTTTTTCTAAGGACTTCGATCAAAACGTTGTGTTGGATATTATCAAAGAACCCTTTGATGTCGCCCTCAATGAACCACTTAGCGCCGGTGAACCGGTTCTGGACCTGCATTAATGCAGTATGGCAGCTTCTGCTTGGCCGGAAACCATGAGAACCGTTTTCAAACTGACCCTCAAATATGGCTTCCAGTAGCATTCGGATGACCTCTTGTACCAGTTTGTCATCTACAGATGGGATACCCAATGGCCTTTTTTTACCATTTTTCTTGGGGATGTAGACCCGCTTGGCCGGTTGAGGTTGATAAGTTTCGTCTTTGAGTGCGCCTATGAGTTTGTCGATACGGGTTAAACTCATGCTATCAATGGTGGTACCGTCAGTACCTGGCGTCATGTTCCCTACTTTGGCATTGATACGTTGATAGGCAGCATAGTACATTTCCTGATTGAACAGTACCCGATAAAGCCTTTCAAACTTATACTCCGAGGATCGACAGTGTTTCCATAGACTGCCTAATATTATTGCCGGATGTCTCAATGTCTCTCACATTTTCCATTAGTAATGTTAGGCGATACCGCTGTTCCCCTTCGCCATGTACAAGGCTTTCCCTTGCCCGGACTACTATGGAAACTCCGTTGCCATGTCGGATATTCATGAGCCAGAAGCTTAATAGCCACGCCAGTGGCGCTCCGATTTAGGCAATCCCCGTTTAGCACTTTGATAACATAGCGTAATAGATTGCCGGATACGATTTCCGTCCTTTTCTGCTGATTGCAGCTGTGCTGTAACTTGTTCCTGCCGTCATGGCTGCGAGGGTGTCATGTCGGTGTAACAGAATGACGATTCAGCTATCTTACGCCACTGATGCGAGGCCCCCCACTTGGACTATCGTTGAACCAGTTTGGGTTTTATCCTTATATCTATTGTTTCATCTCCGCATTCAGTCGCAAGTTTAATAGCTACCTGACTTATACGTTTACCGACATGCTTCTTCTCCGTTATTGGTTTCCCTCAAGGATAGGTCGGTTGATGATGGGCTTTGGAACACATGCCCAATACTTGCTAAAGTATATTTATCAAAGCGCCTTTACGGGCGCACCTCGCATTTCTCGAAAACGTTTAACGTTGCGGCCTTGATGGACATTCTTTGGTGTGTCGGTAGTATTCATAAGTTAGTATGTAGAGTATGCTCAAAATTAAAAAAAATAACAAAATGTGCCGCTTTATCTAATATAGAAATAATGAACGGTGAAATATGCAGGGCGAAAATATAAGTTAGAAAATGGTTGATTAGGGTATACAAGTCGCCAAAAGCCCATATATTGACCGATCAAGAGAAGGTCATTGTCCAGAAAGCTTTCGTGCTGCTTCCGCCGCTTCATCAGCGCACATTGAAAATTCACCTCAAAAGTATCAGCGTTCTCGATGATATGCCCAATACAGCACTGACGGTAACGCTCAATTCCCGCGATTCTAGTAGGAAATATCACATTGCCATAAGGGCAGCCATTCTCAAACCGAGTATATCAGAATGGTTGACGGAGAAAGAGACGAGCTGTTTTGATACGACAGGCGGGAAATTTAACATCGCCGTTTGACGGCGGATCTATGAATGCCCTGGTGTACGTATTGCTACATGAGTCTACGCATGTGGTAGATGGAGCCTTGGGAATCACGCCTGGCGGTCTTTCTCCGGGGGAGCTAAAAAAGCCGTTAGCAACAATCCTTTTACATCCGGAGTTTGGGAGGAGCGAGCTACATTTGAAAGCAAGTACAGGGAACTCTTCTAAATAGTACACGGTTTAAAAGAGGAAAGATCATAGCGATTAAAGACGCGCCGCTTGTTTACCAGGCGCTTGATCACACATCATTCGTATCTCTTTATGGAACAGCCAGCTGGCATGAAGACCTGGCAGAACTCCTGACTTTATACCATCTTACAAAGAAGATTGGGCAACCTTTTGCGATCCATATCATCGACGCTGGCCAAAAAGAAATTTATAAGCGGGAGCCGCTGCAATCACTTTTGGTACAAAAAAGGTTTAAAACTATGAGGCGTTTTTATTTGCGATATTAGGATCCACACCTTTGCAGAAATATGCGAGATAACTTTTTTACCCAAAGTTTATTTTGACTCTTTCGGTACTGAGATTAATAAAAGAGGCTGCATCAAAACTTATCATCTTTACTAACAACGGGCATGCCGGCAAAGAAATGACTTCGTGTGTACATCAGCATATTTGAAAGCCCCTATTAATACACGGTGAAAAATTGCCTCCTACCTTAATATTTCGCCATCTTATTTCTGTGATTTATTAAAAGCGAAAATTCTATATTAGCTACAGTAGTTTTTAGAAGCCATTTTAATTTAGTCTTTAGCTTGGTTGCTGATGCGACCTAATCAATTGAACTTCTCCATCTACTGTAGCTGATTGGTATCTAGGGTGCTTTTTTATTTAGTAAATAGTCCTGCCCCAATATTTGAACCTAACGTGCCTGGCTTAATTTGTAAATAATTACGACTCGTCTGATCTTGATCTATTTCTATCTTTCCAGTCTTTTTAATAATGACATCATTCCCGAATTTAACTTTAGACGGGTCGGCTTTTTCCCCGAAATCCTTTGCACCACCACCTTTTTTTACCAGTTCATTATAACCGATGATCATAGAGTTATTTACCTTAAATGCATTTTTTCCATCCTTATTAAGGATCCAGAATATATTGGTACCGCTTACTACGTTATTGTAGTATTTAAAATCCTCTGCTGCAGACCATGACCATACAGCACCGCCATAATTATCAATGATTAGGTTATGATGCATTTCACATCTTTCAGCAGGTTTATTAGACAAGAAAAAAACTACAGCATCCTTTACTTTATAAAATACACAATGATCCACAACTACACCCTGCCCACTTGCTAATATGGCAAGGTGATTAGGAATAGCAACACGGTCACCTACAAATAAGCATTGGGTGATCCTGAGGTCGTCAAGGTCAAGCCCTTCTCTTACGATGGGATAATTTCTTTTAACATCGCCTATTTTTGGGGTTTCATGCACGGGTGTTCCTAAAACCCGCAATCCCTGGATGGTCACATAGCTCATTTCGATTTGTATACCATACGAAGTTCCCGGATCAGGCTCGCCCATCGGCTTAAAATTCAGCGGCATGGTTGAAATGATCACGGGCATTTTACCTGGGTTCCAGTCTGCATCGTCTGGTAAAGACTCCGCGCGGATAGTAAGCCTTTCGGATTTGCTAAAATGCCAGTTATACGGATGAAAGGTAACCGTAGCATCCAGTCCGTAGATACCTTCGGCCAAAATTACGTTAAGCGCGCCTTTGCCATTTGCATCATTAATTCTTCTGGCTGCTTCAAAGAGCGTTTTTAGCGGATTGTCTTTTGATCCGGCATTATGGTCGCTGCCTTTTTCGGGGTTAATAAATAGGTATCCATCGGCTGGAAGGGTAGCGATTTTCTGCGCTGAAGATACCGAATAGGTAAATACCAGGATGGCTGCGATGAAGTGGTGTAATTTTATTTTCATTTTTAAATCTAAAATGATTGCTTCAATCACAACAATGAACAAGGTTAAGAAATACACTTAACATAGTTTAAGTTATCGACAAACGCTAACTTTTATAAACATGTCCCCCGAAGAACGGGGCACACGTTTTAATGATAACCAATGTTCCTGCTAATTGATGGAAAGCTAAAATATTACGCAGCTTCAATCGCTTCGCGTAATGCTTTTGCTGCAGCAGCAGGATCCTCTGCACCATAGATGGCTGCACCAGCAACCGCTACCTGAGCGCCGGCTTTAATAACAGCCGCGATGTTTTTCAGGTTCACACCACCTGCTATCGAAACGGGTACACCGGCTCTCGCTGCTTCGTCGATGAGTAACTGTATTGAATAACCTGCTGTCCACTGCTCGTCTAATCCGGCGTGCAGTTCAACAAATTCAACACCTAATTCAGTTACTTCCTGGGCACGTTTTACGCGGTCAGGATAACCGATGGTATCTACTACTACACCTTTACCATGAGCTTTAGCCGCTTTAACAGCGCCAATAATGGTCGCATTTCCGGCAGCGCCCATAACGGTAATCAGGTCGGCGCCTGCTGTGAAAGCGATGTCAGCTTCCAACTCACCTGCATCAGCTGTTTTTAGATCAGCAAAAACTAATTTATCAGGATGTGCCTGCTTCATTGCAGTGATCACGGTTGAACCCATGTTTTTGATCAGGGAGTACCTAGTTCAATAATGTCTACATACGGTGCAACTTTTGCTGCAAGCGCTAATGCTTCCTCTGTTGTCAATAAGTCTATTGCTACTTGTAATTTTGCCATTGTGTTATTAATTAGTTTAAAAAAATGATATGATTAATTATTAGTTATTCCATGTTCGCGTGACGCTTCCAAAGCTCTTCGGCAGGTGTTCCGTATAACTTCCATAATTCCGTAAATATTGCATCTCCTAGTAACAGCACAGCCTGTTCAAAAAGGCTTCCCGCGTATTGTATTGATTTAGCGCCGTTATGATCTTTCTTTTCTGCTGCCGGTATCAGCATGTGAACATCTGCCAACCCGGCCAGCGAAGAGGATACGTTAGTGGTCATTGCTATTACACGCGCACCCACTTGTTTAGCTTTTTGGGCGGCTTTAACGATAGTGCTCGTTGTACCTGATCCAGAGGCGGCCCACAAGAGATCTCCTTTTTGAATAGCTGGGGTGGTAGTTTCGCCGACAAAATAAACCCGTAACCCCAGATGCATCAGGCGCATAGCGACCGAACGCATGGCAAAGCCGGAGCGGCCCGAAGCGATCAGGAAGATGGCAGATGCCTTGTTGATATTCCTGATCAGTTCTCCGAAATAATGGTAATCGATTGCCTCTGCCAGCAGCGAGTTCTCCTGAATGATCTTTACCAAATGTGCTTTGATTGCAGCACCGTTGTTTCTATTAGATTGGTTTGTTGATTCCATTTTAGTCGTTTAATTCTTCGGCAAAAGTATCGTCTGTACTAACGGAATTGGTTATACAAATAGCCAGATTGGGTGGACTATCTGGAAATAAGATCAGCTGAAAGTCATTAAGATTCGTCAATGGTGTCTCTATTTCTGAATAGTCCACCCAAATTATCTGATTGTCCACCATCTTAATGTCGTAGTACATATCTTTACATTATGACAAGTGATATAAAGGAAAGTCGCCTGGAAAGTGAGATGATCTACATCAGGAATTTAAATAACTGCCCGCCGAGTTATTTGAATGATCCCGGGAGAAAAGACTTTTTCGAGATCGTATGGTTGAAAAATGAAGACCCATTGCACGCCTTAAAAGCCAATGATTTTGAGGTCAAAGGAGACTGGATCTACCTGATCCCGCCTTACCGTGTACATCAGCTAAACAAGGCGGGAAAAAACGGAGAATTGATATCTTTTAAAAGAGAGATACTGGAGGAAGAAGACAAGGAGTTTTTACTTGATATTTTCAAAATATTTAATGTGCAGGGTGAATTTTCCTGCCTAAGATTGGATAAAGCTGCAGCAGATGACCTTGGCGGCATTTACAATTTATTAATCGGTGAATATCAAAAATCATCGGGGGACCTGATGATACTGAAAACTTTGCTGAAAGTGTTTTTGTTGAAACTGATCAAAGTTAGAGAAGAGGAGTTCACTACACACGATATTCACCAGAAAAGGGTTTATGAGTTTCTGATGTTGCTGGAAGGGAATTATCTGCAGGTCAGAAATATTGACTTTTATGCCGGCAAACTGGATATCAGCTCCAAGCGGTTAAACCAGATCCTTAAAGAAAAATTGAACAAAACCGGAACACAGATCATTCATGACCGTATCATACTGGAAGCCAAAAGGCTGATCATACACAGCGCGCATACGATCAAAGAAATATCTTTTGAACTTGGATTTTCTGACCGTCCCTATTTCAGCAGGTTTTTTAAGAAACAAACAGCGCAAACGCCTGATGAATTTCAGAAACAAGCTCGAAAACATTTGAAATTAAAAGCTAATACACTAATTTAACCGTAAACTACTGAACGTGAATACCCAAAACTTACCCGTTGCGGCATTAATAAAATTCTTCGAACAATACTTTCCGCTTAATATGGCAGAACGTAAAGAGGTGGCGGCCAGGTTTACCGAACGTAGTGTCAAACGACGAGGTTTTATCTTGCAGCAAGGCGATGTAGCTAAATATTTTACCTTTGTGGTGTCCGGTTGTTTCAGGCAATACGTGATCGATGAAACTGGTAAGGAATATAACTTACAATTTGCTATCGAGAATGACTGGATCACCGATCTGTGCAGTTTTTATTCGGAAACGGCAAGTAATACTTACGTCGAGGCGCTGGAACCATCCGTGATATTGCAGATCAAACATGAAGACTTATTATATCTATATACGCATTATCATAAGTTCGACCGCAATTTTCGAATTATCGTAGAAAAGAAATATATTGATCTCCAGAACCGGGTAATGCAGAACATTAGTGTCACCGCAGAAAACAGGTATTCAAATTTTATGACCCGGTATCCCAATCTGGCCTACCGTTTACCTAATATTCAAATAGCATCTTACCTGGGTATTACACCGGAATTCCTGAGCAAAGTGCGGAAGAAGATTGTTCGCCCGGCCTGATTCTTAAACTTGTTTAAGATTATTTCTTAACTAAGTTTATTGGCCGGTGAACGCTATCCTGCTCACCTTTGCATCGTTAAACAACGAGAACGATGAAAGGATCAGAAATCATAACAATTTCCAAAAAGATCAGAAACGGAGCCTTAACGGTAGTCTTTGTTTTAGGCGCAGCTTTTGCAGCAAGTGCGCAGGAATATGTATCATTAACCAACCCGGCAAAACCCGGCAGAGCTCCTGGTGCAAAAGTAAAGCTTTTAAGTATGAACGGGGAAACCAGGACTTATCTATTGGTGCTGGCGACAGGTGATGAAGTAACTTCGGGTATAGAAGAGTTCGCTCAAAAATATCAGGTAAAGAATGCGCACTATACCGCATTTGGCGATGCCACCTCGGCCAAATTTGGCTGGTTTGATAAAGATCGCAAAATGTTTAAACTGGCAAATGTCAGTGAACCTTCAGAAGTGACTGGTTTAGTGGGCGACATCTCACTATATAATGGTAAACCTTTCGCCCATTCCCACGCCAGTGTAGCAACAAGTGACGGCATTTGTCACGGAGGCCATTTGCTGGAATTAAATGTAGGGCCAACATTTGAATTCTACATCACTGTTGAACCTACCGCAGTTTATAAAAAAATCAGTCCGGAGTTTAATGCATTGGTCGTAGATCCAGATCTCGAAAAATAGTAATGCTAAATGGGATATCTTAAATAAATTATAAAATGAAATTATTCATTAAAAGATCAGGGATGATGGTTGTCATTATTTCGCTGATATGTTCGCTGGTAACAAATGCTCAGGATCTGAAACACCTGAGAAGTTTTATGCAATCCGCTCCGACACCTGCCGGTGCAATTCCTTATGGAAATAATCTTAAAGCGGGCCACTATCTGAACACAGGTAATGCCCGTGTCTATTACGAACTTTACGGTAAGGGCAAGCCCTTTGTGATTTTGCACGGCGGAGTTTTTGGCTCTACCTATGAAATGGGAAGGTTCATAGATAGTCTTTCTAAAAACTACCAGGTGATTGCCATTTCGACGCGTGGTCATGGAAAATCGGAAATGGGAACCACTGAACCCACCTATGAGCAGAAGGCCAATGATGTGAATGCCATTGTGAGCGCCGTTACAAAAGACAGCGCTATTGTTTTAGGATTCAGTGATGGTGGTTATACCGGCTATTATCTTGCTGGCCTCTTCCCGGATAAGGTGAAGAAGTTGATCACTATCGGCGCAGGAGAATGGCTGAAAGGAGCACGACCATTTAACATCACCCGTAAAGATGCTTTTGGACTGGATAGCCTGTACTGGAAACAGCAGCTGGCCTTAAATCCTCATCCGGAGAAATTCGACGAATGGCTGGTATCGATCAATAAATATTATAATAATGTCAATATCAGTAAAGAAGTATTTGCCAAAGTCCATTGCCCGGTGTTGCTGATGGCAGGTGAACTCGATCAGAATGCAACGCTAAAAACGGTGATTGCAGCATATTATATGTTTCCGCAAGTACAACTGGCCATCATACCGAACGCCCCTCATCCTGCCTTTCAAGTGAATTTTCCATCAGTATGGGCTGATATAGTTCCTTTCCTGCAGCAATAATAGGTGTGTTAAATTATAAATTGGTATAACATTTAAATTTTAAGGACATATGAACACAACAAACGAACAACAAGCCGCAGTGCAATTGCTTCATTGCTATGCCGAAGTATTAAACGAGGCAGATAGCCCATCGATTTCTTCTTTCTACGCTTTTGATGGCTTATTTATGCCGGATGGTTTTAAGACATTGACGAAAAAGGATCTGGATGCGGCAGGCGGCAAGTTTCTGAAGGGTAGAAATTTTAAGATTAACTACAATATACAAAATGTGACCGTAGGAAATGAATTTGCATTTATTGATGCCACCGCCAGGTCTATAACCACCAGCAGTGGCGGCAAAGAGATAAGCAAGAACAGCAGGGACTTTTTCGTGTTAAGGAAAGATGGTACAGCTTGGAAGATCTATAGGTACCTGTTCAATAAATTACGGGATTAATATTCTATAACCAGCCAAAATCATGAAAGCAGCATTAATTTACCACCCGGGTGGCCCGGAAAATTTCGTTTTGGAGGATATCAATGTACCAAGGCCGAAAGAAGGTTGGGTATTGGTTAAAGTCAAGGCTTTCGGCCTTAACAGGTCAGAACTAATGACCCGGAAAGGCTATTCACCTGACGTTGTTTTTCCGCGGGTGCTGGGTATTGAATGTGTTGGCGAAGTGGCAGATGATCCTTCAGCGGAATTTAAACCGGGACAAAAAGTATCCGCCTTTATGGGTGGTATGGGTAGGCTTTTCAACGGCAGTTATGCGGAATATGCTTTATTGCCCAAGTCCGTACTCAGATCATTTGAAAGTGAGCTTCCCTGGGAACAGTTGGGTGCCATGCCTGAAATGTTTCAAACGGTATACGGGTCATTGCATCTTTCTCTGAAAGTCCAGCCGGGAGAAACCATTTTGATCCGCGGCGGTACATCTTCCATAGGTATGCTGGCCACCCAACTTGCAAAAAACAGTGGCCTAACGGTGATAGCGACAACGAGAAACCCGGACAAAAAAGAAATGCTGCTAAAAAACCGGGCGGATCATGTTTTGATTGAAGACGGTAATTTAACGGCCCAGATTAATGATATTTTTCCTGCTGGCGTAAATAAAGTTTTAGAATTGGTTGGCACATCTACACTTAGAGACTCCCTCAGCTGCGCAGCTCCGGGTGGCATCGTTTGTATGGCGGGTATGCTGGCAGAGCAATGGTCATTTAAAGAATTCGCACCTATGGATTATATCCCGGCAACAGTTAGCCTGACCGTTTATGACAGCGGGCAGATTAGGGTTGACGCACATAATTTTCAAAATTTCATAAGTGATGTGGAAGCAGGGAAAGTTAAACTCCCTATAGGGCGTATATTTAAACTGAATGAAATAGCGTTGGCACATCAGATGATGGATAGTAATGCCGCAGGAGGTAAAATCGTAGTTCTTATTTAAGCTCTGAAAACTAAATGAAGAATTATATTTTTTTACTGATCATATATGGCTATTTGTCACTTTCTTCAACAATGCAGGCGCAAAACATTCGCCTCGACGCGAAAAGTCACAAACCTGTGCAGGTATCCATGTCATTTCAGATCATCGACGGGAGGAAAGTTATGAGGGTTACTAAAGACTCTTCTGTAAAAACGGTCGATCAACCAACTTTTGTGAAATTGGACAGTGTTAATTTCAAGAATGGTGTAATAGAAGTCAAGGTGTTGAGTCGGTTACTGCCCACGGCTCAAAAAGACAATCGGGGATTTATTGGTTTGGCATTCCACATCAAAGATGACAATTCCCGCTTCGAAGCAATATATATCAGGCCTACTAACGGCCGTGCTGATGATCAGATCCGCAGAAATCATACGGTACAATACTTCTCCTATCCTGACTTTCCATACTCGAGATTAAGAAAAGAAAGTCCTGAACAATACGAAACCTATGCAGATATGGGTTTAAATGAATGGATAAAGTTAAAAATAAGTGTAGTTGGAAATAAAGCCCGACTTTATATTAATGACAGCAAATTTCCGGCATTTGTAGTCAATGATCTAAAGCTGAGAAGTGATCAACCAGGTGGGATCGGATTATGGGTAGACGTGGGTACGGAAGGATTTTTTCGTGACTTAAGAGTATTACCAGCAGACAAATAAATATGAAGACGAACTTATCTGATTTACCTGAAATAGGTGTGTCAAGCCTGTTTGAACAAGATGTTTTAGATGGCCTGATGCAAATGCCCAAAAGGCTGCAATCCAAATATTTTTATGATGAAACAGGCGATATTCTTTTCCAGCAGATCATGGCCTGCCCGGAATATTACCTGACGAATTGTGAATTGGAAGTTTTCAGCAAACAGTCATCAGCATTAGCAGAGAGGATCTGCCGGCCGGGTCAATCCTTTGACCTGATAGAACTTGGTGCGGGCGACGCGACAAAATCGGAATACTTGCTGGATTTTCTGGTACGATCAAATGTAGATTTTAAGTATCTGCCCATCGATATATCAGATAATATATTGCAGGAATTAAAGGCAAGGTTTAACAAATCTTTACCCCAATTAGTTGTACAACCATTGGCCGGAGAATATTTTGAAATGCTTAAGGTTGCAACTCAGGAAAGTGCAAACCGGAAAGTCATCTTTTTTTAGGTGCAAACATTGGAAATATGGATAAGGACCAAGCTATTGACTTTTGTCACACGCTTCGCAGTAACTTATCTCCAGGCGACTTGCTACTGATCGGGTTTGACCTGAAGAAACATCCCCGCATCATTTTGAACGCTTATGATGACCAGGGGAAAATAACGTCAAAATTCAATCTTAATTTACTGGCCAGGATCAATCGCGAACTTGACAGCGATTTTGATTTGGAACGTTTTGAACACTACCAGACATATGATCCGGAAACCGGGGCCAGTAAAAGTTATCTCGTGAGTCTGCAAGAACAGCATATTAGCATTAAGGGGCAAATTGTTGCTTTCGCCATAAATGAAACGATTTACATGGAAGTATCGCAGAAATACAGTATTGAAGAAATTGCTGTTATAGCTCAACGCTGCGGTTTTCGGGCTGGTGGGTACTGGATAGATTCAAAAGGCTGGTTTGCGGATGTTTGCTGGGAAGTAGTATAAAAATCATACAACGATTTCAACCCATTTGGAGTTGAAATAAACTATATAAAATAAATAAAATGACTAATTCAATTAAAAAAGTGCTGGTTACCGGTGCAAGCAATGGGATCGGTTTCGATCTTACAAAAAAATTATTGGCCGAAGGTGCTGAAGTAATAGCGGTTACACGTACAGGAAAAGTTGGTGAATACAGCCACCCTAATCTCAAAGTTTATCAGGGAGATATCAGTAATGCAGAAAGCATTGAAAAAGTTGCTCAACAATTAGAAGAAGCGGGCATTAAGCTGGATGTACTGGTTAACAATGCAGGCGTCGGGCTTGATCTTGGTGACGAAGTTCCGACTGCGGATCTTTTGAATGCCACCTTTGCCACCAATACTACAGGTACAGTTTTGTTTACGGAAGCTTTGTTAAACAGCTTAAATGACGGCGGTCAGATCGTATTTTTATCTACTGCAATGGCTTTGCTACGCAATGCTGCGCCGAATGCGCCGGCATACCGCATGTCAAAGGCGGCTTTGAATATGTACGCAGTTATGCTAAGCCAAAGGCTTGCTGAAAGAAAAATCAGGGTAACTCCACTTCATCCGGGCTGGGTACAAACCAGGATGGGTGGTGATACTGCACCTGTTACAGTCGAGAGATCAGTAAACGGGATTTTTAAAGCGATTACAGAAAATACTGAAACTGGTAAATTCTGGAATATTGAACTGGATACGCTCGAAGATTATTAACTGCACTGGTTTAATAACGCAACCTTTTCAAGATCGAGCTAAACGTTTAACATATTATCGCAAAATGGCGGGCATTTGGAATGACCGCCATTTTGCATATCAAGTAGTAATCTCTTAAAAAATGGTTTAATCCAGCTATTTCATTAAAGAAAACCTTATTCTAAATTTTTACGCTATTAATATTTATGCAAAGAAAAAAATTCTTTTTATTGATGAGGAATTGCTTTCTTTGGTCAAGTTCATTTTTCAAGAAGAAAATATTGATGTGATAACATTTTCGTCGTCGTTATAACCACTTGAGATTATCTCATTAAAGCCCAATCTTATCTTACTTGATGAGTGGCTGAATGGAGTAAAAGGAAGTCAGATCTGTCAAGATTTAAGAAACATCGATCCTTGCCATACACTCCCTATCGTGCTGATATCTGCTGTATTCCAACTGCCAGCCGTTGCAGCGAAATGCCGTGCAGATGCTTTTATCGCCAAACCATTTGACATAGATGAATTAGTAAGAATTGTTAAATCTCTTATCCGGACACCATTCAGGGAAATTAATCAGTGATCGCCTTGTCTAGTCGTAATACATTAAAGGGACCTCAAACTTAATAGTCCGTATCCTTTTTGGCAGGTCTGATGATCATCCGTAAATATTGATCCTTTGAAATATAAGCTGCGCTCCAGTTTGTCAGCGTTTTTAACTTGTTTCTAAAGTTGACCAACGATAATAAGTGGACGAATAACCACATTAACCATGCAAAAAAGCCCTGAAAATGAAGAACCGGTTTTGGTAGATCTGTGACAGCTTTATTCCTGCCGATGATGGCCATTGATCCTTTATCATGATATCGGAAAGGTTTAAGCGGCCGACCTTTTTGTTCTGCGTGAATATTATTAGCAAGATTTACTCCCTGCTGTATGGCGACCTGAGCCAATTGCGGGTGCCCGTTTGGGAAACTTTTATCCAGCGTCTGCAGGCATCCGTCACCTATCGCAAATATATTAGCTGAGCCTTTTACTTTATTACAGGCATCCACCAGCAGCCGTTTACCGCGTCCGTAAAACTCAGTTGGCAGGCCGGCAAAGATCTGGCCAGTCACCCCGGCAGTCCAGATGAGGTTTTTAGTTTCTATACTTGAACCATCGCCAAGCAATACGCTTTCTCCGTCATAGTCTTTTACCAATTGATTTAAGCTAACAATCGCACCTAATGATTTCAGCGATTTCAACGCGTAGTCCTGGGATTTTTTCGTCATCGGTGCCAGCAGGGTAGGTAAACCGTCCAATACATAAATATCAAACGGGAGGGTTGCCAGTTCAGGATAGTCTTTTTTGAAAACATTCTGTTTTAATTCAGAGAGCATACCCGCGATCTCAACACCTGTAGGTCCGCCACCCGCTATAACCACACTGGTTAGCCTCTTTTGTTCCAACGGATCATTGGAATAGGCAGCCTGCTCGAAACGGGTTAGTAAAGTGTTTTTTAACAATAGCGCATCAGCCACTGTTTTCATAGGCAAGGCATATTTCCGGACGTTTTCGTTTCCAAAGAAATTACTCTCTGTACCTGTAGCTAATACCAATTTGGTGTAGCGCAATGCTCCCGACGTTAACAAGACCAAGTTCTCATCTGGTTTGATCTCCAGTAGTTCGCCCATGCGGAAAGTGAAATTGGGATGATCTCTGAACAACCTCCGGTATGGGTAACTGATATTGGATACGTCTAAAAAGCCGGTAGCAATCTGGTACAATAACGGGGGAAGAAGTTGTAATTATTCCGGTCGACTAAGGTAACGTGCAGGTTCTTATCGTTTTTCAAAAGAGTTTGAGCGACATTAATGCCGGCAAATCCGCCGCCGATAATGACGATATTATTTCCATATGGTGTCATGATAATTTAAATTAATGGTGTGGTTGTGGAAAATCTATGAATGGAACAATGATGATCGGGTAAACAGCAGGAACATGACCGGTAAGCCATCTGGCATAACTCAAAATATTGATGTGGTCGCCGGCATGGACAAGTCTCGTTGCCGGGCCGCAGAGAAAACAAGCATGGCTGCCTTTGCCCGCCTTAAGCACATAAGTTTCAAAACTTGCCCCGTTATTATGATTAAAGATCAATACCTTTTCATTCTCCGATATTTTTGCAGCCTCTAAAATTTCTTCGTCAAGCAACAGGTAATCTTCGCCGTTAGGATATACCTTGCTGATACGGATATGTTGTATTTCAGATTTGAGGATAGATGACGAAAGATCCATGATATAAATATTTAGTATTGTTCCTTATCACTGGGAATTTTTCGGGATTTAACGTCTGAAACATAGGCATTGGTTGCGTTGGAAATCTGGCTATACAGGTCTAAATACCTGCGCAGGAACCGCGGGGAAAAATCCTTGGAGATGCCTAACAGGTCATGCATCACAAGCACCTGTCCGTCAACATGTTTTCCTGCGCCTATACCGATAATGGGTATGGATAAAGTTTCCGCTACTTTTTTCCTAAAGTCGCCGGGATCTTTTCCAGCACGATACTAAAACAGCCGGCATCCTGCAAGACCTGCGCATTGCGTAATAGTGTTTTTGCCTCGCTCTCTTCTTTAGCACGAACCGTATAACTGCCAAATTTGTAAATAGACTGAGGGGTGAGCCCAAGATGCCCCATCACCGGTATACCCGCTTGAATAAGCCGGGTGACCGATTCAATAATTTCCTCTCCACCCTCTAATTTAAGCGCATGAGCACCGGCTTCCTTCATGAGTCGTATGCCTGAACTAAGCGCTTGTTTGCTGTCGCCCTGGTAAGTACCGAACGGAAGGTCTGTAATGACCATAGCTCTTTTAACCGCTCTGGCTACGCTTTGCGTATGATAGATCATGTGATCAAGCGTAATTGGCAAGGTCGTATCGTAGCCGGCCATAACGTTGGCAGCCGAATCGCCGACCAGCAGAGCATCAATTCCTGCCTCATCAAAGATCCGGGCCATGGAAAAATCATACGCGGTCAGCATACTAATCTTTTCTCCAGCATTTTTCATGTCCTGAAGAACTTTACTGGTAATTTTGGTACTTGTTAATTGAACTGACATTCTTATCGTTTTTGCTGTAGAAATCGGATCAAACCATTGCCGATTTTTATTAATGCAATATTACAGCTCAGCTAAATACCTCTTTTGTCGTTATGGCTTGATAATTTGTTTATATAGCGTGTGGTAAAAAGCTTGCTTTAAGAAGTTCAAATACAAAAACTTTTAGATTCTATATTGTAATTTCACATTAATGAAGGAAATTAAGACCTTTTCGCTTTCAAGACATAGTCGCCTTTTCGCAGTACCGGATACGAGCAAGGAATATTTGTTTATCCAAGCTGCCGGGCATCCCTATCTGGAAGAACCCTACCGGGCTGAGAGCTATGCCATAGCTTACCTGAAAGAAGGAAATATTTTTTTACAAGCAGGCCTTAACAACTACGAAATTAATGCGCCTTGTATCATTACGCTCGGGCCTTCCGTCATTCGCAGTTTTCGTAAAAGGAGCGAACTTTTAAAAATGGATATCATATTTTTCAAAGACACCTTTTTGCTGGAAAAACATGCCGATATTCTTTTTTTAATAACTACATTTTTTTCGAAAACGCAGATTTGCATACACTTAGCTTAAATGATGTATATCACGTTAAATTCCGTAGTTTTTTTGAGCTCATTCTTTTAACCCAGTCGACGGCTAACTACCACCAAGCCCAAATTATCCGTAACCTTGTTTTCGCCGTTATATACGAAATTGACGCGCATCATCGGCAACATAGCACAATTCTTCCCTCTTCACTAACCGGTTATACGCTTTTTTCGAGATTTAAACAATTGCTCAATCGCAATTTTATGCATGAGCGTAAACTGGAATTTTATGCCGACCATCTTCATGTGATGCCAAAGTCACTTTCTGCCGCGATTAAAAAACATACTGGCAGATCTGCCGGCAAATGGATCGACGAAACGATTGCCCTTGAAGCTAAAGTGCTGCTACAAAACCAAACGCTTACGGTCTCTCAGATCAGTGGAATTCTTAATTTTTCAAATCAATCCGTGTTCAGCAAGTTTTTCAGTGCTAATACTGGCATGTCACCTGTGGCTTATCGTAAAAAGCTCCTATAAAGTGTTACAATTTAAAAAGTCACCATTATACGGATAAACTTATTCCAATAAGCCATTTCGACAAATATTGAGGTTGTTTTGGCAATCTTATAGCCTGTTTTAAGCGGAAATTTGTCCTATCAATAAATCATTGAACAGGACATGACCCAGCAAACAGACCATTCATCCCAAGTTAGCAAGCAACTCTTATTAGAAGGCGCTGAAGAGCTATTTGCAAGATATGGCTTTGACGGAACTTCCATCAGGCTGATTGCAAAGAAACTGGATATTAATTCCGGCATGATCAGTTACTACTTCGGATCGAAGGAGGCCCTGTATCTTGAAATATTTAAGAACAGGCTAATTCAAATTACGGCAGAGATCAGCGAGTTTGATCGGTTTGAATTGGATGCCGAAGAAAAATTAAGAGGTTATTTGCTCATCTACATCAAAAGGATCTCTTCAAACGAAAATTTTCATCGCCTGCTGTATAATCAACTGGCTACACATCGTCATCCGGCCGTTATTGCCATGGTAACGGAAGCCCGCGTCCATATCTACCAGTTCCTGCTCAAAATTATCAGTAGTGGCATTCAAACAGGCCAATTTAAAAGTATAGATGCGGAAATCTTTGCGCTCAACATCCTTTCATTCATCCCTCCTGTCTATACGGGCAACCTGTCTTCATTAATGCATTTGAATGAGCCGGTCAGGAATGACATCACCGGGCGAATGATCGATCACATCCTATTAATGGTCATACCTGAAAAATTTGCTTTAAATAATTCATGCCATGCTTAAGTGCCGCTATTACTCTAAAAATACTTTTCTGACCGCTGTTTTCGTGGTGTTCATTATATTGACAGCACACACACAGCAACTATTTGCACAGGTAACCGGGGGGTCGGGTTTCAACTTGTCGTTGTCCGAAGCGGTTCAGTTTGCGAAAAGTCAGAATAAAAATGTACAGGCGGCCCGGATCGAAGAAAGTGCGACTGGCGAAGACAGAAAGGACGCTTACCGTGCGGCGCTGCCAACAGTTAATGTGAGCGGTTCTTACCAGCGTTTCTCTGATCTTACCTTATTTACCGAAGGTCTCAGTCATTCCACAACCGGTCCGCGAAAACCGACGCCAAATGCTGCTGCATTGGGGGTAGATGCCTTATTTAATATTTATAGTGGCGGACGTCAGCGCGCTTTCCAAAAAGAACAGTCTTCGCGGCTGGATCTGGCTAAACTGAATGCCGATGACCAGTCCGGAAATATCGCGCTGCAAACTGCAGGTCAATACCTTGATCTGGTCCGGCTGGCTGACCTGAGGAAATATATCCAGGATCAGTTAAAAAGGGCACAAACACGACTAAAGAATATCAATACACTTTACAAAAATCAAAAGGTTACAAAAAGCGATGTATTACGGGCCGAGGTTATGCTTTCCAACGTTGAACTTTCCCTCCAACAAACCGAAAATAATATCAGCATCGCCAATCAACGGCTGGACGTAATGATGAATGTGCCGGACAGCGTTCGTTTAAATCCCACCGATTCTGCCGCCATGCCGAAGCCCAGACCTGAATCTTTGCTGCAATTGATCGAACGGGCCGGTATATCTTCTTTCAGTGTACGTAAGGCGGCCGAGAATGTGGAAATACAGCGTGCAAGGGTTAGCGGCATTCAGAGTGCCAATATGCCATCTCTGGCTTTCTACACCGCTTATGGCTTGAATTACCCAAATTACTTGTTTTTTCCTTCTGTCAATCAGGCGTATGCAGTGGGTTTTGTCGGGCTTAAAGCACAATATAGTATTTCCTCACTTTACCACAATAAGAGCAAAATCGCTGCTGGCAAACTAAGGGTTAGAGAACTGGAGCTGCAGCAGCAGGCAACCGCGGATAATATTACCACCGATGTCAAATCGTACTACATCAAATATATAGAGGCGCTCAACCGCATTTCGGTCAATCAGCGTTCTGTGGAACAATCACAGGTCAATTACCGCATCGTTACCGCTAAATATTTCAATCAACTTGCTTTGCTCACAGATCTCCTCGATGCCGATAACCTGCTTCAGGAATCAAGGTTCAATCTTATCAAGGCCCAAACAGACGCACTCACCATTTACTATCACCTTTTATATACCAGCGGCAATTTGTAATTAACGCCTTTGACATGAAAAAAGAAAATCAAAAGATCCATCCGGGAAATATCGTTATCACGATCATTGCCATCTTCGTCGTTCTCACCGGCATATTTTATTTCGTTCAATATCGGGGGTTTAGCCAGCATTACGAAGAAACCAACGATGCCCAAGTAGATTCTTACATCAACCCTGTATCCGCTCGGGCAGGTGGCTACATAGAACATGTTAAGTTCGAGGAGCATCAACTGGTTAAGCGGGGCGACACCCTGGTCATTCTGGATGACCGGGAATACAAAGCGCAACTGGATGCAGCTGAGGCCGCAATGGAAGATGCACAAGCGCAGCTTACGGTTTTATCAGCCGGCATTCATTCATCTGAATTGAGCACTGACGTCAATAAGGACCAGATCAAAGGCGCTCAGGCCAGGTACGTGCAGCAAAAGCAGGATATCAGGCGATATAAAAACCTGGTCAAAGAAGAAGCTGCTACGGGTTCTGACCTGGAACAGGTTCAGGCTCGTTACGACGTTGCGGCCAGTGATTACAGCGCTGCACAAAACAGCTTGAGGACAAATCAGGCACGGGTGGCCGAATTAAAAACACATTTTGCTCTGGTTAAAGCGGACATCAAACGCAAACAGGCTGCGCTGGATCTGGCAAGGTTAAATTTATCCTACACGATCATCAGGGCTCCTTACTCAGGAAGGTTGGGCCGGAAAAATATTTTGGAAGGCCAGCAGATCCAACCCGGACAACCCCTAGTCAGCATTATCAACGAAGATCACAAATGGATTACCGCAAATTATAAGGAAACGCAGGTCGAGGGCATGTATGTCGGTCAGCCGGTCGACATCAGGGTTGACGCCATAGGCGGCAAAGTATTTAAAGGAAGGATCGAGGCGATAGCCGGTTCGACAGGCTCCCGGTTCTCCCTTTTACCGGCTGATAATTCGACCGGGAATTTTGTTAAGATCATTCAACGGGTGCCTGTAAAGATTGTCTTTGATATTAAGGACACCAATCAGTTTATATCAGGAATGAATGTGACCGTATCAGTTAAAAAGAAAGCGTGATGAGGAAGCCCATGTATTTCAAGGATTGGATCAATGACTGGCAATGGGGCGTTCGGATCGCCTTATTCCTCATTTTGCTGGTTTCGCTCATGCAGTTCGGGATGTTTTCGCTTACCCAGAATTATATGGTCGCTTACCTGGGTGCACAGCCTGAAGATATTTCATTTGCGCTCCTATTGTGCTACGCGGGTATCATCTCGATACTGCCGGTTCAATTTCGGTTCTTGAAGTATTTTGAAACAAGGAGCTATTTGATCACTAATATCTTGCTGGCCATCCTGCTGAACTGCTTATGTTTGAATTGTCAGGACATCCATATCTTTTTTATCATTCGGTTTTTGCAGGGTATTTTAGTTGGTAATACAGCTGCTTGTGCCCTCATTCTGATTTTTACCCGTTTGGAAAGCGAACGCGCACAGGCCGTAGGGTCGGCGGTGTTTTACGGCACTATCCTCGCTAATACTGTATTGATAGGATTAGTTGCGGCCGCAGTAGTGATCTCAGCCGATTGGAAAGTTAGTTATTATTACTTGATTGGTTTTCAGATCCTCACACTCCTGATCTGTCTATTCGCCCTACGCGCTACGTCAGGGCATAAACCCTATCCCTTATACCAGATTGATTGGGCCGGATTTACGATATTCTCCTGCACAGCCGTAGCTTTTGTCTATACCATCGTTTACGGTTCAAAATATTATTGGTTCGCAGACCCGCGAATAGGGCTGAGCACCTTGATTGCTGTGTGCGGTGCAGTACTATTTTTCTACCGCCAGGCAATTATTAAAAGGCCGTTGATTCATATAAAAGCCTTTAAATACCCCAATTTTTTGATTGGACTATGCCTGCTGGCCATTTACTACGGGAGTAAAGACAGTATTAATCTGGTTTATAATTATGCCGGAGGTATCCTGAAATGGAGCGCCTTACAAGTGATCACTTTAGGGTTGTGTAATGTAGGCGCGATAGTAATTTCACTGATCGTCTCCACACAACTCACTTTGGCCAAACGCCATTCTACCAAGGGCTTTCTGGTGATTGGCTTTCTGCTGATGGTTGGATACAATCTTTGGATGTGTTTTATAATGACCCCTGACCTGTCCTTTACAGACCTGCTGTTTCCGGTTACGCTACAAGGAGCCGCTTCCGGATTTTTGTTTGTACCCATTATCATTTTCACGGTATCTTCTTTACCTGCGGAAACAGGTACGACCGGGCTGGTGGTCGCCGCTTACGCCCGCTTTACAGCATCCTCTAATTCAGTTGCTGGCTATTATAATCTGCAGTTATATTTCAACCAGCACTTTAAGGAAGGCTTTATTGGCTACCTGACCGCTGATAATGTAATTACCGCGGACCGAATCAAAGATTACAAAGCGTTATATATAGCTAAAGGATTTTCAGCAGATCAGGCTTCGGCGCTGGCTAATGGCGCGCTCGGTCAGAGCCTTGCCCAGCAAACGCAGTTGCTCACTAATCGGGCTGTATTCCTAACCATTGCCTTACTGCTTTTTGGTGTGGCGATGCTCATCCTAATGATACCGGCCATTAATAAAACTTTCTTACACTGGAATCGGCGCATGGTGGTGCCATCTGGTAATCTATAGCACATTTAGATATTTACAGGAAATCAATTAATCACATTATTTAAATTTAATCATTATGAAAATCACAGCAGCTGTCGTTAAAGCACAAGGCAGCAATTTTGAACTAACTAAAGTAATTTTAGACCAGCCAAAGTCCGACGAAGTATTGGTCAGAATTATAGCGACCGGCATTTGCCATACCGATATGGTCGCGCGAGATTTTGTAATGGGTTCACCCAACTTTCCTGTGATCCTGGGCCACGAAGGCTCAGGCGTTATTGAAAGTATTGGCGATGATGTGCATCACCTAAATGTGGGTGACCACGTGGTACTTACTTACGGTTATTGCGGGGAATGCGAGATCTGTCGCTCGGGCACCCCGGCATACTGTTATGAATTCTTTCCCCGGAACTTCTCAGGTGCCCGTATAGACGGAACGCATAACCACCATTACCCTGATGGCAAAGTGATCAATGATAACTTCTTTTCACAATCATCCTTTGCTACCTATGCAATTGCCCATAAGAATAATGTGATCGCAGTACCTAAAGACGCGCCGCTGGAAATTTTAGGTCCTTTAGGCTGTGGTATACAAACCGGTGCAGGGGCTGTGATCAATTCCTTGAAGGTAAAGATCGGTAGTTCTATCGTCATTACCGGTACCGGTGCAGTAGGTTTAGCTGCTTTAATGGCAGCAAAGGCTTCTTCAGCCACCGTAATTATTGCGGTTGACATCAACGAAGAACGTTTGAACTTTTCCAGGGAACTGGGTGCAACGCATACCATCAACAGTTTGACCGAAGATGTGCAAAAACGCATTCGGGAGATCCTGCCTAACGGTGTACAATATGGAATTGATACAACCGGAAGAAACGAAGTGATCAATAATGTGTTGTCGAGCCTGGCTCCTGTTGGCGAGATGGTTTGCATCGGTGTTGCGCGTAAGCCATTAGAGTTAGAAACCAATATCTTTCTGACGAAAGGTTATAAAATCAGATGGATCAACCAGGGAGACAGTGTTCCGCAGGAATTCATTCCAAAACTGATCCACATGTATCAGCTTGGCCAGTTTCCTTTTGACAAACTCATCAAGAAATACGCTTTCCAGGATATTAATGAGGCAGTTGAGGATTCGGAAAAAGGCAGAACGATTAAATCTGTCCTGATCATCGGCAATCAAGAGTACTAATTGAACAAGCTAAGAATATATACTTTTTGGTTGGATATATTCTTAGCTTGATAAAAAGTAAACGATAAATGAAAGTGTTAAGAATTATAATGGTGTTGTCAATGATGAATACCGTAAAAGGATACGCCCAGGAAGTAATTAAACTTTATAATGGGAAAGCTCCCGGTTCCGAGCAATGGAAGTGGGAGGAAAAACCTTAACGGATCCTTCAACCGGGAATCGCACCGTTATCAACGTGAGTGATCCAACGTTAACGGTTTATCGTCCGAATCCGGCGCATAATAACGGGAGTGCGGTCATCATTTGCCCAGGCGGCGCGTTCCATGTGCTGGATATGGATAATGAAGGATACCGGGTTGCAAAAATTTTAGCAGAAAAAGGCTTTACCGCCTTTGTGCTTAAGTATAGGATATTACAGCTGGATCCCAAGGATCCATTTGCCGGAATGGAAGAAAAGATGAAAGATTTCAAAAAGTTTGTATCGGTCATGGATGCGGATGTGCCACTTGCTATCGGTGACGGCAAGGCGGCTATGGCATTTGTTAAAGATCATGCATAGAATTATAACATTGATCCGTCTAAAGTCGGCATCATTGGGTTCTCGGCCGGTGGAACAGTTGCCGCAGGGTTGCCTACTCGAAAAATGAAAATGACCATGCGGCCTTCGTCGCTACGCTTTATCCTTATCTCCATCCTTTCACCGGCATGGAAGCGCCCTCCGGCGCGGCACCATTATTTATTGCGGTGGCCCAAGACGATACGTTCAAACTTGACCAGGACTGCCTTTTGTTCTATAAAGATTGGAAAAACAAATCAAACAGTGCTGAACTTCATATTTATGCCAAAGGCAGTCATGGATTCGGTACAAAAATACAACACCTTCCGGTAGACTACTGGATGGACCGGTTTTCCGACTGGCTCGGTTTTCTTGGTTATCAGATCAATTCATCAAATTAACATTATAACAAATGAAAAATGTAATCGGCATTCTCGCAGGCAGCCTGCGTAGAGAGTCTTACTCTAAAAAATTAGCGAATGCTTTATTGAGCATGGCGCCTGACGAACTAGAGTTTCGAATCATATCACTGGCTGATATTCCCATCTATAATCAGGATTTTGACGATCATCCTGGGGTTCCCAAAGCTGTAACGGCTTTTAGAAAAGAAATGGAACAGGTGGATGGGATTATTTTTATTACGCCCGAATATAACCGGTCAGTGCCTGCCGTCTTAAAAAATGCTTTGGATGTAGGCTCAAGACCTTATGGCAAAAGTGTATGGAACGCCAAGCCTGCAGCCGTTTTTAGCAACTCGCCCAGCAACCTATCTGCTTTTGGGGCTAATCACCATTTAAGGCAAAGCCTGGTATTTTTGAATGTTCCAACCATGCAACAGCCCGAGGTTTATTTGCCGAAAGTAAACGAGCTGTTTGATGAAAGTGGTAATTTAAAAGAAGGAAGCACCAAAGACTTTTTGCAGAAGGCAGTAAATGCGTACGTGGAATGGTTTAACAAAAAAATATTTAAAAGATGGAAAAATTAGAATATAGATCGGCAGCTTCACATGCCGAAGCGGGAAACGCTCCAGCTATGAAAGTAAAATTGTTAAGCGCTGCGGCAAATGCTACAACTTATATAATCAGTTTTTTTAAGGGCGACGAAGTGGTATCCGGTTTAGCAGGGTTCGCTTTGGAATATGGCGTAAAAAGCGCCCACTTTCAAGGTATCGGTAGTGCATTCAGCGTTGAACTGGGTTGGTTCGACTTTGATCGCCTTGAATATGAAGTAATTAAGGTTGGCATTGCAGAAGTAACATCCTTAAACGGAAACATTACTTGGTATCAGGACAAACCGGTAGTACATGCACATGCCACAGCTTCAGAACGAGGTGGTTTGGTAAAAGGAGGGCATTTATTGACTATGAATGTCGGGCCAACTGTAGAAGTGATAGTAACGGTTGAACCAACATTACTGAACAAAAAACTGAATCCGGAATTTAACGCAACGATGATTGATTATGATCTGTAATACGAGAGATCAGATGACACGATTGTATTACATGGACAAACCCATACCCACAAAGTGGATATGGGCTTTAAGATGTGTATGTAGCCGATTTTCTTTTGGTAATTAAAAATGTACCAGTTAAGTTATTGAGGTTGTTGCCTGGTAGGGCATTATTGAAAAAGTTGTTTTCTGATCCGGCTTAAGCTTTCCGGTGTTATCCCCAAAAAGGACGCGATATAAATAAGGGGTATCCTTGCAGCGATTTGCGGAAAATCCTGCAGAAGCTGCCGATAACGGTCTTCTGCATTGGAACTCACGGTCAGATTTAGTCTCTGCTGCAGGCTCACATAAGCCCGTTGAAACAATTGGCGAAAATACCGTTCCAGGGCAGGGATCTGCTCGTAGAGTAGTTCGAGTTCGTGATGTGGCAATAACCAGACTTCGCTATCTTCAATTGCTTCTATGTTAATATTACCCGCCGCCTTTGTGACAAAACTATAAAGATCCGCTATCCAGTGTTCCTCTATAGCCAATTGGATCACATGTTCCACACCGTCCTTGTCAACAGTAAAAGAACGCAGTGCTCCTTTTTCAACAAAATAAATATACCGGCTTTTATCCCCTTCGGATAAGAGTGTCCTTCTCTTCTTAACGAATTTCTTGCTGAGGACCTGTTCTATCAGTCCAAAATCAGCTTCCGTGATCCTGGCGTATTTATTGAAATTATGAAACAATTGAACAGATAACATTTTCGGAATAATTTCCGAAAGTTAGTGAGATTTAGCCAGTATCCAATTACTAACGTCTTCCAGTTCCTGGTTACCAACCGTATGCGGCATCGCATACTCATGATAAGTAATATGATCAGACAATGGGCGCAGGTAAGATAGCGCGTCATGGGCATATTGGATAGGCAAAACCTGGTCGTTTGTTCCGTGTGCAATAAATATCTGCAAACTTTCTAATTCTTCTTTTGATCGGATCAATGGCTTTACCTCGGGCAACAGCCTGCTGCTTAAAATGAATATGCCGTTTACCTTCTTAGGGAAGGTGAGGCCGACACTGTAAGACATGATGCCGCCCTGGCTAAAACCACCCAGGAATACTTTATCAGCGTCAAGTTCATATTTGTCAATTAGCTGGCTGATAAAGGTGTTAATTACCAGGCGGCTTTTTTCTGCCTGCTCAGGGTTAATTACCCGCTCTCCATTGCTAAAACCTAACTCAAACCAAGTGTATTTGCCGGGCGAAACCGTGTAAGGCGCTCTGGCCGAAACAATAACAAAACCAGCCGGAAATTCACCAGCCAACCTAAAAAGATCATCTTCATTACTGCCAATGCCATGCAGCAACAGGATCAAACCCGGTTTTTTTGCTGATTTTACCGGTTGATGTGCTTTATAAATGAGCATGAGCTCTTCACCCTTAAGAGCGTTTGTTTTATTTTCCATTGTGTTTTTCTTTAATAATTGTTATCCGGCCTGAAAACAGCGCATACTTAAACTGCCAAACTGGTAGCCTTCATAAATCGGTTTGATCTCATCCTTCTTGCCGATCAATCCCAACGCATACATGAGCGGCAGGTAGTGGTCATTCGTCGGAACAGAGAGCCTTGCTGCAGTTCCGGCTTTTTCGTAATTGATCAGCGCTTCGAAATTCCTGTTTTCTAACTGATTTTTAACAAACTGGTCAAATTCTACATTCCAGTCGTACGGTTTGGCGTTAATCTCGCGCCAGTCGATCATCCGCAGGTTGTGGACAATATTGCCGCTGCAGAGGATCAGTACGCCTTTGCGGCGCAGTTCTTTTAACTGTTCTCCCAATTGATAATGAAATGCCGCTGGCTTGGAATAGTCCATGCTCATTTCAAAAACCGGCACATCGGCATCCGGCCAGATAAATTTCAACACCGTCCAGGCGCCATGATCGAGGCCCATTTCGTGATCTTCTATTACATCGGTAATGGAAACCATCGATTTCAATTCACGCGCCAGTTCTGGATGTCCCTTTGGTTCATATCTTACCTCAAACAATTCTTTGGCAAATCCGCCAAAGTCATGGATCGTACGAGGCATTGGGTTCACACTAACATAGGTGCCTATGGTTTCCCAATGCGCCGATATGACCAATACTGCGCTCGGTTTATCGATTGTCCTGCCTAATTTGGTCAACGTTTGGGTAAAATCATTATCCCATAATGCATTCATGGGGTGGCCGTGGCCAATAAACAGCATCGGCATCGTTTTCTCCCTTAGCGGGAAAGTTCCGGCGATATTCGCCAATTCCTGCAGTTTCATTGTATTCTTTTAAGCAGGCATACCTGATGTATGCCTGCAATTGTTAATATTATTTACCTAAACCGATTTGGTCCATAAAGGTCTTGTTATCCCAAAACAAGTGTTCTTCAATCATAACACCATCTTTCCAGATTCCAATAGTAGCCATTGGGAAATCGAATTTTTTGCCGGTTGGCTGGATAAATTTACCATTGCCAATTGGCATTGGCTTAGTAAATGTGCCCTGGAATACACCTGTAACAGCTGTAAAGTTACCAGATCCGAAACGGATGGGATGCTGTTTGATACGGGTATCAGGCGCATAAACAAATAAGGCTTTCATGTCTTCGATATGTTTGGCCAAACCCGTAGTGATGTGCCCATCGGGCCAGAATACTTTGATGTATTTACCGTGGCTTTCATGAAAGCGGGCCCATTGTTGGCCGCTGAATACTGTATAGTCTAAGGTGTCAAAAGTTTTCAGGTGTTTCTGTACCAGGGCATCGGCTGCTGTCAATTGTTTTAATTGAGCCTGCATTTTAGCAACCTCTTGTTTGGTTTGTGCTTTTGTAGATAAGGTACTGGTGCCGATAAAGGCCAAAAGCGCGATGGCTATTTTTGTGAAATTTTTCATTTTATAAGTATTTAATTACAATACAAAGTTGCGGTATCGTAATTGGGAAACACTTGACGTGTGGTAAGAAATTATCTTAATCTATGTTAAGAATATCTGCCTATCGATGTCCGGAGTGTTTGATGGAATTAAGATTAAAAGTCCATTGCCATTATTACTGATTTGCTGCTAACATTGAAAAATAACTCCTATTATTGCCAAGTTATCCACACCTTAGGGTAACAGGACAGTATTAAAAATGGCCTAAATTTAGGTCAAAAAGTTTGCTTTTAATTTGGTACTAAAATTTCATAACTTACTGATAATCAACATCTGATTACTTTTTGTATCGGTACATACTTTGTATTCTTAATACAGGCAATATATTCTTCAATATTGATTATCCTGGGCCCTTTTTCGGTCGCAGTAAGTATTTTACCGGCATTTAGAGATAGTTTTACTACTTGGATAGCCCGGTTCGTTTCCGTTAATTTATATAGTGCAATCGCTTATCTTATAATGTGGCTATGTGCTTATATACAGCAATACGCCATGACTGCCGAAATTAGCAGATATCAGCTTGTTTTGCACGGTAGCGGTACGGCTAACAAGATGGCTGAATTAGCCGTATTTGCAGGCAATGGTATTCTTTCCTTTGGTACAGTAATTATTACTTTTCTTATAGGTGCAATATGTATGTTCACAGTTCCGAGCATCTCTACTTGGATTATCTCAACCTCTGGCATCAGCTCTGCTGTTTCTACAGCTGGCAGAACTTCTGGTATGATAACAGGATTGGCAAAGACAGCCACTGGACAATTCTTATGAATCTTATTACACTATTCCCGAAAAGTCGTTTGCCAGTTAGGCAAACGACTTTTTATTTTCACGGTTCTTAAAAACTGTAGAGGTTCGATTCCTTTCTTCGCTGAGCCAATACATGTTTTCGAAGCAAAATTTAGCCCGTAAAGGACAAATACCGAAAAGCTTTTTTGGATGATTTGAAACGACTCTCCAGCTAAGAAAAAGGTCAACGACATTAATGTCGTCGACCTTTGAACTTTTTATATACAACTGCTCTTGCTTACTAACATTGGGCTTGAACCGAGTTTCCCGGACTACTTTTCTTTTCAAAGAAAAGTAGCAAAAGAAACCTAAGCCTATATAGCTTTCTTTAAGTTAATAATGGGTATTATTGAGATAACGATTGAGGTGGCGGGTTAGGGTACGTAATTAAAAATTTATGGTAATGAAAGGCTCGGCGACAACAAGTATTGATTCTGAAGGGAAAAACTAAAATTCACGGTAGAAGACCGACTTAGGCATTACGATTCCGAAATTCCTGATGATAATCAACACCATTATATACAATTTTCCGAGAATTCTCGTCCGGGAGCTGTTACTGAAGCCGCCTTTATGATTATAGAACATTTTTTCAAGGATTATCAACCCAGAAATAAGTGGAGAAAAGAACAACGACTTTTTACAGTTTCTCAGGTAGATGATAAAAACGCATTACACATTTCGGGACAATTCAATTATCTCAAAGTAGCGGCGTCGATACGCGAACATGGTGATTTTGACCCTTATCGTTTCGGTTTGCTTGCCATGGAGTGCCAATGGATGGATTTTACATTGGATATGTCTTTTAACGTGCAATTTCGTGGTGCAAAAAAGAGGACCGCGTGCTTCAGATTGTGGATGGCACACCGCAGCAATTTTATGGGCCAAATTATCCGATCAAGCCAAGGCTAGATAGAGAAGGTCGTTCGTTTAGTACGATGCTGCCAATCATGTTGAAAAGGATCATTCGCACCCGAAAAAGTTTGATCAACAACTCCAATCTATCATTGACGCCTGATTACTTTCTCGACTTTAGAGCGCTCGTCAGCGATGTAATTTCTGCTGTTGAAATCACGTTAAACCAAGTCTATATTAAAGCGGAGTATGATCCTTTACCCGGTTGGAAATTTGACCCAGGGCGTTTAGGAGTGCGCCACGGCCGTCGGTTCCAGGATAAGCTAAAATGGATTTATCAGATTTCAGGAAATACATTAAGTGCAGAATTGTATCTACCAGCCTGTAACAGGTTGCGCAGTTTACGTAATCATCTAATGCATTTCGATCCGCCTTCTCTCACTGTTACTCTCGAGGAATTGACTGGCTGGTTTACTGATATGATTGACATCGGATACTTGATTATTGCCATTAGACGGGCTATGAAGTTGCAATTGTCCTACGATTTAGTTAACTATATTTTACAGCGGGAAGCTGTATTTATACCGGAGTATGATTTTAATGGCCGAACTCCGTTGCCAGAAGACGGCTCGACAGGGTATCGTTCCAGTATATGGCCAATAGTTAAGTGAACAAAAACTATTACAAGAATTTTAAAATTTTATCGCCTTAAATTAAAACTTTGCCTTGCGTGCTTCAAAAGGCACTGTTATCATCCGTTCACTAAGTTCGTTAACTTCATGTATAACAAAAAATTGAGGAGGTTACTCAAAATCGTAGGTTAACGTCAGATCGATGAATTGTTCGGTTTTAATGAACTTATCGTATTTTTTCTTCAATTCTTTGTACTCTTTATCTTCTTCGTTGATTTGACCGCGCTGGATTGTATAATGTCTTAAAAAGTGCTTAATACAAGAAAGAATTTATTGAAGCATTTCGTGGTTCAGAAGGTGTGTTTCTGATGACACCGGGCATTATTCCACTGGCCACTCATGAGTTAGCGTTAGGCAAGCAATTAGCCGATGCTGCCGTTGAAGCCGGGGTACCGCATATTATCTTCAGCAGCCTTGAAAATGTAGATAAGATTACAAGGTGGTAAAATGTTTGCTCCGCACTTTACAGATAAAGCCAGGATCGAAGAATATATTCGTACGTTACCGGTTAAAAGCTCATTTATTTATATGGCTTTCTTTTACACCAACCTCATTGAATTTTATACACCCGTTATTAAAAACGATACGCTGGTATTCCCGATTTACTCACCCAAAGATTTTCGGGCCCCTTTTGTTGATCCCCTCACGGCTACAGGCCCTGCGATCCTAGAGATTTTTTCTCACCCTGATCTATATGCAAGAAAATCATTACCTGTTGTCGGCGAAATGATCACACCCGGGGAGATGGTAGATACCTTTACAAGGGTAACGGGCAAAAAGGCTATATATGAAACTGCTTTTACACGGGAGGGGCTGCTACAGCATTTCCCGGAGTTCAGTTCAAATGAAGGGCTTGTACGGGAGATTTTAGGGATGGTAGCCTATGCCGTCGAATATGGATATTTCCAAAAAGACCGGGACCTGACCTGGAGCAGGCAAATTAACCCGGACGCGCTCAATTGGGAACAGTTCCTGCGCACAACACAATGGCAGGGTCAAAGGCTGTCCTTCTGATCTGCCTACCCCTTTTACCTGGCTGATATTGGCAGGTCTTTTAATAGGGAATAAAAGTCCTGCTTTTTATCTATGCGGAAAGATTAAGCTTATCTTTTTCTTAAAGCGTTGCTGCATTATGCCATGCCCCAATCGATCAATTTTATCACTATTTACTATTCATTACTTTAAAAACATTCCAGATGATCCTTTGCAGGATCGTTGCGTCCTGTGTAATGACCTCCGCATCCGCAACCATCCCCTGCTTAAGATGGACTGTTTTTTTCATATCCGAGCCATTTTTAATTTTGAAATCTACCCTTGAAACAAACACGCTGTCTTTAAAAGGAACATCTGCAATGTAGCTTATCTTTCCCCGGATCATCCCGTATTCCTCAAAGTGATAGCTTTTAAGCTTGATCAATACTTCCTGCCCCTCCCTGACCTTACCCATGTTATCCTGGGGAATGGCCATTTGACCAAAGAAGGCTTCATTCCCTGGATTAATATTAAAAATTTCCTGCCCTGTATTAACTACTTGATTTTCCTGTACAATTCCGGCATAGGAGAGCCTCCCGGCCTGTGATGCGGTTAGAATGTATTTACTTTTCCAGTCTTCAGCCTGACTAATTAAACTATTGAGCGCCTGTAAAAATTTAGCCTTTTCTTCCCTGATCTGGTTATCCAGCTCAAGGATCTCTTTTTGTTTAGCTGAATAATTGGTGTTAGCAGCGATCAGGGACGATCCGGTTTGCACCAGCGGCGATTTCTGGGCCAGGTATTTGCTTTCCTGTTGCCTTAGTTCTGCAGGGGTTTCTACTCTTTCCTGCGCCAGTTTTTTATGCATTTGGTAATCATCATCCGCAATTACCAAATTGCGTTGCTGAATTTGTTTTTGCTGATTTAATTGTTGTATTTGTCCGGCCAGGTTTGATAAATCATTTCGCAGGAAAGCTTTCTTTTTTAAATAAAATCCATCATTAATAGCGGATTTATAATTTAAATATTCCTGGTAAAAAACCTGGTACGAAGACTGTAATTCACCTAACCGGATATTATCAGACTGTGAAAAAAGTACCTGGTTGACAGGCTCTCCCTGGAGCACCTGGCTTTGCAGTTCTTTTAAATTTAATGCCAGGCTCCATATTTTGTCATGATCAGCTGTACTTTCAATGTATGCCAAAGCTTGTCCGCTTACAACAGCCGTGTTTTCTTTAACCAACAACTTTATCAGTTTGCCGGATATTTTAGCGACAACCGGTTTGGGGGAGTTGGGCGATTCTATTTTAAGCTGTGTTTTGACGATATCCGGGTATTTTATTATAGCCGACAAAGAAATCACCAGGATCAGGACACCGCCAAACAGCATAATGCCCCAGCGCAATATCCATGATGGTACGGTAGTAATAATATCCTGCATGGCATCGGTATGCCTGGCTTGTCCATTGCTATTGCTGTAAGTAGTTGGCATGCTTTTAGCTTTTATTCCGGTAATTAAAGTTTTTTTGTCTGTGTCCCCCTACGGTTATGTTCCCAGTTCCAATTGGTTCCGGACCAATTTATAATAATCGCCTTTCAGGGCAGTTAACTGGTTATGGGTACCTTGTTCAATAATGCGTCCTTTATCCAAAACAATGATGTTATCGGCATTACTTACCGTGCTTAGGCGATGCGCAACGATGACTACCGTGCGCCCTTCAAAAAAACGGGTCAGGTTATCCATGATCACGCGCTCATTGTTAGCATCCAGTGCATTGGTGGCTTCTGTCGAAAAATATATAGTGCGGATCTTTATAAACGGCACGGGCGATCAGCATCCGTTGTCGTTGCCCCTGGCTGATACCATTACCTTCGGCACCTATCATGGTGTTCAGGCCTAAAGGCAGGCCATCTATAAAATCCTGTATGTTGGCCACTTTTACGGCATGCCTTAGTTTAGCTTTATCCGGGTAGTCATCACCAACGGCAATATTGCGTTCTATGGTATCTGAAAAAATAAAACCATCCTGCATGACTACGCCACATTGACCACGCCAGGTCTTAAACGCGATATTACCAATCTGCTGTCCGCCAACCTTGATATCACCTTTTTGAGGTTCGTAGAAGCGCAGGAGCAGTTTTATTATAGTCGTCTTGCCGCTGCCGCTCATACCTACAATGGCTGTAGTTTTACCATGAGGAATAACTAATTCAATATTTTCCAGTACCGGTTCATTCCCGGCACCGGGATAGCTGAATGTAAGATTATTAAGCGTTAAGCTTTTGTTTTCCGGCAAAGTGTGGCTCCATTCTTTACCTACAGGCTCCTCATCGTCCATCTGGTGAATTTCGTTCAAGCGCTCCAGGCTGATCTTGGCATCCTGGAAGCCCTGTATAAATCCCAACAACTGCTCTATAGGGCTGCTGAGCTGGCCTACAATGCTTTGTACAGCAACCATAGCCCCTAAGGTCAGGTTACCGCTGATCACTGCCTGCGCACTTAGAAAAGTGATCAAAATGTTCTTCCCTTCGTTGATGAATGTTGCTCCGCCTTGCTGATATTGGCTGAGTGCAAGGGATTTTACACTGAACTTAAATAACCGGGCCTGGATATGTTCCCATTCCCAGCGCTTCTGTTGTTCACAGTTGTTTAGTTTAATTTCCTGCATACCACCGATCAGTTGCACTATACTGCCCTGATTTTTGGCCGATACCTCGAAGCTCTTATAATTAAGAGCCCTGCGCCGTTTTAAAAATAGGGTTATCCATATTGTATATAACGTACTGCTGACTGCGAAAACGAAAAATATGGTTGCGTTGTAATATGCCAGCACGACCGAAAAAACAAGCAGGTTAAACATGGAGAATAGTGTACTCAAGGTAGAGCCGGTTAAAAACCCCTCTATTTTTTTGGTCGCTCATCCGCTGCATGATGTCACCGGTCATTTTGGTATCGAAATAACCAATGGGCAGTTTCATCAATTTGATCAGAAAATCAGTAAGGATGGAGATATTGACACGGGTACTGATATGCAGTAATATCCATGAGCGGATAAAGTCCACACTGACGCGGCCAATAATCAGCGCAATTTGCGCGAAAAGAACGATGTATATAAAATTAAGATTGCGTGTATTGATGCCGATATCGACAATAGACTGGGTTAGAAATGGAGCGATTAGCTGTAACATACTTCCTATACCGAGCCCAAAAAATAACTGGATGACCAGTTTTCGGTAGGTGATCAGATAACGCAATAGGAACGACCATCGTACTTCGTTACCTTTTTCATTTTCCTGTTCATAAAAATCAGGCGTAGGGGATAATAAAAGCACAATGCCACTCCCGGCATCACTTTGCCAGTTCCTGTTAAAGTCGGCTTCATTAAGCACGACCATACCATCAGCGGGATCGGCCAGGTAATACTTATGCTTCTTTATATTGTACAATACCACAAAATGATTCTGCCGCCAGTGCAGGATACAGGGCAGCTCTGCATCTTTCAGCTGGGCGGCATTGAGTTTAACCCCCATGGAACGGAAGCCGATTTTTTCAGCGGCGTCGCTGATGCCCAATAAAGAAACACCTTCTTTATTGATCTCACAAAGCCGCCTGAGCGTTTGGACGGTAAAATTCCGGCCATAGTGCCTGGCAATCATGCGCAGGCAGGTCGGCCCGCAGTCCATCTGGTCCGGTTGTTTATAAAATTGAAAACGCATATTAGTTTAGGTGTTGTTGGAGCTCCTTTTCAAAAGCATCCTTATCTTGCGGGTACGGCATCGCCAGATTTAGCAGTTGCCCCGACCTGGATAGTAATATATACCTGGGGATCGCATTGATCATTAGCCTTTTAAAAAATACATTTTCGAAGCCACCTGCCGCGTGGAGTTGTAATAGGCCATTACTATTATTACCGAGCAGCCAGTGATCCCATTTTGATTTTAATTGATCGGCTGAAATAGAGATAAATTGTACCCTGTCCTTGTATTTCGTAGCGATCTCCCATAAAAAAGGTTCCTGCTTTCTGCATGGAATACACCATGTTGCCCAGCAATCCACCACAATCAGATCTTTATTTAGAAGCGTCTGAAGTTTAAGGTTTTCGCCTTGCGCGGTTTCAAAATTCAAATTGAGGACTTCGGTGGGGGCTAAGTTTCCGGACTTTAAAATTAAAGTCCTTAATGAGTCCGTGTATCTGTTGACCCCGGCTAAGGAGCTTCCATGGTCGTATTCCCTGTACAGGAGCTCGAAGGTATTTACTGAATTAATTTGAGTAGCAAGCCGCATCAGTGAAGCTAATAAATATCCTTGCGAATAGCCTCTGAGGTTTCTGACAGCGTAGTCGGACCTGTTAAGCAAGTAGGCGCTATCCGGCTTCTCCCTAAATGATCTTGACGGAGGTGTTATTAGGCCCGAATAAACATAACTGAACACCACGCCACGATAAGCGGCTATATTTTCAAACAAATCTTTATTATTCAGGCCCCGGCCTATTTTTTTATCGTATCCCGTAACGCATCAGGATATGATCCAAGCAGGGAAGCATCCCAGTTCAGAAGCGGGTCCAGCAAATCATTATAATAGCTATATTGAATTTCTTTCAAAGCATAGTACTTAAGCTTGGCGGGCATTCGGGTTTGGGAGATAAAACTTTTATAAAACTTAACCCGGTCAAAGTAAACTGCATTAACCTTTGAAAGGTATTTATCAAGCTGATGATTCATTTCCTTAAAAGAATAGTGGCCTCCTCCACTGTGCAGGTCCCCATGCAAATAAGCTAAAGTGTCAAAGAAGCCCATGTACTTATACTTTGGGGGGTATTTGATAATATAGAATTTGGTGCTGCTTACCGAATCGTTTAAATAAAGAAGATTTTTTTGCACCCGATTGCTTTTTAAATCTGTTTAAGTTCACATTGAGTACAATGGTGTCATGAGTCATTGAAGGATCCAACAAGACTTCGTGACCATAAAAGTCAGTGATAAAAAACGTACCGTACCTATTGATTTTATATTTAATCAGAACGATTTCCTCATTAGCTGAATTAAACAGGATCTTTTTGACCGATGGCACATTCTTTTGCGCGTTTTGTTCAATATTATCATAGTTGTTTTCTACGATTCCCAGCAAATAGTCACTTACGCTGTGAGTGGAACGAATGCTGCTGTCTTTTTCAACAATATACTTGATGATAATATCCGCAGAATAGGCTTTGGAAAAAAACAGCAGCAGAAAGAGGTTTAGAAACAGGTATCGGGCAGTATTTATTCTCATAGGACGACATTAATTCACAGTACCAGAAAAAAGAGGCTTGACGACCAATTTACTGATCGCCAAGCCTGCTTAGTTTAATTATAAATTTTACCCTACAGCACCTGGGCAATCCACGTTGGTGCAGCAGTCATGGCCTTCGCACCATTCGTCGGCTACGGTTTGTTGTATAGTAGCAGAAATAGTGTTGTCCGGGTCATAACTTGAGGTAGGCCAAGTGGCGCAGGATCCGAAATAAGAACAGCTTCCTTGTCCTGTCGGCGGTGGAGCAGTACCGCCTAAAACGTTTTTCATCTCAGCTCTTGTTAATCTACTGAATTGTGACATAAATGTAATGAGGTAATATTGAATAACTGTGCCGAAACCATGCCCCGGCGATTGGGCAACATGTATTTTAAAGTGCATGTTCCTTTACTTGGCCAAAGTATCGCAACGCTTAATCAAGCATGTATTTCAAATTCGGAAGCTGGTACATATCCGGCAGGCGGTAACCATTCAGTAATATTGTCGGCGTCGCAGTAACCTCCGCCATCCGGCACCAGGCCTTTTGTTTACTTATTTTATTGTATTCGAGTTCATTTAGTTCTACAGGGTATTTCTTAGCCCATGCTTCATAATTCTTCTGCTTTTGCCGGTACCAATCGAACAAGGCCCTTTTGACAATTTCCTTATTTGCCAGGCTGCTAAGCGCCATCAGGTGACGACTTACCGGTGTTCGGATATCACTTTCATGATTGCTGGCGGTAAAGACAATCCGGGCCTGGAGATTCTGATTCTGTTCAAGAAGGTCATGTAATTGATTATGCGCCTTGCCGCATGGTGAACAATAGGGATTTGTGATTAGGGTAATGATATTGCCCGCCTCTACATTTCCTAATACAATACTCCAATCTTCGGCAGGCTGCACATATTTGGGTTGATCGGTGAGCAGATTTTTAAATAAGGAAGGATTATATTTGAATTTTTGTAGCTGAAGTTTCAAAGAATGTACCTGTTGTGCCTGCAGCAATAGTGGTTTCAAAAGTTTCCATAACAAAAAAGGCAATAATAACGCGCAGAACAAGTCGATCCATTCTGTATAAGATGGTATAACTGCAGGCCTATGAAAAGATGCAATTAGCGGTATAAATTCCAGCCATAACAAAGCCTGTATGGTGCAACACAATAAACACCATTGCTTAGCAACAGAGGACTGGTAATAAATAGAATAAAATGTATAAGGTAAACTAACAACGTTTAAGGCTAAGAGCATCTGCGATATGGCAACCGATCCGTTTCCGAATATGAATAACAGCCAGGTACCCGTGAAATAGAAAAAGCCTACTTCACTCCAGGTGAGCCCTGTAAATACCTGCGCTGCGTTCGACGAGAGAATGGCATTGCAATTTGTTTTACCGCTTCCCTGGCAAAGTTTTTGTATCAGCGGATTACTGCTATCTATGGACTGAATGAGCAATAGAACGGACGTAAAAAGGCCGGCGCTTTTAAAAAGTGTAAGAGAACCTGATTGCCAGCTTAAATTACTAAAATAAGCGGTATGTAAGCTAAGGAAGGCGCCTAATAAAACCAGCAAACCGGCGACAATCGCGACGGTTTTAAATGAGTTTAAGTTTGTGAAAATACCTGGCGAAATTTTATTTACAGACGGCTCAGCCGTTAAAACCACACCATCGTACATTTTCTTAAAATCATCTGACAATAATGTACGTTTATTCCATTTTTCGTTTGAAATAGTTACTTTTTCTTTATCTACTTGATGAACAATTAAAAAACTGCCCTGGCCATCTCCGTTCGTATGGGCGATAAAAGGCAAGGGGACTAAGGACAGCTGATCGGGAGCCACACGATAAGCGGCGTTGTTAACCTGCAAAGCTTGCAAAACGTCGCTTACAGCTAATAAACTTGGATAATCAGGATGGGTTAGCAATTCTTCGTAAATGGTCTGGGTATTTATCTTAACATTTAATAAGTTAGCAAATTTTGAAATTATGAAGGTGATATTGTCCTTTTTCATGCAGTCGATAAGGTGGTTTAAGTATTTGGGTAAATATTAGTCATCAAATGGCTGTTTTTTTAGCGATCGGATGAATATTTACTTTGACAAAAATGTGAGAATACGGGCTTACCGGTATTCACCATTTAAGTTCGTGATAATGCAAATAGCCGTGGGAAGCAAATTCCACTTTCACAATTACTATCATAATAGTGATGCTAAATGATAGCATTTTTGTTGATAAATATATAACTATAGAAAAGCAGAATTGTCCATATAATATTTGTTTAAGAGAATGGCGGTTCAGGTCTTATTTATTTAGATGGTATTCAAATATGATTACTTTACAGTTTACTTGTTCTAATATAGGTATAATAAATTTATTTGCAAGTGTATTATGTTAATTATTATACAATAAATTAACATGCCAATTACTATTTAAATGCACACAACATGATCTATTTAATAATTATTACAGCTATTTTAATTTAAATCAATATGTAATATTACCAGCCTTTTAAATTAAAATCAAGAAATATATGTCCTTAATTGCTATTTTCCGTTTTCCTATTCGGGCTGATCGGGCTCTCTTCAGCAAGCTATTTTTGTGAGTGTAAAGTTTGGAAAAAGGCCTCTTTCCGAGGCCGTACAGTCGGATAGCGCGGCCAAGCAGGTCCGATGTTTTAAGGAGATTACTGGTCAGCTTATATTGCATTACCTATTAATGCCGTATGGGAATCTCTGATTGGGCAATATTTATAGTCATTTTAATTGTTGCTTACAAAATGTATAGCACTCAATACTTTTGGTTAGATAGGCAAATCGCAAAGCTAATCCGGCATATCAAATCTCTTTGGCGAAAGCGGGATAAACCAGATTTATAACTTTCAAACAATACCTGGGTTTTAGCTTTTCATCTCACCGCAAGCCACAAAGTTAGCGCCACTAAAAAAGCGTCAAGGGCTTGTAAATGGTGTCGTGTTTAGTTTTTTGGCAGACACCACCCTTGACCCTTTTTTAGCTTGCTGCATCCAGTTGTTAAGCGGGGAAATGAACATTTATGTTAATGGCTATTTGTCGGACTTTATTTATCGGTAGTACAGAAAAACTTGTCAACCTATCGTTCGATTAAGCGCAATTATTGCACCTTAGTTGTTCAAAGAATGAAAGCAAATCACAACTAACCAGCATGAATGATGGTGATGGCCTTGGTTGTTGCAAATATCAGTTGTTCAAAGAATGAAAGCAAATCACAACTAACATCACAGCAGCCTGTAAAGCCATCCGGTTGTTGCAAATATCAGTTGTTCAAAGAATGAAAGCAAATCACAACAGCAGGGGTACAGGGTGGGGTGATAATTCGGTTGTTGCAAATATCAGTTGTTCAAAGAATGAAAGCAAATCACAACGCGCTTCGCGCGTTGTGATTTGCTTTCATTGAAATAGCCATTAACCCTTTCGTGTTATAGTGATCTTATTTGTGAGATTTACAGACATCGTTTCACTTATATAGCTTAGAATCAAGCCAATAATTTTGGACTTTAATTCTTTCTTTCAAAGGATCATACATGCTACTAACCTCATCCCATACAGGTGTTTTATCAGCTAGTTCATTAATCACTTGTATTGGGGATTTTCCTTTTAAAGAGCTGTGTGCCCTAAACCAATTATAGTGAAATTGCCATTGTGAAAGCAGATTAGGCAGGTCTGGATTCTTAATATCAACGGTAGAATAAAATTCATCAAGATCGGTTCTTTGGGTTCTTTCAACTTTTCCATTGAGGTGGGGAGATCGTGGTTTTATCGGCCGAAACTTAATGCCGTACTCCATAAGCCTTTCCTGAAATGAATAGGCGAAAAACTCGTTACCTCTATCCGTTTGAATACGTTGTACAGGGAAAGGCATCTGTTCAATTACTGTTTCAAGGAACTTCAATGTATTTGTTGCTGTTCGTCTGGGGAATAGTTCAACAACCTTAAAACGGCTGCAATCATCAATAGCAGTGTATTGATAAAGCTTGCCCGCTATCTTGCAAACATCCATTTGGACTCGGTCGCCGGGTATTGGCCTGTTATACCGATGTAAGCGTTTGCGGTAGTTCCGTCTTAGTTTTAAGTACTGTTTATTATTCTTGATAAGTATCTTATGAATGGTAGCTGTAGACAAAGATCGGTCGTATAAACGCTTCATTTCGTTGGCAATGCTACGGTGACCGAGCTTTCGCTTATCTCTTAAATCAAGAACTCGCTGCTCATCTTCTAAGGTTATCTGAGTGTATATTTTATGTGGTCTTCTGCTGTGTTCATTAAGGCCATCAATACTAAATTCCTTATATCTTTTAATCCATTTTCGAAGTGTTGGACGGCTGATACCGCAACGCATGCAAACAACACCTGCCACGCCAATAGATTCGTAAAGCTTAACCCACTCAAGGCGTTTTTTTACTTCATTGTTCATTGTTGTTATTTATGTTGAAATGTGGTAAAACCAACGGTTTTTCCATCATTTCAACATAAAGTTATGGAAAGGATCTCTATGAATCACACATCTTATTTCAACGGCCTATTTTAGGAGCCCAGTCAAGTCCCTGGTCTAAATCTTCGTCGGGGTTCCTGCCTTTTTTTGATCTTGTTCTTGCCTTTTTGGTTCCTCCTTCCTCAAATTTTGCTGGATCAGTTCTGGTAAGGCAGATTGAAAAAGCTGTTTAACCACAGCAGTCAACTCGTTTTGAATAGGGTGGGCTTTGACAAATTCTTTAATATCAACCTCAAGTATTTCTGCCGTACCTACCGGATCGAGCTTTGCTTCAACGGGAATTTCGACTACAACAACATTTTTCGGCAGTGATTTGATATTGGCCGGGGGATCGTAAACGGTATGTTTTTGCGTATGATAGAAAAAGAGATAGGCTTCGCCTGCACGCCCGGCCTGCATCTGGTGCAATTGGATGCTGTTTCCCGGTGCTTTTGTTTCACGTAACTCGCCCAACCGCAGGTCTATGGTAAAATCTGTTCCATTAATATTAATATGTGGCAACTCACCCGCCAAGCGCTTATTAAGCTGCTCAGCAAATTCCTGCTCCTTTATTTGTTGCTCCATTTGCAACTGCAATTGTTTTTGGGTGGGATATTCACTCTGCATGTCTTTCAGGAAACCTTTAATCTCCTGCTCAGCGGCGTTCCTGGCCTGCATTAAATGAACCGCCTGTTGAACACCCTGGTTAAAACTTGCTGAAAGCTCCGGCGACCATTTCCGGTCAATTTCATCCTGGAACAGCTGCAAGGGATTGGGCGGATTGGTAGCGATCAGATAAACCCCTAACTTAAAGGAACCTTCAACGGGTTCAACGCTACGGCCATACATTTGCAGCCTGTTGTACAATGCGGCAGATTGTACAGTATAAAGGGTGGGCGCAACCATCTCATATTTTTGGTCATGCACTTCCTTGCCGACCATTCTGTCACCTTTCTCCTGGGACTTCATGTCCTCAAAGCGCAGGTGGGTGCCCAACAAACTCAGCCGGGGATGGATAGCCAGCAGCTTAATCTCTACACGGTAGCCCTTTTGTTGAAGTTCATCGATGGTCTTATTCATCTCTGGGCCAGACGAAAACGTTGTTTCCAGTATATAGTTAAGCCGGTTGTCTTCGCAGTAAGCCCTCAAACCATTATTCCAATCCTGGGCGTATTTGGCAGTAAGTGAAGGATAGTAGGATTCAAAGCGGGATTTGATCTCATGGGCGTCAGGGTGATAATCTCTGAACAAGTCTGCATTACAATTAATAATATTACCGCCCAATTCGGCCCTGGCGATTCTTTCTAACTCTGTTTTGCCCGCACCAGGCTGGGCACCTAAGACAATGACCACAGGGCTATCGGATGGTTTAGCAATAGCCGTGTTATCTTCAATAATGATCTGTTGAATTTTGTCAAACCGTTGTTCAGAGCGCGCGTACAAGTTCTTTAAGGACTCGGTTCGGTCTACTCCATACTCTGAACTTAAATCGGGATTTTTTTTCTCCGCTAATAAAATAGGACCGTATTTTTCAATGACCTGATCCATCCGCTCCAGGCTGGAAAAATTATCATTGTTGTTTACCGCCTCAATAGCCTCTTTGCGTAAAGCCAGCAATTCCTCGATGCGCTGCTGATCGGGATTGGCCTTTTCAGATTCTTTCATTTTTTCCCGCGAGGCCAGTGCTACCAATCCGTTTAATATAGAGTTAGCGCTTTCAGTTCTGGTATACCAATCGAGCGGATTGCGCGCCTGTACGGTTTTAGCAGGGGGTAATGGCAGGTTTAATTGCCGGTACATTTCAACGTAGGTTTGGTAATCCATCACCACTCTTGTCGGTTCACCGCTTTCGTCTGTCAAAATTTGTGTTTCCATACTCTTATCCATCGTTAATCAAATTTACTAATTTTTTTGGTTGTTTGATAGGGCAGCCGCCAAAACCGCTGCCCTATATTTAATGGGTTCATAGCAGAATTGAATTAACGGACGTGGGTTAAATTCATATAGTGCCAGATCAGCATAATGGTGCCGACCGATGTTACCAGCCCAATCAATCCAAAGACGATCCATGAAAGCACCGCTTTGTATTGCTCAGGCGTTTTTGCATCTGAGAATAGCTGAAGTTTCCGTGTGATCGGGGCCGGGCCTCTGTTGATCGTCTCTCTGATCGCAACAAAGTCTGTAGACATGCTTTTAGTGATGCCTGCAAGCCCGGCAGTAATGGCTTCCTTTACCACGGACAGATCAGGTGCTGGCGCAGTCACTTTCATATTGGCCAGCTTGGTTGCAAATTCTTCTTTTTGCTTCTTGCTTTCAGTGAACAATCGTTCGATCATGGTGTCTTTTTCCTTAATCTCTACTGCCCGGGTTTCCATGTATTTCTGCATTTTTTCTTCATGCTCGAAAATATTTTTGAGCATATCCGTCATAGTCACTTCATCGATTGCTGTTGCTTCATTCTTCATATTATCATTAATTAATGGTTTTACAATTCAATTTTCCTACCTGCTTATGTGGTAGCTTTGATCCTGGCCTAACTTTTTCTTCTTCTTTTTGCTTGGCGTTTCCGGTTCTTCTTCCGGCATATTTTGAAGCAGGCCAGCAAACAATTCGCCGCCAGCTGCCAGGGCTGCCCTTAAATAATGCGTTTCCGGTTCCCGCTTCAAATAGGTTTTCTGCTCTTTTTGCTCATTCTCGCTAATCACTTCCCGTAACTGATCGGCCAAACTTTTGGGTTGTTCCTGCCCATAAGCTTGACGTTGATCGCGGGCCTGGTTTTTAGGCTGCATTTGCTGTACCTGCCGCTGTGTCTGCTCCTGCCGAATTTTCTTTTCGATGTCGGCCAGGCTGTAACCAACCTGGCTGCCTTTGAACCTGACATGCTGCTGATCGGTAAAAGCAATACCTCGCCCAAGTTCCACCTGATAGCCTTTCTGCTCCATGTAGCTTTTGACTTCCTTTACGCTTTTGCATTGCTTAACGGCCTTCGCCAAATGTGCTTTTAAATGTTCCTTGCGTTGATCCACCCGCTGGCTTTGCGCTACCCGCTGCTCTGGTTTCAGGAATTTGTTAGGGCTCAGCACTTTGGTCAAATTGTACGCTTGTTCCATCCGCCTGCAATATTCAGCCATGCGCCGATAACTGTTACTGTCGCTCGCGGTCGGCCCCTCTAAACCGATCCGGTTGGCAACAATATGCAGGTGTTCATGCTCGGTATCGGCATGGGTAATCACTACGTATTGTCTATCTGCAAAATCAAACTCTTTGGCCAGTCCCTCGGCAATATCGATCTTATCCTGTATGCTGAGTTTACCATTGTCGGCCAGGTCAAAACTGATACTGGCGTGGAACACCGGCTTGCTGACATTTGGGTTCAACTGCGCTACCTCTACAAATTGCCGGATCAATTCTTTCTTGTTGCCAAAGCACTGGTTGTAATAAATGACCTCCGCCTGCTTCTTTTCCATTTCCAGCTTTTGCTGTTTCTCATTCTCCTGCAACCGGCCTTCATGCAGGTAGCTCATGCAGCCGCGAAAACTTTTACCTGTAGTGATTTTCCCGATCATGCCAAATAATTTTTAACCTCTTTTACTATACTCTGCAAGCCTCTGACTTCCTGGTTCAACAATGCTCTGTCGAGCGTATTTAAGTCTTCACCCTTGTTCCGCTTCCTGGCGATCTGATTTAAATTGGCCGCCATGTGATTTAGGGTGCCGGTAAATTGCAACACTTCCTTCGGCAAAGTCTTCACGGTTATCCGGCCATTTAATCCTACTTGACGGAGATAAATTGATACGTTTGTCCTGGCGCGTTTGGCATTGGCCTGTATCATCTTTTTCTCTATGATATTACACATCACCGTCAACTGGCAATCTCTTTTTATTTGCGCCTTCGGGCGGCCACCCTTGTTTACTACTCTTACTTTCTGTGTCTCCTTCTCCATTTGACTTACTTTAAAATCCAAGCTGATAAAGCATAAATCTGTCTTAATAAATTCTTTCCTAATCCCCCCAAATGCGATAGCATGAAGGGGAGCCAGCGAGTTTCGGCAGGGCCGAAACATAGCTGGCTCCGCAAAAAACGAAATTGCCGATGCTGCCATGCCGATGCCTTTCATAAGCCCAACCCCCTACTCTGCTGCTGAATTTTGAGATAGGCATTAAGGTCTTTATAGCCGCTATAAAAGCGGCTGGCATCCTCTACATTCGGAATTGTTTGCTTAATGAAAGCCATCTCTTTTGCTGCCGCCTTATCGTGATCCAGGTACAATTTGGCAGCAGGACGTTGTTGCAAAATCTCCAAACTTTTGCCCACAAAGCTGAGTGAATTCAACACCAGGAAATCGCCAGGCATATCGCGGCCATTTAGTGTTAGCAAAGACAGGAAATCTGTAAAGCCTTCAAATACGTGAACCGTGTCTGCTCCTTGATCGATGTAGGTCAGATCTTTGGGGGACGAGGATAATTTAAGCTGTGCATTACGCAGTTCGTAGCCACCCGAGTTGTTTTTAAAGCCGATAGCCAGGTAACGCTGCTCGTTCAATGTAAACAGTACTTCCTTGCACCATGCTTTAGCCGTGTAATAATCTATTGCACGCTCATGTAGGTATTTTACCAATGTCAGGTTTTGCAATTCCCCAGCCTGGATGATCTTTATTTTATGCTCTGGTTCAGCCTCCGTTTCCTTTACCCGCTGGTGAAAACAAAGAGAGCGATCTCCGGCACTTAACCGGCTTAATAATTGTTCTACTGTACATTGATGTAGCCGAATACCCAAGTCTATGAAATTCCCACCGACCCCCATGCCGTGGTCAAACCATGCATTGAGTTGGGTATTAACCTTAAAAGAGGCTGTATTTTCCTCCCGGATCGGAGAGAGATACCAATGGTTAACCCCTTTAATATATTGTGGCCGGAACCCGCATTGTGCCAGATAATCGACTATCGAAATTTGCCTTGCTTCGTCGCAATTCATTTTGCGCATAGGATTAAAGATTTGTTCAAAAATTTGTTGATTAGCTTTTTTCATCGGCAATACGACGGGTGCACCGCGAGCGAACCTGTGTCGGAGACCGGGCCGGTTACTGCCGCCATTCGGACCGGACGCAATTCGCACGGGAGATGGTCGACTAATGGAGCACCTGTCATTTACGTCGCGCCCTCCGTTTAAACACAAAATCATCCGCCTTTGCAGTTATTTCCTCATAGGTTAGTTTTTTATGGGACATCAGCCACTTGAGAATTTCCTTTCTGGAAAAACGGACACCGCCAGAGGGCATGGCGATATAGGGAATTTTGCCTTTCGACTTTAGTTGGTAGATAGTTTGCCGGGCGTATCCGGTAGTTTTTTCTGCCACTTCGTAGCCACCAATTTCGTCGTCATCCTCGGACGTCTGTACCGGTGCGGCAGGAATTGGAGTGGACTCTTTTAGAATGGTAATGAGATCGGAAACCTTCAGATCTATTACACGGGTGTTTTCATTTATGTTCATTTGCATTCCGTATTGATTTCGGAAGCAAATAAATAGCATAAAATAAACCTATACGAACGGTTGATCGGTATCGAATGACCGTATTTATATTAAGTCTTTAAGTATTATCAAGGTTCGTATTTTAACCTAATTTTTGAGCGCTTGTTTATACACATCTGTGTATTCTGCCGAGGTGGTAATATAGCGCTGACCTTCCAGAAACACTAAATCATTTTCGGGATTAAGTATAAAAATATCACGTAGAAGTTCACGATTTTTATGATGCAAAATATTTGAGGAAAGCACCTTGTGTTCTTCAATACAGAACCGAAGAAAACCTGCGATGGACTTATTAGCCGCATTGGCATATACTGCTGAAACGATCTTAACTTTTCCGCTATCAAATTGGAAAAGTTCACCATTTTTACTGCCTAGGTTCAGGCTGATCAGGAACTGATTAAAGGCTTCCTTCCTTTCTTCTAAAGTCCTACCCTGTAGCCAGAAACTGTAAAAAGAAATACCATTAATTTCATCAAATGAACTCGTAAATTCGGATTGATCTGGCATTTTTAATTTCCTTTTCCAGTCTTTGCTGATCAGAAGAAAATAAATCTCGTCACGTACCTTTTTTCGTTTCAAAGAAAACATATTACTCCCGAAAAAATATCCTCCTATGGCAACAACCAGCGCTGCTAAAACTGATTCCGTAACCATTATTGGACTGGATTTATTATTTCCATAGTACAGTAAATAAGAGATACAGACTATTATTGATAAAGAATATACTACTAATAGAATATAGTGAAACACCAGGGCCTGTATATAGAACCATCGCAGCTTTTGGCATTCAGCCTTGGTCAAGCCTTTAAAGCTATTTCTTATTTGCGCCAGCCTATCTTCAAAACTAAGACCTCCATAACGGTCACCCAGTTCATCGAGCCAATTTCTGTAACTAACAGATAAAATCAATTGTACAGGCACAATCCATAGCGCAAGTAAAATACTACAGATTATTATTGTCGTGCGAAACGTTGGCAATAAACTGTAAAATATGCAAAATATAATGACAGTTATAATTTCAATGAATATCCTTTTCATCTGACAAACTCGGAAACTTTGACATTTCTACTTATTTATTTTGATCAAAAACTTTAGCATAAACGTTTATCATCTCGGTTTTTAAAGCCGGAAATCTAACTAAGCAAATTTGAATTATCTGTTTTTAGTAAACGTATTTTCTATGATCTTAAATTCATCCAAAGTTGGGTTAATTACATCAGTATCAAAAACGGACTTACTTTCATTCCAGTATGTTACTTCATTATCTTCAACATCAATAGGCAGTCCAATTAACTGCAAACTCCCATCATTGAACAGCTCAACTACAGCTATTAATACATCAGAAATTGACTTTACAAATTTAAAAGAATCGGGAAAATTGGGATGTTGTTTTTTTTGGTAACCTATTGACAGAATATAGTTTATAATATTATCTGTTTGTATGAGGGGTGGAAATTTTAACATTTCAAACTTTTTCTTCTGATCGACTATTTTGGCATAAATCTGTGTCATTTCAATTTTGCTGTGTCCAAGTATTTCTTTGACTGTGTAGATGTCCATGCCGAACGTTAGTCCGATGGTGGCGAATGTATGTCGTGCAGCGTGGAAGTGCAGATTTTTCTTTAGCCCCGCTTCGAGTGCCCAAAACTTTAGGTAGACATTAACTACCTGGCTTGATGGCAAATCCCAGAAAACTTTTTTATTTATCGGGTGCTTTGAGAGATTTTCTAAGATTGACTTGGCATCCTCGGTAAGTGGCACCATAACAATTTTTTTTGTGGTTTTAGCTGGCCGGAAAGTGATCTGGTCATTTTCAATTTCACTATAAACTAATTTTTTTACGTCTGAAAACCGTAGACCGGTGAAGCATGAAAATAAAAACGCCTGCCGAATTTGGCTATTTCCCCTTTTCGGAATAAAATTGGCTAAAGTCCTGACCTCTTCGATGGTCAAGGTAGTGCGTTCGGTGTCGCCTTCTTCAATGATCTTAAATGTACTGAACGGCGAGGCTGTAATCACGCCTTTAACTACCAGCTTATTAAAATGTTGCCGAAAAACGGATAAATACGCATTAGTGGTATTTCTACTGACCTGGTTAAGCAGGTAACTTTGAAAGTTGTCTAACAAATCTTCATCTACGTCCTGAACTAAAACCTCTCTTTTGGGGAAATACCTCTTAAGGTGAATAATAAGGCACTCCAATTTATAATTAAATTTCTTGGCCAAACATTGATCAAAGTAGTCTAACAGGTTATAATTTACTTTGACAGGCTGCTTATAACCGTGGTCTGAAAAATTCAATTCGTTCTCTCTTTTATTGCGAAGTGCATTTATGATCTTAAGATTATCTTTGTCTGACTCAGTGATCCGGGTGCCCGGAACAGAATAGTCCTTACCGACATAAATCTTAAGGAACTCATAATTGCGCTTACCTTTGCCCTCTACGGTATTTGAATAAATATCGAGATAAGCACTAAATTTGCCGCTGCTTAACTTTTTATATCTGACCGTTACCATAATTTATTTGTTACTTTTGTTACTCACAATAGCCGAAAAGTAACATCTCAGTAACAAAAATAACATAAAATAAGATCAATTGCAAAAAAGTAAAAGAGAATAAATTAATATAAAATATTGAAAATGAACTATATAACTACTTTATCTTATTTTACTTTACTCTCGATTATTTACCCTTAAAAGCATGGCAGGCATTTACATACATATCCCTTTTTGCAAGCAGGCTTGCCATTATTGCGATTTCCATTTTAGCACATCGTTAAAGTACAAAGATGAAATGCTGCATGCTTTGATCAGTGAGATCAAGCTGCAAAAAGGTTACCTCAACGGTGAAACCATCGAAACTATTTATTTCGGTGGCGGCACCCCTTCTGTTTTGGATGGCGACGAAATCAGCAGGATCATTAACACGCTAACCGAACTCCACACCGTATCTTCCGTGGCCGAAATAACCCTGGAGGCCAACCCCGATGATCTGAAACCCGACAAACTCAAAGCCCTTAAACAAACACCGGTTAACCGCTTCAGCATAGGGATCCAGTCGTTTTTTGACGAGGACCTGGTTTGGATGAACCGTGTACACCGCGGCCAGGAAGCAGAATCATCAGTAAAACGCGCCCAGGACGCCGGATTTGAAAATATTACGGTCGACCTCATTTACGGTTATCCTATGCTTAGCGATACCAAATGGAAGCAAAACCTTGATAAGGTATTTGAGCTTAATGTTCCGCATGTGTCTACTTATTCGATGACGGTTGAACCTCAAACTGCACTTGCAGCCTTTATCAGCAAAAAAACAGCCCCCCATGAATGAGCAACAAAGCGCAGAGCAATTTATAGTGCTGATGGATGCCATGCAGGCACATGGGTTTGAACATTACGAAATCTCCAACTTTTGCAAGCCCGGTCAATACTCCCGTCATAATTCAAATTACTGGAAAGGGGTAAAATATTTAGGAATTGGCCCCTCGGCGCATTCTTATAACGGCGATACACGGCAGTGGAACATCGCTAACAACGCGAAATATATGCAGGCGCTTGAAACCGGAAAACTACAGGCCGAAACCGAGGAGCTAACCGAAGAGAACCGCCTGAACGAATATATCATGACCTCATTACGCACAATCTGGGGCCTTGAACTGGTTAAGCTCAACCAGATAGCCAAAGGCGCATCAGCCGAATTACTCAAAGCTGCCGCCGAATATTTCGATAGGGAATGGATCATACAAAAAGATAATGTTATTTATCTTAGCGCAACAGGTAAACTGTATGCCGATCATATTGCAGTCGGATTATTTTTCTAAACCTTTGAGGTTTTTTACAGTCAGTACTTTGTTACAAAGCAAAATGGTTTTAAAAACTGTTTATATTTATCAAATCGCAATGTTTTATATGCCTGCAATTATGAAAAAAGTACTCATTATCGCCCTATCGTTTATAGCTATTACCATAGCCCCAAAAGCTTTCGCCCAAAAAACTGTAGGCGGTACCGTCATGTCGCCCGCTAAAAATATCGTACAAAACGCATCCGGCTCAAAAGACCATACCACGCTGGTAAACGCCATTAAATCTGCTGGTTTGGCGCCTACCCTATCAGCGGCCGGGCCGTATACTGTTTTTGCACCTACTAATGAAGCTTTTGCCCAGCTTCCTGCAGGCACGGTTGACAACCTGATGAAACCCGCAAGCAAGGCCAATCTTATTAAACTGCTTACTTATCATGTGGTGCCCGGCAAATTAACCTCGGCCGAGCTGTTAACCAAAGTAAAAGAGGGCAAAGGTAAACTGGAGCTTAACACACTGAGCGGCGGCACGCTTACTGTGATGTCGCAGGGTGCAAAACTTTACCTTGTTGACGAAAAAGGGGGCAAATCATTCATCACCATAGCCGATGTTGCACAAAGCAACGGCGTTATCCAGGTAGTTAATTCAGTTTTGAAACCTAATTAAGTTAGTTGCAGTTTGTAATGGCAGAAGCAGTTGGCAGCGGCAGTTGTACAAGCGGTACACTGATTAGAGAAAGATAGGCAAAATATACTCTTTTTATTACACTCCATGAAACTGCACCGGCAACTTCCTACTGCCACTGCAGTTACGTATTGCCACTGCAACTTTATACTGCAACTGTCAACACAATTTCAAAATCGGCACAAATCGTTTACATATTATTTACAAAGAATTAATTTTGCTCGTTAATTAATTTGTGAAAATGAGTATAACGCTTACACCTATTGATAGTGTAGACAATATAAGCAAGGAGGATTTTGTTAACAATTACTTAAATCCGCGTAAACCGCTTATTATCCGCAAAGCCACTGAAAGCTGGCCCGCACTGCAAAAATGGACTTTTGAATACTTGAAAGAGGTAGTTGGAGATAAAACCGTTCCGCTTTATAACAGCTCAAAGGCCGATCCTTCCAAAGCTATCAATGCATCTGCAACTGAAATGAAGTTTGGCGATTATATCGATCTCATTCAAAAACAACCCACTGATTTAAGAATTTTCCTCTTCGACCCAATTAAACATGCCCCAAAACTGCTGGAAGATTATCGTTCGCCATCTGATTTAATGGGTGGTTTCCTGGATAAATACCCCAATATGTTTTTCGGCGGCGCCGGTTCTGTAACATTTTTACATTACGACATCGATCTTGCGCACATTTTCCATACACATTTTAATGGCCGCAAACATGTAATGCTGTTTGATCAGAAATGGACCGACCGTCTGTACTGCATCCCCTTTGCTACCTATGCTTTGGAAGATTATGATATTGAAAACCCCGATTTCACCAAATTTCCGGCACTTGACGGCATTGAAGGACAAGAGGCCATTTTAGAGCACGGCGATACCCTGTTTATGCCAACCGGGTACTGGCACTGGATGAAATACCTCACCGGTTCATTTTCGATATCGTTACGCGCCTGGGATAAATCATGGGCCATTAAAGCCAAAAGCTTGTATAACTTAACAGTGCAGCGCAAGTTTGACAACCTGATGAAAGCTCGCTTTAAAAAGGATTATATGGACTGGAAGGAGAGCCTGGCTATCAAACGCGCTAACAATGCCCTTGTATCAGGCAGGCCATAATATTAAGATATATTTATACTACTTTGGGGTTTATTTCGTTATTTTGAATGCTTTTAAACGAGTAAGAAACAATATTGTAACTTTATTTTAAAATAAGCGTAATCCCCCTAAAGTAATAAACTATTATGTGCTTCATTCTTAACCCGATCGATACGGTTGAAAATATTTCTCCCGAAGACTTCAAGAAGAATTATTTAGACCCTCGTCGCCCGCTGGTTATCAAAGGGCTTACCAAAAGCTGGCCTGCCCGCGAAAAATGGACACCCGAATATTTAAAGCAGGTTGTTGGCAATAAAGTAGTGCCATTGTACGATAATTCAAAGGCCGATCCTTCAAAACCCATCAATCTCGTCGGCAACTGAAATGCCCTTTGATGAATATATCGACCTTATCCGCAGTAAACCAACCGAGTTAAGGATTTTTTCTTTAACATATTTAAGCAAGCGCCACAACTTTTGGATGATATCATATTACCTAAGGACCTGATGGGGGGCTTTTTGGAAAGCATGCCCGCCATGTTTTTCGGCGGTTCAAACTCGGTTACTTTTTTACATTACGATATTGACCTTCCGCATATTTTCCATACCCATTTTGGAGGGCGTAAGCATGTGATCCTATTTGAAAACAAGTGGAAGCGCCGCCTGTACTGTATCCCCAATGCCACGTATGCACTGGAGGATTATGATGTACTAAATCCTGATGTCAAAAAATTCCCGGCGCTTGACGGTGTAGAAGGTATTGAAGTTTTCCTTGAACATGGCGATACCCTGTTTATGCCAACCGGCTACTGGCACTGGATGAAATATGTGGATGGTTCATACTCACTCAGCCTTCGCGCATGGGATGCCAGCATAAGCCGTAAAGCGGCAAGCCTATACAACCTGGCCGTTAAAGGTGGTGTTGATAGCGCTCTAAAAATGATGTTCAAAGGCAAATATGCTAAATACCGCGAAGGACTGGCCGTTAAATGGGCTAATAGAGAGCTTGCCGCAGGGAAACCTTTTTAAAGTCGAAAGTCTTACGTTTTTAGTCTTAAGGCATGATATTGAGTAGCGATGGATTTGTCCATCGCTATTTTGTTTTATACCCACGACCGTGTCTTCACAACCAGCTTGTTTATCAAATGCTCCCGAAAACGTGTATATGAGATACAATCTACCAACGCTCCAAGCCCAAAAGTTTTTTACCCAGATCGCTAAGCTCAGCTACCGGATTTTGCTTTTCCCGTTCCAGCGGATCGCCCGGAAAAGCGTAGCCCTGCATGGCTTCGCGGCTTTGCCAACTGTTAATGCGCCATTGTCTTAGCTCTTCATTGTCTTCCTGGGCGGGCATCATGGATATATACTGCGCTATACGCACTTTATCTGCACTGGTATTAGGTCTTATGCCATGCGGCTGCAAACTGTTAAATATCAGCAGATCACCTGCTTCCAGTTTCACTTTCACAGTCTCAAAACCGGTGGTATCAGGTTTATAATGATCCCTATCTTCGGGTTGGGTTAATTTCCAGGTATCGTATGTACGGTATAGTTCCGGGATACATTGAAAACCACCCATGTTTTCATCAGTCTGATCGGCAAGGGCCAGTACGCCCTGCACATTTTGAGGTTTGGTTTCCGGGTCATAATCCCAGTGAATAAAACCTTTATATTCAAAGCCCGGCCTTAGCGGAAAATTCAGATTGGCCCGGTCAATAGTTACCCATAGCTTTTCGGTGCCCCAGATATCTGAAAAAGCGGCATGTACTTTAGGATGTTGCCGGTTATCCCACATAAACTGCTGATTATAAATTTCAACCATACCCGTATTATTCAGCTCGCTCATTTGCATTTGCGCGTTGGGCTTTTTATACCAGGTGCTGATATCATTAGCATCCTTATCTTCATATTGCCACAGATAATTAGCTAATTTTTCAACTTGCACTTTAGGCACTGCATTTTTGATGATCACGTAACCGTTCTCTATCCAAAATTGCCAATCGGCCTCGCTAAGCACTTTCAGCGGTTCATTGTTTTTACGTTCATTCAGGCGGATCTGGCTTGATTTAGCGGTTGACGGATTACCGGGGATCTCTTTATGTGCATTAGCCGGCGTGGTTGCCACGGTCATGGCTGCGTTTTCGGTCTTCATTTTCTTTTTGATTTATAACTCAAATTTAGGTTGGCATGACAGATGGATTATCCTGTACAATGACCAAAATTTGCTCTACATTGATCATTTTATTTATCTTTACTAAAACCTTATGCTCAATATAGCATGGATAAGATACAGTTAGAGAAGATTAATTTTGAACCTGGCAAATCGTTCAAACTCTTTTCGCCCCGGCTTCGCAACACTTTTCTGTGGCATTATCACCCCGAATACGAATTGGTTTATGTTGAGGCCGATGCTGGGATCAGGCACGTCGGTTCACATATTTCCGGTTACACCCAGCATGACCTGGTGCTTATTGGCAGTAACCTTCCCCACCTTAACTTTGATTACCGGCTGCGGAGCGAATACCATCAGATAGTGGTGCAGCTAAAAGAAGATTTCATGGGAACGGCAATAGGCACCGCTCCCGAATTTTCGACCATCGGGCAGCTTTTTAAAAAGGCCGCCAACGGTATTGCTTTTTATGGAGATACCAGGACTACGGTAGTGCGAAAACTGAAACTTTTACCGGGGATGGATTCTTTTCAGCAATTAATGGGATTAATGGAGATCTTTAACATACTGGCTAGTTCAAAAGAATTTACGATTTTAAACAACGACGAGCCGAACCTGCAGTTTTTTTAAAAGATAAGATCAGGATGGGGGCTATTTATGAATATATCGGCAGTAATTACAATCTTAAACCCGATGTAAATGTAGTGGCGGCTAAAGTGAACTTTACTACAGCGGCTTTTTGCCGCTATTTTAAAAAACAAACTAAAATGACTTTCACCGATTTCGTGAACCAATACCGTGTTGATGTAGCCAAAAACCTGCTCATGCAGGATAAAAACGTTACTGAAACCTGTTACGCTGTGGGATTTGAAAGCTTATCATATTTTAATAAACTCTTTAATAAGATAGTTGGAAAGAATCCCTCCGATTTTAAGCGGAACTGGTTTGCTAAGGATTGATCGGGAATAACGCCTGTAAAATATTGCCACCAGAATTATTCAGCCTGATTTTTTATAGTAATCCTTAACCGCATCAGGCAAAAGATGCAGGTATAAGTCAGGCTCTTCCCTGATGTTTGCCGCTGGTACCGGTACAATTTTACAGGGTTCTTCATAAATAACGCTTTCACAATCCAGGAACCGCCCCATATAAGCGCCATAGGCCTCGGAAGCAAATATCACATTAATAGGCGGCAGCTTCTTTTTAAGATAGCTGGCCCAAAGTCTCGACATATTTTCTATCGAGTCGCCCGCACCCGGCAGCATAGCTTCATCGTAGCTTAATAATACAGGCTTAACCTTGTCATTACCTGCGTAAGTTTTTTCGAGCCAGTCAAGCCTGATATTTCCATCAATGGGCTCATCATCGCTGGCACCAATAACCACTACAAGCTCATCACAATGGTGAAGCGCGTAACCAATCAAAGCCATATGCCCAATATGGAGCGGCAAAAACTTCCCAATTACTAAACCTCTTTTCATGCAGTAGTATTTTTGCGATCCGGTATCTTTATAAATTCCGCTCTTAAGAGAGGAATCGCTAATTCCCACGCTTCCAAATCCCCGTATTTATCCACTTAACCTTTTATCTCCAACCCTGATCTCTTTTACGAGGTGTGGTCACAAACTATCTTCCACTCACCCTTAATTTTCCTAAACCATAGCGTAAAATAGCCGCCTGGTGTATCTTTTTCACGGGTTAGTTTCCATCCTCCCAAAACAAAAGCATTGGTTGCATCCAATACCTTTAGCTGTATGATCTTAAAGCTAAGCTGCCCCATGGCAGCCTTATCGGGATAGGTTTGTTTGTAATGATCAAGTGTTGTTTGCCAGCCGTAAGCGGGTGCCGTTTTTCCTACAAAAACCAACGAGTCTGATTTCCAGTAAGTTTGCATAAACGCTTCAATATCGCCCCGGTTCCAGGCCTCCTCCTGTGTGTGCATTACTTTCAAAATAGCTTGCCTGTTCTGCGCAAAGCAGCATGTGGCAGCAAGCATAAACACAAAACCCAGCAATATTATTTTCATATAATAAAGGTATACAATTTTCTGATTCACGATTTGTCTGATTAATCGATTACCTGTTGTTATATCGGCAAAGTAAATCCTTTAATCCTAAAAATGACTAAAATCATGGTTCAAACGAAAAATAAAATCCAACTTAATACAGTATATTTGGTTTTCATCGGCAGCAAAAAAACAAATTAACTATGGAAAATCAGGTATTAAGCTTCGGCGAAGTTTTATGGGATGCTTTTGGCGACGGAAAAAAGGCTGGTGGCGCACCCATGAACGTAGCCCGGCATCTGGTACAGCAAGGTGTAAAAACAGCGTTTGCGAGCTCTGTGGGTATGGATAACTCGGGCGATGCACTGATAGGCTTTTTAAAAAGCAATGACCTGTATTCGGACCTGATTCAGCAGGACGATGAATTTCCAACCTGTGAAGTTACCGTACAGCTTGATGAAACCAACACCGCTACTTATATTATTCCCCAACCCGTTTCATGGGATAACATACAACCATCGGCTGCACTCACTAAAGCAGCCCAGGCAGCCAGGGCCATTGTGTTTGGCAGTTTGGCTTGCCGTACCGCTACTACCCGCGAAACCTTATTAAACCTGCTTGATGAAACCCCGGCGCTAAAAATATTTGATGTAAATCTTCGCCCGCCGCATTACACCCTGTCAACTATTGAAACATTGGTAGCCCGGGCCGACGTAGTAAAAATGAACGAGGAAGAAGCCAACCTGCTCATCGGTGGAAGTAGTGCTTCCCTGCACGATCAAATTGGCGAGTTCCGTTCCAAATATCATAGCCAAACCATTTGCGTAACCCGCGGTGAGCATGGTGCACTGGTATGGCACGACCATGAATTTTATGATAGTCCCGGCTGCCCTGTAAAAGTTGCCGACACGGTAGGCGCCGGCGATGCCTTCCTGGCAACATTTGTATCCGGCCTCCTTTCGGGAAAACCCATGCAGCAGGTGGTAGATAAAGCGTGCTCCGTTGGCTCATACGTAGCCAGCCAGCGAGGCGCTAACCCGGTATACCCGCCTGAGCTCCTGAATAGTTTGGCTTACATTTAGGAATTCGGATTTCGAATGTTCGATTTTGGATTTATTTTTGGAGATAGAAAATGACTTTTTAATCCGAAATCCCAATTCCGAAATCAAAAATCTAATTGTCATACTTAACTAACAATTTATTTTATCACTTCCGCAGCGAAACTTTTCCTAAAAATATTCCGTTCCTTTATGTACAGAAAGGACAAAATATGCGCGGTTTTGGATTTTCCAAATTTAAGCCCAACCAAATCCCTAAAGGCGGATTTGACGAATTGTTAAAATTATTCCTCGAGTTGCTCAACTATACATCGGGCGATGCAGGCGAAGCTTTAGCCTGGCTTAACGAACTCGATAAACAATATAACCTTACCAACGATGATTATGGCATGGGCGATTTCATCGATGAACTAAAGCAAAAGGGTTATCTCGACGAAAATAATGAGAATGGCGAGTTCCGAATTACGGCAAAAACTGAGCAAAGCATCAGGCAATCTGCTCTGGAAGAGATCTTCGGCAAGCTAAAAAAATCAGGCAAAGGCAACCACCGCTCGCCGCAATCAGGCCAGGGCGATGAAAAAAATGCCGAACGCCGCGAGTTTGAGTTTGGCGACAGCCTTGATCAGATAGACATGACCCAGTCTATCCACAACGCCCAGGTTAATCACGGTATAGGCGATTTCATGATGACCGAACGCGATCTTGAAGTAGAGGAAATGGACTACAAAACCCTTACTTCAACTGTGCTCATGATCGATATTTCGCACTCCATGATCCTTTATGGCGAAGACAGGATCACTCCGGCCAAAAAAGTAGCTATGGCCCTTGCCGAACTGATCCGCACCAAATATCCTAAGGACACGTTGGATATTGTTGTTTTTGGGAACGATGCATGGCCAATAACCTTGCAGGATTTACCTTACTTGCAGGTTGGCCCATATCATACCAATACCTATGCAGGTTTAGAACTGGCTACCGATCTGCTCCGACGCCGTAAAACGCACAATAAGCAGATTTTCATGATTACGGATGGTAAGCCAACCTGCTTAAAGGAAGGCACCAGGTATTATAAAAACAGCATTGGTTTGGACAGGAAAGTGGTTAACAAAACCCTTAACATGGCTGCCCAATGTAAGCGCTTAAAAATACCTATTACCACATTTATGATAGCTAAAGACCCTTATTTGCAGCAGTTTGTTCGTAAATTCACAGAAACAAACGGAGGCAAAGCCTTTTACAGTTCCCTGAACGGTCTTGGTGAGTACATTTTTGAGGATTATATCAGAAACAGAAGAAGGACTGTTAGGTAGAGATTAGTGGTTGGAGATTAGAGGTTAGTTAAATCGGTGAAATCACAAATAATCTGTGGAATCCCCAAAACAAAAAATCGGTGAAATCAATCTTCATCGGTGAAATCATAACAAACGAATGAGTAAATTATTAGATATAAAAACCCTCGGCCAGTTAAAGCAAACAGGCTACAAAAGCCGTTCGGTTAAAGACGAATTACGTGCTAACCTTATTGAACAGCTTAAAAAGCGCGAAGGCGGCTTTGAGGGCATCATCGGATTTGAAGATACTGTTATCCCCGATCTGCAAACTGCTATCCTGTCACGTCACAATATTTTACTGTTAGGCTTACGCGGCCAGGCAAAAACCCGTATTGCCCGGTTGTTGGTTAACCTGCTTGATGAGTATATACCATATATTGAAGGGTCAGAATTATTTGATGACCCTTACAACCCCATATCGTGGTTTGGTCATAGCATCATAACCGAAAAAGGAGATGATACCCCCATCGGCTGGATCCACCGCTCTGAGCGTTATACCGAAAAGTTGGCCACCCCTGACGTTACCGTAGCCGATTTAATTGGTGATGTTGATCCAATCAAAGCTGCCACCTTAAAATTAACCTATTCGGACGAGCGTGTAATCCACTTCGGCTTGATCCCACGTGCACACCGCGGCATTTTCGTGATCAATGAGCTGCCCGACCTGCAGGCCCGGATCCAGGTATCGCTGTTCAACATACTGCAGGAAAAAGATATCCAGATCCGTGGTTTTAAATTACGCTTGCCACTGGATATCCAGTTTGTGTTTACCGCCAACCCTGAAGATTATACCAACCGTGGTTCGATAGTAACACCGCTTAAAGACCGCATTGAGAGCCAGATTTTAACACATTACCCGCGTTCGGTTGAGATTTCACGCAAGATCACGCAACAGGAAGCGTCCCTCACCGATGATCAGCGTATCGCTATTGAGGCTGATGGTTTGGTTAAAAACCTGGTGGAACAGATTGCTTTTGAAGCCCGTAACTCTGAGTATATCGACAAAAAATCGGGTGTATCGGCGCGTTTAACCATTTCGGCCTATGAAAACCTGATCAGTAATGCCGAACGCCGGATGATCATCAACCACGAAAAAACTACCTTTGTACGTATTACCGACTTTTTAGGTGTGATCCCTGCCATCACCGGTAAAATTGAGCTGGTTTATGAGGGTGAACTGGAGGGACCAGGCAAAGTGGCCAATATCCTGATAGGCAAAGCCATCAGAAGCTTACTGCTATCGTTTTTCCCTGACCCGGAAAAGGCTAAGAAAGCCAAAGCCCCTAACCCATATGCAGCTATCATTAACTGGTTTGGCGATGGCAACAATGTAGCTTTGGTTGATGATATGCCCATGCAGGAATACAAAAAAGCATTGGAAGAGGTTGCCGGATTGAAAGACCTTGTAAAAAAGATCCACCCGCGTTTGGGCGAGAGCCAGCAATTGCTGCTGATGGAATTTGTACTTCACGGCCTGTCGGAATTTTCACAATTGAACAAAGGTTTCCTGGATAATGGCTTCGCGTTTTCGGATATGTTTAACAGTTTATTTAACTTGCAGCCCGATGACGATGACCTTGATATTGACGACGACCGATACTAAAATATATGGCGCTATATGATTTTTAAAGCGCTAAGCATATTGTTCTGGATCATAATTGAGCTGCTGGCCGACCGGTATGTTTTATATGGCATCCGTGGCGCGTTCAAAAAATGGCGATTGCTTCAATCAAAAGCATTCGCCATTTTTTATTGGGGCTTTTCGGCCTTGTGTGTGGCCGCGCTTTTAACTGCCGGTTATATTACCATAGCAGGTACGGGTGTACGCGCAGCCTGTTTGCTGGTAACATTTATCCTGCTCATCTGTAAATTTACCTTTATACCATTCATTTTTGCCGATGATATCAGGCGAAAAATTGCGTTGAAAAGGAAAAAACTGATACCTCAATTACTCTCCCAACTGCGCCTGCCGCTGCTACTAATATTAATGATGCCATTCCCCGTTCCGAGTTTCTTTTAAAAGCAGGCTTGCTTGCCGCAACCGTTCCCCTGGCCGCTATAAAAAAGGCCATGCCCAAAGGTTCATATGATTATCATGTACTGTATCAAACTATGTATCTGCCTAATCTGCCAAAGGCCTTTGATGGCTTAAGGATCGGGCAGATCTCGGATATTCATTCAGGCAGCTTTTATAATAAAAAAGCGGTGCGCGGGGGTGTTGAAATGCTTCTGAAAGAAAAACCTGACCTGATATTTTTTACCGGCGATCTGGTTAACGATGAAGCATCGGAAATGACCAGCTACCAGGACATTTTCACTAAAGTAAAAGCCCCCTTGGTGTTTTTTCAACCCTGGGTAACCATGATTATGGTGACTATGGCGACTGGAACTCCCCGGCAGATAAAAAGAAAAATCATGATGACCTGATAACCACCCATAAAAACATGGGCTGGAACCTGCTCAGGAACGAAAATCGTCGTCTAAAAATCAACGGAGAAGAAATAGGGATCTTAGGTATTGAAAACTGGAGCGAATACAGCCGCTTCCCCAAATACGGGCGCATGGACCTGGCCGTAAAAAACACCGATGACCTGCCGGTAAAGCTCCTGCTCTCGCATGATCCATCGCATTGGCGGGCCGAGGTATTACCTAAATACCCACAAATTGATGCTATGTTTGCCGGGCATACCCATGGCATGCAATTTGGCGTACGTACCCCGCATTTTCAATATAGCCCTATAAAATATGTTTATAATGAATGGGCTGGTCATTACCAGGAAAACAAACAACAATTATATGTAAATGTAGGTTTTGGTTTTGTTGGTTTAACCGGCAGGGTTGGAATATTGCCGGAGATTACGATATTTACATTAAAAGCAGGCCGCGATCCCTCATTACCAATTTCCTAAAAGATCCAGGCAGAAGCTGCTATCCTTTTACCGATGAAGAAATTACTACAATCTGTATTAGATTTTCTGCTCTTCAGTAATATTTTCATGTCGCTTTGTGCTGTAGCACAGGCTTTACTTACATTTCATTTAATAGGATCAAAACCTGTATTCCCTGTGTTAGGCCTGTTATTTACATCAACCCTGGGCATTTACAATTTTTGTATCCTCATCACCCGTCCAACTAAACCACAACGGTCGCCTTATAAAAGGGTACGCTGGTTTTTTGCACATTATCGGCTTATGGTAACATTTACCATCGTGTCGCTACTATCGTTGGTCCCGCTTTTCTTTATCATCACTACCGAATCAAAGATCCTGCTCATATTTCTCAGTGTTTTATCATTTGGCTACGGTTTACCCTTGTTTAGTGTAGGCGATCATAAATTTGGTTTAAGAAATATCCCCGGTTTAAAACCGTTTTTAATAACCCTAGTATGGACAATGAGCTGTGTACTGTTCCCGGTATTGGAATCAATGCATAATCACCTAACCGATATCAGCATGCGCGATACTACTATACTCATAGCCAAACGCTTTTTATTTATAGGTGCGCTTACAATACCTTTCGATATCAGGGACCTTTTCGACGACCGTAAAGTGGGCCTTAAGACCATCCCGGTAGTTTGGGGTGAAAAAAGTGCTTATCTGTTTTGCCAGGTATTGCTCACTGGCTACATTGTACTTATGTTCCTGTTCAGGCAAAATGGCTTTAGCCTTGATTTCTTTGCACTCACACTTACCATGTTCCTCACCGGATGGCTCATCTTCAGATCGGCCTGGGAAAAAAACGAGTACTATTACTTTTTTTATATGGATGGGGTGCTGATTTTACAGTATGTTATTGTAGTAGCCTTTAACGCCCTCAAATACTTTTTTCGTTAAAGCATGGCGGCCAATTATAACAACTCGGCATGGTTTTATGATCGGCTTTCAAGAATAGTTTACGGCAAAGCTTTGATAAACGCGCAGGTTTATTTATTAGGCTTTATTCCACCAAAAAGTAAAATCCTCATCGCAGGTGGCGGAACAGGCTGGATATTGGAAGAACTCACCAAAATACATCCTTCGGGTTTAGATATTACCTATGTGGAAATTTCGGCTAATATGACTGAGCTCTCGCAAAAAAGGCAAACCGGCCAAAACACAGTTGCCTTTGTTAACGATGCTGTTGAAAACGTTGAACTTACTGCCGGCTTTGATGTGGTTATCACGCCCTTCCTGTTCGATAACTTTGTGGATAAAACGGTAGACAACGTTTTTAACCATTTACATAACCTGCTCAAACCAGAAGGATTGTGGCTTAACGTCGACTTTCAACTAACCGGCCAATGGTGGCAGAATGTAATGCTCAGAAGCATGTTCATTTTTTTCAGGTTGCTTTGCGGGATAGAAGCCAGCAAGCTCCCGGCTATTGAAAAGCGTTTTAGCACTGCCGGGTATAGCGTAATTGATAATAAAACCTTTTTTGGAGATTTTATTGTGGCGAGGGTGTATAGAAAATTATCTTAAACATGTCATTGCGAGGAGCGGCATGGGCTAAAGTGCCGGGGGCGACGCGGCAATCCCGTGGCCAATGCATGTTCGACCTGTATAGCTACGAGATTGCCACGCTTCGCTCGCAATGACATATTTTAATTGAAACTACTGATTATAAACAAACTTATACCCTATCCCCCTTACAGTTTGTAAGTATTGCGGCGAATCGGCATTGGTTTCAATCTTTTTACGCAGGCGAACGATGTGCATATCAAGGGTGCGGGTATTTACATCGGCGTTGTAGCCCCAAACTTCCATCATTAATTCTTCGCGGTTGATAACCTTGTTTTTGTTTTTGAGGAAATAAAGCAGGATCCTGTTTTCGAGGATAGTTAGCTCTATCTTACGGCCATCGCGGATGAGGAGGTGCGTGTTAGGCAGGTGTTCCATGTTGGCAAAACGGTACGATTCGGGTTTTTCGCTGTTAAGAGAAAACTTGATTTTGTTCTCAATCAGCGCCACCAATACGTCCATGTTATATGGTTTGGTGATATAGTCAGATACCCCAAAGTTATAGGCTTCTATCTTGTCAACATCCTGGGCTTTAGCGGTCATCATGATGATGAGTTTATCGAACCCTTTTTCGCGGATATTACCGCAAACCTCCGAGCCCGGTTTGCCGGGCAGCATCCAGTCTAACAGTACAATATCAGGCTGCTCAGCCAATATCATGGTTTCGGCTTCATTGCCATTACCGGCTTCCAGTACCTTGTACCCCTCTGATTGCAAACGCTCTGAAACCAGGAAACGCAGGTTCTCGTCATCTTCAACCAGCGCAATTTTAATTTCTTTGTTCATATCTTAATTTTCGTATGGAAGCGTAACTATAAATTCCGAACCTTCGTTAACCTTACTGTAAACGGTTATTTCGCCGTTCATAAAATTAACCAGTTCTTTACAAAATGCCAAACCCAGGCCAACGCTCCCGTTTTGATTGTATTGGTTTTCTATTCTGTAAAACTTCTTAAAAACGTTATTCAGTTCATTTTTTGGTATCCCTATCCCCTTGTCTGCAAACGAAAAAACAATATTGCGCTTTTCCTGTGAAATATTGATGAACAACTCCTTTTGCTGAGGGTGCGAATACTTGTATGCATTTTCGATAAGGTTTTGAAAAACACTCCCTAATAATACAGGATCAGTATAAAAAGTTTCAACCCTGTTGATTTTAAATTTAATATTAAAATCAGCGTACTTTATTTTAAAGGTATCAATATACCGGCTAATAAAATTCTCTATATCAATCTCTTCCTCTTTTAAAGTAATGGATTTATTTTCAATCTGCGTAAAGGAAAGCAGCTTGTTCATGAGCTCGTTGAGCTTATCAGCTTCCTCATCCAATATTTTGCCATAATGACGGCGCTGCCTTTCGGTAAGTTCGCCATCGCCACGCAAATTTGAACCGGCTATTTTGATTACGCTTACCGGTGTTTTAAACTCGTGGGTAAAGTTGTTGATAAAATCATACTGAAGCTTGAACAGTTTCATGTTCACATTCAGATTACGGTATATAAGCCAGCCTATCAGCATTAAAAACAGGGTCATTAATAATACAATAGCTCCGATAGGCATAAAGCGGCGGTTAATTTCGGCTGTTAAATAACCCTGTGCCGAACTAAAGAACAGCTTATAATCAGAAAAAGCCACTGGTAATGACACCTCGGTTATCAGTTTATCGCCCTCACTGTCAATAGGGTCATATACTACGGGTTGAATGGATACATTTTCGTACAGCTCGGGATGCGTATTTTTCACCTTGATCAGATACGGGTCGAGGTAAAAGGTCATCATGTTTTGCTTGTATGAAGCCCCTTTGCTGTTACCGAGCATTTGCATGTCACGATAAATACGTACATCCTCGCGCCTGAGAACATTGGTATAACTGATCTTGTCGGGTTTCACATCCCAAAATGCTTTAAAAAGTTCATCCTGACTTGATACTCGTGATGTATCTGAAAAGGCAATATAATTACTTAATTTAATAGCCATCTCTCTGAAATCATCTTCATTGACTGTTCTCCGTTGCTCGGCCCCGTACACCTTGTCATTAACGTGCCAATACTGATAAACCGCCTTAGCAGCTATGTTCAAATTATTTTTACGTACGGTCATCGTAGTTTTGCCGCCAATGAGGGCATCATAAAAGATAACCCGGCGCACAAAATTATAATCATGAAAAACAGAGGCCGCATATTTACCTGCCGATGCCGAATCAAGAAAACCCTGATAGGAGGTTATTTCAGGGATTTTATTCTGAAAAAACTCATAATACGGTTTAATGGTTTGTTCCAGTACCTCAACCTTTTTTGAGGAAAACTCATTTTCAACATACTTTGCGGTGAGGTTATAAGATATAAACAGGGCTACCACGAAAGTTATGGAAATGAACACCAGGAAAATGGTGATCAGCGTAAAGTTTTGCCGGTAAGCGTTTTTCTGTAATGCCATGTCGGCTTATGGTTTAACCCGCATATTCTTATCCAAAAACTTCTCTATTTCGGCATACATTTCCATACGGTTATGTTCGCTCCTGAAATATGCACGTTCATTGGGTTTTAAAAAATATTTCACATCAACGTTACGTTTACGCAGCTCGCGTACAAACTGGTTAAGCTCGCTGATATTAGCCCGCTGATCTTTGGCACCCTGGAATATGATTAAAGGTACCTTAATTTTGTCGGTATGAAAAACAGGCGATATAGCCCTCAACTGATCTGCGTCAGTTTCGGGGTTGCCAACCATTTCGTAAGTCATTTTTAAATAAGGCTTAACAAACGGCGGCGCATCCTTGATATAGGTAAAAAAGTTAATGAGGCCGTATTGTACCACCGCACAACTATATAACTCGGGATGAAAAGACACACCATAAAGCGCTGAAAAACCGCCAAAACGCCCGCCAAAAATGGCAATCTTTTTAGGGTTTGCAACTTTAGTATCAATAAGCCAGTGTACCCCATCGGTAATATCATCCTGAATTTTGCCGCCTACCTGTTTATATCCCGCACTTCGGAAGGCCTTGCCATAGCCTGTTGATCCGCGGTAATTAACCTGGAACACGGCATACCCACGATTGGCTAAAAACTGCACCTGGTCATCATATCCCCAGGTATCACGCCCCCATGGACCATCGTGCGGCATAACTACTACAGGGTAGTTTTCATTTTTATCGCCCCTTGGTAAGGTTAAATAACCATTAATCAGCAAGCCATCGCGCGCATGGTATGATATAGGTTTCATGGCGCATGATTCGGCAGGTACAAGGCTTGAGTTGATATCGCTTAGCTTGGTTAACTTACCACTGTTTTTTTCAAAAAGATAGTATGAACCGGGATTACGGTCGGTATAAGTGTTGAGGATAAATTTATTCTCAGAGCTGTCGCGGTCAACCACCCTGATCTCATTACCCTTAAGCTGTTGCTGAATGGTTTGGTACATCTGCTCAACATCAGGTGCAAGAAAATGCTTACGCGGCATTGATTCGTCCCAGCCGGTAAACTCTATCCGGTGTTTATTTTTTGAATATTCGAAACTGGTGATATCCGCTTTGCTGCAGCTAAAAATTGTCCGCTCTTCTTTACCATCTTCCGCATTAATCTCAACCAGGGCCATCTTATCGCGGTTTACGTTTGATAGCGCATAGAAATAATTTTTTATACCTGTAAATGCTATAGGTCTTACTGCATTCTTAAAATTATTTTCGATTATAGGCTTAAAGGGCTTATCCTCATCGGGGCGGAATAAGATGGTTTCGTTAACCCCGTCTGATGCCCTTTCAAGCCTGATCCTGCCGTCGGCATCTGCAAACCATTCAGTAATATTCCCCGGATTAAGCAGGTAAGTCTTCATTTCGCCGGTTTTCACATTAAGGCGATAAACGTCAAAATTGCCGGGATCTCGCTCATTGGTCTTAATAGTGATGATATCTGGCTGCTGCCGGTTACGGTTAACCAGGCCAATCCTCACATTACCGAATGATAATATAATCCGGCTTTTATTGGTAGCCACATCAAAAGCATACATTTTAACTGAATCGGTAGCGATAAGATCCTGCGAAAAAACAAGCTGGTTATTGTATGTCCAAAAATAATCACCTCTGATTGAATAGTCCTCAAATTGAGTAACCATTCGTTCCTTACCATCGGCTAATGACTGTATAAATATGTTTTGCTTATCTTTAAATGGCTTAAGGTATGATACATATTTACCATCGGGCGAAATTCGGTAAAAGCTCCTTTCGGGTGTTTTAAAAAAGTCAATAATAGGTATCTGCCTTACTTTACTCCTGTTGCAGGAAAAGAAGACGATAATGCAACTCACAATAAGAAAAAATCTGACCCGGCTCAACATAGCTACAAATACCCCATTTTATTCACGTACTCAAATTAGATAAATAAGTTCGATGTTATCAAGATGTCACTACAATTTTACCCTTATATACCGTTATATAAATAATATGGCAAACCGGCTTAAGCAATCCTATTAATTGATTATTTTTGAACAGATGAGGGCTTTATATATTGTTATTATTCTTGCTTTTTGCTTTAGCGGCAGGCTGCTTGCACAGGACAATGAACTGCTGCTGGCCAGGCAATACAATGCTAACGGCGAACCGCAAAAAGCACTCGAAATTTATCAAAAGTTATACAAGCAAAACAACGAGAACTATTACAGTGTATACATAAATACACTGCTCAACCTTAAAAAATTTGATGAAGCCGAAAGCATCACCAAAAAACTGATCCGCCGCCATCCTGATGACCACCAGTATGCTATAATGCTGGGTAATATTTATACACAGGGGGGCAATATGGCCAAAGCTGACGCTATTTATGACGACCTGATCAAAAGCCTCCCGGCCGACCAGGGTGAAATAGCTGCCCTGGCATCCCAGTTTTACCAAAGCGCTAATATTGATTATGCAATCAAAATTTTTCAGCAAGGACGGAAACTGCTTAAAAATGATAACATGTTTACTTATGAGCTTATTAACCTTTACCGTTTTAAGCGCGACAAAATATCCCTCACCGACGAATACCTGAACTTTTTACCTCAAAACCCCAATTTTATAAACCAGGCCGAAAATGCTTTTTCAAATGTATACGAGGGTAGCGCTGATTATGATATGCTTAAAACAGCTTTACTGAGACGCATTCAGAAAGATCCGCAGCAAACCATTTATGCCGATCTGCTTACCTGGCAGTACCTGCAGCAAAAGGAATTTGATCTGGCCCTTAACCAGGCACTGGCCCTGAGCCGCAGACAAAATGACGATGGTAACAGCATCTATGACCTCTGCCGTACCTTCATTGCCAATGAAGCTTATGACGAAGCCATTCGCGGATATGAATACATTATCAGCAAAGGGAAAACATCGTCACTATACATCCCCTCAAAGATTGAGTTGATCAACACCAAAAACCTGAAAGTAACATCGGGCAAATACCTGCCCGAAGATTTGCTTGGACTTGAAAAAGACTATAACGACTTGCTCACCGAATTTGGCCGTAACAGCAGTACCGCCTTTGCCATGCAGAAGCTGGCCAATCTGCAAGCTTTTAAGCTTCACAAACTTAAGGACGCCCAAAAATTATTGGAAGAAACTACCAGGTTAAATGATATCAGGCCAAACCTTTTAGCCGATTGCAAGCTTGATTTAGGCGATATTTACCTACTTAACAACCAACCCTGGGAAGCCACCCTGCTTTACAGCCAGGTTGAGAAAGATTTCCCGCTACTGCCGTCGGGCAGGATGCTTTATTCAGAAATGCTAAAATGGCTTATTATACCGGAGATTTCACCTGGGCAAAGGGACAGTTGGATGTGCTGAAAGTTGCTACATCGCAATTAATAGCAAACGATGCACTTAACCTATTGTTGCTGATCCAGGATAATCTTGCTGCCGATAGCAGCGGGGCGGCGCTTAAAGTGTACGCCCGGGCCGATTTGCAGATTTTTGCTCAAAATCCCGAAAAGGCAGTAATGATATTAGACAGTATTGGCAAAAAGTTCCCGAACAATGCTTTAGATGATGATATCATGATGTCAAAATCTCGCATCCTGATCCAGCAGAAGGATTATGCCGGAGCGGTACCTTTATTAAAGAAAATTGTCGAAGAGCACCCCGCCGATCTTTGGGCCGATGATGCCGTATTTATGTTAGGCGACATTTATGAAAACAGGTTGAACGATAAAACCACTGCCAGGAACTACTACCAAAAAATCATAACTGATTATCCCGGCAGCCTCTGGATCAACGAAGCCCGCAAACGTTTCAGAGTATTAAGGGGCGATAAACCGGATGCGTCTTAAAGTTGGTAAGTGGTTGATTAGGTTAAATGGCGAGTGGTTGTCTAAATTGCTGCTGTTCTGAATATGCCAACCAGTCACCTAATCAACTACTCACTAAATCAACCATTCACCCAATCAACTTAAATAACTAATTTTACAACATGATTGTATACAACGACACCATAATAATTGACGAAACCATTCATGACGAATGGCTTAACTATATCAAAACCATCCATATCCCGGCTATCATGGCTACCGGACATTTCAGCTCGTACCGCATCCTGACTGTTATTGATTCGCCTAACGAAGGGGTTACCTACTGTATTCAATACAATGCTGATAGCATTGAGCATTTTCAGCAGTTTTACATGAACCACCTGCACAAATTTCAGGCTACCCACCAGGAAAAATTTAACGAAAAATTTGTGATGTTCAATACCCTGATGGAAGAGGTGGAATAAACTAATTGTGCCAGCGATGCGTGGCGTTGAGGTCTCGTATCTCTGGCACACACTAACAATTTAGTTATTTATTTTCTACAACTTTTGCACCTCTGGTGCTGACCGTCCTATGGCGAGTTTTATTCTTCAAGAGCGCCAGGTATCACTAAAAGAATCAAAAATAAGGCTGCCACTGTCACAATTAGACAAATCAGACCGGCAAGCAATGCACGCCATATAGTAAAAGTTTTACCTCCGGTGGCAAAATGTTCCTTCATTTGTTCGCCCTGGAACTTTTGTACAAGTAGGAAAGTCCCCCAGGCATAAGCCAATGGAAATATAAACCTTGGAAACCGCTCTATACTTGAAGTAATAACAGCCAGGCCAATAATTGCGATCAATGCGACAACGGCAATTATCCAGGTTGTGGTTGATTTATCTTTCTCATTAAACGCTTTGTAGTTTTGAGATACCAAATACCCCGCGGCTAATGGCCCGAATATAAATGTTGCTACCCTGATTGAGTTAAGGGTGTATATTTTAGGTTTCTCTTCTTCAAGTTGCTCTACAGCCTGGCTATATGGAATCATGAAAGGTTTAAATTAATTAACGAACTAAGATAGCATTCAGCAGCAATTTATCTGTAACATTCCTGCATAATTATTATAGGCTACGTATTTCAATACTTTCACCGTTAGCTATTGCAAGCTGTTTAGTTTTGCGATTGAATACAATTTGCGCCAATTCATTTTTGTTCACGATACTTGAACGCTGCCTACCGCTATTAACCGATTCTGCTTTTTCCAAAACTTCGCCGGTATTGACATTGATGATCTTTGGATATTCAAATGTATCCCACGCCAATTCATCACTAATAGCAAATAGATTGCCGAACTCCCCATCCACTTTTACAGGTGTAGATATCTTATTAGTCCTGATATCCCAAATCGCGATATGCTTTGGGGGAAAATGATCATCGTCATCGTCAATCAATTCATCAGAAGAGCCAATAAGTACCTTGGAGTCATCTATAAAACTTGCAGTACATAGTTCCGTAGATGAGCAGTGACGTAGTTTCGAATTATCAAGAAGGATTGGATGTTTTATACACTCCTCTATATCGAAAATATAAACATCGTCTAAGGGGTGCCAATGCCACCCTTTACTCATTAAAAACTTACCCGACGGGCTTACTTCCAGCCTTGAATGAAAGAAATCGTCCGGCTTGCGCCCGGAGATATTGGTTACTATTTCACCGGTTTCAACATTTTCAAAATCGAGCTGGCAATATTCGGCTGGGCAGTGAATTAAATACGTCACTTCATTCATTGTTATAAATGCCGCCGGGTATTCGTAAACATTCGCACAATAATATGTCCGGTTAATTTCTCTTAGCAAATCACCATTTTTCAGCAATAAGCCTTTTGTACCAAGCTTTTGATAAATAAAGGCATATTCCCCTCCTACTGACGTTATAGCTCCATCAAAACTATAAGCATAAGAATATTGGTAAAGCTGCGTTTGTTTCCCATCGATATTATATTGCTGACCAGCATTTGCCCAATCGATTATATTTTCATTTAACCATGAAATGGTTTTCAGGAAACCAGCACTAATTTTTTTATGTTCCATCTAACAGAATGAATTAACAACGCAAGATTTATTTCGCAAACATCACCTTCATCCCAGTAACGTGCTTTATACAACGCGCAGGTTTCTTTTCATCCTGAACAATGATGCGGAACGGCCCATCGGCAGGGGCCAAGGGCTGGCCATCGATTTTATCAGCAAGAATGATCACGCGGTCGGTAAAACCTTTATCCAGCTCGGCAAGGGCAAAAAGTACCTGGTAGCCGTCACCGGCTTCAACTAAAAGATATTTAGCCAGGTTTTTACCATGTAAGTCGGCGCCCAGGGTAACACCTGCTTTAGTCAGTATTTCGGATACAATTACGCCCGAATAGATGTGGGCTTTTCCGTCCTTGTCCTTACGGGTAACTGTCGTTTGCTTGTATTGCTGCAACTCGGCAGGGCCAATGGTTAGTGGATTTGTTACTTCTCCGGTTATTTTTACTACGGCTTCTTTTGTTTGCGCCTGTGTTGTTAAACCGGCTATCAATAGCAGCAATATAAGGGTATATTTTTTCATGGCTTATGTCAGTTTTTTTGATTGATGCAGATCTGCAAAATGTTTATATCATATGGCGATCCCGTTATATTTTAAAAAAAATAACGCAAAAATGCAGAATAGGATCGACAAATCAATCCACCACGAATACCGTTTTTTAATTTTCAATACTAAACCCAGAAAAAACTTTTACTTTTTGCTATTACTGTCTAAAAATTGAGAGAATTTTTGCTGCAGATCTTTAAACTCCCCAATAACTTCCAACCCAAATGGTGTAAGCAAGGCTACTCCACCACCCTTTCCCCCTCTTTTTGAAATTACCAGCGGCTGCTTAAAACCATCGTTCATGTGGTTAACTAAATCCCAGGCCTGCTTGTATGACATTTTCATTTGCAGCGCGGCCTGCCTGATGGAGCCCGACGCATGGATCCGCTCAAGTAACTCGACCCTGCCATGGCCAAGTACTTTTTCCTCGTCCATTTCTATCCAGATGCGACCGTTAAGTTTAAATGAAGGGATTTCCATTAATAATTGTTAATCATCAAATTTATTACAGCTGATACACTACACAGTTACTCCCTTGCTTTTTTGGGCCCGCAGCATTTGCCCGTAATCCATGCGGCGCACCATAGCATTAACAGTGCTGGCTATTCGGTTAGCGCGGGTAGCTTCGGTTTTGGCACTCTCTATCCATTTTATAAAATACCCCCGGTGACTTTCGGCAAGACTATTGAAAAAATCGCCGCCTTCAGGTTCATATTCAAAGCACTCCAGCAAGTCATCCGGAACTATGTATTTAAAATCATCATCGGGTTCAAGCCGTACCCGGAGCATAGCCCCGCGATGTTTATGGATTGCTTTACAGATTTCCCGGCGCAGGGCCATGATAAAATTCCCCTCTCCCATTGGCATCAGGGCCATACCACGCACCTCAAACTCATCAAGCTTACCCTTTACACGAAACGATTTTTTATTACCAGGCTTCATTTCCTGCGCCACATCGGCGGGAATTTCGATGTAGGTCCACCCGGTTTTTTCGCCCTGTTCGGCAAACTGTAAAATAATGGCATTAAAATCAACCATAAGTATTATTTAATAGCATATTGTTATCATCATCACTAAAAAATATGCGAAAATGTTAAATGTTTGTTAAATCGTCATATTTAGTTGTAGAGGCTGTAACGTAATGCATAGTAGCAATGTCTTATGAGTATAAAAACAATTTAAAAGTTAAAAACCTAAAAAACAACAACAATATGAAAACCTTAAAATCAATCATGCTTGGCTTAGCCTTATTAGTAATAGGCACTGCAGCAAAAGCAACAAATAAAATTGAAGGCGATAATTTAACCAAAAACTACGCCATCAACACTTATATAGATGCCATGACCCGCGGCAAAATGCAGGGCTTTAACGAAGTGGTAGATCAATCGGCAAAATTCAGCATGTTACGCGGCACTAAAGTATTAAGTTTTACCAAAACTGAAGTAGTTGACTTATTAAAAGCCAATAAAAATACCGAGCAGGATTGCATTACCAGCACTTCAATTGTTGAAAGCAACAATGACCTTGCCGTAGTAAAAGTTGATATGAAATACAGCACTTTTACCCGCAGCAACTATGTAACCGTTACCAACACCGGCAGCGGCTGGAAAATTACAAACGTGTACAGCGTTTTTAAATAAGTAAGTTTTAGTTTAGTGTTTAATATGTAAGTAGGTAAAGGCCCCGTTGGTGCGGGGCTTTTTTTATTTTATTTCACCAGCGGATCAAGTACCTTTTTCCATTGATCATAACCTTTGCTATTAAGGTGCAGGTAATCGTTATTAAACAAACTTGAATCCGGGGCTGTAGTACCCGGCTTGTAAGTAGCCGGAACGAGGTCGACATAATAACTTTTTGGTTTACCTTTCAGATAGCTTTTCACCAGCTCATTCGCGGCATAAACCACATCATAATATTTAGCGCGCACCGGGCTCGGTTTAATCGACATGAAATACACTTCGGCACCCGGCAATTTCTGATGGATTAGTTCCCACAGCTTTGCAAATGAAGCGGCAACCGCCTGGGCCGATTTACCTGCCGCTATATCGTTTTCGCCGGCATAAACAAAAATTTTGCGTGGCTTGTATGGGAGCAGGATGTAAGGCGTGTAATAATCTGCTATCTGCCATAATTCGCAACCGCCTACTCCCCTCCTTATAATAGGCCTGCCGGCATACCGCTGCTCGAGATCTGTCCACTTACGGATAGATGAACTGCCGATAAATAAAATACCACCTGGCTTTGGAAAACTCAGGCTATCCTGATGTTTAAAGGCCCTGATCTCATTATCAAACGGGAAACCCTGTTGGGCCAATACATCAATGCTAAATGCAAGACCTATGAAGAGAAAAAAACTTCAGTTTCATTATGGAGTAGCTATACGTTCTTCAAAAAATAAAAACGGCAATTGGTTTTCAATGCCTTTGATGATCCAAACCGGTCCATCTTCGGCATGCAATATAATTTTTATTGATTGATTTTGCTGCTTTTCGCATTCAGCTAATACCTGTAAACATGATCCGCAAGAGGTAATTGGTTTTACAATAGGAAAATCATCTGAATGTGCCGTTACTGCCATGGCCTCGATAGGATCATCAGGGTGATTGGCGCCCCAGTTAAACAATGCCACCCGCTCGGCACATAAACCCGATGGATAGGCTACATTTTCCTGGTTACTGCCATAAATAATTTTACCGCTTTGCAAACGAAGTGCAGCCCCAACACGGAATTTGGAATATGGAGAATGTGAGTTTTTTAATGCTTTCTGTGCTTCAAGGCACAGCTGCCTGTCGGCTTTATCAAGATCGGCCAGCGACTCATATTCGTCAAAGGCTATTTTAATTTCGTGACTTATCATATATTATCGACCCTTGTTAAAAAATCGGGGGAAACAAGATAAGGAAATTTTAACAGGATTAAAATTTTGAAAAGATTTATTTACATTTATTCCATTATCTAAACTCACTCACGCTCATGCAATTTATTAAATCATTTAAGTTTGTTTGCTTAATGCTATTAACAGCCGCTATTACTTTAAATGGATGCAGCTTTAACAATACTTATATAAACAGGGAAGAAGATAAAAAGGACGGTGAAAAAGTAACGAATAAACTTTTTGAGCTTATAAAAGCTAAAAAATACAACGACACCTTTAAGCTTTACAGTAATCAGTTTTGGGCGGTTACAACAAAGGATAAATTACTTGAGTTATACACCGCAACAGAAAACAAACTTGGCGACCTTGACTCAACAACGGTAAACAAATGGGAAACACGCAGGGTTGTGGGTACTAACCCATCCGCAGAATATGTTTTTGCATACAACACCAAACACAGCAAATATAAAGCGGTTGAATCGATCAGGCTTGTAAAAGAAAAAGATGGTTCGATTAAAATCCTCGCCTATAATATCAACTCCGACGGCTTCTTTAAATAAAAAGCACCTAATCAAAACAAAAAATTAGGGCATTACAAAAAATTGAGCTCGTGGTATATGTTATCACCGCACCACTTTTGCGGCTATTTCAATTATTGCAATCGTATCCCACATCGTGCGGTATGGTGAAAACACTGACCACTGGCTTGAAACAAATTAGGGGATTTTCTTAAGTTACACAACTCAGGAAAATCCCCTAATCAGGCAAATCAAGGTTTATACAGCCACTGGCAACTCTTCCTCAGCTTCAGTTTCTTTAGCTATTGTTGGGTTGATGGTTTCATCATCCTTTTCAACCCTCAGGTTATTAACGATATGCATTTGGCGGGCTGGAGTATTTTTGCCCATAAAATATTCGAGGAGCGCCTTTACATTGGCATCTCTTAATATTACAGGGTCAAGCCGCATGTCTTTACCAATAAACAAACCAAATTCTTCGGGCGAAATTTCACCTAAACCTTTAAACCGAGTGATCTCGGGTTTATTACCCAATTTAGCTATGGCGTTGCGGCGTTCCTCATCGCTGTAACAATAAATGGTTTCCTTTTTATTTCGTACGCGAAATAACGGTGTTTGCAATATGGAAACGTGACCGGCCTTTACCAGATCAGGGAAAAACTGCAGGAAAAAGGTCATCAACAACAGGCGGATGTGCATACCGTCCACATCGGCATCGGTAGCTATTACAATGTTGTTGTAACGTAAAGCATCAAGGCCGTCCTCTATATTCAGGGCATGCTGCAGCAGGTTAAATTCTTCGTTTTCGTAAACTACCTTTTTGGTTAGGCCAAAGCAGTTAAGGGGTTTACCTTTTAAGCTGAACACAGCCTGGGTCATCACATCACGCGATTTAGTGATCGAACCACTGGCCGAGTCACCTTCGGTAATGAACAACGTGGTATCTTGTTTACGTTCGTGCGTATCGTCAAAATGCACTTTGCAGTCGCGCAGTTTGCGGTTATGCAATGATGCTTTTTTGCACGCTCGTTGGCCAGTTTTTTAATACCTGCAATATCTTTACGCTCCCGTTCTGATTGCAGGATCCTTTTTAGCAAGCCATCAGCAGCTTCTGTGTTTTTATGCAGATAATTATCAAGCTCCTTTTTAACAAAATCATTAATAAAACCACGCACAGACGGACCATCCGGACCAACGTTTTGTGAGCCCAGCTTGGTTTTGGTTTGCGATTCAAAAACCGGCTCCTGAACTTTTATGGCAATAGCCGCAACAATTGAAGCCCTGATATCCGAAGCATCAAACTCTTTTTTATAAAACTCGCGTACGGTTCTTACTACCGCCTCGCGGAAGGCGGCCTGGTGCGTACCGCCCTGGGTAGTATTTTGACCGTTAACAAATGAGTAATATTCCTCGCCGTATTGCTGACCGTGGGTCATGGCTATCTCAATGTCTTCGCCCTTAAGGTGGATAATTGGATACCGTAAAGTTTCAGCATCCGTATTACGGGTAAGCAAATCATATAGGCCGCGTTCCGAAAAATACTTTTGATTGTTAAAATTGATAGTAAGGCCCGCGTTCAGGAACACGTAGTTCCAGATCATACTTTCTACAAACTCCGGGATAAACCGGTAATGTCTGAAAATGGTATCATCGGGTATAAAATTGATAGCAGTACCATTCCGCTGGGTGGTATCTTTTTCACTCTCATCACGAATCAGTTCACCTTTGGCAAACTCGGCCAGTTTGGTGCGGCCGTCACGATATGATTGCACTGTAAATGAGTTGGAAAGCGCGTTAACCGCTTTGGTACCCACCCCATTTAAACCTACCGATTTTTGAAAGGCCTTGCTATCGTATTTACCGCCTGTATTTATTTTGGATACACAGTCGATCACTTTACCCAAAGGGATACCGCGGCCATAATCGCGCACCGATACCTTATGGTCGCTCATGTTCACCTCAATGGTACGGCCTGATCCCATTACAAACTCGTCTATCGAGTTATCAATGATCTCTTTAAGCAGTACGTATACACCATCGTCATAAGCAGAGCCATCGCCCAGTTTACCAATATACATACCGGGGCGTAAACGGATGTGCTCCTTCCAATCAAGGGAGCGGATACTATCTTCACTATAATTAACTGGTTCTGCCATGTATATAAAGTAGAAAATTAAACAGCGTAAAAATGCGCCTAACTGCAAAAATAAAACTTCCCGCTTGAATTAACGGAGAGCAAATATCAACTTATTAACATTGGGGAATTATATAAAGGAAATGACACAGCAGAGAGATTACTTTTCTGTATCTCTCTACGGCTTAAACTTCAAGCAATTACTTGCCCTGTCTACATTTTTAAAAAACTCGGGGCCTTTATCATTAGTAAAACAAACAGCCATAATGGTGCCGGTATGGTTACGCTGTAATGCAATAAGCAGCGCGTATTTATAATGCTTGGTAGCAGGCAAATCGAGCAGGTTTAACAGGTATGACTTACCGGCATCAGCTTTATATCTGTTTAAAACGTTAACCGGTATGCTCCGCATAAAGTTATCCCTTTCGCCGGTAAAAGCTATGGCGTGCGCCCTGCTCATGTTTATATATATCGAATCTGGATTTTCGGTTTCCCGGTCAATATCATATTGCCCCTGCTCATAACTGGTATAATTCTGTTTCTGGGATTTTACCTGGAACCATACTTCAAAATCCTGCCCCGGCAACTGCAACGCATAATCAAATGAAAAATCCTCATCATTGGGAGCGGGAATCTCTTTAAACCCCCTGGGTGGGGTATAAATTACATTGGCCTGGGCCAAAAGCTTGGTAAATTCTTTAAACTGATCTGTACCTGCTGTTTTGAGCTTTGAGTAGCCAGGCTTAACCTTCGCTGTTGTATGTTTCTTATTATTTTGGGCATATAACGGCCTTGGACTTATCTGAGCTATGCTTTTTGTAAAGCACAGCAACAACAAAGCCATAAGCAATAAGGGCCGGGTTAACTTCAAAATAGTTTTCATTTAAGGGGCAGCCAGGAAAAAAACCTGGTTAAAGCACCATAGGTAAATATATAAACAAATTAATTAATCAACACCCTCTCGCATTCAAATAACCGCTATGCTTTAACGACAATATCAATCAATTATTTGTTACATTAATAATTTTTACGCACGTGATTAGTAATTGTTGCAAACCTACCTAAACGTAACAATTTTGTTATAAACCAATATTAACAAGACATTAAAATGTAGCTCACTTCATCTGCACATCAGCACATAATCCGTATCTTTACCAATCCAAAAGTTTTTATTGAATAATGAGTGAAGATCTGCATCAAAACGATACACCAAACCCTAATGAAGAAAAACTCCACACCGTTGCCTCACTCGATGGGTTATATGAAAATTGGTTTCTTGATTATGCATCCTATGTAATTCTCGACCGGGCTGTTCCCCATATCAACGATGGTTTAAAACCCGTACAACGCCGCATCCTGCATTCGTTGAAGGAAATGGACGACGGGCGTTTTAACAAAGCCGCCAATGTTATAGGTAACACCATGAAATATCACCCTCATGGTGATGCTTCTATTGGTGACGCGATGGTGCAGATTGGTCAGAAAAACCTGTTGATTGATTGCCAGGGAAACTGGGGCGACCCGGTAACCGGCGACTCGGCAGCGGCACCCCGTTATATTGAAGCGCGCTTATCAAAATTTGCGCTTGATGTTGTTTTTAACCCGGATACCACCGTTTGGCAGGCCAGCTATGACGGCCGTAACAAAGAGCCTATTACTCTGCCGGTAAAGTTCCCCTTGCTGCTTGCACAGGGAGCCGAAGGTATTGCGGTAGGTTTGGCTACCAAAATCTTACCTCATAACTTTATTGAGTTAATTGATGCTTCCATAGCCGTATTAAAAGGTGAACGCCCTAACCTCATGCCTGATTTTCCGACAGGGGGCATGGCTGATGCTTCACTATATAATGAAGGTCAGCGTGGAGGTAAAGTGAGGGTAAGGGCTAAAATTGTTGAGCGCGATAAAAAAACGCTTGCCATTACCGAAATACCATTTACTACTACTACCGGCAGTTTAATTGACAGCGTGATCTCGGCCAACGATAAAGGTAAGATCAAGATCAAAAAAATTGAGGATAATACCGCCAGGGATGTAGAGATCATTATTCACTTGGCTCCGGGCATCTCGCCCGATGTAACCATCGACGCTCTTTATGCCTTTACCGATTGCGAGGTATCCATATCACCAAACACCTGCGTAATACAGGATGATAAGCCGCGCTTCATGAGCGTGAACGATATGCTTACCGAAAGCACATTCTTCACCAAAGACCTGCTAAAACAGGAGTTGGAGATCAGGCTGAAGGATTTAATGGAGAAGATCTTCTTCAGTTCATTACTTAAGATCTTTATCCAGGAAGGGATGTATAAAAATCCTGAGTACGAAAACTCGGGCAATTTTGAAGTGGTATTGGAAGTATTGAACCGCTTGTTTGAGCCTTTCTTTCCGCAGTTTTACCGCACCATACAGCCCGAAGATTATAAAAAGCTGATAGATAAACCTATGAGCAGCATCACCCGCTTTGATGTTAAAAAAGCGGATGAGCAAATGAAGGCGCTCGAAAATGAGATAAAACAGGTAAAACATCACCTAAAACACCTTACCGAGTATACCATTGCCTGGTTCGAAAAACTGAAGGATAAATATGGTAAGGACAGAGAGCGCAAAACCGAACTGCGCACCTTTGATAAGGTTGAAGCTGCACAGGTAGCATTGGCTAATATCAAACTATATGTTAACAGGGCCGACGGCTTTATTGGATCTGGCCTGAAGAAAGATGACTCGGTTGAATACGTTGGCGATTGTTCAGACATTGACGAGATCATTGTTTTTAGGGGCGATGGCCGCTGTATGATTACCAAAGTGCAGGACAAGGTTTTTGTGGGTAAGGACATCATTCACGTTGCCGTATTTAAAAAGAATGACAGAACGCACCGTTTATAATATGATATATAAAGACGGCGAGAGTGGCATCAGTTATATCAAACGATTCTCGGTAGTGGGTGTAACCCGCGATAAGGAATACGACCTTACCAAAGGCACCAAAGGCTCAAAAGTATTGTACTTTACCGCCAACCCTAACGGCGAGGCCGAAGTGGTGAACGTACAGCTTAAACCTCACTCCAAACTTAAAAAACTACAGTTTGATGAGGATTTCGCATCTATAGCTATCAAAGGCCGCGGTTCGATGGGTAATATCATTACCAAATACCCGGTTAAAAAAATCATACTGAAAAGCAAGGGTGTGTCAACGCTGGCCGGACGTAAGATCTGGTATGATGATATCCTGAAGCGCCTGAACGCAGATGGCCGCGGCAAATACCTGGGCGAATTTGATGGTGACGACCGCATTCTCACCGTGCTCAGCAATGGCGTTTATGAATTAAGCAGCTTTGATCTTAACAACCACTTTGATGATAAGATGATCCTTATCGAAAAGTATGAGCCGCAGGCAGTGTTCTCGATAGTACACATTGAAGGCAAATCCAAAAACTATCTTGTTAAGCGTTTCTCTTTTGAAAACATAGCCGTTGGTAAGCAGATAAGCCTGATCAGTGAAGAAGCCGGATCAAAAATGGTGTTGATCGGTCACACCGCGCCGGTAATCAGCATGACACACTTGAAAGGCAAAGATCAAACACCTGAAACCCTCGAACTGAATTTAGCAGATGTTATTGATGTAAAAGGAATGAAAGCCATGGGCAACCGCCTTTCACAACATCCGGTAAAATCAGTTGAGCTGATAAGTGATGGCATTAACCAGGCAACGGAAACTGCCGAAACCGACATTAACGAAGAAGCTACTCTTGCATCAACAGATACAAATGAAGATGAGCCTGTAGTTTCTCAGGAAGACGGGCCGGCAACACCAGCCGATCAATCTGAAGAGTCGCCAAAGCCACCTAAAAAGATCGATTTTGAGATCACTAACCCCGACGATATCGACATGGACGATCAGGGACAATTAGGGCTATTTTAACGCAAAGCCACCGGTAACAATAGCCGGTGGCTTTTTTATTTACCTGCCGATTAATCCCGTTTATCCAATACTCAAACAATTAGCAAAAAAATCATTTTACAGCTATACCCCCTTGTTTACAGCTGTATTTTAGTTATTTTTGAATATTACTAAATCTTATATCATAAACAGGCATGTACTTCGGCGGTGGCAATTATTATTATATTATATTGATATTAGAGGCATTTTGTATCATTCACAGCCTGCGGCGCGGCACCCAGCAAAAATGGCTTTGGATCCTGATAGTAATACCCGTATTTGGCTGCTTGTATTATATATACAGCGAAATACTATCCAACCGAGGTATCCGTGCACCTAAACTAAATGTTGAAGCGGTAATAAACCCCGGGGCCAAAATTAAACGCCTTGAAGATGAAGTAAGGTTTACCGATACTTTTGCCAACCGTGTTAAACTGGCAGATGCCTATCTGGACGCCGGGCTTACCGATAAAGCACTCGAAATATATCAAAACAGTCTCACCGGTGCCTTTGCCGAAAACGAGCACGTAATGGCGCAGCTAATTGTAGCTTATTTTGAAAAAGGCCAGTATAACGAGGTGATTCCTATTGCTAAAAAACTTTATAAGCTACCACAATTTGCCCGCTCAAAAGCGCACATCCTGTATGCCAAATCGCTTGAGCTTACTTACCAGGAAGAGTTGGCCGAAAATGAATTTAAACTGATGAAAGGGCGTTACTCCTATTTTGAGCCCCGCTATGAATACGGCATGTTCCTTACCCGTGCCGGCCGCGATGACGATGCCTGGCAAATTTTCACGGATATGCTCAACGAGCAATCGCAGTTAAGCCCTGTTGAGCGAAAAAGCAATAAAGTATGGTTTGCAAAAGCTAAGGATGAAGTAAAGAAGTTATCAGCGGTGAGGAAAACGGCGTAAGACTCGTTCAGATACAACATTCTTTCTTAATCGCTCCCGACCAATAAAAACTGATTGTCATTTCGACAGAACAAGTGAGGGAATACGCGTGGGAGTGAGGAGAAATCTTATACGCCTTGTATAAATCATACATTATCGCTCTGCAAAGCCTAAAAGATTTCTCTTTCGCCCTACCGCGCACTCCTCCCCCTGCTCTATCGAAATGACATTTTTTTAAGCATCATCCCCCTACCGTCATCCCTAAGTCATACTGACAACCTGACACCATCGGGTTAAAAAATTGTTAAGCCGCAAAACGCAAATAACCTTTTGCTGACATTAAAACAGTTTAGCCTGTCAATACTTGCCATAATACCCGCTTGGCATAATTGATGTTGCATATTGGGCTGAAAAACTTAAATAAAAATAAACAGTTATAACTATGTCATTAAACATTAAACCGATCGGCGATAGGGTTGTAGTGGAAGCTGCAGCAGCCGAAGAGAAAACCGCTTCAGGTATCTTCATTCCTGATACTGCCAAAGAAAAACCTCAACGTGGAACCATCGTTGCTGTTGGACAGGGAAAAGTTGATGAGCCTTTAACCGTACAAGTTGGTGACCAGGTTTTATATGGTAAATATGCAGGTACTGAAATTACCTATGAAGGTAAAGAGTACTTAATTATGCGTGAATCAGACATATACGCAGTTCTTTAACCAATTAGTGAATTAGTGAGTTATTGAATTAGTGAATTTATTCCTGTTCAAACCGCTGGTTTAAAATCAAAGAAATTAAAAAAATAGATTATTGAAAGCGAAATCAAATCACTCATTCGCTAATTCAATAATTCAATAATTAAAACATCATGGCAAAACAAGTTAAATACAATGTTGAAGCACGCGACGCCCTGAAACGCGGTGTTGATATCCTTGCTAACGCAGTAAAAGTAACCTTAGGTCCTAAAGGCCGTAACGTAATCATCGACAAAAAATTTGGCTCACCAGCCATCACTAAAGACGGTGTTACTGTTGCTAAAGAAATTGAATTAAAAGACGCCCTTGAAAACATGGGTGCTCAAATGGTTAAAGAAGTAGCTTCAAAAACTGCCGATATTGCAGGTGATGGTACTACTACTGCTACTGTTTTAGCTCAGGCTATTGTAACTGCAGGTATTAAAAACGTGGCTGCCGGTGCAAACCCAATGGATTTGAAACGCGGTATCGATAAAGCGGTTGCAGCAGTTGTTGAAAACCTGAAAACCCAGTCGCAAACTGTTGGTGAAGACAATAACAAAATCAAACAAGTCGCTTCTATTTCTGCAAATAACGACGAGGTTATCGGTTCGTTAATTGCTGAAGCAATGGAAAAAGTTGGTAAAGACGGTGTTATCACTGTTGAAGAAGCAAAAGGTACTGAAACTGAAGTTAAAACTGTAGAAGGTATGCAGTTTGACCGTGGTTACCTTTCTCCTTACTTCGTAACCAATGCTGATAAAATGGAAGCTGAACTGGAAAATCCTTACATCCTGATCTATGATAAAAAGATCTCTTCGATGAAGGAATTGCTTCCTATCCTTGAAAAACAAGTACAAACCGGCAAACCATTATTGATCATTGCTGAAGATCTTGACGGTGAAGCTTTAGCTACTTTGGTAGTTAACAAAATCCGTGGTTCACTGAAAGTTGCTGCTGTTAAAGCTCCAGGTTTCGGCGACCGTCGTAAAGCTATGTTAGAGGATATCGCTATCCTTACCGGTGGTACTTTGATCTCTGAAGAAAGAGGTTACAAATTAGAAAACGCTGATCTTAGCTACTTAGGTACTGCTGAGAAAATCGTTATCGACAAAGATAATACTACTATCATCAATGGTGCTGGTTCTGCAGAAGAGATCAAAGGCCGCGTAAGCCAGATCAAATCACAAATTGAATCAACAACTTCTGACTACGACCGCGAAAAATTACAAGAGCGCTTAGCCAAATTATCTGGCGGTGTTGCTGTACTTTACGTAGGTGCTGCTACCGAAGTTGAAATGAAAGAGAAAAAAGACCGTGTTGACGATGCTTTACACGCTACACGTGCCGCTGTTGAAGAAGGTATCGTAGCTGGTGGTGGTGTTGCCTTCATCCGTGCTGTTGCTTCTTTAGCTGACCTTAAAGGCGATAACGAAGACGAAAACACTGGTATCCAGATCATCCGTCGCGCTATCGAAGAGCCTTTACGTCAGATCTGCGAAAACGCTGGTATCGAAGGTTCAATCGTTGTGCAAAAAGTAAAAGAAGGCACTGCCGACTTTGGTTACAATGCACGTACCGATAAATACGAAAACCTGATTGCTGCCGGTGTTATCGACCCAACTAAAGTAGGTCGCGTAGCTTTAGAGAACGCTGCTTCAATCGCTTCAATGTTATTAACAACTGAAGTTGTATTGGCTGATGATCCTGAAGATGCTCCAGCTGGCCCACCAATGGGTGGCGGTGGCATGGGCGGCATGATGTAAGAGCCCCCAAGCCCCCTGAAGGGGTGTATAGAAACTTATATACTTTCAAAACCCTGTATGCAAAAGCATACAGGGTTTTGTGCTTTAAAAGAGGCCGTTATAGTCATCCTAAGGTAATTCAACGGTCATTTATTAATCATTTGATTAATTTCCAAATCCTCTGGGCGTAGTAATACGTAATTTTGCATAACAAATCTGATACAGCACTAATCAGGCACAGGATTTGAATAATGCAGGTCATGAAACGTCTATCTCAAAAAACAAAACAAATACAAAGCACCCTGGTTGAGTGGGTGTTGTTTAAGGGCCCCGAGCTCTTCGTTTCCCTGTACAGTTAATAGATAATTATTAACTTTGCGCCCAGTTATGAAACTGGACAGATTTTACATTGAGTTCCACCATTGGCTTATTAACCGCGGCCCTAATTATGTAGGTGGACTAATCATATTTTTTATTGGGTTATGGTTTATTAAGTTTTTGCGTGCAAGGCTGCGCATGCGTATGATGAAACGCGGCATCCATTCGTCACTGCAGCCATTTTTCTTAAGCCTAACCATTACAGCTTTATATGTTTTACTCATTATTTGGGTAATGAACATCATAGGGCTTGAAATGAGCATTTTCACTACCATTATCGGCGCATTTTCGGTAGCAGCCGGTTTGGCGCTGTCGGGCACATTTCAAAACTTTGCAGGTGGTGTGCTGATCTTGTTATTAAAACCTTTTGAGATAGATGACAGCATTGTTGCGCAAGGGCAGGATGGCAAGGTGGTATCTATACAGATGTTTTATACCGTACTTATTACTGCAGATAACAAAACCGTCATTATCCCTAACGGAAAGCTGTTTAATGAAGTTATTGTAAACATAACGCGCGAAGGCCGCCGCCGTCTTGATTTTGAATTGCGGGTGGGCTATAACAATGATATAGAAAAGGCGAAGGCCATCATGACAGGCGTAGTAAATGCCAATAAAGATATCCTTCATGACCCGGCCGCGCGCGTGGGTGTTATTAGCCTGGATAACGATTGTGTAAGGTTTACCATTAATGTTTGGGTTGATCCTGCCGATTTCCTCAATGCTAAAATAAACCTTCAGGAACAAATGCTTAAAGAGCTTGCCGCAGGTGGCGTTAATTTCCCTAAACCAGGATTTTGATAAGAAGCAGGAAACCGGGAATCAAAGGCCCTTCAAAAGGATAATTCTTTCACGAAGGCGGATCGGATCATCAATAATGCCTTCGGTTATTAAAAATCAGTAAACATTATAACACATAAAGCTTGCTTGTTAAAGCAGGCTTTTTTTATCTTAGGGAAATCAAACCCTTGAAAAAATATGAGTTTTAAAACCCAGCTCAGTTCAATTTTTATTGATGAAAATAATATCCCCCCGAATTTCAGATTGAAGAAGTACACCAGCGCGAATATCTGAGCGGTGGCGAAATGAAACCATGGAACGGCGAAGTAAGTGAAGTTTACTCACCTGTTGGTTTTTGGGCAGAGGACGGTACTTTTACCCGGAAGCTGATAGGCACCTACCCGGTTTGCACCGAAAAAGAAGCTTTTGAAGCCCTGGATGCCGCGCTTGAAGCCTATGACAATGGCCGCGGCGAATGGCCCACCATGAGCATTGCCGACCGTATTAAATGTATGGAGCGCTTTATTTACAAAATGAGCGAACAACGTACGCTGGTGGTAAAACTGCTGATGTGGGAAATAGGTAAATCATACGCTGATTCGGCTAAAGAATTTGACCGTACTATTGAATACATCAATGCCACCATCGACGCGTTAAAAGATATTGACCGTCAGTCGTCACGCTTTGAAATGGCCGAGGGGCTGGTGGCCCAGATCCGTCGTTCGCCCCTGGGGGTAGTGCTTTGCATGGGGCCGTTTAATTACCCGTTAAACGAAACTTTCACTACGCTGATCCCCGCGCTGATTATGGGGAACACCATTTTATTTAAACCGCCTAAACACGGCACACTATTGCATTACCCATTGCTAAAAGCTTTCCAGGAATCATTCCCTAAAGGAGTGGTGAACACCATTTATGGCAGGGGCGCAGTGGTAACACCCGGGCTGATGTCATCGGGCAAGGTGAATGTGCTGGCTTTCATTGGCTCAAGCAAAGTAGCAAATGATTTGAAAAAGCGTCACCCTAAAATTAATCGCTTAAGAGCTGTTTTAAGTCTGGACGCCAAGAACGCAGCCATAGTCACCAAACATGCCGACCTGCAGCAGGCTGTGAGCGAGTGCATTTTAGGCTCGCTGTCATTTAACGGCCAGCGTTGTACTGCTATTAAAGTGATATTTGTACATAAAGCCGTTGCTGATGAGTTTTTAAAACTATTGAGCGAGGCCGTTGCCAAACTTAAGTTCGGACTGCCCTGGGAAAAGGACGTAAAACTTACCCCGCTCCCCGAACCTCATAAACCAGCTTACCTTACCGATATTGTAAATGACGCTTTAGCCAACGGCGCAAAAGTGATTAACGAAAACGGCGGTGAAACATCGGCTTCGTTCTTTTTCCCGGCCATAGTTTACCCGGTTAATGAAAACATGAAACTGTACCGCGAAGAGCAATTTGGACCGGTGATCCCAGTAATTCCGTTTGAAGATATTGAGGAGCCTATCGCTTACCAGATAGATTCGCCACATGGTATGCAGGTGAGTATTTTCAGTAATGATGCCAGGGAAATTTCGTCACTGATCGATCCCTTTGTGAATTTAGTAAGCCGCGTAAACATTAACAGTCAGTGCCAGCGCGGTCCGGATGTATTTCCGTTCACCGGGCGCAAGGACAGCGCCGAGGGTACACTTTCGGTACATGATGCGTTAAGGTCGTTCTCAATCCGTTCATTAGTTACCACTAAAATGACCGAAACCAACAAAAACATCATCAACGAAATTGTGAATGACAATGATTCCAATTTCCTGAGCACGAAGTTTATATTGTAGGGAACCGTTAGGACGTCATGAGGAGTAGCCCCAGGACAATCCTAAAACTACAATACATATTACGAATGACAATTAACAACTTACAGTCATGCAACTATGATACACGAAGCAATCCCGATTTACAGTCGCCCTGTATGGTTTGGATTTGCTTCGTGTCTGTTTTAAACGTTATCATTGTGATCATGTAACGGCCAGTTACATCATTACCGCTACGCTACCATATCTTCACTCGTTTATCCGGGTCTATCCACATCTTATCACCTTTCTTAATATGAAAGGCTTCGTAAAATTCAGGCACATCGGTAAACGGCCCGTTAACACGCATAAAACCGGGCGCATGCTCATTGGTTAAGATCTGGCTCGAAAGTGATTCTTTCCTGTCCTGCGTAAGCCAGCCTAATGAGTATCCTAAAAAATAGCGCTGTAATGGTGTTAACCCGTTAATGAGTTTACCCTCTTTATATTGCTGTGTTTTTTTGAACGCGTCAAGACCTATTACAATGCCGCCAAGGTCAGCAATGTTCTCACCCTGAGTGGCTTTGCCATTTACATGCAAACCATAAATGCTGTAACCATTAAACTGGTCGATAAGCATTTTGGCACGTTGACTAAATTTTACCGAATCCTGCGGTTTCCACCAGGCTTTAAGGTTTCCGGCAGCATCAAACTGGCGGCCCTGGTCATCAAAACCGTGGGTCATTTCGTGGCCAATAGTTGAGGCAGCAGCATAGCCGTAAATGACGGCATCATCAATATTTTCATCCTTGTAGCCGGGAATGGTAAAAATGCCGGCAGGCAATACAATCTCGTTGTTTGACGGGTTATAGTAAGCATTATAGGTTTGAGGCGTTATATCCCATTCAGTACGGTCGACAGGTTTGCCTAATTTAGCTGCACTGAAATTATGCCACCATTCGTTTGCCCGTAATACGTTGAGGGCGTAAGGGCCCCGGTTAATTTCCAAAGTTGAAAAATCCTTCCATTTATCCGGATAACCAACTTTAGGGACAACTTTTGATAATTTGTAGTAAGCTTTCTCCTTGGTTTCGGGGCTCATCCAATCCAGCTTTTCAATATGCTCTTTAAAGCTGGTGCGCATTTCTTCAACCAGTTTTACATAGCGTTCTTTTGTCTTTTCGGGGAAATATTCTTTTACGAAGATTTGCCCTAATACCTCGCCCATCAAACCGTTTTCAGTATCCAGCACCCTTTTCCAGCGTGGGAGTTGGGCCGTACTGCCATAAATCACCTTATCATAAAACCGAAACACCTCCTGATCAAACGGTTTGCTCAGGTATGGCCCAAAAGCAGTGACCAGGCTCTTGCGCAGGTAATTCTTCCAGTCATCTATAGTAAAAGTTTTTAGTGCTTTATTAAGCGCCCTGTAATACTCAGGCTGTCCTACAATTACGGTATCCGCATTTTTGTAGTCCATCTTTTCAAAAGTGGGTTTCCAGTCAATATCCGGGGCCAGCTTGCTCAGCGCGGCAAGTGGCATTTTGTTATAGTTATGATAAGGATCGCGCAGGTCCTCCAGTTTCCGGCTGCTATCAGCCAGGAAAGTTTCCAGCGAATAAGTTTTCTTAGCGGCTGCAGTTGCCCTATCAGCAGGCAGGCCTGCCAGTTTAAATATGGCGGGCAGGTAATTATTTTGATAGTCGGTACGGATGGCTACGCTATGCGCATCTTTATTAAAGTAGTAATCGCGGTTAGGCATACCAATGCCCGATTGGTATAAACCCAAAGCCATCTTTGCACTGTTCTTAGCATCCTGCCCAACATAAGCGCCGATAGGCTGTGTAACGCCAATCCTTTGTAAGTGTGCAAACTCCTCAACCAGGCTTTTGATATCCGTTATCCGGTCAATTTTATCCAGTTCATCTTTCAGTGGTGCAAGCCCCTGTTTTTCGATGTTAACGGTATCCATCCCGCTGAAATAAAAATCACCTATTTTTTGGGTGTTGCTGCCTTTAGGAGCATTAGCCTTAAGCGCATCCTTGTTGATCTTTTTCATCTTGTCTCGCAGTTCTTCCTGCACAACATTGCCGATGCCCCAGGCAGCGTACGCCGCCGGAATAGGATTTTTGCGGAGCCAGGTTCCGTTGGCATATTTAAAGAAGTCATCGCCCGGTTTTACGGTGGTATCCATATTATGGATCACTGGGTCGCCGGCTTCGTAAGCTTTTGTTTTGTCGGTTTGGCTACAGGCACTAAGTAAGGTGCCAAACGCGGCGGCAACTATGGATAAGGATTGGGTTTTTCTGTTCATTTTTTAGGCGTGTGTATGAATTAAAATACAACAACTGTATGGTAAAATAGAATTTAGGACAGCTTATTTTTTAAAATATGATAATTTATTATATCTCCTGGAAAAAACCTGCTAAGGAAACGTTAAAATAATAACAAATTTTACGAAGTGTTTCCAACCTGATATCAATAATACCTGATTCGAGCCGAGCAATATTTATGTGCGTTTCGTTAAAAAACTTCTCCTGCGTAACCTGATTTTGTTTGCGTAAGGTTTTTATCTGCAAGGCAACTTTGCGTTTAAATGCGTTATTAGTGTTGTTAAGGTATTCAAAATCAGTTAAAAGCATGACTGGATCGGCTAATATGATACTTTGTATTTTTTGTGCAAGCTAAATATAAAATAACACCATTACATTTTATATGCAGATATTATTCTTTTATAAAAATGGGCGACTAACGTTTAAACATGAAATATTAATGCCACAATTTTATAATTATGGCAAAGGATTTGTATATAGATATTCGCCCTGTATCATCTGTGAAAAAATAAAAGATTTAGTAACATCTACCTGTGAAAAATTAAATTGAATTCTCAGACGCCCAAGTTGAGATTTTTTGTTCTTTGTTTTGGGTTTAATCAATAGTTTAAATTAATTAGGGGAAAGGGAGCTTCAAAAAAAGCTCTCTTTTTTTGTTTATAAAAATTACTATGCATGCATAGTAATTTTTATATATTTATGCTTTTAATTATACCAATGTATTTTGAACTGACCGAAGAACAAAAAATGATTCGCCAGGCTGCGCGTGATTTTGCGCAAACAGAATTAAAGCCAGGTGTTATTGAACGCGATGAACAGCAAAAATTCCCTGCCGCACAGGTTAAGAAACTTGGTGAACTGGGTTTCCTGGGCATGATGGTATCTCCGCAATATGGCGGCGCTGGCATGGATGCCATATCATATGTGCTGGTGATGGAGGAACTTTCAAAGATTGACGCATCCACGTCAGTAGTTGTTTCTGTGAATAATTCGCTGGTATGCTATGGATTGGAGAAATATGGCAGCGAAGAACAAAAGCAAAAATATCTGGCACCGCTGGCCAAAGGTGAATGCATTGGCGCTTTCTGTCTTTCGGAGCCAGAGGCCGGCTCTGATGCTACGTCACAAAGCACTACAGCCATTGATATGGGCGATCATTACCTGCTTAATGGTACTAAGAACTGGATCACCAGCGGGGGCAGCGCATCTACCTATATTGTAATAGCACAAACCAATGCCGAAAAAAGCACCATGGTATTAACGCTTTTATTGTGGAAAAAGGAACGCCCGGCTTTACTGTCGGCCCTAAAGAGAACAAGATGGGCATCCGCGGCTCGGATACCCACTCGCTGATGTTTGCCGACGTTAAAGTGCCTAAAGAGAACCGCATTGGCGAAGACGGTTTTGGGTTTAAGTTTGCCATGAACGTACTGGATGGCGGCCGTATAGGTATTGCTTCGCAGGCTTTAGGTATTGCTTCAGGTGCTTACGAACTTGCAGTGCAATACGCTAAGGAGCGCAAAACTTTTGGTAAACCGCTGGCTGATCACCAGGCTATCCAATTTAAGCTGGCCGATATGGCTACTGAAATTGAGGCAGCACGTTTGATGTGCCTTAAAGCGGCATGGTTTAAAGATCATGGAAAACCCTATGCCCAGGCATCATCAATGGCAAAACTTTATGCATCTGAAGTAGCTATGCGCACCACCACCGAAGCGGTACAGATCCATGGCGGGTACGGTTACGTGAAAGAGTATCACGTTGAACGCCTGATGCGGGATGCCAAAATAACCCAGATTTATGAAGGAACATCTGAAATTCAAAGAATTGTCATTTCGCGCGGATTGTTGAAATAACGGCGCTGTTTTTATACCTTTGAAAGTATATAGATTAAGTAGACTATATATTTAAGTATGACTTTCAAAAATATTATAGCCGGTATTTGCGGATTACTATTTCTGCAAACCGGCTTTGCTCAAACCAAACTAAAAACAGGTGTGTGGCGCGGTGCGCTTAAAACTAAATCAGGCACCGAAATCCCTTTTAATTTCGAGTTCAGCAATAGCGGGAGCAAACAACAATTAGCTATCATTAACGGTGCCGAGCATTTTAAAGTAACAGATGTTGCTACCAAAGGCGATTCTGTTTTTATCCATATGCCGCTGTTCAATTCAGAATTTAAGCTGAAACTTAACGGAGATAGCCTTAACGGCAACTGGGTAAGGCACCTGGCCGATAATGATCTTCTTGTTCCGTTCAGCGCCCGACCTAACACTTCATGGCGCTTTTTTAAGAATACCGAAAACCCGGCATTTAATATCGGAGGCCGCTGGTCGGCGGTGTTTGGTGAGGGCGAGGGCCGCGATACCACCGTTGGCGAGTTTAAGCAGGAGGGCAATAAACTTACAGGCACTTTCTTAACCACCACCGGTGATTACCGTTATTTAGAAGGCTCGGTAAGTGGTAATAAACTTTACCTCTCTACTTTCGACGGTGGTCATGCCTATACTTTTACTGCTACCATTAGCGATGATAAGACCTTAACCGACGGTAAATTTTTCGCCGGCTATTCATCTGTGCAGGCATGGACTGCTGTAAAGGATGAAAACGCCAAACTTCCCGATGCATATTCACTCACTTCATTAAAACCGGGGTATAAAAAAATAACTTTCAGCTTTAAGGACCTTGATGGCAAAACTATCTCGCTTGATGATGCCAGGTTCAGAAACAAAGTGGTAATTGTACAGATATTGGGCTCATGGTGCCCTAACTGTATGGACGAGAACTGCTTATATGGTTAACTACTATAACAAATATCACAATAAAGGTGTTGAAGTAATTGGTCTGGCTTATGAACGCACCACCGATTTTGAAAAATCAAAGAAAGCGCTGCAGCAGGTAAAAGACAGGTTTAAAGTACCTTATCCATTGTTGGTGACCGGCTATACCAGCGATAAAAAACAAACCGCCCAAAGCCTGCCTATGTTATCAAAAGTGGTTGGCTTCCCTACCACCATCATTATTGATAAAAACGGCGACGTACAAAAGATCCATACAGGTTTTAGCGGCCCCGGTACGGGGAGCATTATACCGAGTTTATCAACGAGTTTGAGAAATTGACGGATGAGCTAATCCAGGCCCCACCCGCCCCCTAAAGCGAGTGCTTGTATGCACACGCGCTTGTCAAAAGAAGATTTTAAACAAAAAACGCATTGCTGCCGGCAATGCGTTTTTTGTTTATGCTTAAAAAGGGAGCTTGAAGGTAGTCACCCTTTTAACGGGCGGAAGGGGCGACCTCAACGCCAAAATACGCTTCCAACTCATTTAACGTTGATGAGCTGGTTGCAATATCTTTAATGATCACACCTTTTTCCATCAGCAGGATGCGGTCGCACACATCAGTGATGTGGTTAAGATCATGGCTGGATACTATGGTAGTTACACCCTTATTCCTGTTCAGATCTTTCAGCAGGTTTTTAAGCCTGAACTGGGTACTTGGGTCAATATTGGCAAAGGGCTCGTCCAGCATGAGCAATTGAGGTTCCTGCAACAGGCAGGCCGCTACACCAACTTTGCATTGGTTACCTTTTGACAGGTCGCGAATGTACTTCCCTTTCTTCAGTATCTCGCCATTAAAAAAATCGGTCAGGCTAACTAACACCTCATCAACATATGTGCGGTTATGACCATGCAGCCCTCCTATAAAATAAAAATATTCTTCGGGTGTAAGGTAGTCTATCAGGAAACCTTCATCAAGATAAGCAGCGGTGTAATCTTTCCACTTCTCATGACCGGCTACAATTTCTCCGTTTGAAAGGATTTCGCCACTTTCGGCGCGAATGAGGTCGAGCACCATCCGGAACAACGTAGTTTTGCCTGCGCCGTTATTACCTACAAGGCCTACGCTTTCGCCTTTGTTAATTTGCAGGGCGGGTACATCTACAACGGTAATCCCGTTATAAACTTTTTCAAATTTCTTACTTCAATCATGGTTATTTGTTTCTGAAGCCTTCGGCAACGGTATAACGTTTTTGTATAAAATCCTCCTCAAGTTTTTTAACCCAAAAATCGCGGGTTAAAATAAATATGATCCCGGTACCGGCCAGCATGGCCAGGCCGATGTCCGCGTGTTTGAACAGTGAGAAGGGAAGATAAATAATATACGGCGTAATCATCAAGGGAAACGAAATAAGCATTTGCGTTGCCCCCACCCCTTCCCAATTAAACGACGCGCCTTTTGACAGATCTATCCGTTTGGCATTGCGGTTAGCAAAAAACAGTACAATGGTGGTGTTGATACCAATGTTCCACAGGTACATTACAAAATGTACCAAAACAATGCGCCAGCCAAAATAAGCATAAGGCGTAGTCAATATAAAAGCCACGGTTGATACCATGGTAAACAGCAGGTATTTTGCCTTTAAAAAATCGCGGAAATTGATCTTGCTTACCAACAGGCCATCAAAATGAGCGCCTTGCCAGCTATACATGAACTGCCCGTAACTGATAATAAAAATACCAGTCATGAACATGCCCACAAAAATGTACCAGGTTTGTCCGTAATGGCTGTTGGTATAAAATATGAGCCCGTAAAACATAAAGAACAGCCCCATAACCAATGTCGATCGTGGCCGCTTATTACGGAATATCAGTTTCAGCTCGTTTGCGGCAAGGTCGCCTACTTTACCAAACCTGTTTAACAGCGGAAACTCCGTACTGCTTTTATAAGCCGATGCCTTGCGCGAACTCAGCTCTTCGAGATACAGGTTTTGCTTTAAATAGGCAAAATTTATGTAATACATGGCTGCTGCAAGCACAACAGGCGGCAATACCAACACCGGTTTATTGAGCAAATGGCCAAAATACAGATAGGAAATATTGCGTACCGAATAGAGGTGAAACCTGAAATCACCGGTAATAATAAGGATGAGAGCCGCTGCGAAAACCAGGAAGACCCATCCGTTAAGATTGGCCCTGCGTTTAATAAACAAGGCCATGTAGTTATTGAAAAGCATGAAACCGATAATAGCCAATATAAAAGCGAGCGCAGGCAAAGCACCCGAATCGGTAAGGATCACTTTTAAAATAAAAGGTACAAAAAGTATAATGGGCCACAGGTTAAACACCGAAAGCATGGCCGTAAAGGCCAGATAGCCGACCACCCTATTCCTTTTTATAGGTAAATGAAGATATGGTTGCACCCGTAACGTTGGCAGCTCCTGCAATTGCATGCGCATCATCAGGTCAAATAAAAAATAAAGCAGGATGATACCGCAAAAAGAAACCACTATGTCATCATGCGGAAAAACCTGGCCCAAAATTTCATTCAAAAACAAACCGGCAAGCAAAATACATCCAAAAAGATAAAGGATAAGTAAGCCCATCACCACACGGATAGCAATACTTTTACCTGTGTTTTTTGACCGCCAGAAAGCTTTAAGTTCGTGCCCGAGAAAGGTAGTGATCATAAGTATAGACAGTTAAAGGTTAAGGTATAGGTTTTATAAAGCTAAAAGCAAAATGCATAAAGCCCAAAGCTATAATTTGTTCTATATAAAAGCGACAGGCACGATGCGTAAAGCCTAAAGCTATAAATTAATTAATATTGGTCAATTTGTTATATGATATTAATTAACAGGCTCAATAAAACGAAGCTTAAGTTAGTATTTATACCTGTCGCCCCAAAGTTTTCTTAACTTTTCTTTTGATTCGTTTTCACGCGCGTTGTTACCGGGGTCGTAAATTTTTGTTCCGCGGATAGCATCCGGCAGAAAATCAAGATCGGTAAAATTACCTTCGTAGCTATGGGCGTATTTGTAATCCTTGCCGTAGCCTATGTTTTTCATGAATTTGGTTGGTGCGTTACGTAAGTGCAGCGGCACCGGTAAATCGCCGGTTTGGCGCACCAATGCTATGGCCGCACCAATAGCTGTTGTAGCCGAATTACTTTTAGCCGATGTTGCCAGGTAAATAGCCGTCTGCGATAATATCAGTTGCGATTCAGGCATACCAATCTTATTAACCGCCTCAAAACAACTTTGTGCAAGCAGCAAGGCATTGGGGTTAGCGTTGCCAATATCTTCGGATGCCAGGATCAGCATACGGCGGGCAATAAACAAAGGGTCTTCACCGCCTACGATCATTCTCGCCAGCCAGTAAACTGCACCGTTGGGGTCAGAGCCCCGCATGGATTTGATAAAAGCTGAAATGATATCGTAATGCTGCTCACCGGTTTTATCGTACAACGCCATGTTTTGTTGTACATGTTCCAATACAACCTCATCGGTTAATATTATCTCCGGCGTGTCAAAAGCATTTATCAACAGCTCAAAAATATTGAGCAGCTTGCGGGCATCGCCTCCCGAAAGGCGCAGCAAAGCTTCGTAATCTTTTATGGTGATGCTTTTATCCTTTAAGATTACGTCTTCCTTCATAGCCTTGTTCAGCAGGTCGATCAGATCGGTTTCGGATAGCGGCTGTAAAATATACACCTGGCAACGCGACAGCAAAGCCGAGATCACTTCGAAAGATGGGTTTTCAGTCGTTGCGCCTATTAACGTAACAATGCCCCGCTCTACAGCGCCTAACAATGAATCTTGCTGCGATTTGGAAAAGCGGTGGATCTCATCGATAAATAATATCGGTAGCACCTCGCCTTGTTTCTTTAACAACGACGCTTTTTCTATCACCTCCCTTACGTCTTTTACGCCCGAGTTAATAGCACTCAAAGCAAAAAACGGACGAAACAATGACTGCGAAATAATATAAGCCAAAGTGGTTTTACCCACTCCCGGCGGTCCCCAAAATATCATCGACGGCAATGAACCCGACTCGATAGCTTTACGCAGCACTGCTCCCGGCCCAACAAGGTGTTTTTGCCCAACATAATCATCAAGCGATTTGGGGCGCATACGTTCGGCTAATGGCGGGAGGTTATTCATAAAAGTAAAATTCAGAAAAGAAAACGCCAAATCCTAAAAAAATTAGTAATTTATAAGATTGGTGTTTGTTCAAACGAAGGGGTGACAATTATTCAGGAAGGCCTGTACTTCTGAATTTTAGAATCGGTGCGCTATGAAGGGGAAATAGCAATCGGTTGAAGACTTACAAAGTTTTTGCAACTTCGTAAGTCTGGGCCTACAACATGTTATCCGTCGACGGGCTGACCGAGAGGCCTTCCTTTTGTCATCACTCCTTCAAAAAGCCACCGCATTTAATCACTCAACATACCTCAATCCTGTGTAATAGGTTCATGATGTGCGTGGCAGGCCTCAGCACAATCGATACAGGCTTTGGCACATTCCTGGCAATGGTCGTGCTGATGTTTACCGCACTCAGCGGCGCAAAGGCGACAGATCTCCTCGCATAAAACCAGGTATTGGTGGGCAATAACTGAATCTCTTTGCAATAAGCGGGCTCCCTGGACACATATGTCAGCGCAGTCCCGGTCAAGACTAATGCAGTTGGCCATCATTTTAACATCCTCTTCGTGCAGGCATGCAGTAGCACAATGTTCGCAAGCTAAAGCGCAATCCAATAATTTTTGAATTATAACGCGGTGATCATGATTTTGCATAATGGTAGATTTTAATTATTACTTAATATACTACCCTTTGCAATTAAAAAAAGTTTGAATTAATTTGAATTATTCGGTTCAGATTCTGTAAGAATCAAAAAAGGCCGCTTCCAAAATGGAAGCGGCCCTAATATATATATATTGAATTTTTATTAATTACTGTTGGTTAGGGTTTTGATCGCTGTCGTTATTTTCAGGATCATCAGATGGGGTGCCTACAATTTTGTAAGCTTTATTGCCGTCGTCCTGAGTTTCCTGGTAGTAATAACCATCAGGGGATACAAACAGCTTTTCACCGTTGATCTTGATCTTGCGGCAATCCGGTGGCAATTGAGTTACAATGTCACCAATTTGCGGGCCCTGGTCAACACTGCTGCCATCGCCGTTGCCCTGATCGGTAGTTAATTGGCCATCTTTACCTGCAATCACGTAAACAGTTGAGCCGTCATCTTTGGTGTATGGCTGGTAGTAAACACCATTTAACTCGTAGTACTGTTCGCCATTGATCATGATAGATTCGGCACCTGAAGGCAGGGTTTTAATCTCGGCCCCTATCGGCGGTTCAACAACGGTATACTGGTCATTGTATTGACGGTAGTACAAACCATCGCTGTAAAAATATTGGTAATCGCCCCACCAGAAAGGATAGTAACCATATGGCAAGAAACCTATGCTAAAACCTAACCGCGGATAATAGAATGAATTATAGTAGTTACGGTATGGATAATAGTAGTGGCTGCCAAAATACCCCCCGCGGCCACCGTAATGGTAAGTACCAGGATAAACCCTGCGACCACCGTATGCGTATGAACCGCCTCTGTAATAAGTGCCTCGACCGCCATTATAAACGCGCCTGTCTACAGTAGTATAGCTGCGGTTACCATTGTATACGGTACGGCCGGTGCTACCATAGCTACGCTGGGGTGCTACGGATGTGCCATTTGGCCTTATTGCGTAATCACGACCACCATAACTGCGTTGTTGAGGAGCGCCTATGCTACCACGAGAGTCAGTTCCATAGCTCCGTTGCGGAGCCGCGATAGCGCCGCGTGTGCTACCATTAAATGAAGTTGAGGGGCGGGAAAAACTACCACCAGAAGGACGGGAAAAACTACCGCCTCCGCCACCACCGCCTGACGGTCTTGAACCGCCGCCTCCTCCGCCACCGCCGCCGCGAGAACCGCCGCCACGTTGTGCATCAGCATTGAATGCCAGGGATAAGCTCAATAAGCCCCCTAATGCAATTGTTAATAGATTTTTATATGTCCTTTTCATGATGAAAGATTTTTTAACAGATCAGCATGGTATTTTTTGCTGATATAAATATATAGACTATTAAATGTTTAAACGGTTTAACGCGTTTTTAATTATTTTTCACTCAAAAAGCGAACCAATACCATCCATACGTACCGGCTATTGTTTTCGCTACGCTATATCCTCGGCAATGAACAAAAAAGGTTGCTCAAACTGCAGGGTAAAAAAACCATCATGGGTGGTTTTATACCTGTTATTGCCTGTAGTTTCAAGCCCGCTTATTTGTAAGCCCGACGGATGCGAAAGTACTTCAATGAACTCACCTGCGGGTTTCCACTTACTAAAGCCCGAATTAACCGGGTAGATCTTTTGCCGTTCCCTAAAAATCACCAGGTTTATTTTATCAGCATAAAACAAAAAATCTTTCAGGTCCAGCACATCGGTAATTACATTGACCGCCTGGTAATTATGCGTTACCAAGTATTTTAAAGCTGCGCCTGCCGCATTGTCACCTCCCGAAGGCATCACCTTCACGTCCGACTGCAAATCACCCGAATCACCATCACTTATTATCCAGTCGATTTTAATCCCTGATGCATCCAGCTTTTCGGCGGTACCGGTAGAGCAGATCACGGTCGGGCTCCACTCCAGCAACTGCCCCAGCATTTCCTCATCAAAAGTATCCATGCTTAAAACTAATAAAGCTGGTTCCTGTTTTTCGCGAACTATATGATGTGATGACATTGCTAATGTAGATGGAACAGATGAATATTAAATGAAAATATAAAGATGGGGTTTTTATTGATTGCTGAAACCAAATCAAAGTTTTATGACGGTAGAATAATATAAAAAGGTCACCTTTTTATTTGCAGGGTATTAATGATAAATAAACCTCATCATGAAAGCAAAAATTTTATTGTTCGTGCCTTTATTATTCACAGGCTGCATCACGGATTATTACGACCGGCGTTTATCTGTTATTAATAAATCGTCGGTTCACGTTGCTGTGGAGGTAGTTAACGATACAACTGTGCGAACAGAAAATGGCATTCCATATTATCAATCGCATGTGATAGCACCTAATGACACCTCTTTTATAACAAAGTCGGGAAAAAATGCCTGGCTTGAGTATATTAATAAAGGGAAAACCAAAACTCTGTACGCTTATTTTTTTGACATCGATAGCTTAAATAAATATCAAAAGGGAGGTGCCGATATGAGTTATTTGCTTGGAAATAAAAAGTATTTAAAAAGACTCGATTATACGCTTGATGAATTAAAAAGGGTCGATTGGCAGATCAAATACCGATAGGGTCTGAATCAATACATCTTCCTGTAAAACTCCTTCAACTTCGCAGCCGGGTCTGCAGCCAAATTAATGGCCGACGATATTGCGATACCATCGATGCCTGTTTGGAGCAAGGGGCCTACATCATCTGGTTGGATGCCGCCTGCTGCTATCACCGGGATATGGATGCCCAGTTTCTCCAGTTCACGATACCCATTAAAACCAAGCACCTTATGTACGCTGGACACATCATTTAATGCGGATGCAAATGGCCCGTAAACATAATAATCAACCACTCCGGTACTTTGTAATTTCAATAATTCATCAGCACCTGCCGCCGATACGCCAAGAGTTTTATCCGGGCCGATAATCTTGCGGATACTGGCCAGATCGGCATCACTATCATCTATGTGCACACCCTGCGCATCAACCCGGTCAAGCAAGCCGTAATGATTAGCGATAATGAGCGTTGCACCCCAGTCGTCGCAAATTTCGGCTATTTGGTTTATCTCATCAATCAGCTCATCTTCGGGTTTGGTAAGGCAACGGTGTTGTACCCAGTTTGCGCCCGCACCGCAAGCCATCTGCACCTGTTGTACGTGGCTAAAACCGGGCAGATCATTTATAAGATAATGAAATTTAGAAATGTATTTTTTCATTTTATTAAGTCCGAATTTGGTCAAACCCGAAAGTCGGAAAGTTTTTAATTATTAACCGAAAAGTCCGAAAGTTTTGTGTTGTAAACTTTCGGACTTTTCCGGCTTTCCTGACTTCAGACTTAGTTTTTCAGCACTTCGCTGATCGTTTTACCTACACAGCCATCAGGAGCCTGGATATGAAGTAGCGATGCTACAGTAGCCGAAATATCGGTCATATGTGTTTGGCGGGTAAGGCTGCCATGCTTAATGCCCCAGCCCATAAATACCAATGGGATATGCGAATCATAAGGATTCCAGGTGCCGTGTGTAGTACCGGTTGGCCCGCGGTCGTTTGTGCCGTGGCCGGTATACCATGCAGGTTTCAGGATGATCTGGATAGCACCGCTATGCTCGGCATTATAACCGTTAATGATCATACTGCGCAGCTCATCGGGAATATTGGCTTCCTGTATTTTTTGCAGGTCGATTGCATAGGCAATGCCTGGTTGTTTCTTCAGGTATGCGATGCAATCTAACTTTAGCGCATCTTCGCTAACGCCTGCTTTTGCAAGGGCCGCGTTATTAAAATTAACCTGGTAATTATCCATACTGATGATCAGGTTATCCACTTTGTATTTATCGCTGATCATCGTGTTCATTTCTTTTGCAGCTTTTCCCTCGTCCCAAACACCTGCCGGGATGTTATGATCTTTCAAGAAGTTAGGGTTGTGGGCAGCGCCGTGGTCGGCACTCAGGAAAACCGAATAATTGCCTTTACCTACAGTTGCATCTAAATAATTGAAAAACGCGGCCAGGTCCTGGTCAAGCCTTAAATAAGTGTCTTCAACCTCAACAGAGTTAGGGCCAAACTGGTGACCAACATAATCTGTTGATGAAAGGCTAACGGCTAAAAAGTCGGTTACTATGTTTTTGCCCAGTTTTTCGCCCTCAATAGCAGCTTTAGCCAGGTCGAGCGTCATGGTGTTGCCGAACGGAGTAGAACGGATCATGCCAATATGGCCCTTATAAAGTTCGGATGTTTTGACCGGTAAGGTTGGTGTAGCGGCACCGGCAAATTTACCTTCATAACGATCGCTGTTATCGGGTGCGCTTTGTACATACGTCTTAATAGGATATAACGGGTTCCAGTCCTGCTTCAGGTATTTTTCAGCAATTTTTTGATTGTTGAAGGTTTTAACCCAGGCGGGCAGGTCATTCATGTAATAAGTACTGGTGATCCAGTTACCGCTGGCATCATCAAACCAGTAAGCAGCATTGGCCGAGTGACCGGCAGGCAGGATGCCGCCGCGATCTTTTAATGCTATGCCGATAACCTTTGAGCGAAAGTTAGTAGCCAGCCTCAATTCATCGGTAACTGTGCTAACCAGCAAGTTGCGGGGCGACATTTGTCCTGCTTTTGAAGTGCTGCCAACGGCTACAACCGTGCTGTCGTCGGTACAATACATGGATTTACCCGTAGCCTGGATAATGAAATCGTTACCCACTATGCCATGTATGGCGGGGATGGATCCGGTATAGATACAGGTATGGCCGGCAGCTGTTACCGTTGGGATATAGTCGATATTGGTATTTTCGCAGGTGAAGCCCTCATTAAGCATGCGCTTAAAGCCACCGGCTTGGTAACGGTCATAATAGCGATACAGGTAATCCCAACGCATTTGGTCAACCACCAAACCCACAACTAATTTTGGGCGTGGAATTGATGCAGATGCCGGGGCAGCCGTTGTAGTTTTCTTTTTTGGGCCGATACCGAAACGGTAGCGAAGGACAGGGAAATAAGCAGCAGATGTTTAAACTTCATCGCGAAAAAAGATTTTTGATTTCGCCAAATATCAGCAAAGCATTTAAAATGCAATGTGATGCTTTTGTTAAATATAGAGGATTGTTACAGAAACCCCCACCCAAACCCTCCCCGGAAGGGGAGACTTTAAAGCCCTCTCTTCCGGGGAGGGTTTGGGTGGGGCCGTGTTTACAAAATGCCCAAATCTTTGTAAGTTTAGCAAACCAATCATTAAACCTATAATCAATGAAACGCATCCTTTTATTGCCGCTTTTGCTGCTGGCTTGCTCTGTCGTCGCTCAAAATAAAAACCCTGATGTTGTTACTACTGATGCAGGTAAAGTATCAGGCTTAACCAATCAGGCGGGCGATGTGCATATTTATAAAGGTATTCCCTTTGCAGCGCCACCGGTTGGTGATTTACGCTGGAAGGAACCACAGCCGGTAAAGCCCTGGGACGACGTTAAAAAATGCACTGATTTTGCGGCCAGCCCAATGCGGGGTAAACCAGACCCCTTTGGTGTTTACACGCGCGAATTCCTGATCCCCTATGAGCCCATCAGCGAAGACTGCCTGTATCTTAATGTATGGACTGCCGCAAAAACACCGTCAGAAAAACGCCCTGTGCTGGTTTATATTTATGGCGGTGGATTTGTAAGTGGTGGAGCTGGCGTACCTATTTATGATGGCGAGGCGATGGCTAAAAAAGGGATCATATTTGTGGTTATTAATTACCGCGTCGGGATTTTTGGTTTCTTCGCCCATCCCGAATTAACCAGGGAATCGCCGCATAATGCATCAGGGAATTATGGTTTGATGGATCAGCTGGCTGCATTAACATGGGTAAAAAGAATATCGCGGCTTTCGGTGGAGACCCGGATAAGGTTACCATAGCGGGGCAGTCGGCAGGTTCCATGAGTGTAAATTGTTTGGTGGCATCGCCATTAGGTAAAGGGTTGTTCGGTGGTGCAATTGCCGAAAGCGGGGCCAGTTTTATCAGTCAGCAAGGATCAGGCGGGTTGCGGGAAGCAGAGGCAGCCGGTGTAAAAACAGCGACTACCTTGGGTGCAAGCACCATTGCCGAACTAAGGAGTAAACCCGCTGCCGAACTGGTTGGCAAAGGCCAAAGCCGCCCGGTTATTGACGGCTATGTTTTACCCGCAACCATCGCTGATATTTTTAATGAGCATAAACAAAACGATGTGCCTGTACTTACCGGCTGGAACGAAGACGACGCTTTTGTCGGTCCGCCAAAAACTGCTGAAGAGTATAAAAAGATGATAAAAAGCCAATATGGTGCCGATGCTGATGCATTTTTAAAACTATATCCGGCGGGTTCGGACCAGGAAGCCGCGACCTCCCAAACACGGATAAACCGCGATCAGATCTTCGGGATGCAGAATTATACCTGGGCCAATGTGCAAAGTAAAAAGGCGAAGTCGAAAATCTATGTTTACCGTTTTATCCGCCGCCTGCCTGCCACTGCCGATTTTGTAAAATACGGCGCTTTCCATACTGGCGAGGTTGCTTATGCCTATGATAACCTCAAATTCCTGAACCGGCCATGGGGACCTGTCGATCAGCAACTGGCCAATACAATGAGCACTTACTGGGTTAATTTCGTTAAAACCGGTAACCCGAACGGGAAAGGCGTACCTGCATGGCCGGCTTATACAACAAGTGATCATAAAATAATGATATTGGGTGAGAAGCCGGGCGCAAAACCTTTGCCGGATAAAGCCGCTTTGGATTTTATGGTGAAGAAGGCCAACGGAAAGTAATACATAGATAAAGACCCAGATAATAAACGCTGCCAGATACATTTAGGTAGGGAAGTCTTAAACACCCCGCTTAAGAAACTGATGAGACAGCCAGGCTTGAAATGTTAGCGGATACCATAAAACAAAAGGATACGAAACTCCAGATTAATTAAAGTGCTACCTATATTTTAATGAAAGAAACCCACCTTATCAAACAAAAATTTAAAAGCGCCATCCGACGGGGAACCGGCGAAGCGTATTTACTACTGCAACGCTATCCCGGTATTGATTTTTCGGGAGAGATCATCAAAGCCTGTGTCAAAAACTTCTCGTACGATGGACAATGCGAAGGCAGCAGAGGGGAATATCTTTTTGAACTTATTGGCCTTTCGGGGAAAAAAGACAAAATAAAGAAAGCAGTATTAAAAGCCCTGCTAAAACCTCAGAAAGATACCTGGACACTGACACAGCTTTTCAGCCTGGCTAAAATGTTTGCCCGACAAGATGATGCAGAAGCCCGGAAAACCATTTACGATGCCTTTGTTCACAATCCTATTTGGCGATCGGATTGGGCCGGTACCTCAGACATTATACAACTTGATGGTATTGAAGGCTTGAAATTTATTGCTGAAGAATTTGGCAAACGCCTTGAAGCAGATCCGGGAGACTGGCAGGACGAGGACCTCATTAATCAATTTCAAAAAGAAAACCCGGAAACCGACACCTGGGTGCAACTGGATATCAGTGCCAAACAAAATCGCTTTATAAAGATCTACATCGATTCGGTGAGGGAAAACATGGCACAGCGTGCCACAAAGGTAAAACCACCGGAACCCGTTTATAAAAATATAGTTGAGGAAACGCTGTTGAGACAAAGCCAACTTTGGTTTTACAATAGGAAACTAAAAAGCACCGAACTTAAATCAATCGGTCAGCAACTTATAATTGAACGAAAGAAAAGTAACCGGGAAAAATTACTTAAAGTTTTTACAAAGCATCCATTTCCTCTTGACAAAGAATTTCTTTTTGATTGGGCTTGTAAACATCCGGCAAAGAACAGAAGAGTTGTGACATTCGCTATTCAAGCGCTTAGTCTTTTTAAAAATAAAAGCATCAGGGAGTTCGCTTTAAAACAAATTGCTATTGGTAAACAGCCAACACTATTTGTTGAGCTTTTAAAAGAAAATTATAAAAAGGGAGATCATAAACTGTTGACAACCCTCATAGCAAACAGCAATAAAGGCATTGAATTAGAGGGTTTGATAATTGACATTACTAATATCTATTATGCCAATAAAACTCCGGAATGCCGGGAGCCATTGGAGGCACTTTATGATAAACACAACTGCGGTATGTGCCGGAAACATGTTGTTGAAATATTAAAGAACAATAATGTGCTAAGTGAGCGAATAAAAAATGAGATCAGGTTTGATTGCAATGAGGATACGCGGAAACTGTATAATTGACCATATTATTCCGATAATCCTGTTTGTGTATACTTAGCTCCAACTTTACCAATGAATAACAAGGCATTGTGTAATAACGTAACAAAAAAATTCCCTTCTTAAAAATTTGGATAATAAAACTTAAATCACTTATCTTCGTTAATTACCAAAACGCAAGACTATGTAAGCAGAGGGCTTACATAGTCTTGTTTGCTTTTATAAGCATTGCGTCCTTTCTTAAAACAGGGAAGGGCGGTTTTTTTGGTTGATTAACAGTAATAATATTAATTAATTTTTGCGTTATGGCAGAGGTATCATACTATACCAAAGATGGTTTAGAGAAATTAAAAGAAGAACTACAGAGATTAAAAACAACCGGCCGTGCCGATATATCAAAAGCTATTGCTGAGGCACGCGACAAAGGCGATCTGTCGGAAAATGCCGAATACGATGCGGCTAAAGAAGCTCAGGGCTTACATGAGGCCAAAATAGCCCAGATGCAGGAAACATTGGCCAATGCGCGCCTGCTTGATGAATCAAAACTTGACGTTTCGAAGGTACTTGCATTGTCGATAGTAAAGATCAAGAACCTGAAAAACGGAGCTACCATGAGTTATCAGCTGGTATCAGAGAGTGAAGCCGATCTTAAAACCGGTAAAATCTCGGTAGCGTCGCCGATAGCTAAAGGCCTGCTTGGCAAAAAGGTTGGTGAAAAAACCGAGATCACCGTACCTGCAGGTAAAATTGAATTCGAGATCCTGGAAATAAGCAGATAATTTAATTAGGTGAGTGGTTTATTATGTTGATTGGGTTTTATCCAGCTGTCATAATTAACTGCTTACCTGAATAATTTGCGCTATAAAAGAAACACTCATCCAATCAACATAATCAACCACTCACCAATAATGACCATCTTTTCAAAAATAGTTGCAGGCGAGATCCCCGCTTATAAAGTGGCCGAGAACGATGAATTTCTGGCTTTTTTGGATATTTTTCCGCTTACGGAAGGTCACCTGCTGGTGATCCCAAAGAAGGAGGTTGATTATCTTTTTGATTTGGACGATGATACTTATATAGGCTTACAGGTATTTGCCAAAAAAGTAGCCCTCGGTTTAAAAAAGGCTGTTCCCTGCCCACGGGTTGGAGTAGCAGTTATGGGCCTTGATGTGCCCCATGCGCATATCCATCTTATACCGATGAATGATATGAGCAGCATTAACTTTTCGCTCCCTAAACAAAAATTCACCCCCGAACAATTTAACACTACCGCCGAGAAGATCAGACAGGCAATCAGTTAACAATTGGGATAACATTAATCAAGCTATTAGCTATTAGTTTTGCTCATGCTGCTTTTAGCTTATATATAAACAAAAAGGCCTCATCATAATATAAGTGACGAGGCCTTTTTATGTTTAAAACTCCACATGTGCCCTTAGCGAAAAGACATTTACCGGTCCCCTGTCCTTATTATAGGCCGGGTTGAGTAAAAACTGGTAACCGGGTGTAAGCCAGAACTTTTTTGATATGCGTTTATTTTATAATCAAGTTCGGCAATAAATTCGGTGCCGTAATTAAGCTTGCCATCGCCTATAATAAAACCGTAGCCGCCGGCTGCAAGATAATCACGATGGGCGTTTGAGATGCCGTTGGCTACAAAAGCCAGGCCCAGTCTCGTCATCGCCGCGGTTCCATGAACTTCCTTTAAGTACGCCGCCAAAACTCAATGACCGGTCAATCTCGGTAAAATACCATGTTTGGGTTTTACCATCATTATAACTCACTTTGGCAAATACCCCAAAATCTTTGGTCAGATATTGGTCGGCGCTGATGCCGAAACCATATTTGTGCCTGCCATAAGCTTGTGTGGTATCAACATTGGGGGCAACAGGGCTTTGCGCGAGTGCCAGGCGATAATCTCCCATTTTGCCATTATTATGGAAACCTAAGATCCTGAAGGTACCTTTTTGGCCGTTAAGTGTATAGCGTTTTTCATATTCTAAGGTCTGGGTGTTTGCTTTACCAATTTTTTGATCCCAAATGGCGCCGTTGGCGGTAGTGGTTGACATGGTAAAGGCAAAACGCAAAGTCCAGTTAGGTTGCCCTAATTCGGTATGGATCCCCATAACATATCCGCGGGTATTGGCGGGATAATCCCATGCGCCGTTATCCATTAAGCTCCAGTTCATGAACTGCGTACGCGGATCATGGCTAAATTCATTGCCGTCATAAAAATCGGCCATACCAAATTTACCTACGGTAACCGAAAAGTAACGCTTGCTTTTTAAACCGGCTAACTGGTTGGCATCATCGCTAATGGTGTCTTTATCCTTGCCCCATTCAAAGTTTTGGGTAAAATATAAGCGGGCGATGTAGATTTTCGGCTCTGCGCCGCCTACACGAAAAGTTTCGCCATTAGGGAAACCTGCCGCACCCAGCGTTTTGCTCAGGCCCGATCCGCCCGAAAGTTCGGGATTAAAATAAGCTTCGGCGCCTTTCCAGAGCCTTGCACCGCCAAAAAGCGTAGTGGTAATTGAGCTTTGTGTTTCTTCTTTGGTAAGTAAACTATTGTCGCCGTTATAATCGGCATGAAACGATGGTTTGTATTGGGTAATTACTGTTTGCTGGAAATGGAAGTTGAACCGCTGACGTTTAGCTGTATCCTGCCCCAAAGCGACGGCGGTAATTAATACGGGTATTATAGTAAGTATAAGTTTTTTCATGGGCTGTCAATTTTGGCGCAAAAGTAAGCTTTCACGTTAACTTGAACCACATTCGTCAAAAAACTGTTTTAAATAATGCTCCATAAATGTGTGCCTTTGTTCGGCAAGTGCCTTACCGGCAGGCGTATTCATTTTATTTTTAAGTAGTAATAGCTTTTCGTAAAAGTGATTAATAGTTGGTGCGGTAGTGTTTTTATATTCTTCCCTGGTCATGTTAAGGTTTGGCGGGATCTCGGGATTGTACAATTCGCGGCCTTTAAAGCCTCCATAGGTAAAGGCACGGGCAATACCGATGGCGCCAATAGCATCCAGCCTGTCGGCATCCTGTACTACAGCCAGTTCGGGCGAATGAAAGGAGGGTTTATCAAAGCTGGCCTTGAACGACATATGCCTGATGATCTGTTGCACATGTTCGGTAACACCAGTATCAACATTCATGCTTTGCAGGTAATTGCCGGCAGTACGCGGGCCAATCTCTTCATCGCCGTTATGAAACTTACTATCGGCAATGTCATGTAGCAGGGCAGCAAGTTCAACTACCAACTGATCGGTTTTTTCTGTTTGATTGATGAGCTTCGCGTTTGTCCAAACACGGTGAATATGCCACCAGTCGTGACCACCTTCGGCGTCACTGAGCGTATTGCGCACAAAATTTGCAGTGGCTTCAATGATTTTATTATGTTCCATCTTTTGCAAAGATACTAAGCAAAAGACAGAACAATGGGGTTGTGTATAAAACGTTAAGCAGCGGCTATTTTTTCTGTATCGATAAGTTCGGCAACTTCAATCTCCAAAATAGCGGAAATCTGAAAAAGCCTTTCCACTGTTATTTTTGTATAACCTAACTCAATTTTGCTATACGCGTTTTGTGATATACCCAGCTTGGCTGCAAGGTATTCCTGGGTGTAATTTAATCCCTCCCTGGTATGCCTTATGTTAGCAGCTATAGCCTTGATCTTTAAATTTAGCATATCTTTCATCCATTTACTTATTAGTTCGATTATAAATAACGAAAATAATGGGGTTATGGATTTCAAAATTTTCAATTTTTTTAATGGCTAACCAATTGAAAAGCTGATATTTTATACTTTTTTATTAAAAATTAACAGCCCTTTATAAGAGCCGGTATAAATACATAGGTTTTAACAACCATATTAATTAATAATAAAGACAAAAAAAGCGACAGGCCGCAAAGTCTGTCGCTTCCAAATTCCTTTTTATTAAAAAACTACTCGCTTAAATTGTAACTAACAATTACCGTGGGCAATAAAGTAGCCGTTTCAAGCGGTACCTGGTTATAAGATATGATTGGCTTGCGTTTGCTGTAATAATCAAATGCCGCCTTTATAGTAGCATTGCTTGTATTTGTCGGCGCATTAAAGTTAATGGAAAACGGCAAAATAAAATCATGCAGTTTTTCATGATCGGGGATGATCCATTTATGATTTGATTTTTTTAGCGCCTCAATGATGGGTACTACCAGTATGGCATCATCGGCATAGTAAACAATTATTTTTTTAATCAAACCTTTTTCATCAGCGGTAAATTTAAACACCGCTGTTCCGCTTGCTTTCTTTTTAATGATTTCGGGCGATACAACAAGACTGTCTTTAAAAAAGCGGTTCATAATAGGACTACCGCCCTGAAACGGAAATGCCAATTGCGCTTGTGCTTTAACCAGTACTGATGATAAAATAAGTGTTATAAATAACAGGATCTTTTTCATTTAATTTTCTTCTTTCGGTTCGCGTTTGCTGCCCTGGTATAATTCATACTCAAACAAGCGGCAATCAAGCTTACCATTATAAAATTCAATTTTTCGGGCTGCCTTCAGGCCTATCTTTTTGGCCAGGTCGGGATTACCCGTAAAAACGTAACCATTATACCCGAGGCATTTCTTTTTCATAAAATCACCCATACGCTTATAGGTGATCTCCAGCTTAGTGTGTACGCCTAAGCGCTCACCGTATTCGGGGTTAAACATTACTACACCAGTTTCTGCCGGAACCTCAGTATCTTCAAAATCACAAACGGCAAAATCGATCAAATGTTCTACGCCGGCTGTTCTGGCATTTTTACGGGCGATGTCAACTGCGTCTTCAGAGATATCAGTGGCAATGATTTTAAAGCCGGTTTCCTTTTTTGCTTTATCTTTTAAATTGCGGCGTTCGGCAAAAAATACGGTTTCATCGTAACCCAGTATGTGCATAAAACCATAATTCATCCTGAACAAACCCGGAGATTTATCAGTAGCCAGCAATGCTGCTTCAATAGCCAGGGTACCCGAACCGCACATAGGGTTAATGAATGTGCTTTTCATATCCCATTTAGTAGCCATAATGGTTGATGCGGCCAAAGCCTCAAGCATTGGTGCCTTGCCGGGTATCTTACGGTAGCTGTGCTTGGCCAGGGTTTCGCCCGATGTATCCAGGAAAATTTCGGCACGGTCATCCTGCCAGTAAAGATGTACCAGGGTTTTATTAACCTCCGGGCCCGAATCGGGCCTGATACCTTTAATGGATTTGATCCTGTCGGCAATGGCATCCTTTACTTTTACATTGGCAAACAGCGGGGTAAGGATGTGCTCGTTATTTACATTTGATGATACCGAGAAATAGCCGGTAAAATCAATCAGCTTTTCCCACTCAATGGTTACCAGCTCATCGTAAAGCTCTTTCGGGTCGCGGGCGGTAAAAGTTTTTAACGAATACAGGATCTGGCTTGCGCAGCGCAAGTTCAAATTAAGCGGAATAGTATCTGTAACGGTCCCTTTTAGTTCAACCCCGGTAGGGAAAACGCGGACCGGCTCATAGCCTAAAGCTTCAACCTCCCTTTGCAGGTAAGGCGAAAGCCTTTTGTTACATGTAATTATGATTTTACTTTCGGTGTGGAAAACTTGCATATTAATTCGGTAAAATTAAGAATTAAAAAGCCCCTATTTTAATTTCTTACTATTAACTTTACATTTTTAAATTATTTGAAGACTAATTATGGAAGTTAAAGGTAAGGTACATGAAGTATCGGCTACCCAGCAAGTAACCGATTCACTTAAAAAACGCGAACTTATACTTGAATATATTGAGAACCCTCAATACCCTGAATATTTAAAGTTTGAGGCTATACAGGATCGTTGCAATTTACTGGATAACGTAAAAGTTGGGGACGATGTAGAGGTTTCTTTTAACCTTAAAGGCCGCCCGTGGACAGATAAAATGGGTAAAAAAACCTATTTTAACTCATTGCAGTTATGGAGGGTTACCCCGCTGGCTGCTGCTAACAACGCGCCTGCTGCACCGCAATATGCAGCTCCGTCAGCTGATATCAGCTCATCGGCCGATGATGATGATCTGCCATTCTAATAAATAAAGAAAAGCATAAGTAAAATATTTCAAGAGGCCCTGTTAATGGGCCTTTTGTTGTTTATACGCTGCCCGTTATAACCCATAGCCTTAAACAGACATCTTAATAATTGATACAATAAAATATTAAGCAGCAGAGTTTTAAATTGAATGTACATTTGTTAAATTTTGTTAAATGCAATTTTTGTGTGCGGATTTAGGATAATTTTGTTTGTTAATAAATGAAGAAAAGGAGCATAGGTTTAATTATTGGCTTAATGAGCTTTGCGTTGCTGGGCGTAATGGCTATGCAATTTTATTTTCTGAGGCAATCATACCAGATGCAGTCTGATTCGTTCGATCGCCAGGTAAGGGAGGCTATGAACAATGTGGTAGATAAGGTTACCCGCCAGGATGCGAATAACTTTTTGAAAACCAAAACCCAGCAAGCTACCATTAGCACCGATAATGAAGAACAGGACATAAGCACGATAAAAGTAGCGGGAATACCAAAAACAAAAAAACATTCATCTGCCCGCGAAAAACGGATTGCTTTACTGCGCGATAGTTTGCAGCGCATGATCCAGCGCAGAAAAATGGATGATGAGCTTAACGGCTTACTACAAACAGAAGGTACGGTTGATTTTAAAGTACGTGTAGAAGAATATACAGACGAGTTTGGCGTAGTACATGAGCAACTTACACCCGAGATAGTGCATACGCGTATTACCCGCAGGGTAGGTCATCCTAAAAAACTTCATAAGTATGATACCTTGAGGTATGTCTACGTCGACCCCCAGTTTGGCAAACAAATGATCTCGGTACCGCGTATCAATCCGTTATGGGTACAGGAACAAACCCGTAAGCAAAAGGAACGGCAGGTTCAACAAATAAAAAAATGCTGGAGACCGATTCGCTTGAAAAGGCTAACAGTTTGAGCAATAAGCCCACAGTTATTGAAAACCTGGCCGAAGAATACCGTAAATCGGGCGAACCGTTGAATAAACGGATCAACCCTTTCTGGATAGATTCGTTACTGCGTTTTGAGCTGCATAATAAAGGCATTTTTCTGCCTTTCAGCTACGAAGTAACAACCGCCAACAGCGACTCGCTCATATTTTCAAATGCCAGCGACAGCCAGGGCGAAAAGCTGCCTGTGTTTGTAGCGGCAAATACTTACCAAACACCCATTTTTACCAAAGAGGTGATCAACGACCCCGGAAAGATCAGGCTTTCGTTTCCGCAAAAAAACTCATTGATCTTAAGCAATATGACTGCTACCATGGCTACAACCGGCGGCCTTACCATGGTGCTGATCCTTTGCTTCGGTTATACTATATTTTCGATATTGAGGCAGAAAAAGATCTCCGAAATGAAGATCGATTTCATTAACAACATGACCCACGAGTTTAAAACCCCGGTGTCAACCATCATGATTGCCAGTGAAGCTTTAAGGGATAATGAAATTGCCGAAGATAAAAACCGGGTAGCCCGTTTAGCGAACATCATTTTTGAAGAGAACGCCCGCTTGGGCAGCCATATAGAGCGTGTATTAAACATTGCCCGCATTGAGCGTAACGATTTTAAACTGGATAAAAAACCGGTTGATGTAAATGAAATGGTTACCATAGTGCTTGACAGTATGGCGCTCAAACTGCAAAAATGCAATGCTAAAACCACACTGCACCTTGATGCCGAAAAAGCCTATATCATTGCTGATGAGCTGCATTTTTCGAACGTATTATACAACCTGGTTGATAACGCCATTAAATACAGCAACGAAGCGCCTGATATAACTATAAGTACTTTTGTTAAAAACGGGCAAATTGTTATTAAAGTAGCTGATAAAGGTATAGGCATGAGCCGCGACCAGCAATCAAAAATATTTGAACAATTTTATCGCATCCCTACCGGCAACGTGCACAACGTTAAAGGTTTTGGGTTGGGCTTAAGCTATGTTAATACCATAGTAAAACGCCTGAACGGTACCATAAGCGTGAGATCAGAAAAAGAAAAGGGCTCGGAGTTTGAGCTGAAGTTTGCAGTGGCGTAATTGTTAAGTCGGAAAGTCGGGATGTCCGAAAGTCCGTAAGATAAGCTCAGCCACTTAATAAATAAAGACTTACGGACTTTCCGACCTCGGACTTCCGGACTAAAAAATCTTCCTGACTTGGAAAATATATGAAGAAAATACTACTGGTTGAGGATGATGCCAATTTAGGCCTGTTACTGCAAGACTACCTGCAATTGAAAGGTAAGTTTGATGTGGTTTTATGTAAAGATGGCGAAGAAGGCCTACGCGCCTTTACCAAACAAACATATGACTTGCTGATACTGGATGTTATGATGCCTAAAAAGGACGGTTTTACGCTTGGTAAGGATATCCGTAAGATAAATGCCCAGGTGCCTATTATTTTTGCGACTGCCAAAGGCATGATTGAAGATAAAACCCAGGCCTTCAATTTGGGGGAGATGATTATATCACCAAGCCTTTCCGCATTGAGGAATTACTGCTTCGTATAAATGCGCTGTTAAAACGTACAGATAATATCGGCAAAAAGGAAGAGGAGAAACAAACCTCCTTTAAAATTGGGAAATATACGTTTGATTATACAACCCAGATGATCATGACAACAGACAACCAGCAAAAGCTATCTACCAAAGAGGCCGAATTACTGCGCCTGTTGTGTGTGCATAAAAACGAGGTGCTTACCCGCGAAGAAGCCCTGCTGAACATCTGGCATGATGACAATTATTTTAACGGTCGGAGTATGGATGTATTTTTGAGCAAGATCCGTAAGTATCTGAAAGACGACCCTAACGTGGAGATCATCAACGTACACGGACGGGGGTATAAGCTACTGATTAACTGAACTCAGGGTTAATTTTTGTGTTGAAAAAATTATTTGTGTGATATAGGCCTCAAGGGGGCTTAACCAAGTTAGCTATGTAACCACATATTTGATTTTATGGGCTAGGAAGAGGAAATCTCACAAACCCGCTCTTTCACTAATGTGCTCCAAATTTCATCCACACAAAATATCCAATCCAAAGCAGGATATTGGAGTAAACGCCAGCCAGCACATCATCCATCATTACACCCAAACCACCGCCAAGATCTTCCATTTTGCGTACGCCAAGCGGTTTCACAATATCAAAAAAACGGAACAATACCAATCCGGCTAAAAGGAAATATAAGTTAGCAGGGATAAAAAGCATAGCTATCAGCATTCCGGCAACCTCATCAATTACCACACGCGAGCTGTCTTCGCCCCAGTCGGGTTCAACCTTATTGCCTACAAATACGCCAAGTGCGGTAACAAATATGGTAATAGCCAACAGGTACCAGGGATTTTGCAAAGCCGGGTTTTGCCACAATAACCAGATAAAGCCACAGGTAACAATGGCGGCGTAAGTACCCCCGCCTTTTAAAAAACCGATGCCAAAAATGGAAGCTATTGTTTTATTTAGGAACATTTAATTTGTATCGTTAAAGAATTAAAAATTGTCATTTCGAACGATAGTGAGCAATCTTATACACCTTTCCTGCGGTCATGGCGTAAAGTATAAGATTTCTCTTTCGTCCTCACCCGCTAAAGTACACCCTTCGGCTCTATCGAAATGACAAATAAAGGAATGTATGCCTACTGCTTATCCAGCACATCCTCTGCCGCTTCTGCAACTTCTGGTTCAATAGTATGTCTTTTTGGGAAGTTAAACAGCAATGATGTAAGTACCGGGATAATAAATAACGCTACCGTAAACACCGAAGTGAAAATATCAGCGCTTTCTCCTTCCATCAATTTTGAAAATCCCGCTTCAGGATAAAGGTGGATGAATAACGATGAGGCCAGTTTAATGCCCAGTACACCAATCACGATAAAAGCTACGGTTTCCAGGAAAGTGAATTTTTCCATCAGCCTCACAAAAGCCTGGGCAACAAATCGCATAGCCAGGATCCCGATAAACACGCCAATATAAATTAACATCTTATGGTCAGTAAATGCAACAGCTGCAAAAACGTTATCAATAGAGAAGGCAAGGTCCATCAGCTCCACTAAAGCTATAGTTGCCCACAAATTACCTATCAAACCAACGGTTGAGCGGTAAAGCCAGTTCTTGTTTTTATCAACCGTTTCTTCTTCAGCATCGCCGTCGGCCTTTTTCAGTTTGCCTTTAAAATAATTGAAGCTCAGGTATATCAGGTAAAGGCCTCCAAGTGGTTTCAGCCACCAAACAGATACCAGCCATGCCGCTAAAAACAAACAAACACCCCGTAAAACATATGCACCTATAATACCATAACGTAGTGCTTTTTTACGCTGATGCGGAGGCAGGTCAAGTACCATGGTAGCCAGTACGGCAGCATTATCAACGGATAGGAGGCTCTCAATAACAATCAGGTTTAGGACAATCAATAGGCCGGCCTTAAGGTCGGGGCCAAGCAGGTAATGTAAAAACTCCATAAATTATATAATATCGGTATTAAGCATTGCTTTTAAAATATTGGCCTGCACATCCACATCGCTCAGGCTTTGTAAAAAGTTGATGTCGGCTATTTTTTTGTAGTTTTCGGCTAATAGGCTTTTTATTTCGGGAGGCATATAAGCTTTCATGGTAACTACATCGCTTTGCAGCTTATCAATTTTGTCCTGCAGCTCATGCATCAGTTTTTCCCTTTTTGACATATTGTTATTATGCTCGATGCCCGAAAGCTTTGTAACATCGCAAAATAGGAATAAATTATTGGCAGGCGAAAATAAAAAGTGCCTGTCTTCATCCATAAATTTATATACTTCCAGTATCAGGTTACCGGCCTTTAACCCACAGTAAAACTCTGTACGGAACTCGCGTTTTAACAATACCCCCATCAGCTTACGCTGAATAGTAGCGTAGTTATTATGATAGGTATCATTATAGTTATGCTGCACAAGTTCATTATACAGCTCGGGAGTTATGTTATAAAAAAATCGGAACCATAGCGCAGGCTGAAGGCATTGATATTTTTGGAGAAAGGATAATCAGCCGAGTTATCTGAAAGTACCTGGTAAAGCTTCCGCAACGAAAGGTTTACTTTCAGCGCCTGCCGTTGTCTGTCTATCTTGAAATCCTGCTCGGTGAGCACATTATCATCCATCTTATCAATCATTTCCCGGGTAAGCTGGATCTCGTCGAGCACAAGGCTTACATTGTTCTCGTTGTTCTTCTTGATCTTGCGGAGCAGGTCGACCAGACTGGTGGTAAATTGCACATGAAAAAGTTCCAGCTTGTTGATATCGATTTCGGGATTGGTTTCAAAAAGCTTATGGATAACCTGGGTACGCAGGTAGATCTTATAAATGAGTTCATCTTCAAAAAATACCGACAGCAGTTGAAGCTTGCTGAGCATCCTGTTTGAGCTATTTAAAATATTTAGCCTGTTTTCATCCATCAACGTACAATATCCCTTTTATAAATGTAAAAATACAAAATTATGAGATTGAATGTTGGGGCGTATGTTACGAATCGGGTGTGTATTTGGATTATTGACCTTAGAGGGCACCGCTTTAATTGAACCCAAATTTGCGTTAGGGATTGAAGCGGATACCGGCCGGGAGCGTAATGCCTGCAGGCGTATGAGCGTAATGCCCGGCCGCAGGCAACGCTATGATTGATTTCGGAGTTGGGATTTTCGAATTCGGATTTCTTTTAATATCATACCTGAGCTAAATGAACTAAGGATTTTTTATTGGTTTAGCATTCGGTCAATTATCAAATTCTGTAAATTCTGATTCAGACAATGGCGTTGCCTCCGGCCCGGGCTTTTCGTTGCAAGTCCTCGCCTTTCCTACCCGCAACCTCTCTACGCGCTCCGGGCTTTACACTGCAATCTAACGCGCCCCACGCGCAATCCCCTAATACCATATCTATTCCCATCAAAATAAATTATATTTACATAAAGGTGTAACCTGGTCTGTAAAAGTGTGGTCACAGGGGTTATATAATGCAGAGCAAGCTTTCAGATATCGAACTTATTGAGCAAACCCTGGCTGGTAACCAGTTCGCGTACGCTGATTTGGTTAAGCGGCACCAGCGTTTTGTTTTTACGCTGGCCCTGCGTTTTGCAAAGGGCCGGGAAGATGCTGAAGAGATTGCGCAGGATTGTTTTGTGAAAGCGTACCGCTCGCTGGCTTCGTTCCAGGGGCAGTCAAAATTCAGTACCTGGCTGTATAGTATAGTTTATACTACAGCTATGACATTTTTAAGAAAGAAACGGGTGGATACCGATTCGATTGATGATGAAGGTACATTTGTACAGGTTGAGAGCCATGAATCGGCATATGATACCAACAACGCAGAAAACAAATCGCGGTCATATTACCTGAACCAGGCAATTGAGCAATTACTGCCCGATGACGCCACTATTATTACCCTGTTTTATAAGGGGGAGCAATCGTTAGAAGAAATTGCCCAAACAATGGGTATTGAAACAAATACCGTTAAGGTTAAACTATTTAGGGCACGCCAGCGTTTGAAAGAAAAGCTGGAGCGCAATTTAAAACACGAGGTGAAAGAACTGATATGAACACCATCGAAGAAAAACTTTGGAACTATATTGATGGTACCTGCACACCGGCTGAGCAGGAAGCCATTGCCAGGCTTATTGAGGAAGATGAGCTGTACAAACAAAAGTACACAGAGCTGCTTGTGCTAAACCAGGAGTTTGCCGGCCTGGAACTTGATGAACCATCAATGGCCTTTAACTATAATGTAATGGAGGCTATCAGGGCAGATCAGGCACTGGCACCTCTAAAATCAACTATAAATAAAAAGATTATACTGGGTATTGCGGCTTTTTTTGTGCTAAGCATATTGGCCCTGCTGGCAATCACCGTTTCAAATGTCCAAATTTCTGGAAATCCGTTCAGTGTTGTAAACATTAAACTACCTGCAAATTTAAAATTGCCTGCAGCCAACGCCATTTTCAATAGCGCTTTCATGAAAAGTTTTTTCGTGTTTGACGTAATTTTGGCGCTATTTTTAACTGATAGTTATCTGCGTAGAAAAAAGCTGCAAAAGAGGCATAAAGTGTTCAGTTTTCTATATGCCAAATCATCCAAAGTGTCATATTGACACTGGTCACACCTGGCTTTTGTAACAGGAATCTCAGTTTTAACCTATGATTAATGTATCAACAAGAATACATTAAATAAAAATTTAAAAAGTCGCCGCTTTTGGCACAGTGATTGTGACAAGATTTACGAACTGGTAAACTTACCGGTTTAATTGTGATAAGGTTTAGGTTGAAAGTCTCCCGACGCAAGGTTGGGAGGCTTTTATTTTTAAAGGCGATCCTTCTCTCAAACCAATAACAGATTCCATTTAAAATTTCCCCGATGGAAAATTATATCCGGATCCATTTAACCAATGACAAGCCCATACTTACGCTAATGCCATTAAAAGAGGTATTGAAAAAGCTGCCTTCTGCAAAATTTCAGCGCATTCACCACAGGTATATTGTTCCGGTAGGTAAAATAAAATCCTTACAAAATCGTACAGTGCAATTAAGCAGGTATTGAATTGCCGGTGAGCGGTGCTTACTATGAAGTTATCCGTGGTTTGGTTACTTAAGCTTGGTTTTTTTAATACTCATTACCCAATAACCAAAGAACAGAAGCCATCGCAAAAGTATACGACGGCTTTTGTTCTTTGAGTAAACTTAAAGTTTTGGTCAATGTTATTGCTGGAAATAACCGGCAGCTCTCATATCAGCAATTAACCCGACAGCTTTAGGCTGCCAATTTAGGGCCGCGCGTGTTTTTTCGCTGGATGAGGGGCAACCCAATGATGCAAAGTGTAAAAACCATCCAAAATGCGCCGCCGCTTCATCACCTGTTTTGCTCAGTACAGGCAAATGCAGGCCCTGACCAATTGCTTCGGCAATTTCGCGAAATTCGATACCTTCTTCAGCTACGGCGTGAAACACACGAAGCCCAGGTTGCTTTTCTATAATCAGGCGATATAGAACTGCGGCATCTGAACGGTGAACGGCAGGCCAGCGATTGCTCCCTTCAGCTATATAGACCGATTCTCCTTTTTCCCGGGTCATATTAATGATCATCGGTACAAAACCATGGTCGCCCTCACCATGCACACTGGGCGACAGGCGCACCGTATAAACTTTTACACGTTTTGCCGCGGCAGCCGCGGCGGCCTCCTCTGAAGCTACGCGCGGAATAACATCTGATCCTGCAGGCGGCGCGTCATCTTCTGTAACCAGCCGGCCATAATTCAAAAGCCCTACTCCGGAGGTAATAACTAAAGGTTTACTTGTTCCGACAAGTGCATCGCCCAGGGCTTCAATTACCTTCCGGTCGGCTTCACAATTGGCCTTAAACTGTGAAAAATCATGATTAAAAGCCGTATGGATTACAGCATCGCACGCGGCGGCACCTTGCTGAATAAATTTCAGGTCGTTGATGTCGCCAAGGTATACTTCGGCACCGGTTGATGCCAATTGTTCAGCGCCTTTATCTGAACGGACGAGGCCAAGTACCTCATGGCCTGCCTCTAAAAGTTCTTTTACTATTGCTGAGCCTACAAATCCTGAGGCTCCGGTTACAAATACACGCATAGGTCAATGATTTTATTTGATACAAAATTCCCCAATAAAATCATGCTAAAGATGGTCAGCTGACCATAATTTCAATTAGCGCAGGAGCTGCGCGTGACGGATACGGGTAAGGGTTTTTATGGAGATGCCCAAATAAGCGGCAATCATACGCAGGGGCAAACGAGCCAGGTAGTCCGGGAAGGTTTGGATAAAATCTTCATACTTTTCTTCGGGCGTTGCGCTTAATGAAATCAGGATCCGCTTCCGGCTGTAATGGATATTACGGGCAATAAGGCCTTCGGCAAATTTTTTTAGTTGGGGCACCTCTGCCAGCAACATATCGAAATCCTTTTTTTGCCAGCAGAGTATCTCGCTGGGTTCTACTGCTCCTATGCTCACTTGTGAGGGTATCTGCCGGTCATAACTTTCAACATCAAGCGTCCAGCTGTTTTCCGGTGCAAATTGCAAAATATGCTGATTACCTCCCGCCGAGATATTGAACGTGTGCAGTAGCCCGCTTACAACAAATACCTTGTGCCGGCAAATTTCGCCTGCGCTAAAAAGGAGCTCATTACGGCGCAATTTTCTTGCCACTGCCAGATCACTGACCCTGCGGACCGCTTCCTCAGCCAGGCCACTCCTTCGCAGATATGTTTCAAATTCCGGATGCATCATCCAAAAATAATAAACATTTCAATAGCAAGTTTTCAGATGCGTATAAAATGAGATTCCGATAGATCATCACTGTTGTCCGGTAAAGTTTGTTATTGTTATAAAAAGACTGCATTATGATATAAAAAGAAGGATTTAGGTTTTAAAGCGGATGTCCAAGCCCCCCAATTTTAGTTGCCGTGAGTGATTTGTTGACATGACGGACAGTTTCTCCGGATCGTTCAGAAAGTTAAATAGGTGGATATAACTCATCAGATGGAGTCTTATAATAGAACTCAGATTAGAGAAAGACCATTGTCTTTTGAGTTGTACCTGGACAATTTTGATTAGAAGATCGGCAATAAAAGCGCACCATATCTGTATTTTGATTGCATTCTCATTATCCCCCAGGAAGTATTTAAGCGGGAAATTTTGCTTTACCCGCTTAAATAGTATTTCAATAAGCCATCGTTTCTTATAAAGATCGGCAATAGCTTCAGGTGGTAACGAGAAATTATTGGTTAAAAACTCAAATGTCCTTTCGGTTTCTTTGTCAAAGAAAGTAACCAGGCGAATCTCCAACTGGATACCCTCTTTTTGAGTACGTGTGCCCTGGAGGAGTAGTTTATCTTCGATGACACCGTGTGCCTTGCTTTGTTCGCTAAGCTCATTCAGCCACATTGTTGAGTATTTGGCATCTTTTTTCTGCCTGGTGACAAAGAATACGCCTTCATTTGTCATTCTTTGATATTCAGAATAGTCTACGTAACCTTTATCGAAAACGATAAAGGAACCTGGTTCGAGTTTGATCTCTTTAAGGAAGGGCATATCGTTAGCGCTGGCTGCCGTGAAGCTAATTTTCAGCGGTACATCATCTGCTGCCTTAATGAGCGTATGAACTTTGATCCCGCCTTTTCTCTTACCGTTGGCCTTTCCCGGGCTTGGGGCTTTCAATATTTGCTGAAATAAGGTAATTGTTGAAGAATCGGCAATGAATAGCTTAGGGTCGATCTTTAATCGGCTGTCCGGTAAAAGCTGCTTGTGTCGCCTATACAGGTTATCATAAATACGGGCGAATACTTCAAAGCTACGCTGGGCATTAGCATCACATAAGGTGCTTCTGGCCGGACATTTACTTATACCGATATGATGAAGCTTATGCAGGCTTGCTTTCATGCCGCTGATTACTTCTCTGCTGCTGGTGCATCTGTTAAAAACGCAGTAAAGCATCGTTACAAGATGTGTATAGGTATCAAAGTAACGGTAGTAGAGATCGTGATCCCCACGTCTTGCTAATGATCGAACATTATTACGATCTATTAAACCTAATAACTGATTCAGGACCGGCTGTCCGGTAAAAAAGTACTTTTGCTCATGTTGTGTATTTAAGTGTGGTAACTCAAATATCAACACAAAGGGGTAGTCTTTCGGCTATCCCTTCCTTTTTCCCTAAAAAATCTTTACCGGACAACAGTGATAGATCATTAGCATGTCAATACAAACAAAAAGGCCGTCTCAAAAGAGGCGACCTTGTGTAATAGTAATTAATAAAAATATTATTCTTTAATAAAAGCTAAAAGATCTTTATTGATGGTTGCAGCCTCGGTAGTAGGCATACCATGCGGGAAACCTGGATAGGAGATCAATTTACCATTTTTCAGATGCTTTATAGATTTTAGTGCCGAGTTTGCAAACGGAACTATCTGGTCATCTTCCCCGTGTAAAACAAGTACAGGAATATCTACACTTTTAAGGTCTTCTGTAAAATCTGTTTCCGAAAAAGCTTTAACACAGTCGTAATGTGCTTTTATACCGCCCATCATACCCTGGCGCCACCAGTTGTCCCTGATGCCTTGTGAAATTTTAGCACCTTCACGATTATAGCCATAAAACGGAATAGTCAGGTCCTGGTAAAATTGGTTTCTTTGGGTTGCAGTGCTTTCGCGGATCTCGTCAAATACTGCAATCGGAACACCATCAGGATTGCTTTCGCTTTGAACCATAACCGGAGGAACCGCGCTAATCAGCACAGCTTTGGCGATACGTCCTTTTCCATATTTTGCAGCGTAACGAATAACCTCTCCACCACCTGTAGAGTGACCGATGTGGATTGCACCCTTCAGGTCAAGCGCCTCAACAAGCTCGGCAACGTCAGCTGCATAGGTATCCATTTCATTACCTGTTGCGGTTTGGCTTGAACGTCCATGACCGCGGCGATCATGGGCTATCACCCTATAACCTTGTTCAAGGAAAAAGAACATCTGAGCATCCCAGTCATCGGCAGATAAAGGCCAGCCGTGATGGAAAACTAATGGTTGCCCGGTTCCCCAGTCCTTGTAATAAATTTCGGTTCCGTCTTTTACTGTAATTTTACTCATTTTGTTTTTCAATTATGGTGATTAATAAAGCGCTGAAGATTCAGGGCATTTTTCGCAAATGATTATCAAAGTAATGCCTTTAGGTTTTTCTTTAGATATATATTATATCCGCAAATAAAGCTGGCCGGCATTCAAAAATAGTGAATTAAGGAAGAGCCTTTCAAAATCGTATCGAAATTTACCTTGATGCGATAAATCGGCTATTTTTTTGACGGAAAGCTTAACAACGTTTATTATCGCTAAAAATCATTTATAAAAACCACGTTATAGTATGTAGACAGTTGGATTATCTATATAGATATGCAGCGAAGCTTATAGTTACAAAAGTAATTATCCGTTGATTTCCAGCTTATATCCCTTGCCGTGTATATTCACCAGTTTAATGGCCGGATCATGCTCCAGTTTTTTTCGCAGTTTTGATATGAACATGTCAAGGCTCCGGCCAACAATTACGCCCTCGTCTTCCCAAATCTCTTTTTGAAGCCTGCTCCTTTCAATGATCTCATTTGGCGACCGGGCAAAGATGAGCAGCAGTTTATTTTCTTTTAAGGTGAGCTCGGTAATCATTCCGGCGCTGTGCAGCTGCCGCCTGGCCGGGTTAAATATAATATTACCTATTTTAAAACTATTATCCGGGGCAGAGCTGTTTACAACTGTATTTTTCCGGCTTTTACCCGACATTGAAATTACAAACCCGATAAATGCCAATAAAGGTATCCCGCCAATTAGATAGCCTTTTGAGGGCATACTCAATCCCTGGCTTTTAAATTTGAGGTTGATCACATAGCAGCTTTTAGGTTGTTTCCGCCCCGAGCAGGGCATTATGTTGTCCTTTTTATTTTTGAATATAGCATAGCCAAATATCACACTGTTCCCTCCACAATTTAAAACATTCACAATATAGTCGTTAGCCAGGTTGTCCTTTGCCAGGGCACTGCTAATTGCTTTCACAAGCGAATCGGGCTGAAAAGAAAATTCATTCTCAAACCGTAACTGGTACTCATTTTCGGCAATCTTTTGTACCGGCATCACACGCGATGTACTATCACCCGAATATAACAACACCTCATGCCCAATTTTCCGGAGCAGAATTTCCTGCCGGGCCATATCAAAGTCATCCTTACCGGTAAAACTGAAAGCAACACATAAAAGGGTCATGAGCAGCAGGGAACCAAGCCCCAGCAAGCGTTTGGTTGTCTTATTCATTGGTAGTTTGGAACCGGCCATATTCCCGGAGATTTAATTTACAAAGTTTACAATTTTATTTACAATATCGGCAATAACAAACGCACTGAAGCTGAGTAGGTTTACCAAATAAATCACTTATACTATGTTAAGAAAATACGCAATTATCCTGTGGCTGTCCATGGCCTTGATCCCAGCCTCTGCACAGCAAACCTACCATTTAGATATTAAAAAAAGTAAAGTTTTATGGGATGCCCGCAAAACTATGGGTGGCCATTACGGCTATCTGCTTTTTAAATCGGGCAGCCTGGGGTATACGGCTGCCGGCGAACCAACAAACGGCGCCTTTAGCCTGAATATGAATACCATGCACAGTACCGATCATGCCGATGCGGCCGGGAATAAAAAGGTAGATGAAGAGTTGAAAAAAGAGGGCTTTTTTGCAGTAGGCCGGTACCCGGAAGCAACTATGGTTGTTAAAGAAATTACACGCGCTGGCCAGTCAACCAACTTTAACGTGACCGGCATCCTTACCATAAAAGGGATCAGCAATCCCATTGAATTTATGGCAACTATCATTAAAAAGAACGAGATCATCAGCGCTAAGGCAAATACCACAATTGACCGTATCAAGTGGAAAATCGATATGCAGCCTAAGCGGGAAGCATGGGATTTCTTTTCGGCCGTAAAAAACACAGTTGTTACCGACGAGATAGCGGTTTCGCTGAATCTTATATTTACGGCCGATTAACGCCCTTTGCAGCCGGGTACAGTTGCAGAATCCTATTTCAGGGCCTGGTTATAATATTACCGGTTAGCACAGCATCTTCAGATAGTGAATCACATGGTAGGCGATTGTTCGTAAATATCCCAATACTGGTCTTTTGTATTTGTCTTTTTAGCTAAAACTATCTGTGAGTTAACTGCCCCCTTTTTATCAGATGGCGTAATGTATAAGTCTGTCCCTTTCAGTTTAATCATGAAAGTATCATGATCTATCGCCTCAAACTCATATTGCTGATTGGCGCTGTTCGTGTTAAGCGGTTGTTCCTCTAAAGCTACGTTTACATCAGCATCGCCCTTAGGCTGGAATGTTTTATTGGTAAGCAAATTCTGAAGCTGATAGGTATTCCCTGCAACATGTTTAAAATTCCAGGTCATGCATTTCCAGTTTTCGGGATAGTAAGCAACCAGTGGGGTACCATTTTCTGAATGTGCGTCTTTAACCCGTAACAGCATCCCGGTTTGCTCATTTTTAATAGCATAGCTCCCTTTAATTTGTTGGGCCGAAACCACGAGGCCAGGTAACAGGAAGCATAACAGCCAGGCAAATTTTTTCATAGGTATATCGATTTAAACAAATTTAGATACAAACTGCAAACAGCTGTTATCAAAATTGATTCAGTTTTTAGTCGATATGTATCAAAGCGGTAGATGTGTTGCATGCGAATTGATTGTAACAAATGTGGTGTCCCCAAATTTTAATTCCCCATAAAAAATTGGAAAAACACCCAGGCCTTTTTTTCTGAAACAACATCATGTTCCAAATTTTAAGAGTGAAACACGAAACACATTAAAACGTCATCTGTTCTGATAATAAACGCTTTAACGATTTTAGTGAAACATATCCAAATAATTGATAATCAATTATTAAAACTTTAGAGAATATAAAGTTAATGTTTCAACAGTGCTTTTTCGAAGGCTTTTATGCTACTGATTTTTTGATATTTTTTGAGCAAAAATAAACCTGGAAGGTTTTGGAAAAAAAGTACTGACAAAACAGCGCCACCATTTTTAATGACTAAAAATTGTTGCTTTCGCAGGCAAAGTGCTTGCCCGGTTTTAGGCCGATTTACGTTATCGCCCAACTTCAGCCAGTGAATGAGCTGAAGTTAGAAACTTCAGGGATATTCAATCACGGGTTATGCTATCGCAAAAACCGCGGCAGTATGCTTTTATCCCTTCATTACATTCACCCTATCCCCTTTCCAGTCGGGAAACAGTATATGATCATTATTTATCGCAAGATGCTTATCAGCTACTGAGCTGAACACACTTCTAAAGTCGGTAGTTACGGTAAGGTCGCGGCCATCTTCAAGGTTTTCAACGGCGAGCGGCTTTACATCGCCATACACTAAACCGCCGCTTACATCATTACCTAAAATAAAGTTACATGAAGCGCGACCATGATCGGTACCACCAGTCCCGTTTTGATGTACGGTACGGCCAAACTCGGTCATGGTCATTATGGTAACATCGTCCTGGTAGGTGCCCAGGTCGGTCCACAGGGCCATTATGCTGTTGCTTAGGTCGGCCACATTCCGGGCGAAGATGCCGTTTTCGGTTCCCTGGTTAAAGTGGGTATCCCAACCGTTCGATTCGGCAAAGGCAACTTCCAGCCCCACATCCATTTTAATGAGTTGGGCTATTTGTTTCAGCGAATTGCCCAATGCCGAGCTGGGGTAAACAGCGCCATTGGCAGGCGTATAATTTTTAATATCAGTTTTCTGCAGCATCTTCATAGCTTCAAAACTTTCCTTTCCGGTTTGCTTCAGTAAGCCGGATGCGGTTTGATCATACAGATCTTCAAAACTTTTGGCCGCGATATTGGCTCCGGCAGGATTGCCCCGCATTTGAATCGCAAAATCCTGCAAATTGCTGATGGCCACCGAGGGATTGTCGCCATAAAAAGAACGTGGCATGGCCGATGTCATGCTCACGGCCGTAAATGGTGTAAGCGCATCATGCCCAAGCAAACCTACAGCCCGGTTAAGCCAGCCGCTTGAGGTCCCTTTATTGAATGGAGTGCCCGATTCCATATAATCCTGCGCATCAAAATGCGAGCGGGTATTATTAGGCGAGCCTATGCCGTGAACAATGCCCAAACGTTTTTCGCGAAACATGGGTTCAAAGGCCTTCATGGCAGGGTGCAAACCAAAACGCCCGTCCAGGTCTATCAGCGGATTATTTGTACCACTTTTGGCAGCCGACATGAACAGGTTTGGCCTGGCAGCTTTCAAATAATCATCAGTAAACGGAGTAACGGCCATCAGGCCATCCATAGCTCCCCGCTGAAAGATACATACCAGCGTTTTTTCTTTTTATAGGGCGATAAGATTTTTTCGCTCGCGGCTGCCTCGGCTAAAAAACCGGGTATACCGCCCAGTAACCCTACACCTAAAAGGGCCAGTCCGCCCGATTTTAAAAAGCCTCTTCTTGATACCATTTTTAAATCCTCCTGCAATTAACGCCTCTGATATTCGGGTGAACCAATGATAACGCCAACCACCTGCGCCAGCATAGAATTATTGCCGGAGGCACTTTGCATCGCTATAAAATTATTTTTTCGTTTACCTTTTAAACCCGCCTGCTGATCCATCATCTCATCACTAGCAGCCACTGGTACCGCGGTTGTTGCAGGAGTTTTGGCGCTGGCTTCGCCAACCTTTTCCATAAGTTTGGGATCGTTAAGCATAGGTGTAAGCCGTTTGATGGTTTCATCAAGCTTACGGCCCGGCATAATGATTTTACTATAGGTGATAAGTGCGGCCTGTGCGCTTTCGGGTTCGTGATGGTTATTGAGTGCTGCAAGATCAACCTTTACGCCGGGGATCCGGCCCGATGCCAGTGCCAAACCAAAATTCATACGGTTAAGCAGCGCGCCGGTATTGATCCAGTATTGGCCTTTATCGGGGAAGCCGGTCGGGGCCTGGTAATAGTACATCTTTTCGCCCATTTTATTGATCCAGTTAAACAACTGGTAAGGCTGGGTAATATCGGCATGCAATGAACGTACCGAGCCTATGGCCAGCTCAAAAGGTGATTTAGTTTTTCCCTTACGGCTGCCGCGCTCCAAAATTCAGGCGCATTAACCATGGTGATCAGTACCTGTTTAATATCACCATCCTTATTCATAAAGGTACGGGCCATTTTATCAATAAGGCTTTGCGGCGGGTTATCGCTCACAAAGCGCACAGCTATTTTCTTTGATATAAACCTTGCCGTAGCTTGTTGATGTGCCAGCATATTAAGCAGTTGCACACCCTCCTCGTACCCGCCTCCGGCAGCAAAATGATGGCCTAATACCGTCTTTTCGCCGCTATCATGTTTGTTCGGGTTAAACAGAAAATCGCCCTCATGTACAAAACCACGGCTTTGCAGTTTTTCATCCCCAATACGGTTCATGAGTTTTTGGCCTGCTTGTCCGTAAGTGCCCATTGGATAAACCGACCAGCCGGTAAGTACTTTAGCCGCCTGGGTAACATCCTGCTGGGTATAGCCGCCGTCAACGCCAAGGGTATGCAGTTCCATTACCTCGCGGGCGTAATTTTCATTAAGCCCCTGTGCTTTTTTTGTTTTGTTTATTTTGGGCATATTGGCAAAACGACCTGTATCCGTACCCTGCATTTGCTGCATCAGCCGGCGGCGGATCGGCCTGTTACTTTGCTCCATATTGTCCTTATTCCCCGAGCTGCTAAAATTATCCAGGTAATATAGCATGGCCGGCGATTTGGCAGAGGCCAATAACAAATCATTAAATTTGCCAAGGGCATTAGCGCGGATCACATCGCGCTCATAAGCGGGGATATATTGCGAACAGTCGTTTTTTACTATAGATACATTGAAATGATTGAACCAGAAACTGGTCATTACTTCCTGTAATTGATTATTGCTGTAAGCCGCTCTTAATATTTTCTGGTTGATGAACTGGCGTAACAGCTCCTGCTCGGGCTTTAATCCGTTTTGCTGCATGTAGTTTTGCAACTGATCGCGATAAGCTTTGCGATCTGTTTTTACCGAATCTTTGTTAACTACCCCATCCCTTATAGCCATTCGCAAAACCTGCGCGCCTTTGGGGTATTGGGCAACAACTTCTGTATTGCTCAGTTTTAAGGCATCGTATTTATTTAAGAGTTGATTAAGGGAATCATCCGGGAGTTGGGCATCCAACTGTTGGGCGAACCACTTTTCGGGGCCGATTTTGGATACTTCTTCTACTTCGCCCGGGGTTGCCCCATAAGTAAAACGGCTCAGTAAATGAGCCGCGGCCTGTTCGGGTGTTAAACCCGCCTGCTTATATGGAAATTTTAAACTTGCATTAGGATAGCCCGGCAAAAAGGCAGTAAATACGGTAAACAAACACAACAACATAACAAAGCCACACCAGTACTTAACAGCCTTTTTCATAGTATCCGGGTTATTAAATTAAAAATTTAACTTTTGCATTAGTACGACCATAAAAGAACCCTTTGGTTTAATTTAATTGTCAAAGAAACTTATACACATATCCATTTAAACCAAAACTCATCTATATTGTCAATAAATTAATTATCTGCAAAAAATAAAAAATATGAAAAAACTATTGATGCTACTGGCCCTTGCCTGCGGACTAAACTACGCAGCCAACGCACAAAAAAAGATTGAAAAAACGCCTGCTCAAAAAGCGGCCAACAAAACCGAGCACCTGCAAAAAAACTTAAAACTTACTGCCGACCAGGCAAAAAAGTCAATGTTATCCTGCTTGCCCAGGCAACAAGTATCGATAGCCTGAAAAAACTGAAACAGGATAAAAAAACCAGTCACCTGGCCGATCAAAAGATTAAACAACGCACTGCCACCGGCTTAAACAAGATTTTCACCCCCGAACAACAAAAAGCCTATGCAAAATTAAAAGCCGATAAAAAAGCCAGGAAAGACGCGGCTAAAGCTGATGAATAAACGAAGCCAGGGCTTTCAGGGTTAAGGTATTAACTTGACAAATTATAAATTTAAGAGCGGGATGTTTTCCGCTTTTTTTGTTTTGTGTGCCTTTCTGCTTTATCTTAAATAATCCTAATTTTAAGATCAATCGGTGATCATAACATGGCTTCAAATTTATTGGCAAAAAACAAACATACCATACTGTACGCGGTAGCACTTGCACTGCTGTTGTTTTTGCTGAAATGGCTTGAGCTTAAACTGATCATTGTTGATAATGCCTATGAAATTTACATGGGTGCCATAGCAGTATTTTTTACCGTATTAGGAATTTGGCTGGCACTTAAACTTACCAAACCCAAAACGGTTGTTGTAGAAAAACAGGTTTATGTAAATAACGGACCTAAATTTATCATTAACCAGACAGAGGTGGAAAAGCTTGGCCTCAGCAAACGCGAGCTTGATGTTTTGCAATTAATGGCCGAAGGATTAAGTAACCAGGAAATTTCAGAGCGTTTATTTGTATCGTTGAATACCATCAAAACACATTCGGCAAAGGTGTTTGAAAAAATGGAGGTTAAACGCCGCACCCAGGCCGTGGAAATGGGGAAGCGGCTCAGCATTATTCCTTAACCCGCTTCATACTTTAGTACTAATGGCAGCATATTTTCCAAAATCACCCTAAAGTATGAGCCCGAAAAGTTTCTGACAAGCCAAATTTGCTCTATCAAAATATAAACGATATGAAAAAGAATGTATTTGTTTTTGGATCAATCTCCGGCCTGATCATTGCTGCTACCGGGGGAATTTCGGGAGCCCTTTGCTATAACAACCCCAACTTTCAGGGCAACATGTGGGTGGGCTATGGCTCCATGTTGCTGGCGTTTTCGCTGATATTTGTAGCCATCAAAAATTACCGTGACAAATACAACGAAGGCATAATTAGTTTCGGCAAAGCTTTTATGATCGGTCTTTACATTGTATTGATCACCTCAACAGTTTATGTGATTGTGTGGTTAATAGAGTTCTATAACTTTTACCCCGATTTTATGACCAAATACGTCGCCCATATTTTAAGGGAAGCCAAAGCCAATGGTGCTACGGCTACCGAACTTAAGCAACAGGAAGCAAGCATGGCCGGTTATGTTAATATGTACAAAAGCCCCTTCGGCGTAATTGTGCTTACTTATATGGAGATACTGCCCGTTGGCCTGGTGATTGCGCTGATAGCAGCTTTGATCCTGAAACGCAAGGATGCCAGCCCACAATTGGCTACGAATTAAATAGATACATTGACATAAATTTATCGCATTGTTGTAAGCGAAGCATGGCAATCTCGCAGCCAATGCATATTTGCACTGTATGGTATGCGGTTGCCACGCTTCGCTCGTAGTGACATGCTGAATAAAAAGTATTTATTCCTAAATTGGCTCAATGATATTTGATTTCAGGCTGAAGGTTTTTTATACGGTTGCACAACGGTTAAGCTTTACCAAAGCTGCATCCGAGTTATTTATCACCCAGCCGGCGGTCACCAAACATATCAAAGAACTGGAGCAACAACTCAGCGTACAGTTGTTTAAACGAAACGGCAATAATATTTCCCTTACCACTGCCGGCAAGATCCTTGAAAAATACGCCGAGAAGATTTTCCAAACCTATACCGACCTGGAAACTGAACTGGCACAGCTTAACAACCTGGAAGCCGGTACACTGCACATAGGGGCCAGTACCACCGTGGCGCAAACCATTTTGCCCAAGCTGCTGGCTATGTTTAAAAAAACATATCCCAAGGTTACTTTCAATTTTATCCAGGCCAATACCGATCAGATCTCGCAGCTGGTACTGGCCGAAAAAATAGATATTGCCATTGTAGAAGGTGCTGCCCATTCGCCGCAATTATCCTATACCGATTTTATTAAAGATGAAATTGTACTGGTAACCAGTGCTAACAATAAGTTATCCAAAAAGACCGAGATCACTCCCAAACAATTACCCGCTATCCCGTTGGTTTTAAGGGAAGCCGGATCGGGCACCCTGGATGTTATCTTCAATGCCCTGGCCGCCGTGCAAATCAACCCTAAAGACCTGAACATCGAGATTCAACTGGAGAGCAGTATCGCCATAAAACAATATCTTTTATACTCAGAAACAGCAACATTTCTCTCCATCCAATCGGTAGTAAGCGAGTTAAAATACAACGAGCTCACCATTATTGATGTTAAAGGATTAGAGATTTTCCGCACTTTTCAGTTCATACAATTGCATGGCAAACACAGCAAGCTGATAGAGTTATTTAAACGTTTTTGCCTTGCCAATTATAACTTAAAGTAATCTCATATTACTTTATATCATTTGATTGCCAGTTAGTTTAGCGGCAAATTTGATTGCTGAATCAAAGGCGATCATACATGGAAAAAATTACTACCGATATCTGCATTATAGGCGCGGGACCTGTTGGTTTATTTGCTGTTTTTGAAGCCGGGCTGCTAAAAATGCGCTGCCACCTTATTGATGTGCTGCCACAGGTTGGCGGCCAGCTTTCCGAAATCTATCCGCATAAACCTATTTATGATATTCCCGGTTATCCTGATGTTACCGCACAGCAACTGGTGGATAATTTGATGCTGCAGATAGCCCCGTTTCACCCCACCTTTAGTTTGGGCGAGCGGGTAGAAAACCTGCAACGCAATGATGACGGATCTTATAATATCATAACCAACGACGGTACAACCGTTCATTGCCAGGTAGTAGTAATTGCCGGCGGCCTTGGCTGTTTTGAACCCCGCAAACCAGAAATTGACCGACTTACGGATTTTGAGGGAAAAGGTGTAGCCTATATGGTGAAGAATCCCGAACATTTCCGTGATAAAAAAGTAGTGCTTGCAGGTGGCGGCGATTCTGCCCTGGACTGGGCTGTTTTTCTGAGCAACGTAGCCGAACGGGTTACCCTGGTCCATCGGGGGGATACTTTTCGCGGAGCACCTGATAGCGCCGAAAAGGTATTTGAACTGGCCAGGGAAGGCAAGATCGACCTGGTCCTTAAGTCAAACGTAGTTGCCTTAACCGGCGATGACCACCTGCAGGAGATTACCCTGCTTGACCGGGACCAGCAGGTAAGCCATGTTGAAGCCGATCACCTCATTCCGTTATTTGGCCTTAGCCCCAAACTTGGCCCTATTGGAGACTGGGGGTTGAATATCGACAGATCGGCCATCGCGGTAAATACAGTTGATTACAGCACCAATATTGAGCGCATTTATGCCATTGGCGATATCAATACCTACCCGGGTAAGCTTAAACTGATACTCTGCGGTTTTCATGAAAGTGCGTTAATGGCCCAAAGCGCTTTCAAATATGTTTACCCCGAGCAAAAACTGAGTTTTAAATACACCACCGTTTACGGTGTAAGCGCTTTTTAGCCATGATAAATTTAACCATAATTGACCGCGACGGAGGCAGCAGGGCCGTTGAAATTCCGGAAGGCATAAACCTGAGCCTGATGGAAGTACTGAAGGCATCTGAGTACGATATACTGGCCACCTGCGGCGGTATGGCGCTTTGTGCCACCTGTCACGTACAGGTGATAGAAGGTCTCGAGGAATATTTTATCGCGACAGATACCGAGCTCGACGTATTGGATACGCTGCCCTACGCTCCACCTGCAAGCAGACTGGCCTGCCAGATCAGGATCTCTGAAGATATGGATGGGATGGTATTTAAGCTTGTGGGAGAGGAATAAGCCGAAAGTCTTGAGTTCTAAGAAGCTGTTTAAGAATGAAGAATATTAATTGCCGTTGGTTTTAACCAACGGATTAAGAGCCGAAAGCCCCTGGCTTTAGCCTAATTATGCAAGCGGATTTGGGCTGAAGCCCTCTTATTGTGAATGCTTTATTCCGTTGGTTAAAACCAACGGCAATGAAGTTTTATTTACCTGTAAACGATATGCGTCAATATTTAAACAGTTTCTTAGTTTTAAGCCGGATAAAAAAATTTGCGTGCTTATTCTCAAAAAACGCAAAAGCGTTTTTATTGCCTACTTTATTTTAACCCGTTTTAACAGCTACTGAATAAAACATAAAACGGCCCGGACAAGCCGGGCCGTTTACTATATCCTATCAGAAAGATCAATTAATGACCTTGCTCATGTACTTCTTCTTCCCTGAACAGTTTCGCGCTAAAATAGTCGTTGTTCATACGGGCAATGTTAGTCAATTTAATTTCCTTAGGGCACTCGGCTTCGCAGGCACCGGTGTTGGTACAACTGCCAAAACCTTCTTCGTCCATCTGGGCAACCATTGATTGTACACGGCGATAGCGCTCAGGCTGACCTTGAGGTAACAAGCCCAACTGAGTGATCTTAGCCGATACGAACAACATAGCCGAGGCATTTTTACAGGCAGCAACGCAGGCTCCGCAACCAATACAGGTAGCCGAGTTAAAAGCTTCATCAGCAATAACTTTAGGGATTGGGATAGCATTACCATCAGGTACACCACCGGTGTTCACTGAAACATAACCACCAGCTTGCTGGATCCTGTCAAATGCAGAGCGGTCAACCGCTAAATCTTTTACGATAGGGAATGCTTCAGCGCGCCATGGCTCAATGGTGATAGTTTCACCATCGTGGAAGGTACGCATGTGCAGCTGGCAGGTAGTGATACCGCGTTTTGGCCCGTGCGGGTGACCATTGATATATAATGAACACATACCGCAAATACCTTCGCGGCAGTCGTGGTCAAAGTTAATTGGCTCATCGCCTTTGTGGGTCAGGCTTTCGTTAACCACGTCGAGCATTTCAAGGAACGACATGTCGGGCGAAATATTTTCGGCTTTGTAGCTTACGAATTTACCCGCGGTTTGAGCATTTTTTTGACGCCATACTTTAAGCGTCAGGTTCATATTTCCGTTACTCATCTTTGTTTTAGATTTGAGTTATCGTTGTTTTTGTTGATTGAGTGAGTAGTTGATTGGGTGAGTGGTTTTAACTTAAATAACCTATCACTAATCAACCATTCACTATGCGTAATTACGTTGTGATAAATGAACTGCTTCAAATGTCAGCTGTTCTTTATGTAACTCTTCCGGCTGATTTTCCCCTTTAAACTCCCAGGCTGCAACAAATGCAAAGTTTTCGTCATCACGAAGCGCTTCACCATCTGGTGTTTGTGATTCAACCCTGAAGTGGCCACCGCATGATTCTTTACGCATTAAAGCGTCATCGATCATCAGCTCGCCCAGTTCAATGAAATCGGCCACGCGACCAGCTCTCTCTAACGAAGCGTTTACTTCTTCGTTTTCGCCGGTTACGATAGCGTTTTTCCAGAAATCGGCTTTCAATGCCTGGATCAAACCTTTGGCTTTTTTCAGGCCTTCTTCGGTACGGGCCATACCGCAATATTCCCACATAATGTGGCCAAGCTCGCGGTGGTATTCGTTAGTGGTTTTAGTTCCTTTTAATGACAGCAATTTGTTTACGTGGGCAATTACGTCCTGCTTGGTTTTTTCAAACGCCGGGTGGTTGGTATCAACCTTCTTAGGGCCGATCTTAGCCAGGTAATCGCCAAGTGTATAAGGGATTACAAAGTAACCATCAGATAAACCCTGCATCAGTGCAGATGCACCAAGACGGTTAGCACCGTGATCGGAGAAGTTGCACTCGCCCAAAGCATACAAACCAGGCACGGTTGTGCTCAGGTTATAGTCAACCCAAAGGCCGCCCATTGTATAGTGAACCGCAGGGTAAATACGCATTGGTTGCTTATACGGGTTTTCGTTGGTGATCTGGTAGTACATATCAAACAGGTTACCGTATTTGGCTTTAACGGTTTCTTCGCCCAGGCGTTTAATCGCGTCAGCAAAGTCAAGAAATACCGCGAAGCCAGAGCCGCCTACACCTTTGCCCTCTTCAACCATTTCCTTAGCGTTACGTGAGGCCACGTCGCGCGGAACAAGGTTACCGAAAGCCGGATATTTACGCTCAAGGAAGTAATCGCGGTCATCTTCTTTAACCTGGTCTGCTTTTAATGTGCCTTTGCGTAGCTGCTCAGCAATTTCAGCGGTTTTAGGAGCCCATACCCTACCGTCGTTACGCAGTGATTCAGACATCAACGTAAGCTTAGACTGGTGATCACCGGTTACCGGGATACAGGTTGGGTGAATTTGAGTATAACAAGGGTTACCGAAGAAAGCACCACGTTTGTGTGCCCTCCAGGCTGCCGTTACATTTGAGCCGATTGCGTTTGTTGACAGATAGAATACGTTGCTGTAACCACCGGTACATAATAATACCGCATGACCGGCATGTGTATCGATAGCGCCGGTAAGCATGTTACGGGTAACAATGCCTTTGGCATGGCCATCTATAGTTACCACGTCAAGCATTTCGTGACGGGTATACATTTTTACTTTACCGGCATGGATCTGGCGGTTAAGGGCAGAGTAAGCACCCAATAAAAGCTGCTGTCCTGTCTGGCCCCTCGCGTAAAACGTACGCGACACTTGCGAACCTCCGAATGAACGGTTATCCAGCAAGCCGCCGTATTCGCGGGCGAAAGGTACACCTTGAGCAACGCACTGATCAATAATGTTTACCGAAACTTCGGCCAAACGATGAACGTTGGCTTCGCGGGCGCGGTAGTCGCCACCTTTAATAGTATCGTAAAATAAACGGAAAACGCTGTCACCGTCATTCTGATAATTTTTAGCGGCATTGATACCACCCTGTGCAGCAATAGAGTGTGCACGGCGTGGGCTGTCCTGGAAACAAAATGCCTTAACGTTGTAACCCAGCTCGCCTAAAGTGGCAGCTGCCGAAGCGCCTGCCAAACCGGTACCTACAATGATGATATCGTATTTACGCTTGTTGGCGGGGTTAACCAGCTTCAGATCAAATTTATGCTTGCTCCATTTTTCGGCTAATGGGCCTTGAGGAATTTTAGCATCTAATGTCATCTCTTCTTTGTATTTATGTTTGTGGCTTTTGGCCAGCTAACTTAGTGAGCTCCCTGGGTTGATAAATAGTAATAATAAACCGGCATGGCGGCAAAAAGCAGCGGAATAATAACTGCAAACAGCCATGTACCAATAAAGTAAACTACCGGTGTATATTTACGGTGTACCCAGCCCAGCGTACGGAACGCGCTCTGGAAACCATGTAACAGGTGAAATGCTACAGCGCCCATGGCTATTACGTAAAATATAACGTAGATAATGTTGCTGAAACTGTAAGCAACACGCGCGTGCAGGTCTTTTACCCTTACAACTTCCACATTGTTTTCGGTTGATACCGAGTGGCTGAATTCGGCATTGGCCGGGGTGTAATCGCTAACTTTGGTTTCGCCGGTTGCCAGATCGGTACGGTACTCTTTAAAGCCCATGGTTTTGTCATTGTGGTAACGGAACCAGAAATCGCCCATGTGGATAACGATGAAAAGGAACATGATTGAACCTAAAAGGCCCATGTTTTTTGATGACCATGAGGCATCAGATTTTGCCGCTACTGCATAACGTACAGGACGGGCTTTACGGTTTTTGACAGTTAGGATCAAGCCGTATAGTGCATGCACTAAAATGGAAAGGTACAACAGGTATGCTATAACTTCAATAGGCGGAAAATGCGTAAGGAAGTTGGCATACACGTTAAAACTGAAACCGTTATCGTTGTTAAACAACAGCAGGTTGCCGCCTACGTGCACAATTAAAAAGGTACACAGAAACAAGCCTGTTAAAGCCATGATCAGCTTTTTGCCCAGCGACGAGTTTAAGGTTTGTTTGAATTCGCTCATTATGAATTGGATTTGTTAGGCAAAAGTATTTATTAAATAACAAAACATAGAAGAGGTTTTGGCTTATTGAAGATCAAAAATCTATTTAGAATCAATCTAAAGCAATGGGCTGGCTATTAAGGTATAAATACACAGCTATGACAGTTAATATGTTGTAATAAAGGTTGGTGCAGCCACGATAATTAAGCGATAGCTACTACTTTATCCTTTAATACAGCAAAGATCCTGTCGTTTTGAAGACTACGGATAGCCACCCGCCCGGTAAATTTTCCGAAGGATGGTAAAATTCCCTGTTTATTGCCAAAGGCAAAGCAAGGCAATGTAATGCTTTGACGTGCCCGGCCGCTTAAGTTTACCCCCGGATGGATATGCCCGCAAAAAACATAACCTGCTTTTTCGTCCTGGTCGTTGGCAAGCGGATGATGCATCATGAGGAAGGGGCTGATCAACAGTTCGTCGTGCAGTTCGATATTCAGGTTATGATAATGCTTATCTGCAATGATATCATGATTGCCGCGGACCAGGATGATCTGTAACGCGGGGAACTGGCTGCGCCAAAGGATAAACCAATCCCAATCGTTATTCATATCGCTGTGGAACAGATCGCCCAAAAAAATTAACTTTTCCGGCTTGTGTTCATAAATAAGATCGGAAAGTACGGCCAGGTCACTTTGCTCCATATCCCTTGGTATTGCTATGCCGGCTTTACGGAAATGGCCCACTTTGCCCAAATGCACATCGGCAATTATCAAAGCGCTTTGCTGCTGCCAGTAAATAGCTTTTTGTGGTAATAATAAAAGATCCTGCCCCAGCAGGTTAAAAGGAGTAGCCGCACTTATCATCAAGGCAAAGTTAATAAATGCCCTCCGCCCTCCTAAAAGGACGAGCAATAATTTTTTTAATCAAGGTGTAACCTGTTTAAAAAACATGTGGTCATAGCTTACAAATACACCGCAATGGCGTATTTACAGAGAGAAAAAACAATATTAACTTAATTAAAAAAACAAATATTATGGGCGCAGGTGAATTGGGCGTATTAGCAGGAATTATAATACCCCTCAGCTTATTCGCAATGATCTTCGGGATCGTTTACTTAAACAAACGGGAGAAATTGGCTATGATTGAACGAAACATGGATCCGAGGAGTTATAAACCGCAATCGGCTCCTTACCAAAATTTAAAATGGGGCTTACTGCTTATTGGTTCGGGTATCGGGCTATTTTTGGCCTACGTTTTAAACCGTGGCATATTCAATAGTTTTGACGATGATGTTTTCTTTTTATACGTAGCATTGATCGCTATTTTTGGAGGGGCAGGCTTGTTTTTATCATACCGCATCGAAAAAAGAGAAGTACTGGATAAAGAAGAATTGCACAAAGAAAAATAAGAAAACAGCTACGGCTTCTCTTCTACCCTCTCAAATCGCGAAGCTCAGACTTACGAAGTTTTAAAAACTTCGTAAGTCTTTATATTTAACGGCCTTACGATGTGCGATATAAATATCTTATCCTATTCCGTACCGCTCTTTAAATAAATTTAAATGGTGGCGCTCATGCCCGGCCAGCATAAATACAAATGCGGCAACGGTAAACAAATGGTTGCTGGCAATACCGTTACGATTTAGCTGCTCATCGCTGAATGCTTTAATCATATACAGATTGCCCTTGCGCAAAGCTCTAAATTCTTCGGCCAAATCTTTTATGTTTTGGCTGTTGAAATCGGTATTGTTAACGTAAATATCCTGATCAAAACCGGGCAGTTCAACATGGTTGCGCGAAAATACCAGGGCCCTGTAAGCAAAAGTACGTTCAGTATCAATCATATGTCCCAAAGCCTGCTTAACTGTCCATTTACCAGGAGCGTAGGCATACAAAGCTTCTTCATTGGTTAAATTGCTTAACAGTTGGTAGCTGGTATCCATTTGCTGCTCAAGCATGCTAATTACATCATTGTCGCCAACAAGCCCTACATATCCCGCTGCAAACGGCGAATAATCACCTGGTTTTGGTTTTGTTATCATTGCGCGTATTTTTTAATATTATCCTGAATGTTGTCCCCTTACCTACTTCCGAGTCTTTTACAAAGATCTGTCCGTTGTGGTAATTTTCCACTATACGTTTGGTAAGCGAAAGGCCCAGTCCCCATCCCCGCTTGCGGGTGGTATAGCCGGGTTGAAAAACAGTATCAAATTTAGAGCGGGGGATGCCCTTACCGGTATCGGTAATGTCAATAAAGATTTGGTTTTTTACCTTGTTATCTTTGATTTCTACCTTAATACTGCCCTTGCCTTCAATGGCGTTAACTGCATTTTTTAATATGTTTTCTATCACCCAATCAAACAGCGGAACATTCAGACCGGCCTTTAGGTGAGGGTTGCCGATAAGTTCAAAACTGATGTTTTTACTTACCCTTACTTTAAAATAATCAACAAAATCTTTAACTACAGCATATACACCATGCTCTTCTAATACAGATTTGGAGCCTATTTTTGAAAAGCGATCGGCCACTATTTCAAGACGCTTTACATCGTTTTCCATTTCGGCAATCAGTACATCGTCTTCAGCATTAAACTTCTCCTTCATCAGCTCAATCCAGGCAATTAGCGATGATATAGGTGTCCCCAGCTGGTGGGCTGTTTCTTTGGCTAAGCCAACCCAAACCTGGTCCTGCTCCGACTTCCGGGACGAGACTGAAGGCGGTATAGGCCATCAGTAAAAATATAGCAATTACCGTGAGCTGAATATAAGGGAATAGGCGCAGCTGTGTAAGCAGCGGCGAATCTTTATAGTAAACAAAGTTTTCTTCGCCCAAAACCTGGAGCTTAATAGGAGGATGCTGACCCTTCATATAGGCGAGCTCTTCTTTAAAGTAAGCCGGATCGTATTTTTTCCTCTTGTTGTTTTCGGCTTCCAGCTTAATAAAAGTCTTTGTAGTGTCTAAGCCACGCTGTAAAACTATTTCGCCTTTTCCATCAGTTACAATGGCGGGAACGGTAAGACTATCGCGCACGGCTATTACATAGTTTAAAAAGTCATTATCATCTGAGGCAAGAATCTGGCGCATACTTATGGCCCAAACCTGGGCCCTGGTACGTTCCGAACGTTCAATGTTTTTTACCAGGTAACGGGTATAAAGTAATGAGCCAATTGCAATTACCACGGCAAATGCAAGAAGTAAATATTTCCAACGTTTTTTCTGTTGATATGGGTTCATGCTGGGCACAGCTCAAATAACGTAAAATTGCTCTGTAAAATATAATTTTTTGTTGTGGAGAGATTGTCCATAGCCCATAGTCGATAGTCCATGGTATGTTTCAAGTATCACCATGGACTATCAACCATCGACTAATAACCATAGCCACGCTTAAATAATACTATGAACTATCGACTATGGACTATGGACTTTCCCTCTTATCTTTGCCCCCATCATGACCGATAAAAAAGTAAGAGTCCGTTTTGCGCCAAGCCCTACCGGTGGTTTACACCTTGGCGGTGTGCGCACCGTGTTGTTTAACTATTTATACGCCAAAAAACATGGCGGTGATTTTGTTTTGCGAATTGAGGATACCGACCAAACCCGCTACGTGGAAGGTGCCGAAGAATATATTTTAGATTGTCTTAAATGGTGCGGCCTTCACCCAGACGAAAGCCCGGTTGCCGGTGGCCCTTACGCGCCATATCGCCAAAGCGAGCGTAAACCACTTTACCGCGAATATGCCGAACGCCTGGTTATGGAAGGGCATGCTTATTATGCCTTTGATACCGCCGAGGAGCTGGACAAAAACCGGAAGGAGATCCCCAATTTTCAGTACGGCCTGACCTATCGCCATACCCTAAGAAACTCGCTTTCATTGCCTCAGCACGAGGTTGATGCCTTGCTTGATGCAGGTACGCCGCACGTGATCCGCATTAAAATGCCGGAGGGCGAAACCGTGAGTTTCAATGATATGATTCGCGGATATGTGAGCTTTGAAACCGGCCTGGTTGATGATAAAGTGTTATTAAAAGCCGATGGCATGCCTACTTATCACCTGGCCGTTGTGGTTGATGATTACCTGATGAAGATCACGCATGCTTTTCGTGGCGAAGAATGGCTGCCTTCGGCGCCGGTACATTTGCTGCTTTGGGAATACCTGGGCTGGAAGGCCGACATGCCCCAATGGGCACACCTGCCGCTGATTTTGAAACCGGACGGTCACGGTAAACTGAGCAAACGTGATGGAGCCCGACTGGGTTTCCCGGTGTATGCCATGAACTGGTTTGATGCAAAAACAGGCGAGTTGACGCCGGGTTTCCGTGAATTAGGTTTTTTACCGGAAGCTTTCCTGAACCTGTTAGCAACTTTAGGCTGGAACGACGGTACCGAGCAGGAGATTTTTACGCTTAACGAATTGATAGAAAAATTCTCGATAGAGCGCGTTAACAAATCGGGCGCCAAGTTTGATTTTGAGAAAGCAAAATGGTTCAATGCCGAGTGGATTAAGAGGTCTGAAGTCGAAAGTCTGAAGTCAGATGTTATAAAAGTATTTGCTGATAAGGGCGTTACTGTTAACGACAATGAATACCTGACTAAGGTTATCACTTTAATCAAAGATCGCGTTGTATTACTTCCTGATTTTTACCAGCAGGCAGGTTTCTTTTTTGAGCAGCCTAAGGAGTATGACCTTAACGCGGTAAAACCTAAATGGACTGATGCCAAAACAGCGTTTTATCACGCGTTTATTGCTTTGCTAACTAACGAAGCAGCTATTGAAGCGCACGACCTGGAAGCTAAATTCAAAGCACTTGCAGAAGAAAAAGGCTTAAAAGTTGGTGATGTGATGCTGCCATTCCGCATTATGCTGGTTGGCGGCAAGTTTGGTCCACACGTATTTGATATTGTTGCCCTGCTTGGTAAAGAAGAAACCATCAGCAGGATTGAAAAGGCGCTTGTGGAGTTTACCCCCCGCCCCCTAAAGGGGGTGCTTACTTACACAGGCTCCTTCGGGAGCTCAAGAATTTATGTCATTGCGAGCGATAGCGTGGCAATCTCGTAGCTAATGCTTCTTCAATATGCATAGCTACGAGATTGCCGCGTCGCCCCATACGCTTTAGTCCAGGCCGCTCCTCGCAATGGCATATTACATTTATACCACCAACTTCACCAACCTCTCCCCTTCCAAAACAGGAATGGCAGTTGTCAAATCAACCTGTAAACAAAACTCGATATCTTTTTCGATGCCCAATTTTTTAAGGCGTTCGCCGTGCGATGTTTTCTTGAGATACGCATTGATATCGTTTTTCCCAACCTGGAAAAGATCGTTAGCGGCTAAGGCTGCATCGTCCAGTAAAAATCCTTTATCTTTTAACTGCTCAATTACGGCACCGGCAAACAGGGTATCCTCCAAATTGAAATTGTTTTTCCAGCCGGCACACACCAGCAGCACATTTTCGTTTTGGGTATTAAGCCAGTTGCTTAAAGCGGAAAGGTTCAGGAACGAACCAATAACAATTTTTTTGCGCTGCGCGATAAATGCAGTGCATGTGTGCCGTTGGTAGTGGTTAACACTATTGTTTTACCGGCAACCTTTTCTTTAGTATATGAAAATGGCGAGTTGCCAAAATCAAAACCATCAACTACCGATCCGTCGCGCTCGGCGGCAAGAAGGTAATCCAGCCCTTTCTCTCTATACGCGGCACACTCCTCAACTTGTGATACCGGTATAATAGCCTCAGCACCGTTTTCAATACCATAACATATAGATGATGTTGCCCTGAAAATATCAATAACCACTACAATATAATCCTCCACATTAAAAAGTGGCAGTAATGCAGGGGTTAGGCAAACGTGTGCCCCCGGCCCCCTAAAGGGGGAGTTAGAGTAATTGTATTTTCAGACATTTGTGTTTAATTAATTTAGAAAACTTTGAAGGTAGTTCCCCCTTTAGGGGGTTAGGGGCTTTATAAAACGGAGGTTTTACAATCTGCGCTTTAATTTTATTATCCCTGATGCTGATATAAATCTCGGTGCCTTCTTTGGCAAACGCTGTATCCACATAACCCATACCAATAGCTTTTTGCAACGATGGGGATTGCGTGCCTGAAGTTACTTTACCTATAGTATTGCCATCAGCGTCAACTATAAGATAGTCATGGCGGGGAATGCCGCGGTCAATCATTTCAAAACCTACCAGTTTGCGGCTTACACCAGCTTGTTTTTGGGCTTGCAGGGCTTCGGCATTGGTAAATTCTTTATTGAATTTGGTTACCCAGCCTAAACCGGCTTCAAGCGGTGAGGTGTTATCATCAATGTCGTTACCATATAGACAGAAACCCATTTCCAAACGTAAGGTATCACGTGCGCCCAAACCAATTGGCTTAATACCAAAAGGCTCGCCGGCTTTGAAAATTGCATCCCAGATCTGCTCCGCATATTGGTTTTCAAAATAGATCTCGAAGCCGCCTGCACCGGTATAGCCTGTAGCTGATATCAATACATTGTCAACACCTGCAAAAGTTCCTTTTTTAAAGGTGTAGTATTCCATCGATACCAAATCTACCTCGGTAAGGCTTTGTAAAGCTTCGGCAGCTTTGGGACCCTGGATAGCCAGCAATGAAGTCCGGTCGGATATGTTTTTCATATCTACACCCTTGGTATTATATTTGGAGATCCAGTCCCAGTCTTTTTCAATATTTGAAGCGTTAACCACCAGCATATAGGTTTTTTCGTCGATCCGGTAAACCAGCAGATCGTCAACAATACCGCCTTTTTCATTCGGCAGGCATGAGTACTGCACTTTGCCATCGTATAATTTTGAGGCGTCGTTACTGGTAACCCGCTGAATCAGATCAAGCGCGTTCTCTCCTTTTAAAATGAATTCGCCCATGTGGCTTACGTCAAAAACACCAACGGCCTTGCGCACGGTTTCGTGTTCGGCGTTAATGCCTGTGTATTGAACGGGCATGTTGTAACCGGCAAATGGAACCATTTTGGCACCGGCTTTTACGTGGATATCGGTTAATGCGGTATTCTTCATCGTCAACTTAAATATTGGCCGCAAAGGTAACTATTATGAATCGTAATCGGTACCCGTTGATTGGTTTGATTTTTTGGGGATTACACCGATTGATTTTTGATTTCATCGATTACACTGATTTTTTCTGAACCGTGATTTATAGGATTGAAGGATTACCCTGGTAGCAGGTAACAAAAACAGCCTCCTCACGTCCCCTCAGGGTCTCTCGCAGAGGACCCTGAGGCTTACCGCGTTCAAGAGTCAGAACAACGAGCCAGCATGGCGTATACATCAGGGTCCTCTGCGAGAGACCCTGATGGGACGTTAAACAACATTAATTGAGATGTACTAAAAGGCAAGTGCACCAGAGGTGCAAAAGGTTTGTAGCATGAAAAGTTATAAAAATATCCTTTGCCCCGGCGGGTCAAAACAACACACCTTGCTGATTAAACGACAAAACAGTTTTGTGGGGTAACTCAGAGTGCGAGAGATCATGAGGGGACGTTAAACAAAAAAGCCGGTTAACGTTGAGTTAACCGGCTTGAGCTATAAGTTAGCTACTTTATACTTTTTTAAGCGTTTCCATCAGTACCGGAATTTTTGGCACTTTTGGGTACGACTGAAATAATTTACCATACTTATCATAAATAGCGATATATGGAGTTGTTTGTACACTATAAAATTTTTGTACCAGGTAGGTATAACCTTCGGTGCCGATAGTAATGTTATGGTATTTGGCCAGGTCAAAATCGCGCTGGAAAGTTTGGATCCCTTTAAGCATAGGCATAAAAGTGATCATCACTATCTGTACATTTTTTAATTTGGGCAGCTCGGGTTTCAGATCATACATCAGGTGCTGGCAATGGCTGCAATCGGGCGAAAAATAGATCACCATTACCGGTTTGTTTTTTTCAGGTTGGCAGGAGTAACGTAAACACTGTCTGTAGTGAGGATGTGATATGGCGGCAAGCCGGAATTAGCAGGTGGCGTTTGTGCCTGGCTGCACCCGGCGGCAATAATCAGACAAAGCAGTAAATACAGTTTCTTCATTATTTTAATTAGCATTTAATAAGCATAGTTACAACATTTTTAGCTTTCAAGCAATTCAATTTGCCAGGCAACATGCTCTTCGGTTACCGGGAATAACGCATTTTCGCGCACGGTATGATATACAGCATCAAATATGCCATTATAATTACCTTTGGGTGACTTTATCCATTCCACGGTCTTCTGCCCGTCGGCACCCATAAGCACCAGTTTACCGTCGCTGCCTTCGGGCTCGATGCCAAAACCTTCGTCAGTAGGCATCATGTCGGCATCAAGCTGTGCTTCCTGTACATCGGTACGCATTTTAACAAAGCTGCCTAACGTGCCATGTACCACAAAGCCATAAGTATGCTCGGCAATGAGCAACCCTGAGGTTAGGTATACGTTAAGCTGATTAGGATATTTAAGGTGGATATTGAAATAATCATCAACCTGCGAGTTTGGCCTGAATGCAGCGGTAGTTTTTTCATAGCTCAACGGCCTGCCAAAGATACTGATGGCGTTATCAACCAAATGGGCGCCAAGGTCATAGGTAAGGCCACCGCCCGGAACGCCCGCTGTTTCCTTGAATTGTTTTGCACCGATGGCCATGCGGTACCTGTCCAGCCTGAAATGAACCTCGATCAACTCCCCTAACCTGCCGCTTTCAATCACCTCCTTTACCGAAAGGAAACCGCTGTCATAACGGCGGTTTTGATAGATCATCACTTTCAAATCAAGTTTTTTACCCAAATCATACAGCGCTTTCACCTCGCTTGAAGTTACGGCTGCGGGTTTTTCAATCAGTACATGTTTACCTGCATTTAGAGCTTGTACAGCATAATCAAAGTGGGTGTTGTTAGGGGTATTAACAATGATGAGCTCTATTTCCTCGTCATTCAGCAGCTGGTCGATGCTATCATAGCTCATCACATCCGGGTATTTTTTGCCGGCTTTTTTCATGGCGCTCAACCACGGCCTTAAAAGTAAAGCCCGGATTGGTAGTTAAAAACGGGGCATGAAAAATCCGTCCCGACATTCCATAGGCCATGAGGCCGGTTACTATTGGTTTCGACATATTAAAGTAGATTTTGCTGTGTTAAAAGTATCGTTTTAGCTACACCTGTACAAGGGAATTAAACAGAAAAAGGGAGATTGTTACATCTCCCTTTTTCTGTCTTGAATTAATCAATAGCTGATTACTTCATGCCTTTTTGAATAGCTTCAATCTCGGCTAAATGGTGTTGGATAACAGGTAATGTTTTAGCTGCAAAGGCTTTAAGGTCGGCATCTTTGCAGTTTTTTGAAGCATCTTCAAACAATGATTCAACTTTTTTATGGCCTTTAACCATAGCATCAACATAGTCTTTGTCAAAATCAGCGCCTGTTTTGGCTGCCAGGTCGGCTTTCATTTTCTGATGCTCATCATCAGGTGCCGATGGCAGGGTAATGTTTTTGGTTTTGGCTATGGCCATTAGTTCGTCGTTTGCTTTACTGTGGTCAGTAACCATCATTTTAGCAAAATCTTTTACTTTGGCATTGGTTGCCTTTTCGCTGGCCAACTGGCCAACGGCAACTTCGGCTAAGCCGGCATTGGCCGCTTCAGTTGCAAATTTTGCATCATCGGCAGTAACGGCAATGCCTGTAGCACCGGTAGTAGTTGTGTCTTTTACTTTGTTGGCACTGTCGGCAGTGTCAGTTGTTGCAGCTGCTGTGCTATCGCCGCTGCCGCTTTTTGCTCCGCCTTTACAGGCCTGGAATGATAATGCCGCCAGGGCCATCATTGCAATTAAACTTAACTTTTTCATAGTAGTGTTTATGTATTTGTTTTTACAGTTAACATTTTTTAGTTAATTAAGTTTGATTTTCTTATTTGTAAAATAAGAAACAACAGGTAATTGGGGTGCCGTTTGTTAATATTTAGTTTTTAATAAATATTTAACATTTGTTTAAAAGCACTTTTATAAGTTGTGGTTTATAATAACGCGACTAAATTATACCTGATATGTTAATAGGATCATTGTTTTTGGGCAAAGTGCATGAGGTTAACGGGCAGTGGATAGAGACCAAATTTGTGGTTATTGGCATTCCACTGTTCCCAACCAGCTCCATGCTGGTAACCCGGTCGGCCTGGCGAAGCCGCAATGGGTTTAATATTCCACTCAACCATCAAAGCATCATTGCAGGCTACGCCCGCATGTTTTCGGTGATCATAGCCTTTATTGCTTTCATCTTCTTTTTTAGCGAAAGGGATTCAACCGCTTTGTTAATCGGGGCAATTGGCCTGGCCCTGTGGTTGTATTTTTATTTTGTATTTGGCAGCGCCGATACAGCAGAAGCGGAGGAACGAAAAAAATGGGCGACCTCACCGGTCTGTACATCAAACCGGAGTGGCTTGGCTATGATGATGCCTACCGGATCTATGATCGCCTCGAAAAAAATACAGGGCAGAGTTTGGCGGGGCCGACTGGCTCAACGATCTGCAGCAAAATGAAATAGCGCCGGCCAAGCTGCCATTGCTGTATGCGCTTTCGCGATTCAATTATTCTTTAGGTGCCACCGAATGCAATAAAAAATTGTTTGAAAAGGCGGATAGTTTATACTTGTGATACAGGTTTTTGCGTTTATTTGCTTAAACCTTATTGACCATGAAAAACCTGATCATCGCCTTGTTAATGATAACGGCAAGCACAGCATCTGCACAGCAAAAGTTTAACCCTGTTTTGAAGAGACAGCTTGACAGTGTATTAGCACTTGATCAGAAATATCGCGAGATCTTAACTTATCTGATGGATCCGAGCAAAAAGGATTCGGTGTTGAAAACTTTACCGGTTAAACCGGAAGAAGCAACAGGCCATTACTGGAAGCTTCAGAGCCAGGCCGATTCGACCAATTTGATTTTTATCGAGAATGTGTTTAACAAGTACGGTTACCCCGGCAAAACGCTTGTTGGCGAACCAACTAATGAAGCTGCGTGGTCGGTAGTGCAGCATTCCCCTAAAATAGGTAAGTACCTGCCCGCGATAAAAACGGCTGCCGAAAACAAAGAATTACCTTTCAGGTTGTACGCCATGATGCTCGACAGGCAGCTGATGTATGAAGGTAAAGAGCAAATCTACGGTTCGCAGGCTACGTCAAAGCCATTGCGCAACGGCCAAAAAATTGGCTATTATGTGTGGCCTATTAAAGATGCTGCAGGTGTAAATGAACGCCGTAAGCAAGCTGGTTTTGATCAAACTGTTGAACAGAATGCCAAAAGATTGGGCTTTGATTACAAGGTTGTGAAAATTGAGGATGTGAAGTGGTAGCTGTATGAGTAGGATAAAATTCGCGCCGTTGTTGGTGTTGTCACCAACAACTCTTTTTAACTATTTGTTATTGTAATCACTGAAGCTTTTCATTGCGGAAAGAATAAGATGGTTATCGATCTAAGTCATTCATTGTTAACAAGGTAAAACAATTATTGGGCGCAGAGTTGTTGGTAACAACGGCGAGGATGGTATCACCGTACCACTGTCGAGCTCTGGGTGGTGCGATTATAACACCATCCACAAGCTTAATTTATCAATCCGATAGATTCAGAATTCGAAACAAATTGCCCCCTATCAAAAAGTTTACACCCCGCATTCCCCCGCATCATATAAAAACATAACTTTGCCCCTGCAAAATTTAATACCATGAGTTTCAGAACCGAACACGATACCATGGGCGAGGTACAGGTACCTGCCGACAAATACTGGGGAGCGCAAACCGAACGCTCACGCAACAATTTTAAAATTGGTCCGGAGGCATCAATGCCAAAGGAGATTATCGACGCTTTTGCATATCTAAAAAAGCAGCCGCTTATACCAATACCGATTTAGGTGTATTGCCTGCCGAAAAACGCGACCTGATTGCACAGGTGTGCGATGAGATCCTGGCCGGCGAACTGGCTTCGGAGTTTCCGCTGGTGATTTGGCAAACAGGCTCGGGCACGCAATCAAACATGAACGTGAACGAGGTTGTGGCTAACCGTGCACATGTATTACAAGGCAATAAACTGGGCGAAGGCAAAACCTTTATTCACCCTAATGATGACGTGAACAAATCACAATCATCAAACGATACTTACCCAACAGCTATGCACATTGCGGCATACAAGATCCTGATTGATGTAACCATTCCCGGTATCGAAAAACTGCGCGATACCTTGCAGGCTAAGGTTGAGGCTTTCAAATCCGTAGTAAAAATCGGTCGTACCCATTTGATGGATGCTACCCCGCTTACCTTAGGCCAGGAGTTTTCAGGTTATGTTTCACAGTTGAACCACGGCTTAAAAGCATTGCGTAATACGCTTGATCACCTTTCTGAACTGGCCCTTGGTGGTACGGCTGTAGGTACAGGGATCAACACGCCTAAAGGTTATGATGTAAAAGTTGCTGAGTACATTGCCCAGTTTACCGGCTTTCCGTTCATCACAGCCGAAAATAAATTTGAAGCTCTTGCCGCTCACGATGCCATTGTCGAAAGTCATGGCGCGCTGAAACAAATTGCGGTTTCATTAATGAAAATTGCTAACGATATCAGGATGCTGGCTTCTGGTCCGCGTTCGGGTATTGGCGAGATCCATATCCCCGATAACGAGCCGGGCTCATCAATTATGCCGGGTAAAGTTAATCCAACCCAAAACGAAGCGGTTACCATGGTGGCTGCACAGGTTATGGGTAATGATGTGGCTATTTCCATCGGCGGCTCAAACGGCCATTACGAGCTGAATGTATTTAAACCGGTTATGGCGGCAAACTTCCTGCAATCGGCAAGGTTAATTGGTGATGCCTGCGTGTCGTTCAATGATCATTGCGCTGTAGGCATTGAACCTAATTATGATGGCATCAAAAAACACCTCGAAAACTCATTAATGCTGGTAACTGCGCTTAACCCGCATATCGGCTATGAAAACGCGGCAAAAATTGCTAAAACAGCCCTTAAAAACGGCAGCTCACTGCGCGAAGCTGCTATTGGTTTAGGCTTACTAACCAACGAACAGTTTGACGAGTGGGTACGCCCCGAAAATATGATAGGCAGTTTGAAATAAGCCTCACCCCAAACCCCTCTCCGGATGGAGAGGGGCCTTTTTATTTTTCGCTTATGCAAAAACGCTATAGCTTTCACTTTTTATCTTTCTGCTTTAAGCCTTTCGCTTTGGGCTTTCCGCTTTCGGCTTTTAGCTTAAAAAAGCCTTTCGCCTTTTACCTTTCGCCTTTTGCCTCATAATAACCTCCTGTACCATGAACCCGGATAAACAAACGCCCGGCGAGGGTTATTTGCAGGGCGAATGGAAACAAGACTCGGTACCTGCGCAAAAAAGCCTGGTAACATATTCGCTATACAATATTAAGTTCAGCTGCGATTCATTTCTTTTGAAGATCAGTACCGTTAGCAAGGTTAATTACGGGGCTGATACGTGTATGAGCAAAGGCCATTGGGATGAATATATACGGGGAACTTATTCGCAACGGCGGGACACACTCCACATTAAAGGGCAGTTTTGCAATGCTGATGGCTCGTATAAAAATGAGCAGGGTTGTTTCAGATTTGGCGATTATGAAGAATATTTTAAGGTTCATAAGCAAAGCGACTCCCTGATCCGGTTTGTAAGTACATCCAACGTAATACCTATTAACGCGCATTTAATAAAAAGAACAAGCTGCATTCCAAAACCATTGTAATGAAAACACAAACCTTAAAAAAACTTTTACTGCTGGTGGCGATATTTTATATCCCCCTGCAAAGCATGGCCTGGGGTACTAATGGGCACCGCATTTGCGGCCAGGTTGCGGATAGCTACCTAACCGCCAAAGCCCGTAAAGCTATTCAAGCCATTTTAGGTAATGAGTCGATTGCCATTACCAGCAACTGGGCCGATTTTATTAAATCAGACCCTGCCTACAATTACCTGTATAACTGGCATTTTATCAACCTGGAAAAAGCTTACAGCTACCCGGACCTGCAGGCTTATTTAAAGGCCGACACGATTACCGATGCCTATACCAAAATGAATTTCCTGGTGGCCGAACTTAAAAAGAAAACTACTACCAAAACCAACAAGTTGCTTTACCTGCGCATGCTGATCCATATTGTTGAGGATGTGCACCAACCGCTGCACACTGGTCACCTGAGTGATAAGGGCGGTAACGATGTAAAGGTACAATGGTTTGGTAAAGAGAGCAACCTGCATTCGGTTTGGGACAGCGAGCTGATTGACCTTCAGCAGTTAAGCTACACCGAGTACACCGCGATGATAAACCACACCACAGCCGCTCAACGCACAGAGTTACAAAAAGCGCCAATGAGCCAGTGGATATACGAAAGCAACCAGATGGCTGATAAGCTATACGCCGAAACTAAAACCGGTGATAAACTTGGTTACAAATACAACTTTAGCCATATAGCAACCCTTAACCAGCAAATGGTTAAAGCCGGCGTACGTTTGGCCGGTTTGCTGAACCAGATATTTGGATAGTTCTTGAGGTTAAAGCTGAAAGGTAAAAGGTAGATTTTCTGCCTAAACCTTTCGCCTTTATCCTTTCGCCTTTTACCTCAAAAAAATGAAAATACTAATGGTATGCCTGGGCAATATATGCCGTTCGCCGCTGGCGGAGGGGGTTATGCAGCACCTGGCAGATGAAAATGGACTTGGCTGGGATGTTGATTCGGCGGGTACCGGAAGATGGCATATAGGCGAAGCTCCCGACAGACGCTCCATTCGCGCAGCCCGTAACCATGGTATCGACATCAGCAAACAGATTTGCCGTCAGTTTAAGCTTACAGACTTTGACGAGTTTGACCATATTTTTGTGATGGACCACAATAACCTGAGCGATGTGCTTGATATGGCCCGCAACGAAAAACAGACTGCTAAAGTAAAGCTTCTGTTAGGTGATAAAGTTGTCCCCGATCCATATTACGACGATAACCAGTTTGAACCGGTTTTTGAGCTGATTGAAAACGGATGTAGGGATATTATTAAAGAGTTACACCCCCTCTAAATCTCCGCCCGATGGGGGAGACTTTTAATAAATGTCTTTAAGCCCTCCCTTCCGGGGAGGGTTGGGTGGGGTTTTTCACCCTAAAAAACGGCACATCTTCCCCATACCAAAACACAATCCCTTCACGTACAAAACCGGCTTTAATCAGCACCCTTTGTGATGCTGCGTTTTGCGGATGGGTAACGGCGCAAATCTCTTTTAGCCCTATATCATTGAATCCATAACTGATCAGTGCTTCGGCAAGTTCGGTAGCTATACCTTGTCCCCAGTGTTTGAGGTGCAGCCGGTAGCCCAGCTCAATGCGGCTCTTGTCGTAATCGCTTGGTTTAAGGGCGCAAACACCTATAAAATCGTTATCTGTGATATTAAAAATCCCCCATCTGCCCAGGCCCGAACCGTTCTGGTATTCCTTCAGCGTATCTTTAAAAACCTGTTTACTCTCTTGCGGAGTACGTTTTTTCACATATTGTGTAAGCCGGTCATCGGCATCTATTGTGGTAACAAGTTCTTCATCTTCGGCTGTAAATTCACGGATCAGCAAGCGTGGTGTTTGAGTGATAATATTCATAGGTTTTCAAAAATATATTTTTGAATTGATTGTACAGGTAAGTTGAGTGTCATATAAAAGGTGACCAGATTTATTTTGATTCTTTAAAGGAAGCCCAATTAATGCTAAAACCCTCATTTGCCGTTAAATTTTTATACCTTGCATAATTTACTTATAAGATATAGTGACTTTCCAGGATTTTAATTTTAACGAGCAATTATTTGAAGGTGTAGAGAGCATGGGTTTCGTAAACCCCACACCCATACAATCTATGGCCATCCCAGCCATTATGGAGGGGCGCGATCTGATTGCGTGCGCTCAAACCGGTACCGGTAAAACCGGCGCTTATTTGCTTCCTGTTTTAAACAGCATCAGCAAAACAAATAAACACCATACCAGTGCCCTTATACTTGCCCCAACCCGCGAGCTTGCCCAGCAAATAGATCAGCAGGTTGAAGGCCTTGCCTATTTTACCGGTATCAGCTCTATTGCTGTTTTTGGCGGCGGCGACGGCATTGTTTACGAACAACAGCGCCGCGGCATTCAAAACAATGTAAATATTATTGTAGCTACCCCCGGCCGGCTGATCGCCCACCTTACATCAGGCGTGCTGAAGCTTAATCACCTTACACATTTGGTACTTGATGAGGCCGACAGGATGCTGGATATGGGATTTTCTGATGATATCATGAAAATTATCAGCTACCTGCCAAAAGAGAGGCAAACGCTGTTGTTTTCGGCCACCATGCCAGGCCGTATCCGTTCATTGGCCAAAGCTATTTTGAAAGATCCGGAGCAGATCAATATCGCTATTTCGCAGCCGGCCGTTGGTATCGATCAGCAGGTTTACCGGGTTCATGATCAACAAAAAACGCCGTTGGTACAGCATATCCTGAAAGATTCGGCATTTACAAGTATCATCATCTTTGCATCGCGCAAGGAAATTGTTAAAGCGCTATACAAAGAACTTAAGGCGATCAAGATCAACGCAATGTCTTTCCACTCCGACCTGGAGCAGAAAGAGCGTGAAGAGATCCTGCTTAAGTTCAAAAACAAGCAATTACCGGTTATCATCGGTACCGACGCCCTTTCGCGCGGCATTGATGTGGAGGGCATCGACCTGGTGATCAACTACGATGTTCCAGGCGATCCGGAAGATTATATTCACCGTATTGGTCGTACGGCCCGCGCCGCTACCACCGGTACCGCCATAACCTTCGTTAACCACCGCGATGAGCGCAAGCTTAAAAATATTGAGAAACTGATTGAAAAGCCGATAAAGCTGATGGCACTGCCGGATGAACTGGCCACAATACAACCCCTGAAGCCCGAACAGCCTCAAGGAGATGCCAAAAGGAAACCTAACCGTCGCTGGGGTAAAAAGAAGCCGAAACAGCAGAATACGGGTAATTAAAAAGTTTTCACGAATACCATTTTGGGTGTTGATTTAATTTAATCGAATTACACGAATTAATCGTTGGCAGTTAAAGCTCAACAATTTAAAAATTTGTGTAATTCGTCTCAATCCGAATAAATTCGCACCTCATTACTAAAACGTTTTATCTATTTTAATATCTTAGACCAAAAATCTATTTCCCAATGATCATTCCTAAAAAACTGGTTTTACTGGCAACGTTTGGTGCGGCAATTATCATATCTGAAAATAAGGCATTAGCACAGGAGAAGAAAACATCAGGTAATCCTATTGTTCAAGGCTGGTATGCCGACCCGGAAGCCAAAATCTTCAATAAACAATACTGGGTATATCCAACCTATTCGGCTAAATATAACGACCAGGTATTTATGGATGCCTTTTCATCGCCCGATCTGGTTAACTGGACTAAGCATCCCCGCATTATCGATACTGCCGCTGTAAAGTGGGCTAAACGTGCTATGTGGGCTCCGGCAGTAACTGAAAAAGACGGTAAATACTATATCTTTTTTGGCGCTAACGATATTCAGAACAATAACGAAGTTGGCGGTATAGGTGTTGCCGTTGGCGATAAACCTGAAGGCCCATTCAAAGACCTTTTGGGCAAACCACTCATTGGCCAGATCATCAATAAAGCGCAGCCTATAGATCAATTTGTGTTTAAAGATGACGACGGCCAGTACTACATGATTTACGGTGGCTGGGGCCAATGTAATATCGTAAAGCTAAAAAACGACTTTACAGGTATCGAACCGTTTAAAGATGGTGAAACCTACAAACTGATCACCCCTAAAGATTATGTTGAAGGCCCGGTGATGTTTAAACGCAAAGGCAAATATTATTTTATGTGGAGCGAAGGCGGCTGGACTGGTCCGGATTACCGCGTGGCGTATGCAATCGGCGATTCGCCGTTTGGTCCGTTTAACCGGATCGGAACAATATTGAAACAAGACCCGAGCATAGCCACAGGAGCAGGGCACCACTCCGTGATCCAGGTGCCGGGGAAGGATGAATGGTATATTGTTTACCACCGCCGCCCCTTAACCGAAACTGATGGCAACCACCGCGTTACCTGTATCGATAAAATGTACTTTGACAAGGATGGCAAGATCCTGCCGGTGAAAATCACCAATGAAGGTGTAACGGCAAGGAAGATTAAGTAGACCGTTCAAATTTAATATGTCATTGCGAGCGATAGCGTGGCAATCTCATAGCCAATGCTATTCGCCATGCCGGTTTGCTGTCTATGCGACGAGATTGCCACGTCGCCCCTGGAACACAAACCCGGGCCGCTCCTCGCAATGACATAGTTGTTTTTTTGTAGCCATTGGTTTCAGCGTTGATATTGTCCTTGCTAATTTGCACATCTGAAATCTTTTCATTTGCACATCAATCTTTTCACCCTAAAAGGGTGAGCATGATAATCCCTGATATTTAGTATCTTAAACCGTTTTTTTGACTGACATTATTCCTTTATCATTATGACGCGATCATTTTTTCGGGCATTAGTAATTTTACTTGCCCTGGGCGGCGGCAACCGCTGTTTCGGACAAACCGCCGAAAACCTGCCCACCGATTATTTAAGCAAAGAGTTTCATGCCGGAAGACGCCAGGCCCTGCGCAACCTGATGCCCGCCAATTCGGTGATGGTGATCTTCTCGTACCCTGAACAGGTATTTTCGAACGATGTTAACTACGTTTATCATCCTAATCCCGATCTGTATTATTTTTCAGGATATAAAGAACCCAATTCAGTGTTGTTGGTATTTAAAGAAATGCAGGCTGTGGGCGACAGCAGCTATAACGAGGTGCTGTTTGTACGTCACCGGGATGCCGCTCGTGAGCAATGGACAGGCAGGCGTTTAGGCCTTGAGGGCGCTAAATCGCAGCTTGGTTTTAAGCGGGTTTACAACAGCGAGGATTTCGCGAAATTCCCGGTTGATTTTAAAAAGTTTGCCAATGTGTATTATGATGCACTGCCCGAAGATGTTACCGGCGATGGATCGACCGGCGAGCTAAAAAACTGATCGCAGCTTTTAAAATTAAGGCTGGCATAACGGAAACCAACAGGCAGGTTATGAGTGATCTTAATTTGATAGCAAGGATGGTTACTCCTCAAAATTTAGCCCGTTTCATGACTTATTTTAAAGATAAGTTTGCTGATGAGGATCACAAGAATAATCCGCTTATACAACAATTGGCGGCCAAGCCCGATTCTGCAACGCTTGCCGATGTTAAGGCAAAGATTGGCACAACTTACGGCGGTAACACCGGATATGCTGAATTTACTTCAAAACTCCGCGGCGTAAAAACACCGGAGGAAATAGCCGTATTGAAAAAAGCGGTTGAGATCTCAAGCCTTGCCCATCTGGCAGTAATGAAATCGGTAAAACCCAATATGAGCGAGCGCGAGGTTGAAGGCATCATGACCTACGTGCATAAAAGATACGGAGCAGAAGACGAGGGCTATCCACCAATTGTAGGTGCAGGCGCTAATGGTTGTATCCTGCATTATGAAGAAAACTCGGCCACAAAAATTGATAACCAGTTATTACTCATGGATGTTGGTGCCGAATATCATGGCTATTCTGCCGACGTTACCCGCACTGTACCGGCTAACGGCAAATTTACCGAAGAGCAAAAAGCCATTTACCAATTAGTTTACGATGCGCAGGAAGAGATTTTTAAATTGTGTAAAGCGGGAGTTCCCTATGCAAGTCTTGAGCAAAAATCGGTAGAAGTATTATCGGCCGGATTAATTAAGCTTGGTATTATCAAGGATGCTTCAGAAGTACGTAAATATTACCCGCATGGCTGCTCGCACCATTTAGGGCTTGATGTGCATGACAAAGGCGGTCGCGGTAATTTGGAAGAGAACTGGGTGATCACCGTTGAGCCGGGGATCTATATCCCTGCCGGCAGCCCCTGCGATAAAAAATGGTGGAATATTGGCGTACGTATTGAAGATGACGTACAAATTGGTAAAGACAAGGGCACAATCCTGTCGATAGATGCGCCGCGCAAATGGCAGGATGTTGAAAAAGCTGCTACTGAGAAAAGTATTTTTGAGGCTACCAAATTTCCGGAGCTGAAATAAAAATAACGCCAATAGAAAAAGCCCGCCGCGGCCCGGCTTCAGCCGAGTGGCAACTATTAAGCGGCCTCTGGCCGCCGAAGCGAACATACCTTGCGCTCGTTTGTAATGCGATATCCGCGATGCAATCGCCGAACCATATTAAGCGCTCGTTGCAAACGAGCGCAAGAAAATAACAGAACTTCGGCGGCCAGAGGCCGCTTAATAGTAAACACTCGGCTGGAGCCGGGCGTTGGCGATAGTATAAGCGTACTTAAACACGAAAGCCCTCCGAAATTCAATCCGGAGGGCTTTCTATTTATGAATTATTCTTACTTCTTAATCCTGCTCTTCAACTCAGCCAATGGCATGGTAACCATACGGCCTATTGGCTTTTTACCACGATAAGTGATCACCCTTAGCGTGGTTGCATCTTTAGGGGCATCTATCGGCGCTGTATATTTTGGATAAAACCTGTCGGGGAACGAGTTGTCGAAGCTGTAATAAGTGTCCAGCCCGTTTACCTCATTTGTTAGTGTGATTTTTAACGTGCTGTCAGGATTCAACACTGCATCAAATGATGGATCGTAAGCGCTTGGGGCTATCTTGGTTTCGGCTTCATCAAAGCGCGGGAAATGTTTCTCAACCCGGCTAAAAAATCCGTCCCAGTTTTTAGTTCCTTTTGGCGACCATACATCCTCGGCAATAGCCATGCCGCGTGGCCAGGTCATATATTCGGCTTGGCGGATGTTGTATACCTGCTCGGTCCATAAGTTGGCCTGACCGCCTTTAATGAGGCGTGCATCAACACTATCAGGTACAGGCTCCCAAGAGTAAGTTTTGTTTAAGCGAAGTGTGGCATAGATCTTGGTTTCGTTTACACGGTCGCTTTGCATGTAATCAAGGTAAGCGAACGTTGTTGGGCTCATGACCACCTCATGGCCTGCTTTAGCAGCGGTGATACCTCCCTGAATACCCCGCCAGCTCATCACAGCTGCATTAGGGCCCAGACCGCCCTCAATGATCTCGTCCCAACCCATGAATTTTTTGCCTTTCGATTCTACAATCTTTTCAAGTCGCTTTTCGAAATAAGCCTGTACTTCGCTCATTGTTTTCAGGTTTTCTTTGGCCATTAATGCTTTGATGGCATCACTTTGCTCCCAGAAGTTTTTGGCGCACTCATCACCCCCTAAATGGATATAGCCAAAGGGGAACAACTGTGCAATTTCGGTAATAACTTTATCCATAAACGTATAAACGTTTTCGTTGGCAGGGCAAAGGGTATTGTCGACAATAGCGCGGTTATGCGGGCCGCTCCAATCCATGAAAGGCTCGCCGGAGTTCACCACATATTTATCGGCACCCGGAGTGCATGAAAGCTCAGGGTAGGCAACTATCGCAGCGAGGCTATGGCCCGGTACGTCAATTTCGGGCAGGATGTTCACAAACCTGTCTTTGGCGTATTGTACCAACTCTTTGATATCTTCCTGGGTATAAAAACCGCCGTAGGTACGTGGCTCATCAGGTGTAGGTGGAGTAAACGTACCAAACTGGCCTACTTTTTTACGTTGTGCGATCCTACTTCGGTTAATCTTGGCAGGCTTTTGATCTCCACGCGCCAACCTTCATCATCGGTAAGGTGTAAATGCAGCAGGTTAAATTTATACTTAACCATGGCATCGATGTATTGCTTAACCTCGGCTTTGGTAAAAAAGTGGCGTGATACATCAAACATCAACCCTCTCCATCCAAACCTTGGATAGTCGGTAATTTCAACCGCGGGTGCAGTCCATTTTACGCCCTTGGCTACTTCCAGTCCTTCAATTTCTTTAGGCAACAGCTGGAAAAACGTCTGTACGCCATAAAATAGTCCCGCGGCATCATTAGCGTGGATCACTACTTTTTTAGAGGTTACGGATAATTTATACCCCTCGGTTTTGAGAACTGTATCGGCTGTTTTATTTAGAATCAGCCTGATGGGCGCTGTCGGCGCTACACTTTTTACGGTGATGAATACACCCGTAGCAGTAGACAGTTTTCTTTTAAGATAGGCAGTTACATTTGCCACATCGGCAGATGAACCGGCTTCTACAATTACTGTTTTGGGCAGCACAAACTGGCCGGTAGTTTGGGTAACTTTTACCGGTTGCGGAATAAGCGCGAGTGCCGGTTTGGTTGTTTGGGCCGCAGAAAGCAGGTGTGCCATACAGCCGCAAAGCAATAAGGATAATTTCTTCATAAAGAATTGTTATTTAATTGGATGTACGCAAATTAAACTTTTTAAATAATATTAAGAAGTATATTTTCTGAACCATGATTTTTAGGATTTGAGGATGACCAGTATATTGTCTGAACTCAAATTTTAAAAGAATTTTTAGATTCTTTTTTGAATTTGCAGAGCGTTCTGTAATTATTTAATTCCTTAAAATTCCTGTTCAGACAAAATCGGTGAAATCAAAAATCAATCGATGAAACCCCAAAAAAAATCCGAAATCGAACATTCGAAATCCAAAATTCCAATCACACCCTGATATAGATATTCCGCTTGTCGAGGATGTAGGCAACCAGCCAGCAAATCATCATAAAACTGATAGCGAATAGCAATGATCCAATCGGGCCGGGCGCTATAGCCTGGTAAAAAGCGGTGTTGATCCAATCGACAGCGTTTGTGCCGTTTATCATGATCATACTTACCGGGATCAGCAGTATTTCGGATAGCACATATATAGGCAGCGGATTTTTCCCCATGGTGGTGAAAAAACGGGCCCAATTGCCTTTATTCCAATTATTAATTTCCAAAGCATATATCAAGGCTGAGAGGATCACTAAATCCAACCCGGTGGTTACCAGCACAAAGGAGCTTGTCCACAGTTTTTTATTGATCGGGAAAACCATGTTCCAGCATAAGGCCAGGAAGATGAACAGGCAGCCGGTTAACAGCAATTTGGTGGTGGTATCATATCCCTTACCTTTTTGCTGGATAAATTTACCTGCATAGTATCCAACTACAACGTTAACAATTGCCGGTAACGTGCTTAATACGCCTTCCGGATCGAACGGAATACCCTCGCCGTGATATAAATGATCAGGCCCGAACAAAAATTTATCAAGGTAGATGCCTGCATTGCCGGTCATGCTCAAAGGGTCGGCTGGGTTGCCATACACCAGCAGGATGATCCAGTAGATCACCAGAAATAACCCCGATAAAATGAAAACCGTTTGTTTGGACAGGAAATGGATCATGAGCGAGGCAAAGCAATAACACAGGGCAATGCGTTGCAAAACACCCATAATGCGGGTATGGGTAATTGTTTTTAGATGAAAATGCCCGCCGCTTGTTGAAAAGAAAGGGAACCAGTACATGAGGTAACCTATTAAAAATATGAGCAGGGTACGCCTGAAAACTTTGCTTAGCACAGCCGAGTTGCCCATTTCCTGGTAGCGTTTCATTGAAAAGCTCATGGCGTTGCCTACTGCAAATAAAAAAGAAGGAAACACAAGATCGGTGGGGTGAAGCCATGCCATGCGGCATGTTCAAGTGGCGAAAAAGGGGCTGCTCCGCTGCCCGGCGTATTTACAATGATCATGAAGCATAAAGTCATGCCACGAAATACATCCAGCGATAAAAACCGCGATGATGATTTGTCCATAAATGGGTTTAAAAATGTTTATAATCAGCTTTTCAGAAGCAGGGATGTTAAGGCAAGATAATAAACTTACCGGGAAGTATGCTTTCCCGATAAGTTGTCAGGTTATTTATAATTTTGCATTTTCCTGTTACCAACTGAACACCAGTTTATTAGCTTTTAGCTTTGCGCATTTTGCTTTCAGCTTTAATTAATGATAGCCCGGATTTTGTTTCAATTGCGGTGTGCCGCCCTTAGCGCTTAAGTCAATCTCTACCAGCGGTATCGGGAAATATTCGCTTTTACCTTTAATAAATTTACCGCCTTTTACATCACTGGTCAACGTACTTTGATATGCTATGTAAGCATTAAGCTCGGTATCGGCAATGCCCCAGCGTACAAGGTCAAAAAAGCGATGACCTTCCATGGCAAGCTCAATTTTACGCTCAAAATAAATGGCTTTAAGCGCAAAATCTTTGCTGGCAAAGGCACCGCCGGGATAAGGGCTCACTTTATAGTTAGCTGCTGCCTGAGTGGTGAAACCTGCTGTAGGGTCATCATTGTCTTTGTATTTGTGTACAAAACCTTCAGGATTAGCTGCGCGGTTACGCACCATGTTTACATAGCTTTCGGCTTTATCAAGGCTACCAACCTGTGCTTCAACCTCAGCGGCCATTAACAGTACATCGGCGTAACGAATAATGTTATAATTGATGCCTGAGCCTGGCGCCCATGAGGTGTTATCGCCGTTTACATCCTGCTCGGCCTGGCCGTAAACGTTTTTGATAGGCGAATAAGGGCCGCCGTACTGCTGATCTCGGATCCAGTCGGCTCCCGGATGTAAGCCCCAGTCAAGATAAGGGATCCCGCGGCGACCGGCAGTCCAGTCAAGGCGCGGGTCAATAGTACCTGCGTCAGGAGTATAATCGTCGGCCGATGCCAGGCCCATATCTGTTTTTATAGCGTGGCTGTTATAATCGTCAAGATATGGTAAGCCGGTAGTTGAATTGGTGCGGAAATGATTTACAAGGTCAATTGATGGCTGGTAAAAACCACAGCAGCTAAACGGGCTGCTATTGCCATACGGAAAGTTAAGCATATCGCCGTTATTTGCCTGCGACGGGCCGTTAGGATCGGTATTGGCAGCAGCCTGAACGGCAAAAACAGATTCGGCGCTGTTGTTGGTAGCCGTTCTGAAATTGTCGTTGAATTTAGCGTTAAGTGCATACTTTTTACCGTCGGAAGTTACACCCTGCGCAATAACCGCATCAAATACAACCTTTGCTTCAGCATATTTATGCTCGTACAGGTATGTTTTACCTAAGTATGCACCGGCAGCCCATTTATTGGCGCGGCCAACTTCGGTTTGGATATTAGGCAGATTGTCGTAAGCGTATTTGAAATCCGCTTCAATCTTTGGCCAGATATCTGTATTGTTGGGTTGATTAATGTCGGTTGTTGTTTCATCAAGATAGGGCACATTATTAAACATCTTTTTCAGGTCGAAGTAATAATGCGCTCTTAAGAAACGGGCCTGTGCAAGTATATTGGTTTTGTTTGAGGCTGATATCGAAGTAACCTTATTGGTTATTTTGATGGTGTTGTTTGTGCGTGATACCCCCTCGTAATCGGCCCGCCATTTGCTGTCAAAAAAACCATTGCTGGCATCGGCGTTGTATTTCATCATTGGTTCTATCGGTTGCTGATCGCCGGCTATACTGCCTTTTGATGCATCTCCGCCTACTACACCGCCATATACCCAGTTATCCGGCGAGGCTTCCCACGCACCGCCGCCGCCTACCGAGGCGTCGCCGCCCTGCTGGCCATCCAACACTGCATAAGCACCTACAAGCAGTTCATTAGCTCCTGATTCTGTTTCGAGAAATTGAGGCTCGAGGGCGCCGTTAATAGGTTTATCGAGATATGATTTTTTACACGCGCCAAGCGATAGTATACTTAAAAGCGCTATGGAAATAAGTTTTTTAGCTTTCATTGTAATCCGTTTAAATATTGCTGTTATAATGAAAAATTAACTCCGAATATAAAGGTGCGTGGGCTCGCGTAACTACCCTCGTCAATACCAAAATCTTTGGTGTTGCCGCTCAGTTCAGGATCAACACCGCTGTAGCCTGTTAAAGTAAACAGGTTGGTTGCCGATACATAGATCCTTAACTTTTGGATCCCCGCCTTTTTAAGCCCTGCAATGTTAAAGGTGTAGCCAACCTGCGCGTTACGCATGCGCACGTAAGTGCCGTTTTCAACAAAGTATGAGTTTGGTGTAGCGCCGCTGCTGGTTGATGCGTCAAGTTCCTGGATAGGTGCCTTTGCATTTTGATGAGTTGGCGTCCATGAATCATTAAGTGCGGTATAGCTTTTTGCTGTACCAAATGAAGCATAGAAATCCCGCCAGTATTTAACGCTGTTCCATAGTTTATTGCCGAATGAGCCGTAAAGGAATACGCTGGCATCAAAGTTTTTATAGTTTACACCCAGGTTTAAGCCGGCAGTAACTTTCGGGTTTGGATTACCGATAAAAGTACGGTCGGCATCGGTAATGACACCATCACCGTTTACGTCTTTATACCTGAAACGGCCAACCTTTACATCTGATTGGTAGTAAGCATTCGGATCGCCGGTGCGGGTTTGTACACCTTTGTCGGCTGCGTCAATTTCGGCCTGCGAATTCCAGAAGCCTACGATCTGGTAGCCATAAAACTCGCCTAAAGAATGACCTACCTGGCTGCGGGTAATTGGGTTATCAAACCTGCTTGTTGCAGAACCAGGAAAGTAGTCCCTGTCATCAGATACTTTTAATACTTTATTATTATAAGTGGTTAAAGTACCTGTCGCATTAAAGCTCAGATCGCTGCTGGCCCTGAAATTGCCGGTAACAGAAAGGTCAAGACCATCGGTTTTCATTTTACCAACGTTTTGTGCCGGGAAAGCACCGTTGCCCGCTGTACCTAACTGGGTAGCATTAAATAACAAATCCTTAATGTCTTTGCGGTAGTAATCGGCAGTTACGGCTATTTTGCCGCCAAATAAGGTTGCATCAAAGCCAAAGTTGGAGTTAATATCTTTTTCCCAAAGCGCGTGAGGGTTGGCTGTTTGATCCTGGTAAAAGCCCGGAGTTAGGTTAAGAGAGCCATCGATAGGATAATACGACTGGCCAATATCATTACTGAACGTAACGTAAGCGTCTTTACTGCCCATATTGATCTGGTTACCCATAATACCCCAGCCGCCTCTTAGCTTCAGGTCGGTAAGCCAGGTAATATTTTTCATAAAGTTTTCCTGCGAGATACGCCAGCCCGCGCTGAATGCCGGGAAGTAGCCATAACGTTGGTCAACCGGGAATTTTGATGAGCCGTCGCGACGGATAGTGGCGTTAAACAGGTAGCGGTCGTTATAAGTATAATCTAAACGGGCAAACTCCGAAAATAATGAGTTGTTAGATTTGCCGCTGTAAGTGTTTTTATTGGTGGTACCGGTAGACAGGTTTACATAATCAGGATCAAAAGTGTAAAAACCCTGAATGCTGCCGCCAACATAACGGTCGTGATCTTCAACGGCCTCGGTACCTACCACTATGTTAACATTGTGTTTGCCAAATACTTTTTGATAGCTAAGGGTATTGGTCCAGTTATAAGTGTAGCTATTGTCTGATCCTTCGCTGTAAGTATTGGTTGAAGAGTTTTCAACGTTTTCATATGTAGGGAACGAAAACGAATGGTTGTTGCTGTTGATGATATCGCCGCCAAAACTGGTACGTAAGGTAAGGCCGGGAATAATGTCGGCTTCGGCAAATACGTTACCAAGCAAACGATAACTTGTTGACTGGTTGTTTTTTGTACGCTGCTGTATAGCAACCGGGTTATTGGCATCGCCAAGGCCCGTACCGTAACTTCCCGCATAGTTACCTTTAATGTCGTAAACAGGAATAAGGGGCTGTTCGCGCAGGGCATGTGCAATAACGCCATCCGGGTCATTAGTGCTGACCTGCGAATGTGATGTTCCGTCATTTACCTGCGGCTGCCTGGTTATAGAATAAGCCAGGTTTTCGCCCACTCTGATGTGTTTAGTTACATTATAGGTGGTATTTGAGCGCAGCGTGTACCGTTTAAGATAAGTATCAATCAGTGTACCTTGCTGGTTAAAATAATTTAACGAGAATAAATAGCTGGCGTTATCAGTACTGCCGCTCAACGATATATTGTGGCTATTCATCGGGGCCGATTTAAACAACTCATGATACCAGTCGGTACCGGCTTTGTTGGCCCTTGTTATCCTGTAAAAATTACCCAGGTCTGCAGCTGATGTATAAAAAGGGTTTACATAGTATTTTGATGGATCGACAGATGGGTCACCTTCTTTAGCACCTGCCGGGGTAATATAATCAGGCAGTGTAAAAGCCGAGCCTGTACCGGTTGGGTTGTACAAGGCATCTTTAATGCTGTTATCGCCCGAATTTTTCTTAGCGGTAAGTTTCAGATCGGCCATTTGCTGCGGCGTAATGGTATTCCAGACATTGCCGCCTTTGGGCCTTTGCGTGCCGTAGTAGGCATCATATTGAATATTTACTTTGCCCTTGCCCCGTTTGGTAGTGATGATGATAACGCCGTTTGCAGCCCTTGCACCATATATTGATGCCGAACTCGCATCTTTTAATACCTGGAAGGTCTCAACATCATTAGGGTTCAGCGTGCTTACATCGTATGTTTCCACACCGTCAACTACGTACAAGGGAGTATTATTTCCGAAAGTATTAAAACCCCTGATGTGTACCTGCGGCTCTTCGCCGGGTTGTCCTGACCCGGTAACGGTAACGCCCGATGCCTGGCCTTGCAATTGCGAGTTTACTGATGACGATGCCTGTTTATTAAGGTCTTTAACGTTAACTACCGCAACAGCGCCGGTAAGGTCTTTCTTTTTCTGCGTGGTATAACCAACCACAACCACCTCGTTCAGCGCTTTTGACTCTTCAAGCAAAGTTACGTTGATGGTGGTTTGTCCATTTACCGGAATAACCTGCGTGGTAAAGCCTAAAAAGCCAAATTCAAGTGAGCCGTTACCGTCGGGCAGGGTTAGGGTATATTTACCGTTAATGTCGGTAACTGTGCCTAAATTACTGCCTTTGAGCTTTACACTAACGCCCGGTAAGGGCTGACCGCTCACATCTTTAACTACACCTGTTACAGTTACCGTGACAACAGGTTTTGCATCGGCAGGTTTTATAATGATGATATCATCAACCACCTGGAAAGTAAGCGGCTGTTTTTGAAGCACCTGTTTCATTACCGACTCAATAGGCGCGTCCTGCACATCCACGTTTATTTTCCTGTCAACATCAACCTGGTCAAGCCGGTAAAAAACAGTGTATTTACTGCTTTTTTCAATCTGCTTAAACATTTGCTTAACAGAAATATTGTTCACATTAAAGTTGTAAACGTTTTGTGAATAAGCGGCAGCGTGTATTTGCATAATGCCCGTCAATAGCAGAACGGTTACCAGCTTCATAATTTTGATCGTTTTTTGCCACGGGCCGACGGCCAGAGCGGACTTTCTGTAAAAATTAATCATAAATTTGTTTGTTAATCAGTTAATACGATGCTTCCCCAAGCGTAGGGTATTAGCTTTGATTGCTTTAGGCCCGGGCGTGTTGGTAGCACATCCGGGTTTTTTTATGTAAAAGAGAATGTTAGTTTTTGATCATAGTTTCCTTTTTGTTTTTTTAGTCGTTAATCATTATTGTTGTTTCGCGTAATGTTTACTGTATTGCCATTTATCGAATAATTGATAGCGGTATTAGCTTTTATAATTGCCAGCACTTTTTCAATGCTCTGAATGTTTTTGAAACTACCCGAATAACGAATGCCGCTCAGTTCGGCATCGGTCATGTTAATAGTGACGTTATATCTTCGTTCAAGCACTTTAGCTATCTCGCTAAGGGTAGCGCCATCAAATACCAGCAGGTTTTCCTTCCAGCCGTCATAACGATCAAGCTTTGCCGAGTCAATCTCTGATACCTGGATCTCGTTCAGGCTTTTGGGCTCGGGGGTTGCATAGCTGTAATTCTCTTTTTTGGGGTGATAATAGATCCGGAGCACCTGCCGCGGCTTTACATAAATGCGGCTCATTTCATGCGCGTTGTTATCTACATTTCCCTCTACAGATACCTCGCCTTTTACTACTGTGGTTTCAAAGAACGGGTCGGAGGCATAGGCCTTAAGATTAAACTTTGTACCGATATCCCTTATGGTATAGTTTTTCGTATTTACAATAAAAGGGACCTCTTTTTTACCGGGGGCGATATCAAAAAAGCTTCGCCTTCCAGGTAAACGGTACGGGTTGTTTTACCAAAATCGGCCGTATAATTAAGCTTGCTGCCTGCATTAAGCCAAACCTGCGTGCCATCGCTCAAAACAATTTTTTTAATGGCGCCAGGGTTAGCGGCTATTTGCCTTACACTTTCTACATTTTTTGAATACCTGTTATATAAGGTAACGGTAACCGCTGCCAGTAAAGCAATAGTCGCTGCCACTTTGCCCCAGGTGATCAGCCTTGCATAGCGCGACGGCTCCGCTGGTTCCATACCGGTCGAAAGTTTATTATAGGCATTGTCTTTATTTACAACCGCCGGTTGCAGGTAAAGCATGTTATGCCAGGTATCATACAGTTGTACAAAATACTGCTCGTTTTCGGGGTGCGCACTTATCCATTGTTTAACCTGCTCAAGCTCCTGTGGGGTAGCTTCGCCCGTTATATATTTTACCAGTAGCAGTTTTACTTCTTCGTTATTCATTTGTAATATTATCGTTAAGACAATCGAAAAAACAGATACCCTCAAAACGAAAAGAAATATTTTTCAATTTTATTCGGCGAGCAACCTGAACGTCCCCTTCATATTACGCGTAACTGTTTTTTTACAGAATGTTTGTGATTAGCTTTTCATTATTTCCATATTAAATTTGATACAGAATGAAAAACTCTGTAACTTGTTAAAGTTTTTTAAAAAGTATTCGGATTAATTAAAGGCGGGATTAATGATCCAGGAAAACAAACTACCTATAACCTCATTTACACAGGGTGACGCGAAAACGTTTGAAACCCTGTTCAGGCTATACTATACCCGCTTAACTTTGTTCTCCAATCGTTTTGTAAACGATTTAACCGTTGCTGAAGAAATTACCGCCGATGTATTCACCCACCTGTGGGAGCGCGGGCATGAGGTCAATTTCTGCTCATCAGTAAGTTCCTATCTTTTTAAAATGGTGCAAAACCGGAGCCTTAACTACCTTAAGCGCCAGAAAATAGAAAACCTTTACGTTAATTACCTCGAAAAAAACAACTTGTTTGATGAGTTGCGCAATACGCTCGAAAACGGACTGGAGGAAAAAGAACTCGCCCTGCAGATAGAAGCAGCCATAGCTACCCTTCCCGAAAAATGCCGCGAGATTTTTGTACTGAGCCGTTTCAGCGATATGAAATATCGCGAAATTGCCGTACAGCTTAATATCTCCCCTAAAACAGTAGAGCGCCAGATGAGCATCGCCCTCGAAAAATTACGCCAGGTGTTGAAGCATGTGAGTTATATGCTTTTTTAAATTGCCGGTCAAAACCCGGCGAACAGCGAAGGTGAAATGACAAAAGAAGGCCTGTTAGCCTGAGCCTGTCGAAGGGTTGCACGCAGGCATCCCGTCCATGCTTCGAGGACAAGGCTATGACAGCAGTTCATCTTAAACTCGCGCTCTTTTTTAACGAGTGTTTTAATCATCGGAAATTCCGTTCACAAAAAAGCCCGGCTTCGCCGGGCGCTAAAATCTAATTTATCATCTGCACATTTGAAATCTGCACATCTAAAATCAATTATTTAGTATTATCGGCGTTAAATAATTTTGACTTATCTACTTTCTGAACAGCTTGCCCATCGCTAAGCGTTTTTGAAATAGCCGAATATGGAGCTGATACAACTTCTTCGCCACCTTTAAGGCCGGATAAGATCTGGATGTAACTATCGTTTTGGATACCCGTAGTTACCTGTACCTGTTTAAGCTTACCTGCGTTTAGTACAAATACGTATTCTTTGGCTACCGGACTGATTTGTGGTTTACTCTTATCCTCATCAGCTTTAGGCGGGCCGTTATTTTCTTTCTTTTCCTCGCGGGTGGTTACCGATTGGATTGGTACCGACAGCGCTTTGGCCGAATTAGTGCTGATATCAACAGTGGCTGTTAACCCCGGACGGAAAGGTGATGGATTATCGGCTGTTTTCTTTAACAGTGCGGCATATGAATCGGCATTGATCCTCACTTTTACAGTAAAGTTTGTTACCTGGTCGGCAGATGTACCTACCACGTTTGCCGAGCTACCTATTTCAGTTACCACACCGGTAAATTTCTTGCCTAAAAATGCGTCTACTTCAATTTTTGATGAATCGCCAAGGGAAATGCGGTTGATGTCGTTTTCATTCACGTCAACATTCACATCCATTTTGCTCAGATCAGATATAGTCATGATCTCGGTACCGGCAAATTGCTGGGTACCCAAAACACGCTCACCTTTTTCAACAGATAGCTTTGAAACCACCCCGTCAACCGGCGAGTAAATAGTTGTTTTCGCGAGGTTATCCTGTGCTTCCTTAACCGATGCCTGTGATTGTGCCAGGCCATATTGCGAGCCTACCACATTTTGTTTGGCAGCTTCAAGCGATGCTTTAGCGCCTTCATAAGCAGCTTTGGCATTTTCAAATTCCGAAACCGTTAACACTTTTTTATCATAAAGCTCTTTACTGCGCTTGTAAATACCGGCCTGGTTAGCATAGGTAGCTTCGGCTTGTTTAAGCATCTGGCTTGAATTACCTACGCTTGCTTTTTGGGTATTGTATGACGCGATAGCCCGGTCATAACCTGACTTTAAAATGTCGGGCCTGATCTTACAAAGCAATTGGCCTTTTTTAACCACATCACCCTCTTTTATTGGCAGCTCAACCACCTCACCCGATACTTCGGGGCTTATCTTAACCTCAACATGTGGTTTGATCTTTCCGCTGGCCGATACGGTTTCATTTATTTCGCGTGTTTCGGCCTTTTCGGTAGCTACCTGGGTTAGCGCGGGCTTGCCTATCAGGCCCGTAACCTTAGCAATGATCAGCAGGACAATCAGTGCGCCAAGACCTATCAGAATATATTTAGTAGTTTTTCCCATGACGGTGAATTTGGATATTTTACGGTTAAGATTTTATTAAAGTGTTATAGGGTTACCTAAATAATAGTCAATGACTTTGCTTCTGAAAATCACCTGGTATTGCGCCTCAATCATATCAAACTGCGATTTGTTAAGATTGGTTAGCGATGTATTATAATCAAGCGAGTTAACCAAACCTACTGTATAGCGTTGCTGGATAATATTAAACGCATCTTTATTTGCGTTATAAGTTTGCGTTGCCGATGCATAACGCTTATCAGCCGCCTGTAAATCCCATACCGCCTGGTAGATAATCTTGCTCAAATTGTTGCGGGCCAGTTGCGCTGTAACCTCGGCATTTTGATTTTGCAGTTTTGCTTTCCTAACCGCTGTGCGTGACAGAAACCTGTTGAAAATCGGGATCTGTAAACTCACCCCTACAGATTGGTTAAAATTATCGCTCAGTTGCCTGAAGAATGGGTTGCTTTTATAACCAACTTTATAGTTAGGCACTACAACCGCCTGTTGCGAATTTTGCACAAAACCAATAGTGTCAAATCTGCCTGTTGGAGTAACACCAAATGGCGTGTTCTTGGCATCAGAAAAGTATGAACCGGCAGCACCAAATAATACTACCGACGGATAGTAGTTGCCTCTTGCTATTTTAACACCCTGCGCCGCAGCTTTTTGACGTTGCTCAGCCAATAACACATCTGGGTTTACTGCAAGAGCGGTTTTTACAACTTCCTGGGCATCGTATACAGTTTTCACATTGTTTAACTTACTGATGTCGGGCCTTTCAACTCTAATATCAGTGCCGGGATCCATCTCCATATATTGCTTTAGGGTCAATAAGGATTGCTCCAGCTGATTTTCGGCATTGGTATAGTTAAGGTCGTTGGTTGATAGCTGCGCTTTGGCTTGCGACAGATCGGCAAGGGTTTGATTACCCACATCAAAGCTTTTCTGGGCGCGGTCCAAAGCTATTTTTGATACATCAATTTGCTGTTGCGCAGCCTTTACCAAATCCTGGTTGGTTAGCACCAGCAGGTAGGTAGTAACCACGTTCAATATCAGGTCGTTTTTTACTTTGGCAACGTTGGTTTTGTCAGCATCAAGCAAAATCTTGTTCTGAATTACTGTATTACGCAATTGCCCGCCCTGAAACAGTGTTACCTGCGAGGTAAAGTTACCATTAACCGCCAGGATGCGCTGGTTGCTGAACTGGTTGGTTGAAGGGTCGATATTACGGCCAAAGTTGAATGAGCCCTGTGGGCTTACGGCTAAATTTGGCAGTTGATTATATTTCGACTGTTTAAGATCTTCGTTGGTGATGGCAGCTGTAAATTCGGCCTGTTTAATGGTAAGGTTACGTTCAAGGGCCAGGTCTACCGCCTTTTGCAAGCCTATTACTTCCTGCGCGCCGGCATTAATGCCGCAAACCGAAAATATTATTGTGCAAATGAGCGTTGCTTTAACTGATAGTAATAATTTTAGTTTCATAAGGTTTTTCTATACAATGGTAAGCAACTGTTCATTACATTGCAGTGTTTATTTTTGTTAAATGTTGTTAATAGGGATAAAACACAAACTACCTCATCTGTATGTACCTGGTTAAAACCCCGTGGCTGCTGAAAAAGCTTTATCCCCAACTTACCTGGGATATAAAATCAACTGACCGTTGCATTTATCTCACTTTTGACGACGGCCCTATACCAATTGTTACACCGGCTGTATTAAATATTTTAAAACAATACAATGCCAAAGCCACCTTTTTTTGCATTGGCGACAATGTACGCAAGCACCCCGATATTTTTGAACAGGTAAAAGCCGGTGGCCATGCCATTGGCAACCATACTTTCAATCACCTTAAAGGATGGAAAACCGATACCCAAACCTATGTTGATAATTTTTTACAGGCCGATAAATTGCTGGATACATCGTTGTTTCGGCCCCCTTACGGAAGGATAAAAAGGTCACAGGCCCGCGCGCTGAAAGCAGCGAAACCCAATCTGAATATTTTTATGTGGGATGTGCTCAGCGGCGATTTTGATGCGGCCCTTAAACCTGAAGATTGCTTAAAAGGAGTGCTTAAATATACCGAAGCAGGATCGATGGTAGTATTTCATGACAGCATCAAAGCTTTTGATCGATTGGAGTATGTACTGCCCAGGGCATTGGAGGCTTGGAGCAAGGAAGGGTATAGTTTTAGCCCCCTAACCCCCTAAAGGGGAAAATAACAGTTGGCAATAAAAAAACCGGATGCCAATATCGGCACCCGGTTTTTGAGTTTTTAAAAGCTACCGATAGCTTATTTTTTTACAGAAGCATTTTCGGCTGCTTTTATAATTACAGCGGCAACTGCTTTAGGTTGCGATATGAAAACCACATGGCTTCCTTTTATTTCAGTTATTATTGTATTTGAACGTTTGTACATAGCACGTTCTATATCAGGATTGATGCTTTTATCTTCAGTGGCAACTATGCCATAAGCAGGTTTAGTTTTCCAGGCTGCATTAGTGATAGGGGTGCCAAATCCTTTTGCATAAAAGGCACCTTGTGAAGCATACATGAAATCAGCATCTTCTTTGCTTATATCGGCACAAAAACCGGCATGGAATTTAGCTTTGTCATAATAAACAATGCCTTTATCATCAGGTGCCAGAACACCATTTTCAGGAGCAGGAGGAGCAGTTTGCAACCATTGAACAGATGTTTCACCTTTATCTGGCTGCAGTGCCGCGATATAAACAAGGGCTGCTACTTTTGGGTTGTTACCTGCTTCGGTAATTACCGTACCGCCCCATGAATGGCCTACCAATACCGCAGGTCCGTCTTGTTTGTCCAATGCTATTGTTACAGCTTTAACATCGTCTTCCAAAGAAGAGAGTGGGTTTTGCACCACTGTAACATTATATCCTTTTTTGGTAAGTTCATTGTATAATGCCTTATAGCCAGATCCATCAGCAAATGCGCCGTGTACCAGCACTACATTTTTTACGGCCTGGGCCTGTGATGAAATAGTAAAACCTAATACGGCTGCAAAGGTTAATGCCAGGCTAAGTAGACCTATTTTAATTCTGTTTTTCAATGTTGGAGTTTTCATATTGTTTTATCTTAAATGTTGTATTTGATTTAACAATACAAAAGTGCCCCAAATGCGGCAGGTGGGAAATGTCGCCGCTTCCCGAAAGATTGTAATTTCTTCCCGAATGGCTTAAATGAGTTGGGAAAGTTCTTCAATTCCCTCCCTTGGGGAGGGGTGCGGCTGGTTTGCGCGGTGGCAGGGAGGGGTTTGTACGCCATGTAACGGATATATCGGGCTATGAAACCCCTCCCTACACCCTACCAGGAGAGGGAATCGCACCTCCCCCACTTTTTACCTTTTTAGTTCAACACATTTGCTTCCTTTTACGCTGCCACCGGCTGCGCTTTCCCATTTCTGAACTCTGCGGGCGACTGCCTGGTATGTCGTTTGAAAAAATTACAGAAATAGGCAGGATCTTCAAAACCCAGTTCATAAGTAATTTGCTTAACCGACTTTGTGGTGTAGCTCAACAACCGCCTCGCCTCAACAATAATACGCGCCTGGATCACCTGTTGCGGCGTTTTGTCGTTATAAAGGGAGAAAATATTTGAGAGCGTTTTGGGCGATTTATTCATCAGTCCCGCATAAAAGTTAACCGAATGCTCGTTTTTGAAATTCATTTCAACCAGCAGGTTAAATTTCCGGAAGATATCCAGTTTTTGATCCTGGTTATTTTCTGCGGGAATGTATTCTGTACGGGCCATCTGAGTTACCATGATGATCAGCCGCTTTAACAGCATGATCAGCATGTCATTCTGAATTTTATCTTTAATATGCAGTTCCTGCGTAAAAATATCAAGCAGTACTTTAAGCTTCGATTGGCTGGGATCATCCAGAGGAATGAACAGCAGATCGCCCATCCCAAAAAGAAAACCTACGCAGCTTACTTCGGTATCATGGTCTATCAAACAATAAAACTCCCTGTTAAATTGCCAGGCGATGATATTAGCCGACCTTTCGAACGTAAAGGTTTGGTCGAACATGAGCGGTAACAGCGTATTCCCGTTAAATACATGATCTGCACCATCTATATTGATTATTTGACTCGCGCCGGTATTCCAGGCTATGGTAAAGTACTTCTTTGTTTTATCACGGGTATAAAAGAAACGGTCAAAATTTTCTTCCCCGCTGATCAGTAACAGATCGCCGCCGGTTTTATGGTCGGAAACAATTAACTTCATTAATTTTTGGTGCTAAAGATAAGGCAGATTGATGAGGTTTTAAACAAAACATCCGCATACGGTTTAATGCACACGGATGTTCATACAGTATTTAAACTGTTTTTTTACACTTCCGAAGCTTTTCTGGCTGCTTCAATAATCACATCGGCAACAATCTCTGGTTGCGACATAAAAATCACATGGCTGCCTTTTACCTCGGTTACAATAGTGTTTGATCGATTATACATAGCATGTTGAATATCCGGATTGATACTTTTATCCTCGGTAGCAATTAAACCATAAGCCGGTTTATGACGCCAGGTCGCGTCAGTTATCGGCGAAACAAAACCTTTTGCGTAAAATGCACCTTGTGATGCATACATAAAAGCGGCTTCATCGGCATCAATGTCAGCGCAAAATCCAGCGTGAAACTTGTCTTTATCATAGTATACAATGCCTTTTTCATCGGGAGGTAACACGCCGTTTTCCGGTGCAGGTGGTGCGGTTTGCAGCCACTGCAGTGCTGATTCGCCGTTATCCGGCTGAAAAGCCGCGATATACACCAGCGCAGCTACATTTGGATGATTACCGGCTTCGGTAATTACAGCGCCACCCCACGAGTGCCCGGCAAGGATGGCGGGGCCACTAATCTTGTCTAATACAACATGGGTTGCTTTTACATCATCTTCCAATGAGCTTAGCGGGTTTTGCACCACCAATACGTTATAACCTTTTTTAGTAAGGATTTGATAGAGTGCTTTAAAGCCAGATCCGTCTGCAAACGCGCCGTGTACCAGCACTACATTTTTTAAGTTTTCCATGGTTAATTTGTTGTTTTATAATGATTTGATTTATCACAAAGCAACAAACTGTTTCAAGCTTAAACAATGCAGTAATAGCGGAAGTACATGTACAATTAGCGGTATTTTTTACGGAAAGCCCCCGGCGACATCTTTACCATCCCAATGAACATCTTCGAAAAATAGACGTAATCGGCGTAACCCAATTCATAAGCAATGGCCTTAATGGTTTTATCGGTATAAATCAGCAGGCGCTTTGCTTCAAACATGATCATATTCTGAATCCAGTAACTAACCGTTTGTCCGGATATTTCTTTAACCGCTTCGTTAAGATATGGGGTAGATATATTTAAAGCCGAAGCATATGAAGAGGGCTTTTTCAATGTTTTATATTCTGCAAAAATCAGCCTTTTAAAAGCCGTAGTGATCCTGACAGCGCTTGAGTCTTTCCTCCCGTGAGCTATTGTACTATCAACGTATTCTCCGGCAAACATGCCTGCTACAGCATCAATCAATCCCCGTTTTATATGTTCCTTACAGCTATTAACACTTGCATCTTTCACTTCAGCGCCCAGCAGTGAAATCGCCGATTTTAGCCTCCCGCCCCTTTCTGCGTTTATCGCCACAGGCGTTTGTACAAAACCTTTGTTCTTGAAGAAAGCAACGTAGTTGTTTTTTACCGTTGTTGAAGTGGGGGTTGCAAGGGGGTGTTAAGAACTAAGAAGTTTGTTAAGAACGTTAAATTAAGGACAGGGGTGCACTACAGTACAAAATAGTTTTATAGAACTTTCGGTTGTATAAGTCCCCTGCCCATAATTGTCTAAGGCCCAGCTAGAATATTTTCCTTGAATCAACAAAGGTTTTTGGCAAAAGACAATTTCAATTAACTAAAAAATACAAACATGGAAAACTACAGTTTTATCTTGGGTGTTGATGTTTCAAAATTGACATTAGACATCAGTTGCGCAGAGTTACGTCTGCACTTGAAAATCAATAATGATAGCAAAGGCTTTGCTGAATTTAAAAAATGGTGCAAGGTAAACGCCATTAGTCTTTGTAAAACATTCATCGTAATGGAACACACTGGCGGTTATGAATATCGGTTCATTCAATTCTGTGATTCATTATCAATTGCCTATTCTCGGATCTCACCTTTAGAAATTAAAAGATCTATGGGTATGACCAGGGGAAAGAACGATAAAGTCGATTCCTTCCGGATCAGTCAATACGGCGAAGAAAAGATCAAACGTTTAAAGCCTGATCAGCCTATCGATACTAATATCTTATTATTAAAACAATTCTTGTCCTTTCGTAAAAGATTGGTAAGGGAAAGTGCTGGGCTAAAGGCTACTATAAAAGAGCGCAAACACAATTATAAAATAAATAAGTCTGATACCGTTATTCGCATTTCGACAGAAAAGATAAAATCGAATCTTAAGTATATTGAACAGTTAGAGGACGAAATAATTTCCTTAATAAAGTCAAATGAAACACTGTTTCTTAACTATCGAATATTGGGAAGCATTAAAGGAATCGGTCCAATAAACGCATGCATGACACTTGCATATACAGAGAACTTTAACTCTTTCACTGATGCCAGAAAATATGCCGTATATGTTGGGGTTGCTCCTTTGAAAATACTTCGGGAACTAGTATAAAGGGCAAAATGCGAACAAGTATCCTTTCGAACAGAGATCTTAAACAAGAATTAAATCTAGCTGCAAAGGTGGCTGTTACACATGATCCAGAAATAAGAGCCAATGCTGATCGAAAACTAAAAAACAAACGCTGCCGGTTGTTTTAAACAACGTAAAATTCAAATTAATCCTCAGAATGTTCTCGCTAATAAAAAGAGGCGAAATGTACGTTGAGAATTATCAAAGAGACTCTTAAAATCAATTTCATGCCATACAGCGGTTTTATTTATGATTCACCATCCTAAGTGCAAAATCGAGTGCTTGATCCGCTGGAACAGCCTTATCGGGTTTTACGCCCACTGTTTCCCAATCTGATTTTGTGATAGGATTAATAGCGCGGGCAAAAGGCACATTAGCTACAAATCCGTTACCAACGGTAAACGGTTGTACCGGATGGGCGCCCCCGCCGGTAGTCTCACCAATAATAACAGCCCGTTTTTGCGTCTGTAAGTCGTAGGTTAGCTCTTCACCAGCTGAAAAGGTACGTTTACTGGTTAAAATATAAATAGGCATATTGTGAAATCCCTTTAAAATTGTATCTGGGATTGCCCAATATGCTGTTGTGGATTTGTCTTTTCTGAAATACAAATCATTCAAATGCGTCTTTTGGTTAAACAATAAACCACAAATGAAACTCACCATCCGTGGATCACCACCCATATTGTTCCTTAAATCGATAATCAATGATTCGCTATTACTAACAAAACGAAAAGCAGCAAGCGTCATTATTTTAGCGGTAGAATCCGGCTCAAAAAACCCACCAATTTTTAAATAGCCGATATTCCCGGGCAAGATCTCTGCTTTATCAAATCCGAAATTCACCCTTTTTCTGAACTTTAGCATTCTTTCTCTTTCCATAATTGTATCAGTTTTGCCATTAGCAGACGTGAAAAGAGGATCATAACTAATGGATAAATGGCCGTCGCGATACACAGACAAGAGATCACTAGTAAGTCTAGCAGCAAACGCAGCCGGGTTTTGAATGGTATCGTAGCTGCCTGATTTAAGCTGGTCCTGAATAAAACTGCCCATCTTTATAGCTGTATCCAAGTAGATATAATTTGCTTTAAGGCTTGCGGATATTTTTGCAACCGTTTCGGATTTTACTTTTTTCGTCAGATTTACTGTCTGAGCACAGACCATTCCGGTTGAAAAAATCGAGATCAGCAACAATGTTGTTTTAAAGATTTTCATATTAAGATTTACAATTTTCTATAATCTTGGTTAAATATTTATCAAGATGTGCTACTTCCTCTTTACTTATTCCATCAAGTGCTTGTTTTCGGTTTCTTTCAGTTATAGGCTGCATAGCCTGTAAATTTGCTATTGCCTTGTCAGTCGGACTAAGGTTAAACCTTCTTCGGTCATTACTATGGATGGCTCTAGTGAGATATTGTTTCTTTACCAGTATTTCGACAATGCGCGTTACAGATGCAAAATCTTTGAAAGCAGCCTCAGCTATTTCCTGCTGCGTCCAGTCTGGATTGTCACTAACTGCTTTTAAAACGAGCCACTGATCTATTGTTAAATCAAAGCCATTTTTCATCATGTTTCGTTGAGCAAATTGCCTGTAACTCTTAATAGCTTTTTCAAGAGAATAAAAAAGTATGGTATCTAGCTTTTCCATATTATTTAATTGATACAATTATAATTGATATATCAATTAAATCCAAATAGCAATTCGACTTATTAATAAAAATGTTTTTTACATATTATTTGGAAATGTTCCAGCCCTAGAATACAACCTTCATCAAGAATAAACTTATAAGTTTGATTAAGCAAAAAGGCATCCACAGCAATAACGTAAGCATCGGCTTCGGTGTCAAAATGCTGCATTACCTGCCCAGGCAAAATGTAATAAACAGATTGAGCCGGTATCACCATCCCGCGCGAATCAACTACGAGTTTCAGGTTACCGTCCGTTACCAATACAAAAAGATAATGTTCGTTGCGGTGAGGGCTCTTAAGAAAATGAAGATCGCCCGCTTTTCTATAATCAACCACTTGCAAACCAAGCTCAATTACTTCATCAAGTTTGATTGTAGGAATAAGTTCATTGCTCATGAATGCTAAATTTAATACAGTTATTACACTGTTGTTTAATTAATTACACAAAGTTGCTTATTCATCGCATGATATATCTATGTACAATTCCCGGATGATTGTAATTATTTCCTGTTGATGTTACCATCTCAAATCCATGCTTTACAAAATAACAGTGTTTTGAACTATTGCCGAATTATCTTTCCTTTGCACCCATGAGCAACGAACTCACCGACAAGGCATTTTGGGCTGGTTACTGGGAATCAAAAAAAGACCTGGCTTTCAATGTGCCGGCTAGTTATACTTTTCACAAGCTGCTAAAAAAGATTATCGATACCCATAAACCGGCGTCGGCTATTGAGCTTGGAGGTTTTCCGGGTTATTTTGCCATTTTTTTGAAGAAGTATTTCGGGTTAAAAACTACACTGTTCGATTTTTATGTGCACCCAAAAGTTTTAAAGGAAGTACTGGATGTCAATCAGCTTAATGATCAGGACATTGCAGTTATTGAAGGCGACCTGTTCAAATACCAACCCGAAACCGAATATGACCTGGTACTTTCATGCGGATTGATAGAGCATTTTAATGATACCAAAGGCATTATTGAAAAACACCTCTCTTTCCTTAAACCAGGAGGCACATTGTTTATTACCCTGCCTAACTTTACCGGTGTTAACGGATGGGTACAACGCAACTACGACCTTAATAACTACGAAAAACACAACATCAATAGTATGAACCCTCCATTACTGGCCGGCTATTGCAAGGAACTTGGCTTAAAAAATGTTGAGGCATATTATTACGGCAAATTTTCGGTTTGGCTGGAGGATAAGGCTAACAAGCCTGCCATAGCTAAAGCGATCACCAAACTGGTGTGGGTAGCCGGCAAGGTTTTTACCAAAATCATACCGGTTGAATCAAAGCTGCTATCTCCTTATATTGTGGTTACCGCTACTAAATAGTGCTTATTCTCTCGCTTTAAGGAAACTATATTTCGCCAGTTTATGGTATAAATATCCGCGCCTTTTCATTGCTTCCGAAAGCGTTTTGTCATCAGCCGGCCCACCGGTTAACTTAGTAACTCCAATTCTTTGGGAGCCATATATACCCGTATGCCCGCTGAAAAGATAGGCTGTGAAACAGGCCACGGCAAACAACAGGGCGTGTTCGCCACCAAAAAGCTCTATACCCATAAAAGTACAGGCCAGCGGGGTATTAGTCGCGCCTGCAAAAACGGCTATGAAGCCCAAAGCTGCAAACAGGCTAACTGGCGCATCAAGTAAGCCAGATAAAGTGTTACCCAAAGTAGCGCCAATATAAAACAGCGGTGTTACCTCGCCGCCTTTAAAACCGGTACCTAAGGTTACAGTAGTGTAAATGGTTTTCCAGAGCCAGCTCCAGGTACCGGCACCGCCGGCATGAAAAGCCGAAGGGATTGTAACAGCGCCAACATGTTCGGCATCTACCCCTAAACTCAGATAATCGGGTTTGCCATTAACAAAAGTAAGCGCGATAATGATCAGCCCGCCAATAAACGGGATCAACCAGGGTGTTTTAATGTATTGGGTAAAAAAACTTTTGATGCCATGTACCATTTTGGCAAAAAGGTAACTGGCCAGTCCGAAAGCGATTGAAGCTACTATGGTTTTAATGATAAGCAACAGATCGGTTGAAATATAACCCGAAAACCAATGCGGGATAACCGGGACAATATCGATATGATAAGGCGTGTGATGAACTCCCCATGCAGCTACAGTAACATCCCCAACAATGCCCGCAATAAGGCAGGGCAGCAGCGCATTATATTGCACCCGGCCTATCGTCAGCACCTCCATTGCAAAAACAGCACCAGTTAACGGCGTACCAAATACCGCACCGAAACCCGCCGCTATGCCCGCGGTAAGTACTGTTTGGGTATCAGCTTCGTTAAGCTTAAGCCATTTGCCTATCATTTGGGCTAAGCTGCCGCCCATTTGTACAGCCGTTCCCTCGCGCCCGGCCGAGCCGCCAAACAAATGAGTGATAATGGTGGTGATCAGCACCAATGGGGCCATACGCTTAGGGACCCCGCCACCGGGGTTATGAATTTCATCAATAATTAAATTATTCCCCTTTTCGGCCGGACCACCAAAAAATTTATAAATGAAAAATATCGCGATACCTGCCAACGGCAGCAAATACAATAACCAGTTATGTGCAAACCTAAAATGGATAGCCCAACTCAACAACCACAAGAATAAGGCAACCGCGCTGCCAATAACAACAGCTATGGGGATGATAATGACCGTCCACCGGAGGGCGTTTTTAAGAATTGCGAAATGTTGCGAAGAAAAAAGTCGGTTTTGATTTTGCATGTTGCTGATATTTATGTACCCACAAAAAATTAGCACAGGATAAAAGCCTGTGAGTTAATTGTCTGTAGGCGCCATCAGCTTTTTAGGGCGGTTAAGTAGGAAGACACCATTTCCTTTTGTGATGCTAATATAGGTTTCTTTTGTTCTAAAACAAAAGTTTTAAAAGCTCGGGATGTGCGATTCCCCTCTTGAGAGTAATAGCCCATAAAAAGGCATAGTCATGAAAATCATCGCGCATATCGACTCACCCCGACATCGCTGCACTCGTCACCCCTCTCTACGCAAGCGTAAAGAGGAGATTTTCTCTTTTATTTTTCTTTACCCTCTTTGCCCAAAGGGCAGAGAGGGTGGTCCAGCGTAGCGTAGACCGGGTGAGTCAACTATACCGCTTGTAATTTCCAGTCTAATTCATCATCTGCTCTTGATGGGCTATTACTCTCAAGAGAGGGGATCTAAAATCTACAAAATAAAATAGCCTTACTTAGCACGTATGCATGAGTAAGGCTATTTTCCCTTGTCTTTTGAACAGACCGGCTCAAGTTATCTACTTAAGCAACGCTTAGTGTTTCCACATCCTTAAGTGCCAGAAGCATTAATTTACCCTGGTATTCCACCCAGATGTCGGCGAAACTATTCTCATCGTACCCCATAAATTTTAATGGATGACCAATGTGCAGGTTTTTCCATTTCTTTCCGATGTACTTAAGGAGTTGTCCGCTTTTTAGTGTGTGCTTTGCCATAAGTTTTAACTTTTAGGAGTGAAAAACTAAATTAATTAACGAAACCGATAAAATTTAACTTTTAAAGAATATTTTTTGAATTGTATCAGGTTTATTACAACTGTTGGTTAAACAGCTTAGCTTTATTTTGCTCAATTACCTCAAGGTAAAAGTTTTCATATTTGGGCAAAATGGTAGATAATTCAAACTCTTTGGCGTGTGCCAGTGCATTTTCTTTAAATTTAGCTAAACGTTCTTCATCCTCCAAAATAAATATTGCTTTTTCTGCCATACCTTCTACATCTCCTGGCTCTTTCAAAAAGCCTGTTACGCCATCAATATTTAATTCGGGCAAACCACCGGCATTACTGCTGATCACCGGCACTTTACAAGCCATAGCTTCAAGCGCTGCTAAACCAAAACTTTCTGATTGCGATGGCATCAGGAACAAATCGGATACTGAAAGGATCTCTTCAACAGCATCCTGTTTACCTAAAAAACGCACGTTATCGGTAACGCCCAAATCGCGGCAAAGCTGTTCGCACATGGAACGTTCGGGGCCGTCGCCTACCATCAGCAGTTTCGACGGGATCTTTTTAATTACTTTAGCAAAAATCTTCACTACATCTTCGGTACGTTTTACCTTACGGAAGTTGGAGGTATGCACCAGGATCTTTTCGCCCGAAGGTGCAATCGCTTTCTTAAAATGATCTTTAGGTTTTAGGCTAAACCTGCTAAGGTCAATAAAGTTAGGGATCACGAGGATATCCTTCTTAATATCAAAAAACTTATAGGTATCCTCTTTAAGGTTTTGCGATACGGCTGTTACACCATCACTTTGGTTAATGGAAAAAGTAACAACCGGTTTAAAGGTGCGGTCTTTACCAACCAACGTAATATCTGTACCGTGCAGCGTAGTTACCACCGGGATGTAAATGCCATAGGTCATTAATATTTGCTTGGCCATAAACGCGGCCGAAGCATGGGGTATAGCATAATGCACATGCAGTACATCCAATTGTTCATGACGCACCACATCAACCAGCCTGCTTGCCAGGGCCAGCTCGTAGGGCGGAAAATCGAACAGCGGATAGTTGGAAACCGAAACTTCGTGATAAAACAGGTTTTCGGAAAAGAGATCCAACCGCGCCGGCTGGTTATAGGTCACAAAATGAACCTGGTGACCACGGTCTGCAAGGGCTTTACCAAGTTCAGTGGCAACAACCCCGCTTCCGCCAAAGGTTGGGTAACAAACAATTCCGATCTTCATTAATATGTTTTAATTGGTGCAAGTTTAACTGCAATTTACATCAAATGTGTTAAGCTTGTGTAAAATGATGGATGGATGATAATTACTTGCATATTTATTTTGCCGGCGTTGCCAACCATATCTGTTACCGAGTGTTTAAACATATATTAAATCCATAATAAACAACTGATTATCAACATGAGCAACCATATAAATTTAGCAATAAACGGAATACAACATATCGGTGTGCCGGTAACCAATATTGAAGCATCACAACAATTTTACGCCAGACTGGGCTTTAACAATGTAATGCAAGCCCCTTTTACCGATAACGGCGGTACCGGCACCTGCGTTATGATGCAGCGCGGCAATATGATCATGGAGCTTTACCAATTGCCTGAAGCTTCGCTGGCCGAGATCCGTTCAAGATCAAACGGGCACATTGATCACGTAGCCTTTGATGTTGATGATATCAACCTCGCCTTTAAAACTATTAAAGAAGCTGGCTTCAACGTGATCGAACCAGAGCCCGTGTTTTTACAATTCTGGAAAGATGGCTGCAAATATTTCAACATCACCGGGCCGGATGGCGAACGGTTGGAGTTTAACCAGGTACTTTGATTTGAGAATTCGGATTTTCAATTTCAGATTTAGTTATACATATAAAACAGGTGGTCAGCCAATTACAGCAAGTTGATTGGCAAGCCGCTTGCAAATGGGATACTGAAAACAAATATGACTATCCGTTTAGTTATTCAACCATAATTCTTTCTAAGGCTATCTAAACATAATCCACAATTTATTGTCGATATTTATACTATGCTTAAAGCCCTTTGTCTCCATATCGCGTTGATCATTTTTACAGCGGGCTATTTGCTTGGCCAACAGCCTGCGTTTAAAGGTGGACAGCAGGCGTTTAACAATTTTCTGAAGACAAAGATCATTTATCCTGAATATTCGCGGCAAAATTGTATTTCGGGAACCATCAATGTTTCGTTTATGGTTGATAAAGACGGTGTGGTACATGATGCTAAAGTACAGGATGGCCCCGGTATCGACCTTGACGATGAAGCTTTGAGGGTTATTAAACTTACATCGGGCCAGTGGGTGGTTCCGGCGGGGTATAATCTTAAAACTAATATCGTTCAACCCATCCGTTTTGACCCTGATCCCGCACGTTGCGGGCCTGCCAGCATCCGCGATATGCAAAGCGCCATTGCCAGCTATAAAGCTCAGCAGGAACTGGAAAACGCAGTGACCAATTACTACAGCAATAAATATAAAGGCAAGGCCGATACCACCAAAGAGGCTATCATTATTAACCTAAAAAAACAACTTGGCTACGACGATGATTTTATAAACGATGTATTAAGCCAGGCCGGCGAAAAATTTAAACAAGGCGACAAAGAAGGTGCCTGTCATGACTGGAATTTTATCCGCAACATAGGCAGCGATAAGGCCGATAATTTTATAAAGAAGTATTGCGCCCACTAACCCCTAAAGGGAGAATATACCACCAAATTCCCTAACTTGCCCTTGTTATGAAAACCGAACCTGAACTTCGCAAAAAAATAAAAACCTGGGTAACTGTATTTATCATCGGTCTGGTACTAAGTGGTGTAACCGCTTTCCCTATCGAAACTGAACTTGCCTGGCTTGCTAATCATGCCTCCGTATCTCCGGGATTTATGCAGAACTGGCTAACCAATGTTTATCTCGCAGTAAAAACAACCAATCAAAACTATCCTTACCTGGCTTATGGTACCGACTGGCTGGCTTTCGGTCACCTTGTTATTGCTATGGCATTTGTTGGCCCGCTGAAAGACCCGGTTAAAAACATTTGGATAATTGAGTTTGGCATGATTGCCTGTGTAATGGTGTTCCCGCTGGCCTTTATTGCCGGCCCAATCCGCGGTATCCCCGTTTACTGGCGGTTCATTGACTGCTGCTTCGGTATTTTTGGGATCATCCCCTTATATATCGTTTACCGGGATATTAAAAAGTTGGAAAAGATGAGCAATCAGAACATTGCTCCTTTATATTAAAAAAACAAATATTAGCCAGTCAAATTCAATTTATTGGCCATCGGCTATTCCGTTTTTATTCTTTTAAAAATGCCCTCCTTTGCGCGTATGTTAAAACATTTGTACAAAATGTATGAACATATCATTTTTCATGCTATATTGCCCCCGCTAAATCAATTTGAATACATAAATATGTATTTGCAAATTGTGCTATAAATTATATAACTTTAATTTCTGTTTAACCAATTTTAAACCCATGTACCGGAAGTTGTATTATGTGTGGCTTACAATAGCCATCTGCATGCTGTACACGCTTTATTCCTGCCATTCATCGGGCGGGATAGCCGAAGAACAGGTGCCCGATACCATCAGCTACAACTTTAATATCCGCCCAATACTTTCAGACAAGTGCTATAAATGCCACGGCCCTGATGCCTCTCATCGTGAAGCCGACCTTAGGCTTGATCTTCCGGAGAGCGCCTATAAGGCATTAAAAGATAACCCATCATCGCATGCACTCGTCCCCGGAGATCCTATGCAATCGGAGGTTTATCGCCGAATCTCTACCAAAGACACCACCGAGCAGATGCCGCCGGCGTCATCCAATTTAAAGAGGTTATCACCCTATGAAGTTCAACTCATTCACAAGTGGATAAAACAGGGCGCCAAATATGAAAAGCACTGGGCTTTTGTCGCTCCGCGAAATTACCCGGTTCCGCAGGTAAAAAACGCGGCATGGCCTAAAAATGCTATCGATAACTTCGTACTGCAAAAAATGGAGCAGGCCAGCCTGGAGCCTAATCCCGAAGCGGATAAAGAACGCCTGCTGAAACGCATTTCACTCGATTTGACCGGTCTGCCGCCATCTCTTGCTTTAATGGATGAGTTTTTAGCCGATAAAAGCGCCAATGCTTACGAAAAAATGGTGGACAAGCTGATGGCAACTCCGCAATACGGCGAAAAAATGGCGCTGCACTGGCTGGATGTTGCCCGCTATGCCGACTCGCACGGTTATCAGGATGATAATTACCGCACCCAATGGCCATGGCGCGACTGGGTGATCCATGCCTATAACGAAAACCTGCCTTATGATAAGTTTATTACCTGGCAACTGGCGGGCGATCAACTACCCAACGCCACTAAGGAGCAGTTGCTGGCTACAGGCTTTAACCGCAACCATAAAATAACCGAAGAAGGAGGCGTAATTGATGAGGAATACCGGGTTAGTTATGTAACCGACCGAACCAATACCTTCGGCAAAGCACTATTGGGCGTCACATTGGAATGCGCTCATTGTCATGATCATAAATACGACCCTTTTTCGCAAAAAGAGTACTACCAGGTTTATGCCTTTTTTAACAATGTGAAAGAAGTGGGCTTGCAATCAACCGTGGGCGGGCCTGAAACCTACGCTAAAAACCCCATGATGAAGATCAGCAATGAGGATGTTAAAAAGATCCTGACTTTTGTGAATAAGCGCGATACCGATAAGCTCATCGTATCCATAATGACGGATAGTGACAAGGTGCGGCCAACCTACATCCTCAAACGAGGTAACTACGATGCCCATGGCGATGAGGTGCAGGCCGGTACGCCCAAATCCATTTTGCCATTTACCAATAACTACCCAAAAAACCGCCTGGGTTTGGCCGAATGGCTGTTCAACAAAAACAACCCGCTTACCGCCCGTGTATTTGTAAACCAGATGTGGCAGGAGTTTTTTGGCAAGGGCATCGTAAAAAGCTCTGGCGATTTCGGTATGCAGGGCGATCTGCCATCGCACCCGGAATTGCTGGACTGGCTGGCTGTTGATTTCCGCGATCATGGCTGGAATATTAAACGGCTGGTAAAACAGATGGTAATGTCGGCCACTTATCGGCAATCGGCAGCGGCCACACCCGAAAAACTGAAGGAAGATCCGGATAATACTTTATTAGCCCGGGGCCCAAGGGGCCGTTTACCTGCCGAATTTGTTCGTGACCTGGTGCTGGCCAGCAGCGGGCTGCTTAATCCAACCATTGGCGGCCCGAGTGTTAACCCTTACCAGCCGCCCGGCCTTTGGGAAAATGCCACCTCGGGCAGGGGGATTTTGGCGAATTACAAACAGGTGCACGGGCCAAACCTGTACCGCAGGGGAATGTATACCCTAATTAAACGTACCGTTCCGCCAGCATCCTTAGGTATTTTTGATGCCAGCAACCGCGACCAGTGCGAAGTAAAACGCCTGCGTACCAATACCCCATTGCAGGCACTGGTAATGCTGAACGATCCAACAGTGTTGGAAAGCGCGAGGGTTTTAGCGGCAAAACTTTTGCAGGACAAAAGCACATCGACAGCAAAGATCACCAAAGCTTTCCGGTTGATCCTATGCCGCCATCCGGAGCAAAAAGAACTGGCTATTTTAACTTCATACTATACAGATGAACTAAAAACTATGAAAAAGGCGGATGCCGAAAAACTGCTAACCGTGGGCGAATATCCAGTACCGGCCAATTTGGATAAAATAACACTGGCAGCTATGATGAAAGTGGTTGATACCATGTATAATCTGGAAGAAGCCATAACAAAAACCTGAGCACATGGAAAAAGATTTTTAGAAAACAGGCTTAATATCAACCGGCGCAGGTTTCTTTCCAGGCTCAGTTTGGGCATTGGCAGCGTAGCATTGGGTTCTTTACTCATTCCTGATCTGTTTAGCGGCAAGGGAGATGAAGCCGAGGCTGATTTTATCCCCGGCATCCCCAATTTTGCGCCAAAGGCCAAGCGGGTAATCTACCTTTTCCAGGATGGGGCACCCTCACAACTGGAGTCATTTGATTACAAGCCCAAGCTGCGCGAAATGATGGGGCAGGAGCTGCCGGCATCGGTGCGCGGCAACCAGATCCTTACCGGCATGACGGCTAAGCAGGCTTCGTTCCCGCTGGTAGGTTCTTTTTATGATTTTAAGCAATATGGCGAGTCGCGCGCCTGGATCAGCGATATGTTCCCACATATAGGTAAAATTGCCGATGATATCTGCATTATTAAATCGCTTAACACCGATGCCATCAATCATGATCCGGCACTTACCTTTTTCCAAACCGGGGCACAGCAGGGCAACCGACCCAGCATGGGTTCATGGGTAAGTTATGGTCTTGGCAGCGAGAATAAAAATCTGCCTGCCTTTACAGTATTGCTGTCTAAAGGCAAGGGAAACGGGCAGGGAGTTTATTCCAAACTGTGGAGCAATGGCTTTTTAGATTCCATTCACCAGGGCGTACAGTTCAGCAGCGGCGAAGACCCAATCCTGTACCTGAATGATCCGGAAGGACTGAACCGTCACGAGCGCCGTAAAATGCTGGATAAACTGGCCGAGCTCAATGACATGAACTACAAAGAGTTTGGCGACCCGGAGATAAACACCAAAGTACAGCAATATGAAATGGCTTACCGCATGCAAACCGCGGTACCCGAAATTATGGACGTAAGCAAGGAGTCGGACGATATTGTGAAGATGTACGGGCCGGAGTGCCTTATTCCCGGCACTTATGCGGCTAACTGTTTGCTGGCCCGCAAACTTTCTGAAAACGGCGTACGCTTTGTACAGCTTTACCACCAGGGCTGGGACCAGCACAGCAACCTACCGCAGGAAATGGCGGGGCAGGCTAAAGACGTAGACCAGGCATCCGCAGCGCTGGTTACCGATTTGAAACAACGTGGTTTATTGGATGAAACACTGGTAATCTGGGGCGGAGAATTCGGACGAACCAATTATAGCCAGGGTAAACTGGAAAAGGCTAATTATGGCCGCGACCATCACCCGCGCTGTTTCAGTATCTGGATGGCCGGCGGCGGTATCAAGCCCGGCATCGTTTACGGCGAAACAGATGAGTTTGGCTACAACATTGTAAAAGATCCGGTACACGTGCATGACTTCCATGCCACCATCTTAAATCAATTGGGTATCGACCATAAAAAACTAACTTATAAAAGCCAGGGCAGAAGATATAGATTAACGGATGTAGCGGGGAATGTGGTGAAGGGGATCATAGCGTAAACCCCACCTAAACCCTCCCCATTCAACTATGTCATTGCGAGGTACGAAGCAATCGCACGGAGGCCGAGGGGCTATGCAAGTCCGCCCCTGTAAAGTTCGCGATTTCTTCGTTCCTCGCAATGACGGGATGAACAAGGATTCAAAAAATCGGTGTAATCAAAAGAAATAATCAGCGAAATCAACGCAATCATAAAAATCAACGGTATGGAAAGAAGAGAATTTATCAAGCACACTTCAGTTTTATCAGCAGGCTTTTTTATAGCTAAAGACATGTTAGCAAAAGATGACGGGCTAATTTACGGTCACGGAAATATGCGCTACCGCATGGATAAAAACTGGAGCAAGGCCGATTCGCAGAAAAACCCGGTGAATGATTGCCACGAGATGGTGCAGGATTCAAAAGGCCGCATTTTACTGCTCACCAACGAGACTAAGAACAATGTACTCATTTATAATAAATCGGGCAAGCTACTAAGTACCTGGGGGCATGATTTCCCCGGTGCACATGGCCTCACCCTGTTTAATGAAAACGGTACCGAGGTGCTGTTCATAACCGATACCGTAAAACACCAGGTTTATAAAACCACGCTTGATGGCCGTATTTTAATGACCATTAATGTGCCGCTCGAAACCGGCGTTTACAAAAAAGCCGAAGAATTTGTTCCTACCGAAACTACTATCGACAGCAATGGCGATATTTTTATTGCCGATGGCTACGGGGCCCAATACGTTACCCATTATGATAAAGATGGCAAACTAAAAGGTTTCTTCGGTGGTAAAGGCGAGGGCGACGAACACCTGGATAATGCGCACGGTATCGTGATTGACAGGCGATATGATACACCGACATTACTGGTTACCGATCGTACCCGTAATTGCTTTAAACGCTTCAGCATGGATGGCAAACTACAGGAAGTGATCAAACTGCCGGGAGCATGCGTTTGCCGCCCGGTAATTAAGGGAGATCATTTGTACGCTGCCGTACTTCGCTCGCCCGACCTGAGCAAGGAGAATACCGGCTTTACTACCATATTAGATAAGAACAACAAAGTAGTATCCAACCTTGGCGGTACCGAACCAGTGTATACCGACGGTGTGCTGCAACCAATGGCCCAGGCGGAAAAGATTTTCCTGAACCCCCACGATGTTTGTGTGGATAACGACGAGAATTTGTATGTAGCACAATGGGCATCGGGCAAGGTATATCCTTATAAATTCACAAGGGTTTAATTAATACACATACAGCCCGGCGTATATGAAAAGCAGCCACAAAGGTTTTGCGGAAGGGACATTATTTGCCCTTAATATTTTTATTGTAGTGCTGCTTATAGCCGGCGATAGCCTGGTTGTGCCCCGCTGGCTGCAACCCGTTGGCCGCATGCACCCGCTTATCCTGCATTTTCCCATCGTGATACTGATGCTGGCCATGGTGATGGAGTTTTTCCGTTACCGGGCCGAGTTTATTAACGAAAAACTGTATCAAACTTTTACAAGTTACCTGCTGCTGCTGGGTGCATTACTGTCATCAATAACGGTGATCATGGGCTTGTTCCTTTCAAGGGAGCCGGGCTATGAAGGCGATACTTTACAATGGCATAAATGGTTTGGCGTAAGCGTGGCCTTTGCCGGGTATGGAGTGTACCTTATCCGCCATACCTCAAAATATACTGTAAGGTTCGCTAAAGCCGGAGCTATAATAACCGTTTTCTGTTTAATTGTTGCCGGGCACCTTGGCGGCAACCTTACCCATGGCAATGATTTTGTTTTGGGCCCGGTAATGGATAAGAGCAAAAACGTGGTACCGATAGACCAGGCCCTGGTTTATAACGATGTGATCCGCCCCATATTTGAGGTTAAATGCCAAAGCTGCCATAATATCGATAAAAAGAAAGGCGGCCTGATGCTTACTGATTCGGCAGCAATCATGAAAGGCGGCAAAACCGGCAAACTATTCATAGCCGGCGATCCAACCATGAGCCTGCTGCTGCAACGTGTGCACCTGCCCGAAACCGAAAAGAAACACATGCCGCCTACCGGCAAAACGCAGCTTACCGATGATGAAAAAATGCTGCTTTACCTGTGGGTAAAAAGCAAAGCACGCTTCGGCAAAAAAGTGATCGAACTGCCAGCTAACGATTCATTACGGATGATAGCCGCCACCCGTTTAAAGCCCGCCGAAAGCGAAGAAGAGGTTTATGACTTTTCGGCAGCCAATGAAAAAGAAATTCAAAAGCTGAACAACAACTACCGGGTGGTTTATCCGCTGGCCAGCGAGTCGCCGGCGCTGGCGGTTAATATTTACAATAAAAGCACCTATAATGTAAAAGTGCTGGATGAGTTAAGTTCTATAAAAAAACAGGTAGTATCGCTCGATCTGAACAAGATGCCCGTAAAGGATGCCGACCTGAAAACGATTGCCAAATTTGAAAACCTTCGCAGGCTAAACCTTAACTTCAGTGATGTTACGGGCAAAGGCTTAAAGGAATTAGCAGGTTTAAAATATCTCAAGAGTATTTCATTAACGGGTGTTAAACTTAATATAGCCGATGTAAAACAACTCATCGCTATAAAAAGCCTCAATGAACTCGCTGTATGGGATAGCGGCCTAAATCCGGCCGACCTGCAACTGCTTCAAAAACAAAACCCTAAACTGAGCCTGTTAACCGGCTTTAAGGATGATGGTAAGGCGCTTAAGCTCACCAGTCCGCAGTTAAAAAATACGGCAGTTATATTTAAGCAGAATTATGTTTTGCAACTTAGCAACCCTATAAAAGGTGCGGATATCCGGTACACCACTGATGGTTCGGTGCCTGATAGTATCAAGGCTGCATCTTACAAACCCGGCATTGTATTTACCCAAAGTACCGTGATCAGGACAAGGGCATTTAAAGCCGGATGGATTGGCAGCGATACCGTACAATTCAATGTTTATAAATGTGCCTACACGCCCGATAGTATCAGCTTTGTCAAATATCCTGACGACAAATACAAAGGCGATGGCGCTAAAACAATTATCGATAAAGAATTAGGAGGCGACAATTTTGGCAACGGAAAATGGGTTGCATCGCAAAAGGATCTGGCGGTGATCATGTGGTTTAATAAACCGATTGATCTGCATTCGGTTAGTCTCAATGTAATGCGCAATACAGGTTCCCAGATCTTTTTACCCGCCGGGGTTGAGATTTGGGGAGGCGCCGATCAAAACCATTTGAAGTTGTTAAGTACACTTAAAACAGGAGCACCAAAAAATCCGATCCGTTTGCTTTGACCCCATTGGAATGTAAGTTAAAATCCGAACAAAAGATATCCTGCATCAAACTGGTTGCCCAACCGCTTAAAAGTGTACCGGCATGGCATCCGGCCAAAGGCAAACCGGGCTGGGTATTTTTGGATGAGGTGTTTTTGAATTGATGCTTAACAACTAATAGCATCTTGCGCTCCCCTGCTATTCTTTAACCTACCATCCCGACAACAAAATAAACCCGGGAGCGTGCAAACTATCTTAAACTCTTTATCTTAAAAGCTGTTTATTTTTGACAAATATCGTTTACAGGTAGATAAAACTTCATTGCCGTTGGTTTTAACCAACGGAATAAAGCATTCACAACAAGAGGGCTTCAGCCCAAATCCGCTTGCATAATTAGGCTAAAGCCAGGAGTTTTCGGCTCTTAATCCGTTGGTTAAAACCAACGGCAATTAATATTCTTCATTCTTAAACAGCTTCTTAGAAAAGAAAAACGGAAGCATCGGCCCGGAGCCAGGTTATTGTCTTGCAAAAAGACTCAAAAAAGTAGTTAGGCCCACTTTTTCTCTCATTCGCCAATCTGCATAATATTTCATTAATTTGCTTGGCCAATTAAAACCAGGCAGCGATATTTCTATTATTTATTGATGGATAAAAAATTAAACAAGATCACAGTTGTTGGCGGGGGAGCTGGGCTACGGCTAATATCAAAATGCTTATCGACAACACCACCCCAAAAGAAATTTTTTGGTGGATGCGTAATGCCGAAGCTGTGGAACATTTGAAAAAGTTTGCGCGTAACCCGCATTACCTGAGTTCGGTGGAGATCAAACTTCCCGAACAAAATATATCTACCGATCTGAAACCACTCATAGCGGCTGCTGACATTGTGTTGCTTAATGTGCCTGCTGCTTTTTTGAAAGACGCACTAAAAGACATTACTGCTGCCGATCTGAAAGGTAAAAAAATAGTATCGGCTATAAAAGGTATCGTGCCCGATGAAAACCTGATAATTGCCGAATTCCTCCATCAAAAATACGATATATCGTTTGATGATTTTATGGTGATCAGCGGGCCGTGCCATGCCGAGGAAGTGGCGCTCGAAAAATTATCATATTTAACTATAGCTTCCGGAGATACAAAACTTGCCTCGCAGTTTGCGGGAATGATCAATACCCGGTATATCAAAACAAACATTTCTGATGATATCTATGGTACAGAATACGGGGCTGTTTTGAAGAATGTATACGCAATTGCCAGTGGTATTTGCCATGGTGTGGGCTATGGAGATAATTTCCAGGCGGTGCTGATATCAAACGCCATTCGCGAATTGGAGCGTTTTGTAGCCGCTGTACATCCTATCGACAGGGATATTAAAGAGTCGGCTTACCTGGGCGATCTGCTGGTTACGGCCTACTCGCAATTTAGCCGTAACCGCACATTTGGTAACATGATAGGCAAGGGATATACAGTAACATCGGCCCAACTGGAAATGAACATGATTGCCGAGGGGTACTATGCAGTAAATTGCCTACATGAAGTTAATAAGCAATACGGCGTGAGCATCCCTATCTGCGAAGCTGTTTATGCTATTTTATATCAAAAACGCTCACCTGTGATAGAAATGAGAAATTTGGCCGAAAAATTGAGTTGATTTTATTAAAGAAACTTAATTACTGTCAATATGAAAAATCTGTTTAAAATAGCCTTGTTTGCTGCCGGTACATTTATGGTTAGCCCAGGCTTTGCCCAAACGCATAAGGATTCAACCCTCGGTGGTAAGATCAGCAAAACCACAAAAAAAATAGGCCATAAAACATCCGAGATTGCGGCTAAAGGCGCAGCTACGGTAGCTGATAAGAAATATGCCGGCAAGGCTGGCCCTAATGGCGAAACCATTTACATTGATAAATATTCGCATTATTTTTATGTGAATAAAAAAGGCCACCGGGTTTATCTGAAAAAATCTGAACTGATTGATAAACCTACACAATAATTAAATTCAACAAAGGCGTAAGCCGTTCTAAAAAATCCTGATCCGTCATGAAAAAGTTTGCTCCCATATTTGCTGCAGTTGCAGGCATGTTATTGATATACGCTTGTTCTCAGCCGCCGGCCGCCAATAAAAAACTGGAAGGTAACTGGAAATCAAAAGATGGTGCTACCAAGCTTTCGATAACGGATAAAGATTTTATTATGGACGACGGGCAGGCCAGCAAAGAGGATTATTTTGTAAAAAATGATACCATTTATACCTCATACCAGGGGAGCAGGCCTTATACCAAGTTTTTTATTAAGGAACTTACCGACAGTAAGCTAACGCTTTGTTATCCTGATTCGGATATTGTTGAATTTAGCCGTTAATGTAAGCGGAAAGCTAAATGCCTAAAGCCGAAAGCTCATAAGTTTAATGGATGGGTTGAAGTTTGCTTATGACCAGAAAAGGCGGGCTTATATATAAAACAAAAGCCTTTGTTCCCGTATGCAGCGGTAAAAAGGCTTTGTTAACAAAACTAAACTAAAACTAATGCTTCTTACTAAAGGAAGCTCATGAAAACCACCACATGCTTTGCACATGGTGGTTTTTTTATGATGGATAATTAAAATCTCCTTCTGCGCTCAGGGCGATCTTCACGGGGTTTGCCTGAAAAGTCGCGGAAACCACCGCCATTGCTGTGCTCGCGCCTTTCGTTGCCACGGTAACCACCGCCTTCACGACGCTCGCCGCCACGGTAACCACCTTCACGGCGATCTCCGCCACGGTATCCGCCTTCACGACGATCACCACCGCGGTATCCGCCTTCACGGCGTTCGCCGCCGCTACGGTTATCGCTGGTGCCCTCGCCAGAGATCTCGATCCTTACGGGGCGACCTTTATATTCGGCTTCTTTAAAGCTGGCCATCACTTTATCAACATCTTCGTTTTGTACTTCAAAGAAAGAGTACACACCTTTAACATCGATTTTACCTACGGTACGGCCGCTTATTTTGGTAGTGTTACAGATGTAACCTAACAAATCGCCGCGGTTAAATTCATCAACCGAACCTAAATTTATAAATAAACGGGTAAAGTTGCCACGTACACCATTGCCGCGTTCGCCGCGATCTTCAAACCTGTTACGGCCTTCTTCAACGCTGGCATTCAGGTCAGGAGCGTTTTTATAATAATCAAGGAAACGGTTAAACTCAATTGAAGCAAATCGTTTGATGAAATCTTCCTTGGTGAAATCTTTAAACTCGTCATAAATACGCGGCAGGTATTGCTCAATCTGCTCTTCGTTTACAGTTACGTTATGTACCTTGTGAACGATAGAGAATAATTGTTTTTCGCAAACATCAAAACCTGTAGGGATCTCAGCTTTCACGAATTTTTTACCAATAACACGCTCAATCTGGCGAATTTTGCCTAATTCTTTGGCGTTAACGATAGAGATTGATACACCGGTTTTACCTGCACGGGCTGTACGGCCGCTACGGTGAGTATAGTTTTCAATCTCGTCGGGTAATGAATAGTTAATAACGTGAGTTACGTCGTTAACGTCGATACCACGTGCGGCAACGTCGGTTGCAATTAATAATTGCAGGCTGCGCTCACGGTAGCGTTTCATCACTTTATCGCGTTGTTGCTGTGAAAGGTCACCGTGCAATGAATCGGCATTGTAGCCGTCTTTGATCAGCGATTCAGCAATTTCCTGGGTTTCAATTTTGGTACGGCAAAATACGATACCAAAAATATCAGGATTAAAGTCAACAATACGTTTAAACGCGGCATACTTGTCACGTGCACGTACTATATAGTACTCATGCTCGATATTGGCATTGCCGGTGTTTTTTGCGCCCATGGTAAGCTCGAAAGGATCGGTCATGTATTTTTTCGCGATCCGCCTAACTTCGGCAGGCATGGTGGCCGAGAATAGCCAGGTTTTTTCTCTTCGGGTGTGGTAGATAAGATACTATCAATGTCTTCCTGAAAGCCCATATTGAGCATTTCATCAGCCTCATCCAATACTACATACTTCACAGCCGAAAAATCAATAGCCTTACGGTTAATGATATCAAGCATACGCCCTGGTGTAGCAACTACGATCTGTACGCCGCGTTTGATCTGGCGTAGCTGATCCATAATGCTTGCTCCGCCATAAACAGCAACAACGTGTACGTTGCTCATTTTTTTGGAGTAGTTCTTAATGTCGTTCGCGATTTGTAAACAAAGTTCGCGTGTTGGGCATAAAACAAGTGCCTGTGGATGATTTTCTTCGAAATCAAGCAGTTCCAACAATGGTAGGCCAAAGGCAGCAGTTTTTCCGGTCCCGGTTTGGGCTAATCCGACAAAATCGTTGCTGCCTGTTAACAATACCGGGATTGACTGCTCCTGGATTGGTGTAGGATTCTCAAATCCTAACTCAGAGATGGCATTAACAATATCATGACGGATTCCCAGTTCAATAAATGGGTTGTTCATGAATTTAAATAACGAATCTGGCAACATCGCCAAATCGGGCGCAAAGATAGTGTTAATGTTTTATAATTCCAATAGGCTGGTTGAGATAAAATGAAGTTTGGTAGTATTATTGAGAATAAGCAACTAATTAACTGAAAAAAACCAGTTAATTAATAATTTCATAACAAGGATTACCTTTTTCTCCGGTTTTTAAAGCCCGATTTTCAGATAACAAGGGGTCTTAGTAAGCATGAAAATCATAAATCTATTACCTGGTTTTTACAAAGGGATTGCAAACAATGAACTTAGGTTAGTCATAAGTTTTAACTATAGAAAAGGAAACCAGACTTATAACTGCCGACTTAGTACTGTCGACTTAACACTAACACGGGTTTACCTCAACCTGTCGGCCGATTTCACCAGCTTCTCATCTTTTTTTATGCTCTTTTGTGCAAAGATGATCAGTATGATGCTTAGTGAAGTAAGGAACAGGCCAATGCCCATCGTGCGTGTATCAAGGGTAATGCTGCCTGCTGCACCTTTAACAGTTTGTGCCATCCAGAAACTGTAGCCAATAAGTACAAGTATAGCGCTATAGCAGAAGGCTATTTGCTGTTTTCTGTTTTTATATAGAAAAATGATGACCAGCGGAATAAGGGCAACAATAGCTGTTATAGCGGTTAGTGCCACAAATGTTTGGGTATGCTGCTGTACGCCGTTCACATCCTGGTAAATACCGGTAACCATAATGCTTGAGGGTTTATCATTAATATAGACGTTGTGGGCAAGCGGAAAAAAGAAAAGGGCAAACAGCACAAGGCTGGCGAACAAAAGGTAAATGCTTTGGATGCGTTGCAGCATGATATTAAAAAATTATAAAGGCAAATATAAATGTTTTGCTTATTGGAGAAGCACTAATTTAATAAGGATATTGCTTGCTTTGAATGATAATTATTTAATGTATATTTATTTGTATTTAAACAGTTGTCAAATGCCCCCTATTAGTGAACAAACCCCCGAAGATGTTAAATTTGAGAATGTCCATCTAAAAAGGATTTTCCTTGAGCACCTGAACAGCATTTATTTTGGCAAAAAACATCTGATTGATTTTTTTGAGGAGATAAAAGAGCTTGCATCCTTAGCTTATTTAAAGGAGGCCGTACAGGAATGTTATGAAGCTACCCAAAAGCAGCTTGCCCAGCTCGATTCTATTTACAGCGCCATTAATGAAACGCCATCAAAAACGACGGTACTTGGCATAAAAGCCATGACGCTTGAAGCTTATTTATCGGCAATTAAAACCGGGAAAACTGCCATGGAGCGTGATGTGTTCATTGTATTTTATGTGCAGATCATCGAAGGCATTGAAATAACCTATTTTGATGTTTTGCGTAACCTGGCAAAAGCCATTGGATATAGCAACACCTTTATCAATAAGCCTTTTAATCTGGCGGTTAAAAATAAACTGGTGTTTGAGGCAATCTATAAGGCCTATATAACCGAACCTGCATAATACTATGACCAAATTATGAACCCGGCATAGGCGGCAGATTATTAACTTTGCCGTCGTGAGCACAAATCAGCGTTATTTTATTGAACTGGCCTACAATGGCACTGCCTATCATGGCTGGCAGGTACAGCAAAATGCCGTAACTGTACAGGAACTGCTGAACAAGGCACTAAGCACAATTTTACGACACCCGATAGAAACTACCGGCTGCGGCCGTACAGATACAGGCGTGCACGCTAAAGAATTCTTTGCGCATTTCGATATTGAAGGCCATGGTCCATGGTCCATGGTCGATAGTAAATCCTCAAGCTATGGTCTATCGACTATTGACTATGGACATAAAGTGAGGGGCCTCAACGCTCTGCTCCCTCCTGATATCGCCATAAAAAACATTGTCCCGGTACATGCCGATGCGCATGCCCGTTTTGATGCCACATCGCGCTCATATCAATACCATATTCACTTTAATAAAGACCCTTTTTTGCAGGGATATTCATGGCAGCTGCGCGATGTGCCCAATATCGATCTGATGAACCAAGCCGCGGCTATTATGATGGAGTATATTGATTTTAGCTGTTTCAGCAAATCAAACACCCAGGTTAAAACCAATAACTGTAAAATAACCCGCGCCGAGTGGGTGAAAACAGAAAACGGCATTGTCTTCCATATAACTGCCGACAGGTTTTTGCGTAACATGATACGGGCCATTGTGGGTACCTTGATGATGATTGGCCGGGAAGAAATGCAACCGGAAGGTATCCGTGAAATTATTGAAAGTAAAAACCGCTCCAATGCCGGCACCAGCGTACCGGCCTGCGGGTTGTATTTGACGGAAGTTAAATATCCTTACCAACTGGTCGCTCCATTAGCCCCCTAACCCCCTAAAGGGGGAACAATGGTGGATAATGTGGATGAGATTTGACGATAGATAATTATACTTTAACTTTGATATAGTGGCTAAAGAAGAAAAAGATAATAAACAGGAAACTCCCTCCTCAGCAAATGAGGGAGCAACCAAGCAAGCAGCCCCCCTTCTGGGGGCGTAACCGGAAAGGCCCTTGACTGGAAGCTGCTCGGCCGGGTAATGCATTACGTTAAGCCGTATAATAAAACCTTTGTTATAGCTACTTTCCTAACCATTTTTATAGCAGCCAATGCTTTGCTGCAGCCAATCCTGATCCAACGTACATTGGATGTTAATATTTTGAACGATGATTATAATGGGTTGGTTTTTATGGTTGAGCTCATGATAGCACAGCTTCTCATTCAAACTATTGCGCAGTACTACCAAACTTATTTAACCAATGCGTTGGGCCAATATGTGATCCGCGATTTGAGGATCGATATTTTTAACCACATTACCAGTTTAAGATTAAAATACTTCGACCGTACGCCTATCGGTATGCTTATTACCCGTACGGTGTCCGACCTGGAAACTATTGCCGATATTTTTTCGGAAGGGTTGATCTCTATCATGGGCGATATGCTGCTGGTGGTTGCTGTGATAGGCTATATGCTTTGGCAGGACTGGAAACTGGCCCTGATTACGCTCATTCCGATGCCCTTCCTGTTTGCTTCAACCTATGTGTTTAAAGAGGCTATTAAGTCCTCATTCCAGGAGGTGCGTACGCAGGTGGCGCGGCTCAATACTTTCTTGGCCGAGCATATCTCGGGGATTAGTGTGATCCAGATCTTTGCCCGTGAAGACCAGGAGATGCGTAAATTTAAAGCCGTGAACGAGAAGTACCGCGATGCCAATATCCGCTCAAACTGGTATTATTCGATATTCTTTCCTGTAGTGGAAATCCTGTTTGCCATTTGCATGGGCCTGTTGGTTTGGTATGGTTGTAAACGAATGCTGTCAGATAGTCAAATGCTAACTATCTCTGCATCAGGTAAGGGTATTACTCCGGGATTGATCACCAGCTTTATAGTATTGCTGAATATGTTATTCAGGCCTATCCGCCAGCTGGCCGATAAATTTAATACCCTGCAAATGGGTATGGTAGGTGCCGACAGGATTTTTAAAGTATTGGATACCGACGAGGTGGCCGAAAATAAAGGCACACTTACAACAGGCAGGCTGCAGGGCGATATTAGCTTTGATAAAGTATGGTTTGCCTATAATGATGAAAACTGGGTGCTGAAAAACATCAGCTTCCACATTAAACCCGGCGAAACCCTGGCTTTGGTAGGGGCAACCGGCGCAGGCAAATCATCAACCATTAATATCCTGAACCGTTTTTATGAAATTGGTAAAGGTTGTGTAAGGGTTGATGGACATGATATCCATGATTATGATGTAAACTACCTGCGTTCGCAGATAGCAACTGTGATACAGGATGTGTTTTTATTTAGTGATACCATTGCCAATAATGTCAGCCTCAATAATCCTACTATAACCCGCGATCAGATCATAGCTGCAGCCAAAGATGTTGGCGCGCATGATTTTATCGAACGCTTGCCCGGTGGCTACGATTATAATGTGATGGAACGCGGCTCAACACTTTCGGCCGGGCAATCGCAACTAATCTCGTTTATCAGGGCACTGGTTTATAATCCCGCAATCCTGGTTTTGGACGAAGCCACGTCATCTGTTGATACAGAAACCGAGATCCTGATCCAGAATGCCATCAATAAATTAATGGAAGGCCGCACGGCTATAGTGATAGCCCACAGGCTTTCCACCATTCAAAACGCCGACAGGATCATCGTACTTGACCATGGCGAGATTATGGAAATGGGTACCCACCAGGAGTTGCTTAAAATTGAAAACGGCCACTACCGGAAATTGTACGACCTTCAGTTTAACTCGGCGGGGATTGCGAGATAACCCCACCCAACCCTCCCCAGCAGGGAGGGCTTAAAGATCTTAATTAAGTCTCCCCTTCCGGGGGAGATTTAGAGGGGCTTATTTCGGTACACTCTTCACCGAATGAACCGGTTGTTCTTCTTTCTCATGCTTTTTGGCAATATCGCCTCCATGCGGATTATCGGCGTGATATTGTTTATCTTCTTTACGCACCTTGCTTTTATGCCCGTTGTCATTTGGCCTGTGGGTCGGGGTATCTGATGGCGAGGGTTTATCTTTTTCGTTTGCTGGCTTTGTCATGTATTGATAACAATAGCGGTAGCGCTTTGTTTAACTCCAGGTTTAGATCAGAATTGATGTTTAATTTGTCTGAACCGGGATTTGGGGGGATTTTTCTGTTTTTTCGGATGTTTGTTTGATCGGAATTTGTCGAAATCTGCGTAATCCGAAAAATCCCCCAAATACCGGTTCTGCTGTTAATAAATGTTAAATCTGTTAAGCTAAAGCGTTATTAAACATATTTATAAGCAATAAACTTTTACCTTTAGGGAGGGTTTCTTATTTTCGCAGAAATATGATGTTAACTTGAGGGGGATAGTGATCTCAAATCTCACGTCTAATATCTAACATCTAACAAAAGTAAATGGAAGAATTTGAAGCAAGCGCATCCTCTAAAAAGACAAAAACCATCTACATTTCAACTGTATTTGGTATTGCCATGGTGCTGTTAATGGTAGGGCTGCTGGGTTTAATACTGGTATACGCTAAAAATATTTCGAGCTATGTTAAAGAAAACATCGTGCTTAATATTTTTGTTGATGATGCCGCCCACGAAAGCGATGTATTGCAACTTCAAAAACAGTTGGATGGCAACGTAATGGTAAAACAAACCCAATACGTAAGTAAAGAGCTTGCCGCCCGCAACCTGCAAAAAGATCTTGGCGAAGACTTTGTAAAGTTTTTAGGTTATAACCCGCTATCGCAGTCAGTTGATGTTTACCTGAAAGCGGATTATGCCAACAACAAGGATATCGAAAAGTTTAAAGCCGAGTTGCTGAAAAACCCCTTAATAAAAGAGGTTAAATATCAGCAGTCACTGGTTGACCAGATGAACCAGAACGTAACGACCATCAGTTTAATCATCCTTACCTTCGCCGGAATCTTTGTAGTGCTTTCGGTAGCGTTGATTAATAATACCATCAGGCTGGCGATTTATTCGCAGCGTTTCCTGATCAAGTCAATGCAACTGGTTGGGGCTACAAAAGGGTTTATCCGCAAGCCTTTTTTACTGTACGGGATCTGGCATGGCTTATTAGGCGGCCTGATTGCTATTATCCTGCTGATAGGTACTTTATATGTTGCTTATGACAACGTACCCGACCTTGTATTTTTGCAAAACTACACCGAGTTTGGCATCGTGTTTTTAGTTGTAGTTGGGCTGGGTATTTTTATATCAGGCTTCAGTACCTTTTTAGCAGTTAACAAGTTTTTACGTTTAAAAATATACGATCTGTACAGATAGAGGTTAAAGGTTAAAGCTGAAATGCTTGATCTGAACTTTCAATCACTAATTCACTAAATCAATAATTCACTCATTAAAAAGATATATGGCACAAAAATTTAAACCAGCGGCTCCTGTAAAAACAACTGCTGCAACATCGCCGGCAGCTACCGGTGCCGCAAAAGCTACTGCGCCGGTACAATTTATATTTGATAAAAGCAATTACCGTATGCTAATTATCAGCGTGGCGGTTGTTGCCTTCGGTTTTGTGCTGATGTCGGGCACAACTGACATTTACAGCACTACCAAAATAGTTATCGCCCCAATAGTAGTTTTGGGCGGTTTTGCTTTGGGTTTCTTCGCTATCCTTAAAAAGCCTTCGGCTAATTAATACAGTAACCATGCTGAATTTTACAGTAGATATGTTTTAGTGAAAGATATCTACTGTAATAACGTATATCTCTACCTCAACCCCTTAAAACCCCAATGAATTTAATCCATGTTATTATCCTTGCAATTATTGAAGGGATAACTGAATTTTTGCCCGTATCATCAACCGGGCACATGATCATTGCTTCATCAGTAATGGGCATAGCAGCCGATCCTTTTGTAAAGCTTTTTACTATTGCCATACAACTGGGTGCCATCTTATCGGTAGTGTTCCTGTACTGGAGAAGGTTCCTCCAATCGGTTAATTTTTATTTAAAACTGTTTATCGCTTTTATACCTGCAGCGGTATTTGGCGTATTGTTTAGCAAAAAGATAGATGCTTTATTGGAGAGCGCGCTTACCGTTGGTATTACCCTTTTTGTTGGCGGTATTATTTTATTGTTTGTTGATAAATGGTTCAACAAGCCTATGATTAAAGAAGAAAAAGAAATCAGCAATTTAACTGCATTTAAAATAGGTTTTTTTCAGTGTTTAGCCATGATCCCCGGTACATCGCGTTCGGCTGCTACTATTGTTGGTGGCATGGCGCAAAAGCTAAACCGAACTGCAGCTGCCGAGTTTTCATTCTTTTTGGCGGTGCCCACTATGTTTGCCGCGACTGCAAAAAAACTATACGACTTCCATAAAGAAGGGCACGTATTTACCGGCGAAGAAATTAAATTACTGGCCATAGGTAATATCATTGCTTTTATTGTTGCCATGCTGGCTATTAAAACATTCATTACTTTTCTTGAGCGCCGTGGTTTCCAGATTTTCGGCTGGTACCGTATTGTGATTGGAGCTGTTATCATAGGATTAATTTTGAGCGGGCACCAATTACAAACGATTTAAGCATTTAAGTATATCACATTAATTTTGCCGCGCCGGATCATTCTCATATCAAAAGAGATTGATCCGGCGTAGTAATTTATAGCTTGTCCGGCAATAGGGCCGAAAATCGTACCTTTGCGAAAAATCGGATAAATTGATCCGGTGTAAATAAAAGATTTGAAGAACACGTACACCAAAATAGAGGAATTTGCCGAGGGTCAGCTACTGCTGGTTAATAAACCGTACCAATGGACAAGCTTTGATGTGGTTGGCAAACTCCGCAATTCATTTAAGCCGCTTAAACTAAAGGTTGGCCATGCAGGCACGCTTGATCCGCTGGCTACAGGCCTGTTAATCATTTGCACCGGTAAAATGACCAAGCAGATTGATACTTTCCAGGCCGAAGAAAAGGAATATACCGGGACCATGGTATTGGGTGCTACTACCCCCTCGTACGATATGGAAACGGAGCCAGACAAAAGTTTCGACATCAGCCAACTCACCGAAGAAATGCTGCGTAACAACTGCAGACAGTTCATTGGCGATATCCAGCAATATCCGCCGGCGCACTCGGCCATAAAAGTTGATGGCGAGCGTTTATATGAAAAAGCACGCCGGGGCGAGGATGTGGAACTGAAGCTCCGTAACGTCACTATAACTAAGTTTGAACTAACCCGCATTGAGCTGCCCGAGGTTGATTTCAGGGTGGTGTGCAGTAAGGGCACTTACATCCGTTCGCTGGTGAATGATTTTGGCGCGGCTTTAGGCAACGGGGCTTATCTTTCAAAACTACGACGTACACGCAGCGGTAACTTCAGAATTGAGGATGCCTGGGAAGTGATGGAACTGGTAAATACTGTGAGGGAATTAAAAGTATCAGATGTACATACAGCGCGGTAAAGGAAATTTACAAAGCTCAAACACTCCGGTTTTTAATCCCATCAACTAAAAATTAACTTTGTGTTTTACTCATAAATGAGGGTTTACAATAATATCGACGAGATTTACAGCGGTAAACAATGCAGTAGTCACCATCGGTACATTTGATGGGGTACACTTAGGGCACCGTAAAATTATCTCAGGCATTAAGGAGCTGGCTGAAAGCACAGGAGGCGAAACGGTAATCCTTACTTTTTTCCGCACCCGCGTATGATCCTGCACCCGGAAGATGAAAGCCTGAAACTGATAACCACCATTGCCGAAAAGGCCGACCTAATGGAACGTATCGGGGTTGACCATCTCATTATAACCCCTTTTTCAAGAGATTTCTCCAATCAATCCGCCGAAAGCTATATCCGTGATGTGCTGGTTAACAAAATTGGTACAAAAAAATAGTAATAGGCTATGACCATCGCTTCGGGAAAGACAGGCAGGGCGGCTTTGAAGACCTGCAGCGCCTTGGCCCTGTGTATGGTTTTGATGTGGTAGAAATTCCCGAACAGGACATCAACGAGGTGGCCATCAGCTCAACCCGTATCCGCAACGCCCTGTTAAGCGGCGATATTCATTTGGCTAATGCCTTTTTAGGCTATCCTTTCTTTATTACCGGAAAGGTTGTCCGCGGCGATCAGATCGGCCGTCAGCTTGGTTATCCGACAGCCAATATCGTGGTTGAAGAAAAATATAAGCTTATTCCATGCGATGGTATTTTTGCGGTAACAGTAATTATAGCTGATCAGAAATATAAAGGGATGGCCTACATCGGCAGTCGCCCAACGGTCAATGGCCTTAGCCGCAATATCGAAGTAAACATCTTTGACTTTAACGAAGAGATCTATAATCAGACTATCCGTATGGAATTTCACCACTACATCCGGAGCGATGTTAAGTTTTCATCGCTCGACGAGTTGAAAGTTCAGCTGGCCCAGGATAAGGTTGATGTGTTGAAAGTCATGAATTGAACCATGATTTGCTTGATTTAAGGATTACCTTGAATTTGGCATTAATCGTATCAGGCAATCCTTAAGTCAAGAAAATCAAGATTTTTAGTGTTTGAAAAACGACAGATAAATCTGCTTTACAACGTGATACACTGCAAATGCGAAAAATAATATAGCTATGCTGGTATTGATAAGCCTGGTGCTTAACGCAAATCTTTCCTGTATGTATTTAGCGAATTTGGCATAGATAAACAGGCATAAAAAAGCACCTGCTGCCGAACCCAGACTAAAAATAACAAGAGCTACGCGGCCATCAAGGATCCATTCATGCGTAATGAGGTATGTGCCTGTAACCATCCAGAAGGGTACCTGCATGGGGTTTAGAAAGCCTAATAAAATACCGTATTTAATACTGGCGTGTTCAGAGTAATTGGCTTTAGGTGGGGCATTGCGATGAATCCAAGTGATATAACCCATTACACCAAACAAAACCACCATGATCCAGTCGATGATGGTGCCCAGTTTCAATTGTCCCGAAAGCCAGCGGGCAGCATGCATAATAAAATAGGTAAAGAAAAATTCAACTGCCGAAAAAGCTGTAATAAAACGTACAGCCTCTTTTATGCCACGGTTTATAGTGATCTGTACTAAAGTTAGGTTTATATTGCCGGGTGGTATATAGCCTATGAAATTAGCTATAAGCCCGATGAAAAAAGTCAAAAATATCATTGCAGCAAAGATAGGTTGTTAATTGGAGTTGGCAAATTATTGTCTGAGCCACGATTTATAGGATTTGAGTATTGTCCGATGTCGGCATTAGAATCCAATAATCTGACAAATCCGTTTAATCCCGGTTCAGAATCTTCCTTACATTTGCAAACTTTAACTTGTTAACATGCCAACAAAAAAAATAGTTTCGTTACTACCGGCCGCTACCGAAATAATTTGTGCTTTAGGATTAGAGAAAAACCTGGTGGGGCGTTCGCACGAATGCGATTTTCCGGCATCTGTTAAAGAATTACCCATATGTACTGAAGCTAATTTTCCGGATGGTTTGAGCAGCGCCGATATTGATATAAAAGTGAAAGAGATCCTGGCCGATGCGCTCTCGGTTTATACCGTAAAACGGGAACAAATTAAAGCACTTTCACCTGATGTAGTGATAACACAAGCCCAGTGCGAGGTTTGCGCCGTATCGTTAAAAGATGTTGAAGAAGCGCTTGAAAACTACCTGGATAAACAGGCACAAATTATATCCCTGCAGCCTAACAGTCTCGATGATATTTTTGAGGACATTGTTACCGTTGCCAATGCACTGAACGTGCCCGCGGCCGGTGCCGAACTGCTTGAAAGCCTGCAGGAACGGGTTGACATTATTAAGCATAAACTGAAATTTATAGACAGCAAACCCACCGTTGCGTGTATTGAATGGCTGGAGCCAGTAATGATATCCGGCAACTGGGTACCAGGCCTGGTAAACATAGCCGGCGGAACGCCTGTTTTGGCACAGGACGGCAAGCACTCACCTTATATTGAGTGGGATGAGATCCTGCAGCAGGACCCGGAAATTATTGTGGTGATGCCTTGCGGCTTCAGTATTGAACGCACCATGCGTGAGATAAACCTCCTTTTGGACCGCCCGGGTTTTGCATCACTCAAAGCAGTAAAAAGCGACAGGTTTTATATTGTCGATGGCAACCAGTATTTCAATCGTCCCGGCCCAAGGATTGTCGACTCAATAGAGATCCTGGCCGAAATCATCCGCCCTAAGCAGTTCATATTTGGTTATGAAGGGGAAGGGTGGATTAAGTTTTCCCTTTAAGTCTTGAGTCACTACTGCCGCAGGTTTAGCGATAGCGTAACCTGTGGTCTGTCTCTATAAAAAACACTTATTAAAATAATTTAAAAAGTAATATATTTACCTGTCTGTTTTCTCCCAGGCACAGGATCAATTATGAACAAAATTTTTACGCTGGTGGTTATCGCCGCGGTTTTTGTATGCAGCGGTTTTAAAATTAATGATGATAAAAAACCGAACGTAACCAACCTGCACCTCACCTGGCAGGTAATGGATAATAACTATCAAAATAAAAACCAAGCCCTCACCGCACTGGTGATTACCAATAAAAGTCGTGAGGTTTTGCCTGCAGGGGGATGGAAGATCTACTTTAATTCCGGGCGCGGTTTTACCAAAACGGCCGTTAGCAATAACGCCCTGATTGAACAGGTCAACGGCGACTTATACAGCATAACCCCAACATCAGGCTTCAAAGACCTGAAACCCGGCGAAACCTCCCGCATTGAATTTGTGTGCGATGACCCTGTGGTAAACATTACCGATGCACCTGAAGGGCCATACCTTGTTTGGGATAATGCCCCTGAAAAAGGCTATTCTTTCGGCTCATATGATATTACGCCGTACAAACCAACTTACCAGGGCTTAATAACCCCCGAAATTGTTTATGACAGGAATAAAACGGTTGCCGATATTCCTGCCGATCAGTTACTGAAAGTTTTCCCTACACCGGTAAGTTATAGCCTAAGCAGCGGCAGTTTTTCGTTCACTGCAGGTGTTCAGGTTTCATCTGCCGATGCGCGGTTCAGCAAAGAAGCAGCTGTTTTACGTAATTACATTGGCGGCATCTTCGGAAAAAGGAAACAGGAAAACCGGGTAAAGTTATTTCATTTGAATACAAAGCCGGTTTGGGCAATGAAGCTTACGAGCTAAGTGTAAAACCAACCACTGTGGTTATCCGCGCATCTGCAAATACCGGCATCTATTATGGTATTCAATCATTCAAAAGCCTGATCCCGGCGAGCGCTTTAGCTAAAACGCCATCATTGGTACAAATTCCATGCGTTGAAGTTACCGATGCCCCTCGTTTTGCGTATCGTGCCGTAATGCTTGATGTAGCCCGTAACTTTCAGTCAAAACAGCAGGTGTTGAAATTACTGGAAGCGATGAGCCTGTACAAGCTTAATGTGTTGCACCTGCATTTAACGGATGATGAGGGATGGAGAATAGAGATTCCTGCGCTGCCTGAGCTTACTGCTGTCAGCTCGAAACGCGGGCATACCCTTGATAGCAAACGCCACCTGCCACCGTCGCACGGCTCTGGCCCGGAGGTTAATAACCCTTTTGGCACCGGCTATTATACGAAAGCAGATTATATCGAGATCCTGAAATACGCCAATGACCGTCATATCACTGTAGTACCTGAAATTGAAACACCGGGGCACGCCCGCGGAGCTATTAAAGCAATGAACGCTCGCTATGACCGATTAATGGCCGAAGGCAAAAAGGCTGAAGCTGAAAAATATTTACTGTATGATCCCAATGATAAATCTGAGTATCGCTCGGTACAATACTGGAACGATAACGTGATTGATGTATCGCTCCCTTCAACCTATAACTTTGTGGAGACTGTTGTAAATGACCTCATCAGCACTTATAAAGAAGCCGAAGCGCCACTGCCCACCATCCACTTCGGTGGCGATGAGGTCCCTGCCAATGTGTGGGAAAAATCACCTGCTTATGCAGCGCTTAAGTCTACCCATCCCGAAATACAGAGCACTAATGATCTTTGGTATTATTTCTACGGAAGGATTAATGAAATCCTGAAAGCGAAAGGTATCCGCCTGTCGGGTTGGGAAGAAATGGCGCTGCGTAAAACAACCCTCGACGGTCAGCCGGCTTACGTACCAAATCCGGATTTTACAAAAGAACACCTACAGGTTGATGTTTGGAACAACGTATTAGGCGGAGGGCAGGAAGATTTGGCTTACCGTTTGGCTAATGGTGGTTACAAAGTAGTGCTAACCTGCGTTACCAACCTGTATTTTGATATGGCCAATTACAAATCATTTGATGAGCCGGGCTATTACTGGGGCGCGTTTTTAGGCATTGATAAATTCTTCTCATTTATTCCCTACGATTATTTTAAAAATGCCGACGTTGATAAGCAAGGCAACCCGATAAACAGGAATATCTTCATCGGCAAGCAACGCCTTACCGATTATGGTAAAAGCAATATAGTAGGCTTGCAAGGTGCCTTATGGGCCGAAACAGTGAAAGGCCCCGAAAGAATGGATTACATGATTTTCCCGAGGCTGCTTGGCCTGGCTGAACGTGCCTGGGCGCAAGACCCGGCATGGGCCACCGAAAAAGACCCTGTAAAAAGCAAAGAGGCATACCAGGTAGCCTGGTCAAACTTTTTGAATGTGTTGGGCAAACGAGAACTGCCACGTTTATCCTATTACAACGGTGGCTACGATTATCGTGTGCCTAAGCCAGGGATCAGCCTGCAGGATGGTAAATACTTGAGCAATGTGGAGTTCCCGGGTTTAACTATCCGGTATACAACCAATGGTAAAGATCCTGACGCTGGCAGTAAGGTTTACACTGGCCCTGTTAACTACAATGGCGGCGTTATCAAATTCCGCGCTTTTGATCCGAAAGGCAAGGGAAGCAATATAGCTGAAGGAGGTAATAACAATTTGAATCCGTAGTTTCAGTTTGCAGGTCGCAAGCTAAAAAAGTCCGGTGTTTACTTCGTAAAACACCGGACTTTTTTATTTACAAATGCCGCCGCTCGGCTCCTGCCGTGTGGCAACTATTCTACGGCCTCTGGCCGCCGTAAACAAGCATGGCGAACACAGGCCAGAGGCCTGGAAATAATCGACACTCGGCTGGAGCCGAGCGTCGGCGTATTTTGGCCTTTACTTACTATGATCTATGAACCATCAACTATTAACCATCTAATACATAAAATTCATCCCAACCGAGTAATTCCTCAGCGGAGCCGCATTATAATATCGGTTACCTACAGCATTCAAATCATTACCAAGGCTATATTTCTGATTCAGTAAATTATCCGCGGCAGCAAATATTTCAAAACGGATTTTACGGCCAATGGTTGGCTGATAGCTAACGCGGGACTGCAACAGGTTATATTTTGGCGCATATATGGTGCTTGCATCGTTCAGCGGAATTTTTGAAGTAAAGGTATGCTGAACAAATAATGCAATACTTTCAGGGAACCTGATCTGCAGGCTGCTTACAAATACGTTTTTAGGTACGCCGGTTAGCCTGTTACCCGAATAATTGGCATTGGTAACCATATAATCCCTAAACCGGAAATGACTGTACGTAAAAGATTCGTTGAGTTGTAGCCCGCGAATGAAGTTATACCTGTTTGGGCGAATAATCCAATAGTATAATGACGCTTCGGTGCCTAACTGGTTGGTACCACCGGCGTTGATGTAATGCTCGGTTTCATTAGCATTTAGGCGGCGTACTATGGCATTGTTTAAGCGATAGTAGTAAACAGATGCATCAAGCATAAAAGTTTCGTCGCTGTTGCGCAGGCGGAAGCCAGTTTCGTAGTTCCAGCCGTATTGGGCCTGCAGGCTGGTGTTTACAATATTGTCAGTTGGCCGTACCTCGGCAGTTGTAGGACTTGAATAACCGCGACTTACACTTGCCCGCCACGCCAATGCGTTAATGAACTGGTATGATAAAGCCAGCCTCGGCATCAATTGCGCGCTAAAGTTTCGGTTAGTAAAGTTGTTTTGATTAAGCGGATACAGGTTTTTAAAATCATAACCATAATCGTTTAAGCTTACCGCGGCTTCAATATGCAGGCGTTTATACACATCGGCAGCATAACGGGCAAATACAAAATGCTGGTTGGTGTGGATATAATCAACGGTTTGGGTGGTATCTTTTACCCCCTTTTTATTACCATAATTGGCAATGTGCGAGTTGGTTTGCTGCCATTCAAAACCGAGGTCAACTTTCCAGTTTAAATTGGGTTTCTTATCGCCGGTTAGTTCAAAATAGGTGCGGAAGCCATAGGTATTTTCACTGCGTTGTTCATAGTTGGTGATAAACGGATTGGCAAAATCAACGTGATTGCCAAACACAGCCAGCACGTTGCGGATGTGGTCGTTAAAATGATATTCGTTGGTTAAGCCGCCTAAATACATTTTGGTAGTAATACCTATGCGTTGCTGAATAGCCCCTGGCAAAGTTGCCGTAGGCTGGCGGGCTAATCTCGGATTGACGGTATACTGGGCCAGGTTTAAGCCACCCGGTGTTTGATAGGCCAAATCGGAATAAATGCCCAATGCTTTTAAGGTGTTTTTGCCGCTGTAGTTCCAGCTATCGGCCAGTTGCAGGTAGTTGCGGTGGGTATCGCTGTTTTGCCTGTAGCCATGATAGGTTTGAAAGCTTTGGTTAATGTTGAGCAGGTAATTGGTAGTTTTTAATTGTACTGCTGCTTTTTCATGAAACAACCCGTATGAACCGCCATTTATCCCGGCCGAAATATAGGTACTGTCGTTATACCGGTTAAGCGGACTAAGAATGACTACCCCGCCTGAGTTTGCCCCAAATAAGCTGCCATCCGGGCCCTTTAATATTTCAACCTTTTGTATGGCCGCTATATCAATGGCATTTAAATAACTGTTGCCGCCAGCGTCGGTAAGCGGGATATCGTCAAAATAGATCTTTACGTCCCTCACGCCAAAAGGCGAACGTAATAAACTGCCCCTGATGGATAAACGATAACTGCCTGGCGAACGCTCCTCGGTACGTACCCCCGGAACCGTATTTAAGGCGTTTACAAATGAATTATCAGGCTGGATCCTGAGCTGGGCTGCATTAAGCACACTTACCGACGCCGGTACGCTTATCACAGGCTGATCGCTCAGGTAACCTTTGATGATCACCGGTTTAAGCTCGGTGGTATCTCTGTTAGGCTTGATCTTATTTTGTGCGTGGGTTACAGTAAAAGCTGCAAGTATAAGAGTTATAAGAGTAAAGCGTTTTAGCATAGATTGACAATCAGGGATGACCCTCAAAAATAGTTGTTTATACTTGTAAAAGGATATTGCAGATTTGTAAATATCTTGATGTTGTGAGTGGGCGGCGCTGAAACTTACGAAGTTTTGAAAACTTCGTGAGTTTGGGCTTGGGTCAATGCCGCCCTTTTACTTTTGTCCCCTAATCTCAGGGACTGTTTAAAAACGGGAAATATTCATAGCCGTTGGTTTTAACCAACGGAAAAAAAGCTGAAAAGTCTTGGCTTTAGCCCAATTGTGCAAAAGAATTTTGGCTGAAGCCCCCTTATTATTACTCATTATTCCGTTGGTTAAAACCAACGGCTATGATTCCAATATGATACATAAATAATTCGAATCAAATTTAAACAGCTTCTTAGGGGTGAGAAACAAACATAAAAGCCTTAACAAATTGATTTTGCTAAGGCCTTACAGTCAATGACTTCAATAATATAATTAGATCTTTCCAAAAATCTCCGCGAGCTTATTCTCCAGATCTTCACCCCGCAGGTTTTTTCCTATGATCTTTCCGTTAGGATCTAACAAAAAGTTTTGAGGAATTCCGCGTACTGCATACAGATCGGCTGCTTTACTGTCCCAAAACTTAAGGTCGGATACATGGTTCCAGGTGAGGCCATCTTTGTGAATAGCTGCCAGCCATTTATCTTTCGCATTCGGCCTGTCGAGCGACACGCCAAGTATGGTAAAGTTTTTGCCTTTATAAGCGTTGTAAGCCTTTACCACATTAGGGTTTTCGCGACGGCAAGGGCCGCACCATGATGCCCAAAAATCTATCAGTACATATTTACCACGAAATGATGACAGGCTAACCATTTTACCCGCAGTATCAGCTTCGGCAAATTCGGGTGCGGTTGCACCTAATGCCACAGCTTTTAATTTTGGCAGGCGTTCGGCAAATTTCTTACCTGCTTCCGTTGCTTTAATAGCAGGACTGAAGCTGTTGAACAATGGGGCAATATCTACGTAATCGGCACTGTAGGCATATGATTCAAGCGCGTTAAGGCTTACGTATGAATCGGGGTTTTCCTGGATAAACTTTTTATTTACCTGCGCGTCCTGGTCGTCGATCTTTTTTCTTCGGCATTTAGTTCGGCCATTTGCTCCGGCGTGGCGGTTTTACGTTTTGCGGAAAGCGCCTCATAGGCATCATTAATCGGTTTTTCGGCCAGGTTATATTTTTCGTTATCGTTATTGGTTTTGGTACCTTCTATTTTGGCATCAGCAATTTTATCAGGGGCGCTTACGTTGATGGTACCTGGTTCAAGGTAAATGGAACGATAATCTTCTGAGCTATGCAGACCGGTACCTTTGGGGTTAAACAAAATATAACCGCTTACAGGTGTTGTTGTGCTTGTTTTACCGGTAAATTTAAAGGCTCCTCCGTTCAATACTGCCGAATCGACAACCGTTTTTCCATCTTTACGATATTGCACATAGACTTTCGCCGGTGCGTTATAGTCGCCAATTTTACCTTGCACAGTATATTGGGCATCCTGGGCAAAAGCTAAAGCAGGGGCGCTTGCAATTGCTGTTAAAGCTATTTTTTTAATTGAGGTCAAGTTCATATCGCAATATAATAAAATTAGCCGGGTATTAAATATCCGGCTAATTCAACGGTGAATATGACATATTAATTAATATTGCCCTGGCAGGGGCCATATTATCAATTAATTGTATTTTCCAAATAGCTGTTCCAGTTTGGCATCAAGATCTTCGCCGCGCAGATTTTTTGCAATGATTTTTCCCTGCGGATCGATCAGGAAGTTTTGAGGGATAGATGTTACTGAATATAACGCCGCTGCCTGGTTGTTCCAGAATTTAAGATCAGATAATTGCGTCCATTCCAATCCGTCGCTTTTAATGGCAGCAAGCCATGCCGATTTGCCGTCGGGCCTATCCAACGAAACCCCAACTACCGTAAAGTTTTTGTTTTTGAACCTTGCATAGTTACGTACCACGTTCGGGTTTTCCTGGCGGCAGGGACCGCACCATGATGCCCAAAAATCAAGTAACACATACTTGCCCCTGAACGACGATAGCTTTACAGGTGTTCCGTTAACGTCGTTTTGTATAAAATCAGGAGCTTCGGAGCCAATAGCCGTAACTTTTAGGGCGTCGAGCTGCACCTTCATCATTTTACCGGCTTCGGTATCTTTGATTTTTTGAGATAACGAATTGTATAATGGCTCAACTTCGCTAAGGTCGGGAGCAGGACCACTTACCGAGGTTAGTGCAAGTAAGCTCAAATAACTATCGGGGTTAGCTGCAATAAAGCTTTTCAAGGTTGTTTTTTGCTCTGTTTGCAGGGCTTTATACCTTGCCTGCATGGCACTCCTGAAAGCTGCCGATTTTTGCTGCTCCGGCGTTGCTGCCTTAGCCTCAGCCATCAGTTTTTCTCCTTTTTGATTGATGGCTTTTAACTGAGCCTGGAGTTTTACATTATCTGTATTAAGTTGCGAACCTGTGATCTGCGCTTTATCTATCGAATCTTTACTGGTGATGGTAATGGTACCTTTTTCCAGGAAAAAATCTATGTCGTCGGCCGTCTTTGAAATCAGGCTGCCGTTATCGGCATATTTATAGTTACCATCGATAAATTTTTCGAGGGGTAAACCCTTATAGTTAACAGCTAATGTGGCATTAACGGGGTTAAATATCGTGCCGGTAAATGAAAATGCACCGTTAACCACATTGGCCGAATCGGTAACATTATTAGCACCCAGTTGGTACGATAAATATACTTTGGCGGGTGTGGTGACATTGCCTAATTTACCATTAATAACAAAGGTGTCTGTAGCCTGTGCAAGCGCAGTTACCGGCAGCATGGCGGCTATGTAAAAAAATAATTTCTTCATTAAAATATATAAAAACTCTACGCTGCTAACGTCTGAGCAAGGGTTAAAATTGTGAATATCAGTTTAATTTTTGATATGTGCGCCACCAAAGGTCCGGTAATTCGCCGGATGTTGCTGTTTTGTAATCGGCATAGCTGCAGGGTACCAAATGAAAACGTTCGTTTGGAGAACCTGCCGACGGGTAGGGCACCTGCATCCACCAGCGGTCGGATTTTTTACTTTTTACAAATATTACTTCCTGGTCGTCGTGGGTTAAGCTAGTTTTATAAATAAGGTATTGGGATTTAGGGTTAAGCGGAAAATCGCGCTTGCGATTGTAAAAACCGTCAATAAAATACCAGATCATTTGCGCCAGCTGCCAGGCGGTTTGCCCGTTACTGTCAAAAGCCGGGTTAAATTCATAAAAACCTATCGAAGTAAGTTTATCATTAAAACCCGCGTAACGGCAGAGCTGGCAGGCTTCTTCGCCATAAAAACCATTTGGCGTGGCATTGGCATTCCCCATGGCATCGGCAGCCCGGATAGCACCGATATCGAAGCTCACCATGCTGGCATTACGGATGGCAGGTTCAGTAACAGCAATATTGCCGCTCAGTTCGCCTAAACGGTGTACATCAAAATAAAGTTTGTCCATTACCCGCAGGCTGTCCTGGCTTACAAAATAGGTTTGGTAGCCAAGGTTGCTGAAGTTGAACAGGTAATTGGGATCATGCAGGAATATTTTGTTGAGATAGGAAGCAGAAGTAGTTTCAATACTTTCGCCGTGATTATCTTCATCCAAATCAAAATGCGAATCGATTACCACCAGGTCAACTTTCTGTTCAAGCTCCTCATAACCCAGGTACTGGGCGTAAGTAAGATCCTGTCCCCCGCCTAAAATAACGGGGATGATGTCTTTTTTGATCAGTTCGCTCACTACCGTTTTAACAGCGAAGTAGGTGTCTGTTACCTTTTCGCCGGCACGGATATTGCCCAGGTCGGCAATTTTTACAGAATAGCCGCCTTCGTTTAACTGGTATAATTTTTCGCGGATGTAATCAGGGCCAAGTGAACAACCGGGGTTGCCAATTGCATTACGATCATCCATAACACCAATAATAGCGATATCAGTTTTCTCTTCCAAATCAGGAAAATCGACAGAATAATGCACAATTTTATCGCCAAGCTGGCTGGTATAATAGCCTTTTTTAGGAGCTATCTTTTTAAGATCAATCGGCGTAAAAAAATCAGCTAATGACATAATTATTTAATGTGCAGATTTCAGATGTGCAAATGTGCAGATTTTTTAGCCTAAAGCTTAAGGCTAAAAGCAGAAAGCTTTTCTTACCATGTTGCTTAAGTTTAAAAAAGAAAGCTTTAGGCCTTAGGCTTTCTGCTTTGAGCTAAAAAATAATCACATTTGCATCATGATCTTAATAACAGGCGCAACTGGTTTTCTCGGGGCCGAACTGGCAAAACTATTGGTTACCACTACCGGGCAGCGAATCCGCTGCACCAAAAGGGCAAGTTCAGTTATCCCAAGATTACTGTTGCCATACCAGGGAAACATCGACTGGGTTGACGCCGATATAATGGATATTTTTGCATTAGCCGATGCTCTTGATGGCGTTACCCAAGTTTACCATTGTGCCGCCTGGGTATCATTAAAGCAGGCGGATAAAAAGCCGATGATCAGTACCAATGTTACCGGGACTGCCAATTTGGTTAACCTTTGCAACGAGCGCGGTATAAGAATGGTACATGTAAGCTCAATTGCTGCCATTGGTGCCGCAAAACCAGGGGAGTTAATTACAGAGAACCACCACCTTGAACAGTCAACAGAAAATGATGGCTATGCCATATCCAAATTAGAGAGTGAGATGGAGGTTTGGCGTGGAATAGCCGAAGGTTTGGACGCTGTTATTGTTAATCCCTCTTTGATAATTGGCGCGAGTGCCGGCACCCAGGGCAGCGGCGCTTTATTCAACACGGTACGTAAGGGGCTCAAATTTTATACTTCGGGCACTATAGGTTTTGTTGATGTAGAAGATGTTGCCAAATTCATGGTAGGCTTAATGAACAGTGATATCACTGCCGAACGTTATATCATCAGTGCCGAAAACCGCGATTATAAAGGTATGGTTACCGAGATAGCAAAAGGTTTCGGCATCAAGCCACCCGCTATTTTTGCTAAACCCTGGATGATGGAACTGGCCTGGCGCGGGGCCGCTTTTGTTTCGGCTATAACCGGTGGTGTTCCGGCTATAGATAAAACATCGGCACAAGCGGCTTCATTAACCCGCGAGTTTGATAATTCAAAAATTAAAAAGGCTATTGGGTTTGAGTTTAAGCCCATCAGTAAAACGATAGGGGAAATTTGTGAGGCGTTAAAATAATAAGAGGTTAAACCGATAACTCTTCTGCTCTGGCAATAAATAAATCATATTCCATTTGCAATCCTAACCAGTAATGGGAACTGATCCCTAAAAACTTTTCAAGCCTTACGGCGAGCTTTGCAGAAATATTTCTTTTGCCCGCAAAAATTTCACTTAAATGGTGCGGCAAAATATGGAGGGCTTTAGCTACATCCTTTTTAAGGATTGCCCTTTCTTCAATTTCTTCCTGCAAAAATTCGCCCGGATGAAATGCTTCTATTTCAATTTCCTTACCATTATGATCTAATACCTGATTATTCATAGTAAGTATAAAGGGCTCCTGGCCCGAGTTTTATGAGTAGTGGTTGTTGATCTCTTCAATGCAAATAATCTCTAACCTGCTGATCTCGTTGTTTTCAATCCGAAATATTAAACGGTAAGATATATTCAATCGTATTGAATACTTTCCTTCATATTTCTTTCCTTTTAGTTTTTCAAAGTGTAAGCTTTTAATCATCCTCAAATCAGCAGTGCTTTTTGCCTGTTTGATTTGATACAGTCGTTTTCTAAAAGCTTTGATCACTTCGTCCGGAAAAGGTGATTTTCCGGCAACTTTATTGTAATTGGCCACTTCGCCCAGAAAGTGATCTTCAATTATTACTTCCATTGCTATGGTTGTTTAAATATAAATGATTTAGGAGATTTCATTTGAGAGGTTTTGAGTATTAACTGAATTGTTAATAATGTCAAATATATCTTAAAGAAACCATATTACCAAAAAAAGGTTATTTTATTTAAACTACAAACTCTCTATACTTCCTCAGCAAATTTTTTCGCACCTTTGCAGCCAAGATGGAACAGTACTTTATTATTGATTTCGATAGCACCTTTACACAGGTTGAGGCCCTTGATGAACTGGCCCGGATCTCTCTAAAAAATCGCCCCGACCGCGAAGATATCTACAAACAGATAGAAGATTTGACCAATGCATCGATGGAAGGTAAACTATCGTTTACCGAAAGTTTAGAGCGCAGGGTAAAATTGCTCAACGCCAATCGCGATCATTTAAAGCAACTGATCAGCCATCTTAAAAAGAAAGTTTCTACCTCTTTTTCGCGGAATACTATCTTCTTTAAAAATCACCAGGACGAGGTTTTGATCGTATCCGGTGGGTTCAAAGAGTTCATTACCCCGGTAGTTACCGAGTATCATATCAAAAAAGAAAATATCTACGCCAACACTTTCGTGTTTGACGAGGAAGGCAATATTATAGGTTACGACCGCGAAAATCCGCTTTCGCAGGAGGGCGGTAAGGTAAAGCTGCTGAAAGAGCTTCAGTTACCGGGCGATATTTATGGTATCGGTGATGGTTATTCTGATTTCCAGTTAAAGGAATCGGGCATGATCAAAAAGTTTTTCGCTTTTACCGAAAACATCGAACGTAAATCAGTAGCCGAAAAGGCCGACCATATTACCCCAAGCTTTGACGAGTTCCTCTATCTGAATAAACTGCCGCGTGCCATCTCCTACCCTAAAAACCGTATTAAATGTTTGGTTGTGGGCAATGTGGATGAGGATGCCTTAGACCAGCTTAAAAAAGAGGGTTACAACATGCGCCACCGCGACGATGTTGAAGAAAAATATCTTGAAGAAGCCGGTGTGTTATTTTGCGCCGAAGAACATCAGCCAAGTGCCGAACAAGTTCAAAATGCAGGCAGGTTAAAGGTGATTGGTATTTTTGGCAAATGTAACCGCAAGCTGGCCGATGCTGCTGCCGAAAACGGGATCATCATTTTTGACGACCCAAGGCATAACCCGCACAGTACTGACTTTTTACCCAAAAGGGTGATGGCTTTCATGAATGAAGGTAAAACACATACCAGTTGCAATTTCCCCGATCTGCAGCCGCCGCGTGTTAACAATGCCCACCGTTTAATTCATATCCATAAAAACGTACCGGGGATACTGGCTAAAATTAACGATGTATTTGCCCGCCATAATATTAACATTGTGGGTGAATTCCTGGTTACCAACCCGCAAATAGGGTATGTAATTACCGACGTTAATACAGGCTATGATACTGAAGTGTTGAACGAGTTAAAAGCGATTGAGCATACCATTAAGTTCAGGCTTTTATATTAATTTTTCGCTTCAATATAAGGCACAACCAATACAGGGATCAATGATTTGTTGACCACCTGCTCGGCAACGTTGCCTAAAAAGAATTTATCGATACCGGTACGGCGGTGAGTGCCTAAAACTATCAGGTCGGCATTAAATTCTTTACCGCATTCAATAATACCCTCGGCTGTTGAACCGTATTGGGTGAAATGAGCTATTTCCAGTCCTTCACCCCATTCTTTTGCCGTCTGATCCAGCAATGCGGCAGAGCGCTCGGTCTGCAATGTTTCTAATTCTGTGCCTGGCAAATTTATATTAGGATCAAATGGCATCCCTCCTAATAAACCGTCCTGGGTATCGGTGGGAACAATGATGGGTTCAACGATGTGTACCAAACCAACTTCGGCACTATAGGTATGGGCTATATCAAAAGCGTAGGCCGCTGCATAACGTGAAAATTCGCTTTCATCAATACCGATGAGTATCTTCCTGATCTTCATAATAATATTTATAAGGCTTGTATCCATTATAACAACCTAATACAGATATGTTTTAGCAGTATACTATTTTATTACCTTTGAAGTATGCATTTCTCTACCGAAATTGAAGACCGGCTAAATCAACTGCAGGAAAAGTACGAAGCTATGGGCCAGGATATGAACTCATACCTTGATGGCCTGCTTTATGCAGATTTTTTAACCTACTGGGATTATATCCACCTGGATACCCTGTTGAGCTTACAAAACCCTAAAACCCCTTTTCCCGACGAGGAGATCTTTATCATTTATCACCAGATAACTGAATTGTATTTTAAGCTGGCCCTGCATGAGTGCAAACAAATTGCCGAAGCAACGCCGCTGACAGCCGAGTTTTTTACAGCGCGGTTAAAAAGGATCAACAGGTATTTTGGTGCCTTAACCCACTCGTTCGAAATCATGGTTGACGGCATGGAAAAAGAGCAGTTCCTGAAATTCAGGATGTCGTTGCTGCCGGCAAGCGGTTTTCAGTCGGGCCAGTACCGGATGATCGAGATCTACGCTACGGATTTTATAAACCTGGTTGCTAAAGATAAACGTGAGGAACTGCAGCATGCAACTATTGAAGCGCAATTTGAATACCTGTACTGGAAGTTTGGCGCTACCGAACTTTCCACCGGTAAAAAGACTTTGACGCTGAAACAGTTCGAAAAAAATATTCAAAAACATTTATTGAACTGGGCAAAGCTGCCGTTAAGCACAATTTTAATACACTGGCAAAAAAGTTTGAAACATCATCAGAACTGACTCCTGAATTGCGTAACGAATTGCGCCAGCTGGATATCAATGTCAATGTAAACTGGCCGCTTTCACATTATAAATCGGCGGTGCGTTACCTTAATCGTGAGCCGGAGGATATTAAGGCAACAGGCGGCACTAACTGGCAAAAGTACCTGCCGCCGCGTTTTCAAAAGCGAATCTTTTACCCCTGGGTATGGAGCGAAGAGGAAAAAGAGAACTGGGGTAAGGCCTGGGTTGATGATGTGCTGAGTAGTAATTGAACCTGGCAATCATATTGTCAAAATGATATTTTTATGTGTGATAATCACCATTTAACTATGCAAATTTTTGGCGCAGGCCATAAAAATGCCTAACTTGCCATTTTCTATAATTTATTAATTTTTAATGCCATGACCGAGACATTGGACATCAAGATCAGCAGGACAACTGCTTCCCGTTTGCAGCAAACGGACTTTGACAACTTACCTTTTGGAAAAACTTTTTCTGACCACATGTTTGTGGCCGATTACGCGGACGGTGAATGGAAAGATCTCTCGGTCATTCCCTACGGCGAAATTGGTCTAAGCCCTGCAATTTCAGCACTTCATTACGGACAAGCGTTTTTTGAAGGACTGAAAGCCTATAAACATGCTGATGGAAAAATTACCGTTTTCCGCCCGGATAAAAATGCTATCCGTTTCAACAAATCGGCCGAGCGCCTTTGCATGCCAACCCTGCCCGAAGAGATCTTTTTGCAAAGTATAGCTACTCTGGTTGACCTTGACCGCGACTGGGTACCTTCAAAGCCAAACCATGCTTTGTATATCCGTCCGTTCATGTTCGCTACTGATCCGTACCTGGGGGTAACACCGTCTTCAACTTATAAATACATGGTATTGATTGGCCCCGTTGGCCCGTACTTTTCAAAACCATTGCGTGTTAAAATTGAAACACACTATACCCGCGCTGCCGAAGGCGGTATGGGTTATGCCAAAGCTGCCGGTAACTACGGAAGCTCCATGCTGCCGGCCCGCAAAGCAACTGAAGAAGGTTTTGATCAACTGATTTGGACTGATGCCAAAGAGCATAAGTTTATTGAAGAAATGGGCGCTGCTAACGCGATGTTCCTGCTGGATGGTAAACTGATCACAGCCGAAGCAAAAGATACGATATTAGATGGTGTAACCCGCGATACCGTTATAGCTTTAGCCAAAGAGTGGGGTATCACTGTTGAAGAACGCAAAGTTTCTGTAGCCGAGATTGTTGAAGGTGCTAAAAATGGCAAACTTACCGATGCCTTTGGTGCCGGTACTGCCGCAACTATAGCTCCTGTAGCTTCAATCAGCTACGAAGGCCAGGAGTATTTCCTGAGCGATCCGAAAACACGTGAGTTTTCGAACAAAGTATTTGATACACTGGATGCCATTAAATATGGTAATGTTCCGGATACGCATAACTGGAATTACCTGGTTAGCGAATAATTATCAGTTAACATAAAACACAAAACGCCCCGGAAAATCCGGGGCGTTTTACATTTACAAATCTCTATGTCATTGCGAGCGCAGCGTGGCAATCGCACGTAAGCAAGTCCGCTCTGTATAGCATGCGATTGCCACGCTGCGCTCGCAATGACATGATTTTAGTGATATTCTTAAAAACTACACCCCGAAGCCGGCGTAATCCCTTCTCTATCCATTGTTAACGACGGTTTGCCTTTTTTGAAAGTCACTATCCAGATACTGTCGAAATCACTATCGGGCCATTCCAGGTCTTTAACTTTCATGCCTAAAGCTTTCAGTAAAGGTTTAATTTGATTATGTTCCCATACAATAAGGATGGTGCCTTTTTTTGAGGTAAGCTCTTTAGCGACGCCGTTATCATCCTCTTCTTCAAAATTACTGTTGACGGAGAGATTATATTTTGCAGCAAACGGCGAGATGGTTTGGAACATGCGCACCCTCGCGGTTGATTTACCCTGGTGCATTGCCGGCACATAAATATGATCGGGCAAACCGAATTTGGCTTTTAAAACCTCGGGTAGTTTAAGCGAGCGGTTAAACCCGGCGCATGAAAGGTTATCACCAATATCGGGCTTTTCGGCATGACAGAATGAATACCAGTTTCAGGTTTTTGCCCTGGCCGCAGGCGATCAGGCTTGCCCAACCGACTAATAAAAAAATAAAAATGATCTTTTTAGCATGTCGGTTATTTTTTAGCGTGTTATTCTACTGAAACTGTTAAGCCCTCCTGCTGGAGGATCTTCCGGTAGATCTCCATTTCGGTAAAAGAGCCTTCCAGTACGGCGCATTTGCCTTCGTTATGTACTTTCCATGCTATCTTTTCGGCTTGGGGTTCAGAGTAATCCAGGTATTTCATCATGCAGTGGATCACGTGGTCAAAAGTGTTAAAATCATCGTTCCAGAGTATTAAACGATGCATCTCTTTAAGTCCTGCAAGTAACTCTTCGAGGGTAAATGTTTCTTCCTGTACTTCAGTTGGCATACGTAACTACAAATTTACTCAAAAACAATAATAAAAAAGTTAAAATCGTGTTCCATGGTCTTAAAAATCATGTTACACAAAACCCCTAAAAAATTTCACATGAAAAAAGCATCCCCGGCTTTTGTTTTAGCATTAACTGCACAACTTTTGGCATCTCATCATTCATCGGCCCAAAGTACTCAAAACAGCTTACAGGGCCCGCCCGCTAATATTAACATTGATGGCGATCTGAAAGAATGGGGCGACAGCCTGCGTTATTACAACGAAGAGAAGAAGCTGAACTACGCGCTGGCCAATGATAAGGATTACCTGTATGCCGCTATCCGCATTAGCGACAGGCTTGATAAGATGAAAGTGTTAAATGCAGGGATTACACTGAGCATTGATCCTAAAGGGAAAAAGAAAGATAGTTTTATGCTTACTTTTCAGTTGGCAGCCCCGGATGAAAAGCCGGAGTTTGCCAAGCCAAAAGATGATAACGGCGAAATTACCCAAGCCGACCGTGACGAGCTGATGCGCGAGCGGATAACCAAACTGCGATATATTAAAGTTGTTGGATTTAAGGATATTGATGGCGATATGATCACCACATCAAATACCTACGGCATTAAAACAGCGATAAATTACGATGCCAATGGCGATTTGGTTTATGAAGCGGCCATACCCTTAAGTTTTTTCCACGCCGGTAATGATGCTTTTAAAAATGAGTGGGCTTTTAATTTTAAGATCAACGGTTTCCAGCGACCGGCAGGCACAGGTGGGGGCGAGCAAGACGGTGGCAGCTTTGGCGGCGGCGGTGGTCGCGGCGGACGAGGTGGAATGGGCGGAGGCGGCATGGGTGGCAGCCGTGGCGGAAGAGGAGGTCGCGGTGGTATGGGAGGCGCTATGGGCCGCGGTGCGGCGGGCGGTGCAGGCGAAATATCAAAATCTGTTGATTTTTGGGAGAAGTATTATTTGAGCAGTAAATAAGTTTGCTCGCCAAAAATAAAGTCCGAAAGAGATAAACATTAGCATTGCTTAAATCTTTCGGACTTTCTGACTGCGGACTTAATATCATTCCACCTTATACCTATAAACCTGCCTTCCTAAATTACCATCGACATCAATGCCTTCAATAACAATACGGTAAGTGCCCTTTGTATCTGCATTAAAATATTCAAACGTTGCTTTGCCGTCCTTATCTGTAAAAAGACCAGGTTGCCAATATATAGCGTTTCTCAGATCTGTGCCTTCTGTTTCATTAGCTGTGTGCCGGTATTTGGGCGAATAAAATACGCGGGATTTTGAAAATCCTTTAAATGGATAAGTTATGAGGCCGGAGGGAGATTCGCTGGTTACAAAATTGTTATTCCCGCGTTTGGTGGTGATCACCAGGGCACCAGCCCCCACGCTTGAGCCGTAAATCGCTATGCTTGCGCCACTACGCAATACTTCAATACTATAAATATCATTGGCGTTAACGTTATTTAGGGCATAGCCGTTTAAGATATTCCCATCAACAATAACAGACATCTTTCCGCCGCCCCTCGTATTTCGTGGACTACCATCTTTATCATAATAAACACCAAAAACGCGCCCAATGAGGCAGTCAGACAAACGAATGCATCCACTACCAATTTTATCACCCATAATTACCTGGTCAGCATTGCCAGGTCCGTTCAGGTTCTTGGAATAGCTCATGTCCGGTTTTTTGTTAATTCTTTTAGCCGTGATATTTACCTGTTTAAGTACGGTGGTATCTGTGCCTGCTTTGCGTTTGGTAGTTATTACAATGATGGGGGCGGATGCTCTGGGGTCAATGGGTGCGATTATATGAATGCTTTCAATCTCACTGGCTAATAGGCTGCTTAAGATATCAGGTGTGTAACTTATACCATCCACTAATATCCCCTTGGTGGTATCTTGAATAGCTTGAACAGGAGACGCTGCTGGTTTGCGGATATAAGCTGATTTTTGGCCAAAGTAAAGTGGTTCAGTCCAAAACAATGCGTCTCCTAACGAACTGAAGTTTTTATTTCTTAACTTACTCATGTCAAGTTTTCTGTCCTGTATTGTGCCATATCTGTTTAATTCCGCCAAGCTTTTATTTTTTTCACCTTTTATTTTTACCTCCTTAAGCTGCACCCCGTTTTTAAGAGAATCTATCTGTCGTTTTTTCCTGATTTCGGTAGCATTCATTCGCAGAATTACGATTTGCTCCGGTGATAGATCAAGCAAATCGTTATTATCACCCGCGTGCTTAGACTTATTTATTACAGGATAGTCAGGCTGTTTTACATAAATGGATACGTTTTTCCCGTTGTTTTGCTTGCGTGCCCTGAGCACTATTTTTGAAGTGTCGGAAAGATCAAGGTTGCTGAATTTAAAATCACCGTTGGCATCTGTTACGGTATCAATAAATAAATTATCAGCAGTTGATGTGAGGCTTATTTTTCCATTAGATAAAAGCCCTCCTGATGATGATTTCAATGTTCCGGTTAATGTAAGTGCATCTTCGGGCTTGTAAATAACAGCAGGCAGTTTTTCATCTAAAATATTTGCCCAATCAAACCTCCGGTACCCCTGGGTAAGCATTAATATATCAAGATCGGCATTTTTTTTATCGTCGATGTTTGTGAAATAATAATTAGGCTTTTCAATAAAGCCCTTTATATCTGAAGTAAATAACAGATTGTTAATTATTGTAGGCTCTGCGTCTTCTTTAAAGCTAACCCTGCTTTCATTAATTACCGCTACCGAAAATGAGCCTACAACAGCCTTGTTATCGATATCTACAGCTTTAATATCGATAGACATTTTTTGTCGGCCCCGGGCTTTGTCGCCGGCACCACTTATAGCCAGTTTGAGGTTGTCATTACCGCGGATAAAAACTACACGTTCATTTATTGGACTATGATCCGGCCCTAATAAAGCAAGTTGCAATATGCCGGATGGAAACCTATTCTTCTCTACTTTAATTAAAAACGATTGCTCTGATAATTTAAAGGCAGTAGTATAATAAACCTTGCCCGCTACCTGGCCAATCAAATAAAACGTCGAATCACGTTGTTGTGCAAATGTTGGCGCTCCCGGGGTGATCTTTATCCTGAGTGAGTCGGCCATGCTGTTATTGACAGTTAAAACAAGTCCATCATCTTTGGCCAAGGGGAGGTCAGTACTAAATTTGGTGCCGCTTTTATCAGTAATCTGTACTTTATAGTTTTTACCTTTTTGCGGTGTAAGTGCAAACACCCCCATCCCTAAATGCTGTGTGCTAAATTCAGTTACAACGGTTCCCGTATTATCTGTTATGATACCACTTACATCTTCGCCAAGGCCAGCGGCATTTAACACCTTTATGGCTACTTTTGAACGAAGGCCATTAATGAGAAATCCGCCTTCCGGAAAGAATTGAACGTCGGGTTGCGATATTAAATGCTGCTGTGCGGCTTGCCCGGTCAAAATTTCGATCCCTCCAATTTGCAAAGATTGATCATAAAAATAGTCCGTACCTGCGTTTCGCATCCAGTTTGTATACGCCCTAACATGGTAAGTTCCGTCAATGATTGAATTGCCTAATGCGAATTCGCCCCGTGTTGTGCCCGAAGCCAGTTTGAATATTTTACGATTTATTACAGAATCTTTGGGGTTTATAAGTTCCACATACAAAACACTACTTAATGCAGATAGTTGATGTTGCGGGCCGATAACTGTATAGGCTTTAAACCAAATAGTATCACCCGGCAAATAATTAGGTTTATTCAAGTGTAAATAAACTTTTTCAGTTGGATAGGCTGACGACCACTTATTAAGCGAATTAACAGCCTTGTTTAAAAGCAGAGTATTAGTTTGTGCTGTACATGCAAGTCTGTATAATAAAAAAATAGCAAAAAGGGTTATGCGAAAAGGTTTCATAAGGTTTAAGTGTTATTATTCTAATATATTAGTTAATATTAGACTTACACAATATAAATAGATTAATTACACCCTCATTCTATTTTTATTATTCCACCTTATATCTATAAACCTGCCTTCCTAAATTGCCATCGGCATCAATACCTTCAATTATTACACGATATGTACCTTTAGCATCGGCGTTAAAAAAGCTCATAGATGTATTGCCATTCTTATCAGTTAATAAGCCTGGTGCCCAGTAAATGGTGCTGCGAAGGTCCTGCATTTGGGCATTGGTTTTAGGATCATCATATTTAGGCGAATAAAATTCGCGCGCTTTATAATATCCCTTAGGAGCATAGGTGACAATACCCGGCGCGTATTTATTGTAAACACTTTCACCGCCGCGCTTGGTTGTAATAACCAAAAGGCCGCCAGCTCCCCTTGAGCCATAAATTGCAGTGTTGCCAATGCTGCGTAAAACTTCAATAGTGGCAATATCATTTACATTTAAGTTATCCAGGAAATCGCTTCCTACATAGGTTCCATCAAGTACAATTTGCATGGGAGTTCCCGGGCTGCGGGTTGAATAAGGCGTGCCGTTACGAAAAATCACACCGGTTAATCTGCCTTGTAAAATCTGGGATAGCATTCCACCCCCGTACATCAGATTTTTGCTGGTAAGTGTTTGATCTGCATTGCCGGGTCCATTAAGGTTAGAAGAGTTTTTAAATGGGTTTTCCCGCTTTTCGCGGATCACTACTTCCTTTAATACGATAGTGTGGTTCCCAATACCGTATTTTACCTGCTCGTCATAAAGCTTTTTACTGTTCAACAGATAGGCCGATGCGCCATCGTTGATGTTGACCTGGATATCGGGTGCGTTTTTATTTGGCCCAACGGGTTGCGGGGTGACATTGTCAAGCGTGATGTCGAGATTTTTGCGGTCTTTAGCAGTGCGCGCCTGGATCACAAACTTGATACTATCCCTAAAAACAAGGTCTTTAAAAGTAAACTTACCTTCGGCATCAGCCACGGTATCAATAATAAAAGTTCCTCCCGATGTTGAAAAAAGGGTAACCTTGCCATTAGGTACAGGCTTGCCACCAAAAGTTTTGAGGTGCCCGGTTACTTCCAGAGATTTTTCGGGCTTGAAGACTATTGGGGTAAATTTATCAGCAAGCAGTTGTTTCCATTCAAAGCGATGGTAGCCCTGGGTAAGCATCAGTGCATCAAGGTTGTCCTTGGTTTCGTTACTTACATTAGTAAAGTAATAGTTCGGTTTTTCAATATACCCTTTCAGATCGGAGGTGAGCAGCAGTGTTGAAAATATAGAACTTTCATTTGTTTCATCAGTAGTAACTTTTGATTCATCAATAACCGATGCCGAAAAACTACCCACAACGGGTTTATCCTCACTGTTTTTAGCGTTGAGATTAATAGTAACTTTTTCGCGGGGTTTATAGTTCTGTTTTTCGGAACTAACGGCAAGCTTAAGCTGATCTGAGTTTTGAACAAAGATGAGGCGCTCGTTCAAAGGCTCACCGGTTGCCGAAAACAGCGTGAACTGTATAATGCCCGATGGGAATTTATTTTTAGGGATGGCAGCCGAAAAGGATGTTGCCCCATCCTTACTTTTGCCCGCATAACAAAGCTCGCCGCCAGATTGCGCTATCAGCGTTAAACCCGATAATGAAGCTGTGCCGTTACCGGTGCTTTTACCGGGAACGATGGATACAAACACCTTATCGTCGCGCATGCTGTTGACACTTAATACATAGCCATTATCAACTGCTTTGGGCAAATCGAAAACACCTTCAGAGCCATCAGCATAAGTGATGTGCGCTTTATAGTTTTTACCACTTTCAGGCTCAAAGGTAATAGTACCCATGCCAAAATGACTCTCGCCCAATGGCGCAACCTGGTTGTTTTGATCGTCGGCAATAAAGCCTTTAATATCAACCCCTAACCCGTCGGCACCAACAGCTTTAAAAGCTACTTTTTCAAAAACACCATTAATTAAATTTCCGCTCTCCGGAAAAAACTGAACATCGACCTTGTTTGATAGCGTTTTTATAAGTACGGCTTTGGCTATAGTATGCTTTTCATCCAATTTAACCTCGGTATTGATATGGCCGGATGTTATTGAAACTGCCTGACCCGTTGTGAAGCTGACTGTGAGGTTCCCTTTATCATCAGTTACACCTTTCCCCCGGGCGATTGATTTCCCGTTTATTTCAACTTCATAGCTTACTGGTTTATTAACATAGGCTATACCGTTGAGGTCTGTGTATGTAGTAATAGCAGTTACTTTTTGTTTGTCGTTTAAGGTGCTGTAGGCATAGGCGGTTTTGGTGAAAACCTTGTTACTGATTCCGTTTACCACAGTGATGGTTTTATTGAAGAAATAGGCCTCTCCTTCGTTTCGCATCCAGTTGGTATAAGCGCGAATGCGGTAATTTCCTTCAGTCATACTATCGGCCAAAGCAAAATCGCCCGCGGCCAGGCCAGCTGTTAACGGCAGTTTAAGGCTGCGTTTTACCGAATCGTTATCATCAATAAGGTCAACATTCAGGGTTTCGCTATAAGCCGAAAGCTTATGCTCACTGCCTATAGTAACATAGGCTTTAAACCAGATATCCTCGCCAATTGCATAATAGGGCTTATCAAAGTGCAGGTAAACTTTTTCCTGCGGATGATCGGTACGCCATTTATCAAGCTGGGCAATGATTTTTGTTACCAGTTCATCATCGGGTTTTATAAAAGCTAAGGTAGCACCGGCAATTAAGGTGATCAGGATTCCAACTGATAGGCGTTTTAGGTTCATAGAAAGATAAATCTTGAACTACCAAGATACGCAAAAAAAGTACCAAGTCGTATTAAGTCTGAAGTTCGAAGTCTTTAGTCGAAAATCTGACTTTATTTTCTATACTGAATACTTAAGACTACCAACTTGAGACACTCAACTTAATACTTGTTGCTTAAGCCTACCACTTATTCTTCCACATCATGCTTTCAACAGGGCGTGTAGTAGGGTTGTTGTATTTGGCGTTGGCTTTACTGTTGTACAGTGTTTCAATCTCGCCCTCAACTACAAAATAAATAAGCTGACCAATGGGCATGCCGGCGTAAATGCGCACAGGCTGGGCACATGAAATTTCAAGTGTCCAGGTATTGCAGAAACCAACATCACCTTTACCCGCTGTTGCGTGAATATCGATACCTAAACGCCCTGTGCTTGATTTGCCCTCTAAAAACGGAACATGCCGGTGTGTTTCGGTGTACTCCATTGTTACGCCCAGGTAAAGGGTATTGGGCTGAAGCACAAAGCCATCCTTCGGAATTTCAAAGCCATCTATCTCATTATGAACTTTGGCATCAAGCACCCGGCTACGGTAAGTAGCTAAATATTTGCCCAAATGAACGTCGTACGAGTTAGTGCCCAGGTATTCGCGGTTAAATGGTTCAATAATAATATGGCCTTGTTCAATTTCTTCGAGGATGCGCTTATCAGATAGTATCATACAGGCAGGTTATTGCTGGCGCTAAATTATGAAAATTAGCCTAATCGGCGCCGGCTTTTATAAACAATATTGGCCGGCAAAATGCGTTCAGATAGCGCAGAAACAACTCCTAAACCTGATATGGTTCAGCCGATTACGAATATGTAGCTGCGCTGATATTATTTAATTTTTTTGACATATGTTTGCAACCTATTTTGCAATTTTACTTTTATGGCGATAGCATACAGGCAGCGTATTGATGATGACACCGAGTTTGCACTCTGGCGTATCGAGGAGGAGGCTACAGACCTGTACAGCCAGTTACAGCTTGATCAGCAGGAAAAGGATTTTGTAGAAAGCCTGAGCAATGGCAAGCGCCACCTGCACTGGCTGGGTACCCGCGTGCTGCTGCGTAAAATGCTCCGTACCGATGAGTATATTGACTGTAAAGTTGATGAGCATGGCAAGCCTTACCTGGTAAACCTCCCTTACCATATCTCCTTAAGTCATTCGTTTGATTATGCCGCTGTGATGATCAGCAAAACATATAAGGTTGGGATTGATATTGAGCAGATTAAGCAAAAAGTTGAGCGCATTGCCAACAAGTTTATGCGTAAGGAAGAGTTGAAATTTATAAATGGCCCGCAAAAAATTGAACAACTATATGTTTGCTGGTGCGCCAAGGAGGCTGTTTATAAATGTAACGGGCAAAAAGAGGTTTCATTTGCCGATAACATTTTTTGGAGCCTTTCCAGTTTGAGCATCATGGCGTGGTAAATGCGCAATTAAATAAAAAAGATACCACCATTGATTATACAGTAGGCTATCTGCAATATGAAGATTATATGATAGGCTACGTAAAGGGCGAATGATGAAAAACAAGAAAGTATTTTTTCAGGATTGGGGCCTGGTTGATTACCAGCAGGCCTGGGATAAACAGGAAACCCTTTTTAGTGAAACGGTTAAAACTAAAATAGACAACCGTAATCGTGAAACGGCTTACGAAGCAGCTGCTAAAAACGCAGGGACTGCTGTAGCCTACGATACTATCGAAGCCGACGAAACTTTTAATTACCTGGTTTTTTGCGAGCACTCGCACGTGTATACCCTTGGTAAAAGCGGCAAGCCCGAGCATCTATTGTTAGATGAGGCAGGCTTGAAAGAAAAACAGGCTGTTTATTATCCGATAAACAGGGGCGGTGATATTACCTATCATGGGCCGGGGCAAATTGTATCATACCCGATACTCGACCTTGATAATTTTTTTACTGATATACACCTGTACCTGCGTACGCTGGAAGAAGCAGTGATCCTTACCCTCGCCGATTTTGGCTTGCAGGCCGGTCGTTATGAAGGTTATACCGGCGTATGGTTTGATGCCGATAATGACAAAGCCCGTAAAATATGCGCCATGGGCGTACGCTGCAGTCGCTGGGTTACTATGCACGGCCTCGCGCTTAATGTAAATACCGATCTGAGCTATTTTAAAAACATAGTGCCCTGCGGTATTGACGATAAGGCTGTTACCTCCATGCAGCAGGAACTTGGGCATGAGGTTGATATTAATGAAGTAAAAAAATCCTTATACATCATATTTCCGTACTTTTTGGTATGGAGATATTATAATGAAGGGAATAATTTTCAGTTTACTCACAGCAATTACATTATCGGCCTGTGCAGGCAAAAACACGCCGGCGCCGGTTAGTTATAATCCCCCGTCAAAACCAGTTACCGTGATAAAGGATACCCTAACATACCTTGCCCTCGGCGATTCATATACCATAGGCCAGTCTGTGCCCCCTGAACAGGCATTTCCTAATCAACTGGCTAACCAGTTACAAGGCCTCAAAGTAAATACGCCGACTATCATAGCCCGTACCGGCTGGACAACCGATCAACTCATTGAAGCTATTGATCAAAGCAGCATCAAAAGCAATACTTATGATGTAGTCACGCTGCTGATAGGTGTAAATGATCAATACGATGGCTTAAGCCAGGAAAATTACCGCGTTAAGTTTGAGCAGGTTTTAAATACGGCCGTTAAATTTGCTGACGGTATCAGCGAGCATGTGTTTGTGCTGTCTATCCCCGATTATGGCGTTACTCCTTTTGCTCAAGGGCAGGATGCCGTTATCGGCCCTGAGATAGATCAGTTCAATGATATTAACCGTAAAATAAGTGCTAATGCAAAGGTTAATTATGTTGAAATTACCGGCATTTCTAAGTTGGCGGCGAATGATCTTACCTTACTGGCGACCGATGGTTTGCATCCATCCGGTAAAATGTATGGAATGTGGGTTGATAAACTGAAGGCGGCGGTAGGGGCTGTTTTTGCTAAAAAATAAGATTTGCTTTTCGACGACAATTGTCGTAAATTTATTGACAATTTACAGTGAATGTCATGAGTGCTCCAAAACCCTATAAATTTCTTGATGATGACGAGGTTAATTTAACCTTTATGGTAAGGGAAGGAATCTCATTCCCCTATCTTACCAAATTATCAAAACATATTCATTTTAATATTGATGACTGGGCTTCGTACCTTCATCTTTCCGAGCGTACAATTCAACGTTATAAAAAGGAAAACAAAACCTTTGATCCCATATATTCTGAAAAGATAATTATGATTGAATTACTCTATAAAAAGGGTATTGAGGTTTTTGGCGATGAAAATAAGTTTTACGCCTGGATGGATTATAAAAGCATCCCCCTGGGCGGAGTAAAGCCTAAAGAACTTTTGGATACAGCCTTTGGAATCAATATGATCCGCGATGAATTGGGGCGTATTGAACATGGCATACTTGCATGATCGTTTATCGTTTAAGTAAGCAGGCTTACATTCATGACTTGAGCGGCAGGGGGCTGAACTAAACGGCGGTCGTTGGAACAGTAAAGGAACTGCTGTAGTTTATACCTCTTCGTCACGCGCATTGGCTGTACTCGAAGTTGCGGTACATACACCGCTTGGATTTATGCCTTCTGATTATTTTATGGCGACGATTGAGCTGCCTGATAATGCAGATGTTTTTAAGCCCGGCGTTGATCAGTTACCCGAAAAGTGGAATAGCAACCCCTTGATCAAAACAACACAGCAAATTGGTGACGGCTTTGTAAAAGCCAACAAATATTTAGCGCTCCAGGTACCATCGGCCACTATTGCGGGCGATTTTAACTACCTGCTCAACCCTTTACACCCCGATTTTAAAGCCGTAAAAATTATTAATACCGAATTTTTTGAATTTGATTCAAGACTGTTTAATAAGTAAGCAATTAACACTCGGGCAAACTAATCGGGATGTTGATTGCCAATCCGCCATCACTTGTTTCCTTGTATTTCGAGTTCATGTCGAGCGCGGTTTGCCACATGGTTTTTACCACGGCATCAAGGCTTACCTTAGCTTTTTCAGGATTGCTTTGCAGCGCTAATTGTGATGCTGTTATTGCCTTAATGGCCCCCATGGTATTACGTTCAATGCAAGGGACCTGTACCAGCCCGCCGATAGGATCGCAGGTGAGACCGAGGTGATGTTCCATGGCTATTTCGGCAGCCATGAGTACCTGGCGTTGGGTACCGCCCATACATTCGGTCAAAGCAGCCGCGGCCATAGCCGATGATACGCCTATTTCGGCCTGGCAGCCGCCCATAGCTGCCGATATGGTAGCTCCTTTTTTAAAGATACTTCCGATCTCGCTGGCAGTAAATAAAAAGTTGATGATCTTTTGCTCGGTATTGCCATCGCAAAAAGCAATATAATATTGGAGCACTGCCGGGATAACACCCGCAGCGCCGTTTGTTGGCGCGGTTACCACACGGCCAAATGAAGCGTTCTCCTCATTAACGGCTAATGCAAAACAGCTTACCCAATCTAAAGTATTTTTAAAGCTGTCGCCGGTATTCCTGATGGCCGCAACCCATTCATCATAGTTATTGTATTTATTATCGCCGATGAGTTTTGCATTTAATTTTGCGGCACGCCTTGCAACGTTTAATCCGCCGGGCAACTGACCGGTGGTATGACATCCCCGGTAAATACACTCTTTTAATGCCTTGAAGATATTCAACGCTCCGGTACGGGTTTCCTGTTCGCTGCGCCAGGCCAGCTCGTTTTCGGCCACCACTTCCGAAATCCGAAGACCTGTTTTGATACACCAGTGCAGCAGATCGGCTGCGGTATCAATCGGGAAGGGAAGGTCAACCTCTGCTTTTGATTGCCCTGAAGCACCTTCCTTCACCACAAAACCACCTCCTATCGAGTAGTATGTTTCAGAAATTGCCTTTCCGGTACTTAAAAATGCCTGGAAAGTTACCGCGTTTGGATGATAAGGTAAGCTTTCGTTAAAAAGGAACAGCAGGTCATCCTCAGCATAAAAACTTAATGGTAAAATACCACCGATGATCAGTTGATGCGACCTTTTGATCTGCTCAATTTTAGGTGTTACCTGGTCCACCTCGAAAGTAACCGGGTCATCGCCGCTTAAACCTAATAATATAGCTATATCCGTACCGTGCCCATGACCTGTTTTGGCTAATGAGCCATATAATAAGATCTTAACCTGCTGCACCATCGGCAGTACCCCCTGTTGTTCAAGCGACTGCACAAACTGCTGAGCGGCGCGCCAAGGGCCAAGCGTATGCGAGCTCGACGGGCCTATGCCTATCTTAAACATATCAAAAACCGAAATCTGTTCTCTTTGCATCAAGTCAAAATTAAGGATAAATTATAATTACAGGTTCCATAATAAATACGTTCTCTTTAATTTTTATTTAAAAAAATTTATATTTTGCAATAAGTTATATAAACGAAAACCTCAACTTAAACACTTAAAATGGAAAATTACCCTTCGCCCGGATTGGGCAGCATTCCCACTGTAGCCATCGTAATTTATTTGGCTATACTTATTTTAACAGCAGCAGGAGCCTGGAAAGTATTTGTGAAAGCCGGCAAACCCGGTTGGGCCGTCCTGATACCCATTTATAACTACATTGTTCTTTGTGAAATAGTAGGTAAACCTATCTGGTGGTTCCTTTTAATGATTTGCCCTTGTATTAATTTTATATTTGTAATATGGGTGGCTAATTTGGTAAGTAAAAGTTTTGGCAAAAGCGAAGGTTTTACCGTTGGCCTTATATTATTACACCCTATTTTTGTCATGATTTTGGGTTTTGGAGATGCCGTATATTTAGGCCCATCAGCCAAAGAAGCCAATATGAACAATCGTTTTGGCTCCGGCGATTACCAAAAACCTTTTGATCCGCAAGCATAATTATTATGCATTGTTATAATTTATTTTGCAGCCATTTGATATTCATTCAATGGCTGCAAAATCATTTAATACCCTGTCCTTTTAAGAAATTCACCGGCTATGATTGTCCGGGTTGCGGCTTTCAGCGTTCCGTTATTGCCTTATTGAAAGGTCATATGCATGATAGCTTACAGTTATACCCTGCTACCATTCCCCTGATCGTTACTTTTGTTTTTGTATTGCTTGATGGCCGGTTAAAATTTGATAAAAAGCACATCGCAAAAAAACGCTTTACCTGATAACCGGGAACATCATACTGATCGCGTACTTATATAAATTATATAATCTTTAAAAAAGCCCGGTTTAAACGCCCATACGCGCAACCACGTGGCTGTAATCTTTAATTACAGTTAACAAAAAGTCATACTCATTCATTCCCTGCGGAATATCCGCATGAATATATTCCTTAACACGCACAGCCATGTCATATACTATTTGGCTGTTACCTGTACTTTTAAAATTACTTATTACTTCATGTATCAACGTAATGTCTGAATCTCTTAAATCAGCTACGTTACTAAATGTGGGTTCGTATTCATCATCCTGGTAAGCAAAAACCAGGTCGCCTAATTGGGCTTTGGGTGTGGTTTTTATGACCGTTGTGCCGGCAACTATATCGCCAATGCGTTGTTTTTTTCGGATACTGCTACAGATATCAGCGCCCCTATCCCAAACGTAATCCCAAAGTCAACAAGCCTGAACACCCAGCGAAGCAAAAACTGCCCAAATGATGGCCGTGAACCATTGATGCTTACTACCTTGATTTTTACCGCGTATTTGCCAATAGTTTGGCCGTTAAAAAATACTTCGGCAACGAGATCGTAAAAAACAGCTGCAAGCGAATATATTATAGCTATTACTATTAATACTGCAGGAATGCTATCGCCTTTAAAGTTTTGTATTGTTGTTAAAAAAAGAAGATAATTATAAAGTAACAAATATATCCTATTCCCATAAAAACGCCCATATCAACAATACGCGCCAAAACGCGTTCGCCTAAACCTGCTACTTCATAATCAATTTCAATATTTTGTGAAGTGTGTATCTTTACTGTTTGCATGCAATAAATATAATTAACAATTTAATTCTTTATATCTCAACATCAAATATTGTTATTATTTTAACAAAAAATTACTGAGCCTTTCACATGCGTGAGCCATTATTTATAAAACAGAACTCGGCCAAATGGAAAAGTTATGAAACTGAGCCTGCAAAAGACCCTGATGAACTTGCCGAACGTTTCATAATCGTTACCGACGATCTGGCCTATTCAAAAACATTTTACCCAAAGTCAAAAACCACTTTGTATTTGAATGGGTTAGCAGCAGGCTTCCATCAATCTATTTATAAAAACAAGAAGGAAAAAGCTAACCGGTTTGTGTTTTTTGGAAAACGGAATTACCGTTGCTATTTAAACAGTATCAAAGGCAAATATTGTATTCGTTTATTTTTTTCATAACCTTTTTTTAATTGGCATTATATCAGCCAAATATGACCGCACCTTCATAAGGTTTGTTCTGTCGGATGATTATGTGAACATGACTAATGAAAATATCAGTAAGGGCGATCCATTTGGTGTTTTTAAAAGTCAGAATGAATTTGTAATGTTTTGGATGATTGCGAAGAATAACCTCACGGTAACCGCAATCACTTTTGTATTGGGTATCACCTTATCGGCCGGAACGGTGATCAATTTATTCCGTAACGGGCTCATGGTTGGCTGTTTTCAATATTTGTTCATTAGCAAAGGTTTGGGTATACAGTCGGTTTTGGTGATTTGGATTCACGGTACGCTCGAGATATCAACTATTATTCTGGCCGGTGCAGCCGGGCTTATAATTGGCAATAGCCTGTTATTCCCTAAAACGTTTAGCCGTATGGTATCGTTAAAAAAAGGCGCACTTAACGGACTTAAGATTATGCTTGGAATATCGCCAATTGTGGTGACCGCCGCTGTTTTTGAAAGCTTCATCACACGCCATACAGAAATGCCGGTATGGCTCAGTAGCTTGATTTTGGGAGGTTCTTTTTTATTTATAATTTGGTATGTTGTAGTTTATCCTGCGTACCTGTCACACCGTTTAAAAATTGTTGAAATCGCAAATGAAGGAGAATATTGAGTTAAGTAAAACACGTGAGTTTGGAGATATCATCAGCGATACTTTTGTTATTGTACGGCAAAATTTTAAACCGTTATTTAAATCATACCTTGCAATATGTGGTATGTTTTTGTTAACCAGCACTTTGTTAACCATACTATCTAATTTCCAGCATACACAGGAGGGCGAGTATTCGGCGTTTTCATTTTGGGGAATAGCAAAAATCCTTTTTGAGCAGGTTAACTATTCGGCTTTAGTGTTAACGGCGATAAGCTATCTGGCAGTATACCAGCAAAAGGAAAACCAGCCACCTACCACGCTTGAAGTTTGGGCTTATTTTAAATATTATTTTTTCAGGGTGCTGGGTACCCAGATTTTATTGAGTGTTGCCCTGGTTATCGCGTTTTTCTTTTGCTTTTTCCCTTCGGTATACCTTGCTCCCATTTTTGGGTTAGTTACTCCAATAATGATTATAGAGAACGGGAGTGTCGAATTTGCGATAAGAAAATCATTCAAAATCATTAAAGAGAACTGGTGGTTTACATTCGGGGTTATATTACTGATGTCAATTATTGTTTTGGCAACGGTAATGGCATTGTTTATCCCGGCAATGATATTTTATGGTGGCAGCCAATGGCTAACAGGCACCTATTATAACACCACATATGCGATAGTTGAGGCTATTATTGAGCATGTTTGCCAGTTTTTGTGGTTGCTGCCCGTTATATCAATTACATTGGTTTATTTTAGCTTAACTGAACATAAGGAAGCAAACAATCTTGTAAACAGGATCAAATCATTTGGTAAAAATGATCCCGCTGCTGATCAGTTTTCAACAGAGCAATACTAACCGGCTTATGTTTAAACCATCAAACATCCTGCATCAAACAAATCTCGCTATGGGTGGGCATGTTGTACCTGCCGATAAAGCATCTCCGTTACACGCCCCTGCTTTTATTAAAGTTGATACTGTAGACGTTGCTGTGAAGCATTTTAATGAAGCGGCAATGGATAAGTATAAAAATGATAAAGACTTTAACTACCATGTTATAAAAGAAGGCCTAAGCTGGTGGGACCACTTTTGGAGCTGGGTGTGGCATTTGTGGGCAAGCTTTTGGAACTGGGTTGCCGAATTGTTTCAAAAGTTATTCGGGAGTGCCAATATGGGCAAAAGCTCTGCTAATGTTATAAAATATGTGATACTGGGTGCGGGTGCTTTTGCTATCATTTATTGTATAATAAAATTGTTAGGCATCAGTTTCCCCCATCTTTTTAAAAAGCAGGCTAAAAGCGCATCGGTTCCCTACTCAGAAGCTGTTGAAAACATTCATGAAATAAGCTTTGATGAAGCTATAGATGATGCTTTATCAAATAAGAATTACCGCCTTGCGGTAAGGCTGCTTTATTTACGCAGCCTTAAACAATTGAGTGATCTTAACCTGATAAACTGGAAAATTGAAAAAACCAATACTGCCTATATTAACGAATTAACTAATGCAGGCCAGCGCGAACAATTTACAGTTGTTACCAGGCAGTTTGAATATGTTTGGTATGGGGATTTCCCGATAGACGGACAATCATATCAACGGATAAATAACATTTTTCAGGAATTTAAACAGAGCCTGTCATGAAAAGTTTAAGGGTTTACCTTATTGCATTGGGCAGTTTAATGCTTATTTACCTGGTTGCGCAATATAACCGGCCAAAAGCCATTAATTGGAACGAAACGCTGGATATAAATGACAAGATCCCTTTTGGTACTTATATTTTGTACAGCCAAATCAACGATATATTTCCTGCCGCAAATGTTACTACATACCGCGAGCCGCTTTATAATGTTATAAATGATCACGGAATAAAGCACGCAACCTATCTTATAATTTGCAGCTCGATAAACCTCAACGAATACGATTATATAAAGCTGAGAAAGTTTGTGAATGAAGGCAATGATGTTTTTATAGCCGCATCATACTTTGGTGAAGAACTTGGAAAGGACCTTAAAGTACAAACCCAGGTTGTATTTGAAAATAAAGATGCGCTCGGTATTCGCTTCTCAAATCCCAAAATAGATACTACGCAGCTTTACAGTGCAGAAAGGGGTATGAATACCGGGTACTTTAGCAAAATTGACACTGCCAAAGCTCTGGTACTCGGAAAAAACACAAAGCACAAAACCAATTTTTTAAAATATACCATTGGAAAAGGGCATATTTTTTTGAATGCTAATCCGCTTATGTTTACCAATTACAGTTTATTGACCAGCGGGGGCATGGATTATGCGGCAAAGGCACTATCTGTTGTGAAAAATGATGGTAATTTAATATGGGACCAGTATTATACCCTGGGCCGACCAGAAGACAGAAACAACCATGCGTGTATTTTTACGAAACCCTTCTTTGCGGTGGGCATTTTATTTGTCCTTTTTCAGCATGGCACTTTTAATAGTATATGAAGCAAAACGCCGGCAGCGAATCATACCAGTAGTTGAACCGCTAAAAAATACTACTGTTGATTTTGTTACCGTTGTTGGGCAGGTATATTATGAGAAACGTGACAATGCCGATATTGCTCATAAAAAAGCCCTATACCTTTTAAGCTATATCAGGGATAAGTATTCGTTAAGAACCAATAACCTTGATGAGGAGTTTACTGATATGCTCGCCAAAAAAAGTGGCATTCCTCATTCGCTGGCTGCTAACCTGACTACGGCTTTGAATTTTATTACTACTCATGAAGACATTGCAGATCATGAGCTGATTAAACTGAACCAACTTATTGAACAATTTTATATACAATCCAGGTAAAACATGGAAAACGAACTTTTTGAACAACGTACTGATCTGGGTAAGCTGCATACTGCTGTTGAACAAATCAAGGCTACTCTTGCCCAAATTATAGTAGGCCAGCAAGAATCTATTGACCTATTGATAGCGGGGGTGCTGGCAGATGGTCATATCCTTATTGAAGGTGTGCCTGGTGTTGCCAAAACCCTTACCGCTAAACTTATCGCTAAAGCTATTGATGCCCGTTACTCACGGATCCAATTCACACCCGATCTGATGCCTTCGGACATTTTGGGAACTTCGGTCTTTAATCCTAAGACAACAGAATTTGAATTTAAGAAAGGACCTATATTCGGCAATATTATCCTTATTGACGAGATAAACCGGGCGCCCGCAAAAACGCAGTCGGCATTATTTGAGGTGATGGAAGAGCGCCAGCTCACTATTGATGGGCACAGCTATAAAATGGAAGAACCATTTACAGTGCTGGCTACCCAAAATCCTGTTGAGCAGGAAGGCACCTACCGTTTGCCTGAAGCGCAGCTGGATAGGTTTTTATTTAAGGTGGAGATCAAATATCCAACGCTTGAAGAGGAAATAGCCATTGTAACCCAGCAACATCAGCAAAAAACTACCGATCAGCTAAATCAGATCAGCGCGGTATTGTCTTCTGTGGATATTACCGAGGTAAGGCAGCAGGTACGTGCTTTACATGTTGAACCCAAACTGCTTGAGTTTGCAGCCAAAATAATTCATGAAAGCCGCAATAGTAAATCGGTACAGCTTGGCGGATCGCCCCGGGCTTCATTAGCTATTATAAACGCGGCTAAGGCACTTGCTGCAATTAAAGGGCGTGATTTTGTAACCCCCGAAGACATAATATATGTAGCTGCGCCTGTTTTAAGGCACCGCATCATGCTTACGCCCGATAAGGAGATGGAAGGTGTAAGCCCTGATGAAGTAATTGCACAAATAATACAGAAAATAGAAGTTCCCCGCTAATACCCTGCTGTGAAAAAGCTGATCGGATTGTTTTATAAGAACCTTTTTTTAATAATAAGCTATTCGCCTGCCTTGCCGGCAGCGTAGTGCTGTTTATATTCGGTTTCTTTTTCCCCTGGCTTGGCATCATACCGAGGCTGGCGTTTTGGATAGTTGTGCTCCTGGTAATACTTGATCTGTTGATGCTTTACAGAACATCAAACGGCGTATTTGCAAAGCGGATAGCTCCTGAAAGGTTAAGCAATGGCGACAGAAAACGAATTAGGCATTTATATAGAGAGCTTTTACCCTTTTAATATAAATATTGGCATCATTGACGAGATCCCTGAGCAATTTCAGAAGCGTGACGTTTGGTTTAAAACCATGATGAAACCCAGGGAACACAAGCAGATCCTTTACCTCTTAAGGCCTACCCGCCGCGGCGAATATGAGTTTGGTTTTATCAGGGTGTTTGTGAAATCACCGTTGGGGTTAATTTCGCGCAGATACAATTTTGAACAGACCGAAATATTACCGGTTTATCCCTCATTTTTACAAATGCGGAAGTATGAACTTATGGCTATTTCAAACCGCTTAACTGATATCGGCATAAAAAAGATCAGGCGGATTGGGCATAGCCTCGAATTTGAGCAGGTGAAAAACTATGTATCAGGTGATGACTATCGTACCATTAACTGGAAAGCTACCGCCCGGCACAGCAACCTGATGGTGAACTCGTACGTTGATGAAAAATCGCAGCATGTATATTGTGTAATTGACAAGTCGCGCTCAATGAAAATGCCTTTTGAAGGCCTGAGCCTGCTTGATTATGCCATAAATGCCAGTCTTGTTTTATCAAACGTGGCGCTGTTAAAAGAAGATAAAGCAGGGTTGATCACGGTATCGGAAAAAGTTGGGACTGTTATACCTGCGGATAGCAAATACACTCAGCTTAATAAAATCCTGGAGGTTTTATATAAGGAAAAAACCCGTTACCTTGAAACCAACATGGAGGCGCTTTATACTACAGTACGCAGGGTAATAAAACAAAGAAGTCTCGTTGTTTTCTTCGCTAATTATGAAAGCTTACCTGCATTACAAAGGCAGTTGCCTTTTTTACGACGGATAGCCAAGTTTCACCTGCTGTTAGTAGTCTTCTTTGAAAATACGGAATTAAAAACCCTGAGCGAACAGCCTGCCAAAGATGTTGAAGGCATCTACATAAAAACCATTGCCGAAAAGTTTGCTTACGATAAAAAATTGATGGTAAAAGAGCTGACCAGCCACGGCATCCAGTCGATACTGACATCCCCCCAAAACCTTACCATAAACACAGTAAACCGCTACCTGGAAATAAAGGCGAAGCAAAAGATATAAATGACCATACATTTCCCGAACTGTCATTACGTAATTACCCATTGCGCTAATGTTACTTATCGTGATCATGCATTCTTTGCATTTTGAAACTTAAAGAAAAGATCTGCATTTTTAACATCGGGCGGTTTAGCGCGCCGCAGAGACAATTTTAAAACTGCCGGATAACAAAATGTACCCTATATTTACATTGCCAACAACAGCACAATCAAAACTTTCAACTTTTTGTTAGCAATCTTTTTTGAATTGTAAGCCTATTCCCTCAACTTCGCAGTCCGAATTTTGATTATGAGTATTCATTATAAAATAATAGCTGCAGAGCTTTCTGTAGCTGAGAAACAGGTTACCGCTACGGTAGGCTTGCTTGATGAAGGAGCTACCGTTCCGTTTATTTCCCGTTACCGTAAAGAACTTACCGGCAGTTTAGATGAGGTACAGGTTGCCACCATTCGTGATCGTGTACAGCAATTGCGGGAACTGGATAAACGTCGTGAGGCTATCCTGAAATCGCTTACAGATATGGGCAAACTAACGCCCGAGCTTGAAAAACAGATCAACGAAGCAGAAACAATGGTTACTTTGGAGGACCTTTATCTTCCTTATCGCCCAAAACGCAAAACCCGCGCTACTACAGCCCGCGAAAAAGGCCTGCAGCCATTGGCCGATGTTTTATTGGAACAAAAAAATATCGACCCCGAACTGATAGCTGCCGAATACATCAGCGATGAAAAAGGTGTAGCCAGCGTTGAAGAAGCTTTAGCCGGCGCAAGGGATATTATTGCCGAAACCATTGCCGAAAATGCTGAAATACGTACCAAAATCCGTGAGCTTTTTGTAGAGAAAGGCACTTTCGCATCAAGAGTGGTTGAAGGCAAAGAAGAGGCAGGCATTAAGTACAAAGACTATTTTGAATGGACTGAGCCTGTTAAATCAGCGCCATCGCACCGCGTATTAGCCATGCGCCGCGGCGAAAAGGAAGAGATCCTTTGGCTCGACCTGAAACCTGAAGAAGATGATGCACTGGAGATATTGGAAAATTCAGTTATCAAAGCAAACAACCCAGCTGCCGGACAAATCCGCCTGGCTATCACCGATGGCTACAAACGGCTGTTAAAGCCCTCGATGGAAACAGAGGTGCGCCTGCTTACCAAAAAGAAAGCCGATGAGGAAGCGATCCGCGTATTTGCAGAAAATGCCCGCCAGCTATTGCTGAGCGCACCGCTTGGTCAAAAACGCGTAATGGCGCTTGACCCAGGTTTCCGTACCGGTTGTAAACTGGTTTGTTTGGATGAGCAGGGCAAACTGCTTGAAAATACCACCGTTTACCCACACACCGGTGCAGGCCAGGCGCGTGAAGCCGAAAAAACGGTACAGCACCTGTTCCAGAAATACAATATCGAGGCTATTGCTATAGGTAACGGCACCGCTGGCCGCGAAACAGAAGTATTTGTTCGCAACCTGAATTTACCGGGCGTGACTATTGTAATGGTTAATGAAAGCGGTGCTTCTATCTATTCGGCATCTGAAGTGGCGAGGGAAGAATTTCCGGATTATGATGTAACCGTAAGAGGGGCCGTATCTATTGGTCGCCGTTTGATGGACCCATTGGCCGAGCTGGTAAAGATCGACCCAAAATCAATTGGTGTAGGCCAGTATCAGCATGATGTTGACCAGAACAAGCTGCAAACCTCATTAGATGACACAGTGATCAGCGCCGTGAACGCGGTGGGGGTTGAGTTAAACACTGCCTCAAAACAGATCCTGGCTTATGTATCAGGCCTTGGTCCGCAATTGGCACAGAACATTGTAGAATACCGCAACCAGAACGGCGCTTTTAAACGCCGCGAGCAACTGAAAAAAGTTCCGCGTTTGGGCGATAAGGCTTTTGAACAGGCAGCAGGGTTTCTCCGGATCCACAATGCCGAAAACCCGTTGGATACCAGTGCAGTTCACCCGGAGCGTTATGGCTTGCTTGAACAAATGGCTACTGATATGAAGTGTACGGTGAAAGACCTGATGAGCAATCCAACCCTGCGCAAAAGCATTCCGTTGCAAAAATATGTTTCCGAAACAGTTGGCCTGCCAACCCTGAATGATATCATGGCCGAACTTGCCAAACCGGGCCGCGACCCGCGCGAGCAGTTTGAAGCTTTCAGCTTTACAGAAGGTGTAAATGCTATCGGCGATCTGAAAGTTGGCATGAAGCTGCCGGGCATCGTCACCAATATTACAGCCTTTGGTGCTTTTGTTGATATCGGCGTTCACCAGGATGGCCTTGTTCACCTGAGCCAGATCACCAACCGCTACATTAAAGACCCTAACGAAGTATTGAAAGTACATCAAAAGGTTGAGGTAACTGTTACCGAGGTTGATGTGAACCGCAAGCGTATTGCCCTATCCATGAAAGAGAACGACAAAAGCGAACCGAACCAGCGTCGGAGCGATGACCGCCGTCCGCAAGGCAATAACAACAAGCCCAACTTTAATAAAAGGGTTGAAAAAGAACCGGAGACAGATATGGCTTTGAAGCTGGCGGCTTTGAAGGGTAAGTTTAAGTTGTAATATGCGTTCGTGCCAGCAACAACAATTCAAATGGGTGTCATGCTGAGTGTTTAAATCCGTGGACTCTGAAGGTAAAATAACAAAAGAGGGCCTGTCAGTCTGAGCCTGTCGAAGACTCGCGCGCAGACTGACAGGCCCTCTCTTTAAAGTGATTCGCTCTTAAAGATTTCTCCTAAACAAAAAATCCCCAACCTTACGGCTGGGGATTTCTATTTAATATCTGATTATAACTTACGCTACTGTACCTTCTTTCAGCTTCTCAGCATTCTCTGCAAACTGAAGCGATTCAAGGATTTCCTGCAGGTCGCCGTTCAATACGCCAGGCAGGTTGTAAATAGTTAGACCGATCCGGTGTTCAGTTAAACGACCCTGAGGATAGTTATAGGTACGTACCTTGGCCGACCTGTCGCCGGTTGACACCATGGTTTTACGTTTTTTTGATGTTTCTTCCAGGTGCTTTTGCAGCTCCATTTCGTACACCCTTGAACGTAGTACCTGTAAAGCCTTATCGTAGTTTTTTAATTGTGATTTCTGATCCTGGCACTGGGCAACAATACCTGTAGGGATGTGGGTTAACCTCACAGCCGAATAGGTAGTATTTACCGACTGACCACCAGGCCCTGAAGCACAGAACAAATCTTTACGGATATCACTAACCTGCAGGTCGATATCAAACTCATCAACTTCGGGCAATACAACCACCGAAGCTGCTGATGTGTGCACCCTGCCTTGTGTTTCTGTATCAGGCACACGTTGTACACGGTGTACGCCCGATTCATATTTAAGGGTTCCGTAAGCGTCTTCGGCGTTTACGTTAAATACAATCTCTTTATAACCGCCGCTGGTGCCTTCGGTATAATCCACCAGCTCGGTACGCCAGCCGCGTTTTTCGCAATAGCGCATATACATGCGGTAAAGATCGCCGGCAAAAAGGGCTGCCTCATCACCACCGGTACCACCACGGATCTCCACAATAGCATTTTTAGAATCTTCAGGATCTTTAGGAATCAGCATCAGGCGAATTTCTTCCTCCTTTACTTCCTGTTGAGCAAGCAGTTCGTCAAGTTCCATTTTGGCCATCTCACGAAACTCTTCATCTTTTTCGGTAGCCAGGATCTCTTTATTGGTTTCGATATTGCTCATAATGTTGCGGTATATATGATACTCATCAACAATTTTGGCAAGATCTTTATATTCTTTATTCAACTGGGCAAAACGCTTCATATCCTGCATTACCTCAGGATTGCTTAGCTCACCTTCAACATTTTTCCAGCGCTCGTATATCAGCTCTAATTTATCTAACATATTTTATAAATAATAATGCAGCTAAAACTGTTTGATATTGAACCGGCTTATGAAAGATTTAACGTTTCGGGCGGCTTACAGGCTTACTGCAAAAAAGTGCACAAAAGTACGCATTTTACTGCATATTTTAATTCAGCGGATTGTAAGTTGTTTTTCTTAGTTTATAGATGATGGTTCATAGATCATAGAGCACCCCGCCAATGGTTCATAGTTTATGGACCATAGGTAGCTCGGCTTATAGATCATAGTTCATGGATCATAGCAAAGCCACCCTATCAATATCAATTAGTCCAATCAAAAACCATGAACCATGATCTATTAACCATGAACTAAACAAAATACTCCAGCCTCAATTCATTACCATCAAAAACCGCATAAGAAAAATATGAAATCCATTCGCCAAGGTTAATATAACGGCTTTGAGGGGTCATTTGAATATCAAGCGGCATATGGCGATGGCCAAAAACAAGGTAATCGTAAAAATTAGTCTTTAATTCTTCACGGCAAAAATTTACCAGCCATTCCTGTTCGCCTGGTTTTGGATTTTCTTTCTTTGCATTGGTATCCCGGCTGTGGCGGCTCCATTTATTGGCGATTCCCACGCCAAGGTTTGGGTGAATGCGGGCAAACAGCCACTGGCAAAACCGGCTCCTGAAAAAACCTTTCAAAAACTTATAAAAGTTATCCCCCGGACCAAGCCCATCGCCATGATGAATGAAAAATTTCTTTCCGCCGCGCTCAATTTTTAATTCGTTGCTGATGATAGTTGCGCCCAGTTCATTTACAAAATAATCAAACATCCACATATCGTGGTTGCCTTTAAACAGGTAAAGCTTTACACCGGCATCGGCAAGTTCGGCAAGTTTGCCAAGGAAACGGATGTAGCCTTTGGGCACTACGGTTTTGTATTCAAACCAGAAGTCGAAAACATCGCCCACCAGGAATAGTTCGGCGGCATCATGCTTAATACTGTCGAGCCAGCGCGTTATCTTATCTTCGCGTTGGCGGCTTGAGGCATATGTGCCTGTGCCTAAATGAACATCAGAAGCAAAATAGAGTTTGTCGCGAACCGGCATATCGGCAAAAGTACGTTTTAACAGCCAAACAGAAAAGATAAAGATTGTTACACAATAACCAGCAAACAACGCCGTATCTTAGTGGTTATTCAGCATACATTAAACATTAAAATTATGGCAATCCCCGAAAACCCAAATCTTGACGATGCGCAGGAAGATAAAGACCCCGGCAATGAATATGAGCAGAATGAAGGCCAGGATACCGGTAACGAAATAATTGATAAAAGCGAACCGGATGTAGCCGGACTGAACGCGGCCTCCAGGGCATCAGAATCAGCGTTTACTTTAAATTTTGAAGATGGCTATGCCCCTGCTCCGGATAAAAAAGACGAAGACCAGCAAGCGCCAAAGCACTGATATATTAAGCAATGAAAAAAATATTACTGCCGGCATTGATCATGATTGTTTTTGCCAGTAAGGCATCTGCACAGTCAAAAGGCTTTACCATGGCTGATTTCAAGGCTAATATAGGCAAAACAGGCACTTTGTGCGATACTGTTTACTCGTACAAAGCGGTGAGCGACACACTTACCCTATTAAACTTAGGCGCGGCTTACCCAAGGCAAAAATACACCATAGCGATAAAGGGCAATAAAATAAAGCTCGACCTGTCTACGATAAAAGGAAAACACGTATGCGCAACCGGCACATTTGAGTTTTTTAAAGGTCAGCCCGAAATCGTAGCCGACAAACCAGAGCAGATCACGGTTAACTAACAAACTATCAACACCTTATAAACAAGAAAAGCAGATCAATGATCTGCTTTTCTTGTTTATAAGAGAATAATCTTATTAAGGTTTTTTAGCCTTAAGCTTTATGCATTTCGCCTTTAGCTTCAATTAAAAAGCTTTGTACAAGCCAAATACAATTTGTCCTTCGGTAATTGGCTGTTTGGTGACTAAACGGCCTACATTAAGCGTACGCCCGGTTGTTGTTACATCATATCCCTGCGATTTAACATAATTACCTTTAAGCGATAAACCCCAGCCGGCACCCATATCAAACCTGATAGCCGCGCTGCCGCCGTAAGCAAAAGCATAGCCTTTAGCACTTTGCTGGGTAATGCTGCCGGTTTGCGCGTCAACACCGGTAACACTAATGGTTAACTGCGGTGATGTTTGGCTTTTGATAGCACCTGCCGATGCTCTTAAATCAAATGACAGGCTTCGCCATACAAAGGTGTATTGCGGGCCTACTAACAGGTTAAAGCTACGGTAACGTTTATCGGCTGTTACGGTTCCCTGGTCGGCTTTAAAATCGGTTGTATAGCCTTGCGATAATATCAGGTCGTCATCATATGAAAAATTGCTTTGGTCCTGGTATGAAAAAGTATAACCGATACCAAAATTTCTGTAGATATAATATGCTCCGTCAAGCTGGAAGGTAACGCCCTTATTTGCAAAGCCCGATTTATTATTTTTATAATCCACCTTTTGGAAATCGCTTAACGGATAAGAAATACCCATACCTAAGCCCACATAAGGTTTAAGTTTTACTTTGGTTTCGTCATCTTTATCGTTGGTATCCTGAGCTTTTGAAGTAAATGCCAGCAGCATTAAAAGGCCTGCTGTAAAAAAAGTAAGGGTTTGTTTCATGTTTGTTATTATGTAACTGTATTACCGTTAGTTGCCGCTGCATCCTTAACCGCAAAGCAAACGTGTAAAAAAACGCATTATTATTGATACTTCGGTGATAACAAGCTCCGCTTCCGGGTTAAAAATCACACGGGTTATCAACTGCAAAAAGTTAAAGGGGGTAATTTTTAATAATTTGCCCTTATTTTACAACAGTTTTTTCACGCCGCTAATATAGCCTGCCACGGGCAATTAAACAGCAACCGGGTGTAAAATTAACAACTTTTAACCTTTTGAACCGTTATTGCCTTGCGGCAATGTAACCTGAATGGCTATCTTTAGTTGCCTGTAATTTAAACAACCATGACAAAAACGTTCTGTTTATTAGCATTAGCTGTTTTATTTTGCAGCTATACACATGCACAAATGACTATAAAAACACTTCCATACCCTAAAACAAAAAAAGTTGATGTTGTTGATACCTATTTTGGCACACAGGTGCCCGATCCATACCGCTGGCTGGAGAATGACCATGCCGATGATACCAAAGCCTGGGTACAGGAAGAAAATAAGGTAACGTTCAACTATCTCGATCAGATCCCTTACCGCGCCGACATTCATAAGCGCCTGGAGTTTTTATGGAACTACGAAAAGTACAGCGCCCCTGTTAAGGAAGGTAAATACATTTACTTTTATAAAAACGACGGCTTACAAAGTCAGAATGTGCTATATCGCCAATTAGGCGATAACGGCGCCCCCGAAGTTTTTCTCGACCCAAATAAATTCTCTGCCGATGGTACTACCTCTTTACAAGGCATCGAGTTTAGCAAAAACGGTGAGCTGGCAGCCTACCAGATCTCTGAGGGAGGCTCGGACTGGCGCAAGGTTATCATTATTAACACCGAAGATAAAAGCGTTGTGGGTGATACCCTGAAAGATGTAAAATTCAGCGGACTGGCATGGCATGGTACCGATGGCTTTTATTACAGCAGCTATGATAAGCCGACAGAAGGCAGCCAGCTTTCGGGTATGACACAATTTCATAAACTTTATTACCATAAGCTGGGCACACCTCAAAGTACCGATAAGCTGATCTTCGGCGGTGATAAAACCCCTCGCCGTTACATAGGCGCTTACCTTACCGAGGATGAACGCTTTTTGGTGATCACAGCCGCCACTTCAACAACCGGCAACGAGCTTTATATCCGGGACCTGAGTAAACCCGGCAGCCAGATCATTAACGTTGTGAACAATTTTGATAACCAGCACAGCGTTTTGGATAATGTGGGGAGCAAGCTTTATATCCTCACCAATATCTACTCGCCCAATTTTAAAATAGTTACTGTTGATGCCGGCGAACCGGGTATCACCCATTGGAAAAACCTTATCCCCGAAACTAAAAACGTGTTAAGCGCCACTACCGGCGGAGGCAAAATTTTTGCCGAATACCTGCAGGGTGCCACCTCGCTGATCCAGCAATATAATATGGATGGCAAACTTGAACGTACTATCCAGTTGCCATCAATAGGCTCCGCATCGGGTTTCGGCACAAAAAAGAAGACAAGGTTACCTATTACACTTTTACAAATTATATATACCCGCCTACTATTTTTAAGCTGGATATTGAAACCGGTACCTCCGCTGTCTATAAAAAATCGGGGGCAAAGTTTGATCCTGAACAGTATGAATCAAAACAGGTGTTTTATACCTCGAAGGATAAAACAAAGATCCCAATGATCATCACCTATAAAAAAGGGACGGTACTTAACGGGCAAAACCCAACCTTGCTGTATGCTTACGGTGGTTTTGGCGTTAGCTTAACCCCTGCTTTCAGTACATCAAACATCATATTGCTTGAGCATGGAGGTATTTATGCTGTGCCTAACCTGCGGGGCGGCGGCGAGTACGGCGAAACCTGGCACCGCAAAGGCATCAAGCTAAAAAAACAAAATGTGTTTGATGATTTTATTGCCGCGGCCGAATACCTTATCAAAAACAAATATACCTCCAAAGATTATCTTGCCGTTTCGGGCGGCTCAAACGGGGGCCTGCTGATTGGGGCAATGCTAACCCAGCGCCCCGATTTGTTCAAAGTAGCTTTCCCTGCTGTTGGTGTGCTGGATATGCTGAGGTATAATAAATTTACTGCCGGGGCCGGCTGGAGCTATGATTATGGTACCGCCGAAGATTCGGAACAAATGTTTAAATATCTTTATAACTACTCACCATACCATGCCCTTAAACCGGGCGTTTACCCTGCTACCATGGTTACTACCGCCGATCATGACGACCGTGTAGTACCCGCCCATTCCTTTAAATTTGCGGCACGCCTGCAGGAATACCAACAGGGAACAGCACCAACACTCATCCGCATTGAAACCAATGCCGGCCACGGAGCAGGACAAAGTACAGCCCAGCTCATCAATGGCCAGGTTGATAAATGGGCTTTCATGTTCTGGAATATGGGGATAAAGTGGTAACGATTTTTTAATTTCAATACTCAATTTATAAATGAAAAAATACCTGTTAGCTATTGTTCTGTTATTCGTTGCCTCGGCAATAACATTCGCGCAGCATAAAAAACCAAATTTAAACATCGTATTCATAGGCAACAGCATAACCCAGGGTGTGCAGCTGGCCAATCCGGCAACTGAAGCGCCGCCAGCCACGGCAGTGGCTTATCTGCAAAAACAAAAGAACCTGGGCACAGTAAGCTTCAGTAACCAGGGCCATAGTGGCTACACTACGCTCGATTTTTTGCCAGGCACAGGTACTTTTGCGAGAGTTGAAGAAGCTGCTAACGCCTTTACCAATAAGGATGCTTTACTGATATTTTCGATAAAACTGGGTACAAATGACAGTGCCATACAAGGGCCGCATGGCGCGCCTGTATCACCCGGAGATTATCAAAAAAATTTAAAGACCATAGCTGATAAACTTTTAGCCGATTTTCCAAAAGCGGTTATCATTTTCCAGCACCCGTTATGGTATAGCCCTAACACCTATAATGGCTCCAAATATTTACAGGAAGGCCTGAGCAGGTTGCAGAGTTATGTGCCGATGATAGATGAGCTTATAAAAGCATATGCAGTTACAAATCCCAAACAGGTTTTTGTGGGCGATACCAAAGCGTTCGCCTACTTCGAAAAAAATCATTTAACTGACCTCATCCCGGAGAATGGAAAACAAGGTACTTTTTATCTTCACCCCAATAAAAAGGGGGCCGAGGCTTTAGGGCAGTTTTGGGGTATGGCTATCAATAAAATAATAAAGCGTTATTTCTAAATAAACAGGCGATGGGTTACATAGCACATATCAAGATCCGGATTTTTACGGTATCGATATGTTTATTCATTTGCTCGTGCAAACCATCTGTAAAACAGCCTGCCCAAACTGGTAGCAGCCATGCGGCTGTGCCCAAATTTAAAACCATTGCTTATACTGATACCGCTTTTAAAGTAATCCATGTTTTTGTTGCCCTTTGCGATAATAAATATCAGGGAATAGTACCTGTGCCGCCCGCAATTGGAAATGGTCAGGATCCCGAAACCAATTTATATTGGGGCAGCGATAACGGTGTGCGCACCTATTTTAAAAAAGTAAAGACTGGCAATTGCTTAAAAAACAAAAAAGAGGCCCAATAATATTGGAAAGGCTCATCTTTCGGCATCGCACAAAAAAGGTTTATTTAGTAGCCGATGCCTGGGATGGCCAGGCTATTGAAAAAACTACCGAAGATTTTTTATTTAGTTGCGCGGGCCAATTAAAGGATACCATACATTATAACAGACGGGTTATAGGCATTAATGGCAATGCGCAATTGCTGGCTTATATTGGTCATGATGGGCTGATGGACTTCAAACTACCCAACGAATTTAAAAATGCAGATAGCAAAACCCGGGATTGCATCATTTTGGCCTGTATCAGCAAAAAATACTTTGGCGATTTTATTAGTACTGCCAAAGCTAATCCCCTGCTTTTAACAACCGGGCTCATGTGCCCCGAGGCCTACACTCTCCATGATGCAATAACAGGCTATATCAATAACGAATCGCAATCAAGCATTCGGAAGCGGGCAGTTGCGGCTTATGTAAAATATCAAAAATGCAGTATCAGGGCGGCTGAAAACTTATTGGTTAACAATCAAGCGTCGGTAACTCATTAAATTGTTTGTTAATCGCATTCCATCACCTCAAAATCACTACATAGCCCGAAATAACAATGTTATTCATCTTTGTATTTACTATATAGTAGTAAGTACCGGACGGTAGCGGTTTTCCCTGGTAAGTGCCATCCCAGGGTTTAGGATAGCCTACAGAATGAAATAAAAGTTGCCCGTAGCGGTTGTAAACATCAACGGTAGAATTTTCATATGCTACTAAGCCTTTAATTTCCCAAAAGTCATTTACCCCATCACCGTTTGGTGTAAAGGTGTTACTAACGTTTATTACCGGCGAAACCTTAACCGCAACAGTGCTCTTGTTAACGCAGCCGTTTGACTTATCGGTGATTTTCAGTTGATAAATGATATCCTGATCACCTGTTACTACCGGGTTTTTAGCTGTAGGGTTATCCAGACCGGTGGCCGGTGTCCATTCATAGGTTACGTTTTCGCTGCCTACTACCGGGTTTAAAGTAATGGTATGCCCTTTTAATACATATCTTGTATCGCCGGCTGCATCTGCCTGTACTGTTGGCGGTGGAACAAAATTGATGGTGATATCATCAGTAGGCGTATGACAATTATCAGCCTGGGTTGCGGTAAGTATCAATTTAACCGAGCCTTTGGCAATATCAATCGGGTCGGGTTGAAAGGTTGGAGCGTATACATCATCCGAAGGAATAAATTTACCTAAGCCCGATGCTGAAGTCCATTTAACCGTAGTGCCCGAAAGCGGCTGGCCGCTTAACGCTACCATAGGGTTTTGGTTACAAACATTATCAATGCTTGGCGGCCCGGCATCGGCACCAGGATCCGGCGCAAACTTAAATATCACATCTTTGGATACGGCTGAACACCCATCAGGACTTGTTGATGTAAGGGTTAAAGTAACGGAACCGGCATTCTTATCTGCAGTTGATGGAAAATATTGTCCTTTCAGTTCATCCTGTTTAGAGAAAGTACCGCTGCCATTAGTACTCCAAATGCCGGTTTTATATACGCTAATCACATCGCCGGCAAGTTGTATAAATGGATCATTAACACATACATTATGCGAGGGGCCGGCATCAACAATTGGAAGCGGGTTAACTTTAACGTCTATTGGATCACTTGGCTCGCCCGGGCAGTTATTAATTATCAAATACAAATTATAAGGACCCGCGTTAGCAGCTGTGGCGTTTGGAATGGTTGTGCTTGGGCTTTGAGTTTCCAGTCTGAAATTATTGGGACCGGTCCACAAATATTTTGCACCAGCTATAGGCTGGGTTTGCAGTATAATATCATTGCCTTCGCAAACGGGGCTGTTGCTGTGCCCATCTATTTTTAATGTCTGGGGCCTTACAGTTACTGTATATTTAACTGGAGTGCCCGGACAGCCAAATGCTACAGGCGTTATGGTATAAGAAACCTGGATAGGGTTTGTTGTGGTATTAACCAGGGCTTCATTAATAGGGTTAGCAGTTTGATCGGTAACAGCAGCATTGCTGATGCCGGTGACAGCCGGCCTGCTCCATAAAAACGTAGCCGTAGATATATTGGATGTTAAAGTAAGCCCAAGTGGGGTGTTGTTACACATAACAGACGACAGCGGCGGCGGATTGGTAATTAACGCTCCCGGGTTAACCGTTACCTTAAGCGGATACGGAACTCCCGCACAGTCGCCCGTTTTAAAATTAAACATATAGGTAACTTCAACGGGCGCATTGGTAGTATTATAAAGCACCTCTTTTATGGTAGGTGACGCCTGGCCCGCTACAGCGGCATTACTGATACCCGGAACGGCCTCCCTGCCCCATGTAAAGCTTGTTGCCGGGGTGTTAAATTTAACCTCATAATTGGTGCTTGTACCATTACAAACCGGGCCTGGCGAAGCGCTTGTAACAACAGGGGTGGCATTTACCTTTACTGTGTATGTAAACACAGGCCCGGGGCAACCGTTTAAATATGGTGTTATTTTATATACCACGTCAATAGCCGCACCGTTTGCATCGTTATTTAACAGTGTTTCGGTAATTGTGCTTGATGTTTGCCCCGTTACCGCTGGGTTACTGATACCGGCAACAGCAGGGCGGTCCCATGAAAAAGTGGCGTCGGGCTGGTCGGCGGTGATCGCGTAATTTAGCGCGGTACCGCTGCATATCGGATCGCCTGTGGCGCTGCTTATTACCTGCGGGGCGGGCGTAACCGTTACCTCAACTTTAGTGCGCTCACTGATACATTCGTTAACCTTAGTTTCTACGTAATAGGTCCTGTTGATAGTTAACGGAGCTGTAGGAAAAGGGTTTCCCTGGTGTACAGGAGTTCCTCCGACGGGCACATTGTACCAGGTATAAGTACCCGTTGAGCCGCTTGCGGTGAGTATAGCAGATTGGCCTTCACAAACCGTCGCTGTGTTATTGGTGCCAACCGTAGGTGCTGCCGGAGGGGGTATAGCCTTAACCAAAACAGGGGTACGCGCACTGGTAATACCGCCCACCGTTGTCGCAACATAATAAGTAATATCGTTTAGTATTGGCGGGGTAGTAAATATCGGGCCAACCTTAAGAGGTGTTCCACCGGTAACATCGCTATACCAGCGGTATGTTCCGCCCGGCGCTGTGGCTACGAGGGTGGTTGTACTGCCTGTACAAACAGATTTACCAGGGGCCGTTGGCGCGGCAGGCACCGGGTTTATAGTTATGGTAACACTACTTGACTTTAATAGGCAAGGTCCCGCAGGATCATTAGATGTTAAAGTTAGTGTTGCAACTTTTTCTCCTGCGGCAGGGGTGTAAACAGCGTCCTTCTTTGTATCATCGGAGAATGTCCCCGCGCCATCTGTTTTCCATTTTACTGATGTAGCCCCCCTCCAAAACTGCCGGCCAATTGTACAGGATCGCCCTGCTTCACGGTTTGATCCGGACCTGCATCAATGATAACCCTATTGTAAATGGTTATAGTGTTGGTAGCAATACTTTGCGGACAGCCGCTGCTTGCGGCTATGGTATTGGTTATGGTGTACGGCCCCCGGCGCGGCTTCTCACCAGGTCAATCTCGCCGGTGCCGGGATTCTTAAATACGATATTACCGGTTGGTTCGCTGAAAACGCCGGCACTTGCCCCCGGCTGGAAAACCGGCAGCGGGTTTTTTACATCGTTACAGATAGGGGTATTATATGTAAAAGTAGCATCCGGTGTTGTAACTATGGAGATGCTTTGGCTGGCCGTTCCCGCGCATGAACCTCCATAAGTAAAGGTAATGGTATATTTTCCGGGAATACTTGCCGCCACATTGATTTCGCCGGTGGTGTTACTCACAAAAACCAGCCCGGGTGATGACGAAAAAGTACCACCGGCCGGATTAAGAATAGCAGGCTTTACATTACTTCCCGATGTACATATCGTGCCCGAAGGATACCGGAACTGGGGGTCAATAATAGATGTTATTGACACCGTGAAAGCGGTACGCGGACTAACACATGTGCCATTAACGGCCTCGGCATAAAAAGTTGTTTGTGCAAACAAAGGATCGGTAGTATAAGTGTTGCCGGTATGCACCGGTGTACCGCCTGTAGCACCAGTATACCATTGAATGGTTGCGCCCGAAGCCGGAACGCTTAAGCTGGCAGGGTCTCCGGGACATACCGTTGCAGTACCGTTAACCGTTGGGGCGGTAGGCAGTGGGGTAACCTGTACGGTTACCGGGGTACGCTGGCTGCTGCAGCCATTAGCTATACTTTGTACATAATAAGAGGTATTTGCAGTTAGCTCCGGCGTAACATAGGTGTTGCCGGTTACCAACAGGTTACCGCCGGTGGCCTGGTCATACCATTCATAGTCATCGGGCGAGCCTGTTGCTGTAAGTGTGGCCGATGTACCGGCACATATTGCCGGAACCGGTTGCACAGCAGGGGCAGGGATCGGATCAAGAACAGTCACAGTAATTGCCGACCTCTCGCTGATACATGTTCCTACCGTGGTTTGAACATAATAAGTTGTGGTGGCTGTTAAAGCGGGAGTTGTAAACGTATCGCCCGAAAATATAGAGTTACCGCCGGTGGCCGCGGTAAACCATTGAAAACTTCCGCCTTGTGCCGATGTTGCCGTTAAAGAGGCTGTTGCCCCATTACAAATTACCGGCCCGTCGGGCACCACCGGTGCATCCGGGGCAGGGGTAACAGTAATTGTTATCGGGGTACGTTCGCTTGTGCAACCGCCGGTGGTATGCTCAACATAATAAGTTTTATTACTTGTTAAAGCCGGGGTTTGAAAAGTATTGCCGGTACCAACCGAACTGCCACCTGTGGCTGCTGTATACCAGTTATATGTGCCGGTAGGCGATGGATCGGCAGTTAAGGTAATACCGGTGCCATAACAGGCAGACGGTGACTGCGAAGGTGGCGCGGCCGGTATTTGCGTTACAGATACGGGCACCGCAATACGGTCGCTTGTGCAATCGCCTACCCGTGTTTGCACATAATAAGTTACCGCAGAGGTAAGCACCGGCGTTGTATAATCCGGACTTGAAATTAACGGCGTGCCTCCTGAAGGCACATCAAACCACTCAGCTACCCCCGAGGCATCAGCATGCAGCGTAATAGCCGATCCGGAACAAGTGCTGTAGCCACCGGCGGGAAGTACGGGAACTGCAGGTGGCGCATTGATTCGGGCAACTACAGGTATACCGGAGCTGGTACAACCTTTAATTACTGTAAAAAGATAATAAGTGGTATTTGCAAATAATGGGGGCGTTATATAGGTTGCATCGTTGCTCAATGGAGTTCCTGTTCCTGCGGAATTTGAATACCAGGCATAACTGTCGGCACCCGATGCTATTAACGTTGCGGGGCTACCATAACACACCGGATCTGCCTGAATGCCTGGCCGGCCTGTTACATTAACAACAACCGAACTTCGTGTACTGGTACAACTTCCTATAGTGGTTTCCACATAAAAAATGGTGCCCTGAGTAATTGGGCCTGTTACATATGGGTTACCTGTAAACAGGAAATTGCCACCGGCATCATACCACTGGTAAGTTCCTCCGGGAGCCGTTGCTGTTAATGTTGCCGAAGTATTGGGGCAAACAACCTGATTGGCTACCGTAGGCGGATTTGGAGAAGCTACAGCGGTAATCGGAATACTGGCAACTTTTGGCTGGCAGCCCGGGGTTTTATCACTAACCGTTACAGTATACGTTCCGGCTTTGTTTACATCAATAGATGGCGTATTTTCACCGGTGTTCCAGATATAGGTAAATGGGCCTGTACCACCCGATAGGTTAGCAGTTAACGTTACATTCTTTCCCGAACATATCGTATTAGCTGTTGAGGATATGGTTACATTCAATGTACAAACTTGACTATACCCTGCTAATGAACAAATAACCAACAGGAATAGTACAAGCAACGGCTTATTAATGTTCTTCATAAGTCTCTTTATACTCAATAAATGTGGCTGCAAGCGGCTCATTTTAACAACTCCCCTTATTGAGCACAGTTTTAAGATTGGCAAACAATACTGTTATGTTATACCAATCCGGCAATGATGTGCGCCTTTTTACGTAAAATACTAAAAATAGGTTTGATAAAACGTCAACAAAATGAACAATGATACCCAGGTGAAATTATTTATTTTATAGGTTAAAAAAATACCCGGTTAGGAAAACAACCAGGTATAAAAGAGGCACGATAGTGTACCTCATACAATTACGGGATCTGCCGGTAAGCGTTTCCCCCGGCAGCGATGTAATAATACTTTAAAGATCCGGATTGGCTTATAACAAAGCCACAAAATCACGCATAGCCTGTCCCGGATCCTGCTGCTTCATGAAAGTTTCGCCAATAAGAAAACCATTGAAACCTTCCAATTTAAGGTGCCTGATAGTTTCGGGATCGCTGATGGCGCTTTCCGAAATCTTCATAAACTCGGCGGGGATATGTTTAGCCAATTTGTAAGAGGTTTCAACCGACACGGTAAAATCGGCCAGGTTGCGGTTATTTACGCCAATGGCATCCAGGTTAGGGTTAATGCTACGTTCCAGTTCTTCGAGGTTATGTACCTCAAGCAATACGTTAAGGCCTATACTTTTGGCAAGTTTGGCCAGGGTATCAATTTCGGCAGGTGTAAGTATAGCGGCTATGAGCAGGATAATATCGGCGCCTAATGACTTGGCTTCTATCACCTGGTACTCATCTATCATAAAATCCTTGCGCAATACAGGGATGCTGTTTACCGAACGCGCTTTCACCAGATCGGCTTTGCGGCCCATGAAGAAGTTACGGTCAGTTAAAACTGAAAGTGCCGAAGCGCCGGCAGCGGCATAATCTGTTGTAACGGCGCTAACCCGCACCTTATCGTTAATAATACCTTTTGAAGGCGATTTACGCTTAAACTCGGCTATGATACCGGTACGTGAGGGATCGAGCAGAAATTCTTTGAATGAATAGGTTTCACGGTGAAAATGATCCGATTCTTCAAGTACGGTATATGATGTACGTTTTTTTGCCGAAGCAACCTCTTTTTTTGTTGGCAACTATTTTATCAAGTATCGTCATAGGATCGAAGCACTAATATTTATGTCATTGTGAGGCGCGAAGCAATTAGTCTTACCCAACCCCGTCCAGAGGAGAGGATTTTAAATGCTTTTTAAATCTTCCTTTCCGTAGAAGATTTAGAGGGGGCTAATTGCTCTCTTCCTTATAATGACATAGTTGTAAGCTATTGGTTAATAAGTGTATTTTTCAATCAATTTTATAACATGTGCGTTGCCTGCGGCCCGGGCTTTTCGTTGCAAGTCCTCGCTTTTCCTGCCCCCAATCCCAACCCGCGCTGTGGGCTTTTCACTGCAATCCCTAACGCGGCCACCGCGCACCGCTAAGTGTCCTGCACCCCGCGAGGGTCCTCTGCGAGAGACCCTGCGGTCTCGTCACATGCATGGCCGCAGATATCAGGGTCCTCTACGAGAGACCCTGCGGGGACGTTATATCAATTTTTCAAAGTTATCATTATTTCATAAAACTAAGCCTTAAGCCAGTTTTGCATCATTTCCTTACCATAATCGGTCAGGATCGATTCGGGGTGGAATTGTACGCCCCTTACATCGTATTGTTTATGCTTAAGCGCCATGATAGAATTATCGGCTTCATCAATAGCGGTAACCTGCAATGAATCGGGCAGGTCATTGCCGCTTACTACCCATGAGTGGTAACGCCCAACTTTAAAGCTTTCGGGCAAACCGGCAAATAGTTCTTCATCGCCATCGGTCACTTTTATCGGCGTCGCGATACCGTGCATAGGCTGGTTAAGATTGTACAGGCTCCCGCCAAATACTTCGGCAATAGCCTGCTGACCAAGGCATACCCCAAATATGCTTTTGGTGGGTGCATACTTTGCTATTACATCCAGGAGCAAACCAGCCTCTGAAGGAATGCCCGGCCCCGGCGATAGGATGATCTTATCAAAAGCTTCCACATCCTCAATGGCAAACTGATCATTTCTCCAAACCTCACATTCCAGGCCGAGCTCATTAACCAAATGCACCAGGTTATAGGTAAAGGAATCGTAATTATCTATGATCAGAATCCCCCCGCCCCCTAAAGGGGGTGCTTTCCGTGGTATTTGTATTTTCTTTCATTTTGTTTTATATATCTTCAATATTTGTCAAAATTATTATTCACTATTGTTCCCCCTTCAGGGGGTAGGGGTTATAGCTCCTCCGCCAGTTCAAAAGCCCTTCTCAAAGCCGAGATCTTGGTATCAACCTCCCTTAGCTCACTTTCGGGGATCGAACCGGCGACTATGCCGGCGCCTGCCTGGTAATGCAACGTATTGTTCTTGCTCAAAAACGAGCGGATCATGATGGCATGGTTAAAATCTCCGTTAAAACCCAGGAAACCTATAGCACCGCTGTAAAAGCTGCGTTTTATATTTTCGTTTTCATCGATGATCTCCATGGCACGGTATTTTGGAGCGCCGCTCAGCGTGCCCGCCGGGTAAGTATCAGCTACAACTTTAAAGGCCGATACGCCGGGCTTCAGTTTTCCGCTTACGTGTGATACCAAATGGATCAGGTGCGAGTAATACTGAACCTCTTTAAATGCCTTCACGGTTACATTTTCACAATGACGGCTCAGGTCGTTACGGGCCAGGTCAACCAGCATTACGTGTTCTGCCGATTCTTTTGGGTCATTTTCCAGGTTGCGGGCCAGCTCGGCATCGCGCTCATCATCACCGCTGCGTTTAAATGTTCCGGCTATCGGGAATATGTTAGCCACATTATTTTTTATGGTGATCTGCGCCTCGGGCGATGAGCCAAAGATCCTGAAATCGCCAAAATCAAAATAGAAGAGATATGGTGATGGGTTGATAGAACGCAGGGCGCGATAAACATTAAACTCATCGCCCAGGAAAGTACGGGAGAAAGCCCTTGAAGGCACTATCTGGAAAACATCGCCCCGATAAATGTGTTGCTTCATTTTCTCCACTATGGCAATGAACTCATCGCCGGTAAGGTTCGATTTTTCATCCCCATTGCTTTTAAAGCTATACTCGGGGAAGTTTTTGTTTTTGATGAGGTATTCCAGTTTTTCGATACCGCCATTGGTTGGTGCACCTTCGGGCTGATTATGAAATATGTAAAGTTCATTTTTAAAGTGGTCGATAGCGATGATGTACCTGTAAATATGGTACTGCATCACCGGGATCTGGCGTGTAACATCATCGCTTTGCTTTAGTTTAATGGTTTCATAATGTTCAACGGCCTCGTGGGTAAAGTAACCAAACAAGCCATTGGTGATCATTTTTAGCGGCAGCGAGTCGGTTTCAAAGCTACCGGTAAAATTGTTAAGCTGTTCAATCAAATCAAACGTACCAGCCTCGTGTACTTCCTGGCTACCATCGGGGTATTGTTTTTTAAGGATACCGTTATTGAGCACAATGCCGCTGAGCGGTTCGCAGCAAATGTAGCTGGTGCTGTTTTCGCGGCTGTGATAATCGGAGCTTTCCAGCAGCAGCGAGTTAGGAAATACATCGCGCAGGCGAAGGTAAATGCTCACTGGTGTAGTGGTATCGGCCAGCAGCTTTTTATAAGTTGTAGTAATTTTAAATGTGCTCATGTTTATTTTTCAAATATCTTAAAACAAAAAAACCCGGCGAATTGGGGTCGCCGGGTTTCCTATTTAGGTTCACAATTGATTAGGTTGTCTCTGATCAAAAAGCGCAAGCCGGCTGCCAATTTAATTGGTGCCACCAGCTGTTTTTATGTGTGTTTTTAATCATCGCGGTCACAAATTTATAAAGAAATTTGAATTGTCAAATTTTTTGTGAAATTATTTATTTGCTAAATCCTATTAGCTACGTAGAATTACTGTGGAATAAGCATAATACCTACCGAAATAAGTACAATCCCTATTAAATAGAAGATAGCGATGGCTTTATGCTTACCTTCGGGCAGTGCTGCTTTCTTCGATTTGCTGTGCCCGATAGTAATCAAAACAATGGCAATAAGCATAATTACCCAATGCTCAACCGTGAAATAGCGGGTAACAGGGTTTTTCATGGTATCCTTGCTAAACTGCACCATCGGACTGATAAAAAACAGGATGATGCCCAGCAAAAATTGTGTATGTACCGAGATCATGGCAAACAGGTTAAGCTTGCGGTTACCTTCGCCGTAAGGTCTTTTACCCAGCCAGCCCATAAAGGCGCGTACAAGGGCCAGCAATACCAGTACTATAACAATGTACCTGAAACCGGAATGGAATTCCTTAAAAAAGCTATAAAGTGTCATACATCAAAATTTGCCGTGAATATACGATATAAAGGTCATTGAAGTCATTAGGTCATTGTGTCATTTTTTTGCAGACATAAACTGCCGTTAATAAAAAAATGTCATTGCGAAGAGCGGCATGGGTAAAGAGCATCCGGGGCGACGTGGCAATGACATTTTTTATAATTTATCCCATAAACAAAAAAAGCGATGAGCCTAAACCCATCGCTTTTCAAAATCCGAAATCGAAAATCCGATATCCGAAATTATATCAGCAGCCTTACCGGCTCTTCTAATAATTGCTTTAATGTTTGCAGGAAGGCAGCGGCTGTAGCACCGTCAACCACGCGGTGGTCGGCGCTCAGGGTAACCTTCATGATGTTGCCAGGTACTACCGCACCATTTTTAACAACCGGAACAGCCTGAATACCGCTTACAGCAAGTATACATGCGTTTGGTGTGTTAATGATGGCCGTAAACTCGTCAACGCCAAACATACCAAGGTTTGAAATGGTGAAAGTAGAACCTTCCATTTCGTTTGGCTGCAGTTTTTTAGATTTTGCTTTGCCGGCAAACTCTTTCACTTCAACCGAAATGTGGCTTAATGATTTACCATCGGCAAATTTGATAACCGGTACCAATAAACCTTCGTCAACAGCAACGGCAACGCCAACGTGAACGTGCTCATTAGTGCGGATCTTATCACCCAGGAATGATGAGTTGATAGCAGGATGCTGCCTTAAGGCAACAGCGCAGGCTTTAACAACAAAATCATTAAATGAAATTTTAACCGGGGCGATCTCGTTCATACGGGTACGGGCCACAATAGCCTGATCCATATCAATGCTCATGGTTACATAGAAATGCGGAGCAGTAAACAAGCTTTCGCTTAGGCGGCGGCTGATAGCTTTACGCATTTGAGTAACCGGCCTTTCGCTGAATTTCTCTTCGCCTGTAAAGGTTGGCAATACGATAGGTGCCTTTGCAGCAGGAGCGGCAGACGGAGCAGCAGGCGCAGCTTCGGCAGCAGCAGCCGGTTTGGCCGACGGTGTATATTCCTCAACATCCTTTTTGATAATGCGGCCGCCTTCAGCGCTGCCTTTTACATCATTAAGGTTGATACCTTTATCTTTAGCTATTTTACGCGCCAGCGGAGATGCTTTTACGCGGCTATCATCATCAGATGAGCTTTCAGGTGCAGTAGCAGTGGCAGAAGCAGAAGCTTCAGTTTTTGCTTCGGCGCCAGGTGCGGCCTCAGCGGCAGGAGCCGAACCACCATCCTGTAATAACGGAGTGATGTCGGTACCTTCTTTACCTACTATGGCAATGATATCATTTACTTTAGCGGCTTCACCTTCTTTAACACCTATATATAACAAGGTACCGGCTTCGTAACCCACAACTTCCATGGTAGCCTTATCGGTTGCCACATCAGCCAGTGAATCATCTGCTTTTACTTTATCGCCAACTTTAAAGTTCCATTTTTCAATGGTACCTTCGGTCATGGTGTCGCTCAATAATGGCATGCGGATAACCGTAGCCGGAATGCTTGATAAACCAACCTTAGGGGCGGCTGGTGCCGGAGTAGCGGCAGGTGCTTTGTCGGCAGCTGGTGCCGCTTCCTTAGCAGGCTCTGCGGCAGCGCCACTGCCAGCCTGGTCAAGTAAAGACTTATAATCTTCACCTTCTTTACCTAAAATGGCAATTACAGAATCAACCGGGGCGGCAGCACCTTCCTGTATACCTATATACAGCAATGTACCATCCTGGTACGATTCAAAATCCATGGTAGCTTTATCAGTTTCAATCTCGGCCAGTACATCGCCCGATTTAACCTTGTCGCCAACTTTTTTATGCCATTTCGCCAATACCCCTTCGGTCATGGTATCGCTCATTTTAGGCATTTTTACTACTTCGGCCATATATTAATAGTATTATAAATTCAGTATAAATATAGTTAGTTCTTATCGTGAAGTTTAAAGTCTGAAGTTTTTAGCCTGAAGTCTTTTTTTGACCGCAAAGACTATAGGCTTTCGACTTAGTACTTTCGACTTAAAACTTAGTCCCTTATATAAGGGTAATCTTCTTGAACGTAAACATCTGTATATAATTCAGATGCATCCGGCCATGGCGATTCTTCAGCAAACTTCACAGCTTCGTCAACAATAGCTTTGATCTTAGCGTCCATTTCGTCAAACCATGCTTCATCAGCATATTTTTCGGCAAGGATAGTTTGTTTGGTAGCCTCAAGAGGGTCTTTCGCTTTATAGCTTTCCAACTCCTCTTTAGTACGATACTTTTGCGGATCGGACATGGAGTGACCTTTATAGCGGTAAGTACGCATTTCAAGGAAGGTTGGGCCTTCGCCTGCACGTGCGCGCTGAACAGCTTCGTCCATTGCTACGTGTACCGCAGCAGGGTCCATACCATCAACCGGCGATGAAGGGATTCCATAAGGCAGGCCTAATTTATAAATATCAGTCTGCGCGGTTGTACGCTCAACAGAAGTACCCATGGCATAACCATTGTTTTCGCAAACAAAAATTACAGGCAGTTTCCAAAGCGCAGCCATATTAAAGGTTTCGGTAAGCGCGCCCTGGCGTACGGCACCATCACCCATATAGGCAATGTTCACAAACTCGGTACCTTTATATTTTTCGGCAAAAGCAATCCCGGCACCCAGTGGTACCTGGCCGCCCACAATGCCGTGACCACCATAAAAATGTTTTTCTTTATCAAACATGTGCATAGAACCACCTTTGCCTTTTGAGCATCCGGTAGCTTTACCGTACATTTCGGCCATAATGGCGTTTGGAGTTACACCTTTAGCAAGTGCATGAGCATGATCGCGATATGCGGTGATCATACTGTCTTCAGGTTTAATTACAGACATGGCTCCGGCCAAAACAGCCTCCTGCCCAATATATAAGTGGCAAAAGCCCCTGATCTTTTGTTGTCCGTATAACTGTCCTGTTTTTTCTTCGAACCTGCGCATCAATAGCATCTGTTCGTACCACATCAGGTAGGTGTCCTTGTTTATTTCGATTGAACTCATGTATTAAACAACCTTTTTGGAGTAAAGCGCAAATCTAATTATATCCTGCAAAATATCGAAACCTCAAGCAAATTGTTGCAAAATTTTATTTGGTGGCCTTAAAGTGTATTTAAACACAACAAACCGGCTGTTTATTAGTTTGGCATGTCCCATTGGGTTAAAATAGAACTTAAAAAAACACACCAGGAGGCAATAAATTATCGTTTTGCGAAGTTTTAGAAGGGTTGCTTTTCGCGAAAGACTAAAAAAAGCCTTTAAATAATTACAACCAAATTACATTAATACACGTACAAAAGCCTGTTTATTAAAAGGATGTGTAATAAAAAGCACTTTTTTATATTTTTTGAAAAATAAGCTGCATTTATTTGCAATTTTAAAAAATATAAATAGTTTTGTAGAGCACGATAGACATAGTGTCTGATTTAATAAACAATTTGTTGTCCTAACTCAACAAACAAACTGATTAAATGAAGAAATTTGCCCTGGCTATTGCCTTACTTTTCAGCGTCGTAGCTTCACAAGCTCAAACCAAAAGTGCCCAAAGCACCAGTGATGATAACAAAGACGACCAGGAAAGTTTAGGTAAAGCATACTTTTCCCAAATTATGGGAGTTGCTTTATCTGCTACCTCAAACATGAAACTTTTTCACTTTGTTTACGATTGGATTGGTACCCCTTACCATTTTGGCGGAAGCTCAAGAAGAGGCATTGACTGCTCAGCCTTCACCAAAGAATTGTACAGCGAAGTTTTTAACCTTGATATTAAACGTAACTCACGCGATATTTTCAGCATGGTTAACCCTGTTGGTAAGGATGAGTTAAAAGAAGGCGATTTGGTTTTCTTTAAGATCCACAGCCGCAGCATTTCGCATGTAGGTATTTATTTAGGTAATAATAAATTTGCTCATGCCTCGTCAAGGGGTGTAGCCATCAGTAGCCTTGACGATGCTTACTACAGCCGTTTCTTTTATAAAGGCGGCAGGTTGTTAGCTTCATTTAAGGACGAGTTTAAAGGTTCGGCATCGACGGGTAGCAACGACATGGGCGACGACGTAGACGAAAGCAAGAACTAAACGATTTTGAAATAAATAAACTATTTTGGTCCCTTCATCCCGGTGAGGGGATTTTTTTATAATGAAATTTTTATTGCTCACGGCAGCCTGCCTGGCGCTGTTTTTACAGGCGTGTAACCATCCGCCAAATAAAAAACAAATCCTGGCCCCTGCACCTAAACCCGATACTGCCGCTACAACAACTACAGCCGTTGTTCAGCATGATTCATCCATATCCATTGCCGCTGTTGGTGATATGATGCTCGGAACATCGTACCCTAATAATTACACCCTCCCGCCTGACAGTGCTAAAAACAGCTTTAATGTTATTGCCGACGAACTAAGAAACGCCGACGTAACCTTTGGCAACCTTGAAGGCAGTTTGCTTGACGGAGGAAATCCGGCACATTATAAACTGCATCAAAGAAGCAAGGCGTACCTGTTCAGGATGCCAACGGCTTATGCCGGCGTTTTTAAAAACGCCGGTTTTAACTTGCTGAGCCTGGCCAATAATCATATAGGCGATTTTGGCGATACGGGCCGGATAAGTACCACTCACGTACTTGATAGCATAGGGATTAATTATGGCGGATTGCTTAGCCACCCCTCCACAGTGTTCGAACGTAACGGTGTTAAATATGGCTTTTGCGCTTTTGCCCCCAATGCCAATACCCTGCCTATTCTCAACCTAAAGAACGCAACCCGTATCATAAGCCAACTGAAACAGCAATGTGATATTCTCATTGTATCGTTTCATGGTGGTGGCGAGGGCGTAGCTTATGAACATATTCCTTTTGCAATGGAATCATTCATCAGCGAAAAGCGTGGCGATGTAAATGCCTTTGCCCATAATGCTATTGATGCCGGTGCGGATATTATATTGGGCAATGGCCCGCACGTGAGCCGGGCAATGGAGGTTTATAAAAACCGGCTGATCGCTTACAGTCTCGGTAACTTTTGTACTTATAAATCAGTAAGTGTGGCAGGGGTTTGCGGCCTGGCGCCATTATTAAAAGTAAAGCTGAACAAAAAGGGGGAGTTTTTAAACGGACGCATCATATCCCTAAGGCAGGCGCATGATAAAGGGCTCGAACTTGATTCGCTTAACCGTGCTGCTATCCGGATCAGGGAACTTACAGAAGCTGATTTCCCCGATGCGGGATTACTTATATCCGACACCGGGGAGATCAGCCTTAATCCGGCTATTTAAAATATCAGCAGATAAAAAAGACATAGGGTAAATTAAGCCAACGTGTGGACTCACCCGGTCTACGCTTCGCTGGACCACCCTCTCTGCTGCGCAAAGAGGGGATTTTAATTTTTCCAACCCTCTTTGCGGCACAGCCGGAGAGAGGGTGGTCCAGCGAAGCGCAGACCGGGTGAGTAAACTATGCAATTTGCAGCTAACATGCACATTTAAGCCGCTTCATCCTTAGTATTACGCACCAGGCTGATACCCGTTGTAAAAAATATTAATGAGATAATACCTATTACCACCATGGTGGTTATTTGTGCGCTATGGTTTATGATAGCTACACCGGTATAAATAAGGCCAACTATACCAAGCACGCTCAATATAGCTCCAAAAGTTCGTTTTAAGTTCATGACAGGTGTGTTGTTTTTTATAAGCATTTTTTAAAAAACAAATAACACACCAATAATTAATGCTACTTTTATTTTAAACATAATAAACCAAACCATGCCCGAATCATTTGGATCATTGATAACAATCATCATTTTTGCTGTTATCCTTATTACTATTTTCACCTCGTTTGTGTCTGTAAAACAGGGCACTATAGTAGTCATCACCGTATTTGGCAAATACCGCCGCATCCTAACCCCGGGGCTTAATTTCAAGATCCCTTTTATCGAAAACATTTACTCCAAAATCTCTATCCAAAATCGCTCGGTTGAGCTGGAGTTCCAGGCGGTAACTTACGACCAGGCTAATGTGTATTTTAAGGCCATGCTGCTGTACTCGGTATTGGACCAGCAGGAAGAAACCATCAAAAACGTAGCTTTTAAATTTGTTGACGAGCGCAACCTGATGCAGGCCCTGATCCGTACGGTTGAAGGCTCCATCCGTGCTTTTGTAGCCACCAAACGCCAGAGCGAGGTACTGATATTACGCCGCGATATTGTGGAACACGTAAAAGAGCAACTGGATGTGATATTGGAAGGCTGGGGCTACCACCTGCAGGACCTCCAGTTAAACGATATTACTTTTGATGATGTGATCATGAAATCAATGAGCCAGGTGGTGGCATCAAACAACCTGAAGGCCGCTGCCGAAAACGAAGGCCAGGCCCTGCTCATCACCAAAACCAAAGCTGCCGAGGCCGAGGGTAACGCCATCAAAATTTCGGCCCAGGCCGAGCGTGAGGCAGCTCAATTACGAGGCCAGGGTATTGCGCTGTTCCGCGAGGAAGTTGCCCGCGGTATGACTGTAGCCGCTAAAGAAATGGCCGAAGCCAACATGGATACCTCGGTGATTTTGTTCACCATGTGGACAGAATCCATCAAACACTTTTCCGAAAACTCAAAAGGGAATGTTATTTTCCTGGATGGCTCAACCGATCAGATGCAACATACGTTAAAAGAAATGATGGCCTTAAACCTTTTACATACCGACAACGTCAAAAAGTAAAAGTTTGAAACCGCCAGTTTTTTAAATGAAAAGAAATATAGTGAAAGTGATAGGCCCTGCGGCCATGTGCGTTTTAATGATGATTGCGCCTGCTTCGGCACAGTCATTTCATCAGCTTACCGCCAATGATTTTTGGGGAACGCCGCGGGCTAATGCCGGCGGCGTTGTAGCTTATACCAACTGCACCATCGATTACCGGTACCAGGCCCGGCGCGAAGGCAGGGGTTACCGGCTTAATTTTAACATCAGGCTCATCCTTAACAACAATAAATCATGGCTTGATAAAAGCAGGGTTAATACGCCGCAGCAACTCAGCGAAATACTGAAACATGAGCAGGGCCATTACACCATTGCGTTTTTAGAGCAGCAGGAGCTGTTACGCATAGTAAGCAACACCCGTTTCAGCAATAATTACAACTACGAAGCCATGGCCATTTTTAACCGCATCGACGCCAAGTATAAACAGCTCAATGCCGATTATGATGAGGACACGGCTCACATGACAGATCGTAAGCAACAGCACAGCTGGGATGTGTATTTTCAACAGAAACTTCAATTTTTGCCGGGAGATACCGAGAGTTGATTTTTCAGATCCCTCTTTGCATGTTCAAGCGTCCTTCCGTCAAGCTTACTGCAATCGCCCGTGCGTTATAAACGCAAACCCAGCTACGCACTCGTTACAAACCTACCGTGTACCCATATCTTTTTAATTATTAGTATTATGAATTAAAAGAAGATGTCATTTCGACGAACCTGTTAGGGAATTTGCGGATGTGGTGAGGAGAAATCTTATACATCCAGCTCTAAACTATGTAAAGCGGCTCTACAGGGCGTATAAGATTTCTCTTTCGCTCCTATGCTTGGGTCTGCCCAGCTCTATCGAAATGACATTTTTTTAAAGATATGGGTACACGGTAGGTTAAAAACGAGCGCGAGTTAAGATGTGTTTCTGCGGTGGTCGGCTTATCAAAGCAAAAACACACACCGCCACACCTCTCAAGAGGGGAATCGCACATTCCCAGGCTTTTCACTCTAGGTTAACAGGCTTTCAATCTGCCACAACAATTGCAGCAAGCCAGCAACCCGCCTATATTTGCTTTCATCACCATGACGGAGCAATCACCAAATATCCATCGTAAAATTATCCATATTGATATGGATGCATTTTACGCGTCGGTTGAGCAGCGGGATTTTCCGGAGTACCGGGGTAAACCTTTGGTGGTGGGCGGTTTGCCCGAAGGTCGGGGAGGTGTGGTGGCCACCGCCAGTTACGAGGCCAGGAAGTTTGGCATCCGGTCGGCCATGTCATCAAAAAAGCATTACAGCTTTGCCCGCATGCTTTGTTTGTAAGGCCAAGGTTTAATGTATACCGGGAGGTATCACAGCATATCCGGGAGATCTTTAGCCGTTATACCGACCTGATAGAACCACTCTCTTTAGATGAAGCTTTCCTGGATGTAACCAACGACAAACAAGATATCGGCTCGGCCATTGAAATAGCCAAACTCATTAAACAGGCTATTAAAGACGAACTGCAGCTCACCGCATCGGCCGGGGTGTCTATCAATAAATTTGTAGCCAAAATAGCATCTGATATCAATAAGCCCGATGGCCTGAAGTTTATCGGGCCATCAAGCATCGAAAACTTTATGGAGCAGTTACCTGTCGAAAAATTCTTTGGCGTGGGTAAGGTAACAGCTCAAAAAATGAAACAGATGGGCCTGCACACCGGGGCCGACCTGAAACGGCTGGAAGAAAGTGACCTTGTAAAACACTTTGGTAAAGTGGGCAGGTTTTACTACCAGATAGTGCGCGGCATTGATAACAGGGAAGTCCAACCCCACCGCGAAACTAAATCCCTGGGTGCCGAAGATACTTTCGCCTACGACCTGACAACTCTTGAGGAAATGGAGGCTGAGCTTGATAAGATAGCGGTCACCGTTCATAACCGGCTGCTTAAATATGAATTGAAAGGCCGCACCATTACCCTCAAGGTAAAATACCACGATTTTAAACAGATCACACGCAATCAATCCTTCCCAGCCCCGGTAAATGATCTGGAAACAATCAGCCATACGGCCAAACAATTAATGGCCTCAACAGGTGTTGATGATGTAAAAGTACGGCTGTTGGGCATTTCGCTTTCAAACTTTGGCGAATTGCCAGTTAAGCAGCGGGATGATAAAGAGCTTGGGCCGGGAGATCAGTTGGAATTGGAGTTATAGGTATCAAAAAATGTCATTTCGATGGAGCAGGGAAGGCTGAGCGTTGGTGCGAAAGAGAAATCTTATACGCCCGGCAATCGGCTATGCACAGTTTGCTAACTTGATGTATAAGATTTCTCCCGATGGTCGAAATGACATCGTTTTTGACATTCTAATTCACCATCCTTCCCGCAATATCCACCGACCTTGCAAAAGGATTAAAAAACCTGTTGGCCAGTATGGCAAACTCCCGGCGGGTTACCGGCCGTTTCATATCAAAAGCAGAACTGAATTTATATTGATCTTTCCAGGCCTTTTGCATGGCAATTTCCAAAGTATGCGGATCGGTTAGCGTGGTTTCGCTGATAAACGATAATAGGTTTCCTACCGTGAACACCGGGCCGGGCTTCTCTTTATTAAACCATAAAAAGCCCCGGGTATAAATCTCTTCCAGTGTTGGTTTGATTTCGGCTGTGGCAACTAAGGAATCAGGCTGAAATAACAAACGCGCGGTATTGCCATCTGCCTTTTGTACGCCTTTTAATAGTCCGGAAGCACCTATTTGTTGTATCGCCCTGAAATACGGATCGGTTGGTTTAACATCCGCAAAAGGCATGATCCAGGCTTTAAAGTCGAGCAGTTCGCCCTGGATTATCCGCACATTTAAGTTTTGGGTGGTGGTTTTAAAAAAGGCGCAATAGGCTGCGGTTGCACCGGCGCCCTGCCCAATAGCCATTTGTACTGAGGGATACATGGTGCTGGCATTTACCAGGTGCGTTACCGACATGGCTTTTTCCGTTACCAGTAAATTATCCAGGTCTTTAAGCACAATAGCCCCCAGCGGCACACCATAGGCAGGGAAAGGCGGGTAAATAACTTTCGGAGCATTGGCATCTGTATAATGCTGCCCCGGGGAAGCATCGCCAACGGCAATGGCTGTACGGTAAAGTTTTGATTCGCGGTTGTAAGGTTTGTACACATCATCCAGCATCATCCTCACCAAACCTTTTGTCGCGCGACCAGCCTCGCGCAAATATGGGAGATATGGCAAATGATCGGGGGTAGTAAAGCCTTCGCCCAAACCGAGGTTTTTGTAGCCCAGTTCGGTTTGCAGATAGTAGATCAATCCTAAAGTATGCAAGCGTGCTTTGGCATAAAAAGCTTCCCGGTTTTCCGGCTTTAAATTATCAGGGGCAACCAGGAACTGGTTTCCGCATTCGGCCCATTTGATCATGTATTTATCATTGGGCAGCCTGCCATCATCAAGCATTTTTTTAATATTCTTACCCTTAAGGCAAGTGTACGCCGCGGCATCATAGCCATCAGGCCTGGCAATGGTCTTATCTGCCGCAGCACCAAAATCTTTCAAAATAGCAATCCAGCTAAGGTCCTGCAACTGTGTCGATTCATTATCAGGCGCCAGGGCTTCGTTAGTTTGCTTTTTAGCCTCAAAACCATAAACGTAGGTTTCGCCTGCTTTGGCGGCCACATCGCCGGTTTCGGTAGCATCAATAACTACTTTAGCTTTTACGGTAGCGGTTTTCCCGTCGAGGGTGATAGTTACATCCCAACCGGTGCCATCTTTTTTAATGCCTGTAAATGGGGTATTTAGTTTTACGGTGAGGTTTTTTACCGTATCGGTTATTTTTTGAGGATAGCAGCCCCGGTATAGGGTTCAAATCTTAGCGTAGCATTGTAAGCAGTATCATAACCCGGGGTTTTGCTATAAAAATCCCGCACCCTGCGCCTGAACTCGCCCCAGATGCCTGTTGGTAAATTGCGGTTACCTTCAACTATGCTCATCCCGCCAGCTGTCATGCTGCCGCCAAGCCAGGGGCCTTGTTCAACCAGCATGGTTTTCAGTTTGCTTCGTGCACCCTGTATGGCGGCCGCTGTTCCGCTTGCGCTTCCGCCTACAACTAATATATCGGTTTTAATGGTTTGTGCAAAGGATAGCGTACAGTTAAAAACTAAAAGTACGGCCAGTAACTTTTTTTCATTAGTTAAATTAACAATCTACAGAACGCTAAAATAGGCCAAAAGCTTGTGGTAGTATAAAATAATGCCTAATTTAATTTTTTTAACATTTATGATGACAGACGAACAAATGAAATACCCTATAGGGAAGTTTGCGCCCCCGGCTTCATACACTACCGAAGATATGCGCGGCTGGATTGAAGATATTGCTACCCTGCCGGGGAAGCTGCGTCATGCAATTGCCGGCCTTAATTACCAGGAACTGGATACCCCATACCGCACCGGCGGCTGGACACTGCGCCAGGTGATTCACCATTTGGCCGATAGCCACATGAATTCCATTACCCGCTTTAAGCTTGCCCTCACTGAAAATAATCCAACTATAAAGCCATATGAAGAGGCCGACTGGGCGCTACTACCAGATTATCGCCTGCCAGTTGAGCCATCATTAAAAATGCTGGAAGGCATCCATCAGCATTTTGTAGCCCTGTTTGAAAGTTTCACCGAAAACGAATGGGCACGCACTTTTGTTCATCCGGCCTCGGGCGAAACGATATCGCTGAAAAAAGGACTGGCCCTGTACGCATGGCACAGCAACCACCATTTGGCACATGTAACCGAAACGGTGAAGAAATTTGCGAAGGTTTGATTTGAGATGAAAGGATAAAGGTAAAAGGCGAAAGGTGTGTTTTACCGGAATAAAGTTTATGTTCCCTCAGGGCCTCTCTGCGAGAGGCTCTGAAGGGACGTTATGACGTAAATGTAAGTTATTGATTATCGGATGCGTTTTTTAATTGATTTATAAATATGGGCGTTGCCTGCGGCCCGGGCTGTACGCTCATACTGCACAAGGCCTTAGCCACAGGCCGGTATCCGCTCCCATCCCTAACGCAGCCCCATGCACCATCTTTAAATAAATTTCAAATGTCATTCCGATTTTTTTCCGGGGTCACGAACGAGCTAAATGAATATCTTTTAATCAATCGATTCAAAGGTTAACAGCGAATGCTGACCAGCGGTATGAAGGTCCCGCCATACCTGGTTAATTTCCGTATCGGGGTTGGCGGCAGATAAACCACAGTAGGTATAAAGCTTATCCACACTTTCGCGCGAAACTTTGGCCAGCTTCCGGCTCATTAAACTTACTTCCTGCAAGCCGTTATTATCGGCCGAGTCAAAGTTGTTCCATGAGCAATCAACGGCCTGGTAAAATTCGGCGCGGACTTCATTGAGTAAAATGATCTGATCGGCCAATAGTTGTTGAATGTATTCTTTTTGCGGCTCGGTTAAACGCGGGTTTTTCATCCGTTCATCAAAGGCCGGTCCGCACAGGTCAAGAAAATGAATGGCTAATCCCGAAAGGTTAGCAGCCAGCGTTGCTTCGGCTAATTGCAGAAAGGGGTAGCGATATAAAGGTTCGTTTACAACCGTATACTGCGGATCGATCTTAAAACTGCGATTTTTATCAACGTACAGGTCTTTTACTTCATAGGCATCACTTCCGGTAGCCATCATGCCAACATATTTCCAGGCCGGAAAAATACTAACATCTTTTTTGTCGAAAACAAAAGGAAGTATCAGCGGTTCGCCCTCATCATTCAAAACAGTTTCATCGCCTTTTTTAATGATACAATTTGCAGTGATGTGGGTTGCATGATGTGCACCGCTGGCGTACTTCCAGGTACCGTTGACGATATAGCCATCTCCGCTGATGGTAGCTGTACCTGTTGATGCACCGCTACCTGCCAGGCACAATTGCGGATTGGCCATGATCTCTGCAGCTAAAGCCGGATCCAGAAATCCACCAAACCAACCTGCACCTGCACAAAGGGTCACTACCCAACCCAAACTGCCATTGGCCCAGGCCAAACTTTCTTCCAGCCGTACCATTTGCGGCAACGCCAATTGCAGACCGGAATAAACTTTCGGCACTAAAAATTTAAACCAGCCCTGCTCATAAATAAGCGCCAGCTGATCGGGCTGCAGCTTGCCGGCCTGCTCAGCTGCAGGAGCTGCTTTCCGTATGATATCAACCCATTCGGGTTTTAAATTTTGTGATGGATGCATTTTTTATTTAGCTTAAAGCTGAAAGCAAAAGGCTTAAAGCGTAACAGGCAATACTCAATTTACCATCAGGATAACAAAAGATACTGACAGTATTTTGTCAGTGTTCAATTTTTGAAAAACGGGTGTTCAACGTTTCGGCCCCTTAAAAACACAAAGTGCTGATTACCAGAACCAAGGCGTTCAATTTGATTAAAATTGAATTTTAACCAATTCGTAAAGTATTGACTATCAATAATGTTTGTTTTTCAAAAAACGCCGGGTGTTTACACTTTTTAAAATTGAACACTTGGTACAATCTGGCCATTGAACACTTTTTCTAACCTCTAATCTACAACTACCAACCGCTCTGCCTCTACCTGTTTCTTCCACTCAAAATACCCCCATATCGCTATAATAAACAGGAAGATGGTGAGCATGGCGAACAGCGGCAATTTTTTATAAAACTGTAGCGGTACCGCGAAGAAGTTGGAGACATTTAAAAAAATCCAGTTCTCTATTTTACGGCGTGCCAGCAGCCACATGCCTGCCCAGGCAGTTGATGACACTAATGCATCCCAACCGGGAACATTTGATGGCGTGAAATACTTAGAAGGAAGGTTTTTGATGAGGAAGTAAAATACTACCCACCCAACAATACTGATAGCTAAGCTTATTATCCATTCATTTTTGGTAGAATAGGTTATTTTAATTGGCGGCTCGTTCCGTTTCTTTACCCAGTAGATCCAACCATAAACGCTCATGACAATGTAGTAGCCGTTCAGTACCGATTCGGCATACAAATGAACTTCCATCAATAGAAATATCGAGATGGCCGTACCCAATATTCCTGCCGGGTACAACAATATGTTATTTACGCGGGCCAGCAACACCTCGGTAACACCCAGCGCAACGGCAAGCCATTGCAGCCAGGTAGTTTCCTTTATTTGTTCAATGAATAGGTCGAGCCAATGATTCATATCCTAATCCTCAATTCGTGAAATTCGATCAAATTCGTAAAATTTGCGTCGATATAAAATTGCTGCCCATTAAAATCCCAGACTCAACGATGCCATAAAGTTTCGCGGCGCCTGCGGGAAGTAATAGTTATAGTTAATTACATGCCCGCCTTCAATATCCGGGTAGGTAGCGCCATTGTTTTCATACTTCTCGCTGAAGATATTATTAACCTGCAGGCCAACAGTTATGTTTTTAACCGAGCGAACGCTAAAGCTGTACCTCAACCTCACATCGTTCACAAAAAAGCTGTTCAGCAAACGGTTGGCGGCATAAGGATTAGCCGCATTATCGGGCGCTATGCCAAAACCTTCGGGATTACGGTTCATGGTATTATCTAAGTATTGCTTGCCTACATATTTGCTGATGAAAGCAATTTCTCCGCCTTTAACAGGGCTGTAACTGATTACGCTTGAACCGGTAAATGACGGCGAATAGGCGATATCTGTTTTGGCAAATGTTTCCTCAACCAGCGAGCCATCATCATAATTAGAGAAAAACTGGTGATAGTTTTTAATCTTGTTAGTGCTGAGGGTTGCGGTAGCGCTCCAGTTTAACTGATCAGTGATTTTCACTTTTCCGCTGAATTCCAAACCCGCGCGGTAGCTGTCCTTTACGTTGGTACGCACCGGGCTACCTACATCATTCAATGACCCGGTTAATACCAACTGATTTTTATATAGCATGTAGAAACCATTCAACTCCCCACTAAAAACAGGTGAGCTGAAGCGGTAGCCAGCCTCAAAATCTTTCAGGTTTTCTGGTTTCGGCCGGTTTTGCGGAGGCGAGTCGACATAATCATCTCGGTTGGGCTCATGGTTGCCCACCGCAAAGGAGGCATACACATTACTGTGCTCATTAAACTGGTAAGTAACACCTGCTTTAGGGTTAAAGAAGTTTAACTGCGCTGTTTGCTGGGCATTGTTAAGGTTTTTGTCGATACCGTAAAATGAATAATTAATGTGACGGTATTGCATATCGGCATACAACAAAAATTTGTCTACATGCCATTCGGCGCGGCCAAAAATGTTAAAATCTTTCTTTTTTGCATCATCCCGATAGTATTGATAGTTAGGACCAACGCCTATACTTTCTTCGGCAGAAATAATATTACCATAATGCGCACCTTTATATTCATTGTAGGCGCCACCAAGATTGAAGTTCAGTTTGGTAGTAGGCTGATATTTTAAGGCATAAGTAACACCATAAAAATCATTATTAAGCCAAAGCCTGCGAACAAGATTAGTGGTTGAAATGGTATCGGTACCATAAATGACAGGTGATAAACCATAATTACTCACAGCATCACCTTTCCTGTACTCTTCGTAATAACCTTCGCCATGAGTATAATGCAGGGCCCCGCTGAACGACAGTTTATCCGAAAACTTTTTATCGTATAGCAACTGGTAATGGTTTTGCAGGTAATCGTCAACCTGGTCTTTATAAAAGGCTCCGTTACCCATATCTCCCAGTTCGTTATAAGTACGGTTATCCGGGCGGGTATCATCGCCTATTACATAATCGGCAACGCCGTTCCAGGCCTGGTAAGTACGCTCATGGCCCGAGAACACGTTTAATCTTAAAGTACTGTTATCACCATAATAAGCACCGCTTACAAAAAATGATTTTAACCGGGATGATGCACGGGCGATATACCCGTCGGAACGGATGCGAGATAAGCGACCATCTATGCTAAACCTGCCGCCAAGCAGGCCAGTCCCTACGCTTACGGTGTTTTTTAGTGAACCGTATGAACCTGCCGAGTTATCGAGCTGAGCATAGGCGGTATCCCTGCGAGTAGCCGTTTGTACGTTGATACTACCGCCAAAGGCACCTGCTCCATTGGTTGAGGTACCCACACCACGCTGGATTTGCAGGGTGTTGATAGATGATGCGAAGTCGGGCAGATCAACAAAGTATGCGCCCTGGCTTTCCGCGTCATTTAAAGGAATGCCGTTAACCGTTACGTTAATGCGCGATGCGTCTGACCCGCGGATGCGGATCCCCGTATAACCTATACCTGTACCTGCATCAGAGTTGATCACTACCGATGGCGTTTGGTTAAGCAGGTAAGGCAGATCCTGGCCGAAGTTGTTTTTTTCGAGATCTTTTTTGCTGAGATTGGTAAAGGTTGTAGGCGAGTTTTTGCCTGCGCGGGTAGCCGTTACAGTAACCTCATCAGCAGTAAATGTACTGCCGCCCAATAAAAAGTTGATTGATTGATTAGCAGCAAGTGTAACACTTTTGGTTAAAGGTTGATAGCCGATATAGCTGGCTTTAACGGTATAATTGCCTTTTTTCAGATCGTTAAAACTATACTTACCTGCAGCGTCGGCAACGGTGCTTTGCTGCGGGTTTAAAATAGTAATAGTTGCGCCGGGCAATGCTTCGCCGGATTGATTGGTCACTTTCCCCGAAATGGAAAGCTGGGCCGATGCCATAACAGGCAACAACAGGGCCATAACAGCCACAAATAAATTTTTCAAAATGTTGTAAAACAAAAATTGAGTTAAACCATCTGCGCGCCAGGGTAACGCGGCAGTACACTTAACTTATTTACCTTTATCCCTCCGCCGGCATTATCCGGATCAGGTGTGGGGGAAGTCGTGAGCCGGAAGTCGTTAGTCCAAAGTCGCTTTGACTTAAGGCTTAAAACTTAGTACTTATTGACTTACTCCCTGGGTATGATCTCAGCCCGTCTTTCAGTTTGGTGAACAATCTGCAGTTTGTTTTGCAACCAAAGCAAGGCACCCCTTGAGAATTATTGAGGCAAAGATATGTTTTGATTTCGGATTTTGGATGCGGAACTTCGGATTTATAGGATAAGATACTTATTTTCGATAAACCTTAATCACATTATAATAGTAAACAACCCCGGTAGTTATGAAATTTAGCCTGTTAAGTGATACTAATTGGGAAACGAGGGTTGATAAAGTTCTTCATACTCTTTCAGACTTTGGATATACAGAGTTTTTCGAAAAAAGAAATTATGGCACTTCTCTTAATGGGGTTGTAGTAGTTTTCATGTGCAGAGATCCGGAACTTAATTTCAAGCAACGAATCAGGCATTCAAAAAAAGAGAAATTGCTTTATATGGATATAATGCTTGATTACAATGAATTTATCAAGATAGAAAACGACGAAAGAGAAAAAATAATCACGGAACGTCTTGCTTCTGAAACAATTGCAATAATTGCCAAATACAAATTTGATGACTTTGATTTAGAAAGGTTTGCAGCGGATATCAAAAGATGGCTCAAAAGGATAAAGCTATTGAAAAAAAGAATGGGCTATCAAACACCAAAATATCCCGATCCTTTCAATAAAAATTAATGATGGCCTGTTCTTTTCTTACCTTTCTCCTTTTACCTTTCTCCTTTCGCCTCAAAAATGTACTTTTGCAGACTTTTATAAAACATTGTTATGCTTAGAACTCATACCTGCGGCGAATTAAATATCAGCCATTTAGGCCAAACCGTTACTTTATGCGGTTGGGTACAAAAATCGCGCGATTTGGGCGGTACCACTTTCATCGACGTGCGCGACCGTTATGGTTTAACCCAATTGATATTTAACACAGATACAGATGCTACCTTGCGCGAAAAAAGCCGCGGGCTTGGTCGTGAGTTTGTGATCAAAGTTACCGGTGATGTAATTGAACGGGCCAGCAAGAATACCAAAATCCCAACCGGCGAAATTGAAATTGCCGTTACTGATATTGAAGTGCTTAATGCCGCCAAGCTGCCGCCGTTTCTGATTGAGGACAGAAACCGATGGCGGCGAGGAACTGCGTGCCAAATATCGCTACCTCGACCTGCGCCGTAACCCTATCCGCAACAACCTGGTGCTTCGCCACAAAATGGCGCAGGAAGTGCGTAAATATTTAGATGAGCTTGATTTTATCGAGGTTGAAACCCCGGTACTGATCAAATCGACTCCAGAAGGCGCGCGTGACTTTGTGGTGCCAAGCCGCATGAACGCAGGTGAATTTTACGCCCTCCCGCAATCGCCCCAAACTTTTAAGCAATTATTGATGGTAAGCGGCTTTGACCGTTACTTCCAGATAGTAAAATGTTTCAGGGATGAGGATTTGCGTGCCGACCGCCAGCCAGAGTTTACGCAGATCGACTGCGAGCTTTCGTTTGTGAGCCAGGAAGATATCCTGAATATTTTTGAAGGCCTTACCCGTCACCTGTTCAAAACTGTAAAAGGTATTGATTTGGTTGAACTGCCGCGCATGTTGTATTCAGATGCTATGCGTTTATACGGATCTGACAAACCCGACCTGCGTTTTGGGATGGAGTTTGTTGAGCTGAATGACATTGTTAAAGGCAAAGGATTTAGCATTTTTGACAATGCAGAACTGGTTGTTGGCATCAACGCCAAAGGCTGCGCAGGTTATACCCGTAAACAGGTTGATGAGCTTACCGAGTGGTTAAAACGCCCGCAAATCGGTGTAACCGGCATGATATACTGCCGTTACAATGAGGATGGTACTCTGAAGTCATCAGTCGATAAATTCTATAATGAAGATGAGCTGACCAACTGGGCCGCTGCTTTCAATGCCGAAAAAGGCGATTTGATGCTGATCCTGGCCGGTGGTGCCGATAAAGTACGCAAACAACTGAATGAGCTACGTTTGGAAATGGGCAACCGTTTAGGCCTGCGCGATAAAAATACTTTTGCACCACTATGGGTTGTTGACTTCCCGTTGCTGGAATGGGACGAAGAAAGCGGCCGTTATCATGCCATGCACCATCCGTTCACTTCACCCAAACCAGAGGATATTGCCATGCTGGATACCGAACCGGGAGCTGTACGTGCCAATGCTTATGATTTGGTGATCAACGGTACCGAAATTGGTGGCGGCTCTATCCGGATCCACGACCGCGGCTTGCAATCATTGATGTTCAAGCACCTTGGTTTCTCGCCGGAGGAAGCACAAAAACAGTTTGGCTTTTTGATGGATGCTTTTGAATATGGAGCACCTCCGCATGGTGGTATAGCATTTGGTTTCGATCGTTTGGCATCGATATTTGCAGGTTTGGATTCAATTCGCGATGTGATCGCATTTCCTAAAAATAATTCGGGCCGCGATGTGATGATCGATTCACCATCAACCATTGCCGAAGCACAAATGACCGAACTAAAAATAAAAACAACGGTTTAACCAACCCAAAACATACACTGAGCCTCCTTTATTGCAAAGGGGGCTTTTATTTGCCCTCCTTCATGAAAAAATACGTTCTATTGCTAAGCGCGGTTATTATTACACTGATAATGTCATGTGATAACTCAGCGAAATTAAACCGTGCTAAACAAGCCAAAACAGATGATTCGCTGATACGCGTTTACCTGAAGGCCAACCCTCAGATCAAAGTGCAGAAACACCCCTCCGGTATTTATTACCAGGTTTTATCCGAAGGTAAGGGGAGGAATCCTAACGAAAATTCGTTGGTCACTGTAAATTATACCGCCGCATTGTTAAATGATATGGTAGTTGATAAAGCAAGCGGTTTTTCAAGCTCGTTAGACCGTTTGATTAAAGGCTGGCAAATAGGCATCCCGTTGGTAAAAGCGGGCGGCACCATATTGCTCATTGTACCCTCGGGCCTTGCCTATGGTGCCAATGGCGTAGGCCGCATCCCCGAAAATTCGGTATTGGTGTTCACTGTCGATTTAACAGAATTTAACTAATCTTCCCAAAATAATTTCAATTATTGTAGCGTTCTGTAGCTTTTGCGCGTCAAATTAATCCAAACAGAAACAGAACTATTAACTAATGAAGAAATTTCTATTATTCGTATTCGCCCCATTGGTGATCCTAACCTCGTGCTCAAAAGACAAATTCGATGCCTCAAAACAGGCAGCCACGGATGATGCCGCAATTAAAGCTTATGTCGGTACCGACACTGCTTTTCATGCTACAGCTGATGGATCTGGTGTTTATTACAAGATAGTAACCCAGGGAACAGGTGCAAATCCAACCACTAACTCGACCGTTAAAGTAACCTATACCGGCAAACTATTGGATGGAACTACATTTGACTCGGGCACCATAAACCAAAGCCTGCAGGGCCTTATTAAGGGTTGGCAATCGGGCCTGCCGTATGTCAAAACCGGCGGTCGGATTATTTTGGTGATTCCCTCAAGAGAAGGCTACGGCAATAGTGCGGCCGGAAGCATCCCCGCAAATTCGGTTTTGGTATTTACAATTGATCTGCTTAGTTTTAGTTGATTTAACTAATGCTATAGAAAAACCTTGCTGGTATGGTTTTTACTGCCGGCATGATGTGCTAAACACGGCAACCGGTACTCATACCGGATCAAGCGCCAATAACGAAGGCTATCCCATAAAGATGGTCTTCATTTTTTTATTTCCACGGTAAAAATACCTTTTACCTTTCGCCTTTAACCTTTCACCTCCAAAAACTATCTTTGTACTGTGAGTGAGAAAACCATCCTAAAACTGCAGTTGCCTACCGATCCGCTTTGGGTTAAAAACGTGGTAGAGAGCAATATTGAAGAAATTTTGACCGATCATGCTTTTTGTGAACAAAAGGCTGCCAGCAATGCCATTACCCTTATTGTTCAAAACCCAAACCTGAGCGAATTGGTACAGGAAATGGCCCTGCTGGTGCAGGAAGAAATGGATCATTTTAAACGCGTACATGATATTATATTGGAACGCGGTTATATCCTCGGCCGCGAGCGGAAGGATAACTATGTGAACGAGCTCAGAAAATTTATCATCACCGGCGGTGGCCGCGAAGCCCAGCTAATTGACAGGCTGCTGTTTTCGGCCATGATAGAGGCCAGGAGCTGCGAACGCTTCAAAGTGCTGTCCGAAAATATTAATGATGAACAACTGGCCACTTTTTACCACGAACTAATGGTAAGCGAAGCAACCCACTACTCCATGTTTATTCGGCTGGCCAAAAAATACGCTGAAGAAATTGATGTTGAAGCCCGCTGGAAACAATTTCTGGAATATGAAGCCCAGGTAATTCAGAACTACGGTAAGAGTGAAACTATTCATGGGTAAGTTTTGAGTCAGAAGTCGAAAGTCTGAAGTGTTGATCTGTATACTACCTTGCGACTTAGAACCATAGACTTTTAACTTAAGACTGTTCATGGCCTTTCCACTGTTTTTTTAAATACCCCCGGGCCAGTACAAATATGGCGTAAGCAAGCGCGAACCTGCTGCTATTTATAGCAGGATTAATATTAATGAGCGCAATATTTCATTTTACTGCAAAAACCGGGTCTTTGGTGTACGGCAAAGAGATTACCAGGGTACCGGCATCGGCATAAACATCATCAAACAGCGCATGGAATATTTATATTCCGGCAAGCATTTGTTAAATATAAGCAGCCTGAATAATGAGTATATTGTTCAACTTACTTTACAAACTTAAATTATGGTGCTTAAATGTATCGCCATTGATGATGAACCGCTGGCTTTAAGGCTTGTAAGCGAATATGTATCACGCTTCCCGGCATTGCAAATGGTTAATACTTTTGAAGATGCTATAACCGGCGCCGAATTTTTAAAAAACACCCCAATAGATCTTCTTTTTGTTGATATCAACATGCCCGATGTTACCGGCATTGAGCTTGTGCGCTCTTTGCAGGCAAAACCCATGGTAATATTTACTACCGCCTATAAAAAGTTTGCGTATGAGGGTTTTGAACTGGAAGCGATTGATTATATTTTAAAACCGATAGATATTAAACGCTTTACCAAAGCCGTTGAAAAGGCCATTGATTATTACAAGTACAAAAATAAGCCCGCCGACGACAGAAACTGACGAAAGCCTGTATGTATACTCCGAATACCGCATGGTTAAAATAGACCTGGATACTATTGAATATATTGAAAGTATGGAGGATTATATCAAGATCCATATCACTAATGATAAAACCGTCCTTACGCTGATACCCATGAAAAAGGTATTGGAGAAATTGCCCTCCGCCAAATTTCAGCGCATTCACCGCAGCTATATCGTACCTGTTAATAAGATCCGGTCTATCCAAAACCGTAAGGTGCGGCTTACAAATGTTGAGCTCCCGGTAAGCGAAAGCTACAATGATTTTGCACGCAACTGGTCAAAACAGAAGTAAAATGAGCGCAATTCTCTTAATCGGCTTATCAATAATATTAATCAATTGGCTTTAAGCTTTACGCATTTGGCTTTTATATAAATGACTTTAGCAAACAATAAAACAAGGCAACATATTCAGCAGGTTGATTATATCAGGGCAATAGCTTCATTGGCGGTAGCTTTGTTTCATCTTGGCGGCAAATCATTGCCCGGCTTACACTATGGCTGGCTGGGCGTGCAGATGTTTTTCCTGTTATCCGGTTTTATAATTTGCTGGGCTATTCCTGAAAATTATAGCTGGGCCTTATTCCCCAAATACATTTTAAAAAGAATAACACGCATTGAGCCCCCTTACATAGCCTCCATATTATTGACCATTTTGGCCGGGTATTTATTAAACACAAATTACCGGCCCGATATCAGTAACATATTAACCCACTTAGCTTATATCAACAATTTTATTGGTCGCCCTTATTTGAACCCCGTTTACTGGACGCTGGGGATTGAGTTTCAATATTACCTGTTCATCGGTGTTTTCTTTCCAATTATTATAAAAAAGTGGGGCGCCATCTCCCTGCCCCTGATTTGCTTACTGCCTTTATTTATACCCGTGCCCGGATCAACACTGTTAAACGTTTTTCCGTTTTTTGCTCTTGGGATATTATATTACCTGTACCTAACAGGTAAAAGAGGGTTAACTGAAGTTTTGATATATGGCGTAGCTGTAACTGCCATTGGTTTTTATAGTGCAGGGTGGCTTCCTATGGTTGCCGGCCTTCTGGCACTTGTCCTTTTAATACTGCCTTTAAAGCGCCACCCTGCTATTGCCTTTTTTCCAAAATCTCTTTTTCGCTATACCTTACTCATGATGTTGTTGGGAGTAGTCTTGTAGCTTTTATGGGTATGCACCTGCCAAAAACATTTGGATTCAGGGCGTTTGAGTTTTTAACAGGCATTGCTGTGAGTATCAGTTTTGCTTACCTGTTTTATCGCATGGTGGAGCTGCCCTGTTTACAGCTATCCAAACGGATCAGGTACTGATTACCTGGTTATTTACAGGCGGTTTAAACTTTTTCCAATCCTTTTTACATTCACCAATACAAAAGCGCTATTCATCGATACATTATTGATAAAAACCGGCTTTGCCCCCATATTTATATCATAAACCAATTATAACCCCATAAATGGTTTATTAGTACCCCTTTTCATAATAGTTGCGATAGTAGCGTCTGTGTGTTAGTAGTTACATGCAGGCGCTTTTTTAAAAACAGTACTCCGTTGGAAGCAAAAAAGTTACTCCCCTAATCAGCTTTTTTCTCATTTTATTAGTTCGTAAAACAAACGCGCAAAGCCTCGGCGATCCTGTGGTGAGCATCACCTTTGGCTCAGGCAGTTCAACACATTCTGGTGCCTTGCCTGCAGATTCGGGCTCAACCAGTTATACATATAGCAGTGCCAATTTCCCCAGCGACGGCTCTTATACCATTGAAAACACTACCGCGGGTGCAGGCAATGTCTGGTGGTCGGCCACAGACCATACAGGCAATACAGGCGGCTATATGATGGTGGTAAATGCCAGCGTATCCAAAACCGATTATTTTTATAAGCGCGCCATTACCGGTTTATGTTCCAATACCACCTACCAGTTTTCGGCCTGGGTGGTGAATTTGTTAAGAAGCAATGATATCAGCCCGCCTAACATCACTTTCGCCATCGAAAAAACTGATGGAACAATTATTCAAAGCTTTAATACCGGCACCATTGCCCGTACAAGCAACAATTATCAATGGGTGCAGGAGTCGTTCAATTTTACACTACCGGCTGGTGTCGGCGATGTCGTGATCAAAATGATCAATAACAGCGCCGGCGGTGCCCCTGCCAATGACCTTGCCATTGATGATATTGTTTTCAGGCCTTATGGCCCTGTGATAGAGGCCAGCTTCAGCACTTCAAGCTCAGCCAATACAGCATCGGCCTGTTCAGATGTTCCGCAAACCTATACACTCAACACAACCATCCCCAGTGGCTATACCGTTTTATGGCAATACAAAAACGGCAGTGGGGCCTGGACGGATCTTACCGGAGCAAACAGCACCAGTTCAAGTTACCAGATAACATCGCCGTCAGTGGCTGGTACTTATTACTACCGGGCAGTAACGGCGCAGGCGGGTAATATTAATTCGGCACTTTGCCGGTCAGCATCAAATGTGCTTACACTTACGGTTGGCGCACCGCCTCAATCAACAGCAACGGCCAATACACCGGTTTGCGCAGGCACAACGTTAACGCTAAGTGCATCAACCGGGGTGAGTTATCAATGGACAGGGCCAAATGGTTTTACATCGGCCATTCAAAGCCCAACTATCGATAACGTTACTGCTGCAGCAGCGGGTACATACACGGTTACGGTTAAATCATCCTCGGGATGCGAAGTCACAGCAACCGTGCCGGTTGTAGTGAACGCCCAACCTGTTGCTGCTGTTGATGCGGTTGAGCCAATTTGCGAGGGGAGTTCGGTTACATTAAACGCCAGCGGAGGCTCAACCTATTCATGGTTGCCGGCAACGGGCCTTTCAGATGCCAGTATCGCTAACCCGGTAGCCAGCCCAACAGATAATACACTTTATACTGTAACAGTAAGTAACGGCACTTGTACCTCGACAGCCACAGTACAAGTAGATGTTATAAAAAAGCCTATGGCCAATGCCGGGCCCAACAGGTACATTACTCAGGGCCAGTCAACAACACTTAACGGCAGCACCAAAGGAACCAACGTAAGCTATTACTGGACGCCGACCGATAACCTGAGCAGCAGCCTTGAACTTACGCCTACAGCTGCACCAATGGAAGATATCACCTACACCCTGCATGTGGTATCAAACTCAGGCTGCGGTGACGAAGCAACCGACCAGGTATTTGTACGTGTTTATAAAAAAGTAGTTATTCCCAATACTTTTACACCCAATGGTGACGGGGTTAATGATACCTGGGCAATAGAGGCGCTGAATACTTACCCAACCTCGACAACGCAGGTATTTAACCGCTATGGCGGCCTGTTGTTTAAAAGCACAGGCTATCCTGAAGCCTGGGATGGCAGATCTAACGGCCAGGGTATTCCGTCAGGAACTTATTATTATGTGATAGATTTAAAGAATGGGAATGTAATGAGCGGCTGGGTGATGGTGGTTTATTAGTTCATGGTTGATGGTTCATAGTTCATGGCGAAAATACGCAGGCAGGAACAATTCGCAGGCAATCATGATCTATGAACCATGAACGATGATCGGCTTCACCCCCACTACATTCAGTAAATAATTATCCATCATATCAATATCGACCACATCATTTAAAAAACCGATATGCATATCCGGACGGGTGATGAGTGCTTTTTTTGGTTTTCTTTGATGGCGAAAGCATCGAAAATGTGTTGATTTTTTGTCGAAGGCGGCAGGTAAAAAAAGTTGAGACTGGCCCCATAGTTTTGGGTTATCCATTTGGCGATGGTAAACAGGTCGAGCTCTTTGAGCTTGCCTAAACAGATGAGCGTAAAACCCGGTTTATTGCACCATTCATGCAGATCGGTTTCCACCTCCCGTTTTTCGTCGAAAACTTTGAGATAAGGTAGCCTGTCGCCTGCTTTGATGTGGCTGGCATGGCTTAAGTTAAGGTTTATGGCGCTATCGCGATAGGAGACACCGGTTTGCGATACCCGTTTAAAAAGGCTTCGCGAAGGTTGGGTTTACTCCATACCCATTTTAAAACAACAGGCAGCAAATATTTCTTCAGTAAGTTAATGAACCAGTTACGCGACAGGATCATTTTAAAGATCCTGTCGGTAGTATTAAGGAGCTCTTTTGCTACCGGCATCCTTTCCTGCGCATAGCTATCTAACACCGATACCTTAAGCTGGTTATTAACCACACCTGCCAGTTTCCAGGCCAGGTTATTGGCGTCCTGCAAGCCGGTATTCATCCCCTGTCCGCCAACCGGCGAGTGGATATGCGCGGCGTCACCAATTAAAAAGCAGCGCTGCTGCCTGAATTTATCGGCCATGCGGTGATGCAGACGGTAGGTAGTGAACCAGTTGGTATGTTCAACAATGATCTGTTGTTGGGTTACATTCCGCAAATGAGGTAACACCTCTTCAATTTGAAGCTCGTCTTTTTTATCAAACTCATCGGGCAGGTTGCCTACCACACGATAGCTCCGTTCATCAGGCATGGGGAAAAAGCCCGCGAAACCTTTTTTTGAGAGGAACAGGTTAACCTTATCGCCAAAGTCGGCCTCTATTTTTATATCGGCCAAATAAAATTGGTGTTGGTAGGTATCGCCATTAAAAGGAATGCTCAGTTGCTTGCGCACAGTGCTATGGGCACCATCTGCCGCAACCAGCCAATCGCAGGTAATGGTTTGTTTATCCTCGCCGCTTTGCAGCTTCAATGTTACCTTACCGGTATCCTGGCTTAGTGACAGCAGCGATGTGTTCCAGTATACCGGGCAGCAGTTGAGGGTAATAAAATCCAATAATAACCGCTCATTTTTGCTCTGCGGGTACATCTGGATAAATGGAAAAACCGTTTGCATTTCGCCAACATTGGCAAGCGAAAGACTGGCAACCTCTTCACCGTCCTGGTTAAACTGTACACCTCCTCCCCGTTTACCATCATTGAGCACTTTATCGATGATGCCCATCTGCCGGTAAATCTCCATAGACCGTGCCTGAACGGCAAGCGCCTTTGAATGCGTGGTTGGCCCCTGCTTGCTATCAATAATTACCGGCTGAACACCATGGCGTAAAAGCTGGGCGGCCATCATCAAACCTGACGGACCGGCGCCCACTATTACAACCGGGGTATGCTGCTGGCTTATGGTCATTTATTGCCGTGATAAAGTAAAAAGATTGTTGGGCGTTTGTGCAGATCAGGCACTTTCTTTTGCCATTCGGCAATGGTTTTGGTTTGCACAAACTCGGTTGCGGAGGTAAGGTCGCAGGCAATGCAAAGCTTGGTTTTGGGATTACCCGCTTTCAGGATCTCCTCAAGCATGGGGTTATTGCGGAAAGGTGTCTCGATAAACATTTGGGTTTGATCAAGCTTTATGGCTGTGCTTTCCAGCTCTTTGATCTTTTTAGCACGAAGCACCTTATCAATGGGCAAATAGCCGTGAAATGCAAAACTTTGTCCGCTGAAGCCCGAAGCCATCAGCGCCAGCAAAATAGAGCTTGGCCCAACCAGGGGTATAACCTTAATGCCCATGCGGTGGGCTTTATCCACAATTTCAGCACCGGGATCAGCAACACCCGGACAGCCAGCTTCGCTCATCAGCCCAACGTCATTACCTGCTTGCAGGCCTTTAAAAAAGTCAGCCTTGCCCATGTCGCGGTTATGCTTGCCATAATCATGGATTACCAGCTCGCTTTGCGGGGTTTTCAAGCCGGCCTCTTTTAAAAAGCGACGGGCGGTTTTTTCATTCTCCACGATGTACTCTTTGATACTGTTTATGGTATCAGTAAGGTATGGTGTAAATGATTTTGCAGCCGCGTCATCGGCCAGCGGTACAGGAATTAAATAAAGGGTTCCATAGGGCATATTGCAAAGTTGGTGTTTTTTGTTTAATTTAAGCTATCAAAAGGAGGCGAAAAAATGAGGCAATTAGGCGCAAACTGGTTTATTGAAGGTCATATTGATTTTGAATACAAAAAATATATCCTGTTAAGTTACCTTCAGGAGATTAACAGTCACTTTGATAACAGCCGGTTATATCCCAACCTGGCCGACCTGATATTTCATTACAGCAACCTCATCGATTTTAAAAAGAATAAATCGCTGTTACAGCAGGCTTTTCCTCAACGCTTAACACAGGCTGATATCGACGCGGTAAAGCTTACTTATCAAAAGATCATTATGGATGATCAAAGCATGCAGGAGATAGAGCAGATCATTACCTATGCCTTAGGCAAAATGGACCCGGCTATAAAAACCGGCAGGGATATTTATGATTTTGTAGAAAGCCATGTGAATATCGATCCGGTGGGCATTACCCCTCTAATGCCTTATCACGGTTATTTTTCGTTACAGAATGGCAAGGAACGCACCAACCGGATCTACGAGTACCAGATCACTATTTTTGAAGGCAAGGATGATAAATACCGCGGCATTAACGTAGCTTTTATTGATGCCTACGAGCAAAGTATTACCAATACCCCAGAAAGCATTAAACTGCATCTCATAAACCGTAACAAGTTTATGCCCAATCCTGCGGTTTATTATGTACGCAGCGATATCACTTTTCCGCTTGAACAAACGCTGCTGCCGGTGGCCAAAAGAAGCCTGGTGAAGTATATTTCGAATGCTGCGTAAGAGCTTATCAAATTATTTTCATTCCGGGAGCAGCGGTAGTGCCGTTGTCCATTACTTTCCCTATCGGGCAAGGATAAAAGCCGGGCAGTTAACAGCGTTACACCCACTTAAGTCTTTGCAACGTTGAAGAGTTTATGACAAGCCCCGGCATTTTAAGATGAGAGTTTTATGAACCGGCCGGAAGGGGAATCATACCCTGGCCGAAATTCAACCTTGAAGGCCCCAACGGGTGGTTAAAAGTGGCCGGTTCAATCGGCACATGTTCGCACATGTCGGGCTCCCACTTTTTTAGCTCCTATTTATCTACCCTTACTTATCTGTAACATACTATCTCTTAGTAAGATCCGAATCCTCTTTGTAATTATTGCTGCTAATTGCTTTTCATATGATTATAAATCATGAAATTATTTGTCTTATCTGGATAAATACTATCTGACATGAAAAAAAACGCAATAATATTGATTACGGGTTTGTGGTTAAGCTGCTTTATCAGTGTGGTTCGGGGACAGGGAATAAAAGATTCTGTACTTAGCCTTCGGTCGCCGGATAACAATATAATATTCAGGTTCCGTCAAAAAGCTGAAGCCGGGAAGCGTACGATGCACTATAGCTTGGATTATAAAAACAAGCCGGTAATTCTGGTGTCAGTCCTCGATCTGCAACTGGATAATGATCTTTCAGAAAAAGCAATGGCATTGAAGGTCGATCAGCATAAAAACTGGTGCGAAAACCTGTTGATCACGGGCGTTGATTCCTCCCGGCATGATACCACATGGGCACCAGTTACCGGAGAGCGGGCTATGATTAGTGATCATTACAACGCAATGAATATTACGCTGGTAAAGGATGACAATCCCATTTATGTGATGCAGGTTCAGGTAAGGGTTTATAACGAGGGGGTAGCATTCCGTTATTATTTCCCCGAAAACCCTAAAGGAACCTACTACAACATCAGGGCAGAAAATACCGAGTTTCACCTGCCTGAAGGCACCCAAGCCTGGTTTGCCAATTGGGCACAAGCGCCATATTACAAACTGCCGCTAAAAAACTGGCCCGGCGAAAGCGAACGGCCGTTAACCATCGAACTGCCTAATGGCCTTTTTGCAGCGCTGGCAGAAGCCAGGCTAATTGATTATGCGCGCACCAAATTTAAACTGAGTGCCGATAAACCATCTACCCTGGTAACCTCTATGTTTGGCGGGGCGCAGCTCATCTCGCCGGTAGGCACACCATGGCGGGCAATCATGATAGCTGAAAAACCGGGCGACCTGATTGAACATAATTACATGATGTTGAATCTTAATGAGCCATCGGCAATAGCCAACACCAATTGGATTAAACCCGGTAAAATCATGCGGGTAATGGCCATGACGACAAATGATGCAAAAACAAATATTGATTTCGCGGTGAAGCATAACCTGCAATATATTCTGTTTGATTGGAAATGGTACGGACCGGCTTTTAGCTTTAGCTCGGATGCTACCAAGGTTGCTATACCTGATTTTGACCTGCCTGGTATAATCAAATATGGCAAGGATAAGGGTGTTGGTGTTTGGTTATATGTTAATCAGCAGGGTTTATTAGCTCAAAGTGACAGTTTATTTGCTGTTTATCATAAATGGGGTGTAAAAGGCGTAAAATTTGGTTTCGTACAGCAAGGCTCCCACCGCTGGACAACCTGGGTGGAAAAGGCGATTCAGCAGGCGGCAGCTGCTCAGATCATGGTAAACATTCATGACGACTGGCGGCCAACAGGCGAGCAGCGTACCTGGCCAAACCTGATGTCGGCCGAAGGGATCCGTGGTAACGAGGAAATGCCCGATGCCACGCACAATACCGTGCTGCCTTTTACACGGTATATTGCCGGAGCAGCCGATTATACCTTCTGTTATTTTAATAAACGTATTAAAACTACTCATGCCCATCAATTAGCGCTGGCCGCAATTTATTACAGCCCGCTGCAAACGCTGTATTGGTATGATAAGCCTTCGGCGGAGCATAATGAGCCCGAACTGGAATTTTGGGACAAGATCCCAACCACATGGGACGAGAACAAAAATAGTGCAGGGAATACCCGGCGAATACATTTCTACAGCCCGCAGGAGCAGAAAAGATTGGTTTGTAGGTACTATCACCAACAATGATGCTCGTGAAATTAAACTTGATCTGAGTTTTTTAGAACCCGGTAAAAAGTATAAAGCGACTATTTACAGCGATGACCCGTCGGTGAATACTGAGACGCACGTTAGGGTCAGCAGTAAAAGTGTTAATAGTAAAACAGTATTAAAATTTGCCCTGCTGCCATCAGGCGGAGAGGCGGTGTACCTCACTCCGGAAAAATAATCCATATATATATATCATACATGAGCCAACAGCGTAAAAATAATTATGTAATCAGTGCAGATATCGGCGGTACGCATATTACAGCAGCGGTCATCGATCTGGAAAAAAGATGATCATTGAAGATACCCGTACCCGGTTAACTGTGGACTCCCATGGAACGGCAACTGAAATACTTAAAACCTGGGCGGAAGCATTAACACAGGCTTATGAAAAATTCGGATCTCCGGCTCAGCAGGTTGCCCTGGCCATGCCTGGCCCATTTGATTATGAAAATGGGATTTCACTGATCAAAGACCTGCATAAGTATGAGGCCATTTATGGTTTAAATATTAAGTTATACCTGTCGGAAGAGCTCAGGATAGATGCTGCAGATATCCTGTTCCGAAATGATGCCGAAGCATTTTTACAAGGGGAAGTTGTGGCGGGAGCTGGCGCCGGCTCCCGTAAGGTTCTTGGGCTTACGCTGGGCACAGGGTTTGGTTCAGCTTTGTGCGTTGATGGTATTGTGAAAGATTTAAACCTAGGCAGCGAACCTTATAAAGATAGCATTGCAGATGATTACTTCTCTACAAGATGGTTCTTAGGGCGATATCATGAAACAACCGGGCTGTCCGTTACCGGAGTGAGTTCGCTGATATCAATGTCCAAACACAGCGCTGTGGTCAGGAACATCTTTGATGAGTTTGCGGTCAACCTTTCTTTATTCCTCCGGGATATTATCCAAACCGAAGGTTCTGATGTAATTGTTATCGGTGGCAATATTGCAAAAGCATCGGGCATGTTTCTGGATGAACTTACCGCCAGGTTAACAGCATATGCTGAAAGTTTAAAAATAAAATTAGCTTTATTGGGAGAAGACGCGGCGCTGATGGGTGCTGCTGCGGCTTTTGATAGCAGGCGAGGACTTAATATCTTATTTAATGCCAATCATCCGGGTAATTAATTTTAACAACAATATGACCAATAAACCAGCTTTTACCGAGAAAAAATTCATCGTGACCTTTGTATTTGTAACCTCGCTATTTTTAATGTGGGGCTTACTGCATTCCATGAGCGATGTGCTGAACAAGCATTTTCAAAATGTGCTTAATCTCTCCAAATCTCAATCCGGCTTAATCCAGTTCTCCGTGTTTGGGGCTTATTTTATTATGAGTATCCCCGCAGGATATTTTTAAAGAAGTTTGGTTATAAACCGGGCGTAATCCTGGGGTTGATTTTATTTGCCCTGGGTTTATTTCTTTTCGTCCCTGCAGCCAACGCGGCCTCATTTACTTTTTTCAGGATAGCCTTATTTATTATGGGCTGCGGTATGGCTACTTTGGAAACTGTTGCGCATCCCTTTGCGGCCGCCCTGGGCGATCAGCGCCGGAGCGACCAGCGTGTAAACTTCGCGCAAACTTTTAACGCGGTGGGTACCATGATCGGTCCGGCCATTGGTTCATATTTCCTTTTAGGTTCGGACACGGTACATTCAACCGATCTTACTTCCGTAAAAACGCTGTATGTAGCTATCGGCTGTGTGATTATACTTATAGCGGTTGCTTTTATGTTTTTAAAAATTCCGGTTTTAACAGATCCGCATGCAGAAACTTCGGCCATCGATCCTGATGCGGTTAACGTGGACGTGGAACCATCTAAAAAACTATATCAACATTCGCATTTTGTATGGGCAGTTGCGGCACAGTTTTTTAACGTGGCGGCACAGGCCGGCACCTGGGCATATTTTATCAACTACGGTGTGGATATTATGCATTTCAGTAATGAAAAGGCCGGTTACTTTATGATTATTTTTATGGGGATGATGGCGCTGGGGCGTATTGTGGGCACTTCATTAATGACTTATATAGCGCCCAATAAATTATTAGCGGCATTTGCCTGCGGCAGCATCTTAATGTGCCTGATAGTTGCACAGAGCCTGGGCTGGACATCATACATCGCCCTGCTGATGATCAACTTCTTTTTTAGCATTATGTTCCCCACCATTTTTAGCTTGGGGATCAAAAACCTGGGCAGTCATACACAACAGGCTTCATCTTTTATAGCGATGGGAGTAGTAGGAGGCGCGGTATTTCCAATGGTAATGGGGCAGATAGCCAATCATAGTGTGGCTCACGCTTATTACCTTCCGATAATCTGCTACGCGGTGATCTTTTTATTCGGCGCTAAACTTTATAAAGTTAAACATTAATGAAAAGCACCCGGATAGTTATATCAACCCTCATATTATCTGCCCACCATACAATCACACTCAATAATGTAACGATAAAAGGCGAGCCGGTAAATCAGGGTTTCAATAAACAATGGTGTTTTAATATGCCGGCAAGCACCGATACTAAAATTGTATTGAATTAGAATCATGAAAAGGTATTGTCATTATTTTATTTTTTAAGCTCGCTGATGTTGGCGGATCTGCCGGTAGCACAGGCGGCTGTTTGGCAATGGTCGGTGGCGGTTAAGCCTGCTGGTACCAAGCGGGATCCGTCAAGGGCTTTTTTATGGATATCGCCAAACTGTAAGCAAGTGAAGGCCGTCATATTCGCTCAAAACAATATGGAGGAGCAATCCATATTGGAAGATCCTCAATTCAGAGGGGAGATGGGCAACCTGGGTGTTGCGGAGATCTGGGTTAGCCCAGCTTTCAATCTCAAGTTTTTATTTAACGAAAGAGCCGGAGATCAGTTTAACGCGTTGATCAATGACCTCGCTGATATTTCAGGTTATAGCGAATTGAAAACAGCGCCGGTGATCCCTATTGGACATTCGGCAGCGGCAAGTGCGCCTTATTATTTCGGTGTCTGGAACCCTTCGCGTACGCTTGCTTGCATCTCAGTAAGCGGGCAATGGCCATATGTAAGAAACATTTTTGCTCCCGATATCTGGAGTAAAGATCAAAGCCTGGATTATGTCCCTTGTTTAGAAACAATGGGCGAATACGAAGCTGCCAACACCTGGGGCGATGAGGGATTAAAAGAAAGACAGGAACATCCGCTGCTGCCGTTGAGTATGCTATCCAACCCGGCGCAGGGGCATTTCGCTGCCACGCCTGAAAAAACCGGCTGTCTGGCCTTCTACATTAAAAAAGCCATGGAGTACCGCTTGCCAAAAAATGTACCTCCGGGTACTGTTCCGAAATTGATTGATATCGATCCGACAAAAACCGGCTGGCTGGTTGATAAATGGCGTTATAATGAATTACCCGCCGCGGATGCAGCACCTGTAGGCAGGTACAAGGGCGATGCTTCAAAAGCTTTCTGGTATTTTGATGAAGAAACAGCTCGGGCAACAATAACCTACCAGGCAAGACATCACAATCAAAAACCCCAGTTAATAGGTTATGTACAGCATGGCCAAATGGTTGAACAGCGTAATACGCACCAGCAGGTAAACCTGAAATTTGAACCAGAGGCCGATGGCATCACTTTTAAACTCCATGCTGCATTTTATGATACGGTGCCCGGGGGCAGTCCCCGCTTACCTGTTTGGGCTGGCATGCCGGCTGGTTCCGCTATAGGGCATGCTGCCGGGAATACTCCTATTGCCATTAACCGCATTACAGGCCCGGTTATTAAGTTAAATGATTCCACTTTCAGATTGAGCCCGCAGGCCGGTTTTTGGGAGAACCCGCATAGTTATGAGTTGTGGTTTGCTGCTACCCATTCTGGAGATGCCGAGTATAAACCGGCCGTACAGCAATCACAGATGCTTGTGCCGCCACACAATACAGCAGGGAGGGAACAGCATATTACGTTTTTACCGGTCCCCAACCAAAAGGCACATGCAAAGGGAATAAAATTGGATGCCAGCTCAGATGCACAGGTGCCTGTAGGGTTTTATGTATTAGAAGGCCCGGCGGAGCTATCAGGCAATACATTAAATATTACAGCTATTCCGCCGAGAAGCCGTTTCCCGGTAAAAGTTACCGTGGTAGCCTGGCAATATGGCAACAATCGTGAGCCTAAACTGCAAACAGCAATACCCGTTGAACAATCCTTTTTTATTGAAAAATAATTTATACGCTTAAAATATTAACCATAGTTATGCTTGTTATAAAAACTCAATTGTGATTCACTTAAACCCAAAGGCAATTAGATAAGCAGTATAGTCTTTTATTATACCCTAATTGATCGCCAATAATCAGTTAAGATCAAGAGTTAACGAAATATTTAATGGTGCTGCCCAGCGCGACATGAAACCTAAAGGAATAGAAGTATAGCTCGGGGGCCCTGCCTAATAAGCCAGCAGCCTTTCCATGCTTTCTTCCAATCGCGCCTTGGCCAAAAACTGATCTTCCAAGGCTTTATTCATGGGGATAGCCGTATCGAGGCTACCACAACGCATTACAGGAGCATCAAGATATTTAAAGCAATGTTCGGCCAAATGGGCTGCAATTTCGGCGCCGAAACCATTGGTAAGCGTATCTTCATGCAAAATCAGCACCCGGCCTGTTTTCTTAACGCTGGTTTCCACCGCTTCCTGATCCCAGGGCTGCAGACTGCGCAGATCGATGATCTCTACGGATTGATCGGGATGTTTGTCTGCATACTCCAATGCCCAGTGTACACCAAGGCCAAATGTAATTATAGTGGCCTTTTCGCCTTGCTTAATCACATTAGCGTTGCCTATCTCTATCATTACATCATTATCAGGCACATCGGCGCTGATACTGCGGTACAGGTATTTGTGTTCAAAATAAATTACCGGGTTAGGATCGTCAATAGCGGCAAGCAGTAGTCCCTTGGCATCTGCCGGAAAAGCCGGGTAAACCACTTTTAAGCCGGGAGTTTTGGTAAACCAGGCTTCATTGCTTTGCGAGTGGAAGGGGCCTGCCCCGGTACCTGCACCCGCGGGCATCCGTATTACTACATCAACCCCCTGCCCCCAGCGATAATGCGTTTTGGCCAGGTTGTTAATAACCTGGTTAAAGCCGCAGGTAACAAAATCTGCAAATTGCATTTCAACCACAGCTTTGTAGCCGTTAAGCGCAAGTCCCATGCCTGCACCAACAATTGCTGATTCGCAAATGGGGGTGTTACGTACACGGGCCTTACCAAACTCCTCAACAAAGCCCTGGGTAATTTTAAATGCGCCGCCGTATTCGGCAATGTCCTGCCCCATGATCACCAGGTTGGGGTGTTTGCGCATAGCTTGTTTAAGCCCGTCGCTAATGGCATCTATATAGCGCTTACTGGTAACCGGCGATGATTTTGGCTGTACAGCAGGAAAGCTGTAAGGCTTGTACATATCCTGCACTTCGGTGGCCACATCCGGTATAATATCTGTTTCGGCATAAGCCTTTTCAATTTCGGTTTCAATAAGGGCGGCGAACTCCTTACGGACAATAGTGATCATGTCTTTAAACAAAACCCCTTCGGTAATCAGGTACTTTTCAAAGTTTGTAACCGGGTCCTTTCCTGCCCACCACTCAAATAAATTAGTGGGAACATATTTGGTGCCTGATGCTTCCTCATGGCCACGCATCCTGAAGGTCATACATTCCAGCAAAACAGGGCGCGGATTTTCACGAATAGCTTTATTAAGTGAGGTTATGGTGTTATAAACTTCAAGCAGGTTATTGCCGTCAATACGGCGGCCTTCAATACCGTAGCCTACGGCTTTATCAACCAGTTCGCGGCAATTATATTGTTCGTTGGTTGGGGTTGAAAGGGCATAGCCATTATTTTCGATCAGAAATATTACCGGCAGTTTCCAAACAGAGGCTATGTTAAGTGCTTCGTGAAAGTCCCCTTCACTGGTGGCACCCTCGCCTGTAAAAACAAGGGTTGATTTTCTTTTACCCGATAATACATCCGCTAAGGCAATGCCATCGGCCAGGGCAAGCTGCGGACCGAGATGGGATATCATCCCAATGATCTTATACTCCTGGGTACCGAAGTGGAAGGAGCGGTCGCGCCCTTTAGTAAAGCCCGAGGGTTTGCCCTGCCATTGCGCCATTAACCGCGACAAGGGGATATTTCTCGATGTAAAAACACCGAGGTTGCGGTGCATAGGCAAAATATATTCGTCGGCATTCATAGCAAGGGCGCTGCCAACTGCTATGGCTTCCTGGCCAATACCCGAAAACCATTTGCCAATGCGGCCCTGCCTCAGCAGGATCAGCATCTTCTCTTCAACCATGCGCGGAAACAGCATTTTTTTATAAAATTCCAGCAAAGTATCATTATCGAGGTTTTTCCTGTCAAAAATCATAACGTAAAACTACTGAAGTTTTTAAAACTTTGTATGTTTGGTGATACTATCCAAAAACTATGAAGCGCACCTCTATTTTCATCATTATATTACTGCTCATGATAGGCTTTGCGGCCAGTTCGCAGGATTTTTTCTTATTGCCACATAATTTTTACGTTCACAAAGGCGATAAGCTTAACCTGCATTTGTTGAGCGGCAACGAGTTTAAACCCGAAAATGAATTTAAACTTGCCACAGCAAAGGCAACTAAATTTATGCTGTATGAAGGCTCAAAGAAAACGGACCTTTCAAAAGTCAGTAACTCTGCCGATAGCAGTCTGCTTGTCTATGAGCTGCAAAACTCCGGTCTTGCACTTTTTGAACTGGTAAGGGATGATGAAACAGAATCGGAAAGGAATAAATTTATCAGAGCACTTGAAAGTGAAGGCCTCGATAAAATGGCCGAAGAAGCCCGGGCCAGCAGTCAGCAATACTTTGTTGAAAAGTATCACCAGTCAAGCAAAACCCTTATTTCTGTTGATAAAGCTAACGGTAAGGACTTTGATAAACCCCTGGGTGAGGAATATGAAATTGTAATACAACAAAATCCCTATAAATCAAGCTATGGCGATGATGTTACCGCTCAGGTGCTTTTTAGAGGCAAACCCATGAAGGATGCTGTGGTGATGCAATATGTGCGTACTTTGAACGGCACCATCGTTCCGCAAAAATTATTGAGCGACAGCAATGGCCTGGTATTTTTTAAACTGAGCCGGGAGGGGGTATATATGGTCAGTTCAACCCATGTTGAACCATCGCAGGATAAAAAAGCCGACTATGAGAATTGGAGTACTACTTTCACCTTTGCCTTCAGCAATACCGATGACGTACCAAATTCATACAGAGAGTTTGGATTTGGGAATAAGCATTGATTTTTTAGCGGCAGTTGCAGGTTTAGTAGCGGATTAAAAATATGGAGACGTCATTGTAAGTCTTCCCTTTTTGGGGGAGATTTAGAGGGCGCAGAACGTTGATTACCTACCTGCTCGCTGAAACCGCGTTAGTAAGTTTTACAAAATCCTCTACGCTCAATCTTTCCGCACGCAGATCGAGGACAGGTTCATCAGTCAGTTTTTCTTTATTGATGAGTGACGATATGGCGTTGCGCAGGGTTTTGCGGCGCTGATTAAAACCCGCTTTTACTATCTGCCAAAATAGCTTCTCGTCGCAATCAAGTGTTTGTTTATCGTTGCGTGTAAGCCTGATCACTGCCGAAAGCACCTTGGGCGGAGGATTAAATACACCGGCCTTCACCGTAAACAGGTATTCCACTTTATAGTAGGCTTGTAAAAACACGCTGAGTATACCATATTCCTTGCTGCCTGGTTTGGCGGCACAACGTTCAGCAACCTCTTTCTGGAACATGCCCACTACCTCAACCACCTGCTGGCGGTTGTCAAGCACCTTAAAAAGTATTTGCGATGAGATGTTATAGGGAAAATTACCGATAATGGCAAAGTTTTCGGGAAAAATGCTTTTAAAATCAAGCTCCAGAAAATCGGCATTGATAAGGCGGGTACCTAATTGCGGGTATTTTTTTCAGAAAATCGTACGATTCGGTATCAATATCAATGAGTGATGTTTCGTACTCGCTTTTTTGCAGCAGAAAATCAGACAGTACACCCATGCCCGGCCCCACCTCAAGCACATGGCCGAAACGCCCTTCGGGTTTCAGGCTGTCCACTATCTTTGCTGCTATGTTTTTATCAGTAAGAAAATGTTGCCCTAAATGTTTTTTTGCCCTTACCAATGTCATTATTAATCAAATATTTGAGCAAATTAAATCATATTTGTGCTTTTATCAGGAACTATAAGCTTAAAATCTTTTATTTGCAGGTGTAAAGATAGGTTAAAGGCGAAAAGTTAAAGGCAAAAGGTTTGCCTAAGTTGAAGGTTAAAGGCGAAAGGCAAAAGGCAAAAGGTCGTTTAGCTTTATAAACCATTAATAATCATCACTGTTAAAATATTGAAATCACCGCTTAAAAAAATCGGTGAAATCATAAAACTCGGTGAAATCATAAAAAATAATGAGCGATAAATTAAAAATTGGGATCAGCATTGGCGATGTAAACGGCATCGGTTTAGAGATAATTATTAAAACTTTGGCCGATAGTAAGATTTATGATTATTGTACGCCTATTGTTTACGGGCATACCAAGGTGGCTTCGTTCCACCGTCGCGCAACCCAGGTTAATGAGCTCAATTTTTTGGTGATCAATGATCCTTCGCAAACGCATTTCCGCAAACCCAACATGATCAACTGTTGGGAAGAGGACGTGAAGATTGATATAGGGCAGGTTACGGAAGCAGGAGGCAAGTACGCTTTTAAATCATTGGAGCGTGCTGTTTATGACCTGAAGGAAGGTTATATAGATGCCCTTGTAACGGCTCCTATTAACAAGGATAATATACAGAACGATAAATTCCACTTTCCCGGCCATACCGAATATTTACAGCAATACGATGGTGCTGCCGAATCGCTGATGTTTTTAGTAAGCGATACTTTACGTGTTGGCGTGGTTACAGGTCATATCCCGGTATCAAAAATTGCCGAAAGTATTACCGCCGAAAAAATATTGGCCAAGTTGAAGCTAATGAACACAAGCTTGCAAAATGATTTCTGGGTGCGCAAGCCAAAAATTGCGGTATTGGGGCTTAACCCGCATGCCGGCGATAACGGCCTTATCGGCAGCGAAGAAAAAGATATCATCATACCCGCTATTGAAGAAGCCCGTTCAAACAATATCCTGGCATTTGGCCCGTACTCGGCCGATGGCTTTTTTGCCAACGGCACTTACCTGCAGTTTGATGCCGTACTGGCCATGTACCACGACCAGGGCCTGATCCCTTTTAAACAAATTGCCTTTGAAACGGGTGTTAATTTTACAGCCGGGTTAAGCTTTGTACGCACTTCGCCCGATCATGGAACTGCGTATGATATAGCAGGAAAAAACCAGGCTTCTGAGATCTCCTTCCGCGAAGCGCTGTTTACAGCTATCCACATTGTAAAGAACCGCAAGGAAGGGCTGGAACTTAATGAAAATCCACTTTTATTCAGCAAGCTAAGCCGCGACAGAGATTAAAAAAGCCTTGTAATAGTAATGTTTCAATTTAATTACCGTTAAATTAAAACATTTACGCTGCTTGTTGCATTTACATGACTGAATGAATAATTTTCTTAGCCGCATACGTTCAATAGATGCATTCCGCGCTGTAACAATGTTCCTCATGATATTTGTGAATGACCTGGATGGCATTCCGAATACCCCAACATGGCTTAAACACGCGGGCTCAAATGTTGATGCGCTGGGTTTGGCCGATACTATTTTTCCCGCGTTTTTATTTATAGTCGGGCTTTCAATTCCCTTTGCTTTTCAAAACAGGTTAAAGCAGGGCGACAATTTCAAGCTACTATCACGAATAGTGAGCCGCTCGTTCGCGCTCATTTTTATAGGTTTTTTTCATGCCAACATGGAAACCTATAATGAAGCTACCACCCTGTTACCCAAACCCGTTTGGGAAAGCCTGGTTACATTCAGTTTCTTCTTCATTTTTTTAGATTACGGCAAGGACACGTCACCAACTAAACGCTATATGTTGCAGGGCTTCGGTATATTGTTACTTGCAGGCATGGCAGCCCTCTATCGTACCAGCGACCCCGGACATACCTGGCTTCACTTTACCTGGTGGGGTATTTTAGGCCTGATAGGCTGGTCATACATGCTTTGCGCGCTTATCTATTACTATTCCGACGGGCATTTATGGGTACAGCTGGCGGCCTGGATGTTCTTCATTTTCTTTAACCTGGATGTGCACTTCGGCTTTCTTGATTTTATCGACAAGCTGCAGGGCTATATCTGGATAGCCGGCAACGGCGCTATGCAGTCGTTCACCATGGCAGGGGTATTTATTTCCGTATTGTACATGCGCCTCAAGGCCAATAACGAAATGAAGATGCTTTGGGTGGCCATGATCCTGATTGCTATCATCCTGTTTAACCTGGGCTTTATAGTGCGCTATTTCAGTGGCGGCATTTCCAAAGAGCGCGATACCCCTTCATGGGTGCTCATTTGTACCGGCATTAGTTTGGTGGTGTATGCTTTCTTTATTTTCCTGGTTGATGTTAAAAATAAATACAACTGGTTTAAGGTGATAGAGCCCGCCGGCACCAACACTTTTACCTGTTACATAGTGCCCTTCCTGTTTTATCCAATATATGAAATGAGCAGGATAGGCTACCCCGAATACCTGAGCCAGGGCACCGGCGGCTTAATCAAGTGTATTGTATTTGCTTTTGTAATGGTATGGCTTACGGGGCTATTGGATAAAATCAATATCCGGATCAAGATATAAACAAAGCTACTTTGTTTGATATGTTCTGATAACATTACCGGTTTGCGGATCTATGATAACAGCGGTATCGCACCAGTTAAATAATACAAATTCGTTTTGCTTATTGACAAGTGCTCCTATAAAGGGGCAGAAATCGCCGTTGTGATAGAGCGGTACATCTTTTATCTGCCATAAAAAATCGCCGGTTCTGCTAAAGGCAAAAACATTACGACGATCACGAACATTGTTGGGTATTTTCAATGTAACAACTAAAATACCGTCAACTTCAAAAATTTCCTCGATTGGATATTCAAAATCGATGCTATTATCCTCGGAAAACGTTATTTGATTGCCATTTTTAGAATAAGCCATTGTTAATTTTTGAATTAAATGGACACTATCAGTTTTTTTCGATTTTAAATGTAAAATATATGTATTAAAAATCAAACCAATACCACGGTTAATTGCATTTAACACATTAGTGTTTATATTTGCGTTCGCAAAAAAACATCATTTTACTATAATGAGAGAAATACAATTCAGAGAAGCGCTAAGAGAGGCCATGGTCGAAGAAATGCGCAGCGACGAGAATATATACCTGATGGGTGAAGAGGTTGCCGAATATAACGGCGCGTACAAGGTAAGCCAGGGAATGCTGGACGAGATTTGGCGCAAAGCGTGTTATAGATACGCCCATCTCTGAATTGGGTTTCGCCGGTATCGGCATCGGCTCGGCAATGAATGGCTTACGCCCTATCATCGAGTTCATGACTTTCAACTTTTCACTGGTAGCTATCGACCAGATCATCAATGGCGCTGCCAAAATGATGTCAATGAGCGGTGGCCAGTTTTCAGTTCCAATCGTTTTCCGCGGCCCTACCGGTAATGCAGGTATGCTTAGCTCACAGCACAGCCAGTGCTTTGAAAACTGGTATGCCAACTGCCCTGGCTTAAAAGTGGTTGTACCATCAAACCCATACGATGCTAAAGGTTTATTAAAATCAGCTATCCTTGATCCCGATCCGGTTATTTTTATGGAGTCGGAATTAATGTATGGCGATAAAGGTGAAGTGCCTGAAGAAACTTACTATATCCCATTGGGTAAAGCAAAAGTTGTTAAAGAAGGTGCTGACGTTACTTTAGTTGGCTTTGGCAAGATCATGAAAGTGGTTATCGCTGCTGCTGCCGAACTTGAAAAAGAAGGTATCCACGCTGAAGTGATCGACCTGCGTACTGTACGCCCTATCGATTATGCTACAGTTATCGAATCGGTAAAGAAAACAAACCGTTTGGTAATTATTGAAGAAAGCTGGCCGTTAGGTTCAATTGCTACCGAGGTTGCTTTCAAAGTACAAAAAGACGCGTTTGATTACCTTGACGCTCCTATCCTGCGTATCATGGGCGGTGACGTTCCGCTTCCTTACGCTCCAACTTTGATCCAGGAATACCTGCCAAACCCTGAAAGGGTGATCAAAGCGGTTAAAGAAGTAATGTACGTTACCAAGTAATCGTTTTAATATAAAATATGTAAAGAGCCCGATATGAGAATACCGGGCTCTTTATTTTTTGAAACTTTATTTTAGCTGCCCGCTTTGCCACATTTCAATCATCTTAATAGCTATTATTGGGGGATTTGTAAAAAATGCCTACTTTTAAAAATTAACATTTTTGAACATGCGATACACCTACTTTAAAGCATTTAAACCCTTATTTTTTATTGTATCGGCGCTGGTATTCACCGGCAATGTTGCCTTGGCACAAACCCAGGCGACCGCTGCCACCGCAACTTCGGCCGCGGCTTCGGTAACCGGGGTACAAACCTTTATTGATAAGTTTTTTAAAGAATACGACAAGCAAGGCACAGCCCGCGCAGTGATTGATATTTTTAAAAGCAACAAGCAGATGGATTCAACCCGGCTTACCGGGATTATTGTCAAAATAGATTCTATGCGAAGTGTAATAGGCAAATATCTCGGCAAGGACCTGATCATGCAACGCAAGGCTTCAAACAGCCTGGTACTGTACAGCTATCTGCTTAAACACGAAGGCCAACCGGCCCGCATGACGTTTATGTTTTACAAACCCAAAAATGAATGGGAGATCTACCGCCTCTACTTTGATGTAGACGTTGACGGTGAACTTGCCGAATCATCAAGAGTAACGGGGAAACCTTAGTTTGAGCTGAAAGCCGAAGGCAGAAAGCTAAAAGCTTTTTAACTTACAGATTAGCTTTAAGCATTCTGCTATTTTTCTCCAAAGCTTTAAGCCTTCGGCTTTCTGCTTTAAGCTTAATCTACTAATATATTCTCGCCAAACTTTTGCGAAACCGTGGTGTCCCCGCGGTTTTCAATTTTTATCACCAGCGAACTGTCGTATGGGATTTTTTCAATCAACTGAATTTTTGTTCCTATACCTATGTTCAGCCGTTGAAGGTATTGCAAAAATGAACTGCTGGTATCGCGCACAGCGGCAACATGGCTTTGGGAACCAGGTTTAAGCTCAGAAAGGCTTACAGAATAGGATTTGGGCACTTTACCGTTCGCCTTTGGTATAGGGTCGCCATGCGGGTCATATTCGGGAAAGCCCAGGAATTTATCCAGCCTGTCGGCAAGGGTGGCATCGTTAATGTGTTCCAGTTCTTCGGCAATATCATGGATCTCATCCCAGTGATAACCCAATTTCTCCAGTAAAAAAACTTCCCAGAGTCGATGGCGGCGTACAATTAATGTAGCATCCTTTAAGCCCTGCTGGGTTAACCTTACACCATTCTTTTTATCATATTCTATCAATTGTTTTTCGGTAAGCTTACGGATCATATCTACCACCGAGGCTGGGTTATTGCTGAGTGATTCGGCAATGGCGGTGGGCGTTATTTTAAAATCCTTTCCTTGTAATGCAAGGCGATAAATAGCTTTTAAATAGTTTTCTTCCGAAAGCGTATACATCAGTATTCAATTTGATAAAATACAAACATAAGCAAAAGTAAAACGCTTATTACATCCTGAACGTTAGGTAGTGCCTCAGCTTAAAAGAAAATACTCCGGATAAAACTTTTGAAGATTGGTTTGTATTATAATTGTATATGGATATTCAACTTTGTATTCGCCTTCAAAATCCTCCGGAGGGGGTAGATTTCGGAATTCAAAAGGGTAGCGGAACCGGATATGAAACCATTCAGACACAACGATCCGATGGGCTGGATATCCAATTTAATCTGACGATTCAATTAAAAAGCGATCCGCAGAAGATTAATGAACCCCGATTTTCGGGGCCGTTTGTACAGGGAAAGCCCGCAAGTCAATTCCTTTATATCGACGTGGGTGAATATGCAGGCCAGGTGGGAGGCTGGAGCCGCAGGGTTAAAATTCCACTTTCCGGAGTAACCTGGGACATGATAACCCAGCTTAGCCATCATCCAACTGCATTCCTTATAACGAGCTTTCCGGGAACAACAAAAGACGGCAGTCCCATTTGTGCTACGGTTAAACCATTTGAAGGCTGGAAGGTAAATATGCCTTAAACTGAGCCTCAATGAACTTATAGATACGCCCTGGAAACAAAATAGGCCTCCTTTTCGGGAAGCCTATTTGTTAAATAATAATGTTTATTAGTGATGTCCGTGACCACCGCCGTGACCATGTCCGCCGTCACCACCGTGACCGCCACCATGACCATGATCACCGCCACCGTGCCATCCGCCTCTGTTTGGGTTACCTCCATGCCATCCGCGGTCGCCGCCGCGCCAGTGATTGGCATATCTTACATCACGACTGTTACGGATAATCACCTGATCATGACGGCCGCGATAGCCGGAATAATGATCCCTGTAGTATGCATTGCGCATCCATGGGTTACGATCATTTATTACAACCTTGTAGCCATTGTAAACATTGTAGTTACGATACCTTACAGGTAAATACCTGCGGTGTACCCATACATTGTTTTCATAGTAAACATAATTATGGGTTGGCACATCATAGTAAGCATCAATATCAGGCATATAATAATAGTCAACATGATCATAGCCTACAGGCCCCCAATCGGGCTGACTGCCTATGTTGATCCCTAAACCAATACTAACCTGTGCAGAAGCTATTTTTGCAGAGAAGCAGCTTAACAAAATAACTGCCGATAAAATCATCTTTTTCATAACGCGTGTAATAAGTTATATTTATATGACTATAGTTAAAGCCCGTGGTTTAACCTGTCTTAATATCTGTTGCCCCATTTATTCAAAACAAATGCCATTGTAATGGTAACCTTAGTGTAATGAAGCAAGCTCAATTAATTGTAACACAGCAAATGCTGGTTATTTTCCGTCTTAATTAAATGAGCAATATTCCAAATTAAAAAAACTGTGTTTTGTTATCATTCGGTTAATAATTATATGGAAAATAAAAGCTTTCCGGGATTCCCGTAACCCTGTTTTAGCCTTTGCAATACTGTCTGCAAAAACATACGAAAATAGCTGCATAAAAAAAGCCACCCTAACCGGGTGGCTTGAAATATTGATAGCTAAACTACAATTATTGTTTAGGCGGCGCGGGCTGATCGGCCGGTGCTTTGCCTATCAGGTCCATAAACTGATCCAATTTTGGTGTTATGATAATTTGAGTACGCCTGTTTTGTGCTTTACCACTCGGGGTTGAGTTATCCGCGATAGGATTATACTCACCGCGGCCACCGGCAGTTAAACGTTTAGGATCAACCTGGTAAGTGGTTTGCAGGGCCTGCACTACTGATGAGGCACGTAAAGCACTTAAATCCCAGTTGTTACGGATATTTTTCTGCGAAATAGGGACATTATCTGTGTTACCTTCAATCAGCACGTCATAATTGCTATAGTCCATAATGATCTTGGCTATCTTGCTTAAAGTAGCACCTGCCTTATCAGATATTTCATAACTGCCCGATTTATACAACATGTTATCAGATAATGAAATGTACACAACTCCTTTCAAAACCTTTACATCAACATCCTGGGTTTCCTGCGGAGTTAATGAGCGGGTAAGATTGTTGGTCAACACCATGTTAAGCGAATCGCTTTTGTTTTTAGCGTTAACCAGTTGTTGTATGTAGCGGTTTGAAGCATTGATCTCATCAACCAGCTTTGATATGTTCACATTGCCCTGACTGCTTGAGTTTAAACATTTGTTCAAAGCATCCTGCAAAGCGGTTACATTTGTTTTTTGCTGCTCAATTTGCTCTTCAAGGCTTTTGTTACGGCTACGTGCTACGGCAAGGGCCTGTTCGCTGGTTTGGTACTTAATGCTTAGGTCTTTGGTACTGTTTTGTAATTGGGTGTAATTAGCATCCAGTTCTTTGTACTTTTTGCTGCTTACACAGCTTTGGCCTAATACTGCTACTACAAGCAGTGCCAAAATGGATATTCGGTATTTCATGGTGTAATTTGATTTAAATCGGTTAACAATAAATCGGTTAACTAAGTAACGAATATAATGTTTGTTTATAGCTAAACCTAAGTAAACAAACTATAAAAGTTAACCCAAATGTGACATAAACGGGCAACTTTTGTGCCGAAGACCAACTATGCCCCTAAGGGAAGATATAAGGGGAATTGCAAGAAAAAGGGCTGTCCTTTTTGGGGGACAGTCCTTCATAAAAACAATCAAAATTATAACAATACAAAAACTTAATCGCGGTGGTCATTGCCGTGATTGTCATGACCATCATGTCCGCGTTTATTACCATTTGATTTTTGTTTTACGTCAACCCTGCGCACGGTTTTACGTTCAACCCAATGGTTACGGTATTTTTCATCGTGGCTATCACGAATTACAACCTGATCATGACGGCCTTTGTATGAAGCATATTTACGTTTGTAAACATCGTTCCTAATCCAAGGGGTGCGCTCATTAACTACTACCTTGTAGCTGCGATATACATCATAGTTACCAAAACGTGGCGGCAACATAGCCCCATGAACCCAAACATTATTATCAAAATAAACATACTGGTGGGCATTGATATCGTAATAAGAATCAATATCGGGCAGGTAATAATAATCTACATGGTCATAACCTACGGGGCCCCAGGCAGGTTGGCTGCCTATGTTGATATTTAAGCTTATTTGCGCGCTGGCTATTTTTACGGTTAAGCTGCTTAATAATATAGCAGCTGTTAAAATTATCTTTTTCATTTGGTGTTATTGTTTGTTTGTAAGTATATGACAATAACAGGCCATAAAAGTTTAACTCCCTTACCTATTGCAAGGGGTAACTAATTGGATACAATGTGTGTTTTGAATTGAAACAGACTGGTGTTCAACCTATTCGTCGTCGTCATCTTTATCGGCTGCTTTTTTAGCTGCCATGGCCAATACAGGTTTTCCGATAACTTTATAGCTGCCTTCGCCTTTTAATATTGATGCCAGCTGGGCTTTGTCTTGCATGGTTTTTACGCTCTGCGCAAGTTCTTTATCGTATTTAAAGTTGGTTTCGTAACGGCCTTTTTCGTAGTAATAGCGCGACGCTATTTCGTTTTCAAGTACTTGCTTTATTTCGTCTTTATGTTGAACAAGATCGTTCTTTTTGCTGGCAATAAGTTTGGTTTTCAAACCTTCATACTCGGCCTGGATATCGTTGAACTGTTTATCCTTCGTGGCTTCAACTTTTAAAGTGGTTAATAATTTTTCGGATGCGGTGGTGTAGCTATAGTTTTTATCGGCCAGGTATTTTATAAAGTCATTGTATTCACCGTCAGATAGCGTAAACGAACGGGCATCGGCAATTTTAGCGTGCTTATCGTGGTAAACTGTGGCATAATCAAATATCAGCAGTTTGCCCACCAATGCCTGGGTAACATTGGCAAATTTTTCCTGTTTAATAAAGAGGTCTGGGTAAATGCCGCTGCCGTCATAAACAGAACGGCCGTTCTTTGTTTTAAATTCATGGATCAGCGAATCGGCCACTTTTACCACACTGCCATCATCCTTACGGTGGGTATAATCCAGCTCCTGAATACAACGGCCCGAAGGCACGTAGTATTTGGCAATGGTAATTTTTACCAGGCTATTGTATGGTAAATTGAAAGTTTGCTGTACCAGGCCTTTGCCATAACTGCGCTGCCCGATGATCACCGCGCGGTCGAGGTCCTGCAGGGCGCCGGCAACAATTTCACTTGCCGATGCCGAATGGCTGTTTACCAATACCACCAAAGGCAAATCGGGTTCGAGCGGTGCGCTGATGGTGCTGTAAGTAAAGTTCTTTTCCTTTATCTTCCCTTTTTGAGATACAATTTCCACATCTTTCTGCACAAAAAGGTTCACTATTTTTACAGCTTCCTGTAATATACCGCCGCCGTTTGAGCGAAGATCAAGAATGATACCGCTGGGATTTTTCTTTTTTAGCTCCACGAGGGCATTGGTAACTTCGGCAGCCGAATTTTCAAGAAACTTATCCAGTTTAATGTACCCCATGTTGCCATCAACCATGCCAAAGTACGATACATTGGGCTGTTTGATCTCGTCACGAACCAGGTTCTTTTCAAATGGCTGAGGTGTATTATCCCGTTTGATGAACAATTTTATGGCCGCACCCTTTGAGCCTTTCAGCAGTTGGCTCACCTGGTCATTATTCTTGCCGTTAAGGTCAACATCGTTTATCTTCAGGAGCTGATCGCCGGGGTGTACATCTCCTTTTTGGGCTGGGAAGCCCGCAAACACTTCCGATACAAATACTTTACCGTTACGCAAAAAATACTGGCGCCAATGCCGCCATACTGGGTACTTACGTAATGCAGCTTATAATCTTCAATTTCCGATTCGGGCACAAACTCGGTATAAGGGTCAAGGCCATCGAGCATGGCATCAACACCGGTTTTTACCAGCTTGGCCGAATTGATATCATCAACATAATTGATATTAACCTCTTTATAAACAGAGGCAAAAACATCAAGGTTCTTAGAGATCTGGAACAGGTCGTCATTAAAACCCACTATACCCGCGGCCAGCAAGGCAATACCTGCAAATAAGCCTGCTCTTTTGTATTCTTTTTTGAACACTAAACCCTGTTTCATCATTTATCCTCGAAAAAAATAAAAATACAAAAAAGCTATCCAGTTTGTATAACCGCAGTGTCTATTTTACAGTCGGTTGGTATCAATATTCACCAGGGCCTTTTTTAGGGTAAAAACCACATATTTGCGATCGCGGTTTACCAGGTCCATCAGTTTGGTAATCAAGCTTTCTTCCTGTCCTTCACTGTATTTTAACTGCTCGTCTGTAAGGTGGTTGTATTTACGTTGAATCTTAATTTTTACGCGTTCCCAATCCTTGTTGGTAATACTGATTTCAGCCATGTTCAATTTATTTTCAGCAAAAATATAAAAAATACCAAGTTGCTACTGCTAATTGTTTGGCTCGTGTATTGATAATACGTAATACGGCTCAAATATGGGCCGGGTTATAACCAAAGTAAATTAATAGCGTAGGGCCGTATACAATTTAAAGGATAACGTGCGTTTATGGCTTTACATTTAACATCTAAAATCATGAAAAAGTATCTATTAAGTGCAGTATTGCTGATAGCTGTAAGCATCAGTGCAAAAGCACAATTTTCTTTAGGCGTAAAAGGGGGTGTCAATTTTTCAAAAATTGGCTCCGATAATTTTAACGACAAAAACCTGACCGGCTACCAGGCTGGTTTATTTGCCCGCGTAGGCAACGGCGTTTACTTACAGCCAGAGCTTTACCTGAGCGGCACCGGCGGTAAATTTGAATCAAATGATAATAATACCGCATTTAGTGGCAAGGTAAGGTTCACTAACCTGAATGTGCCATTATTGGTAGGTAAGTCATTTGGCCAAAAAGATCTGAACTTCCGCATTATGGCAGGGCCTATTTATACTTACACGCTTGATCAAAGCACCAGCGTAAGTAATAACGTAGGTAATGCATTCAATGATTTTAACAAAAGCAATATTGGTTTCCAGGCCGGGGCCGGTGTTGATATAGGTTCAATCACTGCCGATTTGCGTTACGAAGGCGGCTTAACCAAAGTGAGCGACAGTTTTGCTAAACGCCAAAACCTTTGGGCACTAAGTGTGGGCTTTAAGATTTTTTAAAGATTATAGAGAGTTCGTGGGGACACGAACTTTGGGAATGTAAAACGGCCCGGCAGATTAACCTGCCGGGCCGTTTGTTTTTATCTCCCCCCGCGTAATTGCTATGACGGGTGGTTTAGGGCTCTTGCCCCTACTTCGCACTAAACACAACTGATGTTACCCCTGCTGTCATAGCGGCTTTACTTGCCGGTTTGTATATGAAGAACAGCTTATGCATTTTACCGTCAGTTACCGGCGTAAGTACCAGGTGAACAGCGCCGCCTTTAGCATCCTTAGCAGGCACAGGCATACTTCCTTTACCTGCAAGGGTTCCTGTTTCCGAATCGATCCTTAATTCAAAATTAAGCGGAGCAGTAGGTGGTGCTTGCCAGAAATTGGTTAGGTTAATGGAGCGTACGCCTGTTAAATCGATATTCTCCAATGCAAACCAACCGTCGGTAGCCGGATAGATCATCAGGTTAATGCCATTGTATTTAAAGGCGGTAAACCCGTTGAATTTTTCGGTGCCTTTAAACTGGTAAGTACTGCTGTTTAACGATACAATGCTGCTACCTGTTAATTTCTTAATATCGTTACCGCCATCATCAGTGTATTTGGCCGATAATACTAAGGCTGCCGACTGCTGTTTTTCAGGCGGAGCAGGCATAATAGTGCCAGATGCAGCTAAAGAAGGTTTTTGATTGCTGTTATCGAGCGAAAGTACCCAGTTAATGATCTGATCAAGGTCGCCCTGCTTAATGTTTGGATGGGCAGACATAGCTGTTTCACCCCAAACACCGGCACCACCTTTAATTACCTTTTGGGTGAGTTTGGCCATGGCATTAGGATCTTTTTTGTATCTGGCCGCAACCTGAACAAATGACGGGCCTATTGATTTACCGTCTTCCTTATGGCAGCTTTTGCAATCCATAGTTAACATGAGTGTTTTACCGCGGTTTTCGGGTTCGCCTTGCTCGTGCTGTGCCGCTGATTGCGCCTTGTCGAAACCCTCAATATAATCAAGCCCAACATAAATACGTTTTGGATCTATCGCTTTGGTGTCAGGTCCATCGGTTACGTTAACCGCATATTTGAACGGCACGCCAGGCAGGTAGAACGATTTATTACCACCACTGATATTGATGCTAACAGTTGGTTGCTCGTTACCTGCGTAAACACTAACCGGCGCGCTTTTACTTGCTGCACCTTTATCGTCTTTTGCTTCAACAGTAATTTTGTAATCGCCAACTGTTGTGTAAGTATAGCTAAGCGATGGGGTGGTTGTTTCTTTAGTTACACCATTACCCAGGTTCCAGGTGTAAGAAATATTATCTTTTTCCGGATCAGCGGCTTTGGCAGTCAACTTAACAGTAAAAGGCAGTACGCCAGATGTTTTATCAGCTTTGAAAGATGAAATTTCGGGAGGACGGTTGCCTGAAATATAGTCAATACGGAACAGGCCAGCATCCGGGTTATGTGAAAACCAACCGCTGCCGTACTCCAAACCATAAAGCCTGCCATCTGGGCCAACTTCCATATCAATCATGGAGTTTACCTTCAATTTAGGGAAGAAAGGTTCCATCTTATCAAAATCACCTTCAGGAGTTAGCGTGATGGCCTTTATCCATCCGCGCATCCAATCGTATGCTAAAAACTTGCCGTTGTAATAATCAGGCAGGCGGGTTTCTTCCGGGAACATATCTGTATAATAAACCGGACCAGCCATAGCGTTACGACCGCCGGTACCAACCTGCGGAAAATCTGCCGATGGGCCATAAGGATACCAGATAAATGCAGGTTGCGCCGGCGGCAGATCGGTTAAACCTGTGTTATTACGCGAGTTATTAACCGGGTGCTTAGGATCAAACGCCGGGCCCGATTTGCCTGTGGCATAATCATAAAGGTGGTACGGTTTGTTATCGCCTACAAAATATGGCCAGCCAAAGTTACCCGCTTTTTTAGCCTGGTTAACCTCGTCGTATCCCATGGGGCCACGGTTGTCAAGGCTGTCATTGTGCGCATCCGGACCCACTTCGCCCCAGTACAGGTAGCCGTTTTTCTGATCTACCGAAATCCGGTATGGGTTCCTGTCGCCCATTACATAAATCTCCGGGCGGGTTTTTGGCGTACCTTTCGGGAACAGGTTGCCTTCGGGGATTTCATATGTGCCGTCATCTTTAAGGTTGATACGCATAATTTTACCGCGAAGGTCATTGGTATTACCAGCCGAGCGGCGGGCATCAAACTGCAGGTGACCCGGCCTGTCATCAAGCGGTGCATAACCGCTGCTTACGTACTTTTGTCCTTTTTCGTCAAACGGAGTTGAGTTATCTCCGGCCGAGAAGAACAGGGTTTTATCAGGCCCCGGACCGAATGCTATCGAGCCACCTGTGTGGCAGCAGATATCACGCTGGGCTTTCACCTCCAAAATAACCTTCTCCGTTTTTTTATCCAGGGTATCGTTTTTAAACGTAAACCTCGAAAGGCGGTTTACCGAACTATCGGCAGGACTATAATAAATATAAATCCAGTTGTTTTTTTCAAACTCAGGGTCTTTAGCCAGTCCAAGCATCCCTTCTTCGGCATTTACATTGGGCACATGTGCTTTCCAATACACATCAAAAAAACCAACCTGTTTCACCTTCTGGGTATCGTGTTTGTACAGCATGATCTCGCCGCGGCGCTGGATCACCATAATATCCAGGTTCGGCAATATGGTCATTTCGGTAGGCTCAAAAAATTCGCCGGTTGATAATTGTGTCTTTTTAAAGCGATCCTCATCGGGTGGCAGTTGGGTTTTAGCCTTGCTGTAATCCAATTCCTTATTTTCGCCTATGGCATATTTAATACCGGCAAGCAGCATTTTCAGGTAGCCTGTTTCTTTATAACTTTCGTCGGTATGGCCCATGGCTGTATAAAATGCACGGCCCCCGTCAAAATCATGATACCAGGTGGCAGGGTGGTTACCCATACGCTTCCCTCCTTTGTAACTGTTTTCATCAAGGGTAATGAGTACATGTACATCTGTGGCCAATGGCTTGCGGAAACTATAAAACTCATCGGTGCGTTTCCATACTTTAGGCAGATCTTTAGTTGCATCGTTGTTGGCATCAACTATATTATAAGTGCCGGGCTGTACATTCGGGTTTTTATCATGGATACCCGGGTGGTCATAAAACCAGGCGCCAACCAGGCGACCATACCACCCCCAGTCATATTCTGTATCGGCGGCAGCATGAATGCCTACATAACCGCCTCCCGCCTGAATATAACGTTCAAAGGCTGCTTCCTGCCTGTAATCAAGTACATCGGCAGTAGTGCTTAAGAAAATAACAGTTGAATACTTTTTGAGGGTATCCTCGTTAAACATTGCCGAGTTTTTTGTAGTGTCTACCTCAAAGCCATTTTCGGCGCCAAGCTTTTTGATAGCGGCTATACCTGCATCGATGGATGCATGGTGAAAGCCCATTGTTTTTGAAAAGATAAGCACGCGCGGTTTATTGGGGCGTGTTTTGTTACAGGATAAGTAAATGCAGCTGAATGCCACAAGAACCATCAGGACGATTTTTTTCATATCGACTTAATTGCAGATTGGGTTAATTGGTGTTCGGATCGGTTTCAGGACTCAAGGCAGCAATATACCACAATCGATTGCAATAAATTGGTGCCTACCAAATTTATAACTAAATCTTTACGAAACAATATGCAATGTGTAAAAATGACACATTATTTTTTACTGTGATTTTGACGGTTTTTGCTGCGTCCGGTCATATATAGAAAGGTTATTTCCTTTCCTGCTTTTTTCGGCAGGTGCCCGTGAAGCTATCCGGATGATGTTATGCGAATTGGCTTAGGCTGATTACAATATTTTGGAGAATGCAAAATAAAAAAGCTGTAAAAACAGCAAAGCCCCTGATGGGCAGGGGCCTTTACTAACCAATTATAAACCTAAATTATGAGAAGAGCTGTAGGAGAAGGAGTCGAACCTTCACGGAGTGGTTATTTTTATCGCTAAAAGTTTCCCAATTTCTCCGCCACCGCGACAAGGAGGTGTGTCTGCCAAAAATTTCACCATCCTACAGTGTTGTAAGTCTTAAGTCGTTAGTCTGAAGTTCTAAGTCTTTTGACTTAAGACTTCTGACTTTGTACTTAAACTTGCTGTTGGGGAAGGATTCGAACCTTCACAGAGTGGTTAGCCCGCTTCGGGTTTTCCATGATCTCCGCCACCGGGACAAGGAGGTGTGTCTGCCAAAAATTTCACCACCCAACATTGTTTTTACTTTAAAGAACATTAAGCATTTCCCTTTTGCTTGATACAAATTTAATAGGACTATCTATTTCTTGCAAATATTTCAACAAAAATATTTTATTTTTAATCGAATTTTAATTAAACTTGTATTTCAATATAGATATTCAAATTTATGTCCCACAGAAAAGCTCAAAATTTAGAAATTGATAATCTTGACATCCAGATTTTATCAATATTAATGAAAAATGCTACCACTCCATACACCGAGATAGCTAAAGAGTTGATTGTTTCTGGCGGAACCATACACGTGCGGATGAAAAAGTTAGAGGAGATGGGTGTAATAAAAGGGGCCAGCCTTGAGGTAGATCCGCAAAAGTTAGGATATGACATCACTGCATTCCTGGGTATTTACCTCGAAAAAGGATCACAGTATAATGAAGCTGTAAAGCAATTAAAAACAATTAAAGAAATTGTCGAGTTGCATTACACTACCGGCGAATGGAGCATTTTTGCTAAAATTGTATGTCATGATACCACTCACCTGCGTGAAGTTTTGAACGAGCAGATCCAGGGTGTAAGAGGCATTCAACGTACCGAAACCTTCATTTCGCTTGAAGAAAGTATCAGGAGGCAAATAACGCTGGAATAAATTTTTACTCAAATTATTGAAACGCCTACAGCCTGGTTTTTACCGGGCTATAGGCGTTTGTTTTATGAAAACCTCAAATTGATTACCAAAAAACGGACTATCGAGCGTTAAAAGGGAATATTCATGACCCGATTACCATGTCACCCTAACTGTAGTGAAAGATTTTCCGGCATAATCAACATCATAATAATTTTGATTCACATTATCCTGGCTCCAAATCAACGCGTTATTTTCCGTTGCACTGGTCCTGTAAATCCTTATTGTACTTATATTGCCGCCAAAGTACAGCCTAACCCTGTTTTGGGGATCGGTATTCCAGTTAACTACATGAATATCGGCCTTGTTTGAGGTTGTAAAAGCGCTTACGTTATCCGCTCCAAAGTTCGTTATGCCGGTTAAGGTTGTCGGAATATAATTTTCGTTAAGCAGGTTAGCCGTATATTGTTGAAAAACGTAGTAATTTTTCTTTCGTACCGCCGGTGCTCCCCAGGGAGTATACAGCAGCCCGCCAAAATTAGTTTCAGGATTACCCCATTCAAAATACAGCCAGCCTTTGGCTCCGCCCCTAAAGGCATCATGAAATTTATTAACAAGGTCAAGGGCAGCCGTTAATTCATCCGGTGTAGTCCCCATACCAAAGCCAGCGTGCCACTCCGTCATATACAGGCCCTTTGCACCCGCTGATGAAGAGGCTGATGAAAAGTTAGCAGCCGAACTATTTAAATATTGATGAGTGGTGAAAAGACTTACGTTCCCCGAGGCATTAAGCCCCGAAACATATGATCCGGTATGGGTTACATCAATACAATCCGGAGATGCAAAAACAGGTACAGAGATACTCAATGACTGTAATTTAGTTTTAAGCCATCCGGCAGTGCTTGTATATACACTTTGGGCTTGCGCTGTAGTAAACTCCGCCGATTCGTATGCTATACCCGAAGACGGGTAATCGGGCTCATTCATTAAGCTCAAATAATTAACTGTTATTCCATTGTCTTTTAGATTTTTAATATGAGCATACAAAAATTCGCCGAATTCGCTATAAGCATTTGTTACACCTGCATTAAGCGTTCCTCCATTATTAACGCTATTGTTAGTTTTCAAATATTTAGGCGGAGATAATACAATGGCCCAAACTTTAATAGCCGGATTTATAAGCTGCGCTTTTTTTAACGCTGTTATCTGGTCAACCAGGTTAGAATTGCCGATAAAATTAAATTTAGAAAAATCGGTGTTATTCGGGTCTGTATTATCATTCACATCCTCCACTCCATCAGCTCTAAGTACAATTTTAAAAACATTTACATTAAGGTCATGCCAAAGCCAGTTGCTTGCATCAGTAAAATTAGTTATCCCGTTTACCAGGTGCCCACTATAAAAATAGCAGCCCGCCCCTATAAGGTCAATCTTCTGGAGGGGGCTTCCTATTCCTACAGTTATGCTTCCCCCGCTTTGAACGGAATTTATAACTGGCTGATTCACGCGTTGCTGTGCAGGAGGGACAGCATTTTTACGACAGGACAAAACAGCGCAAGCCAGCGTCACAGCTATCGCTGAAAGGATTTGATTCTTTCTCATAAACTTTTCTTTGATTGATAATTGGTCCGTAATTTTCGATAATAAAACAAGCTGATAAATGGACATAATCAGGTTTTATATGGACTATATTACTTTCAGGATATTCAACACCATATCCTGCTGAAAATTTATAAAAGCAGAGGAAAAAAGATATTTTATTTCGATGTTGCTTCAACACTGCCCTCTTAAGTTAGCGCTTCTGCCCGCTTTAACTCTTTTTATCATTTAAGTGTTAAAAAATGTCAAAACCAGTTAATTATATTAATTAAAAAGCCTTTTTCATCTCAATTTCATAAAGCGCCGCTACTTTAGTTTTTGTAAAGGAGTGATGTAGCGTAATTGATCAAACTCGCGTAAGGTAATTTACGGTGCATTGTGTGTTCATTTTTAGATACTTAAAAGATTATTATTATGCTGGCTATAAAAACTTTAACCGATAATTTAACAGTCTACAAACGCAACATACGTTTAATGGGCGATAAATTTGAGATTAGTGTAGTGGGCAATAACCCCCTGCTGGCCGATGAGCAAATTGACATTGCCATTGATGAAATTAACAGAGTTGAAAAACTGCTTTCGGCTTTTAGCGATGACAGCAGCATCAACCACATAAACCGTAATGCCGGTATTGCCCCGGTTAAAGCCGATGGTGAAACATTCAGGCTCATTAACAGGGCACTGCAAATATCAGAACTTACTTACGGCGCTTTTGATATTACCTACCTGGCTGATAACGCATTTAACGAAACCACAGCCGAAAACGCTTCGGTAAAAACCGCCAAACGTACGCTTCCACTGGCCAGCTACAAAAACATAGTGCTTGATGCTGTAAAACAAACTGTTTTTCTGAAAGAAAAAGGTATGCGCATCGGCTTTGGCGCAAACGGCAAAGGTTACGCTGCCGATCGGGCTAAATATGTATTGCAAATGAACGGTGTGAGCAGCGGCGTGATCAATTTTGGCGGTGACCTTCTTGCATGGGGCTTACAGCCAAACCTGCAGCCCTGGACTGTTGCCGATGCCGACATTAGCCAGCTAAACCAACCCTTTGCTGATTTGGAGATCAGTAATCTTGCTTTTGCTACATCGGTTAACGCCGAAAAATATGCAAGTATCAGCAATAAAAAATTCACCAACGTATTTAACCCTAAAAAAGGTTTTCCGGTTAGCGGTATTACAAGCGTAAGCATCCTTAGCCCTACCGCCGAATTTGCCGACGCTTTGGCCACACCAATACTCACCATAGGTGTTAACGCCGGCTTATACATGATCAATCAGCTTAACCAGGTGGCCTGCGTTATTATTGATGATCAAAACCGGGTTTATCCGTCAAAAGATATTGCTCTCTGACTTTCAAACATTAAAGTACACTCATAAACCTTTCGTCATAATTGTGATCTGGTATAATTCATTTGCATCGGCATTTTTACAAGTGCTCCTGCAAATGAATTGTTATTTGTTGTACCTTTCTCATTTTGGTGTAAACATTTAAATTGTCCTTTATTTGAGCCTTATTTTTACCTTTTCTTCCCCTCAATGATAAAGTGGTTTGCGTATATTGTCCTGTTATTGATATTTGCAACACGTATATCATTTGCCAATGCCCTTACAAAAAACATTGATGCACTTGCTCATGCCGGTAACAAAAAACCGGGTGCGTTGTCGTATACTTTATTAGCGGCTGATACTACGACTAAAACCAAAAAGCAACTGGAGGATGAAAAGAAAAAATCAAAGAAATAGCCAAAGCAAAGCGGCAGGCTAAGCCGGCTACCGTTGACGAAGATGCCGTACCGCCTAAGCCCAAACCAAAAAGGCAGCGCCGCCCCGAAGGCATGGAGCGCCCGCCCGAAATACCGAGGAGAAATGGCAGTTAAACCGGTTAAACAATTTACCATATTGATGAAATACCTTTGCTTACTTTTTTTATGGCTGCAAGCGGTACCGTATTTGGTGCGGATACTGATTTGCGCATTTTTGCCGGTAAGCGCCCTTTAGTAGCCGATTCTGATACTATTATTCGTAAGCGGTCAATTTCGGCCGGGGTAAGTTATGGCAGCGACGTGCTGTTTTTTGGTCGTACCGGCCCGGTAAAATATCCTTTTGTTACTGCCGATCTGATTTATAATACCAAGTCGGGTATCTTTTTATATGGCTCGGCCTTTAAAGTTTTGGGGTATGCCCCTGTTGATGAGGTTGATTTGGGCGGGGGATATTTTTACAAGTTTTCAAAAGCATTTTCCGGCTCAGCAAGTTATACGCGGTTCTTTTTTGCCAGGGATGCAGCACAGGTTATCAAGTCGGCCTCCTCAAATGATATCAATTTTAAAAACTCATACGATTGGCATTACCTGAAAACAAGTGCCGTGCTTGATTATCTTTTCGGCAAATCGAACGACATTTTTTTAACGATAAGCAATTCAAAATACTGGGAAAGCAGCTGGAGCATTTTTGACGACCAGGATTTTCTTTCCTTTAACCCTTCCTTTAATTTCATCCTGGGCACGCAGAATTTTGTTCAGCGCTATTCACTTGATCATCATTTCAGGGATGAGGCCGCCAATATTTCTATACAATATGACCCGCGTTATGCGAGCCGTAACCGCCGGTTCAACATGCTTAATTACAGCTTCAAAATCCCGGTGGCTTATAACCGGCCGCATTATACGTTTGAATTTTCGTACAAATATTCTATCCCGGTTAACGTAGAAGGAGTATTGCTTAACCGGCGCGAATCATTTTATAATTTAACTTTTTACTACGTTTTTTATTAGTCATAATACATGAATGTTTTAATAATAGAAGACGAGACAGCACTTGCCCACGAACTGGAAATTTTTCTTTCAAACTATAACTATATCTGCGAGGTTTGTTTTGACGGCGCTTCGGCATCCGAAAAAATTGCCACAAACCTGTATGATTTTATATTGATAGACCTGGGCCTGCCCGATTATGACGGCCTTGATCTGCTCAGGGAATCAAAAAAACTAATTCGGAGGCGGCATGTATTATACTCACCGCCCGCGCAGAGATCAACGACCGGATCAAAGGCCTCGACCTTGGCGCCGACGATTATCTGCCTAAGCCTTTTTCGTTGCTTGAGCTGCAAAGCCGTATGCAGGCAATCATCAGGCGTAAGTTTGGTGTTAAAAATAACATTGTTGAACTGGGTGGTTTCCTGATCGACCTTACCGCACGTACTATATCCTATTATAACAGCGTTGTTAATACCATTACCAAAAAAGAATTTGACCTCATAGCCTATTTAATTTTACATAAAAACCGTACGCTTACCCGCATGCAGCTGAGCGAGCATATTTGGGGCAGCGTGGTGAATAATGACTATGACAGCAATTATATTGACGCGCATATTAAAAATATCCGTAAAAAATTAAATGCCTATGCCCCGCCCGACTGGCTGGAAACGGTACGTGGTTTGGGTTATAAAATAAAGATCAACGTCTGAGTATTTGAAATTAGGAACAAAACTTACCCTTTTTAACGCCATCTCCAAGCTGGTTATCGTGATACTATTTGTATTGCTTGTTCCTGTATTGATCAAAAATATCAGCCGTAATTATGTCGACAGCAAGCTTATCAAACAAAAAAACAAGCTGCTGCAAATTGTAAAAAGCAAGGGCATTGAAACCTACATCGAAAACGGCGAAGGCTACGGCAGCTACCTCCCGCTTAAGGAAGAATATATCAGCCTGGACGAAGTTGATCCCGATTACTTCCTGGATACTATAAAAAGAGGCAAGCGCCTTTTTAGTGAAGGGGATACATTAGAGTATCGCATACTAAGCCACACCTTTAAGGTTAAGAACAAAAATTACCTGCTGGAAATTGGCAAAAGTGTAGATACTTTGGATGAAACCAGCGTCCCGCTGCAAAACATAGCTTTCCAGGTATTGCTGGGAATGATTTTGTTGACCGTATTAGCCGACCAGGTATATTCAACCTATGTACTTAAGCCTTTACGGCTTATTATTAAAACCAAGCTTGTAGGGCAAAAATTCCCTAATTTTCATACCTACCGGCAGGTACGTACTACCACATCAGATTTTCAGCACCTGGATATCAGTATCCATAACATGATTGAAACCATTGCGGATAAATTTCATAAAGAGCGGGAGTTTATTTCCAACGCATCGCATGAGCTTATGACACCTATCTCTATTCTTCAGTCAAAAATCGAGAATATGTTTGAGGAGGAGGATATCAATGATGAGCTTAAAGGCAAGTTATTGGAAATGCAAAAGATCCTGAACCGGTTGAAGAGCATTACGAAAACGCTGCTGCTCATTTCGCAGATAGAGAACGAACAGTTTTTAAAAGAAGACAAGATATCGGTATCCGAACTATTACAGGAGGTTTATGACGAGATCTCCATTCGCCTGCAGGATAAAAACATCAGCTATGAAATGTTGATGCCTGACAACTGGCATTTTGTCAACGTCAATAAATTTTTACTCTTTAACCTGTTTTTTAATCTTATTAACAATGCCATTAAATACAATCATGAGGGCGGCAGCATTAAGGTAACAGGTATTGCTGTAAATGATAAATTTATGATCAGTATAGCTGATACTGGCGTCGGTATAGATGAAGCCGCCATCCCACTGATCTTTAACCGCTTTAAAAAATTCAGACAGTCATTAAAACAAGACAGCTTTGGATTGGGCCTGCCTATTGTAAAATCAATAGCGGCCTTTCATGATATTGAAATCAATGTAATTTCTGAAAAAGATAAAGGGAGCACCTTCAAACTTATTTTCCCGGCCACGTTGATAGTAATTTCCTAAACTTCAAAAAAGCATGCCAAATTGTACTGTAGCAAAAATTTTACTACTGCTTTGTACTAAAAATCGGGCAGTGTTGTAAAAATCAATAATCCTGCATTCTTTACTCCACTGAAATTAACTTTACTTATCATTAAAAAAATGTTGCTATGATTGATGGAGGGTGTTCTTTTAAAGGAAGCAGTCTATAATACTGCCATCAGGTTTTTTTGGCATCTGCTTTGTAAAAAGTACGGTATAACATAATTATACAAGTACGATGAGAACGCTTAAATTAAAAGTAGCCACCCTTGGTATAGCATTAGCTACAGCAGGCATATTAGGCTCAGGATGTAATTCACTTACAAAAACACAAAAAGGTGCTGCTATTGGCGCGGGTGCCGGTGGTACAGTAGGTGCTTTTATTGGTAAAGCTGCCGGTAATACCGCATTAGGTGCTATTATAGGTGGTGCTGTAGGTGGTACCGCAGGTGCTTTTATCGGCCGTAATATGGACAGACAAGCTGCCGAAATTAAACAAACAGTGCCGGGCGCCACAGTAACCCGCGAAGGTGAAGGCATTTTGGTTAAATTTGATTCAGGTATTTTATTTGACACCAATAAATCAGATTTGAAACCTGCTGCGGAAACTAACCTGCAAAACCTGGCTGCCTCATTACAGAAAAACCCTGAAACTAACATTACCATCATCGGCCATACCGATAATACCGGATCTGACAGTTATAATCAAACACTTTCAGTAAAAAGGGCGGATGCTGTAAAATCATATTTAGTTGCGGGTAACGTAGCCTCATCACGTATGACAGTGACCGGCAAGGGCGAAAGTGAACCAATTGCCGATAATACCACTGCCGATGGCCGCGCACAAAACCGCAGGGTTGAGATCACCATTGTGGCAAACGAAAAAATGAAGGAGCAGGCAAAACAGGCTGCCCAGTAATACAGCGTAATAATAAGATCAGTTAATAGTTTAAAGAGAAAGTCCCCGGCGCAAAGCCGGGGCTTTTTGGTATATGCCAAAATCACTATTTGCACATTTGTTAAACAATGTGTTATCCCAACTGATAAAAACATTTTGTAATCAACAAGTTAATCACCTACTTTTGCAGTATGGTAAAAAGATCAGGAGCGATATTACTCACTATGCTGTACACAGTTACGGTATTGGGCTTTGCTCTTAATTTCCATATTTGCGGCGACTATGTAGCATCTGTAAAAATTGATGCCCCGGCGGTTAACTGCAAAATGGACCAAAAAGGCGGCAAAATGAAATGCTGCAAGGATAAACAGGTTGAAGTAAAAGTAAAAGACGCTCACCAGGGCGAATCAACTTCCTTTTTAGCAAAGATGTTTGGCTTTGAACTGCCAAGCTGGTCGTTCGATAGCTTATTTCCGGCCTTACCATCTTCCTCTTCCGACAAATTTTATGACCGCAGCCCTCCCGATCCATCGGTTCAGGGCATCGCCACATTTATCCGCAACTGTATCTTCCGCATTTGATCTGTTAATTGTTAAACCCGGTAAACCTTATCAATAGTTTATTCTCTAACAATTAATTATACGATCAACATGAAAACTTTAAAAATATTCATCATCATATTTGCGCTTTCTGTAACAGCAGCTAAAGCCCAATTTACCAAAGCCGAACTCCAGGTTAGCGGCCTTACCTGCGCACTATGCGCCAAATCAACCGAAAAAGCATTACGCACACTGCCGTTTATTGGCGAAATCAAAACTGATCTGATCCGTAACACTTACCTCATTACCTTTAAAAATGACGTTCCGGTAAATTTTGAGCAGATCAGCAAAAAGGTTCAGGGTTCTGGATTTTCGGTTAACAGTTTAAAAGCCACTTATAATTTTGCCAATACCAAAGTTGCCGAGAATGCATTTAACTACGGGGGCGATACTTATCGCCTGCTTAACGCTGCCGATAAATCATTCACCGGCGATGTGAGCTTTACCGTGGTTGACAATGGTTTCGCACCCAAATCGGTATCAAAAAAATACCTTGGCCAGGTTACGGATACCGCCCCTGCAAGCGGCCGCGTTTATCATTTAGCTATCTAAGTTCTTCATTTAACATCATTTTTTATGAAGAGGATATTATTGGCTGTTTGCCTTATGGCAATGGCACGCCCTGTATCGGCGCAGGAACTGTATGTAAATACAGAACCTGCCAGCAATATGGCAACCGGCTCATTGGGCATTCGCGTGGAAAACCAGGGATATTTTAAGCCATCGTACAAAAACCGCAGTACTATTGAAGCCATGTATGGCGTTAGCCGGCATTTGATGGTGCATGGCTCGGTTTACATGTCTGATTATTATAATTCAAGCCAGCACTTTGAAGGTGGCAGCGTGTACGCTAAGTATCGGTTCCTATCTATCGATACCGTTCAAAAGCATTTCAGGGGCGCATTTTTTGCCAAGCTATCAAGTATTAACAATCCTATAGTGAACCGGGAGATCACTTTAGAAGGTGATAACAGCGGTGCACAGGGCGGTGTAGTTTTCACCCAGTTGCTGCATAAGCTGGCGCTTTCAGGTTCGGCAAGCTATTTGCGGGCTTTTAATAACAGCGGGAACTATGAAATTTCAACCAATAGAGTACGTAATGCCGCGGCTTATACCTTATCTGGCGGCTATTTGCTTTTGCCACGTAATTATCGCGACTACAAGCAGGTAAATTTAAACTTGTATTGTGAACTGCTGGGCAAAATCAACCCAGGGCATAGCGAAAGTTATCTGGATGTTGCACCCGCTTTGCAACTGATCTTTAACAGTACCTGCCGGCTTGATTTCTCGTACCGTACGCCTGTCTATAATGATATGCAACGGAATACTAAAAATATGTACCTCATCAGGCTGGAGTACAACTTTTTTAATCTTTAACCCTGCTTTCGTTCACCATCGTGTATGTGATATTGGTTGAGGCTTTTGCCCAACATCATTTATGACAGCACACCAATTGGATTTGAGGTGTATTTAAGGATAAGCCCGGCGCTGATGAAAATTTAATGATGACTAACTTTTCGAATTAAATCAAATTACACGAATTGGAGTAATGCATAATTCCATCTTTATTGTAATAATGTCCTTTTGGAATATCAAACACAAGAAGAGGCCCGGTTTGCTACGCAAACCGGGCCTCTTCTTGTAATTCGTGAAATCCGACCTAAATCGAAAAATTAGTGCCGATAATTATTTAAGCGTTACACCTGTTTTACCCATAGTACCACCATCAGCATAAAGCATAATGGTATAAGTGCCTTTCTGGAATGGCAGGGTTGGGTTTATCCAGTCGATGGTGTATTGTGTGCCATCATCCTTAAAATCAATGGATGTTTTGTAGGTGTATTGCAGGTCCTGGCCATCGGCGCTGAAAGTTCCTGAATCAGGTGCCGTGATCAGGTTTCCGGTTGGGTCAATCACGCGTACATAAATATCATGCATAGTTTTTGTAGCCAAAGTATTGCTGGCCACAGTGAAGTTGATCTTCAGTTTTTTGGCTGGGTTTGCACGGGTTACGTCAACCTCTTTTCCGCTGCCTTTTATTTTATAGGCAACCACATCCGAAGTTGCAAGCTTGAGCGCCTGGGCTACTTTCACCTTAGCACCAAGATCCTCATTTTGTTTGGATAGCGTATCCACCTTTTTGGCAACCGTTGCCAAATTGGTTTTTAAAGTATCCCTTTCGGTGGTGAGCGATGTGTTCTGTTTTTTGAGCTCATCAATGTCGGCAGTATACTTGGTTACAAAATAACGGAGTTGTTTTACATCCTCCTGTACTTTGGCAAGTTCCTGTGCGGTAAGTTTACCTTTGGCCAGTTTAGCCCTCAAGACTTTAATGGTAGATTTTAACGAATCGTTTTTGGCGGTTAGTGCCGCTGTCATTTTGGCTTTGCCTGCAGTGACCTGTTCAACCTGCGATTCAAGACTGTCGAGCTCGGTTTGCAGCCTTGTTTGCTCATCATGCTGATAAACTATTTTTTTATCGGAGTTGTTTTTTTGCAGGTACAGATACACATCGGTACCCAATAAAGCAAGTACTACTACAATAAGAAAATAAATGACGTTTGAGTTTTTCTTAGGTTGTTGTTGCCCAGATTGGTTTTCCATAGCAATTAAATGTTAAGTTTTAGCATAGTTAAGCAAGTGGTATAACAAAAGCTTAGCTATAGTGTTTAGTTTTTAACGAAATATCAACTGTTAATTGATGTAAAGCGCTTTCCTGCAAGTATATACAGATGCATTTATCCTTAATGGTTAACATATTGAACGTTAAAACACTAAAAATATGATTTTTTAAAAAATTATTACATCAATTGTTTTAGGCGTTGAGCTAAAATAACTACAAAATGTTTAAAACACAATAAGGCTTCAATTTTTATACTTCATAATAAACCTGCTACGTTATGAGTTTATATCTTTGCAACTTTCAATTTAATTCTATTTGATGCATATATACCAACGGTTCATACTCCTGATTATAATCCTGTTTACAAGTTTAACAGTCAATGCGCAACCTGCCGATCTTGTACCGGCACCGGTTGATGTAAAAATGCAGCCCAAACGCGAATTCAGGGGGTATGGATAGCCACCGTGGTTAACATCGACTGGCCAACAAACTCCAAATCCCCTTCAGAAAAGCAGAAACAAGAGCTTATCGATATACTAAACTCGCACCAGGAAACCGGGATCAATGCGGTTATGCTGCAGGTGCGGCCCGCTGCCGATGCATTTTATGCCAAAAGCCGTGAGCCTTGGTCGAAATATTTAACCGGTAGACAGGGCCAGGCCCCAAGCCCCAACTATGACCCGCTTGAATTTGCCATCACCGAAGCACATAAACGCGGCATGGAACTGCACGCCTGGTTTAACCCTTACCGCGCTACTTTTGACGGCAACTTTGCAGCGCTTAGTCCGCAGCATATTACCAAAATAAAGCCTGAATGGTTCTTTACCTATGGCGGTATTAAAACTTTTAACCCCGGCCTGCCCGAAGTGCGCGATTATATTGTACAGGTAATACTGGATGTTGTAGATAATTACGACATAGACGGCGTACACATGGACGATTATTTTTATCCCTATCCAATTGCCGGTCAAAAAATAAACGACGAGGAAACATTTAGAAAGTACGGCGAAGGTTACGATAATATTAAAGACTGGCGCCGCCACAATGTGGACCTGCTGATACATATGATTGCCGATAGCGTTCATGCGCATGATCCTAACATCAAATTTGGCGTAAGTCCTTTTGGCATCTGGGCTAATAAAGCGCAAAATGAGGAAGGTTCCGAAACCAATGGCGGTTCCTCATATTATGAAAACTATGCCGATACCCGCAAGTGGGTAAAAGAAGGCTGGATAGATTATATCAATCCGCAGCTTTACTGGCAGATAGGCAACCGTGCCGCCGATTTTCAAAAGCTGCTCGACTGGTGGGGCGACAATACTTATGGCAGGCATTTGTATGTAGGCCAGGCGGCTTACCGCATTAACGAGCGCAAGGTTCAGGCTTTCAGAAACCCGGCTCAGCTACCTCAGCAAATAGAACTTATTCGCAACAATCCAAGGGTGCAAGGCAGTGTTTACTTTAGCTCCAATTCGCTCACCAGCAACCCGCTTGGCTTTACCGACTCACTCCGCGACAATTATTACCAATATCCTGCGCTGCCGCCGGTAATGCTATGGCGCGATTCGATACCACCTAACACTCCTCAACAGGTTACGGCCAAAGCCGTAGGTAGAAGTGTAGCAGTAAGGTGGCTTACTCCAACTTTAGCTAAAGACGAAGAGCCGGTTTATGGCTATGTGATCTACCGCTTTAACGATGGTGAAAAGATAGACATCGACAATCCTAAAAACATTCTCAAAATCAAATATGATCCCACGCCGGGGTATGACGATAATACTGTTATTAAGGGTAAAACTTATCTTTATGTAGTCACAGCATTAGATAGGATGAAGAATGAGAGTGAAAGGTCGCCAACGATAGCCGTCACGGTTCCGTAATACTTTAATATCCCGTTGTCATTTCGAAACGAGGCGGGTGAGAGCTCTTATGCACTATAAACAAGCGGATATGCAATGCGTTTAAGCCGGGCGTATAAGATCTCGCTTTCGCCCCAATGTTCAGCCCCTCTCTGCTCAGTCAGGAAATGACACAATTTATAACTCTATCAACTCTTTTTCCTTCAGTTTATTGAGATAGATATCGATCTCGCTATCGCCCATGCCAAAAATACTTTCATTTTTCCAAAAGGCGTGGTAAATGGCCGTCTTGGTTTTAGCGCCGTTATTATAAATATCCAGTAGTTTTTGTTCGATATAGCTCAACCCATCCGCATTGGTTTGCATCCGTTTCAGGTGTGCCTGTAGTGCAGGCTTAAGCAGCGGAATGCCGCCCCAAAAGGTATTTTCATTAAGCCATTTTTCTAACCCGGCGAGGTCATTATTAACATATAGCCTCCAGGCATCGGCGGCCAGGCCAAGCTCCCATTCGTTCAGGCGTTCGCGGGCATCATACAATTCTTCAAATTGTTCGCCGGTTAATTCACCCAAGCCTTTCTTATTATCAAACTGAACACAATCTGCCAGGCAAATGAGGTAAATGGCCGGGGCCGACATATCGGTTTTCAGCGAAAGCATTTCCAATACACCCAGCAGGTTTACCTGGCAATGCAAATCAAATTCAAACCACAGGTTAATCTCGGTATACCGGCTGTTTAGTTTGCCAAGCTCATCTATCACTTTATGCTGATATTCATTTGCCGGGGCATCGAATGTTCTCCCAATCCAATCGCGGCGCTCACTCCAGAAACTTCCTGAAAGGATATTTTCCTGTAAAGGGCCTTCAGAAAACACCTCGCGCCAAACCATAACATCGCCGTCGAGCCCAGTTTGATCAAAACCATCTAACGCGGCATCGCCATTTAATATATGTAGGATAGCGTTCATAAAAGCTAAGTTATAAATAAAACCAAGGCCTTTTGTAAAGGGAAGTTTGTCAATCTTAATTTTAAATTCAGATTGCAAAAGTAGGCCGGCTTATGATACAGACTGGTGTTTTACATGCCGTTGCGCGGTACCCAGGCCTGGCTTTTAATGAGCCATTTACCGCTCACTATCCTTAATACGAACGAAAAGGCCCCCTGTTCTTCAAAATGTTCGCCATTCACAAGGCCGGTATATTCAACAGGAGCTATGAGGTAAACTATTTCGTCGGTTTGCTGAAAAGTTTTGATACGCTGCAAATCGACTTTAAAATCTCTGATCTTAAAATCCTTAACTGCTTTTTGTACCGAATTTATCCACTGTACACCGGCCAGTTGCCCGTTCCACGAAAAAGGGGGCTGTTCATCGGCTACTACGGCATTAGGAGCGTAAAGATCAGATACTGCTTCGATACTGAAAGTGCCGGAAGCTTTTATTACCGTTTCAACAACCTGGCGTACCTCGGGCTTTAATTTAGCTACCGTATCGGCAGGCAGCATCATTTTTGCCGAAGCTGCAATACCAGGCAAACTGCTCATAAACATGCACAGGCATAAAAGGGGTAGTAAATGCTTTTTCATGATCTTAACAATTTCACACTATGCTATTAAAGCCGTTCAATATACGAATAAGCCGCTGTAAAAATACTTTTTGATCGCTATTGTTTCAGCTAAATTAAAAAGAGCTATAGGGTACTGAGTAACTTATTTCTTGTTGTTCATGTAATCAATGGTCATATTACACAAGGCTTTTACACCTAAACTAAAGCCGCTTTCATCAATATAAAAATCGGGTGTATGGTGCGATGGTGCTTTCAGCGGATCGCCTCCCTTTGGCATACCGCCCAAAAATATGAACAAGCCCGGCACCTTTTCCTGGTAAAAGCTAAAATCTTCGGCACCGGTTACCGGCGGGCGTAATAGTACGTTAGCAGCGCCGGCAGTTTGCTGCAGGCTTGGCAGCATTTTTTGAGTGAGCTCAGGATCGTTATAAGTTACGGGATAGTGGTTGCTGTAGGGTATTTTTACGGTAGCTGTTGCTCCCTGGGCTTCGGCTGTTTTGGTGGCAATTTCGGTTACCCTGGTAACCAGCATTTTTTCATCAGCAGGGGTGAAGGAGCGGAGGGTACCCAGCATTTCAACCGATTCGGGGATGATGTTTGAGCGGTTACCTCCCTTTATGGCGCCAATAGTTACCACCGCCGGGTTTTCGGTTACATTGATATTGCGGCTTACTATAGTTTGTAGGTTATTGATGATCTGTGCTGATGTTACAATCGGATCAACGCTCGACCATGGATAAGCTCCGTGGGCCGACCGCCCCTTTACGATGATCTGCATGTCATTAACCCCTGCCATGGTACCACCCGGCCGGTAGGTTATTTTGCCAACCTCCGTTTGCGAATTAATGTGCAGCCCGAAAACCACATCCACTTTGGGGTTTTCCAGCACGCCCTCTTTTACCATTTGCTCGGCCCCGCCTTTTTGACCGGGTTCAACGCCCTCTTCGGCAGGTTGAAAAATGAATTTTACGGTGCCGTGTAAATCTGCTTTCATTGACGATAGCACCTGCGCAACCGCCATCAGTATGGCCATGTGCGAATCGTGCCCGCAGGCATGCATCACGCCAACCTCCTGTGCGTTATAAGTAGTTTTTACTTTAGATGCAAATGGCACAGGTGTACGCTCAATAACCGGCAACCCGTCCATATCCGCCCTCAGAGCCACAACCGGGCCCGGATGCCCGCCTTTCAATACCCCAACCACACCAGTGGTCGCTATGCCGGTTGTTACCTCGATACCTAACAATTGTAGATGTTTGGCGATAATGGCCGACGTGCGTACCTCATGGTTGCCCAGTTCGGGATGTTCATGAAAATCCCGGCGCCAGGTTATTACCTGTTCCTGCAGGGCATCGGCTTTAGCATTTACCTGCTGGCGCACCTCATTTTTTGTGCCAATGCCTGCAATGAAAAAATACATAAGGATAAAATAAGGCTTGCTTTCATACGGGTTGTTTGGAGATAGTAATATAAGCACAATAGTTTGAATATGGTAGATTGGGGAGTACTGGCTATGAGCCCCAATAAAAAAGGTAAGCAAGCGTGGTTCTTTTCTTGAGATGACAGAGCTGTTAACTTGGGGTTGCAGGGGGGTTAACAGGGTTAACACAATTTCGATTATAAGAACACAAATTATTGAAAATCAACTATTTAATAAATATACAGGGTTACATAAATCGTCGGTAAACTGGAGCCGGGTGGCCATCAACTTAAGTAAGAAAAAGCGCATAATCGCGTGCTCTCGCATAGAAGTCAGCGGGAGGGACTATGTTTAGCAGCGCTGTGAACATTGAAGCTCCATCGTTATTCCAAAGTTCCCGCTCAAGAGGGGAATTAATCTCTTATTTTAATGCCTTCCAACATTTTTATTACCTTAAGCCCTCACATCAACAAAATATCTTTAAATGGCACTTTTAGGCAATTTAGGCAATTATAAAAACTTTGGGCTCCTGATTATCCGGATTGGGCTTGGCATCATGTTTATTTATCATGGCTACCCTAAATTGATGGGCGGCACAGAAAGCTGGAAACATCTTGGAGCATCTATGAAATATATGGGCATTCATTTTTGGCCGGTGGTTTGGGGATTACTTGCAGCAGTTACAGAATGTTTTGGAGGCTTTCTGCTGATCATCGGGTTGGCTTTCCGGCCGGTTTGTATCCTATTATTTGTAAACATGATAGTAGCCGCCTTAATGCACCTGGGCACCGGAGGCGGGCTGGGCGATGCCGCTCATGCCATTGAAGATGCTGTTACGTTTGCCGGTTTAATATTTATTGGGCCAGGGAAATATAGCGTTGATAAAAAATAATTACATTAATTTAATATTAAGATACCCCGAAATCTCTATCAACATTTGACATCACTTTCGCCTCAAAAAGCAAGCAAATTTGGATGCATAGTTTTTGCAACCTCATATTGAAAGCAAAAGTAAAAGCCGATAGCTATTAAAGCAAAACAGGTCGCCGATTGGCGACCTGTTTATTAATCCCATTAAATAATTTTATTTATAGTAAGTATCCTGAAGCGACCTATCCGATCCGTTATCATTATTATGAACCTTAAACTTGAAAATAAATTTCTGAGCTATAGGATCAACAGATACTATTTCGGCAGGCGAACTGATCGATATTTTTGCTCCGGCCAAAGTTCCATCAGCCAAAGCAGCTGCGTCATCAGCATTTATCGCTACTGCGAAGTTAGAATAAGTACCCGCATTCTGCGTAAATGTAACTTCATAGCGTAATCCCAGGTATCCGGAAGCAACTTCAAATTGAGTTGGAGTAACCGGAGACAAAGTGGCCGACTGTCCTTTGGAATCAGTTGTTGGAGTTCCTGTGCCTGAACTGTTATTGTAACGTAAATAATCCCATTTATAAACGCCGGCAAAGTGGTTACCAATTACGTGATAATAATGGATACCGAAGTTACCGCTGATAGTAGTTCCTGAAGCATCTTTTATTACAATTGGAAGCATGTAACTTAAAGACGGATCTAACTTATTTTTATAAATAGTAACCGAAACAATTTTTGTGCGGGTACCTTTTGCTATAGTTACAGAGACATCGGTAAACACAAAAGCGTTTGCAGGCATAGCTACATAAGAAACGCTGTTATCAATTTTCGCGTAAGCTGCAATAACCGAGTTATCAACTGCCAAAGTTACTTTCGTATCAGTTGTCGGAATTGACGGCGATGCAATATTAACTGCAAACTGCCTAACAATAGTATCGCCCGCTTCGGTGAACGCATCTTTACTAAAATTTGTCAAACCGCTTATCGGTAATTCGGCAATAGGTTTTGATGCCCCAAAGTCTACGTACCTGTCATCTTTAAGGCACGAGCTAAGTAATGTTACACCCGCCAACAGGATAAGGCCCGTTAGCTTCGAATATATAAAATTTTTCATATCTATCTCGTTTTAAATTATTTAGCCCAGAAAATCTTTGATTTGAATGGGTCAATGGTTCCTTCTTTACCTACGTTATCGGCGTTTTGCTGATACTCAGAAGTTGGATAAAACACCCTGGTTGGTAAACCTGTACCAATTGCTTTTGAATCAATTGATCTTGGTACAGCAGGGTAGCCTGTTCTCCTGATCTCGTTATAAGCTTCAAGGCTTCCGTAACCGGTTAATGAAATCCATTTTTGAGTAATGATAGCCTGAAGTTTATTAGTGCTCGCGGCCCAGCTTACATTAGCAATTGGCTGATTGTAGTAAGTTTTGGCATCATCCGCACTAAGGCCCAAAGCAACAAACGATGCTGTTATACCGCTTTCGTACAGAGTTTGCGCGTTACCTGTAATAGTTCCATTCAATACAGCTTCAGCCTGAAGAAAGTATGACTCGGCCGATGACATCATGATACCATCCTGTGTAGCTGATTTCAACAAGCCCGGGCCGATGGCGCTTGTACCCGCATTCGGAACAGCAGAATCATCGCCAAATATGATACCAACACGTTTGATTTTCTTTGGATCATTGGCTATTGCAGCATAAAACGCCCTGGCCCTTAATGTATCATTAGTGGCTGTTAAGATACCTAATTCGTATGCATTAGCACGGTAGTACGCGTTGTTACCGGTTGGGTTACCGTTTTGATCAAAACCAAAACTTCTCCAGAAAGGGCTTTGCTGACCACCTACCGCGTCGCTATTGGCATAACCAGGTTGAGTAGCGGCTTTCACACTTGCGTTAAGATAGTTAGCATCACCCGAAGCTGGTAATGTAGCAGTTAGTTTACCGCGAACAGCCAAACGTAATTTTAAAGTGTTGGCAAACAATTTCCATTTAGCCATATCGCCCTTAAATACGATATCTGAAATATCAGGGTTGGTAGCTGAAGCGTTACCGTCAATTAATGCGATAGCTGCATCGATTTGTTTAATCAGGTCGGCATAAATATCAGCACCTTTATCATATTTGGGAAACAACGTTTTTGACGAGTTAAATGCCTCTGTGTAAGGAACATTGTTATAATTATCAACCAGCTGTTCAAAATCATACGCTTTCATGATTTTAGCAATCGCCCTGAATTTTGCAAATGAAGCATCAGCAGAAATAGTTTCCAGCGTGTTAAAGTTGGTTAAGTTTGCATATAGCGGGGCAAATACCTGATAGTTATCCGTAGTGAACTGGTATTGCTGCAATTGCGGGCTCGGCACGTAGTTACCGCTTGGTGATAACTGACCTGCCCAAACGCCGTAGTGAGGGTAATTGATGTTAACGATATCCGACGCTACTTTAAGTGCACCGGCCAACGTAAATTGCGGAGTGGTGACCGACGGCGTATTCGGGTTCACCGAAAGTTCTAAGAAGTCTTTCTTACAACCGGATAAACCGATGGTAACCAGACCTACCATTATATAAAAATATTTTTTCATCTCTTTATTTTTTAAACTAATTAAAACGTTACGTGAAGATCAGCACCGTAAACACGGGTTGCAGGCGTTTGCGAAGCACTGTTTGTACCAACATCGTTACCAACAGAGTTACTGAACTCAGGATCGCCCCAAGGGTTGCTTTTCGGAGTCCATAACGCCAGGTTACGACCGGTTAATGCAAAGCTTAAACCTTTGATGAATCCTGTTGTACGGATAAATTTAGTTAAGTCAAAATTAAGTGCGATTTCACGGATTTTCCAGAATGCAGCGCTCGATACCCTTGGGCCGTTTGCGGTGTTATAAGCAGAACTTTGCCAGAAACCATAGTTACCATCGGCAACAGTGACATTGGTATTTGGAGTGTAAACACCCGGCGAAGTTTGGATAACCGAATTAGGATACACAAAACGTGAACGGCCTGCTTCGGTTGAAATTTGTGATGAACCGCCAAAGTTTAAGGTTGAACCAACACCGTTGTAGATGATGTAACCGCCGCGGAACTCACCAACACCCGATAAGGTTACGATATCGTAACTAACCTGGGCATTAACACCAAGGATGTATTTAGGCGTTGTACGGCCAAAGTTTCTTTGAGTAGGATCAACCGATGGCAAACCGGTAGTACCGCTTACAATTACACGGCCCTGAGGATCACGCAACAGATCTGAACCTTTGTAAACCGGGAAAGGCTGCCCCACCACTGCAAAAACGTTGTTATTAATTTGTAACGAGTTGATACCTGGCAATAACGATATAACTTTCGAATCGTTAATTGATAAGTTACCACCTAAACGTAAACCAACTTTGTTTTTAGCTTTGGTTAACACATCGGCGGTTAATTCAAATTCACCACCCTTTGACTCAATTTCACCAGCATTCAATAATACTTGCTGATAACCTGTAGCCGCAGAGGTACTAACTTTAAGGGTTTGATTTTTACTATTTTGTTTGTAATATGTGGCTTTTGCACTAACGCGGCCGTCAAAGAATGAAGCCTCAGCACCAAACTCAATCTCATTGATCGACTCTGGTTTCAAACCGTAGTTATAGTGAATTGAACCTGCAGTTAAAGCACCTAACGAACCATAAGGGAAACCAGAGGTAACGCTGTAGGTATCAGTTAAGTTGTAAGGATCAATTGAGATGTTACCCACGCGGCTAACCTCGCCGTATAATTTTAAGTAGCTTAAAACTTTGTTATTTTTCAGGAAGTCGAGGGCATCAGTGGGGATGAACGACACTTTACCTGATGGATAGTAAAACGACCTGTTTGCAGTACTTAAACGAGAATCACGCTCATTCCTTACTGTACCTTCAAGGAACAGGTAATTTTTGTAGCTTAAGTTTAAAGCCGCATAATATGCAACCTGGCGAATTTTTTGCTCACCCTCTGAAGCAGAGGCAATGCCACCGATTGTGTTAATATTATAAAAGTCTTTGATCAACAGGTTATTGCTACCTGTGCTCATCGCTTTACGGTATTTTTGAGTAATGGTATTACCTAAAAGTAAGTTAACACCAAGGTCGTTATTGAAAAATTTATGATGGATAGTCACTATCGCATCTCCTTGTAACCTCGCATAGCCATCGCCATTGGCGGTACCGTCACCGTATTGGTAGTAATCATTTACCTGGCCCGGGGCTTTACCTGTAGTAAAGGTACTTTGTACACTACCTGCACCCAGCGGATCGCTGATGCTGTAAGGCGTAAAGTTTACCTCGCGGCGGGTGTATTTCTCCTGGTCGATACCAAAGTTATGTGAAACCCTGTAGTTCAGATCAACCCATTTGTTCACGGTGTATGACAAGGTTAAGTTTGACAAGAACACATCCCTTTGTTTGTTGATCCTTGAATTGTCAGTGATCCAGTATGGGTTGATGGCGTAAGCATCATAAAAATCGCTTGGATTTGAGAAGGTACCATTGTTTGAATCCCTGAAATCTTTAATATTCAGGAATGATGGCCACTGGATAAGGTTGGTGAACAACAGCGAGCCATTGTAGCCTGTACCGTAAGTGCTGATATCTGTACGGGTGTATTCAACCGAGAAATCGGCTTTGAAGTTTCCGTAACTTTTAGCGCCACGCACACTCACCGACGTACGGTTGTTTTTATCGCTTGGCACTACACCTTTTTGGTAAGCGTTCTGAGCAGAAAAATAAAATGAGCTTTTGGAATCGCCCTGAGAGAAGCTAATGTTGTTTTGTTCAACAATACCTGTGTTGAAGAAAGCTTTGATAGGATTTTTTTCTGAGCAGAGTATGGAACCATCAATACCGGACCATTAGGACCGCCTGCAGGGTAACCAACCTGCACCATGTGACCGTCATACAGCGGACCATATTGCTGGTTTTCATAAGGAGTGTACAGCGAGAAACCGGTGATAGGATCAACATAAGGAGCGCCTTCACCCCCGTAGATACCGTATTGGTTTTGTAGTTTAGGGAAATAACCAACGTCCTGAAGCTGGAACGAATTGCTGTAAGTAATTACAGGCTTGGCATCCGTACCTCTTTTAGTAGTGATGATCATCGCACCGTTTGCTGCCTCCGAACCATAAAGCGCGGCTGCACCGGCACCTTTAAGGATGTTAATGTCGGCGATGTCGTTCGGGTTGATTGATGATAATGATCCGCCCGGGATTGGCACACCATCAACAACGATAAGCGCGGTGTTGTTACCCAGGGCCGACCTGTTACCACGTAAGGTAATCCTCACCTGAGGGTCGATACTGTTATCAATGGTTGATACCGCCAAACCGGCAACTTTTGCAGTTAAACCGTTAGCAACGTTAATAACGTTTGATTGGGTAAGTTCTTTACCACCAATTTTAGTTGATGAGTAACCGGTTTCTCTTGCCGCCTTTTTAATGCCCAAAGCACCAGTTACAACTACCTCTCCCAGCTGTTTAGCTGAGGGTTCAAGAACTGCATTAACAATTGATGAAGTTCCAACCGTCTTGTCAAGTGACGTGTAACCAACGAATGAAAATGTGAGCGTTGAATTTGCCGGTACGCTGAGAGAGAATTTACCGGCTGCACTGGTTTGGGTACCTATGGTTGTACCCTTAATCTTTACTGTTACTCCCGGAATGGGTAGGCCGTCGTCTTTGGCCGTAACCGTACCAGTAACTGTACGGTTTTGCGCGAATACTTGCGTCATAGACAACACAAGTAAGCACAAACTTACGAGTAGAAGTTTTTTCATTTCGTTAATAATAAGATCAGTTAATAGTTAATTAATCATAAAAGTAATGTTACGTTATCAAAAAGTCAAGTAATTTCTTTTAAAACGTCATTTTTTTCAAAAAACCAAGTTTCAGCTAAAAGAATAATAATTATAGTACTATGTATTGCATAATACAATCTAAAACATATATCTTTGTATTATGATCGTCGAAAACACCCAAACCCAAATGAGGAAAGGCATACTGGAGTATTGCATCCTCTCCATCATAGCTAAGGGCGAAACATATGCATCAGACATAATTGCTGAACTTAAGAAAGCCCAACTGCTTGTAGTTGAGGGTACTCTGTATCCTCTTTTAACCCGTTTAAAAAATAACGGACTGCTCACCTATAACTGGGTAGAGTCAATTTCCGGGCCGCCCCGAAAGTACTATGTGCTCTCGGACGAAGGCCGGGCGGTACTTGAACAATTAGATAAAACCTGGCAGGAGCTGGTATTTGCTGTTCAAACAGCTATCGGCGATAGAAAATAGAAAAGCCTACAAACTCACTACAATCATGAACAAAACAATTATCATAAATATAAACGGCATGGTTTTTCACATTGAAGAAGATGCCTACGAAGTGCTGAAGAATTATATGACGGATGTAAAGCGTCATTTTTCTACTTCGGCCGATAGCCTGGAGATCACAACCGACATCGAAAACCGCATTGCCGAAATGTTTAACGAGATCCTGGCACGAGACGCCAAACAAGTTATTGTTGAGACCGACGTTAAGGAAGTTACCGAGCAAATGGGCAGCGTACAGGATTTTGAAACTGCCGAAACCGACGCCAAAGCTGCAGGTGGCAATCCGTTTGAGTACAATACCGAACGCCGCAGGCTTTTCCGCGACCCGGATGATCACCTCATCAGTGGTGTATGTGCTGGTATTGCCAATTATTTTGACATTAACCCGGCCTGGGTAAGGCTGGCCTTCGCTATCCTGGTACCTTTTGCCGCCATGGGCCTTATTATATATTTTATACTATGGATGGCTGTCCCAAAAGCCATTACCCGCGCCGACCGTATGGCTATGAAAGGCGAAAAGCAGGACTTGAAGGGTTTTAAAAAGAACTTTGAAGAAGAGTTGAGTACCGTACGTGAAAACCTTCAAAACTTTAAGCATGAAGCCAAACCGTTCATTTACCAGGTTCGCGATCTGATCAGCGATATCTTTGAACATCTTGGCGCCTTTTTAAGGGGTACGGGCAGTTTACTTGGCAAACTATTGGCTGCAGCTGTTTTATTGGCCTGCCTTGGCATGACCATAGCGCTAATCGTTTCGCTTGTCGCTTTATTTGCGGCTGGTAATATGGGCATCTACAACCTGTTTCCGTTCAACATAACTAATCACCAGGCCAATGGTATTTTCATGGCGAGCGGCTTTTTAGTACTAACTATACCTTTATTAGCCATTATTTTATCAACGATAGGCTTCCTGTTTAAAAAAGCTTCATTTAACCGTTCAATTGGTACTACCTTGTTATGTATCTGGTTAGCATCCCTGGGTGCGGTTTCATATTATGGCGTAAAAACGGCGGCCGGCTTCCGCGAGGGCGGTAAGTTTACGCAAACAGTTAAACTTAAGCCAACTACAAACAACACGTATTACCTGCAGCTGAACGACACTAAGTATTTAAGTAATGAAGACAGCACACGCCTCAAAATAAACGAGCGCTTTAAAGGCATGATCATTTTAGATGATGATTTTAATGGCGATGATATGCCAAATCGCAACGTTACCATTGATATTGAAAAGAGTGATGTTCCTCAACCTGTGCTCATCGAAACATTCAGCGCCCGCGGCAGCAATCTTGAAGAAGCCTTGATCAACGCCCGCAGTGCAGCTTACCGTTTTGAGCAAAAAGATTCTGTTTTAAATTTCGATCGGCACCTGGAAATGCCTAAAGGCTTTTTATGGCGCGGGCAGGAATTACACCTCACCCTTAAAGTACCTCTTAATGCTAAAGTTGTTATTGATGAAAAACTCGACCGCAACATCAACTTTAATATATATGAGTGCAAAGACCAGGACAAGAATAACGGCATTACAACCGCCACTTATATCATGACCACCAATGGCCTCGAATGTAAAATAGATACCAATACAACAGCGGATAAAATTATGGAGAAGATAAAAGCATCAAAAGATGCAGGTGTTCCGGATACTACCAACGCACCTGGGCGTTAAAAATCGCCTGCCCTATGAAAAGTATTTTTAAATATATAAGCCTGCTAATTTTTAGCGGGCTTATTATTCCTTTTTATTTCCTGTTGCAAACAGGAGGCAAATCGCTTTTAAACAACAGGATAAGCAATCGGGAGGCAACCATCCCCTGCCAAAATGAAATGCCAATTACCTTCCGGATTATTAAGGATATGGCAAAAAATTTAATGCCTGCATTAAAAAGTGAAAATAATCTGTAACCAACACCCCTGTTTTTGCATCTTACTATAAAAAGCAACACAATTACCATTTCCGGGTAATCCGGCAACATAAATTTAATAATCGTTAAAAAATGGCCTAAAAGCCAGGTGGGATTGTTTTGCTAAAATTTAAATCAAAAGCATTAACACAATGAAAACAATCGCCTATATCTCATAATTACTAAACCCTAAAAAACCGGAAAAAGCACCCCGGAAACTAAAAACACTTATTTACAAATTTTTAAAAAGGAGCAATCCTTTAACGGCATTGTATTGCCCTTACTTTTAAACCGAACTAAAAATGAAAGCTATCATACACAACATATTTTATACACTGCTGCTTGTTGCTATCAGCTGTAGTGTATCGTTTGCCCAGCAGGCTCCGCCTGCCGCCAAGGTATCAGGGGCCTTAGTTAACGAGCAGGGCAAACCACTTGATTATGCGACTGTAAGCCTTTTACGCGCCTCCGATTCAACTGTGGTTAAAGGAGCATTAAGTAACGATGCCGGTGTTTATGTTTTTGACAACATAAAAGCGGGCAACTATATTATTAAAGCCACTGTTGTTGGCTATCAAAAAGCTGTAAGCAAAAGCTTCACCGTGCCTGCAAATACACCGCATGTTACAGCTCCTGCTTTAAACCTGCACACAGGCAGCACCGAATTAAAGGCCGTTACCATCACCGCCACAAAACCCCTTATTGAGCGTAAAATAGACCGCACCGTAATGAACGTCGAAAACAGCGTACTTGCAGCCGGCAATACCGCCATGGAAATTTTAGAACGTGCACCGGGCGTTACTGTTGATAAGGACGATAACATCAGCCTGAAAGGTAAACAGGGCGTAACTGTCATGATCAATGACAAGCTAACCTATCTTACGGCAGCGCAGCTGGCTACTTTATTACGTTCAACTGATGGCAATACCATTAAATCTATTGAGATCATTACCAACCCATCTGCAAAATATGATGCGGCCGGCAATTCGGGCATCATTAATATTAAATTGAAAAAGAATACACAATCGGGCACAAACGGCAGTATTACCGTGGGCGGTGCCAAAAGCAAATACTGGCGCGATAACAGCAGCCTAAACCTTAATCACAAACAGGGCAATCTCAATGTGTTTACCTCATTAAGCAGGGGTGATAACAAACGCGGCCACGATATTGGCATTGACCGTATCATTACTGATTCGCTTGGCAATAAAACTTATTTCAACCAGAAATCAAACCTGCCAAGCATCAACCATTACAACAACTATCGTTTAGGTGCCGACTATGACCTAACCCCGAAACATACCATAGGTTTTGTGGTAAGCGGCTATTCAAACAGCGAAAAAGACTTGAATGATAACCGCACAATTATCGGCAAACAATTTGGCGTGCCCGATTCTTCGTTGCACACTACATCAGATATCAGGCAAACCTATAAAAACTTCGCCCTTAACCTTAACGACAGGCTTAAGCTTGATACCAGCGGCCAGGAGCTGAGCATTGATTTGGATTACTCTAAATTCAAAAACAACTCCAATGCCATGTACAATACCGATTATTTTTTACCTGATGGAAGTATACAGCATGAACCACAAATGCTGCGTAACCAAACACCTTCAACCATAAGCATCTACACCGGTAAAGCTGACTACACCAAACCGCTTACCAAAACCATCAAACTGGAAGCCGGGGTAAAATTCAGCAGTGTTAAAACCGATAATGACCTGCAAGCGCAGATCTTCAGCAACGGTGCTTATATTAATGATACTACACGTACCAACCGGTTTATTTACACCGAAAAAATTAATGCCGGGTATTTGAACCTGAATAAGCAATTCAAAAAATTCTCTGTACAATTAGGCTTACGTGCCGAACAAACCCGATCTACAGGTAACCTTATTGGTAGCACACCTGTTAAGAGAAGCTATTTAAATCTTTTCCCAAGCGTATTCATTAATCAAACCATTAATGATAAAAACGAAGTAAGCTTTTCATACAGCCGCCGTATCGACCGTCCGGGCTATGACGACCTGAACCCTTTTGTTTATTACCTTGACCCTTACACTTATTCGCAAGGTAACGCGTTCCTGAACCCGCAATACACTCAAAACTTTGAGCTTAATTATACTTATAATAAAACCATCAACGTAAGCCTCGGTTACAGCCATACTACCGATGCTATTACCGAGCTGATTTTAACAGAAGGCAAGCGTTCATTTGAAACACATCAAAACCTGCAAACCCAAACCGGTTACAATGTCAACGTCAACACACCATTCACCATTACCAAATGGTGGGAGGGCAATGTTAACGCAACCGCGTTTTACCTGGGCTTTAAGTCGGATACCCTTGCCGGTCAAAAGTTCAATGATGGGCAATGGGCTTTCCAAGGCCGTACAACACAAACATTCAAGTTTGCAGGCTACCGCTTTGAAGTAACCGGCGATTACCAATCATCATTAACCTACGGCATTTACAAGATCAGGCCGCGCTACTCGGTAGATATGGGTGTCAGTAAATCATTCATGGAAAAGAAATTCAACATCAAAGCTTCATGCGATGACATCTTCAACATTCGCCGCAATGATTTGAGCAGCCAGGTGGTGAACAATAACTTTGTTATCAAACAAAAAAATGATACCCGGGTAATGCGCCTTACTTTTACTTATAACTTTGGTAACAGTTCTATCAAAATGCGTCAGCACCGCAGCGGCGCCGATGATGAAAAAGGAAGGGTAAAGGGGAATAATTAACCCCCCAGCCCCCTGAAGGGGGAGCCTTTGATTAGCATGGCTATAAGTTAAAATTAAAGGGCTTGTTTCCAAAATGGAAACAAGCCCTTTAATTTTAAAGCGATGTAGCTGCTCCCCCTTCAGGGGGCTGGGGGGCTTACTGCCCCACCATAAATACGGCATTACTGAACAACAGCTTACCGTTTTCCCAGAAGCTGCGGAACAACGGGTCATCAACCATATAAACTACCGAACCGCGGCCCATGGGCTGTACGCCAAGCAGCAAACCGTTTATGATCTTCTTTTTTGATTCGGCACCTACAAAGCCTGATACGTAACTATCCTTTTTTATAGTGCCTACGTTCCAGCCATCATCGCCAGAGAAAAGATCGTAGATATCATCATTCAACTTTAATGAATAGTAGTAATCCGGCAAGCCAAAACCAAGCGGATGGGTATTGTCAAGGTTCAGTTTATAAATAGCGCCTGGAATAGACTCGCTAAGCGCTAACCGGTCGCGATCTCCATATAACTTAACCGTTTTATCCTTGTCCTTTTCTTTGTCCTTATCTTCTTTTTTCTCTTCCCTATGCTTAATCAGGAAGCCTTTTTTATCAACCAGTAACGATACAGCATTATCCACGGCTATCAGCTTACCACCATCACGGATCCAGTTTTGTAATTTCTCCGAAGGGAAATCTTCATAACGGCCATCGGGGCAAATCACCACATCAAATTCGCCCAGTTTTGTGCGACTTAAGTCCTGATACCTTATTAAAGTAACCGGGTATCCAATCTGCGCCTCAAACAAATGCCAAACTTCGCCCATAGCTTCCGAATTAACACCGTCGCCGGCAATCAATGCTATTTTAGGTTGATGGATAAACCTTACCGCATCCGAACCAATATCCGATCCTTTATCAACAAAGCCTGTTGAAATAGGAGTGATCTCCTGATTAAGTGCTGCAGCTGTTTGTGTAACCACCTGGTCAAAAGCAGCCAGGTCGTTGCCCGCGCGGGTAACAATTAATGAACCTGCTGTAAATTGCTTGCCCCCTGCTTCAAAAGGCTTCTCGGCATAACGCACTTTAATCTTCTTTTTTAGCAAAGCAGCCAAAAACTTCACATCATTAACCGATTGCCACGCCGATACATATGCGTAAGCATGTGTATTTACCAGAGGCTTAGGCTCGGCCACGCTCCATTCGGTACTGGCAGGTTTAAATGATTCCTTCAATCCGTAAGCTTTCAATCCATAAGCATACGGAAGCGACCATGCCGTGATATCATATGTATTCGAGTCCGGGATAAAGGTTTTGGGCTCCAAAAGCACATGCAGTAATACTGCTTTAGGCTGATAGGCATTAACTACCAGGTCGTTTGCGCCAACATTATATTGCTCCGTTTTTTGGGTAACATAGTTAAAGCCGGTAACGGTTTTATTAGCTAAGCCAAAACCATACTGGATGCCGTTGCGGCCCAGCATTTTTGCCAACGCGTTAATTTTATTATTGTTATCGTTTTTAATAACATAGGTTTTGTAATCGCCCGGGGGATTGGCCCGACTGTTGTCAAAAAACTTTTTATACTCATCCAAAAGCTTTTGAGTATTTAACGCGGCTATTTCAAGCGTGCTTAAACTTGTTGAGTGGTGATGGGCTACACGTTGCACCAAAGTAAGGGTATCACCGCTGCGGGTAACCACAGCCAAACCGGCACTGATACCACCTTGCTCATACGTCATGCCGATAGAGCCATTGTATAAAGGATAAGTATCGCCATATGACGGGTAAAGCAGATCGAACTCGTATTTTGTAAAATACATCCAACCGTTCTGGTCAAAGTACTTGGCATTGTTTTTACCAATGGTGATCTGGAACTGGCGTTGCCATTGGGTAATATCTTTATGGTAAGGCTCGGCAGCAGGGGCAAAGTAATATGGTGCGTTATAACCCTGCTCATGGTAATCAACATGTACCTGCGGCAACCATTGATTATACAAACCTACACGTGCCTGGGTTTCTTTTTGCTGTTGCCATGCCCAATCGCGGTTAAGGTCAAAATAAAAATGGTTTACCCTGCCACCCGGCCATGGTTCAACGTGCTCGCGCGATGTTGGGCTGGGATCTGGCGCAGCGCCAACTACCGAATTATAAAAATTAACATAGCGGTCGCGCCCATCGGGGTTTAAACAAGGATCGATAACAACAACCATATTTTTAAGCCAGGCTTTAGTAGCAGCATTTGCCGGATCAACCATGTCAAACAAAGTCCACATCGAAGCTTCACTTGATGCAGGCTCGTTACCGTGTACATTATAGCTTAGCCAGGTAACAACAGGCATGGCAGTGCTGCCGCCGCCGCTTTCTATCCCGGCCAGTTTAAGGTTATTATGACGGATCTCTTCCAGCCTGCCAATATTTTCATCAGAAGCGATGAACATCGCCAGTAAAGGCCGGCCCTCGTTGGTAGTACCAAACTGCTGTAGTTTTACATTTTTTGAAACCGACGCAACGTATCTAAAATATTCGGCGATACGATAATGTGGAGTAAAATGCTCACCCAGTTTATAACCCAGGAACTCCTGCGGCGATTGGATCTTTTGCGCAAAGGCCGGGCAAAAAAACTTACAAATACAAAAAGGAGTAAATGTTTTTTTATCATAAATAAATAATAGATATATAGGAGAAAAGAGATAAGCTAATATGCAGAAAAATATTGGCAAATTGTTAGATGTGCAAATTTCAGATGTGCATATGTAAATGATAAAATGTAATTACAGTTAGTTAAGGTAGAAGAGAACCGCACATCTGGAATTTGCACATCTATAATTTAAAATTTGCACATCTGAAATCCGCATATTTATAATCTGAAATCTGCACATTTGCATATCTGCAATCAACAAACATGACACCTATTCAGGCCCTGCAAAAATACTTTGGTTATAGTACCTTCAGGCATGAGCAGGAGGCTATCATTCAAAATATACTTAAGGGGCAGGATGTAATGGCGCTGATGCCTACCGGTGGCGGCAAATCATTGTGCTACCAACTGCCCGCTGTTTTGCTTGATGGCTTGACCATTGTAATATCACCGCTTATTGCGCTGATGAAAGACCAGGTAGATAGCCTGAACGTTAACGGCATCCCTGCGGCTTTCCTCAATCTGTCGTTAAATCCCGAGGAAACGAGGGTGCTGGTAAACCGGCTCCGAAACAATGAGATCAAACTACTTTACCTTGCCCCCGAACGTTTGTTCAGTGCCGAAAGCAAAGAGAATAAAGAAAGTAAGCTTATTCCTTTTTTAAAAACGCTGAAAGTTTCCCAGATAGCAATTGACGAGGCGCATTGTATCTCATCATGGGGACATGATTTCAGGCCTGAGTATTTAATGCTTGCCGGGCTTAAGGAAGAGTTTCCGTCGGTGCCGGTTATAGCACTTACGGCTACTGCGGATAAGCTTACACAAAAAGATATTCTTGAAAAGCTCAACCTTCATAAGCCGGCAATATTTGTATCCTCATTTAACAGGGCAAATATTACTTACCGCGTAGCGCCTAAAAAGAACAGCTTTAAACAGCTCATCGCCTTTTTAAATGAACATAAGGATGAGTCGGGGATTATTTATTGCCTATCCCGTAAATCTACCGAGGCTTTGGCCGAGGATTTAAAAGATGAAGGCTTTGCTGCCGAGGCCTATCACGCCGGTCTTAGTAATGAAGTTAAAGCCCGTAACCAGGAAGCTTTTTTACGTGACGACCTCAAAATCATCGTGGCAACCATCGCCTTTGGTATGGGTATCAATAAATCAAACGTGCGCTATGTAGTACATGTTGATCTGCCAAAAAACATTGAAGGATATTACCAGGAAACCGGCAGGGCTGGGCGCGATGGGCTTCCATCGGAAGCATTGTTGCTTTACTCGCCCGGCGATGCAATGAAATTGCAGGCTTTTGCCAAAGTTGAAGGCAACGAGCAGCAAAGCCGCATCATGCTTAATAAGCTTAATGATATGGTTAAATATTGTCAGCTGCTATCGTGCCGCAGGCAATACCTGATGAAATACTTCGACGAAGAATTTCCGGCCAAATGCGGCTCATGCGATGTTTGCTTAACTGAATATAAACGTTTTGATGGCACGCTGATCGCTCAAAAAGCGCTCTCGGCGGTAGCCCGGTTAAATGAACGTTTCGGGGCTAACTATGTAATAGATTTTTTGCGGGGATCGAAAAGCGATAAGATCCGTGAAGAACATAAGCAGTTAAAAACCTACGGTATCGGTGCAGATATCAGCAAGGCCGACTGGCAGCACCACATCCGCGAGCTGGTTACCATGGGCTATCTGCAAACCGCCGGCGACGAATATCCGGTTTTAAAGCTTACCGCGCAAAGTGCAGCTGTTTTAAAAGGCGGCCAAAAAGTTGAGTTTATTGAAATAGAAAAAGTTGAAGAAGTTCATCATGAAGAAAGCCTTCCTTATGAGATTCCGTTATTCAACCGGTTAAGGGAAGTTAGGCGGGGCATTGCCGAGGGTGAAAATGTACCGGCTTATGTTATTATATCCGATGCTACACTGCAGGAAATGGCTACCTACCTGCCACAAAGTTTGGATGAATTGCGAATGATTTCTGGTTTTGGCGATATTAAACTGGCCCGTTATGGTCGCGAACTGCTTGAACCGGTTAAGATTTATTGTGCTGAAAAAGGCCTCGGTTCAAAAATAAAACAGAAATCGCCTAAACGGGAGCGGAAGGCGAAATCACCGGGGCAAACCAAATCTTCTTCGCGAAGCAATGATACTAAAGCCGAAACGTTTAACCTATATCGCTCCGGAAAAACCGTTGTCGAAATAGCTGCTGAGCGTGGGTTCACTACAGCTACCATAGAAACACACCTGAGTTATTATGTACAAAACGGCGATCTGGATATCACCGAAATAGTTCCGCAGAAAAAGATCGCTGTTATTGCCGACGCCGTTGAAAGTTATGGAACTGAAAGACTATCGCCCTTAAAAGAAGTTTTAGGCGATGATTACAGCTACGGTGAAATCAAAGCTGTAATTGGCTGGATGAACAAGGGGGAATAATTTTTGTTAAGTTTGAAACCTTGGGCTCGTTTGCAACGAGCGCTTAAAATGGGCTTGCGTTTTAAACGCAAGCCCGGCGATACAATCGCCGAGCCACGTTAAGCACTCGTTGCAAACGTACGCAAGCTAATGATGACATATTTTTGAATTGTATTTGTTCAACACACATGACTACCACAACCCAACTGTACGATATATACCTCAAACACCCCGTAATTAGCACCGACACCCGGAAGATAGTGCCTGGCAATCTGTTCTTCGCCCTCAAAGGCGATAAGTTTGACGCCAACACTTTTGCACAAAAAGCAGTTGAGGCCGGTGCAGCTTACGCAGTAATTGATAACGCCGAATATCAACTGGGCGAACAGTATTTATTGGTTGAGGATGTTTTAACTACCTTGCAGGATTTAGCGCGTTATCATCGCCGTCAGCTTGACATCCCGGTTATCGGACTTACAGGTACCAACGGAAAAACCACCACCAAAGAACTGATCAATGCCGTATTATCGCAGCATTTTAAAACCCAGGCTACCCAAGGCAATTTAAATAACCATATTGGTGTACCACTTACAATTTTAACCATTGATGCCAGCCACGAGGTGGCCGTTATTGAAATGGGGGCCAATCACCAAAAAGAGATCGAGATGCTTTGCAGTATTGCTCAACCATCGCTTGGCTTAATTACCAATGTTGGTAAAGCGCATCTGGAAGGTTTTGGCGGAGTTGAAGGAGTGAAGAAGGGTAAAGGGGAGTTGTATGATTATTTTGCCCCCTGCCCCCTAAAGGAGGAGTAAGCAAAACAGATGGTGCTGTCTTTGTCAATAGCGATGATACTGTTTTAATGGAGATGGCTGCTGTCCGTCGTTTACCTCACGTGGAGTATTACGGAACCGATGCTATTGACAATCTCATCAGCGGTGAACTGTTGGAAAATTCTCCGTTGCTCACTTTAAGTTGGACCAATAATAAAACCGGCGACTGCTATCAAGTTAAAACCCAGCTAACGGGTACTTATAACCTGCCCAATATTTTAGTAGCCATATGTATAGGCACCTATCTCGGTTTACCGGCTAATGAAATCAACGCCGGTATCGAGGGTTATCAGCCTAAAAATAACCGCTCGCAAATTGTACAAACAGCTACTAATACGCTCATTTGCGATTATTACAATGCCAACCCAAGCAGCATGTTTGTAGCCATTGAAAACGTGGGCAAAATTGAAGCAAAAAGGAAGGTACTTATTTTGGGCGATATGTTTGAAATGGGGCCGGAAGCGGCTGTTGAACATGCATCTGTTATCCGCAAAGCTATGGATACCGCTGTTGATGAACGCATCTTTATCGGAAAGGATTTTTTGGGTGCTTCGCAGTCCATGGATCATGGACCATGGACCATGGACAAGTTTTATGAAACTGCCGAAGATGCCATTGCTGCTTTGAAAGCACAGCCTATTACCAATTCAACTATCCTGATCAAAGGATCGAGAGGGATGGCTTTGGAGCGGTTGGTGGAATTGTTTTAAGTTTTCAAAGTAAAGACGCATCACATGCGTCTCCCATGAGGACAGATAAGCAATCAACGCAAAACCAGTCATTCGGGAAACGCATGTGACGAGTCTCTACCAATTTGAACCAACTATTACTCCCTCCTTAAACTATCAACCGGGTTAGCCAGCGCGGCTTTAACCGATTGAAAGCTGATGGTAATAAAGGCTATCAATAGGGCGATAGCTGCCGATAAGATGAAAGTTGTCCAGCTAATACCCACTCTGTAAGCGAATGCATCCAACCAGTGGCTCATAGCCAGCCAGGCTATCGGGAAGGCTATTACAATAGCAATCAATACAAGCTTTATAAAATCTTTGGCTAATAAGGCAACAACATTAGTAACGGTAGCGCCTAAAACCTTTCGCACGCCAATTTCTCGGGTACGCACCTGGGCGGTGTAAGCAGCTAAACCAAGCAGGCCAAGACAAGAAATTAAAATCGCGATCCCTGCAAAATAGTTAAATAAGGTACCTTCGCGCTGCTCGCCCTGGTAAAGGTTGTTGAATATGTCATCCAGGAAAGTGTAACCAAATGGAAATTGCCCATTGTATTGTTTAAACTCTTTTTCGGCAGCTGCTATGGCTTTTGGCGCACCATCGCCGGTTGTTTTAATATACAGTGAAGCATACGTATCCGGGGCGTAGAAAAACACCATCGGCCCAATTTTTTCACGCATACTTGCAAAGTGAAAATCCTTTACCACGCCTATGATAGTTCCTTCAGTTTTACGCAACCTGAAACGTTTGCCTATCGGGTCTTTCATACCTAACTCCTTAATTGCAGCCTCATTCAGGATATAATGAGCCGAATCACTCACCGAGCCATCAAAACCGCGACCTGCAGTCATTTTTATCTTGAAAAAAGAAATAAAATCTTTATCAATTCCCTGCGGGTGCACGATAAATGTTTGCCCTGTGGCTTTGCCATCCCAATCATTATCGCCCGAGATGCCGCCGTTGTTAACAATATTTCCGCTTGATCGGGTTACCGCCTCAACACCCGGTTGTTTCAACAGTTCGGCTTTAACAGCATCATAATGATCTTTCATATCGCGCATCCAAAAAGCAAACACATGGCTTTTATCATAGCCTAAATTTTTAGACCGGATGTAATTAAGTTGGCTGGTGATTACGATTGTACCGATAATAAGCACAACCGAAAAGGTAAACTGTACCACTACCAGGATTTTACGGAAAACCACATCGCCAATGCCATTGGATATTTTACCCTTAAGTGCCTTTAAAGGTTCAAAAGATGATAACAGGAGCGCCGGGTAAATACTGGACAATACAAGTGTAGCAGTAATGGTACCCGCAATAACTAACCAGATATGGTAGTTGGAAAGATTAAATACCAGCTGCTTACCCGCAATTTCATTAAATACAGGAATTACGTTATAAATTACCAACACTGCTAAAACCGACGAAAGGATAAACAGCAAAGCTGTTTCTACCACAAACTGCATAAACAATTGTGTTTTTGCCGCGCCGATGATCTTTCGCATGCTTATTTCCTTGGCGCGCAGCATGGCCCGCGCGGTTGAAAGGTTAACATAGTTGATACAGGCAATTACTAATATTACTAAGGCGATAATGATAAAGATATGTACAGTGCTGATCCCCCGGTCGGTACCATCAGCATTATAAAGGTGCATTTTAGTTGCGGGCAGCAAGAGGTAATCGGCATCGGTATCTTCAGGCTTCCGTTTCAGGTGAACTTTATTCAAATCGGCCGATAGCTTTTTTAAAGAAGTACCCGGCTTCAACAACAAATAGGTTTCATAAGCGTAATTGCTGAAATCATGGTTCAGATCAACCTTATTGTTGGTAAACATATATTTGATATGATAGCTCATAGGCATGATCATATCATAATTAATGCTTGAGTTAAGCGGGAAATCATCAATAACGCCCGATACAGTAAAATTCTCTTTATTATCGGCCACAATAACTTTTCCTAAAGCATCTTGATTACCGAAATATTTTTTTGCCGTTCTTTTTGTAATCACTACGGAATTATCGTTCGTAAAAGGCTTTGCCTTGTTACCTTCAATCAGCGGAAAGTCAAAAACAGTAAACAGGGAGGGATCAGCAAAGCCTACCGCCTGCTCGTTAAAAATTTTATCCTGGTATTTAAATAATGAGAAAAACCAGTTATTGGTTATGCGCACCTGATCTTGCACAACGGGCAGTTCCTGTTTGGCCAGCGGCCCCATCGGTGCTACTGTTGTTTGCCAGATCTGCTTGCTGGCCCCTGTACCGCCAAAAAGCTCTACCCGGTAAATATTTGATGCGTTTTTATGAAAGCTATCAAAGCTAAATTCGTCCTGCACCCAAAGCAGGATGAGGATCCCAATGGCGAGGCCTACAGTTAACCCGGCAATATTGATCACCGAATAAAACTTATTGCGGACAAGGTTCCGCCAGGCGGTTTTGATATAGTTTTTCAGCATAAAAATCCGTTTTATTTAATTGTGTGGCATGCAAAACAGTGCCAATATCACAAATAGCTATATATCAAACAATTAAACTCAACCAACAATGAAGTACCGTTCGGATACGGACAGGTGGGTGTTCATTTATGTAACGCAAGCATCACTCAGTTCTTAAGCTCTTAATAGGGTTCACGGTTGCGGCTTTGATAGATTCATAGCCAACCGTAAGCCAGGCTATACCCAAAGCTGACCCCGATGCCAACAAGAATATCAGCCAGCTAACATTAATATGATAAGCAAATCCAGCCAGCCAGGTATTTGCCGCGTACCACGCAACCGGTAATGCTATACAGATAGCTATCAGGATCAACCTGGTAATTCCGGATGATAACAAATAAACCAGGTTAAATACCGATGCGCCCAATACCTTGCGTACGCCTATTTCCCTGGTACGCTGTTCGGCAATAAACGCCGATAAACCGTATAAACCAAGACATGAAATAAAAATGCCTATTGCCGCAAATAGTTTAAAAATATTACCCATCTGCTGCTCTCCATGGTAAAGGCTGGCCATTTGCTGATCAACAAAATTGAAGCTGAAAGGATAAGCAGGACTAATTTCTTTACTCATTTTCTCCAGAGCCTTTATAGTTGCAAAGGTTGCTCCAGGCTTAGTTCGTATAACCACATTACCGCCACCACCTGTTAAAGCAATGATCAGGGGTTCAATGGCCGACTGGGCAGGTTTGAAATTAAAGTCTTTAACCACACCAATAATAACACTGGGTTTATTGTGCAATGTCATCGGTTTGCCAATGGCTGCCGCAGGATCAGTAAAGCCCATCAAGCTCAATAGTTTTTGGTTAATGACACAATTATTTGAATCGGTTTTAATTGATTCGGAAAAGAAACGGCCTGCCAGTAATTTCAATCCGAATAGATGGGCAAAATTTTCGCTCACGTAAATTCCCGGCGTCGGGTTTCCGAGCGTTTTGGGGTCTTTGCCGGGCCATGAAACGTTTGCGCCAGCTCCCACATCTATAGGAAGTTCGTTGGTAATAGCAAAATCACTGGTGAGCGGATTTTGCCGTAGCTCATTTCTCAGCAAAGCTTCTTTATCTACCATGTCACCGTTCATGTCCATATATAAAAGACTGGATTTGTTAAAGCCGGGATTTCTTTCTCGTACAAACTTAAGTTGCTGGTAAATAACTATCGTACCTATCAGTAAAACCACCGAAACAACAAACTGGGTCACCACCAAAGCATGGCGAAAAATTAAATTACCGCCCATTGATTTCACATTCCCCTTAAGCACTTTAACAGGATTAAAACCCGATAAAAACAATGCCGGGTAACTTCCCGATATCACCCCTGTTAATAACGCGATACATAACAGACCAAGCCAAAGATTCGCATCGGCAAAATCAATGGTAAGTTGTTTACCAATCAGCTGATTAAACATCGGCAGGACCAAAACTACTATCCAAAGTGCAAGAAGCAGCGATAAAAAAGCAGTGAACACGGCTTCGCTTAAAAACTGAAATATCAGTTGAAACCTTTGCGCCCCAGCTACTTTGCGCAAGCCAATTTCCTTTGCCCGTCGGGCCGAACGCGCAGTAGCCAGGTTCATGAAATTGATACAGGCAACGGCAAGTATTAAAATAGCTACAACAAAAAACATTTTTAGGTATAGCGCATTACCGTGCCCGGGTAAATCCATCTCTATCGCCGGGGCCATATGGATTTGGGTAATCGGCTGAAGATGGAAAGCGCTCTTCATTTGCGGTTCGTATTTATGGTAGATCTGGAAAATCTGGCTTTCCAGCTTTTTTAAATTGACAGGGCTTGGATCAAAATTTTCATCTAACTGAAGATAAGTATGAAAATACGGCGCTTCCCATTGATATTTTTCAACCTTTGGGTTAGCTCTGTACAATGCTGCTGTTGGCATTACAAAATCAAATTGCATGTGCGAGTTAGCAGGGATGTTGGCTAAAACCCCGGTCACTACCACGTTTTCACTATTGTCTTTTTTCAGAAACTTGCCAACGGGATTTTCATTACCAAAATATTTCACGGCTGTAGCTTCCGTTATTAAAACGCCATCTATTTGCTTTAGAGCTTCTGCACGATCACCTTTTACAAGCGGGAATGAAAATACATCCAGAAAATTGGGATCGGCATAAATTACCCTGTCTTCTATAAACCTTTTGTCGTTGGCTCCAAACAAGTAACTCTTCGTGTTTATACGTACTGCATTTTTCACAGCCGGTAATTGCGCTTTTACCGAGGCAGCCATTGCAGTGGGTGTGCCGGCCATGGTTAAGCCATCAACATCCCAGTTTATACGATATAGTTGTGCCGCATTTTTATGAAACATATCGTAACTCAGTTCGTTTTGTACCCAAAGCAATATCAGGATACTTGCTGCGAGGCCAATTGCCAAACCAGATATATTAATAACGGAATAGGTTTTGTCTTTAATTAAATTGCGGTAAGCGAGTTTAAAGTACGTTCTGATCATGGTTATGTAGGTTTAAGTTTTCCTAACGAAAAGAACAATTTTATTCATCAATATACAGTCCCCAACAGCGTTATGCTATTATACTCACAGATATGTCCCAATAATCTTTTTCAGCACATATTTAAACTAATCAGGCATCGCATTTGTAATATCGGTACAGGTACCATAACATGATATTAAATTTCATGCCACAATATAAATAACTTACAATGAACACATTGAAAGGCAATAAAGGACACTATTGTTCGGAAACGTTACAGCCAGTGTACGGCTTTAAACGGTTAGGTCTGGTTATTAAACTATTACTGAATAAATTACCTGGATAGCAATGCGATCAACCTTCAAAAACCGAAGTTATGATGTTATGGTTCACCAGGATCCGCATCAGCATCTCGACTGAGAAATCGCGGGTTATGTCAATACTGATAAAATCTGTTTCTCCATTTTTCACCTCGCAGGCATCGCGGTCAAAATACAATACCAATCCGCGCATACTGCCCGAGATAATAACAATACGTTCGTTATTAATAAGCTTAAAACTATTGCGCGTGCGCTTGAAAAAGCTGCAAAGGTTTTTAATATGCCGATAGGTAAGTAATGAAATGATCATGCTGTCAGCTTTTAATAATGGTGGCCAGGCGCTGCCTTATAATGATGTCTTTAACAGCGGCAGGCAGCAAACTGTTTAGTAAAACAAGCATCCTGTTTATCATGCCAGGTATAATTTCTTTTTTCCTTTCAGCAAACCATCAATTGCTATACGTGCCACGTGCCCGGGCTCCATAATAGTTGCCTTTGATATGCCTCTAAGCTTATTATTCATTACCAGCAGCTCAGGCTTGGTGTTAATGCCTCCGGGACTAAGCAGGCTGATTTTCACATTTGAGCCCTGAAGTTCCAGCTGCAAACATTTGGTAAAATACCTGATAAATGATTTGGTAGCACCGTAAACCTGCTTTTTAGGCACTACAAACAAGCCGCCCAAGCTCCCTACATTCAATATATAAGAGGTAGTAGAGACATCGGCCTGGGCCAGGAACAGGCGGGTAAGCAGTACAGGTGTAATCACGTTCAGTTCAATTTGCTTTTTATAAAACCCAATGTTCAAATCTTCAAACCACGACCAGTTACCTAAACCCGCATTATTGATGAGTAGGTGGGCCGTAATTTGCTTATCACTAAGGTAATTAAAAATAGCCGGGTAACTTTCGGCAAGGGTTAAATCAATTTCAAGATAACTTACTTTAACCTCAAAATTTTTGCGGATAAACGATGCCAGTTCGGGCAGACCTGAACCCGGCAATGAAACCAGTACCAGGTTTACATGGCGTAATGCCAGTTCAATGGCAAATGATTTGCCCAACCCTTCGCTGGCTCCGGTTATAATTGCAGTTTGATGTACCATGTTCAGGCTTGTTTAAGGTAGTTGATTGTTTTGTGCATCCCTTCGGCAAAGGGGTTATCCGATAACCCAATTGGGTTATAGCCTTATTGCTGCTATACTTTTGATCATACTTTAAACGTTCGGCAAACTCAGGTAAAAAAAGGGGCGTAACCCGGTAAGCTGTGCTTTCAGCTTTTCAAGATGGCTGTAAAATTCGATAGCCTTTAACGGCAGATGAATGAGACGATGTTGTTTACCTGATACCTGATGTACTGTTTTGAAAAAATCATTAAAACTAATATCCTCTCCGCCCAAGATATAGCGTTCGCCGCTGGTTCCATTATTCATAGCCGCAAAATGTCCATCAACCACATCAGTTAAAAAAGCATAATTGGCTACCTGTTCGCCGTTGCCGGGAATAAAATGCCATTTGCCGCGTAAATAGGCCAAAACCATTTTACCCACTGTATTACTTTCGGTAACAGGCCCTTCGCCATATACGCGTGATGGATTTACTGTAACGATGTATATCCCTCCCTGCTTTGCAAAGTTTTGCACCTCCAATTCTGCCAGGTATTTGGTACGCTCGTAAGCAATGGGGAAACCAGCTATTCTTGGATCATTCTCGCTCATGGGATGTTTTACTGTTGGGCCCCAAACACCGCAGGTTGATGTGTAAACTATTTTCTGTACACCGGCACCTGCTGCAACTTCAAGTACGTTACGGGTACCAACAACATTGGTTTCATGGTAATCATCCGGGTTACGGCACCACATTTTGGCCATGGCGGCTGTATGATACACCTGCTGGCAGCCCTGCATTGCCCTGCCCAGGCTTTGCCGGTACATGATATTGCCTGTAACCGGTTCAATATTTTTATGCTTTATTAAATATGGATGATCGGTATTACGGCATAAGGCTTTAACATCATAGCCCTGCATAGCCAGCGATAACGTGAGCTGCCTGCCAATAAACCCTGTTGCCCCGGTTACTAAAACTTTCATACAGGTATTACAACCTCACTATTGTTTACCCCTACGTATGGAAAAGAATTTTTAAATCATTTTTTAACCTATAGTTTTAATGCGGTAAATATTTAAATTTGGCTTATTACTTTTTAATAAGCCTTACCTATATGAACATGTACCAGGACCCACATAGTACGTTTGCCGGTTTTTCGCCAGAAGAGTTGGGATTTTTACAGCACGCCACCCCCGATCTGACAGAAAGCCAGAAAAAATATTTTTACATGGTTTATAGCAATAAGCGCAAAAACTCGCAGGATATATTGTTATTTACCTTGCTTGGTTTTGTAGGCTTTGCCGGCATTCAGCGCTTTGTATTAGGCCAGATTGGGATGGGTATTGTTTATTTACTAACAGTAGGCTTTTGCTGGATTGGCACCATTGTGGATTTGATCAACAATAAGTCGATAACTTTGGAGTATAATAAGAATATGGCTTATGAAAGCTACCAAATGGCTAAAATGAGCAGCTAAACAAAGCCGTTATTTATCTCTAAAAAAACTTAATGAAACTATCTGCCCTAACCGCTTACCTTGAAAGCCTCGCGCCACTTAATTACCAGGAAGATTACGACAATTCTGGCCTGATAGTTGGCAACCCGGAGCAGGAGGTAAGCCAGGCCCTGATCTCGCTTGATTGCACCGAAGCTGTGGTTGATGAAGCCATCGCCACCGGCTGCCAGGTGATCATATCTCACCACCCTATAGTTTTTAAAGGGATCAAGAAATTCAACGGTAAAACTTATGTAGAACGCGTGGTTGAAAAAGCTATCCGTAAAGGTATTGCTATATACGCTATTCACACCAATTTGGATAGCATCATGACCGGTGTTAATGCCCGCATCTGCGAAACTTTGGGTTTAAAAAACAGCCGAATACTGCTGCCCAAACATAACCTGATCAAAAAACTGGTTACGTACGTTCCGCTAAACCATGCCGACACTGTACGTGATGCTTTGTTTGCAGCAGGTGCAGGCAATATTGGTAATTACAGCGAGGTTAGTTTTAATGCAGAGGGAACAGGGACATTTAAAGGCAATGATGCCGCAACCCCTTATGTGGGCGAAATTGGCAAACGCCACAAGGAAGATGAGATCCGCATTGAAACGGTATATCCGGCCAATTTGGAGAGCAAGATCCTGATGGCGCTGATCCTGGCCCATCCGTATGAAGAAGTTGCCTATGATCTTTACAATTTAACCAATCAGCACCAGCAGGTAGGCTCGGGTATGATAGGCGAGCTGGAAATGCCGCTTAATGAAGAAAGTTTCCTGTTTCATGTAAAGGATAAGATGCGCACGCATGTGATACGGCATACTAAATTATTAGGCAAACACGTTAAAAAAGTAGCTGTGTGCGGCGGTTCGGGAGGCTTTTTGCTAAAGCATGCCATAGCCGCAGGAGCCGACGTTTTTATCACGGCCGATTACAAGTATCATGAGTTTTTTGATGCCGAAGGAAAGATAGTTATTGCAGATATCGGACACTTTGAGAGTGAACAATTTACGCAGCAATTATTGTATGAAATAATTAGAAAAAATTCCCTATCTTTGCCGTCCGTTTAACAGAAGTAAATACAAACCCCGTCAAATATTTTATTTAATGGAACAAACCGTAGAACAAAAGCTTAAAGCTTTATACGAACTACAAACTATCCACACCAAGATTGACAGGATCCGCCAGGTAAGGGGCGAATTGCCAATGGAAGTTGCCGACCTTGAGGACGACGTTGCAGGCCTTGAAACCCGCATCCAAAAGATCAAAGGTGAACTTGACGATGTGGAAGATGACATAGTTACCCGTAAAAACCTGATCAAAGAAGCTCAGGCGAACATCAAAAAATACGAAGGCCAGCTTAACGAGGTTAAAAACAACCGCGAATATGATGCAATCTCAAAAGAAATTGAGATCCAGGGCTTAGATATACAGGTAAGTGAAAAGAAGATTCGCGAATACGGCTTCGAAATCACCAACAAAACCCAGGTTTACGAAAAAGCATTGGCCGATCTGGAAGCCCGCCAGGCCGACCTTGACGCCAAGAAAGAAGAATTAGGCACCATTACTGCCGAAACTGAAAAAGAAGAGACCGAATTAAATGCCCAGGCTGCAAAAGCTATGGACAACATCGAAGAACGTTTATTAACTGCTTACACCCGTTTACGTCAAAACGCTAAAAACGGACTTGCAGTTGTAACTATCCAACGTGATTCATGCTCTGGTTGCTTTAACCAGATCCCTCCTCAGCGCCAGTCAGACATCCGTCAGCGTAAAAAGATCATCGTTTGCGAGCATTGCGGACGTATCCTTGTTGACGAGCAAATGGCTTTGGAAGCTGAAGAAGCATAAGCAACCATTTATAAAGTTAAATATATCAAAGGCACCCAATGGGTGCCTTTTTTGTTGCATTTATTTAGCCGATATTTATTGTATGTCTAAAACCCGGATAACCTATTTTATATTATCAATAGCAACCATTATCTTCGGCTTGCTATCCCGCCATTTTAAATTTATCCCTTTATTTATTGGCGATATTTTATGGGCTGCTATGGTTTACTTTATCATGAGATTTCTGTTTATTACCAAAACTATCAGGTTCAATGCTATTGCGGCTTTGCTGTTTTGCTTTGCGATAGAGTTCAGCCAACTTTATAAAGCGCCATGGATAGATGACATCAGGAACACACTGTTTGGCAGGCTCGTTTTAGGTGAGGGTTTTTTGTGGAGCGATTTGTTGTGTTATGTTATTGGGGTGGGGATAGGTGTTGGAGTTGAAAAGCTTTTATTCACACGGAGCCGATAGCCCTGGAAACTTTAAACCTTATTTGACTATTAACTTTAAACCACTTACGTTCTAAACTGTATATACAAGATTGTAAAAGAGCGTCGAAAGAAATTCCACTTAAAACATACTCGTCTGCTTCCCTTTCCTCGGCACAAATAAACTATAGTCATATTCGGGCATTTGCCTATCGCCCATAAAGCGTTTGCAAGCCATTTTAAACATCTGGTGAATGGATTCGGCTACCTTGCCCTCGCCGCTCATCCTGCGGCCGTAATCGCTGTCATTTAGTTTACCATCATGCGTCGCGCGGATCATATTCAGTACCTTTTCGGCACGGTCTGGAAAAGCTTTGTAAATCCAGTCGCTGAAAATCTCGGCTATGCTGCCGTTGAGCCTCACCATGGTAAAACCGGCGGCTAAAGCGCCTCTGTCAGCGGCGGCTTTAATGATATTAGGCACTTCATTACTGTTTAACCCGGGAATGATCGGCGCTGCCATTACCCGTACCGGGATGCCTTTTTCCGAAAGCTTTTGAACTACCGCCAAACGGCCTGTTGCTGTTACAGTGCGCGGCTCAAGTTTCTGCCTCAGTTGCTCATTAAGGGAGGTGATGGATATGTTTACATGTACCAGGTTCAGCCTGGCCATATCTGTAAGCAAATCGATATCCCGCAGTATAACGTTGTTTTTAGTGATGATACTAACCGGATTTTTATACTTCCAGAAAACCTCCAGCAGGGCCTGGGTTATCTTAAGCTTCCGTTCAACGGGCTGATAGCAATCGGTATTACCGGAGAGCATGATACAAACCGGCTTATAATTTTTTTGTTGAAATATTGCTCAAGCAGCTGGGGGGCATTGGGTTTAATAATGATCTTGCGCTCAAAATCGAGCCCGGCGCTAAAGCCGTAATATTCATGGCTGTTACGGGCATAACAGTAAATGCAGCCATGCTCGCAACCCTGGTACGGGTTTATGGAGTACATATGGCTCAGGTCGGGACTGTTGGATTCGCTTACAATTTTTTTGGGCGTTTCTTCAAAAAGCTGCGTGTTGCTATTTTCAAGCAAAGGCTCGTCAATACCCTCGATATGATCAAGTACATACTTGTTTTTCAGAAACTTATTGTGCGTATTTACCTGCGCCCCTCGTCCTTTAAAAAAATCCGGATTTTCCTCATGTGACATTGAACAAATTTGCTAAATTTATTAGCAAATTACAATTCAATCAGTTTATTTTTTATGCTATACAAAACCAGCCCTACGCGGCTTTTAATCTGGAGTTTTTCAAAAAGCTGGTCGCGATAGCTATCAACGGTGCGCACGCTGATGTTCATGGTTTCGGCAATTTCTTTATAAGTAAGCTCTGTGCCGGTAAGACGAAGGAATTCTATTTCGCGCGGGTTAAGCTTGATGTTCTCTAACTTGCTGTTAAAGTTGGTAATGAGATGGCGGGTTACAAATTCCGGATAGTAAAGCTCTCCCTGCGAAACCTTCAAAAGGGCCTCTTCAACTTCATAAGGCTCCGAATCTTTAAGCAGGTAGCCTTTAACGCCCATTTTTACCATGAGCAGTACCTTTTCGGCATCCTCAAACATGGATAATATGATGACCCTAACGCCGGGATATTTTGCCCTGAGCACTTGCGCGGCTTCAACGCCATCCATAACCGGCATACTGATATCCAGCAGTATAATATCAGGAACTATGCCTTTGCTTATCGTGTCTATTAGTTCCTGCCCGTTTGCGGCCTCAAATAGTATGTTGTATCTTTTAAAATTGGAGACAAGAGCAGCCATACCGCTCCTGAAGAGTTTATGATCATCAACTAAGGCTATTTGAATGGGTTCCTTTAGCATAAATTTGTTGTACCAGGGGATTGAACGACAATTTTATCTGGCAACCCTTACCAGGCGAGCTGGCAATAATTACGTCCGCGCCTACTAAAGCTGCCCTGTTTTCAATGTTACGCAATCCCGAACCGCCCTTATTATCAACCTTTTCGGCATTGAAACCAGCACCATCATCTTCGATGAGCAAATTAAACATTTGTGCAGTATAATACAAACCGATTTTAAGGTTAGCTGCCTTAGCGTATTTCAGGGTATTATTGACCGCTTCCTGGAAGATCCGGAATATCACCAGTTCGCGCTGCTCTCCTAAACTATATACATCACCTTCAACCTCAAAAATAACATTGATGATACCACTGCGGGTTAAACGTTCGGTTTCGGTTTCGAGGGTTTTTATAAGTCCCTGCGAACTGATATGCTCAAAGCTCATGCTTTTTGAAAGGTGCCTCAAATCATTAATGGTTTGCGAAACCAGTTCGCGGTTCTCATTTACACGGGCTTTTTTTCGTCATCAAGGCTATTGTTAAGCAGGCCCAGGTTCAATTTTACAAATGACAAAACCTGCGTGATATTATCATGGATCTCACGGCTTATATCGTTAAGCGTTTGCTCCTGAATCTCTATCTGCGTTTTAAGCATCTCCTGCTTAAATGAGGCTTTAAGGTTTTCGCGCTCAAGCAGGTTTTTGTTCTGCTTTTTTGGTACATGAGCATAAAGCCGATAATGAATACACCAAGCAGCAGTATGAAGGCGGAGCCCGCTATTATAACGAGGATAACCTGTTCTTCCTGAAAGAGCATATAAAGGCTATTGAGAATAAAAAATTCAATGCAAAAGTTGTTAGGTTAAGCAGCGTTGCTGCTATCAAATAGAAATGATAATTATTTCGATACACCATATAACCAAAACATGAGTAAAAAAATGTTGTGGATAAGTAATAAAAAAATACGCCCGTTAATGCCAGGAAAGGGGGTGGGTTATCAGCTCAATATACTCGTCACTATCATTGTTCAGCAGGCGATAGTAATAATCGCAAATCATCCATATCAGAAAAAGATCTTGTAAAAGGGTAGCTGCAGTTGCTCTTTTCCATATCCCCCTTGTACAAATAAGATATCCAGTATCGATAACAAGATAACTACGCCGGCACCTATATAAACCTTCTTTCGTCGTCCAATACGCTCATCAAAGCCTTGTATAAACCATGTAAAAAAGGCAAATAGCAGTATGTCTTCAATATTATTGCACCACGCGTTTGAATGATAAATATTTAGCCAGCCAAAAATGTTCACAAAATCGTAAACAAGCAAAAAGCTCAACAAGGGCAGTAGTCTTTTAAAGTTCTTGTCAAGCCCTTTATATGTAAAAAGGCAGCATACAAAAGCCACCACATCCATTACATAGTAAAAATTCTCCAGCATGAATGCTAAAATAACATATATACTTTAGCATTCATGAAACTGATTAATTTATTCTATCCCTGGCACATTGGCGGACATTCCCTTCCGCTGCTTAAAGCTGCAAGGCCGCTCACAGACAGGTTTGCTACCTGATCACTTTGTATCGCATCAATATGCTCATCTTTACCTGCTCCGGCAACAGTGCCAACTATAGCAACCGACGTTTGGTGCGGCGCATTACTATGATCGGCATCATGAACTCCGAAATGTAACCTTACACCTGTGGCTTCAGGTGGTAAATTATTAACAAACTCCTTTAGCTTATCAATCGAAATCCATGTCGATTCCGTATCATTAACCTCATGATGTTTGTCAATAACCGCTTTTCGGGTCTGCTTATAGCGAGCCACCATTTCCCTGGCTGTTTTTAAGTCAATAGGTTCCATATAATTTAGGGTGTCTTTAAATCAGGCCTAATCTAACTAATTATAATAAAACAACCTATCCGTTATTTCACTGTATTACATCCCGTTTAAACACGGTAAAAGTAACTGTCAACTTACAACACAATACACTATATCATACGTTAAAAAGTCATGCGCAAGTTTTTACAAAAACTGTTAACTAAGCCGGTTGCCCGGTTGGCCGACAGGCTCTCATCACGACCGGATAAGAAGCGGGTTAACAGATCACTGAACCGGTTATACAAAAGCCTGCTAACCGGGTCGGGTAAAAAAGGCCTTATAATACCTTTCGACGCAGAAAAAGGTAAATTCATTATCTTTTCTGATCAACACAAGGGCGCCCGTGATGATATGGACATTTTCGCCCTTGCCGAGAAGAACTACCTTACAGCACTTGATTATTACTACAGCCAACCATTTTTCTACATCAATCTTGGCGACAGCGAGGAGCTTTGGGAAAACTTGTTCATCACCATAAAAAAGCACAACAAAGCCACATTTGAAAGCGAAAAACGGTTCATACAACGTAAAGAATTCATGAAAATATTTGGCAATCATGATCTGTTTTGGGACAATGACCCTTTAGCGGCAGTTGGATTAAAGCAAATTTATGATGAAGTAATTAAGATCTATGAAGGAGCTGTACTACAAACAACAGTTAATGGTAAACCACTAAATATATTCATGACGCATGGCCACCAGGGCGATTTGCAAAGCGATGGCAACTGGTTCAGTAAATGGTTTGTATCCAATGTATGGGCACCTTTCCAGGCATATCTGAAGGTAAATATCAATACGCCGGCAAATAATGACCTGCTTAAAACAGATCATAACCGCATTATGTATGAATGGAGCCAGAGGCAAAAAAACACGCTGCTGATAACCGGGCACACACATCAGCCGGTATTCAGGTCATTAACCCACCTCGAAAAACTGTATAACGATATAGCGAAAGCGAGGAAAGCAGGAAACGATAAACTGGCCGATGAGCTAAATAAACAGATCGTTAACCGGCAAGTGAAAGGTGATGTGGCTCCCGATTTTAGCGCATGCCACCCAAGCTATTTCAATAGCGGCTGCTGTTGTTACGATGATGGCGATATAACAGGCATCGAAATCTCAGATGGCCACATCCGCCTCGTTAAATGGGAATACAACAAGCTAAATCAAAGTGAACGAATAGTATTAGAGGGATGTGGTTTGGAAGAGCTGTTTTGAGGAGAGCGGTGAAAGGTTAAAGACGAAAGGAACAGCAATCAGATGGCGCAAAAATCAGATCAATCTCTAATCGAAAAATCGCACTTCAGAAAAAACCAACCAAATCATTGTAATCAAAAAAATCAGCGGTCAGCCTTCCAGCATAAAAACAAAAGCTCTTTAGGGCCGTGGGCGCCTAATACCAGTGTTTTCTCAATGTCAGCGGTACGGCTTGGGCCGGTTACCGTGCTGATCATGGATGGCAGTTGGTTGCCATATTTGGTTTTGATGAGTTTAAAACCATCTTTCAAGTCCATAACCATTTGCGAAGTATAAGCCAGTACAATATGCACCGATGGATAGATGCTTAACCTGCGGCCGGCCATATTACCGTTTGAAAGCAGGATGCTGCCGTTACGGGCAATCAGAGCCTCGCAAAGAGTAAAACCAACTTCGGCTTGTTCAAAGTCTTTATCGGTTTCGTAGTGCGGGTATTCAAACTGGTTCAGGATCTCCTGCAACTTAGGTTCCCAGCAGTAAATTTTGTGCCATTTACGTTCTTCGGCAAGGGTAAGCAGGTTTTCAATAAATTGCAGCTCATCCTCACAAAAAACAAACTGGCCTGCTACGTTGGTAAACTGTTCGGCGAAGACCACCTCGGGCATTTCATCCGTTGCAGGATAAAGGGGTTGGTCTTCCAGTTGAGGGTATGGATTATCCCTTTTCTCCAAAAGTGCTTTCCTGATTTTTTTAAGCAGTTTTTCTTTTGATGTAGTGATATCCCTCATGGCTAAAAAAGAAAAGCCACCAGCTTTGCCGGTGGCTTTGTATTATAATTTAAAAATTAAAGTTTCGGATCTTCGCTGTCTATTCTTGAAAGTTCAGGATTAGTCAGCGAGTCTGGAATAGCATTGTTATCCACATCCGGATTTAACGCGGCTTCACCGTTTACAAACTTATCATAAGTTGTGCGCTCGTCAAACGGACGTTTGCCCAGGATCTCTTCCAGATCACTCTGGAACAATACTTCCTTCTCCAATAGCTTTTGAGCTATCTTTTCAAGTCCGTCGCGTTTAGCATTCAGCAGGTCTTTGGTTTTTTGATAAACCACATCAACCAGTTTGCGCACTTCAGCGTCAATCATTTCGGCTGTAGTATCAGAATATGGTTTGTTAAACTGATACTCGCCCTGCGGATCATAAAATGATACGTTACCCACGCTATCGTTCATACCATAAATTTTGGTCATGGCATAAGCAAGTTTAGTAATACGCTCCAAATCACTCAGTGCACCGGTAGAAATTTTACCGAAAACGATATCCTCGGCAACACGACCGCCCATAGATACACTCATTTCGTCAAGCAATTGCTCGGTAGTGTACAAAAACTGCTCTTTTGGCAGATATTGAGCATAACCTAACGCAGCGACACCACGAGGCACAATTGATACCTTAACCAAAGGATCGGCATGTTCAAGGAACCAGCCTGCAATAGCGTGACCGGCTTCGTGGTAAGCAACAATCCGTTTTTCTTCCGGAGAGATGATTTTGTTTTTCTTCTCTAAACCACCAATAACACGGTCGATAGCATCCTGAAAATCGGTCATATCAACCGACTCTTTATTTTTTCGGGCGGCAATCAGCGCAGCCTCATTACAAACGTTGGCAATTTCGGCACCGGCAAAACCAGGGGTTTGTGCCGATAGTTTTTTAGCATCTACACCATCAGATAGTTTAATTGGTTTCAGGTGAACTTTGAAAATTTGCTCACGACCAATCAAATCCGGTTTATCGATAGATACCTGCCTGTCGAAACGTCCCGGACGCAATAACGCCGAATCCAGTACGTCAGGTCGGTTGGTAGCAGCAAGGATAATGATACCCGAATCAGTACCAAAACCATCCATCTCAACCAGCAATTGGTTCAGGGTGTTTTCACGTTCATCGTTACCACCTACTATATTATTTTTGCCACGGGCACGGCCGATAGCATCAATTTCATCAATAAATATGATACAAGGAGCTTTGTCCTTAGCCTGGCGGAACAAGTCGCGTACGCGTGAAGCACCTACACCTACAAACATCTCCACGAAATCAGAACCTGACAGAGAGAAGAAAGGTACCTGCGCCTCGCCTGCAACAGCTTTGGCCAATAAGGTTTTACCGGTACCGGGCGAACCTACCAATAGCGCGCCTTTAGGGATTTTACCACCCAGGTTAGTATATTTCTTAGGGTTTTTAAGGAAATCGACAATTTCCATTACCTCCTGCTTGGCTTCTTCCAAACCGGCAACATCGTTAAATGTAACGGTTACCTGGGCTTCTTTATCAAACAGGGTAGCTTTTGATTTACCTATGTTAAAGATCTGGCCGCCCGGGCCACCGCCCGAACCACCGCTCATCCTGCGCATGATAAAGATCCACACGCCGGCAAACAATATCACCATGATAACGCCCTGTACCAGCCAGTTTGATAACAGGCTTTCGTGTCCCTGTTCAAATTGTAAAGATACTTTTTGATCATCAGGCACATCCTTTTGAGCATCGGCAATAGACTTTTTCAGGCTCTCATATGAGGCATCCGTAAAAGTAAACTGCGGACCGCTATTGGTACTGGTATTAAAAAAGTTTTTGTCTTTAGATACGTTACTGGCAAAATATGGCTTTGACAAGCTTTGTTGTTTAATGTAAACATCGGCCATTACCAGGTCCCCGCTTTTATAAGCTACAATTTTTTGAACATCATTTGTACGAAGCATGTTTGCTTCAAATTCCTGGAAAGTAACCGGTTTGCCCGATCCGCCGTTTAACAAGGCCGGAATCAGTAAAAAAGCCAAAATAACAATACCATATAACCACATGATATTGAACTTGGGCGGTTTTGGCGAGGGCTTCTTGTTCACAATTTTACGGATAGGTCTTGGATTTTCTGATTTAGAATCTTTAATATCTTTCATTTCTTTTAACGAGCTCAAACTTACAATCTATAATTTAAATTTTACGCGGTAACAGTAAGACTATGCGTTGAGCCTTTTTGTGACGGATGTTTATGCACTTTTATAATATTTAATATCTGCATCGCCCCACAAATCTTCCACTCCATAAAACTCACGTTTATCGGTCCTGAACACGTGGATCACAACATCCACATAATCAAGCAATATCCACTCACCATGCTCAATTCCCTCTTTGCGCCAGGGCTCGGCTTGGGTGGCTTTGAAAATTTCATCCTCAATGCTATTTGCTATAGCTTTTACCTGTGTCGAGGAATCAGCATGACAGATTACGAAATAATCTGCTACTGAACTGAATATATTACGAAGGTCTAACCTGATAATATCGTTGCCTTTTTTTCCTGGATACCATGTATTGCCAGCTCTGAAATATAGGCAGATTCACTTAACACTTTGTTTTTTACCATCAAAAAGAATTAGTTTTGAACGTTTTTGAGTATAAAATTATTACACTTTGCAAAATAACATATTTTCAGGATTATTTGTTGGTCAAAATTTAGTAACAATTAAACAAGTTGACTCAACAAATAGTTTTCTTAAAAATCTACTGTCAAATTCCAAGCCAGTACCCGAAGGTACGGTCATTATGGCAGAAGAGCAGTACGCCGGCCGGGGCCAGCAACAAAATACCTGGCATAGCGAGTCTGGAAAAAACCTTACTTTTAGTATTTTATTAAAACCCCGTTTCTTACCGGTTGAAGCACAATTTGATTTGAACCGCGCGGCCAGTTTAAGCGTATATGACGCCCTGCATCCCCTCTTAGGCGATCGGTTAAAAATAAAATGGCCCAATGATATTTATTACGGCGACCGAAAACTTGGGGGCATGCTCATTGAAAACACCATACAGGGTGCTCAGCTCAAAGACTCGGTTATTGGCATCGGTTTAAATATAAACCAGGAAAATTTTCCGGCCGGCGCCTCAAACGCCACTTCTGTAAAACAAATCTTACAAAAGGATTATGATTTAACACTGTTATTATCGGAAATTTGCAAAAAGCTTGAGGTATACTATCTTAAACTGAAAGCCGGGCAAATTGATTTGGTAAGGAATACATACTTAAGCCGACTATACTGGTTAAACGAGGTTAAAAGTTTTGAGTCAAACGGCAGGGTATTCAATGGCATTGTAAAAAATGTACTGCCAAACGGCTTATTGCTTATTGAAGATACTAACGGGCAACAAATGGAGTTTAACCTCAAAGAATTGAAATTTTTAAATAAATAATAACCGTAACAAACAAATGAAGAAACTATTGGTATTGGTAACCGCGCTTATCATCAGCGTTGGCGCTTACGCTCAGATCGAATCGCCTGTGAGGTGGTCATACGCGGCAAAAAAGGTAAATGACAAAGAAGCTGTAGTATTTTTAAAAGCAACCATACAAAACGGCTGGCACATTTATTCACAAACCGTAAAAGACGGCGGCCCAATAAAAACTTCATTTGATTTTACCCCATCAAAATTATATGCTGCCGTTGGCAAAACAACGGAGCCAACTCCTGTAACAAAATACGAAAAATCATTCAGCATGAATGTAAGCTATTTTGAAAAGGAAGTTGTTTTTAGCCAAAAAATCAGTTTAAAATCGCCCAAAGCAACAGCAGTTACAGGCAAACTAACCTACATGACCTGTAACGATATGAAATGCCTGCCACCGGAAGATGTTGACTTCACTATCCCTTTAGGTAAATAATTCAGCACACCTTAACAGTAGTCATGAAATTATTAAATAAAGGTGCTTACCTGCGCGCCGGGCTTATCACATTAGTCACTATCATCATCTTTAACATAGCCGGGGCAAACCCGGTTTATGCTGTGCAAAAAAAGCAGCCGATACATCTGTGTCAGCTGCCGATGTTACATTTACAGATATCCCCACCGCTGCCGATAGCGTAGCCATCAGGAAAAAGCAAGCCGATTCCGTAAAAAAGGCAGAAGCGGCAAAAACATCAAAGACGCCCGCAGCTGCTTCAAAAACAGCAGAAAAACCAAAATCACTTTGGCAAATCTTTATTGAAGGTTTACTGGGTGGCTTTACCGCGGTAATTTTGCCTTGTATTTATCCTTTACTGCCTTTAACAGTAAGCTTTTTTACCAAAAAAAGCGGCAGCAAAAGCAAAGCTGTTATGCAATCGCTCATATATGGGGTATCAATCATTGTAATTTATGTTACGTTAGGGTTGCTGATCTCCATTATTTTTGGTTCGGATGCACTCAATGAACTGGCAACGAACGGCATATTTAATATTTTCTTCTTTTTGCTGCTCATTGTATTTGGCATTTCCTTTTTGGGGGCGTTTGAAATCACACTACCAAGTTCGCTGGCCAATAAACTGGATGCAAATTCGGATAAAGGCGGTCTTGCAGGTATCTTCTTTATGGCTTCAACATTGGTTGTTGTTTCGTTTTCATGTACAGGCCCTATTATAGGAACATTGCTGGTTGATGCAGCCTCAAAGGGTGATCGCCTTGGCCCGGCAATGGGTATGTTTGGCTTTTCGTTAGCATTAGCTTTACCATTTACCATATTCGCTTTATTCCCTTCAGCACTTAAAACACTTCCGAAATCAGGCGGATGGCTTAACAGCGTTAAAGTTGTATTGGGTTTCCTTGAGCTGGCATTTGCATTGAAGTTTTTATCAAATGTTGACTTGGCCTACCACTGGAACTGGTTTGACCGCGAGATATTTTTATCGTTATGGATAGCCATTGGCTTACTGATCGGGCTTTACCTCATCGGTAAGATCAAGTTTTCGCATGACAGTGATGTAAAGTACCTTACTATTCCGCGTACATTCCTCGCCATAATTGTATTTGCATTTGTTATTTACATGATCCCTGGCCTATGGGGAGCGCCTCTAAAATCCATAAGCGCTTTTTTACCTCCTGAAGCTACGCAGGATTTTAACCTTTCAAATATTCCGGATGGCTCGGGTTCAGCTTTAGCAAGCCCGTCGGCCACAATCCCAGCAAGCATTGGCGAACGTAAATATGCCTCCAACTATACCCGTATCAAAACCAAAGGGCTGGATGCATGGTATGATTATGACCAGGCTTTACAGGTATCAAAGGCCCTGCATAAACCGATACTCATTGACTTTACTGGCTTTAACTGTGTTAACTGCCGTAAAATGGAAGCCAACGTATGGTCAGATCCGCAGGTGTTTAGCCGCATTAAAAATGATTTTGTGCTGCTGCAGCTGGTAGTTGATGACAAAGCAGAATTACCTGCGGCGGAACACTTTGTATCAGATTACAGCGGTAAAAAGATCACTACACTTGGCGGTAAATGGAGCAACCTGGAGGCGCAGCGCTTCAACTCCAATTCGCAACCGTTATATGTCATGCTTGACAGTGACGGCAACCTGCTAAAAGATGCGTCGGGGGCCGAAATCCCTACCTCACCTGCAAATTATGACATAGCCAACTACCTTAAATTTTTGGATAGCGGCGTAGCGGCTTACAAAAAATAGGGATCGGGTTTAAAAAATAAGTGTAAATTCGCGCAAAATTCAAATTTTGTGCTTTATTGGTTAGGCGCGGCGTTTGAATAATGAACAATATTTACAACCCTAATTAGTTATGAATAGGTTAGCCTGTTTATAACCAAAACAAAAAAATGACTCAGATCAAAAATATCGGCGTTTTTACTTCGGGTGGTGATGCCCCCGGAATGAACGCTGCCATAAGGGCGGTTGTACGTGCCGCCATGTATTACGGAATTGAAGTCACTGGGATCCGCCGTGGTTACGACGGCATGGGCAAAGGTGATTTTTTTACCATGAACCGTAAATCCGTTTCAAACATTATCCAGCGTGGCGGTACAATCCTTAAAACTGCAAGGTGTGATGAGTTCAGAACACCCGAAGGTCGTAAGGCAGCATATGAGCACCTGGTAAAAAATAAAGTTGACGCATTGGTAGCCATTGGCGGCGATGGTACTTTTACCGGCGCTAAAGTTTTTGGCAGCGAGTATGATATTCCGGTGGTTGGTTTACCAGGTACAATTGACAATGACCTTGTAGGCACCGATTTTACCATTGGTTACGATACCGCCATTAATACTGTTGTTGACGCCGTTGACAAGATCAGGGATACTGCAGAATCGCACGACCGTTTATTTATTGTTGAAGTAATGGGCCGCGACTCGGGCCTGATTGCTTTACGTACAGGTATTGCTACCGGTGCCGAGGCTATCCTGATCCCCGAAAGCAAAACCGGGCTCGAAGGTTTGTTAAACCGTCTTGAATTTGGCCGTAAAGATAAAACATCGCGTATAGTAATTGTTGCCGAGGGTGAAGATGCGGGCGGCGCGTTTGAAGTGGGCAGGTTAGTGCAGGAAAAGTTCCCTAATTATGATACCCGGATCTCTATTTTAGGTCACATACAACGCGGCGGAGCACCAAGCTGTATGGACAGGGTATTGGCAAGCCGTGTCGGCGCTGCCGCAGTCGAAGCTTTGAGAGACGGGCACCGCAACGAAATGATAGGCCTCATCAATGGTGAAATTGCTTATACCCCATTTGAGCATGCTATTAAACACCATCAGGGCATCGATCCAAACATGATCAAACTGGTTGAAATGCTTTCTATGTAATTTAAGCTAAAACGATAAATAAAAACAGCCCCGCCTTAATCAAGCCGGGGCTGTTTTATTTGGCAATGGTGCTGTCAACAACAAGTCTTATCGCTGTATCAATTTCGGCACTCACGGTAAACAGGTGCGCTATGATCTCCTTATTTTCGGGGTTAAAGAAATCTTCATGATCCATTAAGCTGATAAGCCCCAGCATGCTTGCCACCGGCCGGCGTAACTCATGCGAGCTTAAAGAAGCTATGTTTCTTAAACGATCGTTCTGGCTAACAAGCTCTTTCTGTATTTTGAGCCGTTCGGTAATATTATGGCCAAAACATCCGGCACCTATTACGTCGCCGGTTGCGGTATAAATAGGATTAAAACTCACTTCGTAATACAACCGCTGCCCATTTACCGGATCTATGCTTTCACTGATAATATCATACCGTTCTCCGCTTAAAGCACGGTTATAGTAAGCAGTCCAATCGTTAATTAATTGCTTGCCAAAGCCCTTATGTTTATAGGAGTATTCACCTTTAAAAGGTTTTTGGCCCGTTAAATGAGTCACCTGCTCAACATAGGCCTGGTTCATGTACAAATAACGCAACTCCTTATCAACCGACCAGATATGGTCCCGGGTATTATTGATCAATGCTTCAAGGCTGTCTTTCATATGCAAAGCCTCCTCGCGCATTTGTATTTGCGGAGTAATGTCCCTGCCTATACCCTGTATCTCAACTACCACTCCGTTATCGTCGGCGATGGATACAAACTCCCATTCGGTATCATGCAGGTTCCCATTTTTAGCAGGCTTTTTGTGAGCGAGCCTGACGATCTTGCCGGGATTATTAATACATTCCACAAAAGCGTCCTGGCACAGCTGCGCATCCTGCGGAATGGTTGTTTTTGAAAAATGATGCCCTATTATGTCAGCCTCATCATAACCGAAGGTTTTAAAAAACCGGCGGTTAGCAAAGCTAAATCTGCCATTGGTATCTACCCTCACCAGGAAATTGGTTTGCGAATCAATAAGCGAATTGAGGAACTGCTCGCTCAGGCCGGGTTTAATAAAAGGGATCGGGGTACGAACACCTTCCAGGGCAGAGGTAATGTTACTTAATATAATTTTATGCCCGGTAAGCCCATCAGTAGTAAGTGTCCGTTTTTCGGTTAGCTGCTTTTGGCCGGCCTCCAGTGGATACGTTATTTGGATCGACTCGTTCATAGCAAGCCCTTCAGTAAGTTGCTTTACACCGGCAAACGTTTCAGGTTTTACCAATCCAATCAAAAAATCAACATTTTGACGAAGGTGATCAGCGCCGACCTCAAAAAGGTTGTAAAAGCTTTCACTTACAAACAGGTATTTCTGTTCATCGATATCAAAAACAATTGTACAATTTCCGGTTGCAGCCGGGTTTGGGTTAAACATATAAAAAAGCTGTGAATACTTAAAGATATGGCTATTTACATGATAAACAAACAACTACAATAATTTCGCTGCAACTTCCTTCCAGGTATTTACCCGCTCATAGTCGGTAAGCAGCATGTTATGCGGCGAAGTATACAGGATCTTCCGGCCATTAAACGTGGCGAAGTTTTTGATCCGGTCATCTATCATGATATCCACGTCCAAAATCTTGTGCCCGCAAAAAATTATGTTTGTCCACGAAATAAATGGAAAATGTTCTTCCAGCCATTCCTGCTTATCCTCCAGCGAGTACTTGAACTCCATAGCAGCCGATGCTATGTACACGTCGTACTTTTCGTGCAGGGCCTTTACTACTTCCTGTGCATCCGGCATTACCGGGATATCCCTGAAAAAACCCCGTTCATTAATATAAACCCTTAGGGTTTCGCTTAAGTGCGGCGGCAGGATCTCCCTAAACTCCTTACCCTCCATATTGCCCAGGCTTATTTCTTCACCATGCCTTTCTTTATACATACTGATGAATTTGCCAATGGTATCGGCAATAACTTCATCCATATCAATAGCTACCCGTATTTTTCTGTTGATGCTCATGGCTGGTAAGTTCCGATTTTTTTAAATTATTGCAATGTTAAGTTTAAAAAACAGCTAAATAAACCGAATCAAGTCCTGCAAAAACAGCCATTCACCAGTCAACCCAATCAGCCATTCACTTCAACCATAAATAATTAATTATCAACCATTTTTAATTATGATAAAAATTAATACCTTTGCATCCCCGCAGAAAGAACTCCGGGGATAATGTTGAATACATAAAAATTTACAATGGCAACTAAGATCAGACTACAAAGACACGGTAAAAAAGGCAAACCTTTTTATTACATCGTAGTAGCAGACTCACGCGCTCCACGTGATGGACGCTTCATTGAGCGTTTAGGTTCATACAACCCAAACACTAACCCAGCAACTATTGACATCAATTTCGACAAAACTTTAGATTGGGTTAACAACGGTGCCCAGCCTACCGATACTTGTCGTGCTATCCTTTCATACAAAGGTGTACTGTACAAAAAACACTTACAAGGTGGTGTTAAAAAAGGTGCTTTAACCGAAGAGCAACTTGAAACCAAATTTGCTGAATGGTTGGATCAAAAAGACAGCAAAATCACTGGTAAAAAAACCAGCCTTAACGTTGCTAAAGACGAAGCCCGTAAAGCCGCTTTAGCTGCTGAAGCTAAAAAGAGCGAAGAAAAAGCCGCTGCTATTGCTGCTAAAAACGCTCCTGTTGCTGAAGAAGAAGCTCCTGCAGAAGATGCAGCAACTGAAGAAGCTGAAAGCGCAGAATAATTTTGAAAAAAGCGTACAGAACGCAGGAAAAGTAATTTATCTTGAATCTATACGTTTGATTTCTTAAATCCGAATAATGGCGAGGCAAACAGCTTCGCCATTATTGTTTAATTATATTTTAAATGAAAACTGAAGAGCATTTCAGGATAGGCAGCGTACTAAAAACCAAAGGCTTAAAAGGTGAACTACAGATCTACGTTGATTTTGATGGCATTGAAGCCATTAAATTTAACGCAGTGTTTATTGACATTGCGGGTAAAATGATCCCTTATTTTGTATCATCAATAAAGTATCTGCAAAAAAACAACGCCTACTTAAACCTGGAAGATGTTGATACCATTGAAAAAGCATCAACCCTGGTAAAGCGGGATATCTACCTGCCCGCTAAGCTAAAGCCAAAAAAGAAAAAGAACGAGTTTACCCTGAATGACGTGGAAGGCTTTATCGCTATAGATGAAACCCACGGTGAACTGGGCGAAATATTATCGGTGCAGGAATATCCGCAGCAATTGATAGCCACAGTTAAATACAAAAATAAGGAAGTACTTTTTCCGCTTAACTTAGAGATAATTAAAGGTATTGATGTTGAAGGCGGTGAGATTTACATTGACCTGCCCGAAGGGTTGCTGGACATTTACCTGGAAGGCTAAGTTTGATAGTCAAGACTTTTAGATTAAAGAAATAAGATTCCCCCATGCCCGTGTCCTCACGGGCATTTTTCATTTAACGGGATTTTAAAAAATATTTGTCAAATATATTTGACTTTTGTAAAGTTTACTTTACTTTTGGTAAGCCAAACTTTACAATCATGAAATCACGTTTTTTATTTCCGCACTATTGTCGATTAATCGGTTACTTGTGTTTTGTCATAGATATATTAAAAGCCGTTGCTTTAAAATTTATTTATCCCAAGGGCTTCGCCCAAACAGGAGATACTCCCAATATCTGGATGAATATCACAAACGACTTTAATATTATCATCGTTATCATCGGATTATTGCTTATAGCTTTCTCCAAAGAAAAAGATGAAGATGAGCATATTTCACAGCTGCGGTTGGACTCATTACAATGGGCGATATATGTAAACTATTGCCTTTTTCTGATCTTAGTCGTTTTGATACATGGCTTTAAATTTCTTGAAATCGTAGCCTACAATGTCATTACCCCTTTGATATTCTTTATCATCCGGTTTAGATGGAAGGTTTTTTTATTAAACAGAAGCCTCGCAAAAGAATCAAATTAAACTATAGTTGATTGAATAAGAAAAATTTAGAATACAGCCATCTTGTGTTTCGAGCAAATTTTACAATCATGAAATCACGTTTTTTATTCCCACACTGGTTCAGGTATCTGGGGCTTGCGCTGTTCCTGATCCATATTCCCATCGTAATGTTTAAAAAAGAAATGGGCTTTAGCATGAATGAAGAGACCGTGAGCGACGACCTGTTTAACAGCCATCATATCTTTTTCATGACTACCACACTGCTCATGTCCATAGGTTTATTCTTTATCGCTTTCGCAAAAGAACGCATTGAAGACGAACAGATCTTTAAACTCCGGCTCGACTCATTGCAATGGGCCATTTATGTAAATTATATACTTTTGGTTGTGAGTTTAATATTAAGTAAAGACACCGAACATATTTTGTTTTTAAATTTATTGGTACCGCTTGTGTTTTTCATTGTGCGTTTCAGGTGGAAAATTTTTCAGAACAACCGTCTCATCAATAAGGAAGAGGGGCAGGCATGAAAAATAACATCAGGGTTGAGCGGGCCATCAAAAACATAACCCAGGCCGAACTTGCAGAGCTTATCGGGGTGTCGCGGCAAACCATCAACACTATTGAGAGCAACCGGTATGTGCCATCTACCGTGCTGGCTTTAAAAATAGCCCGTGTATTTGGCAAACCTGTTGAAGATGTTTTTTCCTTAGATGAAGAGGATTAATTAAACCAATATAACCATGGCAACAAAACCAAGCTTCGCACCGCAGTTAGCCATTCCGCATGGTGTAACCGATATCAGCTTTTACATTAGGGCTTTGGGCGCGGTAGAACTCAGGCGTTTTAGTAATGATGATGGCAGCATCCACGTATCGGAGCTTTCGATAGATGGCACCATTTTTCATTTACATGAGGAAACCGAACGAACGGCTGTGCTTTGCCCCGATACCACAAAGGCTACCACTGTAACCATCGGTGTTTTTGTTGATGATGTGCATGCGGTGATGGAAGCTGCGAGGCAGGCAGGCGCAACAATAGCTTCGGAAGTAACAGACTGGGACTATGGTTACCGCCAGGGTGACTTTATCGACCCTTTCGGGCATCGATGGATGATTGAGAAGGTTATTTAAACAAAATACTTTTATAAACCATGTCATTGCGAGCGTAGCGCGGCAACCGCACGGAAGCATATCCGCCCTGTATAGCATGCGATTGCCACGTCGTTCCTCCTCGCAATGACATAATTTTTGCGTAGATTTTAAAACACTTAACCCAATAACCCCATGGCAAAGCAACCCACCTACGGCAATGGCAAAATATGTTATATCGAGATTCCAGCTACTGATATCAGCATATCCTCAAAGTTTTTTGAAACTGTTTTCGGCTGGCACATCCGTACGGATAATCACGGCTCCGCCTCGTTTGATGACGGCGTAGGAGAAGTAAGCGGCATGTGGGTAACCGGTCGCGAACCGATGGGCAAAGCAGGGTTACTGATCTCCATTATGGTTGATAATGCAGAAGCAACACTTAAACTGATAGAGGCTAACGGAGGTATCATTGTTCAACCCATTGGTAAAGATTTTCCTGAGATTACCGCACATTTTACCGATCCGGCGGGTAATTTATGGGGAATTTATCAGCATAGAGGATAGTCATAGAAGCAAGATTGCACGACTCAGGAATCAAGACAATTTCGGAGAGAGGACATTTTTCAGTAATCTTGCATCCTGATTCTTTTATCCTGAGTCTGAAGAAAATATGCGTTTCGATATCATTTCTGTATTACCCGGTTTGCTTGAAAGCCCTTTTGCACATTCTATTTTGCAGCGTGCGCAGAAAAAGGGGATTTCTGAAATTGTTGTTCATAACCTTAGGGATTATGCCACCAATAAGCAAAAAAGCGTGGATGATTATCCTTACGGTGGCGGCAGCGGTATGGTGATGACCATTCCACCTTTTGCGGCATGTATTGAAAAACTAAAATCAGAGCGTGATTATGACGAGATCATCTTCATGTCGCCCGATGGCGAAACCCTCAATCAGGCTATCGCTAACCAGCTTTCCATCAAAAAAATATCATTATCCTTTGCGGTCATTACAAAGGTATCGATCAACGCATCCGCGACATTTATGTAACCCGCGAGATCTCGATAGGCGATTATGTACTTTCGGGAGGCGAACTGCCCGCAGCCGTACTGGTTGATGCCGTAGTGAGGCTTATCCCGGGGGTGTTAAGTGATGAAACATCTGCATTGTCTGATTCGTTCCAGGACGACCTGCTGGATGCCCCTGTTTATACCCGTCCGGCCGACTGGAACGGGCACAAGGTCCCCGAAATACTTTTAGGAGGCAACACACCCGAAATAGAAAAATGGCGCCATGAGCAGGCATTAGAGCGTACAAAAGCACGACGGCCCGATCTTTTGGATAAAGATTAAACAGCCGTTTCTTTAAACTTAAGGCTCATTTTTGGAAGTTTATCAATAGCACAGGCTATCCAAAAAAACAGTATCGGCACTACAACATCCAATTGCCTCACGTAAGCACTTGCAAAGCCGCTAAGCAAAAAGTAAACCGTAAAAAGCAGCATGGTTAGCTTAACCGGATAGATGACCTGCTTTCGGTTAATTACATTTATGACCAAACAAATAACGGAAGCCCACAAAAGCAAGGATCCTGTAATAATGTTGCTTATTGTTTGGGTAACCTGATAGGTATATGAATAAGGAAAATCAAAAAGCATTCGCGAGATGTTGTAGAAGTAATTTTTTACAAATTTTTTAGGGGCGGATTTGATATTTCTGATTGCCGCTTTTTTAAAAAGTTCATCCTGCTCAACACCTTGATGGGCCATAATAAAAGATATCTCTTTGGCATGATTTGCTTGCAGCAGCGAATCGCCTTCGGTTGATTTAAACGGCATCGGGAGTATTGAGTTAGACAGATAGGGAGCCTTCCAATCGCCATATTCCAAATCATAAGGCGAACTCATCCAGTACAAACTCATCCCTCCGGAATTTCCCCAGTAAAAAACCTTTCCGGTAAGGTGTTGGGTATAGGAAAGATAGGGCACTGTGGTAAGCAAGGCTATAGCGAAGATATATACCGCTTTAATACAAGATGTTCTTATCGCTTTTATGATACTTAACAGCAAACAGATGATAAAACAAAGCAATATTACATAACCAAAAATGATTTTGGTTAAGGCCAGGAAACCAATCAGAAAACCTGAAAGTACAAGGTATATTGTTTTATGCTTCACAAAATACAAGGTGACGCTGTATACAATACTTACTATTAAAAATGAAGTAAAAACTTCAGTATAAATAGCGGGCAAAAACTGGTAAAGATTAATATAAAATGCCCATATAATGGCAAATAACATGGCAAGCTTTTCCTTAACCAGATAGCGCAGGGCCTGATACAAAAACACGATCGACAGGTAAAAGAAAAGCACGTTTAATAAGGGATACCAAATAACCGGTAAATGCAAAGCGGCACAAGGCATAAGTACAATAGGATAACCCGGACCGCTCCACAAATTAATATCAGGCGCGGGGGCGAGTAAAAACCATGAATTAAGTTGGATGCAAAACCAACGTACCTGGGCTCATCGCCATATAACACAGGATATTTAAATTTCAATACACGATAAACGTAATAAACAAGGAACGGTAAAAATAGGAAATAGGGGCTTTGCTTTACATTAAAACGCATATGATATGGCATATATCAATGATACCAATTTATGGCCTATCTCCGGATATAATTATTCAAAATTCAACGCTTTGTTAAAAGGCAACCATAAACACTCGCACTCTGCAGCGATACGCGCATCAATTTTGCATTTAACCTGCTTTTAATTGGACTGATCTACACACTTATAGCTTACTTCACCGAGAAGAGACCCGTGCTGGGAATTATTGAAAAATAAAAAGCCGATTTATGGCATTACGAAATATACGATGATTCGAAATGCCTTATCAATCTTAACCCTTTTACGCTGCAAACAAGAAAAGCAGCAGGATAAACGATCATCAATGCGCCGAAGGACGGCGCGCTGAAAAACCTAACCAGATAGCTAACAATAAAAATTGCATTGACAATTATTGAGAAAACCCACCCAACCGGGTTGAGGACATTATCTGTGTTAGTCGTCTGTCGATAGTAAATATATTGCAATGCTATACCAGATAACATTAAGCTTAGGACTATCCAATCGTAAGTATCTCTAAAAGAGTTTTGTTCCAACTTATTAAAGGTGATAAAAATAACGCCTCCCGCAATAACTGTTGGTATAAGGTTGATAAAGAATAACCACCTGGCAATATTGGAGGCTCTTGCAATAATTGAATCAATTGAGTTGCGCATGTCAGGCTTGGTTAGCATTGGCAATTTAATCAAAAACATGAGTTTAATAACATCGCCAAAGCGGCAATAGGTTTAACATTGCTGTCCAATTTTAAAAAGGGGTGGTTAACCCACGCAAACATCCCCTTATCTTTGCTAAAACCACAACCTACTGTTAATAAAAAAACTAAATGTGGAAATTTTTAAATTTGGCTTTCTTTTATTGAAAATAATCCCTATACTTGCAATCCGATTTTTACGGGCTAAAAATCGCATTAAGAGCTTAAAATCATGGATTTAGTAAAATTTGTTGAAGAGCAATCAGTAGAAAAAAGCAGCTTCCATCCTTCAAAGCTGGTGATACTGTAAGTGTTCACTATAAAATCAGAGAAGGAAATAAAGAACGCGTTCAGGTTTACCAAGGTGTTGTTATTCAGCGTAACAGCGTTGGTGTAAGCGAAACTTTTACTGTGCGTAAAGTATCAAATGGCATTGGCGTTGAGCGTATCTTCCCTGTTAACTCTCCAAACATCGACAAAATCGAAGTTAACAGCGTTGGTAAAGTTCGTCGTTCTAAACTGTACTACCTGCGTGCCCTTACTGGTAAAGCAGCTCGTATCAAATCAAAACGCGTTTAATTTACCCAACCGCTTAGCGGTATATAAAAAATTAAAAGGCCTTTCTGAAGTAATTTCGGTAAGGCCTTTTGCTATGTGATGGTTTTTGAAAAACCGTCCTCTTAATCTATTGATTTTCAAATACGAAGGCAAAGGCAAGCTATCAAAGTAAACTACCGCGGGTTTGTAACCCGTGGTGAACCATGGCTTAAGCTTTCAGCTTAAGATGCCACTGAAGCTGAAAGCTTCAATCATGCCGAATCATGGGTTACGCTATCGCTAAACCCGCGACAGCGTTTTTTATTCCAATAAATAAAATTGCCATTTCGAGTGAGCAGGGAAGGATTCGCAACGGGGCGAAAGAGAAACCTTATACGCCTTGCTAAGCCACTGTAAACGTTAAAGCATGGTGTAGAAGATTTCTCCTCACACCATTACTTTACCCTCCGCCTGTTCGTCGAAATGACAACAGGTTTTGCTTATGTAGATTGCATGGCACAAGCAACTATCCGGGCACAAAAAAAGCAGATGAGTTCCCCATCTGCCTTTCTTTATATAAAACGTACGCTAATTATTCGCTATCCGCTTCCTTTGCCGCATCACCACTATCACCTTTTTTTGCTTTTGATGCAGTTTTTTTCTTAACAGGTTTCTCTGCGGCGCTTTCTTCCACTGCCGGATTTTCAGCTGTCTCAGGGTGATCAACTACCAGCGAAGGAGCCGGCGTAATGCTATTCATGGTTGGCGTTTCTTCTACCAAAACGGCTGGTTCAACAGGTGCTGCAGGCGGCTCGGGAACAACAATGACATCAGGTTTCGCAACTTCTTTTAAAGGCTCAGCGTCAACCAGCTCGGCTAAAATGGTACGACCGCCTTTTACTACATCGCCAATATTTACCAGGATTTTAGTACCTAAGGGCAGGAAAACATCCACCCTTGATCCAAACTTGATAAAGCCAAACTGCTGGCCCTGATCAACAACATCGCCTTCTTTAACATACCATACAATACGGCGGGCCAGCGCACCGGCTATTTGCCTGAACAATACGGTTACACCTTTGCTGTTTTCAATGGCTATAGTTGTACGCTCGTTCTCTGTTGATGACTTAGGGTGCCAGGCCACGAGGTATTTACCCTTGTGGTATTTAAAATAACTCACAACACCAGCAATTGGGTTGCGGTTCACGTGTACGTTAACCGGCGACATGAAAACCGATAATTGAATACGTTTATCTTTTAAAAATTCGGTTTCTTCAGTTTCTTCAATCACTACAACCTTGCCATCGGCAGGGCACAGAATAGTATTTTCGGCGGTTTCAATATCAAAGAACGGACTGCGGAAAAACTGCAGGATGATCAAAAATAAAGCACCCGAAAAAATATAAACTATCCATTTCAGCGTATGCGCAGTTGGCATGTAAAACTGGATGAGCGCATTTAAAACAAAAATGAACAGGATAGTAATAGCGAGTGAGGTATAGCCTTCTTTATGTATGGTCATTATTTATTGTGTTTAATACAAAACTACTAATTTGAAATTAAGTACAGGTATGCATATACAATTGGCGCGGCCATCAGCAAGCCGTCAAACCTATCAAGCAGGCCGCCATGGCCTGGTAATATGCCCCCCGAATCTTTTACGTTGAGGCTGCGCTTGAACATGGATTCAACCAAATCGCCCATGGTACCGAAGTTTGAGATAATAAGCGACATAATGATCCAGTCAAAGCAGTTGTACTCTGTATAAAAATGGCTCAAAATATATGCCGCAAAAGCACAGATCAGGATGCCGCCGATAAAGCCTTCCCATGATTTTTTAGGCGAATGCCTTTCGAATAACTTGTTACGGCCAAATTTGCTGCCCACCAGGTAAGCTCCGGTATCATTGCTCCACAGCATAATTAAAAAGCCAAGCGGCACGTGAAAGTTAAAAACACCATCGCCACGGGTAAAAGCCATCGCATGAAAAAACATGAACGGCACAACAGCCATCAGCAAACCCAAATAAGTGAAGCCAATATTAGTGAATGGCGCGGTAGATTTTTTATATAACTCGCCTATCGGAATAAAACTAAGCAGTACGGGTAGCAGTATAATGTATTTATATGCCGGGAAATAGCAGTTAGCCGCAAAAAAGAAGAACATGATTACGCCGGCAAGTGCCCCGGTAAAACGCTCGGGCTGCATACCGCCCTGTTTAACCAATTTGTAAAATTCCAAAAGGCAAAACAGACTCAATAACAGGTAAGAAACACTAAATACATATGGGCCTAATAAATTAGACCCAATCATTACGATAATAAAAAATAAGCCAGTGATGGCGCGTTGTTTCATATATTAATTTGATTGAGGATCATGATCTCAATAGCCTTACTAAAATCCTCCTGGTGAATATAAACCTCTATTTCGCCAAAGTTGCGGTGCGATGAATCCTGTTTATTCAGCAAAACGGTATCAATATGATTCCCGGTAAGCATTTGCTTAACAATTTCTGATTGGTAAAAATTAGTTGAAGTAAAAATTTTGACCCAGTTTTTTTCCATTTAACTCAACAGCGGGCTTTTTCCTTTAGCAGTATTTCTGTACATAAAAAGCAAAATTAAAATAATTATCAGGCTTAAAGCATAGCTCTGGTAATTAAATACGTGCTGATCATTAGGATCAAGGGTAATGCGCTTTTGCGAATACAGGTACAGGATCACCACCTGGGTGGCATTGTTTAAAAAATGCGCCCAAACGCTTGTCCAGATACTGCCGCTCCACATTACAAAATAGCCAAAAAACACGCCCAGCGCCACACGCGGTAAAAAGGTAAAAAACTCCATATGAAAGGCACTGAAAAGGATAGCAGTAATCCAGATTGCTGCATGCGGATTTCCTGTCCACCGGATCATGATGGTTTGTAAGCATCCCCTGAATAAAAACTCTTCGGCGATAGCAGTTAATAGTCCAACTACTAAAACCGCAAAAAGCATATCTGATACCGTTTTCATTTGAAGCATGGCTTCTGTAGCCTTCTGGGCCTGGGCTTCCATGGCCCGCAAGGCATCCTCAAGGCCTTTCAAAGAAGCAGGCAAAGCCAGTTTCTGGTTAACATTTACCAACACTTCCATAACCGGCGATGAGCAGATCATGATGGACAGGATCAGCAGTAACAGCACCGGCGGAAATTTGGGGGTAACCTTCAAATAATCTATAGGCTCCTTTACTATAAAGCGCGCAAAAATTACAGGGGCAAGATATAAGGGCAAGGTAGTACTGATAATTTGCAGCGTCCATAAAGCGGCACCAACATGCGGGTTTCGGGTATTAAAAGTAAACGTATCAGTAAGCGTTTGTGACCCAAATATCACCCCGATAATTCCGGCGGCTATTAAACCGCACACAATCAGCATCCCTATAGTTAGCGCAATCAGTATTATAAATTGTAAAAACGGCGTTATTTGACTTCCCTGTGGCTGAGGGCTTTGATATGAGGCTTTTATCATTCGATGTAAAATTCGTATTTTTGCAGGCTAAAGATAAGGATGTCTGTACAAATAGGAAATATTGATTTAGGTGAGTTCCCGCTGCTGCTGGCGCCGATGGAGGATGTGAGTGATCCGCCCTTCCGCTATGTGTGTAAGCAAAACGGCGCGGATATGATGTATACAGAGTTTATTTCAAGCGAAGGCCTGATCCGCGATGCGGCAAAAAGCAGGCAAAAGCTGGATATTTTTGAATACGAAAGGCCTATCGGCATCCAGATCTTCGGCAGTGATATTGACCACATGCGCGAAGCTACCGAAATAGCTACGCTGGCCAATCCCGATTTAATGGATATTAATTATGGCTGCCCGGTAAAACAGGTGGCCTGCCGCGGTGCCGGCGCAAGCCTTTTGCAGGATATTGATAAAATGGTAGCCATGACCAAAGCGGTTGTTGAGGCCACACATTTACCGGTAACCGTAAAAACCCGCCTGGGCTGGGACGATAACACTAAAAATGTTTACGAAGTTGCCGAACGCTTGCAGGATGTGGGGATCAAGGCACTTACCATACACGGCCGTACCCGCTCGCAGATGTATAAAGGCGAAGCCGATTGGTCGTTGATCAGGGATATCAAAAAAATCCGCGGATAAAAATCCCCATTTTCGGCAATGGCGACATCGATTCGCCCGAAAAGGCTGCCGCATGGCGTATGGAATATGAGGTTGACGGCATGATGATCGGTCGTGCGGCGATTGGTTATCCATGGATTTTCCGCGAAATAAAGCACTTTTTTAAAACCGGCGAATACCTGGATAAGCCAACAATTGCCGAGCGCGTTGCAGCCTGCCGGGCCCATTTATACAAATCAATAGAGTGGAAAGGCCCTAAAACGGGCATTTTTGAGATGCGCAGGCATTACTCTAACTACTTTAAAGGTATAGATCATTTCAAAGAGTTCAGGATGCGTTTTGTTACTGCCCCTGACCTTGAAGCAGTTGACCAGATATTGGCCGAGATCGAAGAAAAATATGCCATCGAAATGGCTTAATATTTGCTCCCTTTCCATATATTTGAAATAAACGATACTTGTCACATGGTTACCACTATAACTGAGGGTGTTAAGGTTTCCATCGAAACCATATATCAGCCGGAGTATTCAAACCCGGCAAACGATCATTTTATGTTTGCCTACAAGGTAAGCATCGAAAATATGACCAACTACGCCATCAGGTTGATGAGCCGTCACTGGTATATATTTGACTCAAACGGTGCAAAGCGCGAAGTGGAAGGCGAAGGTGTAGTAGGTCAGCAGCCTGTTATTGAGCCGGGCCATACCCATGAGTATGTATCAGGCTGTAACCTTAAAACCGACATGGGCAACATGAAAGGCGAATACCACATGATCCGCCTGTTGGATAACGCCAACTTCAATGTACAAATCCCTGAGTTTTATCTGATAGCGCCATATAGATTGAATTGATAAAGAGGCAAGAATTCAAGAAACAAGTAAAGAAGCAAGAAGTCAAGATTCAAGAGAAAAGAGAAAGAATTTAAAAATAGAAAAGCCCTAACTGAATAATCGGTTAGGGCTTTTCATTTGACATCAACGCAAAAGACTTCTTTTTCTTGTCTCTTGAATCTTGATTTCTTGCCTCCTGGCTCTTGACTTCTTGCCTCTTGAAGCTTAATTCCTCCTATTAAACAAAAATGAAGCATAGTAAACCAGCGTAGCCAACGCGCTCAACGCGGCAACTACATAGGTCATGGCAGCCCACCAGAGGGCGTCTTTTGCCATTTCATGTTCTTGTCCGGTTTGTACTACAGCATAATTGTTATCCAGCCACGCTAACGCCCGTCGACTTGCATCAAACTCAACCGGCAGGGTTATAAAGCTAAAAAATGTAACCAATGCAAGCGCGGCAACACCAACCGCCAAAACATAAGGGCTACCCGAAAAGAATAACAGCATAATGCCGATGAACAAAGTCCACTGGGTAATAGTTGATGCCACGTTGATAACGGGCACCATAGCCGATCTGAAACTTAACCAGCCATAAGCCTCGGCGTGTTGTACGGCATGGCCGCATTCGTGTGCGGCGACAGCGGCAGCGGCAATGCTGCGGCTGTAAAAAACATCGGTGCTCAGGTTCACTGTTTTTGTTTCGGGGTTATAATGATCCGTAAGCTGTCCTTCAACACAAATTACCTGTACATCAAAAATACCATGCGCACGCAGCATCTTCACGGCTACTTCCTGTCCCGATAAGCCAGACATTAAGCCAATTTCAGAATACTGCTTAATTTTACTCCTGAACCGCCATTGTACAATAAAGCTTACCAGGGCAACAATAATCATCAGGAACCAGGCCGAGTTCGGCGCGATGTATCCCATAATTAATGACATGTGATTCATATGATTGATAAATATTAAGTTAAAACTAAGTAGGTTGAAACCTTACAAACGTTACAGCGCTTGTTCAAAAACTATTCCGCTTTAAGCAAAAAATTTTAAAAGCATTAGGTTACCTCAAAGTTTTTGCTTCCCGAATAGCTATTTTTGAACATGTTGGAGCCATCATTTTCATACTGGGAGCGTACAGCCTTTACTGATAATGCCGATGTTATCATTATTGGCAGCGGACTTGTTGGCCTTAGCGCCGCCCTTCAGTTAAAAAAACAACAACCAACCTTAAAAGTTTTAGTGTTGGAGCGCGGCTTCTTACCGTCAGGTGCCAGTACTAAAAACGCTGGTTTTGCCTGTTTTGGTACAGTTTCGGAACAAATTGAAGCAATAAATCATTCATCAGAAACAGAGGCCATGCACCTGGTAGCTTACAAGTGGAAAGGGCTGCAACGTTTAAGGGAAAATTTGGGTGACGCTAACATCGATTATTATCAATATGGCGGGCATGAACTGTTTATGGATCATGAGGAAACCCATGCACGTAATTGTATTGATCAAATAGACCACCTTAACAAATTAATACAACAAGCTATAGGCCGGGCTGACATTTATTCAGTAGCCGATGAAAAAATTGCAGATTTTGGCTTCAATAAAGTGAAGCATATCATATACAACTCTTTTGAAGGGCAGATCCACACAGGCAAAATGATGCGTGCTCTTTTATATAAAGCATACCAACTTGGCGTATTGGTACTTAACAATTGTAGTATTTCCGTTATCGGGCAGGAAGATCAGCACATCAGGCTAAGTACCTCGCAAGGTATTTTTAAAGCGGGCAAAGTGATCCTGGCTACCAATGCCTTTGCAAGCCAGCTATATCCTCAGCTCGATGTAGTGCCCGGCCGCGGACAGGTAATGGTTACCAGGCCTGTTCCCGGGTTAAAACTTAAAGGCACTTATCATTTTAATCAGGGTTATTACTACTTCCGCAATATTGACGGGCGGGTATTGTTTGGCGGCGGCCGTAACCTCAATTATAAAGCGGAAGAAACCTGGGATTTTGGCCATACCGATGAAGTTAAACAGCAATTGATAAACTATCTGAACGAGGTGATCCTCCCTGGCCAAAATGTAGAGATTGATTATTGGTGGAGCGGCATCATGGGTTTCGGGCAGGAGATCAGCCCGATAGTAAACCAAGTACGACCTAATATTTTTTGCGCTGTGAGATGCAATGGCATGGGCGTTGCCATGGGGAGCTTGGTAGGTGAGGAAGTGGCAGAGTTGTTACTTAATTCGTAAGTAATTGATTTTAAGAACCCGATAATTGTGATATAAAACTGCCTCTCAGCACGTCATTGAGCCTACATCCAACGGAACTCCTGAGCGGAGATAAGGTAAGAAGCCCGGGCCGAACCAGCGCGCTATAATCACTGATTAAAATTATTTGCCGATTTTGTGTGAACCCGATTTGATGAAACTAAAAGAATTCATCGAATTTATTTAGCATTTTGTTAATTGATCCAATTACAGGATCTGGGTTCAGACAACAGTAAGCACAGGTAAAAATAACCTGTTATTAGCTAAATAGATAAGCGCCTTGCACTGCTGTAAATCTTTTTTGAAAATTTTTCAAATCACTGTTGAATATTTGATTTAAAAGTCTGATATTTGCAAACTCTTTTTGGATAAAGGGTTGATAATTAAAAATATTTGTCATGTCAAGAATTTGTGATCTAACAGGAAAAGGATCTATCGTAGGTAACAACGTTTCAAACTCAAACGTTAAAACAAAACGCAGGTTTCATCCTAACTTGAAACTTAAAAAGTTTTATATTCCTGAAGAAGATAAATGGATTACCTTAAAGGTATCTACTTCTGCTGTAAAAACTATCAGCAAAAACGGTATTACCGCCTGCATCAATAAATTTGTTAAAAAAGGCTACATTTAGTAGTTGGCTTTCAAGTTTAGCAGTATAATAAAATTGAAAAATTACGTAAGCCGTGAGGTGACACGTACAACATAAAAAGAAAATGGCAAAAAAAGGCAATAGGGTTCAGGTGATTTTAGAGTGCACCGAACACAAAACAAGCGGTATGCCAGGCATGTCTCGCTATATCACCACTAAGAACAAAAAAATACAACTGAAAGATTAGAGTTGAAAAAATTCAACCCTGTTTTGAGGAAAGTAACCGTTCACAAAGAGATTAAATAATTAGTTGACCGGATTGATTGGCTCATTAAGTTTTAATTTGATATAGCCAACTCAATTAATTCACTAAATCAATAATTAAACAACATGGCAAAGAAAGTAGTTGCAACGCTGAAAGTAGCAGGTAAAGGCAAAGAATATTCAAAAGTGATCACCATGAATAAATCACCTAAAACTGGTGCTTATTCATTCAAAGAGCAAATTGTCCCTAACGATTTAGTTAAGGATGCAATTGCAGGTAAAACTATATAATCACTCTTTGATTAAAATATTGAAGCCGTCTTGTTTTAACGAGAGGGCTTTTTTTGTTGAATGTTGTCTGAATCAGAATTTACAGAATTAATAAATTGACAGAATGCTGTTTGAATTAATATCTGATATTTCTGAAAACATATTTAAATTCAGAAAATTCTATAATTCTGAGAATTCTGATCACCATGGGATTATTTGATTTTTTTAAGAAAAAGGAAAACACGCAGCAGGAACAGCAGGCGCTTGATACCGGTTTGGAAAAAACCAAGGATAACTTTTTTCAAAGATCACCAAAGCCATCGCCGGTAAATCAACCGTTGATGATGATGTGTTGGATGAGCTGGAAGAGATCCTGGTTACATCCGACGTTGGCGTAAGCACCACGCTCAAGATCATTGACAGGATCCAGGCCCGTGTTGCCCGCGATAAATACGTAAGCACCAACGAGCTGAACGCCCTGTTAAAAGATGAAATTCAGCAACTGCTTGCCGAAAACAACAGTAACGACTTCCGTAATTTTGAATATGGCGATCATAAGCCATACGTAATTATGGTAGTTGGCGTTAACGGCGTAGGTAAAACCACTACTATAGGCAAGCTGGCCCATAAACTAAAGCAGGCCGGCAACCAGGTTGTTTTAGGTGCCGCCGATACCTTTCGCGCAGCCGCGGTTGACCAGATTAAACTTTGGGGCGAACGTGTTGGTGTAAAAGTTGTTGCCCAGGCTATGGGTTCCGATCCGGCTTCGGTTGCTTATGATACCCTTCGTTCGGCTGTGGCCAATGGCGATGATGTGGCTATTATAGATACTGCCGGCCGTTTGCACAACAAAGTTGGCCTGATGAACGAGCTAACCAAAATCAAGAACGTGATGCAAAAGGTGATCCCCGGTGCTCCGCACGAGATACTGCTGGTACTGGACGCCTCAACCGGGCAAAACGCCATTGAGCAATGCAAGCAGTTTACCGAAGCTACCAACGTAAACGCCCTGGCGCTAACCAAATTGGATGGTACAGCTAAAGGAGGTGTGGTTATAGGAATATCAGATCAGTTTAAGATTCCGGTTAAATATATAGGTGTTGGCGAGGGAATGGATCACCTGCAGCTGTTTGACAGGCAGGCGTTTGTAGATAGCTTATTTAAGCAATAACAGCCCCACCCAACCCTCTCCGGTAGGGAGGGCTAAATGAACTTGAAAGTCTCCCCTACCGGGGGAGATTTAGAGGGGCTTCCCTCAATGATTAGTGTGTTATGAAGACAAAAGAAATTTCCCATCCATCAGTTAAACAGGCCAAACCCCGTGTAAACGTGGTTACGTTAGGTTGCTCAAAAAATATTTACGATTCGGAGATATTAATGGGCCAACTGAAGGGCAACCAGTTTGATGTGGTGCATGAGGCCGAGAAGGTAGGCAAAAATGATATTATAGTAATTAATACCTGTGGCTTTATTGATAATGCCAAGCAGGAGTCGATAGATACTATTCTGCAATACAGCGAACTTAAGGAGCAGGGCAAAGTAGGCAAGGTGATTGTTACCGGCTGCCTGAGCGAACGCTATAAACCCGAACTTGAAGCTGAGATCACCAATGTTGATGCCTACTTCGGCACCAATGACCTGCAAAATTTATTAGCTACTGTAGGCGCAAACTATAAACACGAGTTGATAGGCGAGCGTTTATTAACCACACCTTCGCACTTTGCTTATTTTAAAATTGCTGAAGGCTGTAACCGCCCATGTTCTTTTTGTGCTATCCCTTTAATGAGGGGTAAACACCTGAGCTCACCTATTGAACAACTGGTTGAGGATGCTAAGAAATTGGCTAAAAACGGAACAAAAGAACTCATCCTGATTGCACAGGATTTAACCTATTACGGTCTCGACCTTTACGGCAAACGCAATCTGGATGAGCTGCTTCGCCGTTTATCTGATGTGAACGGTATCGAATGGATCAGGTTGCAATATGCTTATCCTTCAGGTTTCCCGATGGAAATATTGGATGTGATGAACGAGCGCGAAAACATCTGTAAATACCTTGACATGCCGTTGCAGCACATCACCGATAACATGCTGAAATCGATGCGCCGCGGTATTACCAAGCAAAAAACCATTGATATTGTGAACGAGATCCGAGATCGTGTACCGGGCATTGCTATGCGTACTACGTTAATCACCGGTTACCCGGGCGAAACCCAGCAGGATTTTGAAGAGATGGCACAATGGGTTGAGGATACCAAGTTCGACCGTTTGGGCTGTTTCACCTATTCGCACGAGGAAAAGACCCATGCTCATACTTTGGTTGATGATGTACCTGAAGAAGTAAAACAGGAGCGTGCCGATGCCATCATGGAAATCCAGCAGGGCATTTCTTTTGATAAAAACCAGGAAAAGATCGGCAATACCTATAAAGTACTGATTGACAAAAAGGATGGTGGCTATTTTGTTGGCCGTACAGAATTTGATTCGCCTGAGGTTGATAACGAAGTTTTGATTGATGCCAGCATTGATTATGCTACCGTTGGCAGCTTTGTTAACGTAAAGATAGACAGCGCCGAAGACTTTGACCTTTATGGACAAATTGTAAAATAATGTTAATTTGCGGTCGGCTGTAAAGCGATTTGCGATTTATAATCTAATTTCGACATCAGCATTTAATTTTATTTGCTGATGTTTTGTTTTAGGCCAAATCCGAAATCGAGCATCCAAAACCCGAAATCAACAATGGACGCATCCTGTATAAGTTATAAAGACACCGTTTTTTTTCAAGCACAGTTGCCGAATATATCGACAATAAACCCGAACTACGCCCTTTTTATGGTTACCGCCCGGATATGGCCGGTTTTGCCGAGTTTTTGAAAAACAAAAAGGTAGTTGCTGACCGCGCAGTGCTGGTACGTGTTTTAACTAAGCAGTACGAGTGTTTAGGCAAAGAGCCGGGTAAATTATGTACTTATTCAACTGCCCTTACAGCCCAAAACCTGGAGCTGTTAAAGCAGGATAATACCTATACCATTACAACCGGCCACCAGTTGAATATCTTCGCCGGACCTTTATATTTCCTTTATAAAATTGCAACGGCCATTAAACTGGTGCAGCAATTGAAAACCGCCCATCCCGATAAAAATTTTGTTCCTGTTTACTGGATGGCCAGCGAAGACCACGACTTTGCCGAGATCAACTATACTAACATTGGCGGTAAAAAAGTACACTGGTGGTATGAGGCTTCGGGAGCCACAGGTCGTATCGACCCGGTGAGCATGCGCCAGGCACTTAACCAATACAAAGGCGTTTTAGGCATGGAAGGTCACGCTACTGACCTTGCCGAAATTGTTGAAACCGCCTATACCAAATTTGATAAACTGGCCGATGCTACCCGTTATCTTGTTAACTCCTTGTTTGGCCAATATGGTTTGGTGATCATCGATGCCGATGACCATGAGTTTAAAAAAGAGTTCGCACCTGTTATTGAGCAGGATATCATTGGTCAGCACAGTTTTAAAAACATTACCGAAACTAACCAAAAGCTGCATGAGCTTGGTGTACACATCCAGGTTAACCCACGCGAGATCAATTTCTTTTACCTGCAAGATCAGCTTCGCGAGCGGATAGTTTTCGAGAATGACAGCTACCAGGTGCTCAATACCGAAATCAGGTTTACTGAAGCTGAGCTAAAAAAGGAGATCGCCGAATATCCCGAACGCTTTAGCCCTAATGTAGTGATGCGCCCGCTTTACCAGGAATGTATTTTACCAAACATTGCCTACATCGGTGGTGGTGCAGAGGTAGTTTACTGGCTCGAGTTGAAATCCAATTTTGATCATTATAAAATTGATTTCCCTATCCTCATCCTTCGCAACTCGGCTTTGGTAATCAAAAAAGAACAGGCCGCCAAGGTTGAACGTATGAACCTTGAAGCTATAGACCTGTTTAAACAAAGCGATGCCCTGCAAACCTATTGGATCAAAAAGCACAGCGACCATAACCTGAGCATTGCTGAAGAATGGCGCGAAATGGAAAACCTTTTTGAGAAAATAAAACTCCGCGCATACAAAATCGATCCTACACTTTCACCATCAGCGGCGGCTGTACAGGCCCGCCTTAAAAAGGCCATGGATAACCTTGAAAAGAAGCTGATCCGTGCCGAAAAAAGAAATTACAGTGTACGGTTGGAGCAGCTAACCGCTGTCAAAGCCGAGCTCTTCCCTAAAGACAGCCTGCAGGAGCGTTCTGAAAACTTCGGCCTCATGTATGTAAAATGGGGGCAAACTTTTATTGATGAGCTTATCCGCCTGTTTGAACCGCTTGATTTTAAGTTTACGGTATTAACGGAAAAATGACTGTATCGTCCTAAAAAAGTTTACAGTTTAAATGCTAAATCCTGTTATACGTTTACATAGAGCAGAAGGCACAAGTTACCCCAGCATTTGCAATCACACAAAACTTGCGCCAGCTAAGAATTGTGAGGGAGACGCAATTATGCATCTCTACGGGGCGCTACCCTACATTCACCGCCTGCGGAAACTTCAATATCAAACCGGGGTCAGGTATATTCTTCTGCCAGATCTCTTTTTCTGAAAACTTAGCTACGCCGGGATAATCGCCCTGTTTACCTTCCATATCAAACATCAGCTGGAAATGCAAATGCGGTGGCCAATGGCCGTTTTCATCAGCATTGCCAATGGTTGCTATTTGGCTGTTTTTAGACACAGGCATATCTTTAAAAAGCCCTTTCAGGCTTTTGCGGCTTAAATGCCCATACAGGCTATAAAGTGTTAAGCCATCAAGGTCGTGTTGTAAAATAATGGTTGGGCCGTAATCGCCAATGGTATTATTATCCTGGTAACTGTGTACAATGCCATCAAGCGGGGCATATACCGGCGTTCCGGCATCGCTCCAGATATCGACGCCCAAATGCAGGCGCCGGGGCTCATCATCTGTGTCAAAATGACTGCTAAAAGCATAAATGGTACGGTGTTCCATATACCCGCCAATACCGTAACGGCAATTGTTGTCATGCAGCTTTTCGTTCACTAACTGGCTAAACATCCACGGCTTGTTAATAACCTCAGCCGTCAATTCCTTATTGGCGGCGGTAAGGTCAAAATGATAAAGGCGGTCATGATCTGCATCAAAATCAACCACTTTGCCAATGGCTTCGGGATGATTGTTAACGTAATTAGCAAACAGCGTGTGCCGGTCCATCAGTGGTTATAAGTTTTCTTCGGTATCGGGCTGGCGTTCCTCTTTACTGATCTTATCAAAGATCTTGTCCATACGCTCAACGTATTCGCTGGTATCATCAACAAAAAACTCAAGCTGCGGAATGATCCTTACCTGGTCTTTGATGCGGGCGCCCAGTTTGTACCTGATCTCCGAAGCGTGCGATTTGATGGTATGCAAAGCGGTTTGCACATTAGGATTGCCCAAAAAGCTTAAAAATATACGGGCTATGGCCAAATCGGGCGTTACACGTACCTTGGTTATGGTTACCAGTGTATTAGGCAAATAATTCATGCCTTCGCGCTGAAAAATAGCTGCAAGGTCTTCCTGTATTACTCCGGCAAATTTTTGCTGACGTTTTGATTCCATGGGTTGTTAGTTACGCCGATAAGGCAGATGAGTGTTTAATGCTTAATGCAAAAGCCTAAGTTATTGTTTTAGGCTTTTATTAACAATGGCAGCAGGGGGTTAATTACATACGTCCTGCGGGATCTCTTTGGTTATTTTTACTACTCTTTTTACAACAAGGGTACTGTCATATTCAGACCCGCGGCCAACATCTCCCGATTTTGATTTGATTCCTTCAACTTCCACGTAAACCGGTTCGTAGGGTTTTTCGAAATTGAGTTGGGAATACTGAAGCTCCAACTGAGCCGAACTGTCAACAGCCCAAAACTCCTGGCCGCTATCGCAATCTTTAAATGATTTAATTTCGGGCCCCGCGCTATACAAGCCTTTATAAAGCGTAACCCCGTCTTTTTTATGGGCATCATTATTACATGCGTAAACAGCAATAACAACAAGCAGCAAAACAAAAATTTTGATATACCTCATACCCATTTAACAAATTTACAAATCCTGTTTGATTTCATCCAATCCTTTAATACTTAAACGGGCGCTGATGCCGGCAGCTATTACCGAAATGCCACCAACGGTTAGCAGTACCAGGCCAAAATCCTTAATTTTAAGGTCGATAGGATACGAGTCTAACACCGACATTTTGGCCCCCATTTTTATCCATCCGTAATGCTGCTGCAGCAGGCAAAAAATGGTACCCAGCGTTATGCCGATAATACAGCCAATAGCGGTGATCATCATTCCCTCAAAAAGAAAATCCCCTGGATCATATTTTTATTGGCGCCCAGCCCGCTTAAAATGGCTATGTCCTTGCGCTTATCAATAACCAGCATGGTTAACGAGCCAATGATATTAAATATTGCGATGATAAGCACAAAGGTAAGGATCATATAAACCGCCCAGCTTTCGTAATTAAGGGTTTTGTAAAGTTCGCTGTTTTGTTCCTTGCGGTTTTTTACCGTAAAATCATTCCCTATTTTATCCTGGATGTCTTTTTGCATGGCATCGATATTGGTGCCGCGCTTAAAATTAAGCTGTAGTGAAGAAACATTTACCGGCTGGTCAAGCAGGTCGCGGGCAAACTCAATGGGGGTTACCGCTATATCATCAAATTCCTGCTGTATGGCAAACACTCCTGATGGGTTAATGCTGCGTACAACAAATTCATTTAAAGGATTAGCCGAATTTTCCGCACCGCGCCGCGGCGAATAGATCTGCATGGGCGAAAGCTCGTCATGAACATTAATACCTAAGCTCCCCTGTATGGTAGCGCCAATAACGGCAAAATTTTGATCGCCGCTTTTAAGCGTGAATGAGCCGCTGGCTATAGTACTATCGAGCTGGCTGTTTTTCAAAAAATCATCGCTCACGCCCATTACCGTGCCTAAAAACGGTTTATCGCCATATTTAATCAGGGCTTTTTCCTGTAATACCTCGGTAAATGAAAATAAGCGGGCATCTTTATGCAGGGAGGCAAAATAAGGAGTGTTGGGATTAAAAGTTTTGCCCAGTTTGGCTTCTATCTTTATTTCGGGTGTAAAGTTGCTGTATAACGAAAGGATAACTTTTTCAAAACCATTGAACACCGAAAGAATGATAAGCAATGCCGCGCTGCCAATGAGCACCCCCAACATGGATATACCCGAAATAATATTGATAGCATGCATTTTTTTGCCCGAGAACAGGTAACGCTTTGCTATGTAAATGGAGGTGTTCAATTGTGTGGGAATTATGCGTTCAGGTTTGCTTATGCTCAGTAAAACGTCACTATGATGTTAACTAAGTTAAAAACGGATTGTTTTGTTTTTCGTAGCCGATGGTTGTTTCGGGGCCGTGGCCAGGATAAACGGTAACATCATCGGGCAGGGTAAACAGCTTGGTTTCGATGTTATCAATCAGTTGGGTGAAGTTACCTCCCGGCAAATCCGTACGACCGATGCTTTGCCTGAACAGGACGTCGCCCCCTATCAGGATTTTAGCCTCTTTATCATAAAAACACAAGTGAGCAGGCGAATGGCCGGGTGCGAATATCAAGTGTAGCGTAGTGTTGCCAAAATGGATGGTCCCGGTTTCGGGCAAAAATTCATCTGGCATAGGCGATACATCGTAACGGAAGCCCATAGATGGCGCATAAGCTACCACAGCAGCCAATACTTCCGACTCGCCAACGTGGAAACGGGGCTTAAGGCCATACTGTTCGAATACAAATTTATTGCCCAGCACATGATCGATATGGCAATGGGTGTTGAGCAGCATAACAGGCTTGAGGTTATTGTTTTTGATAAAGTCAACCACGGTGTTTTGCTCGGGCGCAGTATACATGCCCGGATCGACGATCACGCATTCGCCGGTTTCATCATACAAAATATAAGTATTCTCCTGGTAAGGGTTATTTACAAATGATATAACTTTTGCCATGCGGTAAAAGTACGGAATAAATTGATTGGGTGTTTGGGGTAAGATTGAGCGATCGTTATTGCGCACGAAGCAATCTCCTATTGGCAGATACGCCCTGTAAAGTTCGCGATTGCTTCGTTCCTCGCAATGACGATTGTTATATAATATTACGCCGCCGTTGCCTCTTTCTGTCCCATCAGGGTCTCTCGTTAGAGGACCCTGATGTTCCCACTGTCAGCCTTGATAATCTTATGAAAAAAGGCGTACCTGCTTGGCAAAGGCATCGGGGATTGCTTGGTACCTACAGTAATGACGATTGTTATATAGTACTACGCCGCCGTAGCCCCTTCAATCAACTCCACCTCCGCTACCGGGCTAAACAAATAGATCCGCTTAGTAGCCACTTCGGTACATTTAAAGCGCTTACGCAGCTTTTCGTCTTTGCGGAACACCCTGCCGTCCTTTAGCTTAAATAATGCCTTAAGCGGGATCTTTTCTACCGTTAAAATTGCTTCGGATGTTTTGGGGGGATCATATTTGCGCAGCGAGCGGTACAGGTTCAAATCTGAGCAGCTTGACGCCGCCGGGTTATCCAGGTAGTTTACAATAGCCTTCTTAACATCTGCCGGGAAAATCTCTTTTTCAAAAAATGGCTGCATCATTTTTTTGAAATTGTTTTTCCATTCTGTTCCGTGGGGTTTGGCTTTTTGCTTATGCTCGTTCCAGGTATGCAGGTGTGCAAACTCGTGCACTGTAGTTACCAGGAAAGCGTAGGGGTTAAGGTCGTAATTAACCGAGATACGGTGACCTTTGCCGCCATAAGGTGAACGGTAATCGCCAAATTTACTGTTACGGTTGCGCGAAATTTTAAATTCACACTTGAAGTAGTCAATCCATCGGGCAATGAGCGGGGCCGCTTCTGCCGGTAGATATTTCTCTAAAACTTTTACTTTATCCAATTTTTACCTCAATACAAATGTAAGAATTTGTGGTTGATAGTCCATAAACCATGGTCGATGGTTTGTAAAACTTTGATTTACTCTCTAAGTTTCTGATGACGGTTATTTGCTCTAAAATATAAGTTTGCCGGGATGGGCAAGCCTCTACATCCAATCTCATCCTAAATTAAAGGGTGTAAATTTTATCTTTCCCCCTCTTTTTCTTCACCTCCCTGGTCATCTTCAAAGTCAACAACAACAACAACCCTAATGAAACAATAATAGCTACCCAAATCAGTACGGTGTAATCTTTCCCGGCAGGTTTTACTGCCACTGCATAGTCGGTGTTTTTAACAACAGCCTCATGTTTAATAACCGGGGTGTTCCCTCCAATACTATCAGCAAAAAACTTAAGATCATATTCCGGTGCCTGAGCCAACGAATCACCGACCAGGAACCGGTAGCTTTGCTTAGCTTCAAGGTAGCTGATGAAATATTCGTCAGATTGAAACGCTTTGATCTCGCCGATGCTCAGCGGCTGGTTATCGCCATTGCTTATCTCTATTAACAGGTGGTTGGCTTTTGCAGCAATTAACAGATCAGTTGTTTTATCTGATGACAGTTCGGCTTCGCTAAAGAGCTCCCTGCCATTGTTTACAAACTGGTAAACGGTAACACTCCGTTTATAATACCTCGGCGCGCTGATATTGAGGTGCAATTTGTTTACCTGGTAATTATCGTTCAGCTTAATGTCGATAAAGGTAGTTTTATTACTATCGGTACGGGTGATGTTTAAAGGCGCAACAGGCGTGTAACTTTGAGCTGTTGATGCGTACTCTGTATAAATGCCGGCCTCCAAAAACTTAACCGGGTTTTTGTTTTTATCGTTTACCTGGATTTTTAAATAGCGATAATTACTCGCCGGAAACGATAACGATTGCAGGTAGGTGCCTTCACTGTTTTGTACAGCTTCCTGCAAGGGGATCTCTTCCTGAATGGCAAACCACTGTTTCAGATCATCACTGCCCAGCAGGTTCACTTTACGTTTTACGGCTGTGTTTTGCAGCCTGATCCAAAGGCGGTCGAGTACCAGCCCGGTTTTATTTTCTATGATAAAAACAGTACTGGTATCGGTTTTTGGCGTGTTGCTGATCTCCGGGAAAACAACAAAATTTTTCTGGCTTTTTTGCGGGAGACTACCAGCCTGGATGTAAGGCACAAAGTTGCCTTTCGCGTCTGCAATGCGAATGTCCGACAGATCGGGTTTGGCTTTCGCTACCAAACCGGGTTGTAGGCCAATACGGTAAAAACCGGTGCTGTCAATCTTGTGCAGCGCGGCTTTATATTTAAATTTTTTTGTGCCGATGCGGATAATATGACTCCGCAAAGCAGCAGCGTTGAAAGCGTTAGCTTATTCATTTTTTTAGCCTCATCATCGGCAATAGTTTTTTTAGCTGTTCGCTGGTACATAAATGCCACAATAAGCAATAGTACTCCCAAACAAAAGAAAGCAGCTATTTTACCCCAAACCGGGATGTTTTTAATATCAAACAAAAATAATTTTAATAAAGTAAGCGAGAACAGCGTTAACGAAGCCACCCGCATTACCCGCAATCTATACCTCATGCCCAGCCACATCAGCGCAAAGGAAAGCAATCCCCATAATACGGGTAAGCCGGTTTTTACATACACAGTTTCTATTTGATCGATAGAATTGGCCTTGCTGAAGAACATCAGGTTACTCATCAGGCTTACCTCAAAACTTAAAAACAATACGACACCCGCGCTTAATACCCAGGTAAATACTTTTTTCAAACTTTCATTCAAGCTTTGCTGACACAGGCGGATCACCCTGTAAAACAACAAACCGATAAATACAGCACCTATCCAATGTGCCATAAAATGGCTGGTCGACGGCTTCTTAGTTTCGAGCATCAAATGTTGCAGCGAATAATATTGTGGCGTAAGCAACAGGTAAACAATCAGGCAGGCGAGTAATATCACAAACTTTGCGTCGCTGCTAAAATTGATAACCTGTATTTTGGGCGATAGCGTATAATAGATAAATATAAACACTGGCGTATAAACCATCGCATATAAAATATTAAGGTTGGTATCCGGATAGTGGTTCAGGAACTGGTGATTGATTTCCAGCAGACCGCTTAAAAATAAAAGCACAAGCGCGGCTACCCCGAAAAGCTGCCCGGTAAAAATATCGATATGCTCCAGCTTGGTTGCGTCCTTTTTAACCAATACCGAAAGTAAAAACGAACTCACAGCAGCGAAAAGTGTAGTGATGAAACCCTTATTGGCAATTATGGTCAAACTCAAACTGTAGTTACTATAAGTTTGGTACATGTCCATTAATAAGCTTAGCAGCATGGCTATCCATAAAAACACAGCTGTATATTTCATGAGCTGGATGCCCGAGCGCAGGTATAGCCAATAAAGCAACACCGTTTCTGAAGCCCAGAAAATGGTAATGTTATTGCCATGCAATTGAATAGGAGCAGCCAGCGAAATAAAGGTGAGTGTAATGCCGATAAGCAGGTACAATATATTGGTATCCACCTTACGATTGCGGAACAGGACGTATGAAAGCACCAGGTTTACCACAGCCAGACAAATACAAAACAAGCCGCGGTATTGCTCATCATGCATCATGGTTAACAGGTACAGGCCGGTAGCAAAATATAACCCGGTATTAAGAAGCAAGATGCTGAAATCGGAAGCAATGAATTTTTTGTTTTCGCGTACGTTGTTGGCTATGTTGATAACAAAGTAAAGCGCGTAAAAAATGCTGGCATAAATAAAGCCGAAATGGTAGGTGGGAGGTGTAAGTGTATACAGCACCGTTGAAAAAACAATTACCGTAAACCCAAACGAAACAATGTTAAGCACCCGCCATGCTTTATAGTACGCAATGATGAGCAGCCCGGTATTTAATATCAGCAGATAAATAAACAAGCCGTTATAGTTGGCGCTGCCGTTACTTACCATAAACGGACTGGCAAAACCACCTACCAATGCAATTACGGCCAGTTCCTGCTTATCATATAATAAGGAAAGCAGCACCGCAAAAACGGTGATCACAATTAAAATGATGAACGCCGTGGTTTGGTTAAACAGGTGAAACTGCTGAAATGCCAATGTTATGGTAAAATAAAACACGGCCAATCCGCCGCCTACAAGCACCGAGCTAAAGGCCTTATAACTATTACGCAGCGCATGTGCAACAGCAATTAAAATACCACCGCAAACAATGCCTATACCCACGCGGCCTACTAAGCCTATCCAATCGTTATCAATAGCATATTTTACAAAGAAACCAATGGCCAGCACCAGGATGGCTATGCCTATTTTATTGATGAGGTTTTCGCCGATGAATTTTTCCAGGTCGGGGTGGCGCTCAAAGAAAGACGGCCTGGGCTGCAAAGGCTTCGCGGGTTCAAAATCGCGCGTTTTTATAGGGCGATTGATGATGGATAAGCTGTCTTCAATAACTTCGGGTTGTCTTTCAACTTTAGGAGGCGTGATAGGCTCTGGTTTTATCTCTGCCTCAACAGGAGGTTTTACTTTTTCAACAGGAGGTTGTGGTATAACAGGCGCAGGAGGCGAAACGCTTGCAGGTGCCCGTTCTTCTGCTTTTTTGACATCTTCAGCACCCGGCCGGGTTATCTTAAGCTGTTCAATAATACCTTTTAATTCGAATATTCTAAATTCAAGTTCTTTGATCTTATTGTTTAAACTGCCCTTGTGGTTCAGCATTATTATAATGATCACCACTAATAAAAAGACGGCTAATACATCCATAGTTTTAGGTTTGTAAAAAATAAAGATAACGGAATTATGAAATATTCCACTATGAGGCCTGCCGGCCAATAGCCATATTGCATATAAATTAAAGCTTTAATTGTAATTTAGCTGTACAGGCAAATGCCGATCACCTATAAACCACCCTATTTCATGAAGACATCTTTTAAACGTTACTTTTTTTCGTGTTTTCTTTTTATTACAGCATCCACCTATGCGCAAACCATCAGTCCGGCGCTTTTAAAACACCAGTGGAAAGCATCGTGGATCACTGTTCCACAGGAATCATTAAAAGAATATGGCGTTTATTACTTCAGGAAAAGCATTGAGCTTTCAGCTAAGCCTGCTTCTTTCGTCGTTCATGTATCGGCAGATAATCGTTATAAACTATACGTTAACCAAACTTTGGTTTCGTTAGGCCCCGCCCGCGGAGATACTTATTACTGGAATTATGAAACGGTTGATCTGGCGCCATATCTTCAGCCGGGCAAAAACCTCATTGCCGCTGTAGTTTGGAATGATGGCGATTATCGCCCCGAAGCACAGATCTCCTTACAAACAGGTTTCATTATGCAGGGCGATACGCCAAATGAAGAAATCATCAATACCAATAAAACATGGAAAGGCATCCGTGATAAATCATTTCAGCCTATTACCGGTATCGGCTGGCATCCTTATTACGTTGCGGGGCCGGGCGAGTGGGTAGATTTAAACCAATCTATAAAAGATTGGAACGCGACCGGGCTTGATGACAGTAGCTGGAAAAATGCTATCCGTATTGACAACGGAAATCCAAAAGGCGTAACCAATGCCTTTGGCTGGATGCTGGTGCCATCGTCAATACCCGCCATGGAAATGACCCGTCAAAGGATCCCGGTTTTAAGAAAGGCGGATGGCATAACTATTCCTTCTTCATTCCCGGCAAGCAAAACTGTGGTCACTATCCCGGCTAATACTTCGGCTACCCTGATACTCGACCAAACGTATCTTACTAACGCGTTTTTAACACTCAATTTTAGCAACGGAAAAAATGCAGGTATCGGCATTAGCTATACCGAATCGTTGTTTAAAGCGCTTACCGGCCCGGAGGGTACTGTTAAAGGCAACCGGAATGATGTAGAGGGAAAGATCTTTGTTGGCAGGCGCGACAGCATAATTGCTGACGGCGCCTCCGGCAATTCATTTACTACCTTAACATGGCGCACTTTCAGGTATATCGAAGTAAAAATAACCACCAAAGATGAGCCATTGGTTATTGACGATATTTACGGAACGTTTACCGGGTATCCGTTTAAAATGAATGCCAAACTGGAAACGCCCAACCCCGAAATGCAGCAAATACTGGATATTGGCTGGCGCACCGCCCGCCTTTGCGCCGGTGAAACCTATACCGACTGTCCATACTATGAACAGCTGCAATACGTTGGCGATACCCGCATCCAGGCGCTGGTATCTTTTTATAATAGCGGCGATGACCGCCTGGTGCGCAACGCCATCAACCAGATGGATCATTCCCGCCTGGCCGAAGGGATCACGCTAAGCCGTCACCCCTCGTTCTCGCCCCAAATTATTTCCACCTTTTCGCTTTGGTATATCGGCATGCTGCATGATTACTGGATGTACCGGCCCGATAGTTTATTTATTAAAGACAAGCTGCCCGGCATGCGCGATGTGCTCAATTTTTTCAGCAAGTATCAGCAAGCCGATGGCTCCTTAAAAGATACACCCTACTGGACATTTGTTGACTGGGTTAATGACAAAGGCTGGGATTTTGGCCAGGCCCCCAAAAGCGCCAAAGGCACTTCGGCTATATTAGACCTGCAGTTGATGTGGGCCTATCGGCAGGCCGCCGAAATGGAAGCAAAAATGGGAATGCCCACGTTTGCTGCAATGTATAAGGCAAAAGCCGCACAGTTAAAAATCGCTATCCAAAATAAATATTGGGACGCGGGCAAAAAACTATATGCCGATACCGAGGATAAGCAACTATTCTCTCAGCATACTAACTCCATCGCTATACTGGCTGGTATGGTAAATAGCGCGATTGCGCATGATATCAGCTTAAAACTATTGAATGACAGCACACTTACCCAATGCACTATCTACTTTAAATATTACCTGCACCAGGCCATGGTTAAAGGCGGTTTCGGCGATGATTATTTAAACTGGCTCAACATCTGGCGGGATAATATCAAAATGGGATTGACTACCTGGGCCGAAATCTCCGACCTTGACCATAACCGCTCCGATTGTCACGCCTGGGGTGCAAGTCCGAATATTGAATTTTACCGTACTGTTTTAGGCGTGGATACGTACGCGCCGGGTTTCAGCAAAATAAAAATTGAGCCGCATTTGGGCCAGATCAGAAATATCAGCGGTGAAGTGCCCCACCCTAACGGAAAAGTTTATGCCAAATACGTGTTCGATAATGGTAAATGGAGTATTAACATAGTGCTCCCCAAAAACACATCAGGCATTTTTGTGTGGAAAGGGAAAACTTTTACACTTAAAACAGGTAATAACAGTTTAAGCATTTGAAAAAAATAACCGGGGGTTATTTACATTTTACCTTAATTGCACTGATTTTGCCACGCATAAGTAAAATACTTTTAAATATTGACTCGTTAAATAAAAGCAACGCTAACTTTACCTTTGTTGCTTCAATGGGATAAATTGATTTTATCACATTATTTAACAATTTGATATTATTAAAATGTGATATTTATGCGCTGGGAACTAAGGTTTTCACCAAATTGCCAACCAGCTAAATAAATTACGCTAAATGAAAAAAACACCATCCCAATTAAGGGTTCTCTCAATCGATATCGGTGGATCACACATTAAAGCCACTATCCTGAATAAAAAAGGGGATTTAAAAATGGAGTACGACAAGATACCTACTCCCGCTCCTGCAAATCCCGAAAACGTTATAAAAGCTATCAACACCCTTGTGAAGGATTTTCCGGCATATGATAAAATATCGGTTGGTTTTCCGGGTTATGTAAAAAACGGGGTTGTTAAAACCGCGCCTAACCTTGGTACCGATTACTGGGCCGATGTTGATTTAAGCAAAAAACTGGAAAAAGCATTAGGCAAACCAACACAGGTGGTAAACGATGCCGATATGCAGGGGCTTGGCGTAGTTGCCGGGAAAGGCCTCGAAATGGTGATAACCCTGGGCACAGGTTTTGGTACTGCTTTGTTAATGGACGGTCATTTATTGCCCCACTTTGAGCTGGCACACCTCCCGATAAAAGAAGGCATTACCTATGATAACTATATCGGCGAGAAAGCTTTGGAGAAAGAAGGCAAAGAGAAATGGAACAAACGCATGAAAAAGGTTTTCAAAATATTGAAAACTGTATTCAATTACGATACTTTATACATTGGCGGCGGCAATTCAGATGAGCTTACCTTTAAGCTCGACAAAAACATGAAAATAGTTACCAATGCCGATGGTATCAAAGGCGGCGCAAGGCTTTGGCTCAGTGAGGACGAAAGTAAAACCAAGCGCAAAATAGCAACACCTACCGAGTAAATTAAAAACTAACACTAACTACAATACCTGATAACAAAATGGAAAACCAACAAGACATAGAAAAATTGGCGATTGATACCGTAAGGGTATTGGCAGCCGATGCTGTGCAAAAAGCAAACTCAGGCCACCCGGGTACAGCTATGGCGCTGGCACCAATGGGCCACGTTTTATGGACAAAATTTTTAAACTACAACCCTAAAAACCCTGATTGGGCAAACCGCGACAGGTTTATCCTTTCGGCAGGCCACGCTTGTATTTTACAGTACAACTTTTTGTATTTAATGGGCTATGATCTTTCATTAGATGATATCAAACAGTTTCGCCAGCTAAACAGCAAAACGGCCGGTCACCCTGAATATGGTTTGGCTCCGGGCATTGAAGTAACTACCGGCCCGCTGGGACAGGGCTTTGCCAATGCTGTGGGCTTTGCCATTGCTCAAAAACACCTGGCTGCCCGTTACAACAAACCTGGTTTTGAGCTGTTCAACTACAATATTTACACCATTTGCAGCGATGGCGACTTGATGGAAGGTGTAACTTCCGAAGCAGCATCATTGGCTGGTCACCTGCAATTGGGTAACCTCATCTATTTGTATGATGACAACCACATCTCTATTGAAGGCAGCACTGATATTGCTTTTAATGAAGATGTAAGCGCCCGTTTTCGCGCATATGGCTGGCACGTGCAGGACCTTACTGACGTAAACGATACCCACGCGCTTGAGCTGGCTTTGATCAATGCCAAAGCCGAAACTCAGAAACCATCATTTATCCGCGTTCGCTCGCTGATTGCCTATGGTAGCCCTAATAAATCGGGCACTGCAGGTTCACATGGTTCGCCGCTTGGCGCCGACGAAATTAAACTGGTAAAACAGTTCTTCGGTTTCGATCCTGAAAAATCATTCAACGTACCTGACGAGGTGCTGGATTACTATCACAAAAAAGGTGCACGCGGCGCTGCAGTTGAAGAAAAATGGAACAAATTATTTGCAGATTATAAAGCAAAATTTCCTGAGTTAGCCGCCGAATACGAAGCTGCCGCGAAAGGCGAACTACCTGCAGGCTGGAAAGATAAATTGCCGGTATTTAAAGGTTCCGACCCTAAAATGGCAACCCGCCAGGCCTCAGGCAAAGTATTAAACGCTATTGCGCCGGCATTGCCAAACCTTATTGGCGGTGCGGCCGACCTTGCCCCATCAACCGAAACTAACCTGAAAGAGTACGATTCGTTTACATCAGAAAACCGTGCAGGCCGCAACTTCCACTTCGGGATCCGTGAGCATGCTATGGGTTCTGCATTAAACGGTATGGCTTTAACCAAAGGTGTGTTGCCGTTTGGTGCTACCTTCCTGATGTTCTCTGAATATATGCGCCCGCCAATCCGCCTGGCGGCCATCATGAAAATAAACCCGATTTTTGTTTATACGCATGATAGTATTGGTTTGGGCGAGGATGGTACTACTCACCAGCCTATTGAGCAATTGGCTTCTTTACGTTCGATACCAAACTTAACCGTGATCCGTCCGGCTGATGCCAACGAAAGCGCGCATGCATGGCGTGTTGCCATCGAGAAAAAAGGCGGCCCAACTGTGCTGATCTTCACCCGCCAGGGCTTACCTATCCTTGACCAGGATAAATATGGCAAAGCCGAAAACCTGGAAAAAGGTGCTTATATCCTTTCAGAAGGCAGCAAAGGCCCGGATCTGATCCTGATCGCTACCGGATCTGAAGTAGCTTTAATTATGCAGGCACAGGAAAAACTGGAAGCTGAAGGCATTTCAACCCGCGTGGTAAGTATGCCATCATGGGAATTGTTTGAAAAACAGGATGCGGCTTACAAAGAATCAGTATTCCCTAAAGCAAGTAAAAAACGTTTGGCGGTTGAAATGGCATCACCAATGGGCTGGCACAAATATATCACTGACGAAGGCGATATGCTGGGTATGACCACCTTTGGCGAATCAGCCCCAGCCGAAGATCTGTACAAACACTTCGGCTTTACTGTTGATAACGTTGTTAAAAAAGCAAAAGCTCTTTTATAGAGGCAAGAAATCAAGAGTCAGGAATCAAGATCTTTCTTCCTTCCTGGCTCTTGACTCTTGACTTCTTGATTCTGAACTAACATGAACTGGAACAGCAACCTGATAAATAACCTTGAGTGGGCCGATAAGATCATCAATATCGAAGGCAAACAAAAGGTAGCTGCCGAAATTGCAGCAAAAGTTAAGGATGGCGATATTATAGGTGTTGGCTCGGGTTCAACATCATACCTGGCTTTGGTGGCCATTGCCCAAAGGGTAAAAGATGAAAAGCTGAATGTAAAAGCAATCCCAACTTCGGTAGAGCTTTCTATGTTTTGCAGTAAACTGGGCCTGCCAATAACAACGCTGTATGAACATAAACCCGATTGGCTTTTTGACGGAGCTGATGAGGTTGACCCCGACAAAAGCCTGATCAAAGGGCGCGGCGGGGCTATGTTTAAAGAGAAGTTGCTCATCAGCTCAAGTGAAGTAAGTTATATTATAGTTGATGAGTCGAAAATGGTTGATAAATTAGGCTCGAAATTTCCGGTGCCTATCGAGGTTTTCCCACAGGCATTACCTTATGTGGAAAAGGAGCTGAAAAGTTTAGGAGCCACCGAAATAGCTATCCGTCCGGCAAAAGGTAAGGATGGGCCAATAATTTCAGAAAATGGCAACCTTGTATTGGATTGCAAATTCGATGAAATTGGTAAAAGTTTTGAAAGGGATATTAAATCGATAACAGGGGTAATAGAAAGCGGGCTTTTTATCGGCTTTGATGTGAATATTATCATGGCCTCGAACAGTTAGATTTAGCCTTAAGTTCGACATCTTTAGTCCGAAATCTTAAAGAAAATGAGACTTTTGATTTGCTAATTCTAATTTAAGACTAAAAACCGGCATTTACTGCTAAAAACTGCAGACTTAACCCGGAAATATTAACAAAGTATGATATAAATCTTACAATTACTGACATTCTTATTAAGAACTTTACATAATAGACCGATTTGGTAGCAATTTTTACTACCTTCATCGCGCTTTTAACAAAATAATTAACAAACACAAAAACAAACCCTATTATGGCAACTAATAACGTAGCACAGATACATGGTTTTGGTCAGAGTATCTGGCTTGATTTTATTGACCGTGAGATCATTTCTTCAGGAAAACTTAAACAATTAATTGACGTTGACGGCGTACGCGGCGTTACTTCAAACCCTGCAATTTTTGAAAAGGCTATCAGCAGCAGTTCTGATTACGATGCTGATATCGCTGCTCTTAAATCTGAAAGCGACAACGAAAAGCTGTTTTTTGAAATAGCTGTTAAAGATATCCAGGCTGCTGCCGACCTGTTTAAAGGTGTTTACGAAGAATCAAACAAAGTTGATGGTTACGTAAGCCTTGAAGTTTCTCCGTTCCTGGCTTTAGATACCGAAGGTACTGCTAAACAAGCAGAAGAACTTTGGAAAAAAGTTAACCGCGAAAACGTAATGATCAAAATCCCTGGTACTAAACCAGGTTTGGCTGCTATTCAGCAATCAATTGCAAAAGGTATCAATATCAATGTTACCCTGCTGTTTGGCTTAGAGCGTTATGAAGAAGTGACCGAAGCTTACATTGCAGGCCTGGAAGAGCATTTAGCTGCAGGTCATAAAATTGCCCACATTGCGTCAGTAGCCAGTTTCTTTCTGAGCCGTATTGATGTTGTTGTGGACCCGATCATTGAAGCAAAAGGCGAAAAAGAGCTGTATGGTGAGGTCGCAATCGCATCAGCTAAAAAAGCATACGAAATTTATAAAAGGGTATTCAGCAGTGAAAGGTGGAAAAAACTTGCCGAGCAAGGTGCACAACCACAGCGTTTATTATGGGCAAGTACAGGCAGCAAAAACCCTGCATTTAAAGATACCAAATATGTTGAGGCATTAATTGGCCCGGACACGGTTGATACCGTTCCTCTGGAAACCGTTGACGCTTTCCGTGATCACGGTGTTGCTGCCAACACTTTAGAAACCGGTTTAGATAAAGCTACCGAGATCTTAGCCAAACTACCTTCTTTAGGTATCGACCTTGCTGCTGTAACCCAGCAACTGGAAGACGAAGGTATCGAGAAATTCAACAAGCCATTTGAAAAGTTGTTGAACGCCATCGAAACACAAAAGAATAAGTAATAAGTTCGAAGTCTTAAGTCGAAAGTGATGAGTTCGAAGTCGGGGTAATTATTTTGACTTCGGACTTAATACTAAAGACTTACGACTAAAAAAATACATCTATGGAAGTTGCTGATCTAAAGATCCTTTTTTTGACGTGGGCGGCATTTTGCTGTCGAACGGATGGGGGCATGAGGCGCGCGAAGAAGCGGCCAAACGTTTTAACCTTGATTACGAAGAAGTTAACGCGCTGCATAATTTCATTTTTAACGTATATGAAATTGGCAGTATCACGCTCGACGAATACCTTGATACGGTGATATTTAACCACCCGCGGGATTTTGTACGCGAAGATTTTAAGGATTTCATCTATTCTACATCTGTGGAATTGCCTATGCTGCAATTCCTGAAAGATTGGAAAAAAGATTGCGGCTTCCGCATTATATCAGTGAACAACGAGGGTAAGGAGCTAAACGATTACAGGGTACGTAAGTTTAAGCTGCATGAGTGTTTTGATGCCTTTGTATCATCATGCGAAGTAAAAATGCGTAAACCTGATCCGGGTATCTGGCAGTTAGCTATGGGTATAGCCCAGGTATCGCCTCAGCAATGCGTTTATTTCGACGACAGGAAAATGTTTGTCGATACCGCGCAAAAATTAGGCATCCGTTCTTTTCAGCACACCAGCCTCGAAAACACTAAGAAAATTTTAGAAACTCTTAAAAAAGAAAACCTCAAAACAACATGAGCGCAACAGAAAATAAATACGCCTTTGGTATGATAGGCCTGGGTGTTATGGGTCGCAGCCTGCTGCTGAACATGGCCGATCATGGCTTCGCGGTGGCCGGGCACGATAAAGATACCGGTAAAGTAGATTCATTGAACCAGGAAGCTGGTGACAGGGCCGCAAAGGGCTTTGCCGATGTTAAAGAATTTATACAGAGCCTTACCACACCAAGGGCTATCATGATGTTGGTGCCTGCCGGTAAAATTGTTGACGCTGTAATTGAGGAATTAACCCCGTTATTAGAAAAAGGCGATATTCTGATTGATGGCGGTAACTCGCACTTTACTGATACAAACCGTCGTGTTGAGGAACTGGAGGCTAAAGGACTGCATTTCTTTGGCATGGGTGTATCAGGCGGTGAAGAAGGTGCCCGTCGTGGCCCAAGCATGATGCCGGGTGGCGATAAGGATGCTTATGCTGTCATGAAACCTATTTTTGAAGCCATTGCTGCTAAAGTTAACGGCGAACCGTGTGTTACTTACATTGGCCCTGGCGCATCAGGTCACTTTGTTAAAATGGTTCACAACGGTATCGAGTACGGTATCATGCAGGTAATTGCCGAAACTTATGAGATCCTTAAAAAAGGCTTAAAGTTAGGTAACGACGAAATTGGCGATCTGTTCACTAAATGGAACGAAGGCCGTTTACAGTCATTCCTGTTAGATATCACCAAAGATATTTTCAAATACAAAGCACCTGGAACCGATCATTTATTGTTAGATGATATTAAAGACGAAGCGAAAGCTAAAGGTACAGGTAAATGGACGTCGCAGGTGGCTATGGATTTGGTAACCCCAATCCCAACCATCGATACATCGGTATCTATGCGCGACCTGTCTAAATACAAATCACTGCGCGAAAAAGCTTCTGCCCTTTATAACGACCCTATTGAGCTTAAAGGAGATAAAGAAGAGTTACTGGTTGCTTTAGAGCAGGCTTTCTATTTTACCAGCATCCTTACTTATGCACAGGGTATGCACCTGCTTACCAAAGCATCTGAAGAGTATAAATATGACCTTCATTTGGGCGAAATTGCCAAGATCTGGAGAGGCGGCTGTATCATCCGTTCAGAATTTTTGAATGACATTTACAATGCTTACAATAAAGATCAGGCACTGCCTCACCTTTTGCTTGACAGTGATATACAGGCATTGGTTGCCGGTACCTTACCAGGCATCAGGAAAGTATTATCGGCTACTATTGCTGCCGGTGTTGCTGCTCCCGGTTATGCTTCAGCATTGAGCTATTTTGATGCTTTCCGCAGCGAAAGAATGCCTTCAAACCTTACCCAAGCCCAGCGTGATTATTTTGGCGCGCACACTTATGAGCTGATTGGTAAAGAAGGCACTTTCCATACACAATGGGCTCCGGCAAACGACTAATTGACGCTATTAATTAAAACAAAACAATGAGCACAACAGCTAAATCAGACCCTACCATATTTATCATTTTTGGTGGAACGGGAGATTTGAACTCCCGGAAAATTGCGCCGGCCCTATATAATCTATTTTTAGATGGATGGATGCCCAAACAATTTTCCATTATTGGTACCGGTCGTACCAAGCTAACCGACGAGCAGTTCAGAGAAAACCTATATAAAGATATCAACCAGTTTTCGCGCAGCGGTAAAACGGATGATAAACAATGGGCCGAATTTGTAAAAAACGTTTATTACCAGGTATCTGACGCTACTGATTTTGAAACATACAAAGAATTTGGCAAACGCATTGAGAAACACAACGCCGAGTGGAAAACTAAGGCAAACGTGTTGTTTTACCTTGCGGTAGCGCCTAATTTCTTCCCGATCATTGCCTCAAACATATCAAAAGCTAAATTGGCCGATGATAAAAAACGTGTAAGGATCATCATTGAGAAACCATTTGGACACGACCTGGAAACTGCAAAAGATCTGAACCAGTTATTGAAAAGCATTTTTGATGAATGCCAGATCTATCGTATCGATCATTACCTGGGTAAAGAAACTGTTCAAAATATCATGGCTTTCCGTTTTGCCAACTCCATTATGGAGCCGCTATGGAACCGTAACCACATTGAACACGTACAGATCTCCGTTACCGAGCAATTAGGCGTTGAAGAACGCGGCGACTATTATGATGGTTCGGGCGCTATGCGTGATATGATCCAAAACCACCTGCTGCAGTTGCTTTGCCACGTGGCTATGGAGCCTCCTATCAGTTTTAGCGCCGACGAAGTACGCGACCGCAAAGTTGACGTATTGAAAGCAATGCGCAAATTTACCGCCGAAGATGTTCGTAATTCGACCGTTAGGGGCCAATACGGCAGCGGATGGATGAAAGGTAAAGAAGTACCGGGATACCGCGAAGAACCAAAAGTTAATCCGGAATCAAATACCGAAACTTTTGCAGCAATTAAGTTCTTCATCGACAACTGGCGCTGGCAAGGTGTACCATTCTACTTGCGTACAGGTAAAAGAATGCACCAGTCATCATCAGTTATCACTATCCAGTTTAAAGATGTCCCTCACCAGATTTTCCCGGCCGAAGCTACCGAAAGCTGGCAGCAAAACAGGTTGATCATCAGCATTCAGCCAGAGATGAGCATCCGTTTGCAGGTTCAGGCTAAACGCCCCGGTATCGATATGGTATTAAACGCCGTTGATATGGTGTTTGACTATAAAGGTACTTATACCAACCAGGCACCTGAAGCTTATGAAACACTGATACTGGATACCATGATGGGCGATCAAACCCTGTTTATGCGTGGTGACCAGGTTGAGGCAGCATGGGAACTGGTAATGCCGATACTAAACACATGGCAAAATAAAAAGAGCCTTAACTTCCCTAATTATTCGGCCGATTCATGGGGCCCTGAAGCTGCAGAAGCTTTAATTGCCCGTGATGGCTATAACTGGTTTACTTTACCTGTAAACGGTAAAAAATAAAAGCTGATGAAACTGAATATCTATAACACAGAAGGTGAAGTTTTAACCGGGCTGGCCGATCATTTTGTTATCCTGGCTACCGAAGCCATCAACAAAAACGGGAAGTTCAGTGTGGCGCTTTCGGGCGGCAGCTCACCTAAAAAGCTATACGAGCTATTAGCTTCAACAACATACGCCGACCAGGTGAACTGGGAAAAAGTTTTCTTCTTTTTTGGCGATGAGCGCAACGTGCCACATGACCATAAAGACAGCAACTACCTAATGGCAAAAAAAGCGTTGTTTGAGCCATTGATGATCAGTCCGGCACAGATTTTCCCGGTTGAGACATCGTTTGGCCCTGCCGAAGCTGCAGCCAAATACTGGGAAGTGATCTCGGCGTTTTTTGATGACGGCGAAGCAAGCTTTGACCTGGTGCTGTTAGGCTTAGGCGATAACTCGCACACCGCATCATTATTCCCTTATACGCCGGTGTTGCATGACCGTGTGCCTGGTGTAAAAGAAGTATGGCTTGAAGATCAGCAGGTATGGCGCATTACCCTCAACGCACCGCTTATTAATGATGCTGCTCAAATAGCATTCTTAGTTTACGGCGCAGGCAAGGCCGAAGCTGTAAAACACATCCTGGAAGATGATGAGGATATTGAGCTTTATCCGGCACAGCTTATTGATTCCATATCCGGCGAAGTAGAATGGTTCCTTGACGAACCCGCTGCTGCCGATTTGGAGAATAAAGAATAATATCTGCTATTATTTTAGCAACTAAAGGGCTTGGGCGTTTGCTTAAGCCCTTTTTGTTTTGAGTAGTTCTATAATGATTACGGGATGTATATTGTAAACTAAATTCACAGGATTTTTTCGGCATTTACTCGTTTCGCCCAATTTCACGCAGAATTCATCATTTTTCGGGTCAAAAGCCCATGTTAAGCCAATGTTAATTTTGACAAAAAAACAGCAATTACAAGTCCATTTTACACTCGCCTGACTAAAATACCCATAGGGTCAAAAAATAAATTACTATTAATCAATCGATTAAATATTCATGACTTTTGGATGAAAAATCGCATCTGATTTGTGTTGTTAATTTGCTGTGTGTTTAAAACAACATATATCAAAAACACAACAATAGTTATGAAAAATTTATTCAAAGTTTCAGCATTAGCCCTTGCATTTGCAGGCTTAGCATTTGGTGCAAAAGCACAAACATCTACACCTACCACCACTACTACAACATCAACTACAACTAAAAGCGGCATCCGTTACAGCATCGGTGTTGACGCAGGCATTCCTCTTAGCAATTTCAAAGATAACTACAAGTGGAATTTAGGCGGTTCGGTACAGGCTGATATCCCGGTTCTTTCAAACCAGTTATTTGTTACTGTTAACGCAGGCTATAACAACGTATTCGGTAAAAAAGATATTGGCGGTGTACAAGGCCTTGACGCACCTGATTTTCATTTAATCCCGGTTAAGGCAGGTTTGAAATACTTCCCTATCAGCAATTTTTATGTTCAGGGCGAAGCCGGTGCTGCATTCCTGTTAAACAAATCTGACGTTGGCGCTAATAAATCAACTGCATTTGTTTATGCTCCGCAAGTTGGTGTTCAGTTCCCGGTAAGTGCAAGCAGCTTTATTGATGCTGGTATCCGCTATGAAGCAACTACCAAATATGCAACAGGTGTTGATCAAAGCAAAGTTAACTTTATAGGTTTACGTGTAGCGTACGGCTTTTAATATATGGCCCTACAAATACCTTGATATAAAAAGGGGAGCTCATTCGGCTCCCCTTTTTTATTATGTTTTTTTAGTTGATATGAACCTTTATAATTAAATAAATCGTATAAATTAGCACATTGTTTGTATTTTGACACGTAATATTACATTTACCGCACAATAATTGCTGAATATGAAAAGGATCCTCATCATTGATGATGAAGTTAATGTGGCGTTATTGCTATCGAAGTTTTTGACGCGGAATGGGTTTGACGTTAGTACGGCATCAAGCGGTACCGGGGGATGGAAGCGTTGAAAAATGGTGAATATCAACTTGTACTATGTGATTTCAGGCTCGAAGATACCGACGGCCGTGAAATGCTCCGCAATATTAAAATCCAATATCCAAAAACAGGGGTTATCATCATCACCGGCTATTCAGATATTAAAATGGCGGTTGAGCTTATTAAAATGGGGGCCTATGATTATATCACCAAGCCGCTGTATCCCGATGAAATATTAAATACTATTAATAAGGCCCTTGAAACACACCATGCCCTGGTTGAAATTGACGAGGAGCCACAGGCGACTATTTTACCTGAGAAAACTAAAGTTAGCACCGTAAAAAAACCGTTTTTGCAGCCGAATTTGTAACTGGCACCAGCCGCGCGTCAAAAGAGCTTGCCCGGCAGATAGAACTGGTGGCACCAACAAACTACAGTGTTATTATTTTAGGCGAAAGCGGTACCGGAAAAGAATCCGTAGCGAAAAGTATTCACCTCAACAGTCCGCGGCATAACCAGCCTTTTATAGCCATGGATTGCGGTTCTTTAACCAAGGAGCTCGCGGCAAGTGAATTTTTTGGCCACGAAAAGGGTTCATTTACCGGCGCTTTATATACTAAAATAGGCCACTTTGAAATGGCTAACGGAGGTACTTTATTTTTAGATGAAGTGGGCAACCTTTCGTACGAGATCCAGGCAGCTTTACTTCGTACCGTACAGGAACGTAAAGTTAAAAGAATAGGCAGTACCAAAGAGATAGATCTTGATGTACGCATTATCATAGCCACCAATGAGAACCTACAGGAAGGGATTCAGAAAGGCCGCTTCCGCGAAGATCTTTATCATCGCTTTAACGAGTTTAGCATTTACATGCCGCCATTACGTGAGCGCGGCCATGATATTATATTACTGGCAGAACATTTTTTAAAAATAGCCAACCAGGAGCTCGGGCGCAACGTTGAATCCTTCTCACAGGAGGTTGTAGATTGCTTTATGAACTACCGCTGGCCGGGCAACATCCGCGAGCTTAAAAACGTGATCCGCCGGGCAGCGCTTTTAGCCGAGGGCAATGAGATCACGCTTAAAGCATTGCCGCTTGAAATGTCGACCTATAAATTATCATACGAAACGGCTAATCATTATACGCAACATCATCATACCACATCGCATACAGAAGAAGCGCCCGAGGCTAAAGAACCCCGTCATGACCTTAAAAATGCCGCGCTCGAGGCCGAGTATGAAACAATTATAAGGGTGTTAAGGGAAGTTAATTTCAACAAAACCAAAGCTGCCGAAATCCTGAATATCGACCGCAAAACCCTTTATAATAAAATGAAGGCCATTAACCTTAAGTAAAATGGGGGCTCATGAAGAAAAAGACGATGCCGAGACCCTGCGTAAACTAAGGCACGACATAAAAAATCAATTATCAAACATTCACCTGGCGCTTGAGCAATTACGGTATGAAATACCCAATCCAACATCAGACTGTTTGTTTTACATGGATACCATAGAAATAAGTTCAATCCGGATCAATACCCTGCTTAACGATACCAACTAAAGGCGTTGCAATTAATGATTGAAACGCTAAAACTTTTGGCGTTTTTTTGTTTAAGCAAGTATCAATCAACAGCCTACATGTCAGTCTTCAATTATAAGCAGCGCAACAATATTATCCTGGCGAGTATCATTATACTTGGCTGTTTCTTATTATATGCGCTCAGCAGCTTGTTTAGCTCAATCCTTGGCGCAGTGGTACTGTTCACCATTTTTCGTCCCCTTTACATTAATCTTGCCGAAAACAAAGGATGGAACCGCTCGCTGGTGGCCCTGCTTATTATTTTTATATCGCTTATTGTGATTGTGATCCCCTTCTTAACACTAAGCATAATGGTTGTGGGCAAAATTTCAAGCATCAACCTTAAAGATCTTCCTATTGACCAGTGGATTTCAAAAATCGATGCATTTGCCGGCGCAAACCTTAATCAACCTCATTTTGCCGAAGAGACATTACAAAAATTAGGCACTTTTGCTACCGGTCTCTTCCCGTCTATACTGGGCAGCGCGGCCAACACCATATTGACCCTGCTGGTATTGTATATTATACTATATTTCATGTTTACACAAATACGTGAATTTGAGGCCGGGTTATTGAAATATGCGCCATTCAGGGAGCAGCATGCATTGAAATTTGCCAATGCCCTGCGCGATTCTACCTATTCAAACGTTTTAGGCCAGGGAATTATAGCACTTACACAGGGAATACTACTGGCCAACGGATTTTGGATATTTGGCATTCCCGACCCGATTTTTGGGGGGTTATCGCTATCTTTATTTCGTTTTTACCTGTGGTAGGTGCACCAACGTTATGTATCCCGGCAAGCATTGTATTGTTTGCACAGGGGCACAACTGGCAGGGGGTAGCATTACTGGCTTATGGTTTATTGTTCATTGGCAATATTGATAATTTTTTGCGCATGATCATTAACAAGCGTGTTGCCAACACACACCCTATTATTTCAATAATAGGCGTTTTTATAGGCCTGCCCCTTTTCGGGATCCTGGGCCTGGTGTTTGGCCCGGTACTGCTATCCTATTTCCTGCTGCTGATGGAAATTTATGAAACAAACCGCATGGCGGCCGACAGGCTTGAACGGATAAACAGCTTATAAAATATATCGTACAGCCCTGAATAGTTTTGTGAACACAGGGTAAAATTTATTTGACTGATAAAAGTTAATTTATACTTAAATAAAAATAATTGTGCCAAATGCACATATTTGGCAGGATATTTACACGTAACTAATAAAATGTTCAACTTTTAATTATATTACAATGAATGATAACTCAAAAGTAGTTGTTGCATTGCTTGCCGGTTTAGCAGCAGGGGCAGCGTTAGGTATTTTGTTTGCACCTGATAAAGGCAATGAAACCCGCGACAAGCTTACCGAATCATTAAAAAATCTTGGAGAGTCGATAAAAGATACTGCCGCTGCCGAAATTGACAACCTGGTTGGCTTAAAAGACAAAGTTGTTGAAAACATCAAGTCGAAAATTAAAGGTGCCGAAGAAGAATATCAGGACGACCTGGAGCACGCATAAGCATGTATAACACCAATCCCGGATGCCGATAAAACAACATCCGGGATATATAACCTTACTCATGGAAGATAAAAAAGAGACTCAACCACCAGTACCCCCAATAGTTGATCAATTAAAGGAATATGCCGAAACACGGTTTAAGCTTTTAAAATACGAAGCTATTGAAGGTGGCACCTCCATATTAGCAAGCATTATTGCCGATTTGGTGACTGTAATAAGCATGGTACTGGCTTTTCTTTTTGCAAGTGTTACCTTAGGCTTTTTTCTTGCCGATATTTTACACTCTTACTGGATGGGTTTTGGATGTATTGCCGTGCTATACTTTTTGATAGCCATGTTTATCAAGATATTTAAACGACACCTTGAAAGGCCGCTTATCAACATCTTTATTCAAAAAATATTTAAAAGATAAACCATGGATCTCCATATCACCAACATCAGCGATCTGCAAGCCGAAATATTCAGGTTAAAAACACTTGAAAAACAGCAATCGGTGGCTTTGAAAGCGCGCGTTAACAGCCCTTCTGCTTTATTTTCAACTGTGCTTACGCTGTTCCCGCGTTCAAATGATACCGATGGTGTAAAAAATACCAGTTTTTTTCATCCCGATATCCTCAACCTCATCTCTAGGTTCGTGATTCCGCTTACCTTGAATAAAACGCTTTTTAAACACTCCAACTTTTTGGTAAAAACACTGGTTGGCCTGGTATCACAAAAAGCTTCAAACTATGTTAATGAAGATACCGTGAGCAGCATTTGGGACAAAGCAAAAACGCTTTTCGCCAAATTCACCAAAAAGAAAGATGACGTAGCATATAAACCTACGCCATATGTTAAGCCTGTGGGCGGGGCTGTGGTATAATAATTTTTACACGAATTTTTCGAATTGAGACGAATTTCACGAATTAGAAAGTTTAACCTTTGAACTTCGTGTAATTCGATTAGTTGCTGCTCAATCTGCAAATCAATTCGTGTTAATAATTCCCACACGAATTTTGCTAATTATTCGAATTTCTCAAACCTGCTATACAGATCCATTAAACCAATTCGTTTAATTCGATTTAATTGCTCTGCAACAAGCAAATCATTCGTGTTAAAATAATTTCAATATTTTTGCGCTTTATTTTAAAAACGTAAAGTGGGAAAAGATAAGTTAAGGCGTTTTGCCGAGGTTGAAACCTTTAGTAATGTATTGCAATTAGATGCCGGCAAACCGTTTAAGGGACAATGGGATTCTGAATTTTTCAAAAATGACAATCCTGTAGTGCTTGAGTTGGCCTGCGGCAAAGGCGAATATACCGTGAACCTCGCGCGGATGTTCCCCAATAAAAACTTCATTGGTATCGACTACAAAGGCAACCGCATTTGGCGCGGCGCCAAAACTGCCATCGAAGATGGTGTGCCTAATGTTGCTTTTTTACGCATCCAGATCGAAAACCTGCTCGATTATTTTGCCCCCGGCGAGGTTGATGAAATCTGGATCACCTTTCCCGACCCGCAGCCGCAATTAAGCCGCGAGAAAAAGCGATTAACTTCACCACGGTTCTTAGATAAATATATCATCGTCTTAAAACCTGGTGGCTGTGTTAACCTTAAAACAGATAACGATGGATTGCATGCTTATACCGCCGAAAAAATTGACGAGCTGAAGTTGAATCTGTACGTTAAAACTGAAGATCTATACAATTCGGTATATGCGGACGAGGTACTTTCTATTAAAACCTACTACGAGAAAAAATATTTAAAGGATAACAAAAACATTAACTACCTTAAGTTTTCATTTCCTGAAAACGCCTGATGGAGGACATTAATTTTTTTGAAAAAGTTTACCAGGTAGCCCGACTCATTCCGCCGGGACGGGTGACCTCATATGGTGCTATTGCAGCCTATCTTGGTACCAAAGGCTCATCGCGCATGGTAGGCTGGGCCATGCAGGCAGCGGGCAATGCCAAACCAGCAGTTCCGGCTCACCGGGTGGTAAATCGGCAGGGCTTGCTAACGGCAAAAGCCCATTTCGGCGGCAACCGCATGGCTGCAATGCTGGAAAGTGAAGGCGTAAAAGTAGTTGACGATCAGATCCAGGATTTCAAAACAGTTTTTTGGGACCCTATGGTAGAGCTGGCGTTGTAATCTACCGCTAAACTTATTTAACCATATCATTGCGAGGAGCGAGCCGGATAGTGCGTGAGCGCGACATGGCAATCTCGTAGCCAATGCATAAAAGTCAAGTACAGACCAACCTAAACGGACGAGATGCCGCGCTACGCTCGCAATGGCATTTTTTCTATTTCAAGATATAGATAATTTCATCATCCCAACACTTGTTGGCTCCAGCAGCAATTATTAGTTTACTCTGTAAACTGCAGCAACTCCATCCTGTTTCCAAATGGATCAATAAATGAAAACCGCGTGCGATCCGGAAGAACAGGTTCTTCCCAAAACTCAACGCCATAGCTTTCCAGGTGCCGGCGGGCTTCTGCAATATCGGTAACCTCAAAGGCCGTATGCCGCGATGTTCGCGGTAAAGCATCTTCGGTACTTAAATGAAGCTGGATATCTGATATCTGAAACCAATAGCCTTTTGAATTAAAGGCCGGTCGTTCTATCCGCTGTAACCCCACAACGTCGGTATAAAAAATTCTTGCTTCTTCCAGCCGTTCTAACGGAACACAAATCTGGATATGGTCGGCGCGTTTAAAGTTGATCATAAGCCCCTCTAAATCCCCCTAAAGAAGGCGATTTTAATTAAATTATTAATTTCTATGATAACCTCGGTTATTCATGCTCGGCAAAAGTAAGCACATAACCGTTATTATCTTTTATGGAGAATTCGGTAGCACCATAAAAAGTAGTTTCGAGGCCTTTTAGTACGGTTACCTTATCCTTTATCTCTTCGAAAAAAGTACGGATATTTTTCAGGTTGATGTACAACAGTAATGAGCCGCCATCGGTACGGCTTATCTCGGGCAGATCATCGGCCAGGCTGCTAAAGGTTTGGAACATCATGGTAACGCTTCCGTTAGTCATCATGGCCCAAACAAGATCGGGCCCGGTTTCGGGAACACTCATTGCCACTTTAAAACCAAGCAGTTCATAAAAGCTGATGGTTGCATTAATATCGTTTACAAAAATGTTAGGTGATAAACTTTCCATAATTAGTGTGTAAAGAATTTGGTTAACGCCATAAAAATAACGATCCAATCTTTTAAATGCTAAATATTTTAGCTTAATTAGCTTAAATTTTTATTAACAAACACAACACCCCGTGGGAAAACTTGTAGAAGAATTTGACGCCTATCGCTCTAAAATGAACGACAGGATCATGGAAACCGCCAATACCAATATTAAACGCTTTTTTGCACTCGATACCACCAGCTATGCCGAAGGCGCACTGGATGTTAAAACCAAAGAAATGCTCGGCCTGGTTGCCAGCATGGTTTTACGCTGCGACGATTGCATTAAATACCACCTCGGCAAATGCCACGAAGCGGGCGTTAATCACGATGAAATGAACGAGATTTTTATGATAGCCAATTTGGTTGGAGGCTCAATAGTTATTCCACATTATCGCAGAGCTGTTGAATATTGGGATGAGTTGAATGAACAATAAAATAACCTCACCACGTCATTGCGAGGAACGAAGTAATCGCGAACTATACAGAGCGGCTCCGCTAATCGAGGATTGCTTCGTTCCTCGCAATGACGTGATTTATAATCAACATAAACCTTGTAAAACATGACCGATCAAACAAATCCAAAAGACCTAATCCGCTGCTCCTGGGCAGGCACCGACGAATTATATATCAAATATCACGACGAAGAGTGGGGCAAAGAAGTTCATGATGATCATACCTTATTTGAATTTCTGATATTAGAATCTGCACAGGCCGGGCTTAGCTGGATCACTATATTGCGCCGCCGCGAAGGCTACCGTAAGGCATTTGCCAATTTTGATGTGCAAAAAGTAGCAGCTTTTACCGATGAAGACGTTGAGCGCTTAATGCATGACGAGGGTATCATCCGCAACAGGCTTAAAATATTAGCCGCTATCAACAATGCTAAACTGTTCATCGGTATACAAAAAGAATTTGGTTCGTTTGATAAATACCTGTATAGCTTTATGCCCGATGGAAAACCTATCGTAAATCATTCGCATAAAATACCGGCTACCAGCCCCGAATCTGACGCTATCAGTAAGGATATGAAAAAACGGGGTTTTAAGTTTTTCGGCAGTACTATTTGTTATGCCCACATGCAGGCTACCGGTATGGTAAATGATCATATTCCTGATTGCAGCTTCAAATAAAACAAACACGAATTTTCCCGAATGTGATCGAATTACGCAAATTGATAATGAAATTAAAACCATGCAATTCATTAAAAATCGTGTTCTTTGCATAAACACCGGCATCAAAAATTTCGAGTCAATTAGCTTAAATTCGTGCAATTAGTGTCAATGATATTATGAAAAAACTATTTCTTTTGGATGGCATGGCCCTTATTTACCGGGCGCATTTTGCTTTAAGTAAAACACCACGGTTTACCTCAAACGGGCTAAACACCTCAGCAATGATGGGATTTACCAACACCCTGCTGGATGTTTTGAAAAAGGAGGCTCCCACCCACATGGCCGTGGTTTTTGATACCGAAGCACCAACCGAACGACATACCGATTTTGAAGGCTACAAAGCTCACCGCGAAGCCATGCCCGAAGATTTGGCAAAGGCTTTACCTTATGTTATAAAAATCATATTGGGGTTTAACATCCCGGTTATCACGTCGGATGGATACGAGGCTGACGATATCATCGGTACCCTTGCAAAAAAAGCTGAGCAAAAGGGCTACACTGTTTATTGTATGACTCCCGATAAAGATTTTGGCCAATTGGTATCAGATAATATTTTCATTTACAAACCGGCCCGCATGGGCAACGAGATGGAAATACAAGGAGTGAAAGAGATATTAGCCAAATGGGAGATTGAGCGTGTTGACCAGGTGATAGATATTTTAGGGCTATGGGGCGATGCGGTAGACGGCATTCCGGGTATTCCGGGCATCGGCGAAAAAACGGCAAAAGCCCTCATTAAGCAATATGGCTCAATGGAAAACATCTTTGAGCATAGCCATGAGCTTAAAGGAAAGCAGCGCGAAAACGTTGAACAGTTTAAAGAGCAGGGCCTGATGTCGAAAAAACTGGCTACCATATTGCTAAATGTACCTGTTGAACTGGATGAAGAAGGCCTCGAAGTATGCGCTCCAAGTAAGGAACTATTAGAGCCGCTTTTTGCCGAATTAGAGTTCCGTACTTTAGGCAAGCGTGTATTTGGTGATGATTTCAGTATTACTGAACTGAAACCGGCCGGAACCCAGATCGATCTTTTTGGCAATCCAACAGCAACTGGTCGCACCACCATGACGGTTGATGTGGAAGATATTCGTGAGGACCTGATCATCGCTGCCAAAAATATTAACAATACGCCGCATGAGTATCATTTGGCCGACACCCTTGAAAAACGGGCCGAACTGATCAACATATTAGCGCAGCAGCCAACCATTTGCTTTGATACCGAAACCACCGGTACCGATCCTAATCATTGCGAACTGGTAGGCTTGTCATTTTCTGTTAAACCACGACAGGGCTGGTATGTACCCGTCCCTGCCGACCAGGCGGGAGCACAAAGCATTGTTACCGAATTTAAAGCAGTGCTTGAAAATGAAAATATCGGCAAAATAGGGCAAAACATTAAGTTTGATATCCTGATGCTCAAATGGTACAACATCGAAGTGAAAGGAACTCTGTTTGATACCATGCTGGCCCATTACATCCTTGATCCGGATACCCGCCACAATATGGATATCCTGTCGGAAAATTACCTGGGCTACAAACCGGTTTCTATAACCGAACTTATTGGCCCCAAAGGCAAAAACCAGGGCAATATGCGCGATGTGGATTTTGAAAAAATAAAAGAATACGCCGCCGAGGATGCGGATATCACCCTGCAGCTAAAAGATATTTTTGAGCCTAAACTAAAAGAGGTAGAGGGCGAAAAACTGGTGAATGAAATAGAGCACCCGCTTATTTACGTACTGGCCGATATGGAGTACGAAGGTGTGAAAATAGACCATGATACCCTGCGTGAGTTTAGCAAGCAACTGGAAACAGATATTGCCCAATATGAAAAAACAGTTTATGAAAAAGCAGGCGTAAAATTTAACATTGCATCGCCAAAACAACTGGGTGAAGTATTGTTCGAGAAACTGATGCTTGACCCTAAAGCCAAAAAAACCAAAACCGGCCAGTATCAAACCGGAGAAGACGTATTGCTTTCATTAGCTGCCAAGAGCGATATTGTGCGTGATATTCTTGATTTCCGCCAGCTGCAAAAATTAAAATCGACTTATGTTGACGCGCTGCCGCAGATGGTAAACCCTAAAACAGGCAGGGTACATACATCATACAACCAGGCTGTTGCCGCAACAGGCCGATTAAGCAGCGTTAACCCCAACCTGCAAAATATCCCTATCCGTACCGAGCGCGGCCGCGAGGTAAGGAAAGCTTTTATCCCGAGAGATAGCAACCATACCATCGTCTCTGCGGATTATTCGCAGATAGAACTGCGCATCATTGCCGAGATCAGTAAGGACCCTAACATGATGCAGGCCTTTATCAATAACCACGATATCCACACGGCAACAGCTGCCAACGTTTACGGCATCGGGCTTGACGAGGTAACCAGCGATCAGCGCCGTAATGCCAAAGCTGTTAACTTCGGCATTATTTACGGCCAGTCGGCCTTTGGCTTATCACAAAGCCTGGGGATTCCGCGTAAGGAGGCTGCCGAGATCATCGAGCAATATTTTGTGCAGTTTGCCGGCATTAAACAATACATGAGCGATACCATGAACTTCGCCCGCGAAAATGGCTACGTGTGCACGCTGATGGGCCGCCGCCGCTATTTGCGCGATATCAATTCGGCCAATGCAACCGTTCGCGGTTTTGCCGAGCGAAATGCTATCAATGCCCCAATACAGGGCTCAGCCGCCGATATGATCAAAATTGCCATGATCAATATCCACAAAGAACTTAAGGCACAAAAGCTGGATACCCGCATGACCATGCAGGTACATGACGAGTTGGTGTTTGACGTTCCGAATCATGAAGTAGAGATCGTGAAACCGATCATTATGCATCACATGAAAAACGCTATCAAAACCGAGGTACCCATCATGGTTGAAATCGGCACTGGTTTGAACTGGCTTGAAGCGCACTAAGTCCTCAGACTTTAATGGGGATATCGGCCTTGTTTATCCCCATTTTATTTGCCCGCACATTTTCCTGATAAAACTATGAAAGCAAAAATCGCTTTAATATATTAAGCTCCATGACAAACCATTACAACGGAGGCACCGGTGAATAAAGCGTTACTTAAACTTAGCATAATATATCTTTGTGCTTTGTTTACATCTTCATCATCAAATGCCCAAACAGCTGTTATTAAAGGGACTGTTACCAACGGGCTTTCAAACATACCACTTCCGGGAGTTTCTGTAATGGTTATTAATCAATCATCCATCGGTACAATCACCGATTCACTCGGCAACTATAAGATTGTCTTAAAACCGGGAAATTTTGGCTTATCGTTTTCAAAAATCGGTTTTAAAAGCAAATCCTCGTTAGATATCCAGGTAAATAACGTTAAGGCTACTATTGTGGATATAGCACTTGATGAGGAGGTAGCCAGCCTTAATGAGGTAAAAATTACGGCAAGCAGCCGCCTCAACAAAACGCTTGAAAGCCCGGTATCATTACGTAGCATCGTCGTATCCGAAATTAAGCGAAACCCTGGCGGCAATCGTGATATCTCAAAAGTTATCCAATCGTTACCCGGTGTTTCGGCGCCGGTAAGTTTCCGTAATGATATTATTATAAGAGGGGAGCACCTAACGAAAACCGATTTTATCTCGACGGTGTAGAAATTCCTAACATCAACCACTTTGCCACACAGGGCTCATCCGGCGGACCAGTTGGCCTGATCAACGTAGATTTTGTGAAAGAGGTTAATTTTTATTCGGGGGCTTTTCCCTCAAACCGGGGCAATGCTTTAAGTTCTGTATTTGAGTTCAACCAAAAAAATGGCCGGTCGGATAGAATGGGGGCCACCCTTACCATCGGCTCGAGCGATTTTGGTGCTACTATTGAAGGTCCGCTGGGTTCAAAAACCACCTATCTGGCATCGTACCGTTACTCATACCTGCAAGGTTTATTTAAATTACTTAAACTGCCTTTTTTACCATCATACCAGGATTTTCAGTTTAAGGTTAAAACCAAATTCGACAACAAAAATGAGCTTACACTCATCGGCCTCGGCGCGCTCGATAAGTTTAAGCTCAACTTCGGCACCGATCCAACCGAAGAAAACCAGTACATTTTGGCAACAATCCCAACCAACGATCAGAAAAACTATTCAGTTGGTGCGGTTTATAAACACTTTGGGCAACATGGCTTTTCACAAGTGGTGATTAGTCGCAGTTATTTGGATAATGGAGCCCAAAAATTCAGGGATAATGACGAGAGTTTGGGCCAAACGCTCAATTACCGGTCGGCCGAGGCAGAGAACAAATTCAGGTTTGAGCATACCGAACAGGCGGGCAATTATCGTGTAAACTTCGGTACCGGCGAAGAAACGGCGTCTTACAGTACCAATACGTTTAACCTGCTACCCTTCGGCAACCATATTTACCAATCAAAGATTAATTTTTTTAAGTATAACCTGTTTGGCCAAATCAGCCGAATATTTTTTGACAATAAGCTATCACTCTCATTCGGTGCCAGGGCCGATGCCAACAACTATTCAAGCCGGATGAACAACCTGCTAAAAACCTTTTCGCCGCGCTTCTCTGCCTCCTATAACTTTACCGATCAGTTTAGCATCAATTTTAATACTGGCATTTATTACCAGTTGCCGGCCTATACTGTTATGGGCTATCGGGATAGCACTAATCGTTTGGTAAACCGGGATGTAAATTATATTGAAAACAAACAGCTGGTATTAGGTTTTGAGTATAATACGCTTAAAAACACCCGCTTTACGGTTGAAGGTTTTTATAAACATTACAAACATTATCCTGTTATTCGTCAATTGAATGATTCCATCCCGCTGGCTAATCTTGGTGCCGACTTTGGTGTTATTGGTAACGATGCGGTTGTTGGCGAAAGCAACGGCCGTAGTTATGGCGTGGAGTTTTTCGCACAGCAAAAGCTAAACAAAGGTTTTTATGGCATTTTCGCGCTTACACTTTTTAAAAGCGAGTTTCAGAACAAAAATGGCAACTATGTGCAATCATCCTGGAATAGTCGATATATTTTAAGCATGACCGCCGGCAAAATCCTTAAACGCAACTGGGAAATAGGTGCTAAATTCAGGTTTACAGGTGGCAGTCCGTACACGCCTTATGATCAGCAGCTATCGTCACTTAAAACAAATTACAGTACCTATCCGCAGGGAATTTTCAATTACACGCAATTGAACGGCCGGGTTTTAGATCCTTTTTACCAGCTTGACGCCCGGGTTGATAAAAAGTACTATTTTAAACATTACACGTTCAACGTTTACTTCGACATTCAAAATTTAACAGCTCATACCTATAAGGAACAACCGGTTGTAGTTGCGGTGAAAGATGCTTCAGGAAACCTTCAGGATCAGCCAGGCGACCCGTCGCACATTCAAACCAAATTGCTTAACCGCAAAGGCGGGAATGTGCAGCCGACACTTGGGGGTATTTTTGAGTTTTGATCAATTTAAAAAACTTCGCTCTCAAGGGTAAGCGCGGGGAAGAGCAAAGGCGGGGCTGTGTTTCTGTGTTAAAAAAACAAAGCATAGACACTCCGTTCCTCAGCTCTCAAGAGGGTAATCGCACTTTCCTGCACTTTTATCCTTAGTGTACCGGTTATAGCAATAATTCGTAAGCGCAGGTGCTTTCTCAATCCTTCCTTTTCCCTATCATTTTTACAACTATAACATCTTAACGATAATAAAATTTCAGCGCTTTTTATCTAAATTTTCCAAAACTATATTAATTCTCATAGGTTTCTCTTTTGGTAATCTTTGCTTAAATTGAGCCAATAAAACCTGAATGAAAATATACCATTTGAGTGCCGAGTGCTATCCCGTTGCTAAAGTTGGCGGGCTTGCCGATGTTGTTGGCGCATTGCCTAAGTACCAGAACCTTGCAGGTTTGCAGGCTGCGGTTGTTATGCCTTTTTACGATCGTAAGTTTACCCAGGAAAACGACTTTGAAATTGTGTTTGCTGCTGCAACCTTACTCGGTAATCGCCGACTTTTCTTCGAGATATTGAAAGAGAAAACAAACAAACTCGGTTTTGAACTTTATTTAGTAAAAATTCCTGGCTTGCTCGACAGGGAAAATATCTACAGTTACCCTGATGAGCGTGACCAGTTCATGGCTTTTCAATTGGCATTTTTAGATTGGATCAGTTATTCACAGCAAACGCCCGATTTGATCCATTGTCATGACCACCACGCCGGGTTAGTCCCGTTTTTACTTTATCATTCCAAGCTATATACAAGGCTGGCCAATACCCCAACCATATTTACCATACACAACGGCCAGTACCACGGCGCTTTCGGCTGGGACAGACTATCCTTATTACCTGAAATTGACCTGACCAAAACAGGCTTGCTTGACTGGGCCGGCGGGATCAATCCACTGGCGGCTGCGGTTAAATGCAGCTGGCGTTATACAACGGTGTCTCCAACTTATTTGGAGGAGCTTACTTATAACTCCAATGGTTTGGAGTACCTGTTTTACATTGAACGGGCAAAGGGCTACGGTATCATGAACGGCATCGACACCGAGGTTTGGAACCCGCAAACCGACCCAATGATCCCAACCAAATTTTCAACTAAAACATTGGCTAAAGGCAAAAGGGCTAATAAAGAAGCTATTTGCAAACGCTTTGAGCTCGATCCCGAAAAACCATTGTTTACTTTTATCGGCCGCCTGGTTGTTGAAAAAGGCGCAGATCTGCTGCCTGCCGCTATTGAACGCAGCCTGCTCGAAAACGAAGGCGAAGTAAACTTTGTAATATTAGGAGCCGGCGATAAGGAAAATGAACTGGCGCTGCTTCAGCTTAAAAATAAATATCCTGAGCATTGTAATGTTTTTATTGGTTATGACGAGTCATTGGCACACTTAATTTATGCGGGGGCCGATTTCCTGTTAATGCCGTCACGCGTAGAACCTTGCGGCCTTAACCAGTTGTATGCGCTGCGTTACGGCACCATGCCAATTGTACGTACCACCGGTGGATTGAAAGATTCTGTCATTGATTTTGGCGATGAGGGAGGCTACGGGATCCGCTTTGTACAGGCCAGCGTACAAGATATTTGCCACTCGGTTTTCAGGGCAAAACAACTTTACCAGGATAGCGCAAAAATGCAGCAGCTACGCAAGCAAATGATGGCCCTTGATTTTTCATGGGCACGCTCAACACAACAATACACTGAACTATACGAAAGCTTAAAACTAACTTTATGACATCCAAAGTAATCTCCATTGTGCTCGGTGGCGGCCAGGGCAGCCGTTTATCACCGCTTACCGCAACGCGGTCAAAGCCGGCAGTTCCAATTGCGGGTAAATATCGTTTGGTGGATATTCCCATTTCAAACTGTTTGCACTCGGGTATTACGCGTATTTATGTGTTGACGCAGTTTAACTCGGCATCCTTAAACAAGCACATCAAAAACACTTATCATTTCAGCAGCTTTAGCGATGCTTTTGTTGATATTCTTGCGGCAGAGCAAACGCCGTCAAGCGTGGCCTGGTTCCAGGGTACGGCCGATGCTGTTAGGCAAAGCTTACACCATTTGGCGGTGCATGAGTTTGAGTATGTGCTGATCCTGTCGGGCGATCAATTGTACCAGATGGATTTTGAAGATATGATCAACCATCATATCGAAACCAATGCCGAAATTTCGATAGCTACCATCCCTGTTGATGCAGCTGACGTTCCGGGCTTCGGGATCCTGAAAACTGACGAAAACAACATGATCACCTCATTTATCGAAAAACCCAAAAGCAATTTCGAAAGCTGGGCGTCAGAGGTTAGTCCGGAGATGGAAGCTGAAGGCCGTGTATACCTGGCGTCAATGGGTATCTACATCTTTAATCGCAAATTGTTATATGAATTGCTTGAAGGCAACGAGCGTACCGACTTTGGTAAAGAGATCATCCCACAATCAATTGAAGGCCATCGCGTAGCCAGCTATCAATATGAAGGCTACTGGACAGATATTGGTACTATCCCTTCATTTTTTGAGGCCAACCTGGGTTTAACTGATAACATCCCCAAGTTTAACCTGTTTGATAAAAACCCGATCTATACCCGTGCGCGCATGTTGCCTCCGTCAAAAATATCAGGCACGCTGATGGAAAAATCTATTGTTGCCGACGGTTGTATTATCAATGCCAAACAGATCATCCATTCTATAATAGGGATCCGCACCCGCATTGGTGTTAATACCATTATCGAAAACTGTTACGTAATGGGCAGCGACAATTATCAAACTCTTGAGGAGATTGCCGAATGCAAAGAAAGCGGTTCGCCAATTATGGGCATCGGCGATAATTGCCATATTCAAAACGCCATTATTGATAAAAATACATACATCGGTAACAATGTAACCATTAACTGCGGCGAGAAGCTTGAAGACGGCGATTACGGCACTCATACCGTGCAGGACGGTATTGTGGTAGTTAAGAAGCGCGCTATAATACCAAGCGGTACGGTTATTTAATTAAAAAATAAAAAACAAACCATAGTTAATTTGTTATAGATAGAACTAACCATCTAAAACATAATCAACTATGAAAAAGGCACTATGTATGATCGCTTTAGCAGCGATCTCGTTCAGCAGCGTTTTCGCTCATGGTACAATGGTTCGCCCGTCAAAAGGCATTATGCAAACTGATACAACCAAGAAGAAGAAAACGAGGAAAATGAAAAAAGATACCATCATGAAAAAAGACACTATGAAGATGAAAAGGAAATAAGTCTTTAGTCGGAAGCCGGAACTTTTAAGCCCGGTGGTATCAAACAGCAAAAGGCCCGGTAATACCGGGCCTTTTGCTGTTTGTACATCTCCTACCGTCATTGCGAGGCACGAAGCAATCGCGAACTATACAAAGGGATTTGCCTGCTAATAGGGGATTGCTTCGTGCCTCGCAATGACGATTATTTTATTTCTATCGATTCTACAACTCAATAGTTTCACCAATAGCCGGCAACTTCAAATTCAAACCTGCTTTGATAAACTTCTCTGTTACTTCATCCTTATCAATTTTGATAACCGGGAATGAGTCATAATGAATGCCAATGATGTTTTTACAATTGATAAACGCCGACGCTTTAATGGCATCATCCGCACCCATGGTATAATTATCACCTATAGGCAGAAATGCCCAGTCGAGATTTTCATCGGCCAGGAGTTTCATATCATAGGTAAGCGCAGTATCGCCTGCAAAATAGATCACTTTCCCTTCTGCATAAATTAAAAATCCGGCAGGATTACCGCCCGGCGAGCCATCGGGCAAGGTACTTGAATGTACCGCGTTTACCATTTTAACCCTACCAAAATCAAAGTTAAAACCGCCCCCTATGTTCATGCCATGCACATTTTCAATGCCTTTAGTACCAAGCCATCCGGCAATTTCGGCAATGCAAATTACCTTTGCACCGCTACTTTTAGCAATTTCCAGCAGATCCGCCACATGGTCGCCATGCCCATGCGATACCAGGATATAATCGGGTTGTAAGCTGTGAATGTCAATATCCTTTGCCAGTGGGTTAGGGTTTATAAATGGGTCGAAAAGCAATTTCTTTCCACCAGCTACAATCTCAAGGGCCGACTGGCCATAATAAGTAGTTTTCATAGAATGTTATTTTATGATCTGATCAAAAGTAAACAGTTATGTCAACGATTTGATTTAGTGGCAGAAAAGTTACACATAGGTGTTCAAACAGACAGAGAGAATTGCAAGTTTAAAGAAAATGTCATTTAGAGCGAGCCATGTTGACTTGTGCATTGGGCGAGGGGGAATCTCCTAAGTCTGTGAACCCGCCATGAATATTTTGTTATGAATGGCGTATACGATTTCTCTTCGCGCTGCCGCTGTTGCCCGCCCTCGCTCATCGAAATGACATTGTTAAGATGGGATGGGATAATTTTATTTACCAAACATATTACCCAGGCCTCCTAAGCCGCCAAACATGCTTTGGGTCATGGCAGCCATTTCGCTTTGGCTGATGTTTTCGGCTTGTTCAAGTGCCTTGTTCACCGCAACAACCAACAACTCTTCCAGTTCTTCTTTATCGGCATCGGCTAAAAAATCAGGATCGATCTGTACCGATTGGATCACTTTATTGGCATTTGCGTTCACAACTATTTTGCCGCCTTCGGCTGTGCCTGATACACTGATGGCATCAAGGCGTTTTTTCATTTCGCCAGCCTTTTGCTGGGCTTCCATTAATTTATCAAACATGATTTTTTAGTTTTTAGTAAGTGGTTAATTAGGTGAATGGTTGGAATACGGATAGAGGAAAAATGATCAATCGGTTTATTAAAACCACTCACCCAATAACTTCAATCAACCATTCCAAAAAAATTAATCGTCACTGGTATCGCCATTACCATTGTATGCACTTTTACGTACAATAGGCATGCCAGCAGCTTTAAACAAGTCATCGAGCTTTAATAAACTCCCGTTGGCCAGGTTGGTAAGCAATACTATGGTAATGTCGTGTTTCATATCCCGCAGGTAAATATGCCTGAACCCATGCCACCATCCGGTATGATAAATTACCTCCTCGCCCGGTGCTGTAAATGTACGCCAGCCGTAGCCGTAGTTGAAATGTCCGTGCACCATCGGGTTGCGTGGCACGTAGGCCGAATCAAGCGTAGCTGGTTTTAATAACAACCCCGCGCGCAAAGCACGATCAAAAAGGAACAGGTCACCAACCGTGCTGTAAATGCCTTTATCCCCTACGGGGCCATCCAAAAAGTTCTGCACTACCGAATAACGCCACTGGCCGCGGTCATGCCCCACAACATCAACCGGGATTTTATCATAAACCGCTTTTGAGTAAACATGGGTATGTGCCATACTGGCTGGTTTAAACACATTTTCCTGCATAAATTGGGCATAGCTCATTCCGCTCACTTTTTCAATGATGGAACCAAGCACCATAAAGTTGGAGTTGTTATACAGGAAGCGTTTATTCGGTTCATTGAAACGTGTTGGCTTATAATCGGCAATCATTTTCATAGCCTCGGCATTGGTAAGTCCTTTGCGCTGGTTCAGGTGATTTTTCCGGTAAATATCGTCGATAAAATATACATAATTCATCATACCCGAGCGGTGGGTAAGTAACAAGCGAATGGTTACACCATCGTAGGGAAAATCAGGGAAAAACTTTTTAACGTCATCGTCAAGCTTCAATTTGCCGCGTTCCATCAGCAGGAGGATGGCGGTTGATGTCATAGTTTTAGTTACCGAAGCCAGCTCAAACTGCGAACCGATTTTCAGGCTGTCGCGATGCAGGTAGTCGGCCCAGCCAATGGCTTTTTCATAAACTATTTTTCCTTTTTTTGCCACCAGCACATTACCGTTAAAACCGCGGGTACGGTGCAGCTCCTGCATTACGGCATCTATCTTTTTATCGGCATTTTTAGGATTGTAGGCCAGCAACGCGGTAGTATCAAGCGGCCTGGCGGCAACCTGCGACTGCGATTGGTCGTTATTTTTATTTTTGGATGAACAGGCTAACAGTAACACTGGGGCAGCAAACACTACCAGGCTTTTGTACACTAATCTCATAAATCAATTTATCTCACACTAAACGAATGCGAAAATTAGAAATTATACAGCAGGTATTGATTAAAGTTTTAAAATTTTCTGTTAGTTAGCACAATTAGTATGTTTAAGTATGGTTTTGTTGAAAAAAGGCTTGTTTATTATGGCCCTCGTGCTTAGCACAGGGTTGGCGCATGCTCAAAATACGGATGTCAATAGTATTATTAAGGAGGGTATCAAACTTAACAGCGAAAAAAATTATTCGGCGGCTATTGAAAAATACAAAGAGGCACTTACTGCCGAGCCAGATAATGCGCAGGCCAACTACCAGCTTGCCTTCAGCCTCAATGCATCGGGCAAGGGTGCGGAAGCGGTACCTTATCTCAACAAAGTGATAAAAACAGGTGGCGACCTAACAGGCCCTGCTTATGAATTAATGGGCAGCATTTATGATACTGCACATCAACCCCAACAGGCCATCGACGCTTATAAAGAGGGGATCAAATTGAAGCCGGGGTATCAGCCGCTGTATTTTAACCTGGGGATAGCCTATTTCCGCGCGCAAAAATATGCCGATGCCGAGCTGGCTGCCATTGAAGCCATTAAACTCGATCCTAAACATGCTAATAGCCAACGCTTATACGGGCTGGTAACTTTCCACCAAAACAAAAGGGTACCGGCATTGATGGGCCTGTGCAGCTTCCTGCTGCTCGACCCGGAAGGCCCGCGCGCCGACGAAGCTTATACCAACCTGCAAAGTTTACTAAAGGGAGGCGACCTGAAAGCAGGAAAAGCAGATCCGGAAACCCTGTTACTAAATAAAACCCTAAGCACCGCCGTTTCGGTTTCTGGCGGTCAGCTGGAAACCCAGTTGAAAAACATTTTTACGGCGGTTGGCAAACTTGGTGAAAAACCAGGCAGACAAACCTTCTTTTGGAATTACTATGCAGCTTTTTTTATAAGATGTCACAATCTCAAAGCTTTTCAACGGCGGTTAAATTAATTGGCTTAAGCGCCGATAAAACAACAGGAGCAAAGTGGCTGCAAAACAACGCAGACCAACGGAAGGCCCTGGAAGATTGGATGGCATCTGCCGAAAGAAAGTTTTAATTACAAATTTATCAACGATAAATCATGACTATGCCATATAGAAAATGATGATTTTATAATTTACATATCAATAATTGCGAAAGCCAAAGTTTTACTATTTTTGAGCACACAAAATTTAACGACATGAATTTTCCGGCTGAATTAAAATACACCAAAGACCACGAGTGGATTAAGGTTGAAGGCAATGTAGCTACCGTAGGCATCACCGAATTTGCTCAAAGCGAACTGGGCGACATTGTGTATGTTGATATTACTTCATTAGGTAAAGAGGTTGCTAAAGACGAAGTTTTTGGCACCGTTGAAGCAGTAAAAACAGTATCAGACCTGTTTATGCCTGTTGCCGGCACCGTAACCGAAGTTAACCCGGCATTAAATAACCAACCCGAACTGGTTAACAGCGACCCATATGGTGAAGGCTGGATGGTAAAGATCACTGTAGCTGACGCTGCCGATGCTGACTCACTTTTATCTGCCGGCGATTATAAAACGGTTATCGGCGTATAAGATGAAGCTGTTTTTAAAATATCATGGGCCCGCTATTTTGTGGGCCTTATTTGTTTTAATTATTTGCTCCGTACATCTTGATTCTGTTGATAAATCCCCGATGTTTTTTGAGGGTTTTGATAAGCTAACCCACTGCGGTTTATTTTTCACCCTTATTGTACTGGTTTGTTTTGGCGTTATCAGGCAACAAAAACCACGGCGGATTACGTATACAAGGGCATTCGTGATATGGGCAGCCAGCGTATTTTTCGGGGCGCTTATTGAAGTGCTGCAGGCATCTGTTTTTACCTGGCGCAGCGGCGACTGGAACGATCTTTTTTGCGATGTACTTGGAGCGTGTATGGGGATTTTTAGTGTAATGCTAACCGTTGAGGCAATTGGGAAAAAATGAAAAAAATAAACTGGTCATTTTATTGGGCGCGCTGCTGTTAACAGCCGGTTCATCATGCGGCATTTTCCATAAGGGTTGCGGCTGTCCGCATTTCGGGAAAATTAAATCTGCCGACTCCAGATGTGCAGATGTGCAAATGATGGCTTAGCCAGGTAAATCTATATCAGCAAAGCACATTTACTATTCAATTTGCGGGTGTTCAATTTTTTAAAGTGTAAACACTTGCAATTATTTTCAAAAAAACATCGCTGATAATCAGCCACTTGATTTCAATGACTATTAGCAAAGTATCAAACATGAACACATCATCATTGATAATCAGCGACTTGTATTTTTCAGAGATTGAACGTTGAACACCCGCTTTTTAAAAATTGAACACTGACATAATCGTGTCAGTGAAGCATTGTCAATACTATTTAAACCTGTTTGCATATCCTAAATCTGCCTGTCTGTCCCCCCTGTATACGTACAAACTTCATACTAAAGTCATTTGTACAACTGCCTATTTAAAATCTGCACATCATAGCAAATCTTATTTGGATTTAATATAAATAAGCTTACATTTGCTACGTTATATATTATAAATGATGAAGCTGTCACAACTGGAAGTAGGCGAAACTGGTATTGTAAAGGAATTTACCGATCTTGAAATGTCAGTAAAACTGATGGAGATGGGCTGTTTACCCGGCGAAGAGGTCCGCATTTCGCGTATCGCTCCACTTGGCGATCCTATTGCCATCAACGTATCTGGCTACCAGCTTAGCTTACGTAGGTTTGAAGCATCCACCATCATTTTGCAGTAGTTTGTAAGCGTTGAAAACCAATATAAGAGTTGCACTTGTAGGAAATCCAAATACCGGTAAATCAACTCTCTTTAATATATTAACCGGGTTAAATCAAAAAATCGGAAACTTTCCGGGGGTTACTGTTGATAAAAAAACAGGCTTTTGTACCCTGCCTGACGGCCGCATGGCCGAAATAATTGACCTTCCGGGTACTTACAGCATCTATCCCAAAAGTAAAGACGAGATCCATCGTATTTTCGGTACTGGCCGATAAATCAAAAGGCATGGTGCCCGATTTGGTTGTGGTGATCCTTGATGCATCCAATTTAAAACGCAACCTGCTGCTTTATACCCAGGTTGCGGATCTCAAGATCCCCGTAGTGGTGGCGCTCAACATGGTAGATGTGTCGGACAAGGCGGGCATCAAAATTAATATTGATCTTTTTGCCCAAAAACTGGGCGTTCCGGTAGTCCCTATTTCTGCCAGGAAAAATACAGGCATTGACAAGCTTAAAAGCACCATTGCTTTTGCCAACAGCGTGCCGCTGCAGCAGGATACTATTGATATCGAAAGCATCGCGCCGGGCATCATAGCGCAAATAAAAGGGGAGATGCAGGTTGAAAATCCATATATAGCCTTGCAACTTGCCCACCAGCACGAAACGCTAAGCTACCTTTCAGCAGCCGAGAGCGACCGGATTGAACAACTGGAGCAGGAGCATTCTTTCCACTCGCAAAAGGCACAGGCTACAGAAACCATCGCCCGGTACAACTTCATCAACGACCTGCTTTACGATACGGTTAAAAAAGCTGAAACGGCGCACGACAGAAACCATAAGCAACAAGATAGATAAGATCCTTACCCATAAAGTATTTGGCTTTGTGATCTTCTTCGCCATCTTGCTGTTCATATTCCAGGCTATCTTTTCATGGTCGGCCTACCCGATGTCGCTCATCGAAGACCTGTTTATCTGGCTGCAGGCCGGCGCTGCTAAAATACTACCTGCCGGTCCGCTGAGCAGCCTCATCATAGATGGGGTATTAGCTGGCCTGAGTGGGGTATTGGTATTTATCCCGCAGATCGCCATCCTGTTCGCGCTCATCTCCATTTTGGAAGATACAGGCTACATGTCGCGCGTTACTTTTATGATGGACAAGGTGATGCGCAAGGTAGGGCTTAACGGCAAATCAGTAGTACCCCTTATCGGCGGTTTTGCCTGCGCTGTACCGTCTATCATGAGTACCCGTACTATCGAAAACTGGAAAGACAGGATGATCACCATCATGGTTACACCCCTGGTGGCTTGTTCGGCCCGCCTGCCTGTTTATACCCTGCTTATCGCGTTGGTAGTGCCCAACCGCAACGTTTGGTGGGTCTTTAACCTGCAGGGACTGGCGCTTACAGCCATGTATGTGCTCAGCATCTTTTCGGCTGTTATTGTGGCTTTTGTGATGAAGTTTATCCTCAAAGCCCGCGAACGCGGTTACTTTATAATGGAGCTGCCCGTTTACCGCATGCCAAGGTGGAAAAACGTGATCTTTACCATGTATGACCGTTCAAAAACCTTCGTACTGCAGGCCGGTAAAGTGATCATTGCTGTTTCGGTGATCCTGTGGGTAATGAAATCATACGGCCCCGGCGACAGGTTTGCGCAGATAGATAAACAATACGCCCAGCCCCAATACACCAAAACCATGACGCCGGATAGCCTCACTAAAGTTATCGCATCCGAAAAACTGGAAAACTCATACGCCGGCGTATTTGGGCATGTTATTGAACCCGTTATTAAACCCCTTGGCTTCGATTGGAAGATAGGGATAGCACTCATCAGCTCCTTTGCTGCCCGCGAGGTATTTGTGGGCACCATGGCCACCATTTACAGCGTGGAGGGCGATGCCGATAAGATGCAATCGGTTCAGCAAAAAATGCACGAGGCTAAAAATCCGCAAACCGGAGGGCCGGTGTTTACCTTAGCGGTGGCTTTCTCCCTCATGATGTTTTATGCCTTCGCCATGCAATGTGCCAGTACAGTGGCCGTTGTTTACCGCGAAACCAAAGACTGGCGCTGGCCCGCTGCCCAGTTTGCCTATATGACCGCGCTGGCTTATACGGCGAGCTTTATCGTATACCATTGGCTCAAGTAGCTTTTTAAGATTTATTGACTATTTTCCATCAAATTAAATACTGCTGAATTATCAATTTCAATATTATTTCTATCTATGGAATTAATGTCAAAGTTGATGGTGTTCAATACGAAATCTGCAAACTCATCTTTCGGATGTTCTCCGTTTTGAGTGTTAAGTTTTCGATTAATTGAGCCCGTGAAAAGATCAACTATTTGAATAAAAAAATTTTGTTCTGAAGACACTGCCTGAAAATCCCCAAAATATAATCCATTTACTTTTTGTCCTTCAATTCGTTCTTTGATATTTTCGATTTTCAATTGGTCGCTTCCCGTTTCTTCTTCATCAATCCATACTTGTAATACTCTTGGCAAGGGAGCTCTTCCTGTATCATTTTCATGATTAATTCCTTTGATCAACAAATGATAAGTCAAATCCACAATCGCGGAATTCTTATTTGCTAAGCCTTTGTTATTAATAACAATGATTTTGAAGCCAACTTCTGGATGCAAACCAAGAAATTTTGCAAAAAATTCTTTATAACTTGCTATCTTATGTTTAGATATGTCTACAAAATGAAATTCATAGTTTATGTCATTAGCCTTTTTCCATTCGACAAGTTTACGTTTGGATTCATGTATAAAGTAACCGGACTTTAGTATCCAAAGAGACCCAACAGAAAGATAATCTTGGTTTTTGCCAGTTTCATCTATGTAAACTGAATACGTTCCAAGGCCTAATGGCTTATCATCAATTGCTTCCTGTCGGAATTGCCCCTCCAATACTCCTCTATGCTTTCTTATTTTTTCGTCCGCTTGAAATAACTTGTATTCATTTTGAATCTTCGCACGAACCCTTGAAAGGGAATTCATTTTAGTTAATTTCATAGCACAATCTTTTGTAATCATGCCATCATTAAAATTTTCAGGCTCAAATTCCGCCCAATACGCATAAGCTAAAGCTGTATCTGAATTCCGTGCTTCGGTGGAATTATTTAAAATCGAAGCTACGCGATCCTTAATATTTTCAATATTTCCGCTTACTACGTTGTTTATTAGTTCTTTTTTTCTTGTTCAATTCTTTTAAGCTTCGCAATTGCTTTTTCATCTAATTCTTCAGTTGATTCAATATTGAGATCAGAGTTAACTTGAGACGATGTTATTGTAGATTCCATTGTGACTTAGGTTTATTAATTGATAATCAACAATTAAATATAAATATTAAAAGAAAAAAAGAAATTCAATCTATCTCGAAATGGGATTGCAGCATTTAGTTATGGATAATCTTTTCTTGCATTTGTATTGAGGTAAAATTGGATAAAGCAAAGGTTTTAGAGAAATACCTTTGCTGCTCGAAGTCTTCAGACTACAGGCACAGCCATCTGAAGTCAGAGACGTTGGACAGCGTCAAACGAGTAACATCACGCGTTGACACATGAGCAACCCGCTACCTATTCAAACTCAAAATATCATGCACCGCATGCTCCGCTTTTTCATATTGAAATTTAAACCCACTATCCAGTAAACGCTTAGGCATTACCCAGCGGCTTTTTAATATCAGTTCGGTTTCGGTGCCGATTACCATGGCGCCGACTTCCAGCAGCCACTGAGGGGCAGGTAAACCGAAAGGCGCACCATAAGCCTTGCGGATAATCTGCATCATATCAGTATTCTTTGCGGCTTCAGGGGCAGTGCAATTAAATATGCCATTTAATTCGGGGTGGTCTAACAGCCATTGGGTGCTGCGGGCCACATCATGTTCATGCACCCAGGCTATGTATTGCTGCCCATCGCCTTGTTTACCGCCGAGGCCAAACCTAACCAGGTTAAGCAACCGCGGAAAAACACTGTCGCTTCGGCCTAAAACAATGCCCATGCGCAGGGCAATTTTACGGGTATGGGGCGTATCTGTTTTAAAGAAAGTGCTTTCCCAAATATTACAAACATCAATAGAAAAACCATAACCAATCTCTCCGGTATCCTCATCCTGTGGACGGTCTTCGGCATGGCGGTAAATGGTGGCAGAAGTCACATTGATCCAAACCTTTGGCGGGTTTTCCATCTTATGGATCACCCTGCCTAATAGTTCGGTAGGTACTACCCTTGAACGGATGATCTCCCGCTTGTTCTTTTCGGTGTAGCGGCAGTTTACATTTTTGCCGCACAGGTTGATTAGCATATCGGCACCGGCAAGGTGAACCGTCCATCCCCCTTCGGTTTCACCATCCCAAACAGCGGTATGTACGTTGCCATCAACAGGTTTTTGTTTGCGGGCCAGGATGATCACCTCGTCTGCCAAATCGCGGTAGTATTTGGCCAGCACGGTACCGAGATAACCGTTGCCGCCGGCCAGTACGATTTTTTTATAAGCTTTCATGATCAGTTAAGGTTTAAAATAAGTAATAATAAAACGATACGATAAGTTACCCAGGTAACGGTGAGTACCCAGCCAAGCCCAAGCAATTTGGTACGGCGGATATGTTCAAGGAGCATTAATCCCGCTACCGCCATAAAATACAGGGTGTAAATCAGCGGACCGAATTGAAAAAAATGATTTACAACCAACCCGATCAGCAGTAATAAGCTGCCGGCAAAAGAGATGGTCATCATATTGCCGAGGTAGGTCCACAGGTTACGGCGGTCAAAGCTGCATATAGCTGCTCCCTGGAAAAGGATTTGGCCGCCGCAGATCAGGTACTCACGGTATGGGCTGCCTAAAGGAACAATCCCCGTAAGCAGATGTGCGTAAGCTGTTAAGATAAAACCGGTACAAAACCAGGTGAAAAGCAAATACAATAAACGATAATGCAGCTTAAACGTAGGCTGGTATTCGAAGCCGGTTTCGGCAGCAGGGATAATTACCCTCCTGTTGTATGATATAAAAGCATAAACCTTGCTCATGAGCCAGATGAATGGTTTAAAAGCAAATAAGGGAGTAAATACAGGCCAGGTATTGGCAATTATTTTGAAAAGGCTTTTAACGCCGTAGGTAACCTCGCCGCTTTTTAGGTTAATTAAGGCTATTTCGTTAACAGCCCGTTGCCTGTCATAAACAGGGCAGGTACCCGCATGTGCTTCCTGGTACGCAGCGCGGCCGGTAGGATCAAGCATCCCTGTTTTTACAAAGGCACCGGTATAAGCACGGCACATCGGGCATTCTGCATCAAACAGGATCATGTGGTTTTTGAGCGTTTTCATAACTTTCAGTGTTTTCTGAAACAAATATACAATATATTTTAAACTTTCAATAAATACTGAAAATTAAAGTTAAAACAACTCATTGTATTAACTCACCCCCGACATCGCTGCGCTTGTCACCCCTCTCTACGCAAGCGTAAAGAGGGGTTTTTCTTTTTTCCCTGCCCTCTTTCCGCCGAAGGCGAAGAGAGGGTGGTCCAGCGTAGGGCAGACCGGGTGAGTTAACTATGCGCGATGCAAATAATTTGAGAAAACTCAATCCCCCTCTTGCAAAATCAAATCTTATATTTAACTTTGAACAACAAAGTACTTTTGATGAAAGAACAAGATATTCATGCAGAGTTAAGTTCCATCCGCGACCTGATGGAGCGTTCGGCCAAGTTTATTTCGCTTAGCGGCCTTTCGGGTGTGATGGCGGGCATCTATGCCTTCGCCGGTGCCGGCATAGGATACAGTTTGCTGCAGGGCGAGTATACTACCCTCAGGGAGGGCCATACTTACAATGAAGAATTGCTGATCATAAAATTATTTATCGTGGCAATTGCGGTGCTTGTATTGTCTATTGGCACGGGGATCTGGTTATCGGTACGCAAGGCTAAAAAAATGGTCAGCCATTTTGGAGCGCCGGCAGCAAACGCCTGCTCATTAATATGGCAATCCCACTGGTAAGCGGCGGTTTATTTACTCTTATACTTGTTTATCGCGGTTATTATGGTGTTGTGGCCCCTGCTACATTGATATTTTATGGCATGTCGTTAGTTGCAGGCAGTCATTATACATATTCGGGTATTAGGAGCTTGGGGATATTGGAGATTTTATTAGGTTTGCTGTGTGCCATAATGCCGGGCTACGGCTTAATTTTTGGAGTGTGGGTTTCGGTCTGCTCCACATTATTTATGGTACAGTAATGCATTTTAGATACGATAAGTGAAGATATCATTAGATCAGTTTGATAAAGCCTTTGAAAACCGCATCCGCCTGCAAATCATGAGCGTATTGGTTGCCAATGAAAGTTACGACTTTAACTCGCTTAAAGAATTGCTTAACCTTACCGACGGTAACCTGGCATCGCACCTGAAAGCGCTGGAGAAGGAAGAATACATCCAGGTGGAGAAAACTTTCATCGGCCGCAAACCCAATACACGTTACCTGGCATCCGAAAAAGGCCGGGCCGCCTTCAAATTGCACCTCCTTGCCCTCGAAAATTTGATCAAACAACAAAAACTGTAATTTTTTTTATCTATAAACTTTGAAATACAAAGTACTTTTAATTTATAAAATATGAAAAACCTTAAAGCAATTTTATTTGAAGATAGTGTTGTTAAACTTGGCCTAATCCTAATCACTATATCTGCCGGATTCTTCCTTATGGAGGGGTCCGGCCTTTTTGAACTTACCGAAGGAACTGCTTTTGGTGCTTTTTGCTTCAATTACTCCGCCTCACTTGTGTTTTTCTTTGTGGTGATATATAAAGGATTCAGACGCTTACATTATTGGGTGCTCCTCCTGGCACTTTGGTTCATCAGCGCGTTCGCACTTAACCTGAGCATCCCTGTTTTCAACACTTCGGTTACCTGGCTGTCGGTTGTTATCTGTATCTCCACAATCAGCATTATACTTTCTGTATTTATGAATGAGCTCAGTTCAAAAATGAAACACGTGGTGACATTTTTCCTGGGGATGGCTTTCCTGCTTTTTATTTACTACAGCGTATATCTTACCTCCATGTATCTCATCGGCATTTTTGCAGCTATCGCGCTGGGGCTTTCGCTGCATGTTTTTGTGCCGATGGGTTTGGCTATAGTAACGTTTATCACCGTTAAAAAAACAGTAAGGGGCAGCAAGTCCTTAAAAATGGCGCTTGGGGCCGGCCTCTTAGTACCCGTCATCGCATGCAGCATATTTATATGGCAATGGAAAAGTATCAATAACCAGGTTAACCTTTCTATCAATCACAATACACTGTCTGAAGGCAAGCTGCCAACCTGGGTAGTTATCAGCCAAACTATTCCTAAAAGCACCATAGCACAACGAATCATTAAAGCCGGCATTGTGTACACAACCGCAAACCTTAACGACAGTTGGTTTTGGGGCGGCTGGCGTAAAGCATCATTTGATGAACCCAAGCAGCATGATCCTTTTATAGTGATAGCAAGCCTGTTTGGCGGCGACTTAAACCTTGACGAAGCCGAGCGCATAAAAATATTGGAAGCCATGTATGATTCACGGCACCAGGCACAGGAGCGGCTTTGGAGCGGGGATAAGCTAAAAACGGCTAACGTGATCACCAATGTTAAAATCTTTCCGGAATACCGCTTAGCCTATACCGAAAAAACACTAACCGTACATAACACCGAAAAAGGAGGAGTACGGGCCTGGGCGGGCAAACAAGAAGCCATTTATACATTCCATGTTCCGGAGGGTTCGGTTGTTAGTTCTTTATCATTATGGATAGACGGTAAAGAACAGCAATCAAGATTAACCACTAAAGGTAAAGCCGAATCGGCTTATCGTGAGATTGTGGGTGTTGAACAGCATGACCCATCGGTAATTCACTGGCAGGAGGGCAATACAGTAACGGCACGAATTTTTCCATGTACGCCCGAAGAAAACCGCAAATTCAGGGTGGGGATCACCAGTCCGCTGCGCAAGCAAGGTGATATGCTTACCTATGAAAGCAGTTATTTCGATGGCCCATCGCCCGAAGACGCAACCGAAGCCATCCAGGTATCTTTTTCGAAGAAGCCCGCAGGCCTCAACATGCCAAACTTTGATGAGATCAGCGAGGGCGTTTACACTGCCGACCGGCCTTATCAACCGGATGAACAGATCACGTTTAAAGCCCCGCCGCTTGCCGATATGCCGTTCGCATTTGCAGGTAAAGGCTATCAGCTGAAAGATTATGTGCCTCAAACCACAAACTTTAACCCTGAAGCCGTCTACCTCGACCTTAATGCAAGCTGGTCGGCCAGCGAACTGGACGAGCTTTGGCCGGCCATCAAAACCAAAAAAGTTTACTATTACGATGGCAAGCTGGAAACATTAACTGAAGATAACCTCGGAAGCGTTTACAGCAGGATGGGCAAACTCAACTTCAGTATATTCCCGGTTAATGAGATCAAACACCCCGAAAGTTCATTGCTGATTACCAAATGCGCCGAAACCTCTCCTAACCTGCGCGATCTTGACGAATCGGAGTTTGGCAAAGCGTTAACCAGCTATCTGCCGGGTGCAAAACAATTGCAGTTATACAATATCGGCACCAACCTAACGCCTTATTTAAAGGCATTGAAAGAGATGCGGGTATTTACTTATAATGAGGGTGATATGGCAATGCTGCAAAGCAGGCTTGCGAAAAATGAATTTAGCCATTCGCAGGAAGATTCAACCCATGTTGTGCTCGCTCAATCGGGCTTAGTTATTGAACAAACTGGCGATACTTTAAAAGCAGGCAATGCGCCTGACCATCTGCTGCGCCTGTTTGCTTATAACGATATTATGAAAAAGGTTGGTCCGCATTATTTTGATAAAACCTATGTGCAGCCGGATATTATCGATGAGGCTAACCAGGCTTTTATAGCCTCGCCTGTTTCGAGCCTTATTGTACTCGAAACTCAAAAAGATTATGAACGCTTCGGGATTGATGAAAATAAGAACAGCCTTCAAAACGCTTCTGCAAAATCATCGGGCGCAGTACCCGAACCCAGTGAGTGGTTGTTGATCCTGGTTGTAATAGCGGTGATAAATTTCTTAGTATACAAGAGCAAGCATGTTCAGCCGGAGCTATAATTTGCAGGAGCATATCTCATTTAAATTAACCGGCAGCAGGCTAATCACCAGTAGTTGCTGGTTAATATACATTGGCATTGCAGCGAGGTTAGGTATCATTTATTTTAAGTGGGATGCCAATATGGTGCTTGGCCTGGCGCTGCTGCCTTATATCTGCAAGGTAAAGCGCGGGGGCCTTTCACTAAGGCACCTCGTCCCGGCCATTGTTTTTACGACAGTTGCTGTTTGTTTTCCGGTTAAAACAAATTTGTTCCTGGCCTTGCTGTTTTCTGCACTGCTTTTCTTTGAGAACTTAAAAGGAAAAATAAGCCTGGCATTGTTCCTGTTGTTATTGCTCATTTCGCCGGCATTTGAGTATATCAGCAATACTTTTAGTTTCCCTTTAAGAATTTGGCTCAGTGAAGTAGCAGCCTCTCTGTTTGCAAGTATGGGAATGGAAGCCAACGCTGCAGGCAACATCATCCGGTTTAAAGGTTTCGAATTTTCTGTGGACCAGGCTTGCGCAGGTTTGCATATGCTTGCCACCTCGTTCATGATCTGCCTGTTTATAATAGCTCATTACCAGCGGCAGGCGGCAAAGCAACTGCACCTGGTGTGGATCTTGTTTTTGTTGGTGTTTACTTTTGCGTTAAACATCCTGTGCAACCTTTGCCGTATCCTGCTGCTGGTTTTTTTAAAATACCGGCGGGTACAACGATGCATGACCTGACCGGGATTATCTGCCTGCTCATTTACGTGGTATTGCCTTTATTGTTCCTTTCTTCTTTCGTATTGAAACGAACCGAAAAACCATACATCGACCCGCGGTTTTATAAAACCATCAGGCTGGCGCCGGATGAACTGCGCTTTCCGCTGATACACCTTGTATTGGCCGTTGCGTTAGTTGTAATAACTATAAACATCAAATCGATAGATGACCTGGAGGACAAAAGCGTAAGTAACGTATCCTTACGCGGTTATAAAAAATCGGTATTGGAAAGCGGGGTAATTAAATTTGAAAATACCGGTGCGCTGGTTTATGTGAAACCCTCTCGATTTTATTGCCCCGAACATGACCCCATGATTTGCTGGCAGGGAAGCGGCTATGTTTTCAGTAACATAAAAAAAGAGCTTATAGCCGGTCGGCAGGTTTATTTAGGAGTGCTTACCAAGGCAAAGGATAAGATTTATGCTGCCTGGTGGTTTGATAATGGTAACATGAAATCAATCAATGAGTTTGAATGGCGATGGGCAGCAGCAAAAGGAGCCAAGCCGTTTTACCTGGTAAACGTTAACGCAGCTACAGAGACAGCATTGTTAAAGGCGGTGAAAAATCTGCCGGCTATTAAGCAATGATACTTGTCGCCTTTCCGAATAACAATAGGGGAAATTTTCGGAAAGAACCATGATGACGTATAAGAAGCTGTTTAAGAATGAAGAATATTAATTGCCGTTGGTTTTAACCAACGGATTAAGAGCCGAAAACTCCTGGCTTTAGCCTAATTATGCAAGCGGATTTGGGCTGAAGCCCTCTTGTTGTGAATGCTTTATTCCGTTGGTTAAAACCAACGGCAATGAAGTTTTATCTACCTGTAAACGATATTCGTCAAATTTAAACAGGTTCTAAGATACATAGCGATGGTGTGCGTTGCCGCGTTAGTGATAGGAGCGGATACCGGCCTTGTGGCTAATGCCCGTGTAGTATGAGTGGATAGCACGGGCCGCAGGCAACGCCCATATTTATAAATCGACCAAAAAACCAACTTAAGATCAAGCCATTATAAAGAACTTGCTTAAAAATGAGAAAAATTGTAGGGATGCATAATTGCGTCTCCTGAAGGACAAGCCGATTTCAAAAGCACCTCAGCTGCCGTAAATTGCAAGTGTGAGATGCAATTATGCGTCTCTACATTCAAAAACTATCGTTTTAACAGCCTATAATAAACACAAACAACTTCCATAATTTTCTTATTACTTTTACAAAAACCAATAGGTTATTCATGAGTAATACCTTTAACCGACCAATCCGTGTTTTAGTTGCCAAAGTAGGGCTCGATGGCCATGACCGCGGCGCGCGCATTATTGCCACTTCGCTGCGCGATGCAGGTATGGAAGTTATTTATACCGGGCTACGCCAAACCCCCGAAATGGTGGTAAACACCGCCCTGCAGGAGGATGTTGACGCCATTGGCATTTCTATACTTTCGGGTGCGCACATGACGGTATTTCCGCGCATCATTAATCTCATTAAAGAGAAAAAATGGATGATGTTTTGGTTACTGGCGGTGGTATTATTCCGCATGAAGATATGCTCGAGTTGCAAAAACTGGGCGTTGGCGAGCTTTTTCCGCCCGGCACCAGTACGCAGGATATTGTAAAATATATAACCGGTTGGGTACATGAACACCGCAATTTCTAATACCTATGGAATTTCAAAATTTACTGATAGCAAACAAGGGCCGCGTTCAACAAATCACCATTAACCGCGAAAGCAAACTGAACGCTCTTAATAAAGATACGCTGGCCGAACTGCATAGCGCTTTTACTGAAGCTTTCCAAAATCCGGAGGTAGGTGGTATCATCATTACCGGAGCCGGACCAAAAGCATTTGTTGCCGGGGCTGATATCAGTGAGTTTGCAGCGCTGAATATTGAAGGAGGCGCACAGCTTTCGCGTACTGGCCACAGCGCAGTTTTTGATTTAATAGCTAACGGCAGCAAGCCTGTAATAGCAGCGGTAAATGGGTTTGCTTTGGGCGGAGGGCTCGAACTGGCCATGGCTTGCCACATCCGCATAGCATCTGACAATGCTAAAATGGGCCTGCCTGAAGTTACTTTGGGACTGATTCCTGGTTATGGTGGTACACAGCGCCTTACCCAACTGGTTGGTAAAGGCAAAGCGATGGAAATGATCCTGACCGCAGATATGATCACCGCGGGTGATGCCCTGCAATATGGCCTGGTTACCCACGTAGTTAACCCCGAAGAACTATTAACTAAAGCCGAAGAGATCCTGAATAAAATATTATCCCGTGCCCCTTTAGCCCTCGCGGCAGCCATCCGCAGTATCAATGCCGCTTATACCGATGGTATTAATGGCTATGAAACTGAAATAACCGAGTTTGGCAAATGCTTCGGCACAAAAGATTTTAAAGAAGGCGTAGCAGCCTTTATGGAAAAACGGAAGGCTGAGTTTAAGGGAGAATAGAAGCTAAAAGCGGAATGCAGAAAGCTTAAAGCTATGCCGTTGTTGTCGTCACGGGTGTCCGGAACACAAAAAACATGTCATTGCGAGGAGGAACGACGAAGCAATTGAGATGCATCGGTAAAGCCGGACAGTCGAGATGCTTAACTTAGCAAATCAATGGACAAGAAAAAGTCAAGCCGCCGTGTTTACGATGCGGATTTTAGGTCGGATGTATTGAAGATGGTTTTTAGTGGTCGTTCGGTTGTGGACGTGGCCGCTTCGTTGGGGATCAGGGAGAATTTGATCCACAAATGGAAAAGCCGTTATAAAGAAACAACGGGATCATCGGCGCTGAAATCGCCAGGGTCAGAAACGCCGATTGTATCGGTAGAAGAATATGAACGAATGAAGGTACGTCTGCGAGAAGTGGAGCAGGAAAGGGATATCTTAAAAAAAGCATTGGGCATTTTCAGCCGGACAACTTAAAGCAGGTGTACGCTTTTATTTTATCACAGGAGCTGTTTTTTCCGGTGATAAGGATGTGTGATGTATTATCGGTGAGCAGGAGCTGTTACTATGCCTATCGTAAGCAGGATGAGCAGGCTGAATGCTCAGTTCAAAAGAAGATCGAAGCGCAGGTAGTTGAAGCCTTCCGGTTACATAAACACCGTTATGGTATCCGTAGGTTAGTCCCGGAGTTGTCAGACCAGGGATTAAAGATAGGTCATTACCGGGTACGGCGTATCTTACATCAAAATGGATTGAAAGCGATTCAACCCAGATCATTTGTGCCCCGGACAACAGATAGCCGACATCCATATCCAATCAGCCCCAACCGGTTGAAAGACAGGTTACCGCCATCAGGGATAGACCAGATATGGGTTGGCGATATCACCTATATCCCGCTAAGAGAAGGATCCTGGTGCTATCTGGCGGTATGGATGGATCTGTTTTCCCGCAGAGTGATCGGGTGGCAGTTGTTGCACCACATGAAAGAGGCCCTTGTACTGGAGGCGTTTCAGAAGGCCTATAGCAATCGTAAAGCTGATAAGGGGTTGATCGTTCATTCAGATCGTGGCGGACAATATGCAGGGAATATATTCCGCCGATGGCTTGCCAGGTGTCATGTACTACAAAGCATGAGCGATACGGACAATCCGTATGACAATGCTTTTATGGAATCGTACTTCTCCCGGTTTAAAGCCGAGCTATTGCAGGACGGCTCTTTTGAAAATATAGAAAATGCCCGCAGCGAGATATTTGAATATATTGAAATGTACTATAACCCTATCCGAAGACATTCAGCCTTAGGCTATATCAGCCCGATGGCGTTTGAGCGAAAGGCAAGTTATCCACAAAAAGCGGAGGCCCGATAAAAAGAAAAAAGAAGCAAAAAAAGAAAAACGTGTTGAAATATGGAAAACTCTCCGAGTTTCCCACATTTCAACACCACAAACAAACAACAAGTTATTTATTTTTACTTTTATAAATCATGACAGATCAACTGTCCGGATAAACCATCACACCCCAAATCGCATGCTATACAGGGCGGATATGCTTCCGTGCGATTGCCACGCTACGCTCGCAATGACATGATTTTTTTAAGGGGGCCAGCGGCGATTACTTTTTACCCCAACCGTCCTTCAATGTAACGGTGCGGTTAAACACCAGTTTATCATCAGTCGAGTTTTTATCTAAAGTAAAATAACCTTTACGCATAAACTGAACCGGCTTGCCTAACTCGGCATTAACTAAATCTGGTTCAATGTATACGGTTGATAATACATGCAGGCTGTTAGGGTTGATATAATCTTTAAAGTCGCCATCCTCATTTGAAGGGTCTTCAACCTGGAATAAACGGTCGTATAACCTCACCTCAGCAGTTTTGGCGTGTTCAACACTCACCCAGTGGATGGTGCCTTTTACATTAATGCCGCTGGTATCATGGCCCGATTTTGATTCGGGCAGGTAGCTGCAATGGATCTCGGTGATGTTACCATCGGCGTCTTTAACAATGCTTTCGCCTTTAATGATATAAGCATTTTTTAGGCGAACCATCAGCCCGATACCCAGGCGGAAGAATTTTTTTGGCGCAACTTCCATAAAGTCCTCACGCTCTATCCACAACTCACGGCCAAATGGAATATCCCTGCCGCCATCGCCACCTTCAACTTCGGGGTTGTTTTCGCCATGCATTACTTCGGTTTCGCCTTCAGGATAATTATCCAGGATCAGCTTAACCGGATCAAGCACAGCCATACGGCGCCACGCGGTTTTGTTCAGGTCCTCGCGGATACAGAACTCCAGCAAGCCAACATCTATCATGTTTTCGCGTTTGGCAACGCCAATACGCTCGCAAAACTCACGGATAGAAGCAGGGGTATAACCACGGCGACGTAAACCACTGATGGTAGGCATACGCGGATCGTCCCAGCCATCAACATAGTTTTCGTTAACCAGTTGCAGCAATTTCCGCTTGCTCATTACCGTATAGTTCAGGTTTAAGCGGGCAAACTCGTACTGTTTTGACGGGAAAATATTCAGCTTTTCAATAAACCAATCGTACAATGGACGGTGAGGTACAAACTCCAGCGTACAGATAGAGTGCGTGATCTCTTCAATAGCATCCGATTGCCCGTGAGCAAAATCATACATGGGGTAAATACACCATTTATCGCCTGTACGATGGTGATGAGCGTGTTTAATACGGTACATCAATGGGTCGCGCAGGTGCATGTTGGGCGACGCGAGGTCAACCTTGGCACGCAGTACTTTCGCGCCGTCAGGATATTTGCCATCTTTCATATCGGCAAACAGCTGCAGGTTTTCCTCTACTGAGCGACTGCGGTATTGGTTTGGCGTGCCCGGTTCGGTAGGCGTACCTTTCTGGGCGGCTATTTCTTCGGCTGTGCTGTCATCAACATAGGCCAGGTTATTTTTGATCAGTTCAACGGCAAAGGCATACAGCTGATCGAAATAATCAGAAGCATAAAGCTCATTGGCCCAATCAAAGCCAAGCCATTTTACATCTTCCTTAATACTGTCAACATATTCAACATCCTCCTTAACAGGGTTGGTATCGTCAAAACGGAGGTTGGTAAGGCCATTGTATTTTTTTGCCAAACCAAAGTTAAGGCAAATTGACTTGGCATGACCAATATGCAGGTAACCATTAGGTTCGGGCGGGAAACGGGTAAGTACACGGTTGTCGTTTTTACCGGCAGCCAAATCTTCTTCAACAATTTCCTCTATAAAGTTCAGTGATCTTTCTTCGCTCATAAATTAGTATAGCAATATGAGCAAAAGTAACAAAATTTTAGGCGGCTGTGCGCATTATCATAGCATATTCGGTTGTGTATTATTGGCCAATCAAAACAGGAAGCCATGCCGGATTTATCGGTGCCCCACATGCCGTGTATCCAATGCAAGGAGATGGCCCTCGCAATCGGGTTTATAACATGGGCGTTGCCTGCGGCCCGGGCTTTCCGTTGCAAGTCCTCGCTTGGCCCCTACGCTCCCTCTCGTTCGCTGCGGGCTTTCCACTGCAATCCCTAACGCCGCCCGCGCACCCGGCCGGGAACAACAACAAACGGAGCCCACAATTAATCCAATAAGTACTTTTTAAAATATTTTAAAAAGATAGAATTTTAATATATACATCACACATAAATTATTAAATTACGCCCACCATTTAAACCAGCATGAAACTTGGTACGGAGGACAAAAAACAAACAATTTAAACCCGGAACAGCTTCATCAACCAAACAACCAACCGATGAAAATTACATCATTTGAAGAGTACAAAAAAGTTTACCAGCAAAGTGTTGAGCAGCCCGAGCAGTTTTGGGCCGGCATTGCCGATAATTTTTTATGGCAAAAAAAGTGGGACACCGTACTGGACTGGAACTTTAAGGAGCCTAAGATCAAATGGTTCCAGGGTGCAAAACTCAATATAACCGAAAACTGTCTCGACCGTCACCTCGAAACCCTTGGTGATAAACCGGCCATCATCTGGGAACCTAACGACCCGGAAGAGGATCACCGCATTTTAACATACCGCCAGTTGCATGATAAGGTTTGCCAGTTTGCCAACGTACTTAAAAACAACGGTGCAAAAAAAGGTGATCGTGTTTGTATTTATATGCCCATGATCCCCGAGCTGGCTATTGCTGTTTTGGCTTGTGCGCGTATCGGTGCTATCCACTCGGTAGTGTTTGGTGGTTTTTCTGCACAGTCCATTGCCGATAGGATCAACGATGCCGAGTGTAACATCGTGATCACCTGCGATGGCGGTAAACGCGGCAACAAAGAAGTACCGCTTAAAACTGTGATTGATGATGCGTTGGTACAATGCCGCTCGGTTAAAAAAGTTATTGTGCTTACCCGCAGCCGCACGCCGGTATCCATGATCAAAGGCCGCGATGTTTGGTGGGAAGATGAGATCAAAAAAGTGGAAACACAAGGTAACCCAAGCTGCCCTGCCGAGGTAATGGATGCCGAAGATATGCTCTTCATCCTGTACACATCTGGCTCAACGGGTAAACCCAAAGGGGTGGTACATACCTGCGGCGGCTATATGGTTTATACAGGTTATACTTTTGCCAACGTATTCCAGTACAACCAGGGCGAGGTATATTTCTGTACTGCCGATATTGGCTGGATCACCGGTCACTCTTATATCGTATATGGCCCGCTTTCGCAGGGGGCTACCACGCTGATGTTCGAAGGGATCCCAACTTATCCTGATTGTGGTCGTTTCTGGGAGATTGTAGATAAATTCAAAGTAAACATATTATATACCGCGCCAACAGCTATCCGCTCGTTGATGAGTTTTGGGCTGGACAATGTAAATAATAAAGACCTGAGCTCACTCAAAAAATTAGGCTCTGTAGGTGAGCCAATCAATGAAGAAGCATGGCATTGGTTTGATGACAATATCGGCAAAAACCGCTGCCCGATTGTTGACACCTGGTGGCAAACCGAAAATGGCGGTATCATGATTTCTCCTATCGCCGGTATTACCCCAACCAAACCGGGGTATGCCACCTTACCATTACCAGGCGTGCAACCCGTATTGGTTGACGAGAACGGTAAAGTGATTGAAGGCAACGGTGTAAGCGGCAACCTGTGTATCAAATTTCCGTGGCCGGGCATGCTGCGTACTACTTATGGCGATCATGAGCGCTGCCGCACCACTTACTTCGCCACTTACGAAAACATGTATTTCACCGGGGATGGCTGTCTGCGCGATGAGGATGGTTATTACCGCATTACCGGTCGCGTGGATGACGTATTGAACGTATCCGGTCACCGTATAGGCACTGCCGAAGTGGAGAATGCCATCAACATGCATAGCAGCGTAGTTGAATCGGCGGTGGTTGGCTATCCGCACGATATTAAAGGCCAGGGTGTTTATGCCTATGTGGTGAGCCCCGATAAGCATGGCGATGAGGACATTACCCGCAAGGATATCATCATGACGGTATCACGTATCATTGGCCCGATAGCCAAACCGGATAAGATCCAGTTTGTAACCGGCTTGCCAAAAACACGTTCGGGCAAGATCATGCGCCGCATTTTGCGCAAGATAGCCGAGGGGGATACCTCAAACCTGGGCGATACCAGTACTTTGCTTGATCCGGCAGTAGTTGACGAGATCAAGGCAGGGGCCTTATAATATTTAAGAAAAACTAATTCGCATTTTTTGTGAATGCGGCCCAAACATAAAACGGGATCCCGGCCATCAGCAGTAAAAAGCCGTAATACACAGCTTCCTGCCCGGCTCCCGCAATAGCCCAAAGCGCATAGGCAAAAGCCAGCATAGCCAGTGCTATAGCTCCGGCCCAGCCGCCCGCCTTTGGGCTTTTTCGTACCCGGATAACCAGGTAAGCCGCTGCCGATAACAAATAGGGAATCAAAACGCTCAACAGCGAAAGCAGCAGCAGAAATTTAAATTGTGTTACCAGACCTTTGGTATAATTCATGGCCATAAACAGCGATACCATGATACTGCTGATGATAATACCCATATAAGGTACACCCTTTTTATTAGTGCGGCTGAATATCGGCGGGAAAAGTTGATCTTTTGAAATGGCATAAGGCACTTGTCCTTGTAGCAATGTCCACCCGTTCAGTGAACCGAAAGCGGCGATGGCAATACCGGCGCTAACCCAGTAGCGGGCGCTGCTGCCGTAGATGATCACCGCGGTATCGGCATAAGGCGTAAGTGATTTTTGCAGCTGCGCCGCCGGGATAATACCGATAACGCTTACACTCCCCAGTATATAGATAAAGGTGGTAATAAGCAGTCCCAGCATAGTTGCCCTGGCCACTGTTTTTTCGGGATTGGCCACGCTGCCAGATGGTACGGTGGCGCTTTCAATACCAATAAACGCAAACATGGTCATAGTAGCGGTTGCCTGCAGGGCGGTGACTATGCCTGTCCCGCTGGCGTTAAAAGGTTTAAAGTTTACCGCCTTAATGAAAAACAAACCGCCGATAGCTACCAGCAACAGTGGTAACACCTTTAAAATAGTGGTAACCAATTGCAGCTTGCCGCCGGTAACGACGCCCAATGTATTGATATAAGCTAATAACCAGATAGAACATAAACCGGTAATCACAGCAATAACACTGCTGCTTCCCAATATTGGAAAAAAGGTACTTAAGGCGCTCACAAACGAGATAGTAATGGCAGCGTTGGCACAGGCCACAGCAAGGTAGTATCCCCAGGCCACTAAAAATCCAATGAAATCGCCCAGCCCGTCGCGGGTGTAGGCATATGGGCCGCCGGTAGCATGGGGCAACAGCTTGCTCAGGTTGCTGAAAACCTTCGCTAAAAAGAACGAGCCTATTGCCGAGAACACCCAGCCCAGCAAACCAATACTCCCGAACGAAGCCATAGCCGCTGGCATCAGGAAAATGCCTGCACCAATCATATTGCCAATCACCAGCGAAGTACTGGTCCACAGGCCTAATTTGTTTTTTTCGGGATGTGTTTCGGGCATGGATCTTTTGTTTTGTTGAAAAGATAGGACTTTTTGGGATAATATGATATCCTTACATCCGGCCCATGTTATAATATTTAGTCTCTCAGGCAATAAAAATGAATCTTCCTAAACATTTACCTGCAAAATCGCTTTTATAGCAGGACATTGCCGTTTAATACCAATCCTGCATTTAGATAACCTGTTCGTCTCAAATGAAAAATAAAAAAAACGCGACCGGCGTGATGCTGGTACTGTGTGCCCTGCTTATAGTCAGTTTTAAAAACATCGGGAATAACACCGTCCCGCCAGCTAAGGATACTGCCACCAATGGCGGCTTATTCCTGCCCGGCAAATTTAAAGCGGTTGTGGTGGTGGATAGTTTGGAAGGCCGCGCACGTCACATCGCGGTGAACACCAATGGCGATATTTATGTAAAACTCCGCTTCCCCGATTCTATCGGCGGCAACGTTGCCCTGCGTGATACTAACGGCGATGGACGGGCAGACATCATTAAAAAGTTTGCCAATTATGAAGACAAAGGTCCCTATGGCACAGGCATGAGGGTACATAAAGGATACCTGTACTTCAGCTCGGAGGCAAATGTTTATCGAACCAAATTAAATCCGCAAACATTGGTACCCGATGCCCCGCTCGAATTGATTTTGCATGATGCTACCGCCCCGCATGAGCATGACGCTAAGCCATTGGCCTTTGATAATGCCGGGCACATGTACGTGGCATTTGGCGCGCCCTCAAACGCCTGCCAGGAGCAAAACAGGGTGCCCGGTTCAAAAGGGATCAAGGGCTGCCCCTTGCTGCAGCAATATGGGGGCATCTGGCAGTTTGATGAGGCTAAACCTAATCAAGTACAGACCGATGGTATCCGTTATGCCACAGGTATGCGCAGCGTTGTTGCTATGGACTGGAATACTGCCGACAATTGCCTGTATGTGGTAGCCCACGGTCGCGACGACCTGCGTCTGCAGTTCCCTAAAATATTCAGTGCCTGGCAAAGCGCGGTGCTGCCTGCTGAAGAGTTTATTAAAGTAAAAAAGGGCACTGATGTAGGCTGGCCCTACTACTATTATGATCCCATTAAAAGAAAAAACTTCTGAACCCCGAATATGGCGGCGATGGCATAAAAGCCGGCAACGGTGCTAAATACACCCAGCCCATTATGGCTTTCCCAGCGCACTGGGCCCCCAACGACCTGTTTTTTTATACCGGCGATCAGTTTCCGGCAAGATATAAAAACGGGGCTTTTATTGCCTTTCATGGTTCAACCAACAGATCGCCTTACCCACAGGCCGGCTTTTTTGTATGCTTTGTACCCTTTAAAAACGGCAAACCTTTTGGGCAATGGGAAGTTTTTGCCGATGGCTTTACCAGAAAAAACACGGTAGTAAGCGTAAGTGACGCGGCTTACCGGCCAATGGGGCTGGCCATGGGGCCCGATGGTTCCTTATACATCAGCGAAACAGAGGAAGGAAAGATCTGGAAAATTTCCTACACGGGTAACAAAGCCGGGTTTGGCAAGGCCGAACTTGCCAAAATGGAGCTCCGTAAAAAACTGCCGGGTTTCAGATTGCCCGATGTTTTAAAGAGCGATTTGCAAACCGGCATGCTCAAAGGCGGCGCTAAAATTTACAATACCTATTGTGCCAACTGCCATCAAAAAAATGGCCGCGGCGATGGTAATATGATCCCGCCGCTTAGCGGATCGGAATGGGTAACCGGTGGTAAATTTATGGAAAAAGACCTCGCTATAAGGGTACTGCTTAACGGTCTGGATGGGCCGATCAAAGTCAAAAACAGGCCTTACAACAGCGCCATGCCCAAGCATAACTTTTTAAGTGATGCTGATATCGCGTCGGTACTCACTTACATCCGCAATAACTTTGGTAATAACAGCAGCCTGGTTACTGCGGCTGAGGTAAAAAAGGTAAGGGCCGAGCTGGGTAAATAGGATTAAGCAGGCAACCCATTTCCATTTTTTAATATTAACCGGATATGCTATTTTTATAGCATGACCTTATCATTCAAACCAATAGCTTTTTGGCTGTTTATTTTAGGACCCTTAACCACCTGGGCTTTAGTACCGGCGGATACTTCCAGTAAAAAAATTTCTGTACCAATAACCGCACCTGGTTATCAGATCAGCGACTATGCATCCTATTTAAAAGAGGCTATCACCTGTTTCAGGCAAGACAGCATTGATAAAGGAATGATGTTGCTATCCAAAAGCATTAAAAACATCACTTTACAAAAAGATGTAACGCGGATCATGCCCTATCAGGGCTATGAAGTTTTTAGCCTTGTTAAGGATATTGCTGACAATAGCAATCTTTCGCCTGCGGAAAAACAGCTGGGGAAAGATTTTTTTAAACTGGTATTCACATCACAGCCCAGCGATAAAAATGCCGATAAAATTTTAGACGGCTTTTTAAAAAATGCTCCTAATACCGTTTTTGCTAAACGATTAAAATTACTTACCGCGTCATTTAAAGGAAAATCGGCTTTGGGCACTGAATTGAACCGGTTGCTAAAAGACAGTCCGGAATTGATTTCGGCCAACACAATGAAAGCAGAAATGCTGTTTGATGAACATAAATACCGGGAATGTATAACGTATTGTGATCAAATATTGGCGGTATGGCCACAGTATGCCCATGCATACCAGATGCGGGCTAAGTGCTATTATAATCTTGATGAGGTTGACAAGGCGATAGCTGATTACAACCAGGCCATTAAATTTTTTCCGGGCTATTTTGTACTTTATTATGACCGGGCCGACTGCCTGATCGATCTTGAAAAATATAAGGAAGCAGCAACTGATCTGCGATTGACATTACAGTTAAAGCCCAATTATAGTTGGACTTACTACAACCTCACCAGGTGCTACAAAAATATGGATATGCCTGATAGCGCCCTTTATTTTATCAATCTGCATATTAACCAAAATGCCGACGATGGTGACGGCTATAACCTGAAAGGCGATATTTATTGCGACAGAAACGAATACGAAACAGCAATCAGTCTTTACACACAGGCCATCAACCTGGAACCCGACCGACGGACTTTTTATGTTGATCGCGGCGACGCTTATTATTACGCAGATAAATTGGATGATGCCATAAAAGATCTCCAAAAAGCTATCAGCATTGATAAATCATATCCTTTTCCATACGACAGGATAGGTGATTGCTACTATCAGAAAAAGCAATATGAAACAGCCATAACTTATCATCAGAAAGCAGTAAAGGCCGACCCGACCTATAAATACGCCTATGTAGGGCTCAATTTAAGCTATACGCAATCGGGTAACTACCTGGCAGCTATTGATGCCGCCAAAAAAGCAATAGCTATTGACAGCACTTATGCCAATGCATTGGGGAACCTGGGGTGGTCATATTATTGCGCTGGTAAATTTGATGACTGTATAAAATACTCTTACAAGGCGCTGAAATACCAGGATGACGCCACTTACGCCATGTTTAATATAGCGCTAGCCACACTTGCAAAAGGCGAAACAGGCAAAGCGAAACAATTGTATACAGGTTTTATAAAAACCTGCAAAGAAAAGAAGTATGAGATAAGGGATGGTGCCACCGACGATTTACGGGAACTGATCAGGAAAAAGGTTTATGTAGCAGAATCAAAATTTATAATTGAACATATTTTTGAGCAAAAAGTAGAGTGATCAGAAAAATATTTTTTCCTGAAAACGTGTTAAAATCACCAAACCCGCACATTTTTTAAACAATTAAAAACCTACTTTAGAGTTTTTGTACTTATAAACTATTACTGAAAGTATTAATGATAAACAATTTTCCGCTTAAAAAGCTTGTGCTGGTAGCCGGGCTTTGCTTACCTGTATTCACTTATGCGCAGGAAGCTCCAAAAACTAAACCTAACTGGCAAAACCTTGATCTTAAAACCGATTCTGTATTTGGGATCAGTACCGAAAAAGCATACAACGAACTGTTAAAAGGCAAAAAACACGTTACCGTGCTGGTAGCCGTAATTGATGGGGGTATTGATGTGGACCATGAAGACCTTAAAAAGGTGATCTGGAACAACCCGCAAGAAACCGCCGCGAATAAAAAGGACGATGATAAAAACGGCTATGCCGATGACATGCACGGCTGGGATTTTATAGGATCGGCCAAAGGAGATGTACATTATGATAACCTGGAGCTAACCCGGCTGGTGCGGATCAACAACGCCCGCTTTGCCAACGTTGACAGTACCAAGCTTACCGGAAAAGACCTTGCCGATTTTAAAGCGTACAGCGCTATGAAAGCCGATATGGCTAAGCAGGTTGCCAAAGCACAGCAAACCTATACGGTGATCAATAAATTCAATACCCTGCTTGATGGGGTACTGACCAAGCTGGGCAACCAAAACCCAAGCCTTGATGATATCACCAAATTTGAGCCTAAAGATAATGGCGAGGCCTATGTTAAACGTGTATTGGTAAGCGCCCTGCCTTCGTTTAAAAATGTAGCCGAGTTCAGGGAGAAAGAGGTAAACGGCGGCTTAACTCACTTTAAAGAGCAGTTGGATTATCACCTCAACCTTAATTTCAATTCGAGGGATACCGTGGGCGATAACTATAACAATGCTAATGAGCGTTTTTACGGCAATAATGACGTAACCGGCCCGGATGCTGATCATGGCACCCACGTTGCCGGGATCATTGGCGCGATACGGGATAACAATCTTGGTGTTATGGGTGTGGCCAATGATGTAGCTATCATGTCGGTACGTACAGTACCTACCGGCGATGAACGCGATAAGGATGTAGCAAACGCTATTCGTTATGCTGCGGCTAACGGCGCTAAGGTCATCAACATGAGCTTCGGCAAAAGTTACTCGTACAATAAAAAAGCAGTTGATGATGCAGTAAAATTTGCGTTAAGCAAGGATGTGTTGCTGGTACATGCCGCGGGTAATGACAACAATAACACCGAAGTTGAACTGAACGTCCCTAACCGTATTTATGAAGATAAAAGCGGTGTAGCCGGTGCCTGGATAGAAGTTGGCGCGTCGGGCCCTAAAGACGATGAAACGCTGAAAGCGTCCTTCTCCAATTATGGCAAAACCAGTGTTGATGTGTTTGCACCGGGTGTGGCCATCAATTCAACCACACCAAAATCAGCCTATGCCGAGCATGATGGTACCAGCATGGCGGCACCGGTTGTAACCGGCCTGGCAGCGCTCATCCGTTCATATTATCCAAAATTAACGGCTGTACAGGTTAAGGAGATCATCATGAAATCAGTAGTGAAAATATCACATAATGTAGAGATTAAAGATGGGGAGACAAAAAAGAAGTTCCGTTTACCGATCTTTGTGTAACCGGTGGCGTTGTTAATGCTTATAACGCGCTTCAGCTGGCTGCCACTTATTAAGATCAACCGTTTTATGAAAAACATCATCCGCCTGATTCCGGTTTACACGTTTTTACTGGGCATATTTTTAGGTTTTACTACCTCTGCCCAAACAGTTGTAACAAAAGTATCAGGTGGATGGATAAAAGGTATCGAAGAAGGGCCAACCCTGGTATTTAAAGGCATCCCGTATGCTAAACCGCCGGTTGGCCCTTTGCGTTTTATGCCCCCTCAGCCAATGACGGCATGGAAAGACACGCTTTCATGCGAAAAATTTGGAAGCCCGGCATCGCAGGGCGGCGGCGCAGGCGGACTAAAAGGCAGCGAAGATTGTCTCACATTGAACGTATATACGCCTACAACAGCAAGGGACGCTAAGCTTCCGGTACTGGTATGGGTACATGGCGGCTCGCTTACAGGCGGCTCGGGTATGGGAATGAACGGCCACGCTTTTGCCGACGATGACAGCGTTGTTACTGTTACCATTAATTATCGCCTTGGTGTTTTCGGCTTTATGTATTTGGGCGATGTAAACAAAGCTTACCAATCATCTGGAAATAATGGCCTGCTCGATCTGATCATGGCGCTGAAATGGATCAGGCAAAATATTGCGGCGATGGGCGGTGATGCTTCGAAGGTTACCGTCATGGGCGAATCGGCAGGCGCAAAACTCACCAGTGCCCTGTTGGCAACACCACAATCCAAAGGCTATTTCAACCAGCAGATTTTAGAAAGCGGCGCCGTGCAATGCATCCGGGATTCTGCTACCGCTAAAGGCATCAGGCAGCGGTTAATGACCGAGCTGGGTGTTAGCAAACCCGCCGACCTCCTCAAAATCTCCGCCGAAAAATTTATAGCAGCACAGGCAAAGATCAGCAATGGGGCACAGGGCACCAACTATTTTGGCCCGGTGATAGATGGCGCGGTGATTTCGCAGGATCCATATCAATATATCCTCAAAAACAGAAATGATAAAGTACGCTTCCTCATCGGTACCAATAAGTTTGAAAGTAAAATGTTTATGAATTTTGACAAACGCCTCAACCACCCCGATAGCACGGTGCTATATGGTTGGTTTGGTGATAATTACCGTTATATTTTATCAAACTTTGAAAGCGAGGCTAAAAATGGCAATGCAGATAGCGCTGCCATAAAAGTACTCACCCAATACATGTACCAGATGCACAGCTACCGGCTGGCTAACACATTAGCGCAGGCAGGCAACCACGTTTGGATGTACCGTTTTGATTACAAGCGCGATGGTACCGGTGCAACCCATGCCGATGAATTAGGCTATGTTTGGTTTTTACCTAAACAACACAATTTTAACGATACAGAACTAAAACTGGCTAACCAAATACACCAAACCTGGGTAAACTTTATAAAAGGCAAAGCTCCGGGCCAGGTTAATGATAAGCAATGGCCTCATTTTGTAGCCGGCGAAAATAATATCATGGTTTTTGATACGGTTTCGGGACCAACGCAGCTTAACTACATTTACAACGACAGGGCCCATCCTTCTTCCTGCTTTGTGCTGAAATAGTTGTCTTAGCTATTCATAGTTTGTTAAGTCCACGCAATTGAAAAACGTGCAGGTTACGCTAAACCTACACGTTTAACAAATGAAACGGAGTACAAGCATTATAATCCGGGCTTTGTGTTTATTCGAGCGGCTGGCACTTGTAGCCATAATCTTTAAGGATGCCCACGACCGATTGCGGTGAAACCTCCGGGCCCTCTATCCTCAATACTTTATCACAATCTTCCAGGTCAAAATTTACACTGCTATTGGTAATATGTTTTTGAAGCAGGCCCACCAATTTTGCTGCCTGCGCCGGATCCTCAACATTTGTTTTAAAAACCTCGACCATTAAATTAATAGTTGTTTCCATTGCTGCGGTTGATTGATGTTATACATTCAAAAGGAAGACCTGCACCGGTTTCGGGTTAAAACCGGTAGCTGATCCCTGATTCGACGGTAAAGCCGGTCTTTTTTAACTCGGCCAGGTGAACGCGTTTGTTCAGGTCGTTAAATGGTGCCCAGTTAACTTTTTGATCTTTGTTGTACAAGTCAAGCTGTTGCACAAAATTGTAACCACCGCTTATTTGTACCGAAAAGTTTTTAGCCAGCTGGTAATTATAAAAAAGCGTGTTTTTATACTGCTGTACCTGTAAATAATTTGACCCTGTTTTTTTCGACAACCGGTATGAGCCCCCGCCAATGCCAAAGTCGCTGCTGAAACCAAGGATACTTTTATCGTTGAGCTGGTACTTTAATTTTTCGGAAACGGGCAGGGTGCCGCTAAGGCTCAGTTTTTCGCTGATCTGCCATTCTATCCCGATAACCGGCAGCAGTATCGTACCAAAAAACTGCCTTGAATAACCCACACCAACGGCGTAGGAAAAGCTTTTGGACTTACGGATCTTGAGCATGGCAAAGCCTGAATATAGCATGTCTTCGCCCGAAACATCTTTCAGGTCGGATGATAAGGTAGGGATTGCTGATACCAGCAGCGCGTACTTTGCAGAAAACGATTTTTGAAAAGTGATGGGTACCGAAATAGAATAAAAATCAGTACCACCGAATGATTTTCCTGTTTCGGATAAGGAAAGCCCGCTGTAACTAACGCCGGCAAGTAAAAAATCAAGCTTTCCGTCCCTGAAATTATTTATCAGCGGTACGTTGACCGAAGCATTCACTTGCCTGATGTTCATGTTTTTATTTTTAACGGTAAACGGCGAGTAGGAGTAACCGGCATCGAATGATCCGATTTTGGGCTTAAATACTGAATCGGCATTGGTTGCCGTTTTTTGCTGGGCGCCTGCAGTAAATTTAAACGAAATCAAAAAGATAACAAGATAGATCAGGAATGTTGCTTTCATAGCATTTGTGTTGTTAAGACGATTATTAAAATTTGTCTCTTAAACACGCCTGAAGCGTTTTACCCTCATTGCTGTTGATGATATTTTTTTAAAGTGGATTTGGATGGGTGGGGTGGGATAGTTCGGGCTATTTTTTATTAATAAACGGACGTCTTTCGGCCAGGGATATGGTTAAGCAATTGAAGCCCAGTTATGGAAAACGTTAAAGCACCACAACCTGTCAGCATAAGAAGAGATTAGTGCGAAAAATTGATTATTAGTTGTATTAGTTTATTACGGTCTTTTGCGCTCATAGCGGGATACACTGGTAAATAAACAAGATTGTCTAATGCTAATTCTTCAGGTTTGGGAACGCCGCCCGCCTCGCTCAACTTGATTAAGCTTGATGCTTTTTGCGAAGCATCAAAACCGTTATTACGCAAGTGTTTGATCAGTGCATCCGGATTATGGGTTTCAACAGGCATCACCCAGTAAGAATGCCTCTTGTTCTCAAAACCAATTTTATAATTATCGGGGATCTTTGATAAAATATCTTTGGCTAATTGGATCCTTTTAGTAATACTATTTTGATCAAAGTTAGCAAGTTTTTTTCGGAGCAGCCTTTGATTTGGAGTGGAAGGCTGATGCCGGATCTGTCTAAAAATATCGTTGCCGGGGAAGCCCTTTGTAAAGCCACCTAATACCTGTTCAAAGTCCTTTCCCAAAGCCATTACTAAATTATAAAACCCGGTATAAATAACTTTATTGGTGAGCAGTTTTACAAACAGCACTTTAAAAAGCTTTTTAAAATAGCCTGCAGTACTTTGTTGATGGTAGTGCCCATTTTGCGCAACAACCTCAGCGTACAACGCCGGGTCTTTTATTTTGATCATCGCCCCGCTAATAGCCGTATTGGTTTTAATAAAGCCAAAGCTAAACATCACTACGTCTGATGCGGGATTCCCGCTATATAAATTACCGGCATATGCTTGTGCGCAATCCTCAAATATAATGAGGTTATACTTTTTTGCTATGGCAACTATCGCTTCAATTTCCATGATACCGCCAAAAAGGTGAGTGATCAGTATGGCTTTGGTTGCAGGTGTAATTGCTGCTTCCACCTGGGCCGGGGACATATTTAAGGTATACTTATTAACCGGGATCGGAACAAGCGTTAATTCGTGCCAGTTAATTATGGCGAACATATCCGGGATATTAATATCAGTAACAATCATCTCGAAGCCCGGCGGAAAATTCAAAGCGTTTAATACCAGATCGATTCCAGTTCTCACCGAGAGGCAAACCATTTCGTTAGCGCATTGATCAACATCCGGCCCTGGTAAGCGAAAGCGATCAGTAAGGCAGTAATAAGCACCTTCAACCAAGTTCTTATAGCTGATATATAATTTACCTCTGGGTATCATGTTACATTTATATACGCGGCTATAATTATAATTGAAAGTAATGATATATTAGCGTATTGCCAAGACCATCCATGCGCCTGAAACAAAAACTACCTGTAACCTATCTGCTATTTACTTTTAACGGCCGCTTATCAAAAGGGGCTTTTTGGCTGGCTTCCCTGTTTTACTGGTGCACTTTTTACGTGTTGTACAACTTTTTATTGCTTGCTGGCGAAGGAGCTACGTTTATTCTATATCCTTTATTATTCTGGATCATTATAGCTACTTCTATTAAGCGCCTGCATGATCAGGGCTATTCAGGCTATTGGCTGTTTACTGTTTTAATACCCGTGCTTGGGCCATTATGGTTATTCTGGCGGTTAGGTTTCAAAAAAGGGGATTACACGACAAACCAATATGGTTCGGTACCCGGGTCGGCACCCGATTATTTGAAAAACGATGAAGGTAAAGAGATCCCCCACCTTAAAACCGATGAGCGTATTATTGACGATGTAACCCGGCTGAATCCCGTATTGGTTAGTAAAATTGCGCGTCCAACTTCGGTCGAAGAAATCTGCGAAATTGTTAAAAACGCTACCGGCGCTATCTCCGTAGGCGGTGGCCGTTTCAGCATGGGTGGACAAACAGCAAGCCCGCATAGTCTGCATATTGATATGCGCGGAATGAACAAGGTACTGGAGTTTTCCGCAACAGATAAACTCATCAAAGTACAGACGGGTATCCGCTGGTGCGATATTCAGCAATATATTGATGAGTATGACCTAAGCATCAAGATCATGCAAACCTATGCCAATTTCACGGTAGGCGGCGCATTGAGTGTTAATGCCCATGGGCGATACATGGGCATGGGGCCGGTTGTTTTATCAGTACGGTCAATTGATGTTGTGTTAGCCGATGGCTCGTTAGTACATGCTACTAAAACAGAAAACCCGGAAGTATTCTTTGGCGCAATTGGCGGTTATAATGGCATTGGCGTTATCGTTCAGGCTGAACTCGAGTTAGCCGATAACCTGGCCATTAAACGAATTGATAAAAAAATGAAAGTTGAAGAATATAAAGATTACTTCTTCAAAACCATACGCGATAATTCACAGGTAGTTTTCCATAATGGTGATATTTACCCTCCAAAATACACGCGTTTAAGAGCTGTAAGCTGGATAGAAACCACCGAAAAGCCGACAGTTAAAACCCGGCTGATGCCACTGAAAGAATCCTATCCGCTGGAACGGTATTTCCTGTGGGCGTTTACAGAAAGACCATTAGGCAAGCCTTACCGGGAGTTTATAATTGACCCTTTACTGTTCAGGGGCAAAAAGATCCACTGGCGCAACTACGAAGCCGGTTATGATGTTGCCGAACTGGAACCCAAATCACGAATCAACAGCACTTATGTATTATTGGAATACTTTGTTCCTGTTCAGCGCTTTGAGGAATTTGAACAAGCCATGGCCGAAATATTTATCCGTTTTAATGTTAACGTGCTTAATGTATCCATCAGACATGCCAAAGCCGACCCGGGCACCTACCTGGCATGGGCACGGGAAGAGGTATTTGCTTTTGTGGTTTATTACAAGCAACGCACAGATCCGGCATCTAAACATGCTGTTGCTGTATGGACCCGTGAGCTGGCTGATGCCGTAATTGCTGTAAACGGCGCTTATTATTTACCTTATCAGGTACATCCAACCGCGGCACAGTTTCATAAAGCATATCCTAACGCGCAAAAGTTATTCGACCTGAAAACCAAGCTTGATCCTGACTATAAATTCAGGAACATTTTTTGGGACACCTATTATCAACCATTAAAACCCACAAGCAATGGCTAATACATCCGAATTTAAAGCAGTATTTAACGATACCAAATGGAGCGACGATTTTTACCGCTTTTTGCAGGTGATATTTCATTTGTATCCCGAGGATAAATTCCATCAATTAATAAAAGAAGAAACCGCCATAGGCAAAACCGATGAGGAGATCTATAAATCAGTTCAAAGCAAATTGAAAGGCATTAAGCCATTCTTATCAGAACTGACTTATGCCTTGCCAGCGCTTAAAAAGCAAAAAAGAAATAGTCAGGCAAACACTGGGGTTATTGGGCGATGTTAAACAGATCTCCGGTTATGGCGAGATCGGTTCTACCGGTCGTTATATTAGTCAGCTAAGAAAAGAAATCAAGGTCACCGGCCCGATATATCTTATTAATGATCTCGCGCCAACCAATTCGCCGGGAGACATTATGGAGCGGGGGCAGCTGGGCAAGGAGGGCAATTTTGTGGATATTAATGGCTATAACCCAATTAGTAGTTTAACTATTCCTGATGCAAGCCTGGACGTGGTTACGTGCTATATTGGTTTACACCACTGCCCGGTAGCGAAGCTGGATGGGTTTGTGGAATCGATATACCGAATCCTACGGCCCGGCGGCTCGTTTGTTATCCGCGACCATAATGTTAAAACGCCAGAAATGGCCACCTTTGTTTCTTTGGTGCATACGGTATTTAATGTGGGATTGAACGAAACCTGGGAGTTTGAAGCCAGAGATTTTAAAAACTTCAAGTCCGCAGATGAATGGGCAGCCATTATTGAGCAGGCGGGATTTAAAGATGCCGGTAAACGAATACTACAAGATAAAGATCCATCCGATAATACCTTAATGTTGTTTACCAAAATATAGGCATGAAAAGGCTAAGGATACTGACATTAATTGCGCTGCTACTGGCTATCATAACTTTTGTTGTTAAAAACAGGAAGCCATCCACTGTGCCTGCCGGGAAGGGTTTGTTGGTGGATAAAGCCTGGCTGTCAATTAATAAGCACCCGCTAACACCTCAGGCAGCCGTACGTCCGCCTGATCAAACTTTTCTGACCTACCCCGAATGGTTCCTGGTGTTTAGTCCGGCTGAACAGGCAGATTACTTTAAAACCCATACTTCAACCACCTTTCCATACCTGAAACATGTTGACCAGATGTGGGGTGGTTACGGTGTAATGTACGATCAGATTAAAGGAAATTTCCCTTTCAATACCGGCTACCATGTGATGATATGGGTAATAGCCGGCAGCACAACCGTTGAGTACGGTATCAAATCATTTTACGAGACCGTTATTGGCCGGGTGACCGATATCAGCCCCAACGAAGAAATGACCGCCGAAGATAAGTTTAATGCTGATTATGAATACAGCTATGTAAAATTTATTGAGGCGCTGCCATGGTACGAGTATGATTTTAACCATCAGCTTAAAATGTTGTGGAGCAGCGCCTCTTTCTCCGGTCCGCATTTGCTGCGTAAACTGGAGAGGCGCTATTATCTAACCACCGAACTATTGGTTAAAAGCGGCTATGGCTGGCTGATTGGCCTCGGCACCAAATCGGCTTATGAAACAGCCTCGTTGCAAACAGCAGTAGTGATGGATAGGCTACCCACAGGGTTGGATACAACCGGATTTGTGCATAATATAAAAGTATTGCCAAACGGTATGGTGCTGGCTAATTTACCCCGTTATGCTGAATTTAATACAGCGGTTAGTAAGCTGGCAAAAAATGGTGTTGGTTTTACTGAGATTGCCGGAAATGAAAGTGCTATTATGCTTACCGTTTTAACTGAAAAACCTTTAAATATAACCGCTAATTATAAAATACTATTTACTCAGCCAATCTTTACCAGGCCGGGCTTAAGCAGGGTTGCTTTAGTGACAACGGTGGGAAACCTTAGCTCGCTTGTAAGAACACTTAAACTAAAAGGAGTGACGATAGAGCATATTTATGATTATTAATTAATTCTTTCTACAACTTATGAAAGTTAACCTACTTATTATATTAATAGTATTTAGCCTCGAAAGTTGTTTAGGCCAAACTGATAAAAAGCTAATCAGTAACTGGAATACGCATCCAATTCCTACTAATCCGGACAGCCTCAGAAAATATGGTTTCTCTTTTCACGAATGGGCTGTCTATAAGAAAAACGATTCTGTTTTTGTGGTAGATAAGAAAGAACTTCCATCTCCTCAATTACCTTTTAAAATTAAAGTTAAAAAAGCTGATAGTCGTGACTTTGGAGGAAGGGCTTCAATCTTGAAAGTAGAAGATGGTTATTTAGTAGGCTTTTACAGAGGTGAATGGGGTGGTGCTCTATACTGGGTTTCAAGTGATGGTAAGAATTATTATAAAATATCAAGTCATGAGATAGTGCAGTTTATTAATAGAGGAGGCAAACAATACGCCATTGAAGGGCTTGCACACTTAGGAACCTCGGAAGGAAGCATTATTGAAATCTACAAACCAAATGATAAGTGGGCTGTGAGAGAACACTTAAAACTACCAACAGCACCAGCAGTTATCGCATTAGATCATCAAGATAACTTTATCATTATTACTTCTAAAAGTTTGTTAAAAGTAGGTCGAAATGCACAAATATTTTTTTTAGTAGATAAAGGATTATGGTACGCGGCTCTTTATCCCAATTCAATGGTTATCAGAAATAATATTATTTACGCAGGCATGCGCGCGGGAGTTTATCATTACGATCTGAGTACAGGGAAGGATTCCTGGTTGTTGCCATATTAGTATTAGCGATTCCAAGCTTGACAAAATTGAAAAGATCAAACATAACTCCGCTCAAAGCCCTTGCCATATTGGCCATCTGTTTAGGCCTTGCAATAATTTACTTCACCGGTGGGTTTGGACTGGGAATAGGGATATTGATGATGATAAGTTCAATATTACTTTATCTCATTAATTATTTTGCTTCCAAGACTAAACATTTTAAACTAATACAGATGGGAGTATCGGCAGTATATATTCTTACTGTTTCTTATTGTGCTTTGAAATGGCAGGAACATACAACTTTTATCTTCTCTAAAGCATCCAGGGGCGCAGCAGGGATAGTTTTCGGAATTCAAGGTTACCCTGAGCTACCTCCAGCTTTTCTTTGGACTAAAACTGTTATCATCCCGGATAGCGGTATTGTCATCACGTCTACAAAAGAGGAAGAGATGCCAACCTGGCAACGATACCGGTACTCCGATAGATCTGCAGTTGAAACGAATGACATTGAATGGAACCCAAACTTTCAATATCCCTGCATTAAAAGCAAGGGAATAGTAAAGGCATGGTTATTTAGCAAAAGGGGGCAATCCGATTCATTAGCGCAGAAGCGTATAGTAGAAATTGTGAACAAAATTGATGCAGGCAAATTGAAAACCCTTTATACGTCTTCAGGAGTGTCAATTGTAATGGCTAATGAGGGAGCGTATCTAAATCTTCAAGGTGCCGGACTTGCTTACCTGCCCGATGCTGTCAGCACATTACCAATTAATACAATTTACCTCGCACAGAATAAATTTACAACAATACCCTCACAGCTTTATAAAATTAAATCACTTCATAGTGTTTATTTGGGTGCAAACCCCATAAAGTCACTTCCTGATGATTTGTATAAAATGCGAGGGCTAAAAAGCCTGCTGGTAGGAAAAACGGAAATCAACGAAATTAAAACAGATCTTTCAAACCTTGATAGTTTAGAATACCTTGATATTTCTGGCAATAAATTGTCAATGTTTCCTGAAAAAATCAAGACTGTTCCCCACCTAAAATGGCTCTCAATTGAAGAAAATGAGTTTAAAGATTTGGGCTTCGTAGATAATAAATTAAGTGGGCTTCAAACATTACAGGTCTATAGCAATAAGATTAAAGGCATCTCTGATAATATTCGCTATCTGTCAAATCTTAGAGAATTACTAATTTTTGATAACCAAATAGATAGTATCCCTAACTGTATAGGTTCGTTGGTTAATCTCGAAAAACTTGAAATTTGGAATAACCCACTTCGTTATATTTCTCCTGAAATCAAAAAATTAACAAAATTAAAAGAGATAAGATTGGATGACAATTACTTATCAAAAGAAGACAAGACACAGTTAAAGCAGTGGTTGCCGCATTGTGATATTCACTTTCAAACCAGATAAATAATTAATATGCTGGTGCTGTGTCGACAGTATCAATAGGATCAGCCGATAGTTAATTCATTAACAAAACGGATGACAAGATACTTTCCGCTGGGACAACAACGTTTTGGCCAAAAACCTTACAAGTCTATTTTTTACGCAGTTTGGGATTGGAACATATCAATAAAACTTACGAAAAGTGTTGTACCGGCGTAGTGCCCATAAAAAAACAGGCTTTTAGAAATTAATCTAAAAGCCTGGTAATCGATATATGGAGAATATCAGAGGATTCAAAGCTTCTAAAACAACAGCCAAACGCCGTTTTGAGGCTTTTATTAAACCTCACCATTTATAAAAACATCGATTTTTTACCTTTTCTCACGAAAAAACCCGGTTACTTTTGCCGCCTGTTTTAAATTACTGCCCTGATGGTTTTAACCGGATTACCACGCTCCAGGGCGTTATGCTCCTGCCACTGACTTTGCTGCTGCTCTATCAATTTTTCTGTTTGCCAGATCAGTACTTTGGCTTCCAGCCGGGCTAAACAAAGCTTTTTGTTTTCGAGCTGCGACCGGGTATCCATTGCCATAACTTGCAGTCCCGATGGTAAATGTGTTCCCCGAACCGCGGTTTCCACTTTGTTTACATTTTGGCCACCTGGTCCCGACGAACGACAGGTTTCCAGCTTTACATCTTTAGGGTTCCATTGCATCAGTTCTTTTACGTCAAAAACAGATACGCCCACAAACCAGTTTTTACGTTTATGGTATTTTCGATACGGGCTTTGCGCTATCCATTGTATAGTACCGGTCCATTCTTTTACAAAAGCATCCAGGTTATTACCGGTAGCCATCATCGTAGCGGATAGTAAAGTGCCGTTTAACCCGCCGGCTTTGTTTTCCAGTACTTCAAGCTGAATGCCTTGCTGTTTGGCTTGCTTCAACATCAGGTTTTGTACGCGGGCTACAACCCGGCTGCATTCTGCCGGGCCTTTGCCTGAAGTGATTTGTATCATCATCTTTTTCATCACTACTCCTTATTCATCCGAACGATACGTGGATAAAACTTGCCCTGGACATCAACCAGGTCGCTTTGCACCGCCATCACGGCCTCGATATCCTTATAAGCTAAGGGGTTCTCTTCAACGGTACCGCCAATTAAGGTTACACCTGCATTGGTGAGCAACTTTTTCATGGCCGAAACCGTCATGCTGTCCTTAGCCTTTTGCCTGCTCATGGCCCGGCCGGCACCGTGCGATGCAGAATATAAAGCATCATTTGCACCTTTGCCCGATACCAGGTAAGCCGGCGCGGTCATGCTGCCAGGGATAATGCCCAGCTCGCCTTGATGCGCCGGTGTCGCGCCTTTGCGATGAATAATAACCTCCCGGCCGTCAGCCAATTGTTCTTTCCAGGCAAAGTTGTGGTGGTTTTCCACCACGTGCAAAGCTTTCAAGCCTAAAGCCTTTAACAGGTTGGCGTGTATGCGCTCGTGACAAGCTTTGGCATAATCTCCGGCCAGGGTCATGGTTAACCAATATTCCTGGCCCGCCTCATTGTTCATATCCAACCAGGCCAGTTGCTGTGCGTGGCGCGGAAGTTTGCAGGTATTCATGGCTATCTGCGTGTACTGCCTCGCTATTGCCGAACCTAAACCCCGGCTGCCTGAATGTGTTAACAAGGCCGTATACTTTTTAGCGGGTAAACCTAAAGCGTTATCAGCCAAAAGTTCGATCTCGCCAAACTCCACAAAGTGGTTTCCGTTGCCCGAGGTGCCTAATTGCCGTACCGCCTTACTCCGCAGCGGTTTTAAAAATGGGATCTCATTAAATACCCTGCTATCCAGCACTTCATGCTCCTGCCTTACATCCAGGCCTCCTTCCATACCAAAATGAGTATGATTTTTTAAGGCTTGTTTAATTTGATATTCGAACCGTTTTAGAAAACCATCGCTCTCATCGATAATGGACAGCGCCATGCGACAGCCAATATCCATACCTACAGCATAGGGAATTACCGCGTTGTTTGCAGCGAGTACGCCACCAATAGGCAAACCAAAACCCATGTGCGCGTCAGGCATTAATGCACCTTGAACGCTTACTGGCAGCATATTAGCCAGCTCCATTTGTTTTTTGGCCGATTGCTCAATACCCTTGCCACCGTAAGTTTTGCAGTATACCGGTTCATCACGCAGTGCAAACGCTTTAAAGGATGGAGCATCCGTTTTGCCAATTACCTTTTCGGCTATCTTGCTTGTTAACTCATCATCCAGAAATACTTCCGGATCGTTCTTAATATTCACCAACAGGTCCAGTAGCTGCTGCTTACTATGGTGCTTGAAATTTTTAGAGGTTATACCAATAACCAGGCTTCGCAGCTGATCATTATGATAACCTATTTTACTTAAATCTTTTGTTCTTAAATTGCCCATGTGGGTTATGTTTCTAATTCCAGGTAAGCTTCTTTACAGGCATACCTTGGTGTGTTTTTAAATTTGTTAATGTATTTTGGCCGGTCGTTAAACTCATCTTTCCAGCGATAGCTCCGGCCACGGGTTAACAGGTTGATGCGCGGCCACAAGTGGTTGTTATCAATGTGTTCGTCTATCCACGCTAATTCCCGTTCAATATCCGCATCGATCATTTTAGTATGTGTTACCATATGCGGCGCTACCTTTAGCACATATCGCCAGGGCTCGGCAAACACGTATTTCACCTCGGTACGGTAGGTTTTAACATCAAAAGTTTCAACACGGGTAAAGCAAACCTTTTCCTGCTCGGTTAAATTGATCCTGTTGATATCCCAACTATGTTGCGACAACTCACGCAGTATTTGCGGTTTAGCCTGGTACACATAACGTTGTTTGCGTCGTTTTTTCCGTTTGAAGGATTTGTCCTGATGATATTCAACCGTGTTAATTTTCATTAATAAGGCTTCATAAAAGTCCTTCCTGGGGTTATGCTTATGGTCATCCCGCAACACAAAAAAACGTTTCCAGCCACGTTGATACGGGTGTTCAAGCGCAACCATCGGCAAAAGCCTTCTTTGCTCCCTTAGTTCATCGCGCCGTTTGTCCATCTGTATCAGTTGTTTATCCCGACCGGTTTTAACGAGCCGCCTTTTGCGCCGCGCCGATTTGATACAGCGCGGCCATTCATGTGTGTTCATCACACTTTCATTTAATTTTCTTGAATTTGATTTTTGATCTCAGTTCGTCCTTGAGTAAGGATATACCCTTGTTAGAGCGCTCAAAAAATCCAGTGAATTGGGGGGCAGGCAAAATAATGCACAGGTTACTGATGCAACCGTTTAATTATTTAATAAAATACAGGGTTTGCCTGCCTGATCAGGCAATGAGCGAAAGGGGCGATATGTAGATTTGCTCTGTCATGATTCCTTGATATTTAAAAGATTAACAAATCAGGAATTGGATGCAAAGATAGAATTTAATTCGAAATATCAAGAGGCGGCTATTTAGTTTGCAGGTTTGGGCCGCAACGTAGCTACAATTTCCATCGCCAGCGCTTGTTGCTTATGATTTAAACTGCGCGTATCTATTACCATAGAATTGTAAAGCATACCTGGCGAATTATCAGCTTTCTACTTGCCGTCCAGGATTGCGCGGCGGCCGGGGCCGTGGTCAATATACTGTAACCGAGTAATAATTGCAGTGCAAATCTCAGGCGGATCATCAGGTTGGTGCGGGTTAGGCGTGTTATAGGGTCAGTTTGTCTGCTCTCTGTTTGGATCTGTTTTAATGGGAATATTGATAGTGCAGGTAATCAACATCAATAAAACCGGCATCTTGCAGGTCGTTAAAACTGTAAATGGCCAGCCTGTCGCCCCTGTATGATCCCCATCTTAACTGATAGGTTTCGCCAATGGGTTTAAAATTCCTGCCATCCGTGCTGTACGTAAAATTACTTTTGCCATCCAGGCCCCACACTGTGCGTAACCAAATGTTATTGCCCTTGATGATGGGGCCGTCGGTTACGGCATTTTCAGTAAAGAACTGCAACTGTTTACCCCGGCTGGTTTGCACTACACCGGCCGCCGCATAATGGGGTGCTCCAAAGTGTGATAGCCCGGCGCGCTGGCCGTTAGCCATGCCGCTCAGGTCAATTTTAACGGTGGCCTCGTTGGCGTTGGTGCGGTAGCAGCGCTGGATTATGGTGTTTCCGGCATACAGCAAATCGTTTTTGAGTGGTTTGAAGGCGTGCAGCCTGAGCCAGCCTTTTCGCTGAGTTAAGGACCATTTGGCGGCGCGGGGCTGGTAGTTCCATTCCCACTGGGGGCCAGGCGTGTTGCCGTTAAACTCATCCGAACTTTGCGGAACAACCCGACCGGTGCCGGTTACGGGCATAGGGGCCTGCCACACCATTTCGCCAAGGCCCGCTGCATTAGGCCGGCCAATGATAGGCCAGCCATTAGTCCAGGTTACAGGTAACAGGCTCAATATCCGGCCCGACCAATCGCCCGAGCCATGGTGGGTCAAAAAGTACCACTTATCGTCAGCAGTCTGCACTAATCCGCCCTGGTTGGGTTCGTTAAATTGCGGCTGACCTTCGCTCAATTGCTGCGGGCCTTCGTAAGGGCCCCGAATATCTTTGGCCCGCTCCATCATAAGCACCCTTACGTCGTTGCGCACCTCGCTGAAAAGGTGGTAATAATAGCCATTAATTTTGTACAGCTTGTTTGCCTCGCTGCCCTGCGACTGGTGGATCACCTTGTCGCTTTCCCGGTCAATCACCGAGCCATCGGCCGACATTTTAAACAGGTGGATTTTATAGTTATCGGCAAACCTGGTGCCTATCAGGTAGCCCTGGCCGTCATCATCCCAAAACGGGCAGCAATCGTCCCAGCCTTTTTCGTTCAGTACATGTTTTAAAGGCGCCCAGGGGCCTTCAGGCCGTGTGGCCGAACTCATAAAATAGCCCTCGTCCGGATCACCGAAGTAGATCCAGAAACGGTTGTTATGATAGCGTATGGCCCCCGCCCAGATCCCACGGCCATAATGGTCCATCCTGGTATAATTCATAGCGGGCGAAATCACCGAAATATCGTTGACAGCGTGGCCCAGGATGCGCCAGTTTACCATATCCTTAGAGTGCAGGATCACAAAACCAGGGGAATACTGAAACGTAGAGGACACGGCATAATAGTCAGTACCCACCCGGATGCAATCCACATCGCTGTAATCACCAGGTAAGACAGGGTTACGGTAAGTACCGTCAAGTTGGTCGCCCCAGTGAGTCCAGTTGCCCCATAGCGGAGCTACTTGTTTAGGCTGGCAACAGGCTTTATTAAAACAAAGCAGGGCTGAAACAAGGCCAGCAATAATGGGCGCAAAAGAAATATTACCGAGCATAGTATTAAAAAATCAGGGAAAGCTTAGTTTTCATTTTCCGGTTTAAAATTCTGTAACGTCATAACCCGTTTAAACAAAGTTTATAATTGCACCTCAATTGACCCGGCTTATCAAGCACTGTAAAAATCCGGGCTTTCCGACCGCAGGCATACCAAAATTGATGGTGCAACCAGCAGACATGATCGTCGGTTTGTTTGCTCAGGCTAAATGGTTGATACGAATTTATGGGTATCAAAAAGAATATTGTTGTTCCAAATAGACTTTTTGTTATATAAACCCGACCTGACGATGTCAGCATTTCCGGCTATGCTAATATTTTTAAAAGGTTATTCTAACCTAACCTGATCAAATTTGACCGTTGTAGATACCGCTTCAAGCCCCGAAAAAACGATTATGCCGGCTTCTGTCAGCGATAGGTTTCGCGCAACAGTCCCGATCAGTTGCCAATCTTTGCCATCTGCGGAATAAAATGAGTTTACCTGGTTTTGTTCCTGAACTAACTTTAGCCAGCAACCGCCCGTCATGCGGTTAAAAGATACTACAGGTTCTTTTACATTGAGCGTTGCTCCTGCCTGTGTTAAACTATCGCCCGGGTGAAGCCGAGCCGTACAGGTTACTACCCATTTGGGGGCCTCAAGTTGTTGCAAAACTTCTGGATAGATAAGCAAATTTACCCCGATCCCCTTTTCCTTCGCAGACTGCCTGAACGAAATGCCGAAACCGGTGAACTGCGAAGTCAACTGCGGCTGATAATGAACGGCGAGCGTTTGATAAGGCACTAATTTGTGATGGATGTAGGTAGCCTGCTCTTCGTTTCCGGTAAATCCCATGCCGGTACCTTCAACAGTAAAACCAGAATCCAATGACCGTGCTTGTCCTTTTTTTGATTTGGGGTCGAGATCGGTAACCGACCATCCTGCGGGCAATCCCGCTGTAACAGCAGCAGGATAGGCGTCCCTACTTTTACCTTTATTATTCACCGCCGATACGGTATACACGTACTTGCGCCCCGAGGCTACATTTTTATCCTTAAACTGTGCATTGATAACCCTGGAGGAGATTATCTTAAACTTTCCTTTCCTGTTGACTGCCCTTTTAACCTGATAAAAAATGGCTCCCCGTACCGGTACCCACGTCAATTGAATGGATCTGTTCTCAGGCATAGCCGTCAATCCCGACGGTGTGCACGGCTTAACCTTTGCATAGGGGTCAATAGTTTGCAGGCTGCGTGAGTACAATAAAGTACCAAAGCCAATATGGTCTGCACCCGGCGTGCCTTGCGGTTCCGGCCGTACCTTTTCAGCAGCTTTCTGCGTAAAAGTGGCCGTTTTATTCGCCCGGTGAACATAGTGATTAAATACCTCTTCATAAACCGCACGCAGTTTGCCGCGCCCTTCTGTAGCTATCTGAGCATGCAAATATTTTCCGGTCCGGTCCATTGCGGGCAAATAAGGAACATTCTCCCCCAAATTATATTTCGCGGTGTACTCGAAGCCCCTGAGCAGGCGATCATTGAGTATACCGTAAAGGTTTAGTCCCTGTTGCCACGCTATCTCGGCGCAATCGGCAAGATGCGCAATACCCAATTGCGTATGCGACTGGTCTCTTCCGCTTTCCTGGCACTGTCCTTCTTCATTAATAATATAATTGGGCAGGCTGCCGTTGCCTTCGCCGTATTGATAGTAAACAATCGCGCGTTCAAACATTGGCCGGTCATTGCAGAATACTGCTATGGCCATCATTGTTTTTAGTGCAGCTGAATCCCAGTTGCCGTTAGCAAAAAGTGCAAAATCTTTAATAACCGGATAAATCACTTCTTTAAAGTGCTTCTCAGCCTGCTTAATTTTGACAGGTGCCCAGTTTGAATTGGTATAGCGCAAAATTTCCGCGGCATTAACCATTTTGAACGGTCCAAGACCGGCCATTAATACGGCGTCACGGCCTGTTATGGATTTTAATTTCGATGCCCAGGCATCAACAATTTGTTTTGCTTTTTCCGCATAACGTTGATCGGCTGTTATGGTCCACATGATGGCGTTCTGATAGGCCGCATTGGCGTCAGCATCATAAACACCCTGGCCCACGGTAGGATTTCGGCCAACCATCTCCATTGGCCCTTGCATTTTATAATCGAACTGCGACTGGCGATTATCTTTTAATTGATTATAGCCCGTAAAAATGGGCTCAATGCGCATGGCAACGCCGTTTTTTATTCTGGCCAGGTCTTCGCGGCCTTGAAGCAGCCCCGGATGGACAAACTGTTGTGCTGTTGAAGTTTGAAAGCAAAACAACAGCGCTGAAGCATTAATAAGATACCTGACAACTGTTTTCATAAACGTGTCTTAAATAATTAAAATTGAATATTTTTTTAATTCTGTCGAAAATTTAAACCAACCGGCCCTGCGGATATTACAAAAGGCCCGGTAATACGCCAATTGTGCCTAATGTTTATCATTTGTTATAGTCATTATAAGTGACAAATCGGACGCCTTGCACACGTTCAGCCCGGAAGATACTCACTATATCAGCAGGAAAGCACACAGTACAACTCTTAACAGTTTTTTATAAAAAAGGCACATACAGGAAAGACATTTTTTACCTTTTTTTATACTCATTACTATTGCCGCAATGACTTAAAAATGGAACAATAGTCTTGTTTTGATAATTCGGCGCCTTTGATCATGTCATCTAAAGTCTAATCACAATATGGATAATCAGCTATTCGATATCTGCAATGAGCGTTATCAATATGGCGATTTTGCACATTCGTTGTACGATTAGTTACATACAGGACATCCGGGCGAATGCTGTAATCATATTTTTAGGTCTTATATTCATTTGTACACTGATGACTTTCAAATCCATTATTTCCCGTTGTAGTTTAATAGTTGTTTGTTCTTTCTTCTGGTATCATGGCGCTATAGCTCAGTTCAGTAAGGTAGAAGATATCAAGCCGGCCCCTTACCCCCAGGATGCAGCAACCCTGGTTAGAACTTATGTCAATCCGGTGCTCGCCGGGGATCATCCGGACCCGACACTCTTAAAGGTTGGCGATGACTTTTACATGTGCGGCTCCAGTTTTCATTCTCGTCCCTAACTTACCAATTCTTCATTCCAAAGACCTGTTGCATTGGGAGCTCATTTCAAGGGTTGTGCCCGCGGATTGGGATGAGTTAAAGTCCGGGGCGCCGGGTGCCGGCATTTGGCAAGGCGCAATAACCTATTTTTATGGCGTTTATCGTATTTATTTTTCAAACAGCGCAGGAGGCGGGCAATACATGTCAAGCGCCACGAAACCGTCGGGGCCATGGTCTGCGCCTGAAAAAGTTAAAACAACCCCGGATACAGGTCCTATCGGCTACGATAATTCTATTTTCGTAGATGACGACGGCACACCTTACATGATCATTAAAGCCAGTCAGACAGCTAACCGCATACAGCAGATCGATCGTTCTGGCCACCTGACAGGCAAATTGATTAACCTGGACTGGATCAATCACGACAAGAAATACAGCTGGGCTGAGGGCCCTGTGATGTGTAAGAGAGACGGCTGGTATTATTACTTCATGGCTGGTGATGTTACAGGCGGGCAGTATGTACTTCGTTCAAGATCACTTACTGCGGATTCAGCGAAATGGGAGAACCTTGGAAAAATATTCGCATTTTCAAAAGATCCGGATAACAGGTTCAGATCAGTCAATCACATGTCGTCTCCATTTCGGTTAAGTGACGGTACCTGGTGGTGTATCGCGCAAAGTTACGATGCACCCAAAGGGGATGACTGGAGCGGCCAGGGAAGACAGGACCTGATTTTGCAGGTTCAGTGGACAGCCGACGGCCATCCTTTTGTTCCTTATCCCTCAGATATGCCCCTTACACGTCCAAATCTTACAAATAACGGCCTGGCCTGGCGCTTACCGAGGTCGGATGAATTTTCAAGTTCAAATTTGTCGTTGTATTGGCATTTTTTCAACAAGAACGCTGCTCAACAGTATTCAGTCACTGACAATAAAGGCTGGCTTAGGCTTAAGCCGAAAATTGGCAGGACCCACATTCTGCAAAAAGAGGCGGGACATTATTATTCGCTCGTTACGCGGGTAAGGCTGAATGCCCTGGCATCAGGGCAAGAGGCGGGGATTTACCTTGCTTCCGGCAATGAATCGGTAAACGTGCGTCTTTGTACTGGGTTTGAAGAAGGCAGAAAAACATTCAATTTCGCGATGGGCGGCCAGTCGTTCAGCACAGAAAACAAAATTGGGGAAAGCGTATGGCTGAAGCTGGAGCGAAAAGCGCATGAGCTAACCGGTTACTACAGTTCTGATGGTCTGCAATGGCATCAAATCGGTACGGTCATCAATGCAAGTGAACTGGACAAAGCCCAGCCTAATTTTAATTCGTGGGTAGGTACCAGCCTGGGCCTTTTTGCTGAAGGCAGGGAAGCGGATTTCGATCTTTTCGTTTATAAAGACGGTTATTCGGAGCAGCCTTTAGCAGGCGCCAATAATTATTGGGGCGTTACGTTATCTCAGGTTGATGGCGCTATCTTAAATAATGATGCCGGAGGTTGGGTGATGTTGGGCGGAGTGGATATGGGGAGAGGGGCAAACAAAGCAACCAATATTTCTTTGACCGCCGCGGCGCTTAGTAACGGCAGCGTTGAAATATGGATCGATGACCTAAACAAAGACGGCAGGAGAATCGCGGTTATACCGGTTAAAAGTACAGGCTCATTGAATAAATGGTCGGCCATATCTGCAAAGATACCCGCCATTGCCGGTCAGCATGATCTATATGTCAAGATAAAAGGATCTAAGAATGCTTTGGCAATAAGATCATTATTGTTTAAATAAGCTGCCCCAAACTAATTAATCATAAAGGCAGGCGTTCTCAGTGCTTTCCGATTGCCATCCATGGGCGGAAAAAAGATAATAAATTAATTAGCTACGGTCTTTAGTTTAATTGAAGGCCGTAGCTTATTCTAAATTTATTTTGATTTAAACGGGTCAATCAGGGCAATACTGCCGTCTGAACGATGGTAAAGCGGCGTTACCTTAACATTTCTCAGGTGTGTTTTGCCGGAGATTTCCGTGTCGTGGTAAAACAGGTACCATTTTCCTTTAAACTCTACGATAGAATGGTGCGTGGTCCAGCCCTGCACCGGTTTCAAAAATATTCCTTTATAGCGGAAGGGGCCGAATGGCTTATCACTTGTAGCGTATGCCAGGTAATGCGTGTCACCTGTAGAGTAGGTGAAATAGTATTTGTCTTTAAATTTATGCATCCAGGGCCCTTCAAAAAAACGCCTGTCATGGTCTTTTCCCAGCAGCGGGCGCCCGCTCTCGTCCAGGATAATAACATCCTTCACCGGCCCCTCAAATTGCTTCATATCCGAACTTAGCCTGACCACTTTACAGCTGAGCGCCGGGGCATCATCGTTCTGAAGGTCGGTTTTGGAACCGTTGGGCTGGTATTTACCCGTGGCCCATTGCTGTAACTGACCTCCCCAGATACCGCCAAAATACATATAACTTTGGCCATCCGAATCTGTATAAACCGCCGGATCGATACTAAAACTGCCTTCAATTGGTTGTGGTTCGGCTTTAAAAGGCCCGGCGGGATCTTTGGAAGTAGCAACGCCAATACGGAAAACATCTTGTTTATCCTTCACCGGGAAGTAAAGGTAATATACGCCATTTTTGTAAGCACAATCCGGCGCCCATAGCTGCCTTCCCGCCCAGGGGATATTTTTTATATCGAGGGCTACCCCGTGATCGGTTACCGGCCCGTTGATATGATCGAGCGAAAGGATATGATAATCCCTCATCGCAAAGTGATCGCCGCTACCGTTGTCGGTTACGGCTGTGTCAATGTCATGAGAAGGGTAAATATAAATTTTACCATTGAAAACATGTGCGGAGGGGTCTGCGGTATAAATCGATCTGATGAGGGGAGGAGATAAAAATATTTGTTTTTCTTTTGTTTGGGCGGCGGCCTGACTTACGGTGAAAACCGCCGCCATGAGTGTGCAGATAAGTTTAAATTGGGTTTGTTTCATCTTTGTTAATATTGTTTTCCAAAGGCAGCAGGCAGGGCATTTATACTTCGATGTTTAATTTGACGGGGCTGGATAGCCCCGGTTGTCCAGCATTTTTTTCATCATATCGCCGGCCAATTCCCTGTTATATGCTTATAGCGAAATAGCTACTACAAGCCATCTTATTAATTACTCAAATAATGCGGTATGTTTTACCTGCCAGGGTTGGAAGGTCATATAAATAACTTTTCGGGAGTTTTACGTTTAGATCTTTATCATTTTTTTGATAATGGGTTGCGCGATGTCGGTGATACGATAGAATCCATTGCTGTTAACACCGTTTGCTTTTTTAACATCCGGTTGTTCAGCAGTTCGTTAACACGCAGCCGGCAATTCCCGCCAAGGGCCGAATGTATAACGAGCTTTGTTAGGTGACGGCCTGACCATGCCAGGTCTATCTTGAATCCGCCACGGGCCATCAGCCCGTTTACACTGCCTTTATCCCAGTCGTCGGGCATAGCAGGCAACAGGTAGATTGCAGCATCATGGCTTTGCATCAACATTTCGGTGATCCCCGAAGTGCAGCCAAAATTGCCGTCAATCTGAAATGGGGGATGTGCGTCAAATAAATTGGGATATGTGCCTCCGGATCTGGTCATGACTGGTTTTATCTGGTCTTTGATTAGCTTGTAAGCGTGATTGCCATCCAATAACCGGGCCCACAAATTAATCTTCCAGGCCATTGACCAGCCGGTAGATACGTCACCGCGGTATACCAATGAATTTTTGGCCGCGGCGAATAATTCCGGATGTATAAAAGGAGATATCTGGTTCCCCGGGAAAAGTCCGTAAAGGTGCGATACGTGGCGGTGATTGTCAGTTGGCCGGTCAAGGTCGTCCAGCCACTCCTGCAATTGCCCGTACCGGCCCACCTGCATTGGCGGCAATTTTTCGCGCAGCGCTTTCAGCGAATCGGCAAATGTTTTGTCCGTATTCAGGTCTGCCGCAGCATATATAACATCTGTAAATAAGCCATATACCAATTGGTTATCCATCGTGGTCCCGGCAGCAACCGACACCTCATGGCTCCCGGTTATGTATTCGTGCTCGGGCGAAACGGACGGGCTTACGACGAGCCAGCCATGATCCGGTTCTTTTTGCAGCACATCAACGAAATAGGCAGCGGCACCTCTCATTACCGGGTAATATTGCTTCAGAAATTTTTTATCTCCTGTGAAAAGATAATGTTCCCACAGATGCTGGCATAGCCAGGCATTTGCGGTTGGCCATAAACCCCAGAATGCGCCGTCCACTATACCGGTAATCCGCCAGATGTCTGTATTATGATGAAGCATCCAGCCCCTGGCCCCATACATCTGCCTGGCTGTTGCCTTACCGGTTACGGAAACATCTTTGACGAGGTTAAATAAAGGCGTGCCCAGCTCAGACAGCTGGGTGGCCTCAGCCGGCCAATAGTTCATTTCAGTATTGATGTTGACGGTATACTTACTATCCCACGGGCCTTTCAGTTCCCCGTTCCATATGCCCTGGAGGTTGGCCGGTTGTGATCCCGGTTGTGACGAACAGATCAGCAGGTAACGCCCGAATTGAAAATACAGTTCGGCCAGTTGGGCGTCGTTGTTACCTGCAAAGTTTTGTATCCGCACATCTGTGGGCAGCTTGATCGCATTTGTCATGCCCAGGTCCAGTTTTATTCGGTTAAAGTACGATTGATAAAACCTGATATTAGATTGGCGCAGGGTATTAAACGATTTGGTACAGGCAGCCTGCATATCGTTGCGGGCCCGCCCAGGCGCGTTTCCTGACAGGTCGTGATAGTTGATGAAATTAGTGCCGATGGAGAGATAAATAGTCGCCGTGTCCGCATGGGCGATGGTCATCCCGGAAGTATCTGTTTGTATAGTACCCCCATGATTTTTTGCACGGGCGATCATGTTAAACCTAACCTGGCCTTTTTGATTTTCGTGATCGCTGCTTTTACCTGAAAGAACGATTTCCTGGTTAGCTGCGGTAAGCTCTTGTACAAGCGGGCTCTGGAGCCTTACCTTGCAATTGATCATTCCCGGTTTATCAGCACTCAGCCGTACCAGTAACACATGTTCTTTGAACGACGTAAAGTATTCCCGCTTATACTGAACACCTCCCGAGCTGTACCGTACTGTAGCTGTGGCATGTTCGATATCCAGGTCGCGGTAATAATTGCTAACATCTGTCTGGCCGGGAAAATTGATATACAAATTTCCGGCGAGTTGATAGGGCATGCCGCTGTTGCCCTTCGGGCCGAGATATTTATTGGCAGCCGCCTGCGCCTCCAGGTATTTTTTTGCGCCAAAAGCACGCGTACTTCTTCAATATGAGGCTTAGCGGCCGAATCAATGTTGTTGTTAGGGGCGCCTCCCCAGATGGTAGATTCGTTGAGCTGGATGCGTTCCTGCTGTACGCCGCCAAAGACCATTCCACCTATAAAACCATTCCCTATCGGCAGGGCCTCATTCCAGTTGGTGGCGGGCCTGGTGTACCATAGCCTATAACGCAGATCCCGAAGAGCGGATTGACTGTTTTGGCCCCAGGCAACGGCACAAAAAAGGCCTGCAATTATTGCTAAAAATGTCTTTTTCAATTTTATCAGTTTAGTTATGACAGGGGTATACAAGCCCGTGCCGGTTTGCAAGTCAGTTTATTGGGTTATAGCGGCAAGTCACTTTTTTAAGTATGGCTGCTTTTTTCTTACAATATATTGACTATTAGCCTTATGAACAATATTTTATCCCCGGATTAATTATCCCGATTGATTTTCGAACAAGCTCCGTTTTAAAGAAAACAGGGTTCGCCGAATAGGCCTGCGCAATACAATTGCGCAAATGTTAAACCGGAAAGCTGCATTAAGCCGTATAAATTGCCCCTCAAACACGAGAAAGATCATCGAATAATTTATGCAAATGCTGTGCGCTAAGCATTACCGACCGGAAGAAATTAAGAGGCTGTTCACAATTGAACAGCCTCGTTAAAAAATCATTATTTCTCCAGCTTAGTAGCCCGGATTCTGGTAGGCAGCCTTATCAGCAGCGCTCATAACCAATGCATCTATTTGCCCCTGCGGAATAGGGCGAAGATAGAGATGTGAGTCGATGGAACGTGTAACTTTAACCGGCGTATGGTCACCAAAGGTGGTTCCTGCAATTGTAAAGGAAGCAGCAAGTTCCCCCCACTTTTGTGTCCGTACCAGATCGAACCAGCGGCCGCCTTCTGCATAAAATTCCTGGAACGCTCCGCTAATACATAGTTCATGTCGATAATTGCGGGCGTAGCCGCCATCATAGCCTGGCTATCGTCTTCAATCTTTACTACATTACCATTATTATTGAAACGCCACTTGCCTGCGCGTGCCCGCAGCACGTTAACGAGTTCACGTGCGGATTTTCCTGGTTTAACAGTGGCGCCTTTAACTGCTGCCTCTGCTGCGATCAGGTATAGCTCCGAGAATTTTGCAATTGGATAAGGACGCGTACTACCGGCATTTGGCTGTCCCAAACCTGTGCCGTTATCTGTACGATAAGGCCCCAGTTTCCAGAGTCCCGGATAAATTATCCGGCTTATATCGCCAGGGTTGACCACCCAATCTGATCTACCTGGCAGCAGCCCGGCACCAACATTCCCGTTTCCTTTGGCATATACCACGTTCGGATCGTCATTATCCAGGAACGAGAGTATCGCGCCCCCTGTGCAACGGGCAAGCCGTTGGCGTTAGCTAAGGTCTGGGCCGTATTTCCGCCCTTTTGCCAGTTTCCGCGATATACGGTTGTGAAAGTTCCGTCATATCGTGAATCGTTCACTTTATCAGCGAAAGTGTTTTTCAGTACTTCAACAGTAGGGGCCATACGAACCCAGGGCCGGCCCAAATGTTGATCTGCCTCACGCAGAACAGAGTTCACCCCGCCACTGATTATGTTGGGATAGTTCCAGGTCATCATCCAGCCGGCAAAGTTATCCGGAGCGCCGCCGCTTCCGTAGGTCAAACTCGAACCGTTATATTTTTCACTGCTTTGAGTATGGTCTGCATAAAGCACCATTTCGCTGTTACGGTCGTTTGTGCCAACATTCACATCGTAAAATGTTGGCTGTAATTTGAACGAGCCCGGATTATCAATTGCGGTGGTGGCGATATCGTAGGCGTTTTGAAAATACCACGCAGCATCGTGTCCATTGGGATCTGTCCGGTTACTTGCAGGGTAGGTCGGGATACTATTGGGATTTTGCAACCACCATGCATAAGTTAAATAGGCCTTAGACAGGAAAAGACGAGCTGCCGTTTTGGTCAGTCCGCCGGTTACCCGGCCGGTTTCCGGCAAATCATTGATCGCCTGCAGCAGATCCGGGAAAATCGCCTTTGTATAAACTTCGGGTACGGTATTACGCACTGAAGTCCTTGAAGGCGTGATATTAAATTTCAACGCTCCCGAACCCAGATCAAGCGGTACGCCGCCGTAGGATTGCACCAGCAAAAAATAATCAAATGCCCTGAAGAAGCGGGCTTCAGCAATCAGAGCGCTGGAAATCCCCACGGCACTGGCGTTTTCGATTACACCGCTGGCAGTGTTGATGTCTGTAAAAGACTCGCCCCATATGATACTGGTAGGATAACTGGTTGAAGATATGATACCGACGCCTGAGCAATCCAGGTCTTTGAAGTTTCCGTCGGCGCTCTGGCCCCATGTAGCTTCATCGGTACCGGTAACACCCGAATTATAGTAATAAGCTTGCCCGTAAATATTACGCAGGTGCGCGTACATGGCTGTTAATCCCCCATTTACACCCTGTACCGTTTTAAAATATTCCGGGGTGAAGGAGGAACGCGGTTGTTCATCAAGCACTTTTTTACATCCCGTAGATAAGACCGTTAGCAAAAGCGTGGATTTTATGACGCTTTTTATCTTTAAAGTTTTCATGTTGATAATGTTAAAATGTCAAATTCAATCCAAGTACATAGTTCGTGGTCGAAGGGGCGTTGCTGCCGACTGTCAGGAATCTTCTTAGACTGTTTGACAGGGGCACCGCCGCGTTTTCATTACCATAAGAGTTTGGTTCAGGATCCATCCCGGACTCTTTATGATAAGGCGAGAAAAATACAAAAGGATTTTGCACGGTGAAGTAAGTGCGCAGGCGCATGTTCGCGTGCTTTGAGAGCAGCTTGCTGAAATCATAGCCAAGCGTCATTGTCCGGATTTTGAGATAGGATGCATCAAAGTAACCGAGCGTACTGCCATATTTCGGATTATCGCCACTCAGGATGCCGCCTGGTTTCGGATATTTTGCTCCTGTGTTATCCGGCGTCCAGTAATCTTCCTGAACGTTATTACTGCGGCCTGTCATCAGGTTCAGATAGCCACCTGAGCCGTACAGGCTACTGATGAGCGTGCCCCCTTTCTTAAAGGCACCTACAACACTAAAATCAAAGCCTTTATATGCCACACGCGTATTAAAGCCGCCTTCGAATTTAGGATCAACATCAATGATCTGACGATCGGCAGCCCCGATAGCCCTTGTTGGCTGACCGTTGGCGTCATAAGTACCGGTATACAACACTTTGATCATGCCCACATTTCCGCCCGGTTCAAGGGTGCTCAGGTAAGGGTCGCCAGACTGCCACAATCCTATTTTCTTGTAATCGTATATGGCGTTTATATTATGGCCCACGAACCATGCGTTGCCCTCATCACGTGTCTGACCTGAAGCAAGCGCCACAAGTTTATTCCTGTTTCCATAGATATTAATACCCAAATCCCAGGTAAACCCGTTTTTATTGATGAGCGTACCATTCAAACTTAACTCAAGCCCCTTGTTCTGAGTCCGCCCAACGTTTGCTGTATAACTTCCAACCCCTGCGGTAGGCGGCAGCCCTACGCCCAGTAAGATGTCGTTTGTGTTTGTAACATAATATTCAACAGTACCTGATAAGCGATGTTTAAACAAAGAAAAGTCTATTCCATAGTTCCATGTCTTGGAATATTCCCAACCTAAAGTTGGACTTGGAAGCTGGGTTACATAATAGCCCGTCGCATAGTTTGTGTCGCCGAAATTATACTGACGCGTACCCAAAGTACCTAATGTCTGATAAGCGTTTACTGCCTGGTTTGAGGTTTGCCCAAAGCCAGCGCGCAGTTTCAAATTATCTATGACCGAAATGCCTTTCATGAAAGACTCGTTCATGATATTCCAGCCTGCTGAAACCGCAGGATAAGTGTGCCATTTATGACCTGGAGCTAAACGGGAAGAGGCATCCGAGCGCACGGTGGCAGACAGCAGGAAGCGGTCATCGTATGAATACATCACACGCCCCATGTAGGACATCAGGCCGCTCTGGCTGTAGTTGCCGTTGCCGATTGTGATTTCGCCGGTTGCTGCACCCAAATTATAAAACTGGAAAGCATCAGCTGGAATATCTTTGGCCGACATGCTGGAAGAATTGTACCTGGTTTGCTCGGTAGAATACAGGGCCACGACATTTATGTTATGCTTTTGAGCGAAAGTATGGTCGTAGGTCAGCAAATTTTCAACCGCCCAGTGATATTGGGCTGAGTTGCTTACGCCCGCTGTTGACGGCGTTGTAGGCGTGGCACTGCCAATCCCAACTCCGGTATAATTGCCGTTGTTGCTTTGCACATAATCGAGACCAAGGTTTACCCTGTATTTCAGGCCTTCTACCCACGGAATTTTTACTTCGCCATAAACGGAGTTGTATGTGGCGTAATTTCTTGTTTCGTTGAGCCATTGATCGTGGAGGTTATTGATGATGCCTTTGGTCAATACGAAACTTTCGGACAGTGGCGTTTTAACGGTTCTTTTCAGGCTTCCGTCCGCATTATAGGGATTGGCAAGGGGCGAAAGTCCCAAAACACTACCAACGCCCACCTGGCTGCCTTCAGTAAGGTTATAGTTATTGTTAGTGGTAAAGCCAACTTTAACGTATTTGCCTACATTCTGGTCAACAGATCCTCTCATGGAGTAGCGGGTATATTGCTGCGTGGGAATAAGGCCCTGATTTTTATAATAGCCGCCGCCGAAATTATATGTACCCGTTTGGCTGCCTCCGGAAACACCTACGTCATTACTGAAAACCATACCGCTTCTGTAAAAAAGCTTCTGCCAGTCGGTATTAACATCGTCCGCTTCGTCTACGGCGTTGGTATACAGGCCTGCCGCTTTACGTAGTTTTAAAAATTCGGGACCGGTCATCATCGGGTACCTGGCGAAAAGTTTTTGCTCCCCATAATAGGCGTTATAGGTAATTTTCGCAGCTCCTCCCACCTGGCCCCTATTCGTGGTAATAAGTACAACGCCGTTTGCTCCCCTCGAGCCATAAATAGCTGTGGCGGAAGCATCCTTAAGAATATCGATACTTTTAACGTCGTTAGGGTTAATATCTCCAAGAGAGCCGGTAAAAGGGATACCGTCAAGTACGATCAAAGGATCATTGCTTGCAGTAAGCGACCGTTGGCCCCTGATCAGGATCTGCATCGTTGCACCTGGTTTTGTAGAAGTTTGAGAAACCTCTACGCCGGGTAACCTGCCTTGTATAGCCTGGCTGATATTAGGCGCTGGAATATCACGGATGCGTTCGCCGCTGATCGACGCGACTGAGCCTGTTACAGCTTCCCGCCTTTGGCTACCATAGCCGATAACGATCACATCGTTAAGGCTGTTACTGCTTTGGCTAAGACGAATGGATAAATGGGATTCCCCGTTAATCTGGATTTCCTGGTCGGCATAACCAATAAAAGTCACAATAAGCGCCTTCTCGGTTGGAGGAACAGTTATGGTGAAATTGCCGGCAACATCGGTTACTGACGTTGCTTTAGCTGTTTTTGCCCTTACGGTAGCGCCCGGTAAAGGCAGACCCTTCTCATCGACTACGGTACCGTTTATTTTCCTGCCTTGCCCAAATGCTGTAAGGCTGGAAAGCAAAACCGCCAGCAGCAGCAAGAATGGTTTCTTTTGAATAGTTTGTAATGATTTTTTCATAATTCAGGTTTAAAAAAATTGAAGTTTTTGTGCCATGGAGCAATTCGCCCAGGTTTGAATTTTATATGCTTCCCGTCCGGGCCTCTAATCAGGTTTTTCATTTTATAGTTTGTTAAATCAAAAAGGTAACTTTATTATGACCAGCTTCGCAATCGATTGCGAAATTGATGGTGACATAATGCGGACCTTAATCCGGACGATATCAAATAAATCAGAATGTTTTTTTTAGTTTATAAATTGTATATGGCGGCAGGAATGCCCTCATAGCTATGCCGAAGATCATCGCTTTAAAGGGATTAGGGTAGGACAAATCGCAAAATTCGTGATACATTTGTTCAATGATGCCATTATGGGTGGTTTCTGCAGTGTTGCCGAATTACTTTGCCTTGAGAGTCTGACCACCCGAATATCCGGAATGCTGCTTCCGATACATGACCATTGTATAAAAAGATGGCTGCGGAGCTATAGGACGCCTTAAATTGCAGGAGTGGGCTTGTTTTTAGACATATTCCTTTTGATGATCATGTACTCCGACGGTAACATGCCGAAGCGTGTTTTAAAGATCCGCGAAAAATAACTGGGTGTGCCGAAGCCTGTGATATAGGCGATCTGAGCTACATTATAATCACTGATTTCCAGCAACTGGGCTGCTTTGTCAAGTTTGACGTTGCGGATGTACTCCACCGGGGTTTGCCCCGTAATTTCCAGAAGTTTGTAATAAAGTGATCCCCTGCTCATGCCCACATGCCGGCTCAGTTCTTCAACTGACAGCCCCGGCTCACTTAATTGATCTTCTATATATTTCATGATCGAATTTAAAAGCTTTACGTCGGCCGACTCCATTTCAACCTGTGGGCTAACCATCTGTATCTGCCTGGAATATGTATCCTTTAGATTTTTGTTCAGGTCAAGAAGGTTATCGATCTTGGTTTGCAGGATTTGGAAATTAAAAGGCTTCGTAAGATAGTCATTAGCGCCTGTTTTGAGGCCTTTTAACTGATGCTCTTCCCCTGTTGTTGCCGTTAATAATATTACAGGGGTATGGCAGGTGCGCTTATCGGCTTTAATTTTTTTGCTCAACTCAATCCCATCCATGTGGGGCATGTTGATATCACTGACAACCAGGTTAACATGGGCGCCAAGTGTTTTTTGCCATCCTTCTTTACCGTGGGCCGCCTCAATAATATGATAGTATTTTTTCAGGTGATCCGACAAATAGGAGCGGAATTCGTCATTGTCCTCTACCAATAGTACGGTTGGCTTTAGTTCAGGGTTTTCATTGCCGGTCTGCCTGTCTTTAACGTTTTTTCCATTAGAAACGGGAGGTGTTTCGCAGGTACCGGCCTCCACCGCAGCGGTGAGCGGAAGCCTTACTAAAAAGCTTGTTCCCTGTCCCGCTATACTTTCCGCCTGAATGGTGCCGCCGTGAAGTTCTACAAATTCCTTGGTTATGGAGAGGCCTATGCCGGTACCCTGGTTGACTATTGCACTGCTTTGGCGCGATTGATAAAAGCGTTCAAATATTTTTTCGAGATCATCGGCCTGTATACCAATTCCGGTATCAGTAACCTTAAGCAGCAAGCCTGTGCTCAACAACGAACTCTTTTCAGTCCGTGCGCTTACAGAAACCACCCCGCCGGCAGGGGTGAATTTAAACGCGTTAGACAACAAGTTGAAAATAACCCGCTCCAGTTTATCGGGGTCAAAGTAAGCCCGCACCTCTTCCTGTTGCACATCAACTTCCAGTGTAACCTGTTTTTTTAAAGCAAGATCCTGAAATGCTTCGCACGACTCGGTGATAAAAGACATAATCTCTCCCGCCGAAAGGCTGAGCTTCAACTTTTGCTCTTCCATTTTACGAAAGTCAAGCAACTGGTTGACCAGGTTGAGTAACCTGCGACCATTTCTATTGATCATTTTCAGATCCTCGATGTCATTCCCCGGAACAGATTTTTCGAGCAGTTTTTCGACCGGGGCCAGGATCAGCGACACCGGGGTTCGAAACTCGTGGCTTAGATCCGTTAAAAACTTTATTTTCAGCACGTCCAGCTCATGCAAACGTTCAGCTTCCCGCCTTTCCTGTTCAATAAGCTGACTAACTTGAAGTTTCTCCTGGGCCTGCTCAAATTGCCTCCGGATCTTCTGAATACCACGTCTCCTTATGAAAAACAAAGCCGATCCTAAAATAACCACGTAAGCAATATAGGCATAAACTGTTCGCCAAAACGGCGGCAATATAGTTATCCTGATCGTCGTCACCGGGTTATTCCAGTGGTTTTCATCTTTACTGGCCATCACCTCAAAACTGTATGTCCCGGGATCAATATTGGTATAGCTGGCTGTCCGAATATTTTGAACATAATTCCAGGCTTTATCAAAACCTTTTAGCCGGTAAGCATATAAATTCTGTTTAGGAGATGTATAATCCAGTGCCACATAGCCGATGGAAAAATTTTGGCCATATTTCAAAGTGACTTCTTTTGCGGTACTGATATGCTCATGAATCGGCGACTCATTTCCCGGATTTACTATCGCATTATCAACGGTTAAATTGCTTAGAATTACCCGTCCGGGACGAGAGACAACCGGTAATCTCGATGGATTAAAAAAATTAAAGCCGTCCTGACCTCCAAAATAAAGATTGCCGTCCCGGGTTTTAATTCCTGAGCCTGAAGAAAAAGCTCCTTGCTGTACGCCGTTTTCGTTAGTAAAATTGCGGAAAACCCTTCTTTTGTAATCAAACGAACTGATTCCGCGATCTGTGCTTAACCACAGGAAACCTTTATCGTCTTGCAAAATTAATTTTACGAAGGAATTAGCCAGGCCCTGATCTTCACCGTAAGAAATGAATTTTTTTGATTTTCGTCAAAGTAGCTAATCCCCTGTTTGGTGCCAGACCAAACACTGCCGTCATTGGTTACAAATAAGTTCAGTACCACGTCGTCGGCCAGTGCCGAATTTTTTTATTGTAATGCGTCCACTTTTGATGCTCAGTATCAAGCACTACAATTCCAGTTCCCATCGAAGCAATCCACATGCGCCCGTCCCGGCCCGGAATAACAGAAGAAATAAAACCGTTAACGGGTAAACTCCGGCTCTGGCCGCCGGCCCCGTTTTGACTTGTCAGATGTGAAAATGATTGGCTATTTTCATCATATATATCTATTCCCCGACCCAGTGTACCTATCCAAATTCTGCCACTCGCGTCGGCGTTAATACAAGTAATATCATTGCTACAAATTCCATGACCATTGCCGTCAGCTGTATATTGTACATATCTATGAGTAGCGGTGTCGATTCGGAAAAGCCCGTTATGGTAAGTTCCCGCCCACAAGTTTCCTTTCCTATCGATATAAAGTGATGTTACGGCCAGTGAGCTTCCGCGGCGTTTCAACTTACTTTGTATATCATACGAATGCAAAAGACCTGTCTTTTTGTCGAGCAAAGCAATACCTGCGTCGGTCCCTACAAAAATGTCACCGCTGCTGCATTCCGCGAAAGCGGTTACAAGCGGCGATTTTAAACCGAGAGGATCGAAAGGGTCACTTTTCTTGTGATTGAAGAGTGCAAGATGAGGGTCGTATTTTCCGATCCCTTCGGTAAAAGTTCCAACCCAATATATACCTGCAGGGTCAATAAATATGCTGCGTATGGAATTGCTTTTCAGGCTGCCCGCATTCCTGGGATCTGCGGTCAATTGTTGAAAAACCTCCAGTTGAGGATCGAATAAATTGACCCCACCCTCTGTTCCGATCCAGATCTTTCCGTCTTTAGCCAGGCACATCGTGAAAATTGCGTTATTGTCCAGACCCAGGGGCGATTGATTGCCAGAACGAAAAATTTCAAAATGCCCGTCATCTGTCCACTTGTTCAGCCCGTCGTACGTACCAAACCAAATGCTGCCTTTTCTATCTTCAATGATTGCTTTAACCGTGTTATTACTTAACACGTACCTGTCCTGCTCATTGTGCGAAAACCTTTTGAAGGAATTTGATGACCATTCATACAGGTATAACCCATAATTGGTACCAACCCACATCCGCTGTCGACTATCTTCGAACAAAGAGAGCACGACAAACGCGCCCGCGTCCTTTTTATCAGGTTCCGGAATCTTAACAGGCGTAATTCTGCCGGTTTTCGGATCGATTATCCGGAGGTCTTCATAGGTGCCTACCCATAATTTGCCCTGGTGGTCCTGGCAAATAGCCCTGACTGATATGTCTGAAATTTCTGGCCAGGAACCGTCTCCCCTGAAAGGCTCGAATCGATCAAACTTGCGGTTGTAATAAGAAAGCCCCCTCCGCTGGTACCAACCCATATCCGCCCACTTTTATCTTCAAACATTGACAAAACTTCGTTGGAAGGAATACTATTACCAGATGCGCCATGCCTGTAAATAACGAAATTACTGCCATCGAATTTATTAAGCCCGTTTCCCGTTCCAAACCACATCAATCCAAACCGGTCTTTTATAATGGTATTTACGGTATTCGAAGACAATCCTTCTTTTATTGTAATAGATGTAAAGTTTATAGCAGCCTGTCCATAAATTTGAGATGGGACGCACAAAAAGAGCAGGCATGTCAATATATAACAGCTTTTAAACTTAAGCATGATTAAAATTTGATGAATAGTCACTCGCAGCAACCAATAAAGGCTTCAGTAATTTATTTTAATTGGTGTTGTTTTGACAAATATAACCCGGTTGATGCAAATATCATTGTTAATTTATGACTATATGGTATTTCCAGGCTTATCCTCAAAGATTTCGTCCTTTTATCAGGCGGCTGCGGGTCTTATCGCCATCATTTTTGGGATATCCCAGACTGTTTAAAAACGTATGTAAAAAAGAAAATCCGCCGATTTCTTGCGAAACTCGGCGGATTTTGCGAAAAAGATGCGGAGATCGGATTATTCAGGGCCTCAAAAACAACTCCCAAACACGGTTTTTGGGCTCTGAGAGTAGTTTTGTGCCCTCAAGCGCATGGAATATAATGGCCAAGACCTCCGAAATATCCATATACTTGATCTAATCGAACGCGAAAAACTTTTATTCAATTGCATTTGCGTGGATCTGCTTCAACGCTGATAGTCAAAACTCCGCCGCCAAATTAAGGCAACATGATTTCTGCAACATTGCGTTGGTTATAAAGATTCCAATGCGCTTCTGCCACCTCTGCTGCTGTTATCGTTGGCATTCCATCCGGAAAATCCCCTTTGTGTTTACCCTCACTTACAACCAAAGCACCAATTGACACAATACCAGCAAAAATGCCGTCCTCTTTCAGGTCCATGTTGAGCAACCGCGCATAATTTAATAAAGCGCCTGCGGCAACGCCGAAGCTGGCGGTTCTGTTTACTGGATGCTGGGCGGAGGATGCCGTAGTAAACAAGACGCTACCGTCTTTCCTTTCCAGCATTTGTGGGAGTACAACCTGCACGGCAGTTATTGCAGCGAGTACCTGGTAGTCGAGATGATATTGTTCATTTGCTATATCTATATTCCGGGCAGTCCGCATACTTTCCCAGGTGGGGGTCGGACTGAATTCCAATATATCAATTGCTCCGTAATGGTGGATAACCTCTTGCAGCGCGCTGGTCAACTGCCCCCGGTCTAATATATCGGCCTGGAAAGTTGCAGCCTCAATGCCTTTTTTTAACAGATCGTCTTTCAGCGCATTTAGTTTTTCCACATTTCTCGCAAGCAGCGCAACATTGTAGCCTTCAATTCCGAATTTTTCTGCCACGGCAAATCCTACACCCGGACCCGCACCCACAATGGCTATTGTTTTTTTCATCTTTATTCTTTTTGTTTTTTCATTGATCGGTTAATTTGTACAGTCATTACCGGGCGCACAGGTATTACCCTGTCTAACATGGATCAGGCCGGGGTTGTCCTTCTTCCATTCAGCGTAAGCAGTTTGCAGTACTTTAAGAATTTCAGTACCAGGCTGAGCGCCAGCGATGGCATATTTGCGATCTATTACAAAGAAAGGAACCCCTTTTGCCCCCAGCCTGGATGCTTCTGCACCGTCGGCTTCTACCTGATGTTGAAAAACAGGATTGGTGAGGGCTTCTTTTACCTCTGTAGCCGTCAGGCCTATACTGATTCCAAGTTCTGTTAGAACCGCATCATCAGAAAGATTCTTGCCCTCTGTGAAATAGGCATAAAACAGTCGTTCTTCTGCTTTTTCTCCCAGTCCCTTTGTTTTTGCCATTTGGATAATACGATGCGCTTTCAGCGAGTTAGTGACAAGCATTTTATCGAACTGATAGTCAAGACCTGCATTCTCAGCCATCCTTGCTACCTGTTCATGCATGGCAACTGACTGGTCATAGCTGATCCCTTTACGTGCAGCCACAAACTGGTACATGTTTTCCTGATACCGCGGCACTTCCGGCATGGCAGGGTCAAGCCGGAAACTTTTCCATTCTACCTCTATATCATCCCTGTCAGGAAATTTTGCCAGGGCAGCCTCAAAATTTCTCTTGCCGATATAACAAAACGGGCACATCACATCGCTCCAGATCTCTATTTTCATTTTTCAGCGTTTTGCGGTCACCGGATAGTTTAGTTTTCTGAAATAATAGTAGGATACACATAGTATGGCAAACGGGATCAGCGGTGCTGTACCTTTTGCAGGGCCATCAGCGAGCCAGTGCCCCAGGCTTGCGGAAAGCAGCAATATTCCGAAAGCGACATAAGCCCATTCTTTGAACATAACGGGTACGGCGGGGATGAGGATAATTATGGCGCCAACGATCTTACAGATGTCTAATTCCAGACCAAAGTAAACCGGGAAGCCAAGTCTGTGTATGGACTCTATTAAATACGCTTTCGGGGCAAAATAGGACGGCAGCACAATCAGCGCCATGGCGATAATGATAACTATCCAATAAATTCTTTTTTCTTTCTGCATGGTTCAAATATTTACGGCACAAAATTATTTTGAAGTAACTTTATAAATGTTATCTGTTACCCTTTGGAAACCGGTTTCCTCTATGAAACTAAGCCGCTAACCATAAATCGACCATCGTAATTTTGCAGTATATGAATACAAAAAAGCAAGCCCCGGAAATACCTGATTGTAAAGAGCAATTGATTGCGATAAAGGATACAATGATCTTATTATCTGGGAAATGGAAAATTCAGATTATCGGATGGCTTCTGCTATATGGCAAGGTGCGGTTTATGGATCTGCTGCGTGGAATAGATGGTATTGCTGCCAAAATGCTTTCCAAAGAGTTACAGGAACTGGAGCAAAATCAAATAGTAGTCCGGACCGTGATGCCTACGAAGCCGATAACGGTGGAATATGAGTTAACAGAACATGGTAAGACTTTAAGCGGAGTAATTGAAGCTATTTCGGCCTGGGGAGTTACGCATCGTAAATTCCTGTTTAAAAAATAAGCTAAACAGGAATTCTATTATGCATACTGACGCCAACTAAGTTGAAACCCTTAGGATCCTTTCCGCTTTGTCGAGCATAAGCCCATTTTGCGGCAAATACCTAAAATACACAAGACCTTTTCATCTCTATTAATGGTTACAAAGATCAACGCCGAAAGTGCTTTGTCGGTTTATCATTTAGGCGCGTTGATTGATTACCTTGAACAATTGGCCTTAAGCCTTCTGGAGCAACCTCTTGCATGCTTTTTTCATGAAGAACTTTTCAGAAAGCTTTATCTAAGCGATTTTAGCCTGTTTTGGTGGTGAATATGACGTAATTTTTGAAAAAAAATTTCTTGAATAAGCCCCCAAACAACCTGATAAAGCACAAAAAAAGCATTTACAAATCGTAAATACTTGATTATCAAGTGGATAATATCGGATTATTCAATACCTCCAAAACAACACTCAAACGCTGTTTTTGAGGCTCTGAGAGGTTTTTTTGTTATGCATTTTCGTGTTTTTGGCTGACTTTTGTCAGAGTTTCTTCGAGATAAAAACGATTAAAATCGCAGTTTTTAATACTGTAAAAGCGGTTTTTGAAGATCGTTCAAAAAAAGTCTTTCACCAGATTAAGAATTATTTTCAATTTTTCACCGTTTTTGAGTGTGTTTTTTTATGAAAAAATGACCTATTAACCGGAAATATTTTGCCAACTTATGACGTGATACTTTGTTCTCTTTTCATTTTCAGGTCCACCATAAATCAGCGTCTTATTTACCTTTGCAGGAGCTGCAATTTCTTCAAACCGATCCATTTCCTTAAACAAAGCGGTACTTATAGTTTGTGTTGCCTTTATCTCAAAAATGGAAAATTTTTGACCCTCTTTCATTAGCAGATCAACCTCATGAGCATTACTATCCTGCCAAAAATAATAATCCTGATGCAGGTATAAATGGTGGTTCTGTTTTTGATATTCCGCCAGGATCATGTTTTCAAATATGTGCCCTTTCAATCTATTTTCTTCCAGTTCTTCGGTAGTTCTTGTTCCCAATAAGTGATTTAAAAGGCCAGTATCATAAAAATATAATTTAGGACTTTTAATCAACCGCTTATTAAAGTTTTGATGGTAAGGCTGCAAAAGAAATACAATGTAGCTACTTTCAAGTATAGACAGCCAGGCTTTGGCGGTGTTATGTGAAATATCGCACTCATTAGCCAAGGCACTAAAATTCAGTAATTGCCCCGCACGACCAGCACACAAACCTAAGAAGGTACGAAATAGCTTAAGGTCCCTTATGTTCATTAATTCTGTCACATCTTTTTCAATGTATGTCTGAATATAATTAGCATAAAAAATAGCCGGATCAATATCCCTGTCAAATATGGCCGGATAAAATCCTTTGATGCTTGCCTGCGTGTATGAATTTTCTAATAAACCTGTTCGTTTTAACTCCGTAAAATCTAACGGCAGTAATTTGAATAAAGCAACCCGGCCTGCCAGAGTTTGTGTAATATTATTTAACAGATGGAAATTTTGAGAACCTGATAAGATATATTGCCCCATCATTTTAGATTCGTCAACCCTGCCTTGTATATAAGAAAACAGTTCCGGCACCCGTTGCACCTCGTCAAGGATAACTTTCTGGTCATACTGATTTAGAAAACCAATCGGGTCATCCAAAGCAAACGAGCGGGTATTGGGGTTTTCAAGACTTACATAGCGGTAATCACTGAACAACTCTTTCAACAAAGTAGTCTTACCTGATTGTCTTGGTCCGGTAACAGCCAATACCGGAAATTTGTTTTTTGAGCCTTTATAATAGGCGAAATTTGTCTTTGAATAAATTTGCTCATAGCTATAAATCTAAGTAAAGGTAAGAATTACTTACAATTTACATGGGTTAAAATTACAAAATACATAAGGATTACTTACGATTTGCATGAATAAAGTAACGCATCATACTTTTGTATGTAATCCGATTTACTATCTGAAAATAATGGGTATTAATTAGTTTCATAAATTTGGAGAAAGCTAAATGAAAGATGACCGATTAAATTTATACAAGTCCCTATTCAAAGGCAGGGAAGATGTATTTGCATTAAGATGGGAAAAAGGTGGTAAAAGCAGCTATATGCCAGCTTACAATTTTGATCCCCACCGATATAGGTTGCATCAAATGAAAGGCGGTACTTTTCAAACCTTTACTGATAAAACATATCAATCGTTAACAGATGACCATTTAATAAAACACCTTAAAGGCGAACAGGTTATCGGCTTGTACCCATTGTTACAAGATAACACTTCCTGGTTCATTGCGGCAGATTTTGACGAGGCGAATTGGATTGAAGAATGCAGAACATTTATTAAAATTTGTGAGGAATATGATATACCAGCTTACTTAGAACGCTCACGTTCCGGCAAAGGCGGTCACGTTTGGATGTTTTTTGAAGCGCCTTATGAAGCATTCAGAAGCAGAAAGATAATGATGACGTTGTTGCAGAAAGCAGGTTTAATTTCTGTATTCGATAAAAACTCAAGCTTCGACCGGCTTTTCCCCAACCAGGATTATCATTCAAAAAAGGATTAGGCAACCTTATTGCTTTGCCTTTAAATAAAACGAGTTTGAGTAATGGCAATAGCTGTTTCATTGATCCCGAAACCTTACAGTCATTTGATGACCAATGGGCTTTTTTAAAAACAATCAATAGGATCACTACAAGCCAACTCAATTATATTTATAAAGAGCAAACAAATCAAGATGAAATTTCTACAGGACTATTTCGAAACGAACAACCCATTACAGGAAAGTTGGCAATTGTGTTGCGTAACGAAATTCATATCAGCCGTATAGGTTTACCTGCCTCACTTGTTGCTTTTCTAAAAGAAGAGCTAAACTTTGCCAACAATGAGTATCAGGTAAAAAAGAACATCAACAAAAACACATTCGGTGTAAAGCGTTATTTTAAATTGGTTAACGAAACGTCAGAATCGATTTCAGTTCCAAGAGGTTTTATTGGAAGGTTGTTGCGTTTCTGTAAAGAGCAACAAATTGAGTATGTTCTTCAAGATCAAAGGAAAAAAGCAGAACCTGTTAATTTCAAAGGCTCAATAACACTACGGGAGTATCAATTACCCGCGCAGCAAGCGGTTTCTAAAAAGGATTTTGGAGTTATAGTTGCTCCACCCGGCTCTGGTAAAACGGTTTTAAGTTTAGCTATCATAAAAGATAAACAGCAACCGGCACTCATTTTAGTTCACCGTAAGCAGTTGGCCGATCAGTGGATAGAACGAATAGAATCTTTCCTGGGTATCCCTAAGGAAAATATTGGTCGCATCGGTCAGGGAAAAAAAGGCCTGGTAAGCATATTACTGTTGCCATGGTCCAAAGTATGGAAAAAGCATTGGAATCAACAGAGGCTATGGAACTAATGAATGCTTTTGGTACCATTATCATTGATGAATGCCACCATATACCGGCGGAAACCTATCAGCGGGTTATTGGGAAACTGAATAGTTATTATATGTATGGGCTTACAGCTACACCATTCAGAAAATACAACGATGGCAAATTGATATTTATCCACTTGGGTGAGATAATCCATGAAGTTAAAGCGCCGGAGGTACAAAATCAAACGGGTACGCAGATCATCCTCAAAGATACTGACCTGTTTGTGCCGTTTAATACCAAAACAGATAAGTTCGAAACACTTTTTAAGATTTTGATCCATGATTCAACACGGAATCAACTCATTTTAAATGATGTAGTTTCACAGCTAAATGCTGGTAAGAAAGCTGTTATCATCACAGAGCGGAAAGAGCATATTACCTCCCTACAACAATATTTAAAACAACATTACGACACCATTGCGTTGAGTGGTGAGGATTCCGACTTAAGTAAAAAATCCAAATGGTTAGCTATAAATAAAGGCGATTTCCAGGTATTGATCACAACAGGCCAGTATTTTGGCGAAGGAACTGATATTCAAAACATAGAATGTTTATTCTTAGTTTATCCATTTGCTTTTGAGGGTAAACTCATTCAATATATTGGCAGGGTGCAACGATCAGAAGTATCGCCTGTTATTTACGATTATCGTGACCATAAGATCAGCTACCTGGAAAGGCTATTTCAAAAAAGAAACCTGTATTATAAGAAGCTTGATCAAAATGGTTTAACAACTCCTATAGATGAAAGTGAAATAGTAAGTGATCAAATCAATGAGAAGATTGAGGTGCCAATTGAACAATTAGAGTTCAGATTTGGCAGCATTGCTTTCAAATATCCCATTGCTGAATTTCATGGCAAGGAGGTCGAGTTTGAGATTGAAAACCTGAATGTTAGACCGGAGTTTACCGTACTTAAACCATACTTTATCCGGTTTCTTAAAAGCACAACAGCATTAGTTAATATCCGGGCTACTTTTCAATATAACAGGTTGGTATTTAAATCGGCCTCTTCTAATGATCTTGATAAATTAAACCGCGAGGTTATTGAAAGTGTCAAGTTCCGGTTCTTGAATAAAGAAATCATCAAGAGCATCCCGGCAAGCGAAGAAAATTTATTGGATTCGGGTCAATTACAGGGAGGTCAATTACAGGGGGCGGTGAGCAATTGCTTTACACCAACGAAGATGACCTTTTGGAAAACATACTGGCTCTTAAGCAATATAAACATCACCGACACCTCCGTTACCTTTCTCAAAAACACGAACGAACGATACTGAAGCTCCGTTTTGTATTAGAACCTTTCTCCTTTGTATTTTTACTTTCCGGTAATAATCAATATCATTTGGTTTGGGAAACATTAGACACCGAAGAAGCGACCTATATATGGCATATAGAAAAGTCTGTTTATGAACTTGAACGAAGTATCAAGAAGATAGATGGGCTGCTTGGACAGATACGAACAAAGGGGCGGCAGCAATATCTTGAAACAAATCCCGAACATTTTAGCCGTATCGTACATGACTATTCAAAAGACTCAAAAGGGCTTATTATTTGGAAAGATTTATTGGAAGAAAAACTGTTCTAATTCATTTCCAAAACATTCCTTGTGGAGAATAAATTATTTTAAACAGCAGTAATTAAACTACTTACTTCCAGCGGTTTAAAATATTGTAAAAAAGAAGTCCGCCATCAGGGAGCCATGAAAAAATGCCTAAATAATTGAAAATCAATTATTTAGGCATTCAAGTGGAGAATATCGGAGTCGAACCGATGACCTCTTGCATGCCATGCAAGCGCTCTAGCCAGCTGAGCTAATCCCCCGTGGTGGGCTGCAAATATAGAATTTTGTGAATTAAAATGAAATTCTATTGTTATTTATTTTATCCGATCCTGTCCCAGCGCCTTTACCGTCGGCTTGTTTAATTTAAACTTAAAATATACATGCACCTGGCCTGCCCTAAATTGCTTCACGGGCGGGAACAAAAGCTTATAAAAAAGTAAAGCCCCTGATGGGCAGGGGCCTTTACTAACCAATTATAAACCTAAATTATGAGAAGACTACTTTATGTATTGCGTTATTTTTAACACGGTGTAAAAGTAACACTAAGTTTTGATATTCGGAAAATATATTTTGTAATTGTTTTGTAAGTTTTATTAATTACACTACCATCCGGTATCTTACTGTCAAAAATAAGAATAAAACATTATTAATTTACTAATTTTTTCAAATTATTTGATAATAATTATTACTTCGTTCATTTTTATTCAAAAATGATACGATTTTATTTATAAAGTTTACAAAAATTTAATTTTAAATGATTTTTAAAGTAAAATTAGAATTTAAACCCGGCTTAAAATTAAATTTCAAAGCGTCTTTTGTTTTTAAAGCAAAATAATCGCTAATTTTTCTTTAAAAAACTCCAAAATACCACATTTTTTTTGCCTTAATACTGCTTTTAGCTCTTTAAAGAACGATTGTCTGCTAAAACAATTTATGTTCTAAACGCACTTGCATAATAAAAATTACTTTACAAAGGCTTTTTTTAAAGATGCTTTAACACTTTTGCAGCAAAAACATACTGCCTTTTAAAATATGTCATCAACACATACCGCAAAACAACATCCGCATCTTACGCCATTAACTTTATGGATCATGACCATAGCTACAGGTTTGGTGGTAGCAAACATATATTATAATCAACCATTACTGGCCGATATGGCGAATACTTTTGGCGTAAGCGATAAAAAAGCGCAGCAAATATCGCTTTTTACGCAAATTGGCTACGCTACAGGTTTATTATTTATAGTGCCATTGGCGGATATGCTTAAGCGTAAGCGTCTTATTTTAATTGATTTTGTGCTCATGATCATATCGTTAATAGCCTGCGCCATGGCGCCTTCGGTAACTATACTTATGATAGCGGGTTTTTTGGTGGGCGTATCATCGATTATTCCGCAATTGCTGATCCCAATGGCGGCCCACTTAGCCAAGCCACATGAGCGGGGTAAGAAGATTGGCTTTGTAATGAGCGGCTTATTAATCGGCATTTTGCTGTCACGCACATTAAGCGGTTTTATAGGCGAGCATTTTGGCTGGCGAAGCATGTTTTATATAGCCGCCGGGTTAATGTTGCTCATCTGGATTATGATATTTTTGTTTTTGCCCGAAATTGAACCCGATTATAAAGGCAATTACGGTAAATTGATGAAATCATTGATCCATTTAGTAAAAACCCAGCCTAAGTTAAGGTTGGCAGCATTCAGAGGGGCTTTATGTTTTGCCGGTTTCAGCGCATTTTGGACAACGCTGGTATTCCTGTTAAAACAGCCTCAGTTTAATGAGGGCAGCGCCGCTGCGGGTATGTTTGGCCTTGTTGGCGCTTTCGGTGCGGTAGCCGTTGGCTTTATGGGGCGCCTGAGTGATAAAATGGACGCATACAAATTATCAATTTATACACTTTCGCTTATCCTGATCTCTTTTATTGTATTCTATTTTTCGAGCCATAGTATAATAGGGCTCATCATCGGGGTTATTCTGCTTGATATGGGTGTGCAGGCTACTCATATCTCTAACCAGTCTATTATTTTTGCATTGATCCCGGAAGCCCGCAATCGTATCAATACAGTGTACATGGTGTCTTATTTTATAGGCGGGGCTTTAGGCACGTTCTTCGCCAGCCTGGTTTGGAAAAACTACGAGTGGAACGGGGTATGTGCTATTGGAGCTGTCCTATCGGTAATAGTAATAGCGGTGCATTTGTTATACTACAGGAAATCGTCCGGTAATGCACCTGATGTTCGGTAACGCATACCTGTTTATCTGGTCCGAATGGCTATCCCGGGTAGAGTTGGCCAAAAAAATTAAATTTTTTCTCCTAAAAAAATCACTGTATTACAGCCATTTACACCAAATTGTAAAATAAATCTGAATTTTTAATGACTTTTTTGCTCTCCGATAAAAGTTTGGCATTGATTTAGATTGGTACTTATCAAACGCAGTTGTTATGAAGGCAAAAGACAAAGCGGTTAAACCTGAAGAAGAGAAAGAGTGGGAAAACCCAGTGGAACCGACAAAAACTTCAGACCCACGCGATGAGGAACAAATATTAAGGCAGTATAAAGAAGCAAAACGCCGCCACGATAACCTCACCGAAAACGGGAACGAAAAAAGAAAGACTAAAACGAAGACATTAAAATATTAAAGCATTCAAATAAAACATTCAAAACCTACAACATGAAAACGCAAAAACAAACATCAACCACCAAACTAATAGCAAGCTTTGATAATGCACTTAAAAACATCATCATGAGCGACTTAAAAGCTATTAAAACTAAAACGCCCTATTTAACGCCGGCAGCTTAAACTAAATATAAAAAACATCACCTACACTACATCTACCTATGAAAGCATATAAACCAACCCCCGCAATAACTAAATTACTTGCACGCTTTGATGCCGAATTATTGGAGCTGTTGAGGGAAGATCTGAAAAACTACAGGGCCAAAACCCAATTCATGAGCAACAACAAGCAGGTAGCAGCACAGCAAACGCTGTCTGCCGCTTGATCAACATATATATATCTACCTATCGAGTACTAACATCACCTATGAAAACGTGGAGCCCTGCAAAAACAGGGCTCTATTTTTTTAGTAAAGCCGGGCAAGCTTAATGCTATCTTTGTTTAATATTAAATAACAATATATTAACACTTTGGTCACCTAAAGTAAATGCCTGAAACGGTTATTTGGGTAAAGCGGCGGGCGAATGGCCTATGCGGTTGAACATCATATTGCACCATCTATTTACGAGTGGTACCGTTAACCAGGTGATGAACAAATCGGTTACGGTCAATTGATCCTGCACGAGCAGGAGCTAAAGACTGATTGTCTGTATGGTGTATTGTTATCTGTGAAATTACATACTCTACATAAATACAAACATTATGGACCAGGTTAATTATCCCATAGTAACAATTGTTGTTATTGCTGTTATTATTTTGCTGGTTTGGATCATCAGGCGAAACCAGAAAGATGAAAAAAGCTGGAACAGGATATCATCCAATCCGAACTAAAACCAGAAGAAAATAATGATAAAGAAATAGAATCCTGAGCTTGTTGTTAAAAACAACCTGGCTAAATAGCATTTCCCTGCGTCATTGCGTACAGCAATAATGGTCTTTTACTTTAAAGAAGTCGCTGAATTTACTGTGATTTCCTATCTGCTTCAGTATATTTAACAATTAACCCGGCTGTTTTGGCTGATGCGCCCGGTTGCCCCATGCGCACATCAAGCTCGTCATAATTATTGAGTATATTTTGGCGATAGGTTACATCATTGACAATCAGTTTTAACTCTTCACTTATCTTGTTAGCCGTACACTCTTCCTGGATCAACTCCTTCACTACCGCTTTATCCATGATCAGGTTAACCAACGATATAAATTTAAGCTTAACCAGCATGCGCGCTATGGCGATGGTTAATTTCCCGCCTTTATAAACCACTACCTGCGGCACATCAAACAGCGCGGTTTCAAGTGTTGCGGTGCCGGAAGCTACAATAGCTGCATGGGCATGATTCAGCAGATCATAAGTGCAGTTAAATACAACGGGGATCTCTTCGCGGTTTAAGTAAGGCGCATAATAATCAGCCTGAAAAGCCGGTGCACCGGCAATTACAAACTGGTATTCAGGAAAGTTGGCCGAAGCCCGGATCATATCGGGCAGCAGTCTGCTGATTTCCTGTTTGCGGCTGCCGGGTAACAGTGCTATAATTTTCTTTTCGCCAAGTTTATTTTTTTGCAGAAAATCAGGGTCAGGATTAAATGCTGAAACCGAGTCAAGCAAAGGGTTACCTACATAATCAACATCCATTCCCCACTCTTTGTAAAATGCCACTTCAAAAGGCAATATGCAAAACAGGTGGTCAACAATGCGTTTGATCTTTAACACCCGCTTCTGGTTCCAGGCCCATACCTTGGGCGAAATATAGTAGTTAACCGGTATGCTGTTAGCTTTGGCGTATTCGGCTATTTTGAGGTTAAAGCCGGGAAAATCTATCAAGATCAATACGTCGGGGTGGTAAGCAGAGATATCCCGCTTGCACGATCTCATGTTTTTAAGAATGGTTTGCAGGTTGGCAACCACTTCAACAAAGCCCATAAAAGCCATATCGGCATAATGTTTTACCAGTGTGCCGCCCTCGGCCTGCATCAGGTCGCCGCCAAAAAAACGGAAATCAGCATCAGGGTCAAGCGATTTGAGTGCTTTCATCAAATTAGCCCCGTGCAAATCGCCCGAAGCTTCGCCGGCTACCAGGTAATATTTCATTATAGAGATTGCAATTTAAAAATGAATATGGCCAGCATAAACAAAAGCGAGATCATAGCGATACCGTTTCCCGTTTTATCGGCCCCTTTGCCATAAAAATAACGGATGATAAACAAATTGATGGCAAAAGCGACAAAGTAGGGAATGCCCGGCTTATGCAAGAAAACCAGTTGATTTTTAAGCAGAAATCCAAAAACAAACAGACTAACGCCTGGCAGTATAGCGCCGATGAGCAGGCCTAAGGATACGTCGTTTTTGTTTAGCATAATTACAGGTTGAATTTCCAGTTGTTTAAGTAGGGGATAACGTGGTGTGCGGTCATATCAAACTGCACCGGCACAACCGAAGCATAACCCTGTTCCAAAGCCCAGACATCGGTATCCTCGCCACCATCATTTAATTGAAAAACACCGGTAAGCCAGTAATAAGGCCTTTTATGCGGATCCATGCGTTCATCAAATTCTTCGGCCCATTTGGCCGCCGCCTGCCTGCATATTTTAATGCCTTTAATGTGTTTGGTGCCAGGAAAGTTTACATTTAACAAACTGGCTTGTGGTAAACCATGGGCTAAAACCTGTAAAGCAAGTTCTTTTACAAACTTGATGCAAGGCTCAAAATCGGCCTGTAAAGTATAATCATCTAACGAAAAACCTATCGACGGGATACCCTCAATGGCTCCCTCAACCGCTGCCGACATCGTGCCCGAATACAGCACATTGATAGAGTTATTAAGGCCATGGTTAATGCCCGAAACACAAAGATCAGGCTTTTTACCTTTAAAGATCTTGTTAACAGCCAGCTTCACGCAATCAACCGGAGTACCCGAGCAGCGGTACATTTCAATGCCCTCGTAAATGTCAACCTGGTCAAGCCGTAAAGGTTTGCCGATGGTAATGGCATGCCCCATACCTGATTGCGGACTATCCGGAGCAACAACTACAACACGGCCAATTTCGGCCATGGCATCCATCAGGGCTTTGATGCCCGGCGCGGTGATGCCATCGTCATTTACAACAAGTATGGTGGGTTTGGTAACTTTCATTGGGCAAAGTTAACAATCCTCAACAATGTAACCCGGCCAGGCTTATTCTACTTTTAATTTAACCGAGTTTACCCAAATGGCATCCCTGTCAAAACTGGCTTTGAAATTCCGAAGCATAAAGTTTTTGTCCGCTTGTATTTTGCCTCTGAAAACCTGTTTGCCGTTTATGTTTACAACAACCGGTTGCTCCAGGTTTACCATTAGTGGGCTAATCATTATCTCTGTTTCTTTTACACCCGATGTTTCAAGGTTGAATGTATTATTGAAAAATGTCCCTTTAACGGCGGCGCTTTTGTTCAGGCCCTGATACTGCCGGTACCTGGTATCAATTTCTTTTTTGATCTTATCATAATTAGGAAAAGTAAGTGACTGATGCCAGGCAGCACGATTAAGCCCGGTATCGATACCCGTTAGTTTTATCCACGCGTACGAATTATAAATTTTATCGCTATAGCATTCCCAATAGATTTTGTTTTTGAATAAGTTACGGCTCACACTATTTATAAATACGGGTGTATAAGGAAGGTCGGTGTTTAAATGCTTATCGTAATGTTGGTAGCCGATGTATTCTTTGTAAATTAAATGGTCTGGTTTATCTTTTAACCAATCCATAACAATGCGGGTTTGTTGGATGGGGCGCAGGTCGTCGAGGTCGGAATGTACCACGTATAGCGGACTGTTTATAATGTTTCTGATATAAAAGTCGCGGGCAAAGATATTGTCGAACATTGAATTATACGCCATAAAGCCGGCGAATTGATTAGGGACATAAATACCCAGGCCAATAGCGCCATCGGAGCCATCTGAATGACCTAAAGCAAACACCTCGCTGTCGTTGATGTTAACTTGCTTTTTTACCGAAATTAATATATTGGCCAGTGTTTGATAGGTAAAATTTGGCACATCGCGATCGCGAAAAGCTTTTTTATTTAATACCCAGTTGAAGAACTTTTTAGGGTCACCAATCGGCCTGATAATGACGTTATCCTGCTTTTTAAGGATGGCAAAAATGATATCATCGTCAAATTTTTGAATGCTGTCTGCATCGGCGAAACTACTTTGGCCAACGGCACCATGAAGTAATAGTATACAAGTGGATTTACGTATGTTATTATAAGAAACAGGCACAAACACCCTGAACGGCACTTTACCAAACAGCGAATCAGTATAGTAGAAAAGATAGTCTTTGCCGCCTTTTATATCCGGGTAAGTATGCCAGTTGCTAAGCAGTTTAAAGGTTGAATCGGCGTCGATCTCATTGTTAACCCGGATCTGGCTGATCCTTTTCTCGGCGTTGGATGCGGCTTTTTCTAAAGCGTTTTCCTGTGCAGATAATGTAGATGAGAATGTAAAAAATAAAATAAATAAGATTAGATGGTTGAGGTTTAGTTTCATGTTTTGTAGTTATAAGTACTTATATGACACGCCTGCATCGGAATAGTTGCATATATAATATTTAATAATATTGGGTTTGTTTACATGGCGGCTATATTGGTAACAAAATGAATTTTAGTTATATTTGATTTATGCTGACGGCTGATAAGAAAAAATACACCGTTGATGATTATTTGATGCTTGAGGAAGGTGCGCCGTTTCAGCTGATCAACTATGATTTAATTACGTCGCCTTCTCCTATTCCTGCCCACCAACAGTTATCTGCTAAAATTATACAGCTATTGTCTAACTTTTTAGATAGCATAAATGATAATGGCTTTCTTGTAAGCGCACCAATGGATGTAAAATTTGATGATGGAAATGTGCTTCAGCCAGATATACTTTATATAAAAGAAGGTAGGGTTGCCGAACTTGTAAAAGATAGGATTGAAGGCGCTCCTGATTTGATCATCGAAATTCGTTCTCCTTCTACTGCTTACTATGATTTAAGGCAAAAAAAGGATGTTTATGAAAAATACGGCGTAGCAGAGTATATCATTATAGATCCCGTACAGGAAAATGCCGACATGTATAAGCTAACCCATAAAGGTTATAGTTTACAGCAGAAGGCTCTTAAAACAGAAGCCCTAACGTCAATGGTAATTCCTGGTTTTAAACTGGAACTTTCAAAGTTATTTAAATAAAAAAGCCCCGTTCCCGGAGCTTTTCTGATCTTTTATAAACTGTTTATCCACTTTACCAGTTCATCGCGGGTTTTGCCCGTTTTTTCTGAAGCTTGCCAAGTGTTTCATCATCTTTACCTTCCTGCCAGGCAAGGTCATCGTCGGTAAGGTCGCCGTAAGCTTGCTTTATTTTGCCTTTCAGCTCATTCCATCCGCCTTTTATTTCTAATTTATCCATGATGTTTTTTATTTAGATGCATCAGGATAACAGATGGGATAGGAGGATGGTTTTAAAAGAAGCCAAAAGCAGAATGCCGAAAGTTGAAAGCCCTGGAATGGTTATCAAAGCTACTTAACTTAATCTCAACCCTAAGCCCGGATCGTGGTTTAGTATGTATTTTCCGCCACTAAATTCCGGCATTACATAAGGGTTATTACTTACTAAAAAGGGGCCGTCAAGGTCAACCCAATCTGCTTGCGGAGCAATGGCTAAACCTGCTAAAGCGGCACAGCTTGTTTCGGTCATACATCCAATCATGATCTTCAGGTCAAGCTCGCGGGCTTTGTCAATCATTCTTTTCGCTTCATATAAACCTGCAGATTTCATCAGTTTAATATTGATCCCGGTATAAACACCTTTGGCTTTTTCCACATCTTCAAAACGTTGAACGGCTTCATCGCCAATAATAGGAATAGGACTGCGTTCGGTGAGCCAGGCATTGCTGTCGGGATCAGTTTTGAGCATGGGCTGCTCTATCAATTGTACCCCTTGCTCATGCAGCCAGTGGGTCATATCCAAACTCTGCTGCAGATCTGACCAGCCCTGGTTAGCATCTACATAAAGCGGCACATCGGTAACCGAGCGAATGGTGGTAATCAATTCTTTATCTGTATCCCGACCAAGCTTAACCTTGATCACTTTAAAACCCTCTGCCTCTTTTACCTTTTTGATGATCATTTCGGGCGTATCAATGCCTATCGTGAAACTGGTAACAGGCATCAGGGCTGGGTTGCTTCCTAATAACTGCCAGCATGGCTGTTTTTTTAATTTGCCGTCCAGGTCATGTAATGCAATATCAAAAGCTGCTTTAATGGCCGGATTACCGGGGGCAATGCTATCAAGGTAATTGACGATCGCTCCAAAATCAAAAGGATAGCTAAATTGGCGGATATCAACCTTGCTTAAAAATTCGGCAGCGCTTTGATGGCTTTCGCCCATATAAGGCACCATTGAGGCTTCGCCGTAACCTGTTTTACTTTCGTGGCTGATCTGCACCAGCATAACCGGGGTAGAGGTACGCGAAAATTTGGCTATCGTAAAAGCATGCTTCAGCTGAAGCTCGTAAGGTTGATATGTCAGTTCCATGTTAAAAACCAAAGCTAAAATTTTAGTACGAAAATCGTGCTTATCTTTGCGGCCATGCCGGCACAAATTTATTCACCGTTCACTAATTTCAATTTCAGCAACAATAAATGTTTCCTTACAGGGCAAAACCTTAATTCGCCCGAGGAACAGATCCAGGTATTTCCGCAATGGCTCATGAGCCGTTATGAGCTGGAAGATAAGCCTTTTAAGTTGCTCGACGAAAGCATGGCGACTTACAAAGACCTAAAACTCCCCTGCACAGCCGAAGTTAACGAACGCTATCTTGAACCGCTCGAAAACGAAATTGCTGCTGCTTTTGAGACCGGTTACGAAGCTGTAAAGGCGCTTGATGAGGATAAACTGTTTCTGTGGGCGGGCAAATTGCTGTACGGAATTATTTTTAATGAGATCCAGGCCGGCATCAAACTCCAGCACTCGCAGGGCGAAGAGTTTAATGTTTCGCAATCTATCATCCACAAGTTTAACAACTTGCACATGATGCTGCAAAGCCTCAATCTGCCGGTTGAGTTTGATGGTTTTAAGCCGTATAGCCTGGTATTGTTTAAGGTTGATAATGCTGAAAACGTTTTTGGCTACCGCGATGAAATCAATACGCTTACCTTTTCATTGAGGATAAAAGATTTTGGCCTGATACTTTGCCTGCAGGATAACGGTGCCAACGCCCGCTATCATAAAGAAGCTTTAGATAAAATTGCAGATCATGTCCTACACCCCATTCAGTTTGAAGAGTTAAACGCCCGCTTCTTTTACTCGGCTTATTTGTTTAACCGCCTGCCTGAGTATGATATTTTCAATATAGGCGATACCATTTCCGTAGAAGCCCTGCCCCTGCGTGGCACAAGCAGCAAGCCGCTATTTGATGACTGGATGAACAAAACCTATGGGCAGGTACTGGAAAACTTTTGGAAAAATTGGGGGTTCCTGCTGTTAGAGATCATCAAGAACCCCGAAAAACCTATAAGCTTTCTATTTAATGCCGATGGGGAGTTTATTAATGGCCAAGATTTGAAACTGCCATTGTAATCTGCTGCCAAAAATCAGGTAAAATTTCGTGGTGAAATATAATGGTGATCATTAAACCACTCAGTGCACCATAAAAGTGGGCGTCGTGGTTAATTTGATCACGTGAATATTTCGACGCGAAGTGGCAATACACTAAATATAACACGCCAAATATTACTGCCGGGATAGGAATAGGTATCGGCAATATCATCATTTGAGCAAGAGGGTTGTATAATATGGCGCTAAAAATAACCGCACTTACCGCTCCTGAAGCCCCAAGGCTGTAATAACTGTAATGATCTTTGTGTTTAAGCACAGTAGGCATATCGCTCAAAATCAAGCTTACGGTATACAATATGGCAAACTGAACGTGACCCAATAACGGTTCAAGCCCAAACGCAAAAAAATAAAATGACAGCATGTTAAAAAACAAATGCATCCAGTCGCGGTGAATAAGCCCGCTGGTGATGATGGTATGAATATCCTTTCCCCGCGAAACGGTGTAAGGATGCAGCATCATACGGCCATAAAGGTTATTGTTTGAAAAAGCTAAAAGCGAAGTAATAATTGTTATTACGAAAATAGCACAGGCCACTGGGGCCGTTTGTAAATATTCCATTTATTTAAGGTCGAGTTTGGTATTAGTTAATAGTCTGCCTACCGGGTAGCGCATAAAAGTTTTTTCAAAGTAAGGCGAATTGCGGTAAACAAAGAACAATTGCGCACCAGCATTATTGGCCAGCTGTGGGTCTTTCGCTTTGGCATCGTCCAGTTTTTGTCTAATAGATGGATCCTTTTTTAGCAGATCGGCGGCTATATCTTCAAAAACATAGTCCGAAAAATATTCTTTTTCGCCCAGCACCGAATCAAAAAAGTTCCACGCAAAAAACGAGTCGACACCCTGCGGTTCCAGCGTTTCCACGATATAACGGTTTATTGGTTGATTAGTATATACTACATAATCGCCGGTATAAAATTTAACAGGCATATCCACCGGGTTAAGTTTTACGCCGGTATGCAGATAATGGCCCTCAAATGGCCGGGCCGGTGTTTTCAGATCGGCTATATAATACATTTGCAGGTTAAGCGTGGTGTCATGTGCCAGTTGTTTCATTTGCACCCCATTCAGCTTAAACAGATCAACCACCTTACCCCATGCCTGCGGAATTACGTAAGCTACCGGTTTATCGGCAGTGGCGGTAACTTTATAGGTGTTAAAATATTTGATGGTTTTAGTGTATGGCTTATCACGATCATAATATAGTCTTGGCAATCCGCTCACTCCGCTGGTTTTATAGCCTGCCTCATAACCTTTAAAGGTGATGGTATCAACCTTACTTTTATCAACCGCCCAGCTCAATGCAAAAGTTTTTTGGCTGGTTACCTGTTCATCGGCTTTACGCTTCAGTTCTCCTATCAGTTTCGCATCGCGCTGGTTAATTTCAATAAGGTGCTGCATAAAATCATAAGTTGCGTATACACGCTTGTCAAAAGGCTTCAGCATGTGCGTTTCGGTAATATAGCTGATGATGTTATGCTGGGCAGTAAAACCGGTAGCAAAGCGAGGGGTTTCCAAAAACTAACAATGCCAGAATCGGGTAAGCCCTCTTCTCCAGCGCCATAAGGTATCATTTCATAGCCGCTCTTTTTCATTTTGCTGTACAGGTACGGCGTAAGTGTTTCGGTGGTATAATCGGCCAGGATGGGATTTTGCTTTTCCTTTTGAGTTTCAATGAGCGTCATCACATATTGATAGTCGGCGCCATCGCTGGTGTGATTATCTAAAAAGATTTCGGGCTTCCAGGTAGTGAGGATCTGTGTAAAGGCTAAAGCATTGCGGCTATCGGCCTTAATAAAATCGCGGTTTAAATCAAGATTGCGATAATTACCCCTAAAGCCGTAAGCCGATGGACCGTTCTGACTTACACGGCTCAGGCCACGGTTAAGATTGCCGTCAATATTATAAAGTGCAATCAGGCATATCACCACATCTTTTGGCAGGGTATTATTTTTAAGCAGATCACGCACCAGCATCATACTGGCATCGATACCTTCCGGCTCGCCAGGGTGGATGCCGTTATTGATGAGCAATACCCTTTTATTTTGCTTTTTAATAACCGCGGGATCAAATATTTTATCTTTTGAAAGCACTACAAGTGTTAAGGGTTTACCCACATCGGTTGTGCCATAGTTGATAAGTTTCATTTGCTGCGGATACAGCTTATTTAACTTTTGATAGTAATCAATTACCTGGGCGTAGGTGGCGGTATAATTTTTATCCTTACTTAACTCAAACGGTGTAAGCTGGGCTTGGGCAGATAAGGCAATGGAACAGGCAATAAGGGCAGCGAAAACTATCTTCATAAGCAAATACGTTGCTCAAATATAGTTTAAGAATGCCAATTAGATGTGCGGCACACAATAATATTACTGATCGGGTGTGGTACCCCAGCCGTCGAACTCACAATCAAATTTATAACCAAGGCTACACATCTGGCTAATCCATGAAGCTACAACTGCATCTTGCATTTTTACCTTAGCAGACCAGCCGGTAATAATGAATAGATTTTTATCCCCTTCAGAAACGCCATATTTTACCTGGTAGTTCAAATTGGATAATTCCTGCGCAAATGCCCCAGACTTTTGATAGGTATTGGTGTAAAAGAAAAACTCAAGCATCAGTTCCCTGTCTTCGTCAACATTTAACGCCCTTAGTTTTTCCATAAGTACCGGCAACATGTTAAGCTGTATTGTCGATTTTTCACTGAATGCCTCTGCCGATACAAATTGTCCGTTATCCTTTTTACCGAAAAAACTGAATAATCCCACGGTGATAAAAATGATGTTATGCTTTTGCTTGTAATTCTGCTATCTCAGCCTGCACCTTTTTGGGTAAACTTTTAACCACTTCATTATATGAGTGGTCAATCATTTCGCAGATTTGTTTACGGGTAAGAGCGCCGTTCATTTGCACAGTGTTCCACATTTTTTTGTTCATGTGGTAGCCAGGCTGCACTTCGGGGTAGCGTTCGCGGAGTTCAACAGCCCATTCAGGGTCGCATTTAACATTGAACCTGTCGCCGGTTTGTAAACCGGTTAACAGAAATATCTTTTCGGCAATTTTAAAAACCAGTGTATCCGCACCAAAAGGGAAACCTTCGGTCGCACCCGGTTTTTGCAAACAATAGTCGCGCAGTTCTTCTATGTTCATTACCTGAAATTTCTGACCAATTTGGTGTAGGATACTGTATTGCCAAAGTTATATTTAAAACCTATTGTAAACATGGCAAATTGGTCTGGTGCGTTATTTTTAAATTTTTGTGTATTATCATTATATCCATCTAATCCCTCGCCAAAAGTATAACTATGCTGATAACCGAGCGTTATGGTATAACCTACCTGGTCATAATCATCGTAAATTTTAAATTCATAACCAAAGCGCAAGGGAACCATCAAATTAACGCTTTTACTTTTTCCGGGAAACACATAGGTATCCGGACCATTAAAAAGATATAGGTTGGTGCGCTGAATATCCTTCATGCTGTTGGATATAGCGCCAATTCCGGCACCTCCGTAAAAATTTTTTATAACATTTAAAAAACCGCTGTTATCGTAGTCAATTATTTCACCTAACTGTAAATCGGCGTGAAGTACCAGGGCCTTATAATTATTTTTTGAATAGCGGCCAAACTGATCCTTATCTGGTGTACGGCCACCGCCTTCAAGCGTACCAAACTGAAATTCGAGGCTCATTGGTACATAGGGGCTGTAATTATAAGTCAGGTTAAGCCCCCCCGGGTGCCAAACCTGACGGTTAAGATCGTCAAAGCCACGGCCATAGCTTGCGCCAAAACCAACACCCCATTCATAATAGTTAAACCCGCTTTGGGCTTTAGCCATAAATGAGGCGCAAGCCAAAACAAAAAGCAGAAAATATTTTTTCAATGTATAATTTTAATCAATATTTACAATTGGAGATGGTATTAACCGCCGCCTAAATTTTCACTAATATAAAAGCTTTATATGAATTTCAGCTCATTCATTAAGTTCACAGTAGCCGAACGCTTCTTGCGTTATGTTACCGTTGACACGCAATCAGACCCCTCTTCGGTTTCATTTCCATCAACAGAAAAGCAAAAAGATCTTGGTCGGCTGCTGGTTGATGAACTGCTGGTTATGGGTATAACCGATGCGCATTTGGATGAGTACGGTTATGTTTATGCTACAATTCCGTCAAATACTGATAAAACGGTACCCGTAATTTGCTTTTGCTCGCATATGGATACCGCGCCCGATTGCAGCGGAAAGGATGTAAAACCAATTGTACATAAAAATTACCAGGGCCAGGATTTAATATTGCCTGATGATAACATCCAGGTGATCCGCATGGCCGAGCATACCGATCTGAAGAACCAGTTGGGTAACGATGTTATTACAGCCAGCGGCACCACGCTGCTCGGCGCCGATAATAAAGCCGGCGTGGCCGAAATAATGGATGCCTGCTACCAGCTCATCAACCATCCCGAAATAAAGCATGGCGATATCCGGATCCTGTTTACGCCCGACGAAGAAGTTGGCCATGGTGTAGATCATGTGGATATTGCCAAATTGGGTGCCTTTGCCGCTTATACTATGGATGGCGAAAGCGCGGGTAATATGGAGAATGAAACCTTTTCGGCAGATGGGGCCAGGCTTACTATTAATGGTGTAAGCTCCCATCCGGGATTTGCAAAAGGCAAAATGGAAAGCGCTATAAAAATTGCCGGGCAAATTATTGCCGCCCTGCCTGATGAACTTTCGCCTGAACATACCGAAGGCATGCAGGGATTTGTGCATCCCGTAGGTATAGAAGGCCATGTGGAAACCGCATCTATCGATTTTATTATCCGGGATTTTGATGAAAATAAACTCGCAGAACACGTAGAGGTTATCCGCCAAACTGCTACTAAAGTATTAAAGAAATTTCCCGGTTCTACGTTTGATATTACCGTGAGCCAGCAATACCGTAATATGAAAGGTGTGCTTGACCAGCACCCACAAATTGTTGATTATGCAATGGAGGCCATTAACCGTACCGGCTTAAACGCCAAATTGTGCAGTATCCGGGGTGGTACCGATGGCTCACGACTTTCATTCATGGGCTTGCCTTGTCCTAACATTTTTGCCGGCGAACATGCTTTTCACAGCAGGCACGAGTGGGTGTCAATTCAGGATATGCAGAAAGCAGTTGAAACCATTTTGCACCTGTGCATGATCTGGGAAGAAAGAAGTTAAGACATACGACTTTTCTTAATAACACAAAACTAAATTTGAAGATGTATACAATACGTACTGCCACCTTAAACGATGTGGAAACTATCCGTGATATTGCCGATAAAACATGGTGGGTAACCTACAGCCCCATTCTTGAGCGCGAACAGATATCCTTTATGCTTGGCGAGATTTACTCGACAGAGAAAATAACCAAACAGGTTAAAGAAAATCAGCAAACTTACCTGTTACTGGAGGAAGAAGGCAATCCGGTGGCATTTGCAGCCTATTCGGCCCGCGAGGAAAACCCGGAGGTTTATAAGCTGCACAAGCTATACTGCCTGCCGCAGACCCAGGGCAAAGGCTACGGAAAAGTATTGATTAACGAGGTAGCCCAAAAAACTAAAGATGCCGGTAAGAAAACGCTGGAACTTAACGTCAACAGATACAATAACGCCAAATCATTCTATGAAAAAATGGGGTTTACCATAGCCTATGAAGAGGATATAGCCATTGGTAAATACTGGATGAACGATTATGTAATGAGAAAGGAATTATAAGTGATTGCTATTTGGCGGGAAGGGTTTTTAAAAGCTCTTTTGCTGGCACCGCTTTGAAACTGCCGTCTTTATCTCCAATGATAAGGCTTTCGTTGTTGGCAGCGGCAGTTTCAACCAGCTTACGGTTCGCCCGCTTCATGCCTTCAAGCACCTTCGCCTCTAACTCATCCATGCCCATTTTTTGTGCTTTAGTTGTCATTTGCCTGATCTAAAATTACTTTCCAAACGTCGGATTTTATTATTGTTTCTTCTAACGACCCGAAACCTCTTGCCACCACCAGGGAGCCCGTATTTATATTATTTATTACAACCCATTTATCACAAAGAGGTATATACAAAGATACCAAATTTCTTATTCCCCGGTAATATCTCCGTTCTATTACATCGGCAGGGATATTATGGCCTCCTTTACTCACTCGTTTAGCTACTCGTTCCATTGCCATTTCAGGAGAGCTCAACCAAAAAAACAATAAAGTAACTTCATATCCTTTTTGCTGAGCTCTTTTAACCAAGGATACATAACTCCGGGTTGAAAGCGTTGTTTCAAAGGCAAAGTCAACTCCCCGGTTCAGCAAATCTTCAATCCGCTGCAGCATGATCCGGCCGGCTTCGAATGCAACACTTTCCGGATTGAAGGGAGATAGTCCCGCCGCGATGTTATCTGCATTTACAAACTCATTACAGTTAAGCAATTCGGGCAAAACTGTATAGCTTGCCGTGGTTTTACCGGAACCGTTACAACCTGCTATGATATACAAATTAGGCATCCTGTGAATTTAGTTGTTCATCCTTAAAAATAGCATACATATATTTATCCATCACCTCGCCATTTTTAATAACTGACCTTCGTAGTACGGCCTCCTGAATATAGCCTGCTTTTTCGAGCACCCGCATGGATGCCGTGTTTCTATTATACACACCGGCTTCTAAACGCAATAGCGAAAAATGTTCAAAAGCATAAGTGGTTACCAGTTTTACAGCCTCGGTTGCTAAGCCCTTTCCCCAATGTTCTTCACCAAGCCAATAGCCTATTTCGGCGGTTATGCGGCTTTCGTCGGTAAAAAGTTCAACACCAATGCCGCCGCAGGCTTCACCGTTAACTACTATGGCAAAGTTGGTTAAAGGTTGCTGATTTTGGGCCAGGTTTACCCAAAACAGGGCGTCCTCCATAGTATAAGGGCACGGGAACCTGTCGCGCAAAAAAGCCGATACCTTCGGGTTATCCGCATGCTTTTGAAGTGATGCTTCATCGCCCGGTTGCCACGCCCTCAATAAAAATTCGTTGCCCTGTAGTTCCATTATTGTAACAATAAAATGCTTAAAAATAACAATCATTAGCCAAACTGTTAAATTGCATGCTTTATTGAGATATGAAAAAACTGTTAGGCTTATTGTTCCTGATCCCGGCAACGGGCGCCTTTGCCCAAAAGCTGGATACCCTTAGCATCGAAAAAATTATGCGCGACCCTAAATGGATCGGGGTTTCACCCTCCAATATCAACTGGGCTAACGATAGTAAAAAGATCTATTTTAAATGGGATGATGATGCTTCGGGCGATACCCGGTTATATTCAGTTAGCCCCGGCGACAACAAGGTACAAAAAGTCAGCATTGCCGAACAGCGTGATCTGGCAGCCGGTTACGGCGAATGGAACAAAAAGCACAGCCAAAAGATATTCAGTAAAAACGGCGATTTATTTTTATACGATGTAAAAGCCAACAAAACCACCCGGCTAACAAATACCGTAGCGCAGGAAGACAGCCCTGTTTTCAGCGGTGATGAAACAAAGATCATTTACAAAGAAGATAATAATCTCTTTGCCCTGAACCTGAATGGCGGCACCCTGGTACAGCTCACCAATTTTGTACGGACAGCAAGCGATAAAAAAAGTAAGGATAAACCCGGCGAACAGGAACAATGGCTCAAAAAACAACAGCTTGAGTTGTTTGATATCATCAAAAAGGAAGCAAAGGACGATAAAAAAGATTCAACAGAAACAGCATTGCTTAAACCCGACAAGCTGAAAGAGATTGCCTATGGCGATAAAAGACTGAGCGCTGTACAGATCAGTCCGGATGGCAGGTTTATCACCTATCGCCTTACCAAACGCGCCGATGGCGTTCAAAACGCGATTGTACCTAATTATGTTACCGCATCGGGTTTCACCGAGGACATACCTAACCGTTCAAAGGTCGGCCGGCCATCGTCAACCTCAGAGACGTTTATTTACGATAAGCGCCGTGAAGCAGTTTACCCGGTTATTACATCAGAGATCCCCGGAATTAAAGACCTGCCCGACTATTTAAAAGATTATCCCGATGAATTAAAAGCCCGTCAAAAGGAAAACGCAGATAGGCAGGTAAATATCGATGGTGTTTTATGGAACCAAAGCGGCAGCAATGCCGTGGTCATTATCTCAGCCCAGGATAATAAAGACTGCTGGATCATGCGCTTAGACCCGGTAAGCGGTAAACTAAGCCTGCTTGACCGCCAGCGGGATGAGGCCTGGATTGGCGGCCCCGGCATTGATGATCCCGGGAATGCAGGTTTTATTGATGATAACCATTTTTATTACCAAAGCGAGGCCAGCGGTTACTCGCATATTTATGTGGTTGATGTAACCAGCGGTGCTAAAAAGCAGCTCACCAGCGGCAAATGGGAAGTACAAACTTTGCAGTTAAGCCAGGATAAAAAGACGTTTTATTTTACTGCCAATATCGATCATCCGGGCATTACCCATTTTTACAGCATCCCGGTTAGCGGCGGTACCCCTGTTAAAATTACCGGTATGAAAGGCGGCAACGAGGTAATACTTTCGCCCGACGAAAAATGGCTGGCTATCCGCTATTCCTATTCAAACAGGCCCTGGGAATTATATATCCAGGCCAATAAACCGGGCGCAAAGGCGGTAAAAATAACCAACTCGGTTTCGGCCGAATACTTGTCATACCCATGGCGCGACCCCGAGATTATTTCCTTTAAAAACCGATACGGTACAGATGTTTATGCTCGCCTGTATCAGCCTAAAAAGCAAGATCCTGCAAAACCTGCTGTGGTTTTTGTACATGGCGCGGGATACCTGCAAAATGTCACCTATTCGTGGAGTTATTATTTCCGTGAGTTTATGTTCAACAACATGCTGGCCGATAATGGTTACACTGTGCTGGACATTGACTACACAGCGAGCGCAGGTTATGGCCGGGATTTCCGGACAGGGATCTATCGCCACATGGGAGGCAAAGACCTCACCGACCAGGTTGATGGCGTAAAGCTGTTAGTAGATAAATATGGCGTTAATCCTAAACATGTCGGCTTGTACGGTGGCTCATACGGCGGTTTCATTACGTTGATGGGCATGTTTACCGAGCCCGATGTTTTCGCGGCAGGTGGGGCCATCCGTTCCGTTACCGATTGGGCGCACTACAACCACGAGTATACATCCAACATCCTCAATGAACCTTTTACGGATGAACAGGCTTACCGTAAAAGTTCGCCTATTTATTTTGCCAACGGCTTAAAAGGCAACCTGCTGATGCTCCATGGTATGATAGATCAGAATGTGAATTACCAGGATATCATTCGCCTTACTCAAAAACTGATAGAGTTGCACAAAGAAAACTGGGAGCTGGCCTCGTACCCTGTAGAAGACCACGGCTTTGAACAACCCAGCAGTTGGGCCGATGAATATAAACGCATCTATAAGTTATTTGAGGGGACGTTGAAGAAGTAGAGTAACTAAGAGGAGCAGCAAAAGGGGACAAGCGGGAGACGCGATGCGGCAATCGCATGCTGTACCGGCGGCTATATATTAAAATTCTCGCAGGTTAAGCTGCGTGCTAAGCTAAAACTCAATCATTTATGAAAAAGGTATCCATTTTACTCACACTGTTTCTTTTTTCCTGTTCACAGCCAATACAAAAACAATCAAAATTGGTAAAAACACCAACTTTGTATCCAGCGAAAAACTATTCAAGCAAACTTTATGATGAGCCTTTTTTTAAAGAAGAACATTTCAGCTATGTAATTAACAGGCAAACGAAAGATACATCAAAACGTAATTACACTTCAGAAACGACAGTTATTGAAGGTAAAGTCAGGCAATATTTCAGAAATTGCGAAGTGACGCTCGATAAAAATGCTCTTGTTTTTAAATTGACGGACACTCCTTTTTCTGATGGCCGCGATGAATTGAAATTTGTTAAATCCCCAGGTGTATTTGAAGCCAAATACAATCAAACTTTTTCAATTACTGATAGCTCATACAAAAAACCTGTTTTTAAAGTGATAGATAAAAACGTTGTTCTTGATAAAGACACCTACGTAAAGGGTGAGCTTTTAAGGGGTAAGTTTTCTTTTCAGATCGCTGCGTCGCATTTGTGGGAAAGCAAATATACCGATACAATATCCGTGTACGGATTTGTAAAAACTATTGTAAAGTAGAAAAACAGATTGGGAATGAGCGTACATTAATTGTATATCCACATCAACACATGCTTCTTTTGTTTCTTCAACAAAGCATCCACAATTTTCATGGTATTATTTGATATAGCCGGACAGCCCCAGCCTTCGGGTGTCCCTGTAGGGTAAACTTCAGTTTCGGCTACCTGTTCCCACGAATGAAAAACGATCTGCCTTGTTAAAGCGTTATTATTGGTTGCTTCCAATCCGGTGAGGTAATACTTTACGTGGATTCCCCAGGCGCTGTAGGCCCGTCCATCTATTTGGTACTTACCGGGGGCAGTACAGTGGCTGCCATCCAGGTTACTGAACGCCGGTTTGTCTTTCGACCATTCACCACTCCAGGGGTTACGGCCGCAGCCATGGCTCACCAGTCCGGAAACCAGCACATCGTTTTTCCTGAAATCCCATACCATAAAACGTTTAACACCCGATGGCAGGGCCATATCAATTAAAATACAATAGCGGGTGTTGTAACCACGCTGCCGGCAAAACGCCAGGCTTTGTTTGGCTTTTTCTTTAACACGGTTAAGGTCGATACGGGGCACGTCGGCATTAACTTTAACACAGCAAAAGGATATTAAGAAAAGCAGGAATAAAGGTTTCAATTGTGTCAGGTTTTGTGTTGTAAACAGAAATATCCGCTTTTTATTACAATAAACCTATCTTGCCAAATGAAAAAACTTTTTCCTTTATTACTTCCGCTAATGTTTTTATTTGGTTGTACAGGAACATCAACCAAAGCACCGGTAACCATTAAGACAGTTAATAACGGAAAAGCATTACAAATTACAGGTTTCGATCCGGCCATCATTAACGAGATCAGCCGTGATTCATCTGCCAAAGCCTGGGAAACGCTCATGGCCGTTTACCGCATGCCCGCCGATACCAGCATGCAAAACCTGCAGCCCGCACAGCCGGGTCGTTATACCGTTCATAACAATGTAGTTGTTTTTACACCCGATACGGTCTTTAGCACACAGCAAACGTATTTTTTTCGTTACTATGATTTCAGTGCCGGTAGTACGCTGACCGATTTGATAAAAAGCCGCAGCAAACCCGGAACCTTGCACTATACAGATTTGATTTTTAAGCAATAAACTACCTATATGCTTGAAAATTTAATATTTTTGATTATATTTGCAACCGTTAATAAAAGAGGGGGCAATTAGTCCCCTCTTTTATTTTATCAATCAAAATTATTCTGTCAAAAACACCGGTGGGTAATGAATATTGAAAAAAGGGTAAAAGAACTGGTAGAAGAGAAGATAGCAGATAAACCAAACCTGTTTATAGTGGATATTAAAATGCACTCGAACGGGAAGCTGATCATTCTGCTTGATGGCGATAACGGTATCGGTATTGATGAATGTGCACAGGTAAGCAGGCACGTAGGTTTCCATCTGGAAGAGGAAAACGTGATTGAAACCGCTTATAACCTGGAGGTTTCATCGCCGGGCATTGATTATCCGCTGTCGTCGCCAAGGCAATACGCCAAGAATGTTGGCCGTAACCTGGGCATTAAAATGAAAGATGGGGCTAAACGCGAAGGCACATTAACCGGCCTTACAGAGGATGCCATCACCATTGAAGAAAAAGTAAAAGAAAAAGGGAAAAAAGCGCAGGTTATAGAAAGCGTTATCCCAATGGACCAAATAACAGAAACAAAGGTTTTAATATCATTTAAGTAAAAAATGAGCAATATTAATTTAATTGATTCTTTTCAGGAATTTAAAGATTTCAAGAACATTGACCGCCCTACCATGATGAGCGTTCTGGAAGACGTTTTCAGGAGCATGATCAGGAAAAAGTACGGTACGGACAGAAAATTGCGACGTAATTGTGAACACCGATAACGGTGACTTAGAGATCTGGCGCACACGTAAAGTTATGGAAGATGGCTTTAGCGAAGATGATGACCTGGAGATAGAACTTGCCGAAGCACACCTGTATGATGCCGACCTTGAAGTTGGTGATGATTATATTGAACAGATCACTTTAGAAAGCTTTGGCCGCCGTGCTATTTTAGCCGCCCGCCAAACGCTGGTATCAAAAATCCTGGAATTAGAGAAAGACGAGATCTTCAAAAAATATAAAGACCGCGTAGGTGAAATTGTTACAGGCGAGGTTTACCAGGTTTGGAAAAAAGAAACTTTAGTTCTTGATGATGAAGGCAACGAGCTGTTACTGCCAAAAACAGAGCAGATCCCGGCCGACTACTTTAAGAAAGGCGATAGTGTTAAAGCTGTTGTATCAAAGGTAGATATGCTGAACAGCAACCCTAAGATCATCATTTCGCGTACAGCGCCTGAGTTTTTACAGCGCTTGTTTGAGCTTGAAGTGCCGGAAATTTTTGATGGCTTAATTACCATCAAGAAGATTGTACGCGAACCGGGCGAACGTGCTAAAGTTGCCGTTGAATCATATGACGACCGTATCGATCCGGTTGGTGCCTGCGTGGGTATGAAAGGTTCACGGATCCACGGTATAGTACGTGAGTTAAAAAATGAAAATATCGACGTTATTAACTTTACCAACAACGTTCAGCTATATATTCAGCGTGCATTGTCACCTGCCAAAATCACTTCTATTAAATTAGATGATGAGAAAAAAACAGCGGCTGTGTATTTAAAACCCGACCAGGTATCGTTAGCTATCGGTCGTGGCGGGCACAACATTAAGCTGGCAGGAAAATTGACAGGCTACGAAATTGATGTTTACCGTGAGGCTGATGAGCATGACGAGGATGTGGACATTGAAGAATTTTCTGACGAGATTGAAGGCTGGATCATTGATGAATTTAAACGTATTGGTTTAGATACAGCAAAATCAGTACTGGCCTTAACCGTTGGTGAATTGGTAAAACGTACCGATTTAGAGGAAGAAACAGTAAAAGAAGTGCTATCAATATTGAATGCGGAGTTTGAATAAGCGGAATAAGCAAATTAAAATCGTATTTTTGCACTAAATAAGCAGAGAAAGTAATATTAAATGTCAGAAGACAAATCCATAAAATTAATTAAAGCAGTAAAAGAACTGAACATTGGCATGGGTACCCTTGTCGATTATTTAGCTACCAAAGGATACAAGGTTGACAAGCATCCTATGGCCAAGCTGGATAATGACATGTACAATGCCCTGTTAAAGGAATTTGCTGTTGACAAAAGTATTAAGGAGGAAGCTAAGCAGATCAGTATCGGAAAGATAAGGAAAGAAGAGCCTGCTGCACAGTTTCCTGAAAAGCCGGTTGAGAACCGCCGTTCGCGCGATTTTGAGAACGAAGAGATACTGATCAAGAATACAGGGCACTTTGCACAGCCGCAGGTTGAAAAACCAAAACCGGCCGAGCCTGCTCCGGCAGCGCAAGCTCCTGCACGTTCTGATGAGCGCAATGACGTATTACCTGGTGTTAAGGTGGTTGGAAAAATTGACCTTAACAACCTGAATGCTAAGCCACAGGCGGAGAAGCCTGCGGAAAAACCAGCGGAAGTAGTTGTTAAACAACCCGAGCCAGTTGCACAGGCACCTGCGCCAACACCGGCTCCGGCACCTGTCGAGCCAAAAGTTGAAGCGCCACAGCCGGTAGCCCCGGTTGTACCCGAACCACCAAAGGTTGAAACGCCAAAACCGGCAGCCCCGGTTGCACCGCCGGTAGCCGAAGCACCTAAAGCTGAAGAGCCTAAAGCGCCTGTTGCTGAAAAAGCACCGGTTGCAACACCTCCGGCTGCTCCCGAAACTCCGGTTACACCAGTAGCTGATGAAAGCCAGGAACCGGATGTGATCCGTGCTAAAGCCGAGCGTCTAACCGGGCCAAATATTATTGGTAAGATCCAGTTGCCGGTTAACGCGCCAAAACGCAACCCGGTAGCTTCATCATCAAATTCAAATAATAACTCGGCCGATCACAAACGCAAACGTAAGCGTAAAGATAACCAGGGCAACCCGCAGCAAGGCGGCGGTAACCATCCGCATGGCCAGCAGGGCGGTGGTGGCAATCACCCGCAACAAGGTCAACAGCCCAGCGGTGGTGGTACCATTAATCCTAACCGCCCGGATTTCAGGAACCGTACACATGGAGCACCCGGAAACAGCGGGCCAGGTCAGGGCCAGGGAGGTCATGGCGGTGGTAACCGCCCGGATTTCAGGAACAACCGCAATAATCCGCCTCAACATACAGGACCGAAGGAAGAACCGTCAGAAAAAGACATACAAGACCAGATCAAGGCTACACTTGCGCGCTTAAGTGGCGCAGGTAAGTCGGGCAAGTTTGCACAGCGTGCTAAATTCCGTCGTCAAAAACGTGATGACGTTGCTGCAAGTGCCGAAGAACTGGCAATGGAACAGGAACTGCAATCAAAAGTATTGAAGGTTACCGAGTTCGTAACGGCAAATGAGCTGGCAAGCATGATGGATGTATCTGTAACGCAGATCATATCTACTTGTATGAGCCTGGGTATGTTTGTTTCCATTAACCAAAGGCTTGATGCCGAAACACTTTCAATTGTGGCCGATGAGTTTGGCTACCAGGTTGAATTTGTGAAGCCGCAGGATGAAGAAGCCAACCTTGACCAGCCTGATGATCCGGCCGACCTGGTGACACGTGCACCAATCGTAACCATCATGGGCCACGTTGACCATGGTAAAACCTCATTGCTCGACTTTATACGTAAAACCAACGTAATAGGCGGCGAAGCGGGTGGTATAACCCAGCACATTGGTGCTTACGAAGTAACATTGCCTGATAACAAAGGAAAGATCACCTTCCTGGATACACCGGGTCACGAAGCGTTTACCGCTATGCGTGCAAGGGGTGCGCAGGTTACAGATATTGTAATTATAGTGATAGCTGCCGATGACAGCGTGATGCCGCAAACCCGCGAGGCCATAAACCACGCGCAGGCTGCAGGTGCACCAATCATCTTCGCCTTTAACAAAATTGATAAGCCGGGCGCCAATGCCGATAAGGTAAGGGAACAGTTATCGGCCATGAATATTTTGGTTGAAGAGTGGGGCGGTAAATACCAGTCGCAGGAAATTTCGGCCAAAACCGGCTTAAATGTTGACTTGCTATTGGAAAAGGTATTGCTTGAAGCCGAATTGCTCGAACTGAAAGCTAACCCTAACAAACGTGCCGTAGGTACTGTTATTGAGGCAGCTTTAGATAAAGGCCGTGGTATTGTTACCACCATCCTTGTACAGGCAGGCCGCTTAAAAGTAGGCGACCCGATATTGGCAGGCTGCTACAGCGGTCGTGTTAAAGCGTTAACCAACGAGCGTGGCCAGCGTGTGGACTCGGCAGGGCCTTCAACACCGGTACAGGTGTTGGGTATGCAGGGCGCACCAACCGCGGGCGATAAGTTCAACGCGCTTGAAAGTGAAGTTGAGGCACGTGAAATTGCTAACAAACGCCTGCAGTTACAACGTGAGCAGGGCTTACGTACACAAAAACACATCACCCTTGATGAAATCGGCCGTCGTTTGGCAGTTGGTAACTTCAAGGAGCTTAACATCATTGTTAAAGGTGACGTGGATGGTTCTATCGAGGCCTTGTCAGATTCATTGTTGAAACTGTCTACCGAGCAAATCCAGGTGAACATCATCTCGAAAGCGGTAGGTCAGATCTCCGAATCAGACGTATTGCTGGCATCGGCATCCGACGCGATCATCATTGGTTTCCAGGTACGCCCTTCAGGTAGTGCCCGTAAACTGGCCGAAGCTGAACAGATTGATATCAGGCTATATTCAATCATCTACGACGCGATCAACGAGATCAAAGCGGCGATGGAAGGCATGCTTGCACCAACCTTTGAAGAGAAGATTGTGGCTAACGTCGAAATCCGCGAAACCTTTAAGATCAGCAAAGTTGGTACTATTGCAGGTTGTATGGTATTGGATGGTAAAATTAACCGTAACAGCAAGATCCGCATCATCCGCGATGGTGTGGTGATCTACACCGGCGAACTGGCTTCACTGAAGCGCTTTAAAGATGACGTGAAAGAAGTAAGCGCGGGCTACGAGTGCGGTTTGAACATCAACAACTTTAACAACATTGAAGTAGGCGATATTGTTGAAGCGTACGAAAATGTAGAAGTAAAACGCAAGCTGTAATTGAATAATCAGCTTTATAATATTTAAGGGCTTATCTTTTCAGATAGGCCCTTTTTTGTTGGGGCTTTCTTACAAAGCGGAGACTTACGAAGTTTTTGAAACTTCGTAAGTCTGTATTCTCAGAGGAGGCCTCCGGGACTGGCCGAAGGTTTAGCGATAACGTAACTTCCTCCTAAAATGAGTTAAGCTTTCAGCTTAACTGTACTTGTATACCCGTTCTGTATATGTAGCAATCCTAAGCGTCAGTAATGGGGCTTTTACATTTAACAGCCGTTGAAATCTTATAATAACATTTTTCAATTTAGTTTGTTAGAAATTTTCTCCTAAACAAACAATCACTATGAAATGGACAATCCTTACAATTCTTCTTTTCTCATGCTTTACAGCAATTGGCCAAAAAGCAGATACCATAGCTGTTAAAGATATCAGCACTCACTTAGGTAAAGAAGTGGTTGTAAAGTGCCGGGTTATTGATTTTGATTCCCGTACCAATTTACTGTATCTGTACATCGGTAACCGGTTCCCCAATCACTTGCTAACTATCATTGTAAAAAAACAGGTTAATGGCAAGCGCCTGAAAATTGACAAGGATATCATCTTAGGCCGTCAAATGGTTTACTTTACCGGGAAACTGATCAACTATACTGAAAACCCGGATACCACAGCACTTACAGACCAGGCCATGTTAAAAGAGAAGTAGAACAGCCGCAGGCAGGAATACTTGAATACACCGGACAGGCTGTTACCATTAGGCATACTTACGAGCCAAGAACAGGGCCGATTGATTTACGGGGCAAGCTTGTAATGATCATAGACGACAGAAAGCAAGTTGGAACAAAAAAATACCCGATAATTATGAATGTCAATTAGTCTTTAGCCAGTTACACACAGAATCTTTCAACTGGTTGAACTTGTGAGCAATGGCGTGACTTTAACAAGTTACTGTATCCGCCAGAAACCTTGTATAATCCCCTACCATGTAACAACTTTGTTAACATATAATATTCCCGATTCTAATTTATAATAAATAGGTTTGTTATTAACTGATCTTATAATTATTATATATGAAATTAAAACTACTCTTTTCCTGTTTAATTACGGCCGGTATTGCAGTACCGTCGTTTGCACAGGAGCCTGTTGATGCTGCAATGGTTCAAAAAATAAGGGAAGAAGGCCTTAACCATTCAAAGGCAATGGAAACGGCTTTTTATCTTACAGATGTTTCGGGCCCAAGGCTTGCTAATTCTCCGGGCTTAAAGCGCGCCCAAAACTGGGCTGTTAATCAGCTTAAAACCTGGGGCATGGCCAACTCTAAATTGGAAGCCTGGGGTAAATTTGGCAAAGGCTGGGAGGTTCAAAAAAACTATGCAGCTATCACGATTCCTTACTATCACGCTATCATCGCCATACCTAAAGCATGGACACCGGGTACAAATGGCTTAATCAAAGGCGAAGTGATGATAATCAAAGCCGATTCGGCAGCAGAGCTTGAGCAATATAAAGGTAAGCTGGCCGGCAAGATCGTGATATTTGATACTAAAGCACCAACAGAACGTACCTGGAAAGTGGATGCCGCCCGTTATACCGATGAGGAACTTACCGAAATGGCCAACGCGAAAGCTACGCCGGCCGGCCCGCGCAGGAACGCTGTAGACCCCAACGCAGCCCAAATGGCTGCTTTCCGTAAATTACGTGCTTTCAGGACTGCATTAAGCCAATTTTTGGTTGATGAAAAAGCTGGCTTGGTGTTAAGCCAGGCCCGCGGTACTGATGGTACAGTGTTTACCACCAACGGCGCTTCATACGCCGATACCGCGAGGGCAGTAGCTCCCGAGCTTGAAACCAGCAGCGAAGATTACCAGCGCATTTTGCGCCTTATAAAAGGCGGTCAGCCGGTACAACTGGAAGCTGATATTAAAACCCAATTCATTACCGACGACATGCAGGGCTATGATGTAGTCGCTGAAATTCCCGGGACGGATAAAAAGCTGAAAGACCAGGTAGTAATGCTTGGCGGCCACCTTGATTCATGGCATGCCGCTACCGGTGCTACCGATAATGCAGCGGGCAGCGCGGTAATGCTGGAGGCCATGCGTATTTTAAAAGCGATTAACTTTAAACCCAAACGCACCATTCGCATCGCCCTATGGAGTTCGGAAGAGCAGGGCTTATTTGGTTCGCGCGGATATGTGGCCAATCATTTTGGCGATCCTAAAACGATGGAGCTTAAACCCGAACAAGCAAAGCTTTCGGCCTATTACAACCTTGATAATGGAACCGGCAAGATCCGTGGAGTGTATTTGCAGGGAGATTCGGCCGCGGCACCTATCTTTAAAGCCTGGCTTGAACCTTTTAAAGATCTTGGCGCCACCACGCTTACCATTCGTAATACCGGCGGTACCGATCACCTTTCATTTGATGCCGTTGGCATTCCGGGCTTCCAGTTTATCCAGGATGCTATTGATTACGGTTCACGTACCCATCATAGTAATCAGGACACTTACGATCGCCTTATTGAAGACGACCTGAAACAAGCCGCTACCATTGTTGCTTCATTTGTTTACCATACGGCACAACGCGCCGAAATGATACCGCGCAAAGAGCTGCCAAAGCCTCAACCGGCAAGGTAAAACTGTTACGATATTTATAGAAAAGCGATGCTCCCGGGCATCGCTTTTTTTGTTTGTGCTTTATGCTATTGTTATTCCAGCCTTGACTTAGTGTATTCAGGGATTATAATAGAAATGGGCCAATACATATGAAAAGCACCTCGTTATTAGCTTATTTTCCTTAAATAGAGCCGTCTGCAGGCAGTTAATTTCCATAAACCATTTTAATAAATTAATTTTGTATGTTTAATGAGCCTATTTATAAAACCCCAAAAACCAGGGAAATCAACAGACGAAGAACTACTTAGTGATTATCGCGCAAGCGGTAACCTAACAGTTTTGGGCAGCTTATATGAAAGATATATGCCCCTTGTTTATGGCGTTTGCCTTAAATATCTGAAAGATGAAGAACTGGCCAAAGACGCGGTAATGGGCATTTTTGAGGAGCTGGTTGATAAGGTTAAAAAGCATGAGATTAACCAGTTCAGGAGTTGGGTGTATGTACTTGGGCGCAATTATTGCTTGATGCAGTTACGGAGTGGTAAAAAGATGGAGCTGGTTAATTTAGATGAAGTTGTGGAATTTACCCCCTTTTTGCATCCTGAGGATAATGACAGGGAAGAGGCTTTGAAAGCTTTGGAGCACTGCATAGCAGGGTTAACCGGCGGACAAAAACAAAGTATCCACCTGTTTTATTTAAAAGAGAAGTGTTATAAAGAAATTGCCGGGATAACAGGATATACTTTAAATGAGGTAAAGAGTTATATCCAAAACGGTAAGAGGAATTTGAAAATTTGCCTCGAACGGAACAGTGCATAGTAAAAAGGCAAATATATTGCAAATACAGAAGTATCTCAACGGAGAGCTTGATGCCCGTGCTATGCATAAACTGGAAATGGAGGCACTAAACGACCCTTTTTTGATGGATGCATTGGAAGGATATGAAAACATGGGGACAAGTCAACAGTTAAACCTTGCTGACCTTGCCTCAAGACTGCGGCAGCGTACCGGAGAAAATAAAGGCCGCGTAATACCGTGGACCGTTTGGCCCATAGCGGCTTCGGTTTTAATAACACTAAGTTTGGGAGGCCTTTATCTTAACAGATCTCCTAAATCCGAACTGCAAAGTAATAACATAACAGGAAACAAAAATTCTGTTCCGCCCGTGGTAGCTGCCGCCGATACCGTAAAGACCGGCGATACAGTTAAAAAAGCGAATACCAATACGCTCATACAGGCCCCATCAATTGCAGTAAGCAAAAAATCAAGACGGGCCAAGCAATCGGCTAATGCACTTTATCAGCAGGAAATTTCCGCTGGTGACAATAAAACAGCTTCTAATGATGTTGCTCCTCCTGTGGGCAGCAATATTTTAGCAGAACCGGCAACTCCGCCACCCGCTGCTAAAGATAAAGTTGCTTTGAAAGAAGAAGGCAATTTAAGTGAGCGGATAGTAGCAGGATACACAGCTCCAATTGCAAAAAAAGATACAGTAAGCCCGGATGTGATAGCACTAAGAGCGAATACGACCGTAGCGAAAGCAAAAGCTCCGCTGCAATTTAAATTACCCGGAAAGGTTGACGGTGTTACATCTTCACCAGCAACTATTTTTGGCAGCAGTAAATCAGCAGCACAATCATTATACATTGCCGGTACTATAATTTCGAGAGATGACGGCTCGCCTTTAATTGGTGCGGCAATCAGGATCAAAGGCACCAACCGGAGCACGGTAACTGACCTTAACGGAAAATTCGCACTCAGTTCGCCGGGGGATAAGGCGACACTTGATGTGGTTTATATTGGTTATGAGCCGAGGCAGGTTAACGCCACACGCGGCGATAGTATTAAAGTAGCGCTTAAGCCAGATTCCAGGGCCCTTAGCGAGGTGGTTGTAACTAAAAAAGACGATGACAACGGTGAGGTAAGTGTCACTGCGGCTCATCCGCAACTGGGCTGGGGCAGCCTGAAAAAATATTTACAAACTAATGCTGTACTGCCTGATGGTACTGCCGGCACCGTGACCGTAACATTTACGGTATTCCCGAGCGGCATCACAGATGAGTTTAGCATTAAAAAAGGCCTGAATGAAGCGGCCGATCAAAAAGCCATAGAGCTTATAAAAAATGGCCCCTCATGGGTTGGCAGTACTAACAACAAACCCGAAGTTGTTACTGTAAAGGTTAAATTCCAAAAGCAAAAATAATATGCCCAATAAAAAAGCTGCGTTGAATAACATCGACGCAGCCTTTTTTGGTATCTCTTTCTTTTTTCTATTTATTGTCCGGTAGTTTTTTTCCTATCAGCAAAAGCAAATACTTTTTGTAATAAAGGCGTTGTACGCGCGCCAAGATTTTGACGAATGTTAAGCTCTTCTTTGGCTATCTCCACAAATAAGCCGTCGATAGCCTTTTGGGTCACATAATCGCTGATGTCAGGATTAAGCTTTGATACAAACGGAACTTTATTGTAAGCCTGGGCCGCGTCAGTATAGTATTTGGTAGCGTTCACTTTGTTTAAGCTGCCCTGGATAACAGGTTTGAATTGCAGGCTTAATTTCGCGGTAGTTGTACGTTTAAAATATTGTGTTGCCGCATCCTGGCTGCCCAATAAAATATTGGTAACATCCTGCAGGGTCATTTGCTTAATAGCATCAACAAAGATAGGTTTTGCCTGTTTTGCAGCGTCTTCGGCTGCGCGGTTAAGCGAAAGGATCACATTATCGCAAAGGCTGTTCAGGCCAAGTCCGCGTAAGGTTTTCTCTGCCTTTTGCGCTTCGGGCGGAAAAAGGATCTTGATAGCGGCATTGCCAAAAAAACCGTTAACTGCCGATAGTTGATCCGAGCTTTTACCTGTGCCTATTTCAAGGGCCTGTTTTAAACCGTTGCCTATTTCAAGCGACGTTGGTGTTCCCTGGTTTTGAATAGTGGCGTTAGCTACCTGGTTTAGCGTATCACAGCTGGTGAATGTAATTAAAGCTATTAAGACGGGGATAATGAGTAGTCTTGTTTTCATAGTAGTAAAACTAACAAAATTACTACCGGTTTGTTTAGGCAAAGAAATGTAATAATGCAAATACACCGGCGGCAATCAGGGCCGAAATAGGTATGGTAATGATCCACGCCCAAACCAGGTTAATGGTTACGCCCCAGCGCACGGCCGATACACGTTTGGTTAAACCCACGCCTATAATTGAGCCGGTGATAGTATGTGTTGTTGAAACCGGAATCCCGAAACGCTCGGTAATAAACAGGGTGATAGCACCAGCAGTTTCGGCACTTACACCTTCAAGCGGGGTAACCTTGGTTATTTTTGAGCCCATGGTTTTAACGATCTTCCAACCGCCCGACATGGTGCCCGCAGCAATAGCTGAGTAACAAGCTAAAGGAATCCACTCCGGCATTACTGAGCCTGGCTTTATCACTTTTGAAGCAATAAGGCTTACGTACAAAATCCCCATTACTTTTTGAGCATCATTACCTCCATGAGCAAAACTTAATGCCGCGGATGAAACCAGCTGCATACGCTTAAACCAGCGTTCCGCGGTGGCCGGCCTGGCAGCCTTGCACAGGTGTAGTATTAAAATGGTTACAACATAAGCTATAATTAAACCAATAAACGGGGCAAGTACGATGTAGGCAACAATTTTAAGCACATATTGCATTTCAACAGCATGCAGGGCGTTGGCACCCATATAAAGCGCGTTAGTCATACCGGCACCGGCAAAGCCCCCAATAAGGGTATGCGACGAGCTTGAAGGGATTCCGAACCACCATGTAAACAGGTTCCAGGTGATGGCTGCTACCAAACCAGCCAGGATCACATGCAGGGTAACATAGTGCTCCAATACAATTTTAGATACGGTATTAGCAACCTTATGATCTTTTATAAAAAAGTAAGCTGCAAAGTTGAATACCGCGGCCATTAACACTGCCTGAAACGGTGTTAATACTTTTGTAGATACAATGGTAGCTATAGAGTTTGCGGCATCATGAAAGCCATTGGTGTAATCAAACAACAGGGCGAGTACAACAATAACTACAAGTAGGGAAGTAACCATTTAGCTGGGGATAAGATTTACTTAAGCGTTTTTAACCAAGATTGACTCCATAACATTAGCTGCGTCTTCGCACATATCGGTAGCAGTTTCAAGGGCGGCTAATATTTCTTTGTATTTAATCAGGCGGATAGCATCCTTTTCATACAGGAACAAGTCGGCTACAGCGCGGTCAAAAACATAATCAGCCTGATTTTCAACACTATTTATCCTGATGCATGAATCGGCGATATTACGCACGTTCCTAAGGTCTTTCAGTTCTCTTACAGCTTTTTCCAAATCAACACTGGCCTGCAGTATCAGGTCAGATAGCTTACGGATGTGCTCATTTAAATCATCTATCCTGTACAGGCTCATGCGGTTGGCCGCACCCTGTATATAGTCAGCCACATCATCAATAGCTGTTGCAAGGGCATGGATATCTTCACGGTCAAAAGGCGTAATGAAGTTTTTGCCAAGCTCCAGGTAAATTTGGTGAGTATATTCGTCGCCTTTGTTTTCAAGCTTGTCAATCTGTTTATATAAATCCTCGCGGGTTGCAGGGTTGTTTGAATTAACTGCTTCAACCAGTATGGTAGCCATAGCTACAACATTGGCCGCGGCTTGTTCAAACAGCGGGAAGAATATTTTTTTATCCTTGGGTACAAAATACTGGAATATACTGTTTAGCGACATAGTGATTTGAAATTGGTGTAAAGGTACAGTTAGTATGTTAAATTATTGTTAACTTTTTAACACAGGTAAATTCGGAAAAGGAATGGTTTGTTTAGCTCTTGCTAATGTAAAACCAAACGTTGAGCCAAGCCCTTCTGTACTGCGCACATTGATGGTTTGCTGATGGGCTTCAATAATATGCTTTACAATAGCAAGCCCCAGCCCGGAGCCGCCAATTTGCCTTGAACGGCTGCTGTCTGTACGAAAAAAACGCTCAAATAACCTTGGCAAAAACTTTTCTTCAATACCTATACCATCGTCAGTAACTTCAACCAAAACCTGGTCATGCAGTACAAAAAGGCTTACCGAAGTACTGCCTTCTTCTTTACCGTACTTAAACGAATTATCTATCAGGTTCACGAGCACCTGTCTTATTTTTTCCCTGTCGGCATTCACTACAATAGGCTCATCGTACTTTTGCTTAAATATAAGTTTAATGTGGTACTGCTTGCCTTTGATCTCCAATGATTCAAAAACCTCTTTGATCAGGTCGTTGATCTTGAATTTAGTGTAATTAATAGGCATCTCGCCCGATTCAAGTTTGGAAATTTCATCAAGGTCTTTGATCAGGTAGCTTAGCCGGTCAACATTTTTTGAAGCTTTTTCCAAAAACTGGCGGGCCATTTCCTTATCATCAAAATCATCATCCTGCAGGGCCTCAATGTAACCCTGGATAGCAAATAGCGGGGTTTTAAACTCGTGCGAGATATTGGATAAAAAATCACGGCGAAATTTTTCCTGTTTGCGGAGTTCGTCTATCTCGGTCTTTTTCTGTTTTGCCCATTCCTTAACCTCCTGCTCTACATCGGCAATGGGGTTGGCGCTCACGTGTTCTCCAAGGGCATCTCTAAGGTCGCGTCCTAATTTCAGGTTATGGATCAGTTTGTAAATTAGCTTGATACGGGAGTAGATGTATTTTTCGATGAGGTAGTAAAAAACGAAGTAACTTACACCAAGGGCCACCGAGAAAGTAACCATTACATCGTACCATTTATGCTGAAAATAAAAATTAACGGCCGAGAGCGTAATTGCCACGCCAAGCGAGGTTGTTAAAACCAGTACACGCAAATTCATAGCGTAAAGCTACGATTTATAGATGATTAACTCCCACCTGAAAGGCCAGCGCCATGTTAATTTAAAATTATCAATTTGTGCTTTTTTTAATAAAGCTAACAATTCGTACCTTTTAAAACCGCGCTTAACCGAAAGCGGACCATCATTTTGGGCCATGGCACTACGGGTAAAAACATGGGTTATAAACACTATGGCATGATATAAAAGCCAGTGACGGTGCAGGTCGGTAATGATAATTCCTTTTTGTGCCGAGGCTTGCATGTTTTTGATGAGCTTAATCCAGCGGTCATCATCAAAATGGTGTGTAAACAGGCTGCAAATGATCACATCAGCCGGTTTAATGAGATATGCTTCGTCAATAACATCGGCTTGGATAAAATTAATATTGTTATAATCCATTGCCTGTTTTCGGGCATAATTAATAGCAGCCTGTGCTGCGTCAACGCCGTTTAAGTTAAGATCGATTTGCTTGCTTTCGGCCCATTTAGCAATAGCTATCAGGGTGTCTCCTCCTCCACAGCCCCAATCAATTACCGAATAACCATTGTAGATGGGAAGCTTTTTCAACGAGCCGATGATGCTTTTATGACCACCAAACAAGGCATTCATCTTTCCCAAACCTTCAAGCACTGGGTTTATTTCGGCTGATGGGAGATCAAAATCATCCATGATCTCCAGCATATCGGTACGGTAACTTAAATCGGGCATATAATATATACGCCTGAACTATACAAATGGTTGGCCGTGAGTTTTACTTATCAGGTATTGTGCAACAGAAGGCAGGTGATTGAGCGTATTTAAAGTAAGGGCCGTCATGTTATCGTTGCCAAACAAACGCTGTAACTGCCGGCCAACCCAAAGCCTTTGCGCAAACTGTTTGTTCCAGCTTTGGGCATAATCCTGCTCAAGGCTGGCGCGCTTTTCAGGATTAAAGCTGCCCGGTTTATAGTGTGTAATGATCTTTTCGGAAAGGATTTTGGCCGAATGAATGGCCATGGTCATGCCGTTACCGCAAAGTGGGGCTATCATCCCGGCGGTGTCTCCGCTCATCAGGATATGATTATCAACAGGCGCTTTTTTCTCAAAGGAGATTTCGTTGATCACTTCAGGTTTATCCAGTAAAAACCTGGCGTTACGAAAGATCTCATCGAGGTAAGGGTTTTTGCGGATCACGTTCTCTTCTAAAGCCTGTAAAGTACCATACTTGCGCAGGTCATCACGATGGGCCATATAGCACATGCAATACCTGTCGCCATCGGTTTTGCTTACCCCACAATAGCCGTCTTTATAATTATTAAGCTGGATGAGGTCCTGTGGGAAATCCATCTGCAAATGGAATTTTACGGCCAGGTATGGGCTGCGTTTATAAAAGAACGGTCGTTTAAGTTTTTGATCGAGGTTGGATCGTTTACCAAACGAGCCGATAGCCAACGGGGCTGTTAATGTTTCGCCGGGAGTTACCACTTCAAATTTTTCGCCAGCAAAACGAATATCCTCCACCCGTGTGCCTGTTAAAATATCAACTCCTTCGGCGAGGGCTTTTTGGTACAGAAAATTATCGAAAGTAAACCTGCTTAAACCAAAACCGCCCAGGTCAAGCTTTTGCGAAAGTTTGGTACCAGATGCTGCTGTTACCTCCAGCCTGTTGATCCGGGCAACGTTTAGTTCATCAAGGTCGATGCCCAACGAAGACAAAAAAGGGATCACCTCGTTCGAGATATATTCACCACAAACGCGGTGCATGGGGTAAGTCTTTTTTCAATAACTGTAACCTTCAGACCGGCACCGTTCAACAATATGGCGTTAAACAACCCGGCCAGGCCCCCGCCAATTACAATTACATCGCTCATGATGGCTTAATGCATTTCAAGTATCATCCCTTCAACGGTTAAACCCGGACCGAAGGCAAAACTCAGGATCTTTTGATCGACCAGGTTACCTGCCTTCAGCATTTTATCCAGTACAAACAAAATTGTGGCCGACGACATATTACCGTACTCCTGCAAAACCTGGTAAGCAAAGGCGTTGCTTTCTTCAGGTAATTCCAGGGCGTCTTCCACTGCTTCTAAAATGGTGCGCCCGCCGGGGTGAACAGCATAAGCAGTAATATCATCCATCTTAGTTTTGGCCTTTTGCAAAAAGCGCTGGGTAAGTGATTTGATATGTTTCTTAATTTGCTTGGATACCTTGGAGGTGAGTTTCATTTCAAAACCTGTGTTGCCCACATACCAACCCATCTCATTACGTGCTTCAGTAACAAATTCTGAATAGAAGTTTTTGAGTAAAAAGTAATTGCCGCTGCCTAAACGATTGGCCGTATTTTCGACCAAAACGGCAGCAGCCCCATCTGAAAATAGCGAATTAGCAACCCAGTTATCCAGCGTATTCACTTTTTGAAAATGAAGCGTACAAAGCTCTACACTAACAACAAGCACTTTGGCACCGGCATCGGCGCGGCAGATATAGTCGGCTACTTTGAGCCCGTTTATGGCACCGTAGCAGCCCATAAAGTTGATGCAGGTACGTTCGGTATCGCAGTTTAGCTGCAGCCGGTCCACAAGTTCGATATCAATCCCAGGTGCGTGCATACCCGTACAGCTAATGGTTACCAGGTGTGTAATGCTGCCGGTAATGTCATCTCCAAATTTTTGAAGACAGCTTTTTGCGGCATTTACAGCTATGGCGATAGCTTCCTTTTCGTAAAGCTTTAACCTTTTCTGTGTGTCAGGGAATGGTTCGAGCCCTGCCGACTGTTCAAAAAAGGTGAAATCTGCCGCATCCCGATAGCCAAAATCAGGAATTACCGAATAGCGGTAATCAATTCCGGAATGGTCATAAATCCCCTTTAATCTTGCTGCATTGGTTGCATCCAGCCCAAAGGCGTTAGCCATGAAATGGTAAATATCCTGCTGGGCAATCCGATTGGCGGGATTTGCTATCCCGATAGCACTAATGCAACTCTCCATTAAAAATGATTAAGCGTTTTATTTGCTGATCTCCGCCTCAACCGAAACATTGGCCTCATTTGAAAGGATCAGGTTTTTGCCGCCTATGCCAAAATCTGTCCTCAAAATCATAAAGTTTCCTTTCAGTTGTGCTGTATTACCTGATTCCGTATACGTAAAAGGTACTTCAATCAACTTTGTTTTATCTCTTATAGTTACGTTAAAATTACCGGTATAGTTGCTCCCGCTTTTACGTTTAAAGGAAACTGACTTTAGCGTGATCTTTGGATATTTAATTACGTCAAAATAATCTTCGCTTTTAAGATGCCTATCGCGGCTTTCGTTATCGGTATTAACAGTGCTGGATAACACTGACGCTTCAATAGAGCTGCCCTCCAGGTCATTAGGCTTAAACTTAATATCGGCCTGCAAACCGCCGAAGGTACCCCCGACATTAAAGCCAAGGTTTTTAATCTTAAAGCTGATATCTGATTTAGATACCGTTTGCGCGAAGCCCGCTGTCGTCGCGAAAATTAAAAGTACAACTATATAAATTTTCTTATTCATGTTACATTAACGCTGTTTCAAACATAATAATTTATACTGAAGGAATTTTGTACTTAAGGTTGTATGTTTATAACCATAATCAGGCAACCTGATGTTGCCTCCGGCAGTAATTATAATGTAAAAACACGCCATGAAGTTTAAACAATTTATCCCTACCCGGTCGGCATTTGCGCATTTAAGGTTTGTGTTTTCTGTTTTTTTGCTGCCGGTGTACCTGTTTGCCTTTAGCCAGGCCGATGTGGTGAAAGCTTCAACAGCCGTACTTGTATTTTTTATATGGCATTTCCTTGCTTTCCCGGCCAGCAATGGCTATAACAGTTATTTTGATAAGGATGAAGATAGCATTGCCCTGTTAGCCAAACCGCCCGAAGTGGATCTCAGCCTGTATTATTTTTCCATTCTGCTGGAGGTTATTGCGTTTTTGCTTGGCTTTATCATTAGCTGGGAGTTTGCCTTTGCGGTGCTCATTTATGGCATTATGTCAAAATTATACAGCCATCCTGCTACCCGGTTAAAAAAATATCCGATTATCAGTTTTTTAACGGTGTTTATTTTCCAGGGATGTTTTATTTATTACACCACCTATACCGCTTTGACCGGTACGAGCCTGTTTGGTCATTGGGATTTAGGCCTGATTATTCCGGGGGCTATCAGCTCCTGCCTCATTGGGGCATCATACCCCTTAACCCAGGTTTATCAGCATGAAGAAGACAGCAGGCGGGGCGATAAAACGCTTAGTATCGTTTTAGGCTACAAAGGCTCCTTTATTTTTTCGGGCGTATTGTTTGCCGCGGGGATAGCCCTTTCTTACTGGTATTGGCACCTGGCTGGGATGATGCTTAACTTTTATTTCTTTATAGTATGCGCCGCGCCAATATTTTTCTTTTTTAATTATTGGTTTTATAAAGTAGGGCGATCGACAGCCAACGCTAATTTTAAAAACGCCATGCGTATGAATTTCATCAGCTCGGGTTGTATGCTGGTTTATTTCGGAGTGCTGGCGGTGTTTAGTTGATAGATAGATCTAAAAACTAAACGCGTCATTGCGAGTACCCATCAGGGAAACCCTAAAAAAAGCAATGACATGTAAAATATATTTTAACGGTGTTGCGCGTGGGCCGCGTTAGATTCTGTGTTGATATGCAAAAGTTATTTTTTATTTTTGAGTCTTAGGCAGCTTTATGTTAGCCTGTTTAGGGCAGTCCTTCAATTGAAGCGACTGCTCTAACTATTTTCGGATATGTGTGCATTCTGTTGAAGGTAGTCTTTTTCGAATGGTTTGTTGGTTTTGTATATAGTGTATACCATCTCCAATAATTTTCTTTGTACTGCTACAGTAGCTTTCATTTTCACGCTATTTCGGGATACGATCCGGACAAATATAGCTTTATATCTTTCTGAATGTCTTATGGCCGCTAATGCAGGTAAGTGCATGGCTTTTCGTAAATGCTTGTTCCCCCTTTTAGATATCTTGGGTTTGCCCTTAACGGATGAGCCGGATTCTTTTTCCCTGACATCCAGCCCGGCGTAACTGGTCAGCTGCTTTTTACTCCTGATCAGCTCAAAGCCGTTTGTTTCGGCTATGATCACAGTGGCCGTTAATAAGCCGACTCCAGGAATAGTGGTAATGGTAGCCAGTGTTTGTTTTAAATGTTTGTCCTGTGCTACAGCTGTTCTAATCTCAGTAAGTATTTCTTTAAGTTGTTCACCAATCATCTTTATCCTGTCCATCATTCTGCGGATAGTATCTTCCCCCGGAAAAGCTTCGGACTGTTCAGCATGTAGCTGGTTCTTGATCATGGTTCTTTCTGCAATAAGTTGTTCTCTTTCACGGGTTATCTGCCGCAGGGTCCTGAACACCCTTTTGGGTTGTACCCAGTTATCCAGTTTCTTTTCAAGTCCGAACATGGCTATGGCAAAAGACATTGATTTATCGGTAATTGTTTTGATCTCCAGTGTCTTGAAGAAGTTTGAGATCTTGTTGGGCATGACAATACTTACAGCATACCCTTTGCCGGCCAGATAATAAGCAAGGCGCTCGTGGTATACACCTGTGGCCTCCATTACATATCTTAATGGATATTGGGGGATGCTTTGCTTGTTTATCCATACTTCCAGGTTTGCAAATCCTTTTTCATTGTTTGGAAAAATCTTGTTCGCATAAACTGTTATAACTGCCTGCTCATCCATCTTGCCGATAGAAACCACCAGCTCTTTTTGAGCCACATCAATACCTACTACTTGTTTTAATAATCTGCTTGCCATTGATCAAAGTTTTTAACTGTTATAAGTGAAAACCTTTCTTCGTTTTTCCTCCTGTTGGTTATCCTGGATATACTGCCTGGTCGTATTCCTTACATTCTGTTCAAACTCAAAAAGTAAAGGAGTGAGGCTATATCTAACGCTCAACATGCTCAAGGCTGTTTGGGATTGCTGTGCTCTCACTCTTTTCACTCATAAAATCATTACAATAATATTAGATGTAAACATAGGAGGGATTGCAGTGTAAAGCCCGGAGCGCGCAATGGGGTTGCGGGCGGGAAAGGCGAGGACTTGCAACGGAAAGCCCGGGCCGCAGGCAACGCCCATGTTATAAAATCCATCAAGAAAAATATACTTAATAATCAACAACTTACAATCACGTCATTATAAGGCACGAAGCAATCCCAAACTATGCAGATTCGCTCTGTAGGTCGGGGATTCCTTCGTGCAATGACGCATTGTATTATAGCAATTTTCTTTTTACTTCTTCGCAGCCCAGGCATCCATTTTAGCCTCAAAAACCGCCATTGGCATAGCGCCATCTTTTAACACCTGGTCATGAAATTCGGCGATATTGAACTTGCTGCCTAACTGTTTTTCATATTTGGTACGCAGTTCGCGGATTTTGAGTGCGCCTATTTTGTAGCTCAATGCCTGGCCGGGGATAGCCATATAACGTTCAATTTCGGCAGTTGCACCTTGCTCACTGATAGCTTCGTTATCCATCATATATTTAATAGCCTGCTCACGGGTCATTCCTTTGGTGTGGATGGCTACGTCAACCACCAAACGGATGGCACGGTGAATCTCATCGCCTAACGCGCCCATATACTGGTACGGATCGGTGTATAAGCCAAGCTCTTTACCTAATGATTCGCAATACAGCGCCCAGCCTTCTACATAGGCTGTTTCCCCGCCATCAAAGCGACGGAATTTTGGCAATGAAGCGTTTTCCTGGGTTAACGAAATCTGATAATGGTGACCAGGAATTGCTTCATGCAAAAACAACGATTCCATGCCCGATGTGGTGTTAAACTTAGTGGCATCTAATATCGGCACGTAAAAAATACCGGGACGGGTACCATCTGCCGAACCCTGGTTATATTCGGCACTGGCCGATGCCGCGCGGAAGGCTTCGGTTTGCCTGATCTCGAAAGGGGTTTTAGGCACATGGTTAAACATTTTTTTCAGGTTTGGCTCCATGCGTTTGTGAATGTTTTCAAAAGCATCAAGTACATCCTTCGGGGTTTTGTAAGGAGTAAACTTAGGGTCGGTTTTCATGTATTCAAAAAACGCCTTCAAATCGCCCTTAAAGCCAACACTGGTTTTGATGCTATCCATTAAGCCACGGATCCGGGCAACTTCTTTCAAACCCAATTGGTAAATTTCTTCCGGAGTTTTATCGGTAGTAGTTTGTTGTTTAACTAAATAGGTGTATTTAGCAGTACCATCCGGCAGGGATGAAAAACCCGAGGTTGCACGTGCGTGGGGCAGGTATTGATTTTTCAGGTAATCGGCCAGTTTTTGGTAGGTTGGGTTAACTATGGTAGTTATCGCTTTTTTATAAGCCTCCGTCAGCTGTTTTTTATCAGCGTCCGAAAAATCCTTCGGCATATTCTTAACAGGTCCGTAGAACAGGCTTTTTTCTACATCTTTTGATACCAGGTCTTGCATTTCGGGAATCATTTTAACAACTAACGATTTTGGCAGTACTACGCCTGTTTTGATGCCTTTGTTAAAATTGGAGATGGCGGTATCCGCCCAGATCTGGAAAGCAGATAAACGTTTCAGCCAGTCGTTATAATCAACAACCGTTTTAAAGGGCTGCGCGCCAGAGCCCGAGCCCAGCTGCCCCATGGTAATTGGCAGGGCATAAAACTGGTTAAAAGGCATGTACTCAAAATGATACTTGAAATTATCAAGGGCCAGTTGCTCCTCGTAGGTAAATATATCGTATGATAGCCTATCGTCTTCGTTCAGTTCTGCGCGGTCAAAGTTTTTCACTTTCGACAAGTAAACCGAGTTATAATCATGCGCCTTTTTCAAAAACTCAGCAGAGCCATCGTTAGGTAGCAAGTCATTATAGCGCCTGTCGCCAATGTAGGTTGCATTAAGCGGGTAAAGTTTTAAGCCGTCCTGAAAATAATCTTCAAAAACTTTGGCGAGATCCTTATTGGCTGGAATGCCGCTGGCGGTGTCTGTTGATTTAGGTTGATTACAGGCTGCAAACGAACCTGCTATGAATAGCATGAGTAGTATTTTTTTCATGAGGGTGTTGTTTAAACGATAAAGCTACGGAAAGGGAAAATATAATCAATAATGATATCTGCATTGCAGAATAAATATCGCGTCTGCTTCTACTCTGTAAATTAGCCTGTGTTCGAGATTTATCCGGCGCGACCACCAGCCAGCTAAATTATGTTTTAAAGGTTCGGGCTTTCCACTTCCTTCATATGGAGTTCGTTCTATTTCTTTGATAAGAGAGTTGATCTTCTTTAAAATAGATTTATCTGTCGTTTGCCAATAAAGGTAATCTTCCCATGCAGGGTTTTGGAAAATTATCTTCACTCTTCAAGTAGCTTTCTTTCCTTGCCTAAACCTTTTTCATATTCCTGGATACCATGAAGTAATCTTTCTGCATTTTTAGGGCTTTTTAAAAGATAGAAAGTTTCCTCCATGCTTTCGTAATCAGCTTTCGATATCACAACAATATCTTCGGCATTGGCACTTGTCACTACCAAAGGCTTATGATCATTCCGCACCTTATCTAAAAAAGATTTTAGTTGCTGCCTGAAGGCAGTGTAAGTTGTGATCTCCATTCAAATTAGTTTTTATAAAGGTATAAAACCAAAACAACATGTACAAGTTTCTGTACATGTTGTTTTGGTTTTACGTTAAGAGATAAACTTATGAAGTTTTGATTAATGCTTATAACCCCATTTCTTTTTTCAAAAACTTACCTGTAAAACTGTTCTTTACTTTGCACAAACCTTCAGGCGTGCCCGAGAACAGGATATTACCGCCGCCCGAACCGCCCTCCGGGCCAAGGTCAATTACGTGGTCGGCCACTTTAATAACATCAAGATTATGTTCAATTACCAAAACAGTATTGCCTTTATCAACCAATTGGTTAAGTACACCTAACAATACGTTGATATCTTCAAAGTGTAAACCTGTAGTAGGTTCATCCAATATATAAAAGGTGTTTCCTGTGTCTTTTTTAGATAGCTCGGTAGCCAGTTTAACACGCTGTGCTTCGCCGCCGGATAGCGTGGTTGAGGCCTGGCCTAAGGTGATATACCCCAAACCTACATCGTTCAGCGTTTTTACTTTACGATAGATAGATGGAATGTGTTCAAAGAATGGCGTAGCGTCCTCAATGCTCATATCCAGCACATCGCTGATGGACTTGCCCCGGTAACGCACTTCCAGCGTTTCGCGGTTGTAACGCCTGCCGCCGCACTCTTCGCAAGGTACCTGCACATCGGGCAAAAAGTTCATTTCAATTACCTTCATGCCTGCACCCTGGCAGGTTTCGCAACGGCCGCCCTTTACGTTAAACGAGAAACGACCTGGTTTATATCCCCTGATCCTTGATTCCGGTAGTGCCACGAACAGATTGCGGATGTCCGAAAACACCCCGGTATAAGTGGCAGGGTTTGAGCGCGGTGTACGGCCGATTGGTGTTTGATCTATCTCAATTACTTTATCAATATGCTCTAACCCCTCAATTTTTTCATAAGGCAGCGGTTGTTTCTTCGCCCTAAAAAAATGATGATTTAAAATAGGATATAAAGTTTCAGTAATCAGGCTTGATTTACCGCTGCCCGATACACCGGTTATGCCGATTAGTTTACCCAAAGGGAAATCGACCGATACTTTTTTAAGATTGTGACCGGTAGCTTTTTTCAGGCTCAGGGTTTTTCCATTACCTTCGCGACGTTTTTTGGGCACCGCAATCTCCCGCTCGCCATTGATATATGAAGTGGTAAGCGTATGCTTTTCCATTAGCTGCGCCGGAGTACCTTCGGCAACAACCTGGCCACCATGTACACCGGCTGCCGGGCCCATGTCAATTACGTGGTCGGCTTCCAGGATCATGTCTTTATCGTGCTCAACAACCAGTACTGTGTTTCCTAAATCACGCAGATTTTTAAGGGCGTTGATCAAACGTTCGTTATCGCGTTGGTGCAAACCGATACTTGGCTCATCCAAAATGTACATCACATTCATCAACTGTGAACCAATTTGTGTAGCCAGCCTGATCCGTTGTGCTTCACCGCCCGATAGGGTTTTAGCAGTACGATCAAGCGTTAAATAACTCAAACCCACATCCAGTAAAAACACTATACGTGCGCGGATCTCTTTCAGGATCTCTTTAGCAATCACATTCTGGCGCTCGTTAAGGCGGTCTTCCAGGCCATCAAACCATTCCTGCAGGTGATTGATATCCATACAGGCCAGCTCGAAAATATTTTTACCATCTACCTTAAAATGCAGCGACTCTTTTTTGAGCCTTGCACCTTCGCAAACCGGGCAGGTACGGAGTACACGATAGTTCTCCATATCGTCCATTCCTTCATCGTTGCGGCGTTCCTGCTGTTCCTCCAGCATGCGGATAATACCTTCAAAAGTGATCTGGTAGCTTTGAACGTTCCATTTGTTATATTCAACAGCAACGCTCAATGTTTCGGGTGCGCCGTTCAGGATCATATCCAACTGATCGCGGTTCAGTTTTTCGATAGGGGTTGAGAGCGAGAACTCATACTTTTTAGCCAGCGATTTCAACACCTGGAAGATCCATGTTTCGCGGTATTCACCAATAGGGGCTAAACCGCCGTTCATGATGCTCAGTTTCGGGTTGGGAATTACCGAAGCTTCATCCACCTCAAAAATATAGCCCAAGCCGTTACATTTTTCGCAGGCACCATAAGGTGAGTTAAACGAGAATGTATTAGGCTGAGGTTCATCATACGAGATGCCCGAAACCGGGTCCATGAGGTACTTACTATAATAGGATACATTATTGTCCTTATCTGCAATACGGATAATGCCCTTGGCAATTTTTAAAGCCTGTTGTACAGAAGTATATAAACGTTTGCTGTCCTTCTCGCTTACCACGAGGCGGTCAACCACAATATCAATATCATGGATCTTATAACGATCAACCTGCATTTTGGGTTCAACATCGGCAATGGCGCCATCTACCCAAACTTTTAAAAATCCTTGCTTGCGGATGGATTCAAACAATTCGCGGTAGTGGCCTTTACGTGCCTTTACCACCGGGGCCAGGATATTAACCGGCTGCCCGTCAAATTTTTCGCTGATGGTTTTCAGGATCTGGTCTTCGCTCATGCGTTCCATCTTTTCGCCGGTGGAATACGAGTAAGCATCACCCGCACGGGCGAAGAGCAAACGCATAAAATCATAGATTTCGGTAATAGTACCTACGGTGGAACGCGGGTTTTTGCTGGTGGTTTTTTGCTCTATAGCAATAACAGGGCTCAGGCCCGACACCTTATCAACATCCGGCCGCTCCATCCCACCCATAAACTGGCGTGAGTAGGCCGAAAATGTTTCCATATAACGGCGCTGGCCTTCGGCGTAAATAGTATCAAATGCTAATGATGACTTGCCGCTGCCGCTCAAGCCGGTAATTACCACCAATTGGTTGCGAGGAAAAGAAACATCTATATTTTTCAGGTTATGCACCCGGGCACCATAAACTTCAACTTCACTTTGCTCGCCCAGGTCAACAAGAGGTTTTGTACTCATACTTTATTAATATGGATTTATTGACATTGTTTGAAGCTAATTATTATAGTTACCAGTTTTTTACAAAACGCTGCTTTCCTAAAATTTTTGGCTTAAACCATCAACAGTTTGCTACAAATATAAGCAAAAAAGGCCGATCATCCACTGTGGATGACCGGCCTCAAAGTGCTCCGTAATGTAATCTTTTAATTAATTTACAGTATGATTACCTGTCATTAATTAATCGCTAACAACTGTGATGCAGGCGGGATATAAAAATAATTATCATACCCGTGCTCTTTTGGCTGCTCGATAATAGCTTTCATGGCAATTAGCTTGTAAACATATGAACCGGTTTCGCGGTTCAGCTTCATGCGGAAGTAGTTATCTTCATTTTGCCTGTTAATGGCGCGCGCTAATTTGATCGAGCCATTGTTGTAAGCGGCAGCCGCCAGTGTCCAGCTGTTAAATTCATCGTATAGTTCTTTGATATACTTGCAGGCTGCAATAGTTGATTTGCGAAGGTTTTTCCGCTCATCAACACCATGGCCTACTCTAAGTCCGTAGGTACGTGCAGTACCCGGCATAAATTGCCAAAAACCCGACGCTCCTTTTGGTGATGTGCCCGATTTTAGGCCCGACTCAACCAAAGGGATGTACTTAAAATCTTCCGGGATACCGTAAAACTTTAAAATGGGCTCGATGATCGGAAACCATAGCTCGGCTTTCCTGTGCAATACATTGCTCTGCACACTTTTAAAGTCATGCTGCCTGAGCGATTTGTTGAGTTTACGCGTAACCCTTGCGTCATTAACTGGTAAAGCCTCATTGGCAAAGTTGTAAGCAACTGCCTTTGAGCTTTTGAGAAAAATAAAATCTGAGGTTCGGGTGCTTAAAGTTGCCACTTTTGCAGCCTTTTCGATGATCGTTGTACCGAAAATATTAAGCTCTGAAATGAGAACCAGCACCAGTGTTACGGAGCACGTAAGTAAGTGTTTTTTAATCATTTCTTTTCCTATCATTTAACTATACATTTGGTAGAATGTGCTGCAAAGGTAGGTTATACAGATCACATAATCAAATACTTACCGTTTTGCTAACTTTTTTAGAGTTGGTTTTTGGTTCAAAAACGGTGTTTAAAACCGTTTAAACGGCGATTTTGCAAGAGGATATTTTTTTGATCTTTTTAGATAAAAATTGGCAAAAAAGCGTAACTTTGACCCTCACGCTGCGAAAGCGCTAAACAAAAAATTATGGTATTTAAGAGACCAGCAGGTAGTCGCGACGACAAACCCGGAAAGTCGTCATCAAGGAGTTCAAGATCCGACGACCGACCAAAAAAATCAGCATCAACCCCAAAAGGTAAAGCTACTCCAAACGGAGAGAAAAAATACTTTCCAGACCGGAAAAAACATTCCAAAGCAACAGGTTCAGTGACGATAAGCCCAAAAGCAATTTTAGGGGCGGGGAATCATCTGGCGCTAAAAGATCAGGCGCTAAGCCAAGGCCTTACTCTGGCAGGCCTGCTTCCGACAGCGACGACAGGCCAAAAAGAAATTTTGGCGGCGACAGCGCAGGCGAAAGGAAGTCATTTAGTGGCGGCCCGCGTAAACCTTACAGCGGCAGGCCAACAACCGGCGATAACGACAGGCCGAAAAGAAGCTTTGGCGGCGAATCACAAGGCGAAAAGAAACCTTACTCATCTCCACGTACCCGTTCATCAGCCAGCTTTGAGGGCAAGCCTAAAAGAAGCTTTGGCGGTGATGCAGGGGGCGAACGTAAATTTGCACCAAGAGGAACCGAGGGCGGCTTCAAAAAACGCGAAGGCGGTTTTAAAGAGAAATCACCATTTGGCGAAAGACCGGCACATAGACCGCATGACAGGGAAAACCAACAGGATGCCCCTAAAACCATGCGCGGGCGTAAAAATTCTCCAGCTAAAAAATCAGAAGACGATGGGCTGATCCGCCTGAACCGTTACATATCAAACGCGGGTATTTGTTCACGCCGTAAGGCCGATGAACTGATTACCGCGGGCGTAGTTTCTGTAAACGGCGAAGTGGTAACAGAATTAGGTACCAAAGTTGATCCGTTTAAGGATACTATTAAATATAACGGCGAAACGCTGAAACGCGAGAAAATGGTTTATGTATTGTTAAATAAGCCAAAGGATTATATCACAACTACAGATGATCCGCAGGAGCGCCGTACCGTAATGCACCTGGTTGAAAAGGCAAGCCGCGAGCGTATTTACCCCGTTGGCCGTCTTGACCGTAACACCACCGGTTTATTATTAATGACCAACGATGGTGATTTGGCCGATAAGCTATCGCACCCGCGTAACAGCATTACTAAATTATACCAGGTTGAACTGAGCAAAAGCTTAACCCAGGGCGACCTGAATAAATTAACTTTCGGCCTTGAGCTGGAAGATGGCGTAATTAAGCCCGACGCGGTATCATATGTAGCCGGTGGATCAAAACGTGAAGTTGGGATCCAGATCCACAGCGGCAAAAACCGTATTGTGCGCCGTATGTTTGAGCACCTGGGCTACGAAGTGGTAAAACTGGACAGGGTGGTTTATGCAAACCTTACCAAAAAGGATCTTCCGCGTGGCCGCTGGCGTTACCTTGATGAAAAAGAGGTGATCCAGTTAAAACACCTGATGAAATAATAAAACGCCCCGTTAAACAGCGGGGCATTTTTTTTGTCTATTTTGTTATCTTGCACAGCAATAATTGTAAGGCTAAGCTGAATACATAAAGCTTAAAGCTATATGATTGTCAGTATTTTTGCTATTTGTGAATTAATTAAATAGACCTTATATAATCACCCATGAAGAAATTTCTTTTGATCATAGCTATGCTTTCACCGGCGCTAACATTTGCACAAAATAAAAAAACAGGGCCTAAAACTTTCGACCTGGTGGTTGGTACTTATACCACCGGCAAAAGTAAAGGTATTGTGGTATACCGTTTTTATGCCGAAACCGGCAAACTGGCTTATCTCAGTGAAATTGATGGCGTAAATAATCCGTCGTATTTAACGTTAAGCGCCAATAATAAATTTATTTACGCGGTTAACGAACTGCCTAAAGGCGAGGTGAGCGCATTTTCATTTGAGCCCAAAACAGGCAAAATGACTTTTATCAACAAGCAATCAACACTGGGCGCCGATCCATGTCACATCTCTGTTGATAAAGCACAAAAGAACCTGATCATAGCTAACTACTCAAGCGGCAACGTTGCGGTAATGCCTTTAAATAAAGATGGTTCTATAGCTAACGGAATTCAAACGGTACATGATGATGGCCATAGCATAAACAAGGAAAGGCAGGAATCTGCTCACGCGCATATGGCGGTCCTTACACCCGATGAAAAATATGTATTGTATAATGACCTTGGCACCGATAAAATAAATGTTTACCGCTACCGTCCTTCAAAAGAGCCCCGTATTGTACCCGCTACACCAGCCTTTGTAAGTGTTACCGCAGGAGAAGGCCCAAGGCACCTGGAATTTTCGGCCGATAAAAAGACTGTTTACCTGGTAACCGAAATGGGATCGAACGTAATTGCGTTTGATTACAATAATGGTAAGCTAAAACAAAAACAATCCATTACCATGCTGCCAGATGGCTTTACCGGCCAAACTGCAGGTGCAGCTATCCACCTGTCGCCCGATGGCCGTTTTCTGTATGCTTCAAACCGTTTGGAAACCAACGAGATCAATATTTATGCTGTTAACCAGGAAACAGGTTTGCTTACTTTTGTAGCGCGCCAGTCCACCTATGGCAAAAACCCACGCGATTTTGCTATCGACCCAACAGGTAATTTCCTGATAGTAGCTAACCAGAACAGCGATAACATGTGGGTATTCAAAATAGATCAAAACACCGGCAAACTTGCCCAAACAGGTATCAGAGTTGATATTGGCAACCCGGTATGCTTAAAATTTGCACCAGCCGAGTAAGAAGGTGAAAGGATAAAGGTAAAAGGTGAAAGGTTTGGCCTCGCGCTGAAAATGAAAAAGGCGAAGTTTGAGATATTCCGAACTTCGCCTTTTTCGTTTTATCAGCTGGAAAGGAAACCTTTAACCTTTCGCCTTTTACATTTATCCTCAATTAAGGGTTTTTAGTAAACGAATAAACTATATATCCGGTACTGTTGCCTACAGTAACGGGCGATTTCAGGGTCATGGTTGAGCCATCGTTACTGGCAATATCCAAACGATATCCTTCTGATACGTTTTTGGCTTTATCCCCTTCATAAAGTTTTTTGAACTGGAATTGGGTACCGGTTGTACCACCGTTATAAACCGACCAGAAAATGGTTTGCGATGTTCCGTTGGTTAAAGTGTAGATACCATTACCGCTGTTGGTGAGCTTCCATGTGCTGCCAACAAAGGCTTCGGGTGGAGCCTGATCAAATACGCTCTGTACTGCATTTTGTACAAGGCCGTCATAACTTACATTATTGCAGGTCCAGGTACCAACAAATTTACCGCGCGATACATTAGACGTAGTTGTGCTTTTGGTTGACGAGCAGGCCGAAATGACCAAAACAAGTGAAAAGATTGCGATTGAGGTCTGAATTAACTTTTTCATGACAGTATATTTTTATGCATAAATAGCATAAATCCTGCCAAAGTATGTAATTATAAATTCACCGCTTGCTGGCGGGCGCGTTTTTCTAATTCAATTAGCCTTTTACTGATTGATTCGGCAATCTGGTCGGCTTCCCGCACTTTTTTAAGGCTATTAATAAACTTAGGGTTAGTATCCCTTTCCGATAAAATTTTACCGATTTGCTTAATAATGTTCATAGGTTATTCCTTATAGCTCTATTTTACGGGGGATATGCCGGCAAGGTTTCGTTTATGCCACGAATATCGAATAAGCTTAGTTTAACGTTTTACCAAACAGAAAAAAACCCTCACAACCGGTAAACTTCCGTATGGTAAAGTGCTAAGCTTAAAATTGAGGCTGATGCTTTAAAGCGGTCATTCACCGGCTTTATTTAAAAAAGCGATCAAGCGTTCCATAGCTTTTGCCCGGTGACTGATGGCATTTTTTTCTTCCATGCTCATCTCGGCAAAGGTAATGTCGTATCCTTCGGGCTCAAAAATGGGGTCGTAACCAAAACCGCCGCTCCCGCTTAACTCCTGCCGGATGCTACCTTCAACAGTGCCTTCAAAAAATACTCCTCGCCGTTCCATATCAATGAAATTACCGTGCGAAAGCGAGCTTTACGGTTAGTTTCGCCTTTCAAATTATCGAGCACTTTACTGATGTTTGCTGCATGATTGCCATGGGCGCCAGCATACCTGGCCGAGTATACGCCCGGCTCTCCGTTCAGGGCGTCAATTTCCAGCCCGCTGTCATCGCCAAAGCAGTTAAGCTTATATTCGGCATACACATGGTGACTTTTGATGGAAGCATTAGCTTTAAAAGTTGTACCTGTTTCCTCAATATCATCATGACAACCAATATCGTTCAGGGTTAGTAATTGGATAGCGCCATTGAGCTTGGCCGAAACCTCATCAAGCTTATGGCGGTTATTGGTAGCAAAAACTAATTGCTGCATATATCTTATTGGCGTGTTTTATTTATAATGTTTTAACCAACTCCCAAAAGGTTTTTTTGTAATCCACATTATCCATCATTTCATCAAATGAATAACTGTAAAGCACAGTGATCCCGTTTGAGGTTACCGGTTTATTAGGTTTAAGCACCTTTATGTCCTGTGGCAGAGCATCCCCGCCCAAAACAAGTACCTTGGTTGGTTTAAAAAATGTTTTTAACTGACTGAATTTGGTTTCACTGTAATTTGCCAGATTGAATATCGCCACGTCGTCGGGGTTAAGTTCTTTACGCTTCAAGATGTTTTCAAGGGCGGTTAAATGTTCGGCCATTATAAACCCGGCATTTTTATACCATGTTAGCACCAAAAAGTTCTTTAAGTTTTTACCCAAATACTTAAATTCATCAACCGGCGTTTTTATTACTACCTGAGGTTCAGGAGTTAAAGATGGAACAATGGTTACCGGCGCCGGTTTGGCATTTTCAGTTACAGGAGATAGTGGTACTGCCGCAGGAAGTTCGGATTCAGTAATTTTATCATATAACAGTTTATCTGCATTGAGCAGGTAAAGTTCATCCTCTAACAAAAAACGAAACGCGGCGGGGTTCTCAACTTTCACTTTAACAAATTTTAACCAAAAGTAGTTAAACGGTTTCAAGCTTTATAGGCATATTAGCACAATTATAGCCGGTTGGTTTTGCAGAAAATATTTGTTCGGTTATAATTAATAAATTTTACCGAAATTCGTAGTTTTTAACGGGTTAACTATCCCGTTTTATTTAGTATAACAGCGTTACATGAGAAAGTTAGGAGTATTAGTACTAAGTTTTATTTTAACAATAACATTTGCAAAGGCACAGGTAGCATCAGATACAGCAGCAAAAAAACTGGTTAAAGCCGATTCGGTTATTGCCCCCACATCCGGCAAAACGCTTGATAAAATTGCAGCGGTAGTTGGTAACAGCCCGATACTGCTATCAGACATTGAACTGTCGTACGCTAACTTCCTGGTGCAGGGAAACCAACCTGATCCATCCGTTAAAGCCCGTATTTTACAAACTTTGTTAACCCAAAAACTGCTTGCCCAGCAAGCCGCAATTGATAGTATTGAAGTAAAGGAAGAAGATGTTGATGCCAACGTTGACCGCCGTATGCGTGAAATGACGCAGCGCGCGGGCGGGCAGGAAAAACTGGAAGCATTTTTAGGCCGTTCGGTTATCCAGTACAAAGATGAGATCAGGCCCGACCTGAAAGAGCAGATGGTTGCTCAAAAAATGCAGCAGCACATTACCGAGAAGCTGAATGTTACCCCTCAGGATGTTAAAAAATATTACGATGGAATCCCTAAGGACAGCTTGCCTTCATTTAATAAAGAAGTTGAAGTTGGTGAGATTGTTTTTCAGCCTAAGTTAACAAAAGAAGAAAAAGACCTTTATAAAGCTAAGGCCGAAGAGTTAAGGCAGCGTGTAAAAAAGGCGAAGACTTTGGTACACTGGCCAGGCTTTATTCGCAGGATCCGGGTTCTGCGCCCGAAGGAGGCGACCTTGGTTTTGCCGACCGTACTACTTTTGTGAAGGAATTTACCGCAAACGCCTTCAAGTTAAAAGCCGGTGAAATTTCCCCGGTGTTTGAAACGGATTTTGGGTTCCACTTTTTACAGGTGATTGAGCGCCGCGGCGAACAGGTTCACGTAAGGCATATTCTCATTACACCCATTGTTACGCAGGCCAGTTTGGATAGGGCGAAAGCAAAAGCCGATAGTATTTACAACTTACTTATAAAAGACAAAAATGTAGGTGTCGATTTTTCAAGCGCCGCAGCCTATTACTCAGACAATAAAGACACTAAATACAACGGTGGTATGATGCTCAATGCCGAAGACGTACAAAGCCGTTCAACATTTATCCCTACTGATAAACTTGATCCTAAAGTGGCGCTTATTACCGATACGATGAAAATCGGCAGCATTTCAAAACCCGATCTGTTTACCGGCGCCGATGGTAAAAAGAGCTACAAAATATTGATGCTTAAATCGGCCACAAATGCCCATAAAGCTAATTTAGAGCAGGATTTCCCTAAACTTAAGGAGTATGCCTATAATGATAAGGTTAACAGAACGGTATCTCAATGGTTCGAAAAACGGCGCAAGGAAACTTTCATTAAAATTGATAAAGAATATCAGGCGTATGATGTGTTGAAGAAATGGGTAAATACCAATCCATCGCCCGTAATCCCGGAGACCAAAACCAAATCATCATCTAAATAATTTTATGCAACACAGCTCTGATGTAGAAGCCGCAAACGCTTTAAAACAGGCCTACCAGCAAATACGTGCCGAAATAGGTAAAGTAATAGTAGGCCAAGATGAAGTGATAAAATTTGTGCTGATCTCTATTTTCAGTAACGGGCATTGTTTATTGGTTGGTGTGCCCGGGCTTGCAAAAACCCTGCTGGTGCAAACGGTATCGCAGGTGCTTGACCTTGACTTTAAAAGGATCCAGTTTACGCCCGACCTGATGCCTTCAGACATCATTGGCTCTGAAATATTAGGTGAGGACCGCAATTTTAAATTTATCCACGGCCCGGTTTTTTCAAACATTATCCTGGCCGATGAGATAAACCGTACACCGCCAAAAACGCAGGCAGCCCTGCTTGAGGCCATGCAGGAAAAAGCGGTTACCGCAGCAGGCGTAACACACAAACTTGCACAGCCCTTTTTTGTATTGGCTACCCAAAACCCTATTGAGCAGGAAGGTACTTATCCACTGCCCGAAGCACAGCTGGACAGGTTTATGTTTAACGTAGCGCTCAGCTATCCTTCATTTAAAGAGGAACTGCTGGTTGTTAAAAACACCACCAGTACTAATAAAGCAGAAGTAAATAAAATATTAAATGCCCAGCAGATCATCTATTTTCAGCAACTGGTGCGCAATATTCCGGTTACCGATAATGTGATGGAGTACGCGGTGAAACTGGTGTCCAAAACCCGTCCAAACAGCGAGTTTGCCACACCACAAATTAACCGTTTGCTAAGCTGGGGCGCAGGACCAAGGGCATCGCAATTTTTAGTATTAGGTGCTAAATGCCACGCGGTACTTAACGGTAAATACTCGCCCGATATTGAAGATGTACAGGCAGTGGCCAAACCTATTTTAAGCCACCGTATAGTGCGCAGCTATCATGCAGAAGCCGAAGGCTTATCAGCAGCTGATATTATTGAGCAGTTGTTTTGATTGTCTGAATCAGAATTTGCAGAATTAAAGAATTTTTAGAATGTCAAAAGAAAGGCCCTGTAATTTAGTTTACAAGGCCTTTTTTATTCTGTTAATTTTAAAATTCTGCAAATTCTGATTCAGACAATGGTTATTCATTCTCAATAGGTGAGAAAATCTCAAGAAGGATATTCCATTTTTTTGTTTTGTCAATTTCCCAAACCCTTACATAATTGTAGTTGCCTACAACATTGCCTTTGGTAATGCGGGCGTGACCATAGGTATAAGCAAGGTCATTACTCGCGGCGCGGCCACCATCGGTAGTTTCGGCAGTGATGCTGATGGCTTCGTTATTGATAAATTTCATCACCACATCGGTTCCCGTCATTGGCGGAAAGCCGGGGAAATAATAGCGGCCTTCGGGGCTTAAAAACTCCTTATAGCTGGCCATAGCCGACAATGTTAACCCATGATTAAATGTTTTATCGGTACCAATAATAACATTTTTGGCGCCGAATGGATCCTTACTTGGGCCTGAACGGTGCGCCGGGTCGGGCTCTTTAAAATCGGTAACAACTTCTTCCTCAGCTTCAGGATGCTGGATACCAAGGTCGATGAGTAACTTTAATTTACCATCGGCGTTAGTACGCCAGATAGATACGTAATCGCCAAACACCTTATCATCATCAGTTTTGCCGTTTTGATATACATAGGGGCCCGCGGTGAAAGCCAGGTCGCCATTGGCCGAGATCCGGGCAAATTTGGGCTGCCAGCTAAGCTTGCCGGCCTGTTTATCAATCTTACTATAAAAATCAACAATCTTTACTACATCGGGCTTAAATATGATGCCATCTGGATCGGCAACTGCCAGGAAACCATCTTTTATTCCTTTACGTTCAACTAACTTATCAAAAGCTTGTTCAACACTAACTACCTTGTTTACATTAACAGCGTCCTGCGCCAGGGCAAAAGCACTATAACCAATAAATGTAGCAGCTAATATTATTTTCTTCATATTTATATTCGGGTTTTAGGGAGCAATTTAGTAATAAATTTTAAGTCGGAAACGCAATAGTCAAAATGCATTATACAGCATAGCATAATTTAACAATTGCATTATTTTTGTTTTATCCTGAAACGAAGATATGGGCAAATAATTGCAGAGCGCGGGTTTGATCATATAAAATACGCGTAAATATTTAAATTTACTTAATAATGAAGTTGAATAAAAAAACACTTAACTTCATAACCCAATTAACCTGTTTTTGTTTAAATCAATATAAATTGCTTTAATGAAAAAGTATAAGCTATACTGCGTATTTGTACTTTTATTGCTGTGTGTAAAGGCAAAAGCGCAATATCTTTCTGACTATACCGGCCGTCCATATTATCTTAAAACCAATGATGGCATACAAGGCAGCGCCCTCCTTACTGATAACTGGCTGAATGGCACTGTTTATTTCGTTAACGGCAAAACAGCTAATGCAATATTGAACTATAATATTTACGCGGATGAACTTTTATTTAAGAGCCCCCGGGATTCATCGGTACAGGCCTTTGTTGACCCGGTGAAGGGTTTTTCAGTAAAAGGCATTGCGCTTGAAGAAAGTGACCAAACGGATATGAACTTTAGCAGCGGCTTCCCGGCTGTGGATGATCAAACCCCAAAAACTTTTTACCAGGTAGTGGGAGACGGAAGGGTAAAACTGCTCCGTTATTACAAGAAAAAGTACTTGAGTCAACGGGTTTTGCTTCGCAGGTAACCACCAAAACCTTCATGACGGCCAACAGCTATTACCTTTTTGCCAATAACCAAATGACCCGGGTCCGGCCGTCGCAAAAAACCATCCTCGCAGCAATGAGCGACAAGGGCGATAAAATGCAGGAGTATATCAAAACCAACAAAGTTAATTTCAAAAGCGATGCTGCCTTAGCTAAATTATTCAGCTACTACAACTCACTTTAAAATCATGGCCTGTTATCAGGCTTTGCTCCAGGTGGTACCTTCTTTACTATCTTTTAGCTGGAAACCTATCTGTGATAAACCATCACGGATCTTATCCGACGTGGCATAATCCTTATTGGCTTTAGCACCGCTGCGCAGATCGACAATAAAGTTTAACACCTTTGGCAGATCGTCATTAGCCGCCTGCTCATTTTGTAAACCCAGTACATCAACCACAAATAAATTCATAAGCGCGGTTAACTGTTCAAGGTTAGCGGCATCAATTTTCAATTTACCATCATATACCGAATTGATAATGCGCGATGCTTCAAAAAGCTCGGCTATTAAAACCGGGCTGTTAAAATCATCGTTCATAGCCGCATAGCAACGCTCCATTAATGGTGCTATTTCAACTTCGGTAGTGGCAGAGGCTTTTAATCCATCGGTAAGCAGGGTGAAGGCGTTTATAAGGCGTTTAAACCCTTTTTCGGATGCCTCCATAGCCTCGTTGCCAAAATCAAGCGTACTACGGTAATGGGCCTGCAGCATGAAAAACCTTACCGTCATGGGGCTGTAGCCTTTATTTAGTATCGAATTTTCACCGCTGAACAGTTCATGCGGCAGAAAGCTGTTACCTAATGATTTCGACATTTTTTGGCCGTTTACCGTAAGCATATTGGTATGCACCCAGTAATTAGCCGGGTTGGTACCGCAGCAAGCTACGTTTTGGGCAATTTCATTGGTATGGTGCGTTGGCACAAGATCAATCCCGCCGCCATGAATGTCAAAGTGGCTGCCCAGGTATTTCTGGCTCATGGCCGAGCATTCCAGGTGCCAGCCCGGAAAGCCCACACCCCATGGCGAAGGCCATTTCATCAGGTGTTCGGGTTTGGCTTTTATCCACAGGGCAAAATCAAGCTTACCATGTTTTTCCTGCTGACCGCCAAGTGTGCGGGTATTATTTAAAAGATCTTCGAGATTACGGCCGCTTAATATGCCATAATCCTGGCTTTTGTTATATTTTTCAACATCAAAATAAATGGTACCATCTACCTCGTAAGCATAGCCCCTGGCAAGTATTTCCTTCACCATTTCTATCTGCTCAATAATATGGCCGGTAGCTGTGGGCTCAATGCTTGGCGGCAGGTTGTTTAGGATCCTCATCACATCCCTGAAGCCAACGGTGTATTTTTGCACTATCTCCATTGGCTCAAGCTGTGCAAGCTTGGCCTTTTTTGCAATTTTGTCTTCACCCTCGTCGCCGGCATCACCTTCAAGGTGGCCCGCATCGGTCACATTACGCACGTAGCGCACCTTGTAGCCAATAGCTGTAAGGTACCTGAACATAAGGTCGAAAGATATATAAGTACGGCAGTTGCCTAAGTGAACATCACTATAAACAGTAGGCCCGCAAACATACATGCCAACATGCGGCGTGTTAATGGGCTTAAATAATTCTTTTTTACGGGTTAAAGTGTTGTAAACAAACAAATTTTGTTGCATGAGCGCAAACTTACGATTTTTTCAATTTTAAGTTACTGCCTGCCGGCTTTCAGGTTTATTTTTACAAACGAAGAGCAATGACCTATGTTAATTCAGTACGAGATCGCTGCGTAAAGGATAATGGTCTGAAAGTTTTTCTCGATCACCTTGTAGTTGAAAACTGAGAATTGCGGGCTGCTCATAATGTAATCTATCTGGTAATTGGGAAAGTCGCCGTTATATGTGCGCCCTAAGCCTGATCCCTTTTCGCGGAATGAATTGTTTAAGCCTTTGGCCATTTGGTTAACCGCGAATGACGATGGGGTATCATTAAAATCACCGGCTATAATATAAGGATATGGACATTGGGCAGCATGCGCCTTTACTTTAAAAACCTGCTCGGCCCTTTTCATAAAAGCTATTTTAAGCTTGCTCCCCAGGCGCTTGGTTGATTTAATGTCGGTTTTTCCTTTTTTTGATACGCTGTCGATATATTTATAATCATCGGGGTCAAAATTGATGGATTGCAGGTGGATATTATAATACCTGAAAATTTTATCCCCCTTTTTTATATCAGCATATAAGCACTGGTTGCCAGATGTTCTGTCGGCCGCAAGGCGGATCATCCCTCTTGATAGAATAGGGAATTTCGAAAAGATAGCCATGCCAATGGCTTCGCGGCTGTTAAAACTAAAGGGTTCAAAGTAAAAGTTATTGCTGCCTAATATTTTGTTGATCGAATCGCGTGTTTCATACTGCCCTTTATTTCGGGTATAAAACTCCTGGAACCCTATCACATCCGGCTGCTCATTATTGATGATCTCCAGGATTTCATGCTTGGTTGATATATCGTTATTGAAGCCAAAATGTTTAAAGTTATGCACGTTGTACGTCATGACATGTACAACGTTGAGCCCGGGGGGCAACGAAAAACTTGATTTAAATCTGAACCCGATATTGTTATTAAGTACTCCCCAGCCAATTAAAATACTGACCAGCGAAAATAAAAACTGCCAGCGCTTGCGCAGCAGCCAATACAGCATCATGATTATATTAACCAGCAGTATAGGAGGATAGGCAAGGCCGAAGAAAGCGAATAACCAATACTTGCGCGGATCAACCGAGGGGGCTAAATATCCTATTAGTAAAGCAAAACAGAAAAACAGGTTTATCCATAACAACACCCTGCTAAAAATACTTTGCTTTTTTTATCATTTATTCCTGTTTGCTTGCACGCGATAAAATTTCCCGCTCCTGTTTGCTTAAGCTATTATAGCCCGATTGCGATATTTTGTCTAAAATACGGTCAACTTCTTCCTGGCGCGGGTAGTCGGATGCGTTTTTGCCCATATTATTTGAAACCACTTTTAACCTGGGTTTCCGTTTAAACAGCCCGGCTATTCCGCCCACCCAATCATGGCCTTTTTGTAATTGCTTAATATACACAAACCCCATTAAAGCACCACCCAGGTGTGCAATTTCGCCGCCCGCGTTTGCACCAACTATACCCAAAAAATCAATAACCAGGATTACAAATACCAGCCATTTTAATTTTACCGGCCCAAATAAAATTAATGATATGGTGTAGTTGGGCAACAGTGTGGCTGTTGCCACAACAATAGCCATAACACTGGCCGATGCACCAACAATAGTACTGTTCTGTGCAGCGTTAGCACTGGTAAATGCAGGCAGCAGGTTTAAGGCCAGCAGGTATAACAAAGCACCGGCCAGGCCGCCCATTAAGTATAAACCTATAGTACGTTTATTACCAAGGTACTCTTCAAATATCTGCCCCATCCAATAAAGCCAAAGCATATTGAACAGGATATGAAGTATACCTGCATGCATGAACATATAGGTTAAAGGCGTCCAAAAACGCTTCAGCAAATCGGGCAGGTACGCCGGCATATTCAGATACTTATTGGCGTAAAATAAAATGGAGCTGTTATCAAAATGAGTCAGCAATTGTTCAACTACTGCCGGTATCCTGATAGCTAAAAAAACAATCACATTAATGCCGATAAGCAGGTTCAGCCTATTGCCGGAGCGCAGCATTTTGTAGTGGATATTTTGCCAAAGGGTGCTCATAATAAAGCTGTATTACAAAGATAACTACTGTTATTAATAAAAATTGTTTGGCCGTTGTAATCGCCAAATTTTAACTAATAAAAACCCGATAAGCGCACCGCCAAGGTGTGCAAAATGCGCCACCGAATCTCCGGAAAATTGCTTTACCCCTAAAAATAATTCTATCACTACATATACAGGAATGATATATTTTGCCTTGATAGGCACAGGTATAAACAATATCATCAGTTCAAGATTTGGGAACAGCATGCCAAAAGCAATCAGCAAACCAAATATTGCTCCCGATGCCCCCACAATCGGTGTCGCATAAATATCAATAAGTTTTTCAGCATTTTCGCCATATTCTGCATATGATGACTGAAGTGAGGGATGGGCAATGGTAAAGCTGCCGGTTATACCATGCACCTCTATGGCCTGTACCGCAATTTGAAACAGTATTGCCCCTATTCCGCATAAAAAATAGAGGTTAAAAAACTTTTTGAGCCGATAGCATATTCTACAATAGGGCCAAAAGAAAACAAGGCAAACATGTTGAAGAAAATATGGCCCCACCCCCGTGCAGGAACATGTAAGTAATGATTTGCCATAGCTTGAAATAAGGCGAATTAAAATAAAAGCCGCCTAACAATGGTACTATTTTGGCCTCATAAAATTGCCCAAACAATACAAATGGCAAAAAGCATATTATATTTATAATCAACAGGTTTTTAACAACAGGTGTAAGGTTAGCAAAAGGCGATTGATTGTATCCGTTCATATATAATTTAGCCTGGGGCTATTTTTCAAATCGTTCCATTAATTCGTTCATCGTAAAGGTACTGATTACGGGCTTACCATTCAATGCCTGGTTAGGTGATTCACAGGCAAAAAGCTGGTCGATAAGCTGGTTCATTTCCTCCAGGGATAGCTTGGTTCCTGATTTAATAGCGCCGTTACGGGCCAGTGACCGGGCCAGGTTATCCCGTTTATCTAATTTAAGGATGGCCATATTGTTTTTAAAACCTTCCAGTAAATGTTCTAAAAGCTCATGCTCGCCAACGTTGTTCAGTTCGGCCGGGATCCCCTCCACGACCACGGTGTTTTTTCCAAATTCGCGGATATCAAAACCCAGCGACCGGATATCAGGCAAAAGCTCTTTCAATAACTCAAAATCGGCACCGTTTAGTGTTACCGACTGCGGAAATAAGCTTTGCTGGCTCATCCCCGAATGATTTTGCAGCTGCTGTAAAAAGCGTTCGTACAAAATACGCTCATGCGCGGCCTGCTGGTTAATGAGCATAAAGCCCGATTTTATTTGCGACAGAATAAACCGGTTATGGATCTGGAACAGTTGCCGCTCGCTTGGTTTACTTACATCCTGCTCATCAACCGCTATGGTTTTTTCCTCGTGGATCTCGTGCTGAAAAAGGGTTTCCTTTTTGCTGATCTCATACAAAGTATCCCAGTTTTGTGGAATAGGGTCTTTTTTATAACCCCCGCTCTCTCTTAAAAATGGATGCTCCTGCCTGGGTTTTTCTGCTTTATCGGCAAAGGGGTTAAAGTTTGGATTAAAGGAAATAGTAGGGGCGATGATCTCCTCAAACGGCTTGGGGGTTATCAGGTGCTCGATACTGTTTTCCTGGTCAAAATCCAGGCTGGGCGTAATATTATATCTGCCCAATGACCGCTTCACTGCCGACCGGATTATGGCATAAATAGCCTTTTCATCCTGGTATTTGATCTCGGTTTTGGTTGGGTGTACGTTGATATCAATTTTTGAAGGGTCGATATCGATGAACAACACATAAAACGGAAAACAATCATCGGGCAATAGCTCTTCAAACGCCGTAGTTACAGCATGATTAAGGTACGAATCGCGGATGAAGCGATTGTTTACAAAAAAGAACTGTTCGCCACGGGTTTTGCGCGCAAACTCGGGCTTCCCTACAAATCCACGCAGCTTAATAATGGTTGTATCTTCTTCAACAGGTACCAGCCGCTGGTTATAATTATTGCCAAACAGGTGTACTATTCTTTGTTTAAGTGTGGTGCCCGGCAAATGATAAACTTCCTGGCTATCATGGTGAAGGGTGAAAAAATTTCGGGATGTGCCAAGGCCACCCGTTGAAACTCGTCAATAATATGGCGCATCTCTACCGGGTTGCTCTTTAAAAAATTACGGCGGGCAGGGGTATTATAAAACAGGTTTTTTATGGATATCGATGTGCCCGCGTTGGCAGCACATGGTTCCTGGCTTATTACTTCGGAGCCTTCAATAGTTATACAACTGCCCAGTTCGTCTTCATGGCGGCGGGTTTTCAGCTCTACCTGGGCAATAGCCGCTATAGATGCCATGGCCTCGCCCCTGAAACCCATGGTACGAATAGCGAACAGATCTTCGGCCTTGCGTATTTTTGAAGTTGCATGACGCTCAAAGCACATGCGGGCGTCGGTAAGGCTCATGCCGCAGCCATTATCAATAACCTGGATCAGTGATTTACCGGCATCTTTAATAATAAGCTGTATCTTATCCGCACCTGCGTCAATAGCGTTTTCAACCAATTCCTTTACCGCAGAAGCCGGTCGCTGAACTACTTCGCCCGCGGCAATCTGGTTGGCAACGGCATCCGGTAAAAGCTGAATAATGTCTGACATCTAAAAAAATTCCCTCCAATTTCTATTTCGATGCTAAATTAAATATTTGAAGGCATAACTTTATGATTTGATAGTTGTATATACTTTTGTGGTTTAATACAATTACAATAAACATACAATTACTTTATGAAGAGACTATTGCCCGCGCTGCTATTACTGGCAGCAGCCTGCAAACAAAAGGAATACAATGCCGATATGCTGGTAAAAAACGCGGTTGTTTACACCGTAGATAGCAATTTTACAACAGCAAGCGCATTTGTAGTAAGCGGAGGAAAGATACTTGCAGTAGGCAATGCCGATTCCCTTGAACAAAAATACAACGCCCGCGAAGTAGTTGACGCGCAAGGCGCCGCGGTTTATCCCGGCTTTATTGACGCCCACGCCCATTTTTATGAATATGGTATGGGCCTGCAGGAAGTAAACCTGGTAGGCACCCATAGCTGGCCCGAAATTATTGACTCGGTAAAAGCTTATTCCGAACGTAATACCGATGGCTGGATCATTGGTAATGGCTGGGACCAAAACGACTGGACAAATAAACATTTCCCCGATAAGGCAAAGCTGGATTCGCTGTTCCCGATGAGGCCGGTGATCCTTAGCCGTGTAGACGGGCACGCCGCAATAGCTAACCAGGCCGCACTGAACATTGCCGGTGTTAAACCGGGGCAAACCATTAATGGCGGCGAAATAGAAACCAGTAACGGGAAACTTACCGGTATTTTGGTTGACAACGCGGTAGGTATAGTTACCCGTAAAATCCCTGAACCTACGGCTGCTATTATAGATACAGCCTTGCTATCGGCACAGAAAAATTGTTTTGCCGCTGGCTTAACTACAGTTGATGATTGCGGGCTACCTTATACCATGGTAAACACCATTGCCGAGCTGCAAAATAAAGGCGACCTGAAAATGCGCCTGTATGTGATGCTGGCCGACCGACAGGAGAATTATGACTACCTGTTTAAGAAGGGAATTATTAAAACGCCCCGTTTAAATGTAAGGGCTTTTAAAGTTTATGCCGATGGTGCCCTCGGTTCAAGAGGGGCCTGCCTGCTAAAACCCTATGCCGACTCGGCCAAATGGAGCGGCTTTTTGTTGAGTAACCCAAAGCATTTTGAAGAAATAGCTCCAAAAATAGCGGCCCGCGGTTTCCAGATGTGTACCCATGCCATTGGCGATTCGGCAGTGCGGGTAATGCTTAAGATTTATGCGGCTAATTTAAAAGGCAAAAACGACCTGAGGTGGCGTATCGAGCATGCGCAGATAGTATCGCCGCAAGACCTGGACATGTTTGGCCAATACAGTATTGTCCCATCGGTACAGCCTACGCACGCGACATCGGATATGTACTGGGCCGGTAAAAGACTGGGCCCCGAACGGCTTAAAACGGCTTATGCCTATAAACAATTGTTAAAGCAAAACGGCTGGATCCCTTTGGGTACCGATTTCCCGGTTGAGAACATTAATCCGCTTTATACGTTCTATGCAGCGGTTGAGCGCAAAGATTTGAAAGGTTTCCCGGAAGGTGGTTTTCAACCTGAAAACGCCCTGACCCGGATTGAAGCATTAAAGGGAATGACCATTTGGGCAGCCAAAGCCAATTTTGAAGAAAAAGAAAAAGGCAGCATTGAACCCGGTAAATACGCCGACTTTGTGATACTGGATAAAGATATTATGAAAGTAAAAGGCAGCGAGATCCCGGCAACCAAAGTGACCCAAACCTATATAAACGGAGTTAAAGTATATGATAAAAAATAAATGGGGCCGTGTTCCTTTAGTACTATTAGGGTTTGCATTATTTAATACCGCTTGCGCGCAAAACCCGCCATTAACAGGGCAGGCCTTCATTGCCGAAGAAAGATTGGTTGGGAGCTCAACCGTGCTGCTTAACAATGCCTCTTATTTAGTCCCCCTGCAAAAGCTGGAGGATTTGAAAATTGCCAGTGTGCATTTTAGTAACCAGTATGCTACTGTTTTTGACAGCCTGTTAAATAAATATAACAAGGTTGATCTGTTTGATGGCGCAGCCTATTCAGGTAATAAAACGCTGGCCAACCTTACCTCCGATCTGAAGTTTTACAACACTATCATAGTACAGGTAAATGATGCCGATCTGGGTAACCCGGATTTGATCGACTTTATCAGCTCTAACCAAAAAAATAAGAATGTAATTGTCGCTGCCTTTGGAAACGGCTCAGTACTAAGCAAGCTTGATGTGGTTACCGCCCCGATAGTTTGGACAGAGCGGGTATCTCAAGTATCGGCCATGTACAGTGCCGAGGCCATATTTGGAGGCATAGGCATTTCGCAAAAATTAACAAAAAACTATAGCGCTGTGTATAAAACCGGGATGGGTTTTATTACCGATAAAACCCGTCTTCAGTACACCGTACCGGAAGAGGCCGGCATCAATGCAGCGAACCTGCAGGGTATTGATAAAATAGCGCAGGAAGCCATTCGCGAGCATGCCACTCCCGGCTGTGTGGTATTGGTTGCTAAAGATGGTAAGGTGATATTTAATAAAGCTTACGGTTATCACACCTATGATAATGTGATCCCAGACAAGCTGACCGATATTTTTGACCTTGCTTCTATGACCAAAGTATCGGCAACTACTATGGAAACCATGCAGCTTACCGACCAGGGTAAACTAAGCCTGGAGAAAACTCTTGGCGATTATATCCCTCTTGCCCGTAAAAGCAATAAAAACGACATCCGGATCCGCGAAGTGCTGTTGCACCAGGCGGGCCTGATCCCCGATATCCAGTCATTTGAAAAGGTAAAGCCAACTGATCACAGTACCGATTCGTCTGCTGCTTACCCCACAAAAGTATCTGATCATTATTACCTGCGCAAAGACTATTATAAAGATGTAATGCTGCCCGATATGCTGAATTCGCCGCTGAAAACAAGGGGGCAGTACGTATATAGTGATGTAAGCATGCTATTTATGCAGGAGGTTGTTGAAAACATTACTGCTGTGCCGCTCAACATTTATGTACAGCAGCATTTTTATACTCCGCTGGGAATGCAAACTGCAGGCTTCTTACCCTTATACCGCTTTACGCCCGACAGGATAATCCCTACCGAAAATGATAAGGAGTACCGCATGTCATTACTGGATGGATATGTACATGACCCAACAGCAGCGCTTTTGGGTGGCGTTGCCGGGCATGCCGGTTTATTTGGCAGTGCCAATGATGTGGCCATATTATACCAGATGGTTTTAAACAAGGGGAGTTATGGCGGTGCCCAATATTTTAAGCCGGAGGTTGTTGACCTGTTCACCTCCAAACAATCGCCGGTGAGCCGCCGCGGACTGGGTTTTGACCGCTGGGACCCGATAGCCGAAAGACACTATCCTTCAAAACTGGCGTCAGATCAGGCTTTTGGACATACCGGTTTTACAGGCACCTGTATCTGGGTTGATCCTAAATATAACCTGGTATATGTATTCCTGTCAAACAGGGTGAACCCCTCGGTGGCCAGTAAATTGGGCAGCCTTAATATCAGGCCGAGGATCCAGGATGTGGTTTACGAAGCGATAACGAAAGGGTTGTAAGAGAATTTCGGAATTAGGGATTTTGATTTCGGATTTGCCTCATTATTTGCAGGGGCTGTATCGGGTTGTATTTTAGACAGATTTGACGGTTGAAATAAAAACGGGTATATTTGATATATGACAACATTAACCATACATCCTGCAGATGCAGATCAGGAAACTGCAATCCGGATTTTTTTGGATGCCCTGCATGTTGATTATAAAACGAGTGAAATAACGGATGATACTGCTTACTTGCTTTCTTCAGAAGCAAATGCTCAGCATCTGCAAAAATCAATTGAGCAAGAGCATCAAGGTAAAGTCACCAAACTTAACCTTGATGATATATGGAAACTATAAATTTTACTGACGAAGCGCTGACTGATCTCGAATACTGGAAGAAGAGCGGAAATATCATTATCCTTAAACGGATTCGTCAATTGATCCAGGCAATACAAATTGATCCGTTCAAAGGTATAGGTAAACCTGAAGCACTAAAACACAACCTTTCGGGTGCATGGTCAAGACGCATTAACCAGGAACATCGTATTGTTTACAAAGTAGAAGACCATATTGTAACTGTTTACTCACTTAGGTTTCATTATACGAAATAATATCCCACATCTTGGGAGAAAAGTTATCCTGAAATAAAATGCCTCTGGATTTTTATGATATAAATGATATCCACCTCAGTCAAAAACTATTTGAGTTAGATGAAACGGACATTGAAACTTTAGAGCCGGTATTGTCCAGTTTAAAAAAGACAACAGGGGTAACAATTGATCCTTATGGGACAACGCGGATATATGCAAATCATATCTGGCTTATGATATCACTGATTCAGAGATTTTTGTTAACATTAAACAATAGTATTCTGAGTAAGCGTGCAATATTAAGCCGGGTGCTCGCTCGTTTTAAAGAGGTTCAGGAGGGTTTTATAATTATAGGTGATTGAGGACGGATTGAACATTTTTCAAATAGTGAAGGAATAATAACTAAACTGGCGGATGGTTTTCTTTTAAATAAAAATCCTAAATTTATTTAATCCCGAAATCGAACATCCGAAATCCCAAATCAGAACGATGCGCTATTTCACTATCCAGCCACCGGCCGAGCTTAAACCTTATGTAAGATTTTACTGGGTTTTGGAGCATGAGCTGGCGCCGGATCATTCGTCATATATTTATCGTTCTGTTGCTGATGCCTGTGCCGAATTGGTATTTCACTACCGTTCGTCGTTTAATGAATTGAAGGAGAAGAATGAGCAAAGCCCAAGCTTATCAGGCATTCAATTTCAAACTACACAATACCGCAGGTTTATAACAACCGAAAGCTTTGGCATTTTTGGCGCCTATATTTATCCTTTTGCCGTGCCTTATTTTTTTAATATCCCCAGCAGCCAAACCAGTAACCTCGCATTTGATTTCGACACATTTTTAAGCCGGCCCGGCCGGGAGCTGGAAGAGCAAATCATGTTAGCCGGAAATAACTATAAACGGGCAGAGATCCTGTCTGCATTTTTAATAGCCCGGTTACGTCAAAATGTGTTAAAAGACGATCGCATAGCGGTAGCGATCAGGAATGTGATCCATAATAAACAATACAGAACGGTTGCTCAACTGGCTGATGCCTATAATTTATCGGCACGGCAGTTTGACCGTAGATTTAAGGAGTCCGCGGGCTTTAGCCCCAAAACCTATATGCGGCTCACGCGCCTCCAGGATGCGTTAAGGCAATACAATACGGATAAAACATTAACGCAGATAGCGCTGGAATGCGGGTATTATGACCAATCGCACTTTATTCATGACGTGAAGGAGTTTACTGGCTATCATCCGGGCTTTTATTTTTCAGGCAAGGCTGAGGGAACTGAATACCGGAACACATAATGTCCGGTTTTTACAATTTTGAGAACAGGGGGACAGCTAATTTTGAGAAAAAAACAAATTATGGCAACAATAAACATTCCCGAAAATTACCAGGCTGTTATGCCTTATCTCATTGTTAAAAACGGCGCTCAGTTTATCGGGTTTACCCAAAAGGTTTTTGGTGCGACTGAACAGTTTAAAACCATGCGCGATGAACACACCATTATGCACGCCGAGGTTAACATCAATGGCAGCACCATCATGTTTGCCGATTGTACCGATACATATCAACAGCAAAATGCAGGTATGTTTGTATATGTAGAAAACTGTGACGAGAACTTACCAGAAGGCCATTGATAGCGGAGCCGAAAGCATTATGCCGCCGGCCGATCAACCATACGGCAGGAGTGCAGGGGTAAAAGATCCGTTCGGAAATACATGGTGGATTACTAACCCGTTATAAATAATTTGAATAATTTATGGAAATTACACAGCGCCTGCATCTTATCCGTAAAATCACAACATGAAAAATCTCTTGGCTGTTTTAGTGTGTTTATTTTATGGAATTACCGCTTTTGCCCAGGCAGCCCTACCTCAAACGCCACCGCCGCAAAGCAAATCAGCTCAACCTTTGCAGGCAAAGCCAGATACCGGCAAAGCTTTGTTAAACCCCAATCAAAGCCCCTCGTTTAAAGACACAACTACATATAAAAGCTACCAACCCAAGTCTCCCGGCGATTCCTTATACAGGCATTTACCTGATGCAAAGGAATGGCAGCCATCAATCATTGTTAACTTCAAAATCATTGCCGGTCTCGGCCATATAAATCCAAATGATGTTGCCTGGTTGACAATTTTTAAAGAAAAGGACGCTCCGGCAAACCTTGCCAACCTAAGCAGGTTTGGTATAATAACGATAACCCTTAAAAAAGGAGTGAAAATTGAAACAAATACCTGTGACGATATAAAAAGGAGATTTGGAGTAAGTGGTAAAGTGAGATTTGCTGTTGACGGCTATTTTGTTGACGATGAAAGTATGCTCATTTCGGCGCAGGACATCAACGAAATAAACCTAACCTGGAAAAAGAATAAAGATGGGTCGCCAGATGTAACGATCAATATATGGATGCTGGTGCCTGAAGCCCGCAAAGGCCCTATTGCCGGAAGGCACTCAACTGATAAACCCGGTGAAATTTATATAAGGGGATCGGCATCGAAATAATTTTATTTCGGATAAAATCTTTTCCTTTGCCGATCGTCATACATATAATATATGTACGCTTTTATTTTAGCATTACACTCCCTTACGCGCTGGTTTGTTTTGGCCAGCTTGCTTTTTGCCCTTTATCGCGCCTACAGCGGATGGCTTACTAACAAAAGTTATTCAAAATTTGACGACCGCTTACGGGTTATTACCACCAACATTGCCCATATCCAGCTAACTATTGGGCTCTGGCTGTATTTCATCAGCCCGATAGCCAATTATTTCATCAGCCATTTTAAAGAGGCGGTGCACGAGCGGCAGATCAGGTTTTTTGGCATGGAGCACGTTACCATGATGCTGATCGGCATTACGCTGATTACCATTGCCTCATCAAAAGCCAAACGAAAAACACTTGATAAGGACAAATTTAAAACCACGGCCATTTGGCTAACCATTGCCCTGCTGGTTATTTTAAGTTCCATCCCCTGGTCGTTTTCGCCGCTGATCAGCCGCCCGTTATTCAGGCCGTTTTAAATACCGGGCTTTGAAAACTGAGCGGTCATCTTATTTAAGGGCGAACCACCTCACTCAGCAACATCAATCACCAACTTACCGTTCGCCTTACCATTCTCTAATATCTCGTGGGCTTGATTGGCCGTAGCCAATGTAAATGTACGCTCATCTACCAGCGGAACAATTTTGCCGGCTTCAACAAGCTTTGTAGCCTCCTGCATAATTTCACCATGATGTTTGCGCCCTCTACCGGTGAGCATCGGCATCAAAGTAAACACTCCGGAATATGTAGCTCCCCTGAATGATAAGGGCGCCAGCTTATGCTCACCCCAACCCAGGCAGCTTACCACATGACCGGTATAATAACGTACCGCATTAAATGATGCATCTAAAGTGGCTCCGCCCAGGGTATCATATACAATGTCAAACCCTTCGCCGTTAGTATAATTGTTCACATATTCGTCAACTGTTGTGGCGCGGTAATCGATAAAAGTAGCGCCAATGCTTTCAATATATTGCTGTTGGGCCGCGCTGCCGGTAGCATATACGTCCGCACCAAAGGCTTTCGCTACCTGAACCGCTAAATGGCCAACGCCTCCGGCACCACCATGTACCAGCACTTTTTGTCCCTCATGTACATTTGCCCTGTCTACAAGGCCCTCCCAGGCAGTGATAAAGTTAAGCGGCATCGAAGCCGCCTGTCTGAAACTTAAGTGAGATGTTTTAATAGCAAGCAGGTCTGCATCAAAGGCAGCATATTCCGAGTAAGTACCCTGTAGCCCACCAATACCACCTGCAAGGCCATACACTTCATCGCCAGGTTTAAAAGTATTTACATCAGCACCAACTGCTTCAACTATGCCGGCAAAGTCCATCCCTAAAATTGCAGGTAAGGGCTGCCTGGCATGCCCCCTTTACCGGTACGGATCTTATTGTCCAATACGCTGACGCCGCTGGCTATAATACGCACCAGTACCTGGCCTTTGGAGGCAATTGGGCGGTCAACTGCGGTTATTGTGAAAGGCGCATTTGCTTCAGGAGCGATAAGGGCCTGCATTGTTGTATTTTGAGTTTCCATTGTGTTGTTGTTTAATTACAATACAAAATTATACAAGGAGGCAGCCATATTCCTTGTACAATCCCTCGTAACATTTGTACATTTACACTATGGTAAAAGATAATTTATACCAGCCTTTTGAAGTTGTTTTGCGCGAACCACTCAGCGCCTGTCCCCGCAGCGAACACTCACACAGCTTTTTCGAGTTTATTTATATCATAAGCGGCACCGGAAAGCAGTGCATAAACAAAAGCAAGTTTACCTATAAACCCGGTCACCTGTTTTTACTTACACCTAATGATTCACATTATTTTGAGATACTAACCGAAACACAGTTCCTGTTTATCCGTTTCAACCCACTTTACATTAAAGATCGCGGCCTTAGCAGCGAAACAGCCGAGCATCTCAATTTTCTGCTAAAAAACGCAGGCCAGGCACCGGGATGCATATTAAAAACCGATGAAGACAAAGCCGTTGTAAAACCCATTATGCAGGCCATCATCAGTGAAAAAGAAAAAAAGGGCTTTACAGTAAAGCGCTCCTGCAGCAATATATCAATACGGTTATAGTAATCGCCGCCCGTAATGTGGCTATGAGCATGCCCGATGAAGTTAGTGAGAACACCGAAGAAAAAACGCTTGATATCCTGCAATACATCCAGGCCAACATCTACTTCCCCGAAAAACTAAAAGCTAAAGTCATAGCCGATAAAGCGGGAATCTCTGAAAACTACCTTGGCCAGTATTTTAAAAAACATACCGGCGAAAGTATGCAGCAGTATATCATCAATTACAAACTGAAGCTGATTGAGAACCGTTTACTGCACAGCAACATGCGTATGGTTGAAATTGCCAACGAGCTTGGTTTTAATGATGAAAGCCACCTGAACCGCATTTTTAAAAAATACAGAAGTATGAACCCTTCGGATTTTAGGAAAGCGGGAGGAGAATTGAATGCCCTTGTTTAATACGTTAAAGGCGGTCATTTTTACATTAACGACCCGACAAACACAAGAATTATATTTTAAAAATCACCATGAATTGAAAATTTGATTAAAATATCTTCAAAAATTTCAAAATAATTTGCTTTTTTATCAAAAACACTTCATAAATTACAATTCTGAAAGATAACTGATTGTCAATTTTTAATTTATTGTAATTTTTTCATGGAAGAATCAGCTTATTTTGACAAATACAGCCCAATTGATAATGTTTGGGACGAGAATGTATGGCTTGGATGCTAATGTTCGGGAGCATTACCGTAAAGTTATAGACTACATTTCGAAGGAATCGGCCGACGACCTGAACAAAAAGGAGGAGCTTGCCAAGCGCCTTTTCATGAGCCAGGGCATCACCTTTACCGTTTATAACAGCGGCGAAGGCATTGAAAAGATCTTTCCTTTTGATATTATCCCCCGTATCATCACTGCCGATGAATGGGCTTTTGTTGAGCGAGGCATTAAGCAGCGCCTTAATGCGCTTAATTTGTTTCTGAAGGATATATACCACAATCAGTTTATTGTAAAGGACGGCATAGTACCTATTGATATTATTTATTCGTGTCCGCACTTTCTGCGCGAGATGTACCAGCTCCAGGTGCCTTATGATATTTATGTACATATTTCGGGCATCGACCTTATCCGTGATGAAGACGGCACTTTTTACGTGCTTGAAGATAACCTGCGCACCCCATCGGGCGTAAGTTATATGCTCGAGAACAGGGAGATCACCAAACGCTTGTTTCCCGACCTGCTACCTCAATGCAGTGTGCGCAGCGTTACCGAATATCCGTCAATACTATATAAAAACCTGCTGGCGCTTTCACCCCGGCAGATCCATAACCCAACTATTGTTTTACTTACGCCGGGTATTTATAATTCGGCCTATTTTGAGCATACCACGCTGGCCCGCCTGATGGGGGTTGAATTGGTAGAAGGACGCGACCTGGTAGTGAACAACCATAAAGTGTACATGAAAACCACCACCGGGCTGCAACAGGTTGACGTGATCTACCGCCGGGTGGACGATGAATTTCTCGATCCCCTGGTATTTAACCCGGCAAGTATGCTTGGAGTAGCAGGCCTTATGGGAGCTTACCGTAAAGGCAATGTAGCCATAGTAAATGCTACAGGCACAGGCGTCGCCGACGATAAGGCAGTTTATGCCTATGTGCCCGATATGATCCGCTATTATCTAAACGAAGAACCCATACTCAAAAACGTGCCAACACACCAGTTAGGCAATCCGGATGAACGCGAAATGGTATTTAAAAACCTCAATAAAATGGTGGTTAAAAAAACCAATGGCAGCGGCGGTTACGGGATGCTGATGGGGCATGCAGCAAGCGAGCAGGAAATAGATGAATATAAAAAGGAAATCCTGAAAGATCCACGTAACTTCATAGCACAGCCAACCATCAGCCTTTCGGCGGCGCCATGTTACATGCAGGGCGAACTAAAGCCACGCAGGGTTGATTTAAGGCCATACGCGCTGTACGGCCCCGATGGCATTGAGATAGTCCCCGGCGGCCTAACCCGTGTGGCGTTAAAAGAAGGTTCACTGGTGGTAAACAGTTCGCAGGGTGGCGGCAGTAAGGACACGTGGGTGTTAGCCTGAAAGGTAAAAGGCTTTTAAATCAAAATAAAAAATAAGAAGGATGCGGAGCTAAGTAAATCCGAAATTGAACATCCTAATTCCGAAATTCAGATCATATGTTAAGCAGGGTTGCAGCAAGTTTTTATTGGTTAAGCCGTTACATTGAGCGCAGCGATGGTATGCTGCGGATGCTCAAAATTAATTATGCCTCATCGCAGGATACGGTGCAGGAATTTACCTGGGAGCCCGTAATGAGGATTTTTGCAGGACTAAACGCCGGCGAAGCCGAAAAGCTGGACAACGACAGCCGGTCGGTTTTAAAGTATATGGTTACCGGGAAAAACAATCCTAATTCCATACTCAACATCATTACACTGGCACGAGAAAACGCCCGCGGTGTACAGGAGCACATCACCAAAGACCTTTGGCAATGCCTGAATGAATATTACCACACCGTAAAAGATCCGCGACTGGAACGCGCCCTGCACCGGGAAGACCCGATAGGGGTACTGGACGTGCTGATAAAACAAGTAATGCTTTATTACGGCACGGTGGAGATCACTATGGAGCGCGGCGAAGGCCGTGCCTTTATGAACATTGGCAAATACCTGGAGCGGGCCATCCAGTCGGTTGATATTTTGGATACTAAATTCAGCTCGATAAGTGATAACCCCGATCTGCTTACTGATACCACTTACTGGAAACACCTGCTGCTTTCATTGGGTGGCTACGAGCTGTATTTAAAAACATACCGAGAAGGTTTTGAGGCCGAAAACGTTTTGGAACAGGTTGTACTGAACAACGATTTTCCGCGCTCGGTTATTTATTCGGTAAATAATATTCAGCGTTATTTCGACAGATTGAAGAATGACAGCAATGCCGATGACTACAGGGAAATGTCGTTTCAGATAGGCCGGTTGCAAAGCCGCATAAAGTATAGTTCGGTAAAAAGTATCAAACAGGAGGGCTTGCACTTGTTCCTCACCCAGATCAGGAGTGAGCTATACGGCATAGGCAATTCATTAAACCAACATTACTTTGCTAATTCATGATCACAATTTGAAGATGTTTTGATTTGAAGATTTGAAAATGCCAGTCTATCTTTTCATTTTCAAATTTTCAAATCCTCAAATTAAAAAATTAAAACAATGCCTGAATTTAAGATCCAACATATCACCAAATACACTTATGAAGGCCCTGTTCGTGACAGCGCCAACCAAATCATCCTGTTCCCGATAAAAGATGAATACCAGGAAGTAGTAAAACAGGAGCTAAGTATAACCGGCAACCCGGTAGTTGATACTCATACCGACTACTATGGCAACGAGGTTGGCAGTTTCACCTACAGCAACCAGCACAACATGCTGGTTATAAACTCAAAGCTGGTTGTCATTACCCGACAGCGCCCCCTTCCGGTTAATGATATTTTTCCGGAGCAGCAATGGGAAGATCTTAAGCGCCTTCAATACATGGTGCCCTATATTGATTTTTTAAAGCAGGAATATTTTGAAGGCCTGCCCGAGCTACAGGCAATAGTTGAGCAGGAACGGCGTAAAGATGAAACTCCCTTTCAGATAGCACTTCGTTTTTGCGGCTGGGTTTACAAAAACTTTGAGTACATCAAAGGTGTTACCACGGTTGAAACTACACTGGATGAAGTATGGAAGCTTAAAGCCGGCGTTTGCCAGGATTTTGCCCATATTTTAATGGTGATGCTCCGCCAGCTTAAAATACCATCCCGTTATGTAAGCGGCTATATCTGCACCCATAGCAGCGCTATGCGCGGCGAAGGCGCAACCCATGCCTGGGCCGAAGTGTATGTGCCCGACTATGGCTGGCTTGGCATCGACCCTACAAATAACTGTATTGCCAATGAAACCCACGTACGCCTGGCTGTGGGCCGCAATTTTTCAGATTGTTCGCCGGTTAAAGGTGTTTATAAAGGCGCCTACGGCCACAAGCTGGAAGTGTCAGTAATTGTTGACGATGCAGATACTATTGTTTTTGAGGATAAAACCCACGAATCGCCGGCTATGCACGCGGTAGCCGAATTTCCTAAAAACAGCTATCAGCGATATATGGAGATCATTCAACAGCAGCAGCAACAACAGCAACAGTAGGTTAGTTGGCAGTGGCAGTTTCCAGTTGGCGGCAGCAGCGGAGAAATTATTGTCACACCAACAACGGCATAGGGAATCCCTTATTCAGGTAAATCAACGTTCAGGCTTTGATAAAAAGCAACAAGGCCCGGTGCTATTACATGCACATCGTGCTGTTCTTCAATTAAACGGCGGGCGTTGAGGCCAATATTACGGCAAAATTCTTCGTCGGTAATACAGCGTTCAATGGCATCATAAAACTCCTGCCGGTTATTAGCAATAAGGATATTAGTGCCATTGGTAAAATTGATGCCTTCGGCACCTAATGAGGTTGAGATAATACATTTTTCCATTGCCATACCCTCTACTATTTTAACCCGCATGCCACCGCTTGAAAGCAAGGGCACCACCATAATAGCCTTACTGTTCACAAACTCAGAAGCATCGTCAACCTCACCCTGGATAAAGATCTTTCCCATCGCTTCGTACTCATCAAAGCTATCGGGGATGTTATGCCCGGCAACATAAAATTTTACACGGAGGTCGCCCTCGGTAAGATCTTTATAAAAATTCTCAATAAACCATTCAATCCCCTCCCGGTTGGGCATCCAATCCAACGACCCTAAAAAAACAAACTTGGGAACTCCGTTTTATTATAATCAGGCTTATAATCGGTCAGGGAAATACCTACTGGAAAAATATCAACCGGAATGGTAACACCGTATGATAACAGCGTTTTTTTATCTTCATTGGTAAATACAGCAATGGCATCAAATTTATTAAGCTGCTGCAGTTCATAATCTTTCACCCGGCGGGCCAGCAAATGCAAGTACCACTTCTTAAACAGGTCGCTTTTTCGTTGTGCCAGCCTCATCCATACCTGGTGTTCAATATTATGCGACCGGTAAATTAACCTGGCTTTGGTATGCTTACGCATAGCGGCCAGGTAAGGCGTTACAAACAGGCCTTCAAACTGGATAACATCGTACGACGTCTGGCGCAATTCGCGCAGCAGGAGTTTTTCAAATTCGGCATTGTAATAACGATCAACATCGTTTGATTTTTTCTGAACAGGTTAGTTATGGAATCAAGTACAGATATATTGATGTTAATGTCATATGATGTGTACCTGATCTTCTGCATCAGCTCATCTTCGCCTGTTTGTACACTACCATGATATCTTTTCCCGTTTAAAGCCACCAATGCAACTTCATGCCCAAGTGCAATCAACCCTTTTATAGTATTGCAAACCACAATAGCGTAACCGCCATTCTGCGGAAATGGTACACGATGTGTTAAAATTAGGATCTTCAAACGGTGAATTTGGTTTTTAACAAAAATACCATCCTGAACGTGGTATTCAAAACTTCATTAAAAAATACTTAACTGCGGGTCGGTTACCCTGAAAGTACGGCGGTGATAGGGCGTAAAACCAATCTTCATTACGGTTTCACGATGCCTTATAGTTGGATAGCCTTTGTTGGTATGCCATTCATATTCCGGGTGTTCGGCCGCTATTTGCATCATATAATCGTCGCGGTAGGTTTTAGCCAGGATAGATGCGGCCGCTATGCTGAAATATTTTCCATCGCCTTGTATAATACACTCATGTGGGATGTTCCGGTATTTTTTGAAGCGATTGCCGTCGATGATCAGAAACTGGGGTTCAAGATGTAATTTTTCGATAGCCCGGTGCATCGCCAGGAATGATGCATTAAGAATGTTGATCTCATCTATCTCCAGATTATCAACAGATGCTACGGCATAAGCCACCGCTTTTTCCTCAATTTCGGCCCGAAGCTGGTACCTTATCTCTTCGGTAACTTGTTTAGAATCGTTCAGCAGGTGATGATCAAAATCAGGCGGTAAAATAACTGCGGCGGCAAAAACAGGCCCGGCCAAACATCCTCGTCCCGCTTCATCGCATCCTGCTTCCAAAAATTCGTACTGGTACCTGGCTGATAACATCCGGCAAATATAATAAGAGTTGTAAACGTGTTAGTAAAACAATTAGTATGATGTGTTTTTCAACATGTAGTTAACGCATCCTTTACTTAAAAAATTTTTAGCGTAAGCAGGGTAATATCATCAATGGGCTTGCTTTTATAAACGTTGCTCAAATAATCCAACAGCGCCTGGTTAAAATTATCGGGCGATAGCTCGCCATGCGCAAGCACAAAATCAAGTAATTTATCCTCATTCCATATTTTGGTGCTGGGCGATTCAAAATCCATGAGCCCATCTGTATAGTTAAAGATCAGGCTGCCGGGCTCCACATCAACTTCGCCCTCGTTTAAAAAAGGCAGATCTTCAAAAACCCCAATCATGGTGGTACCCAGTTTAAGTGGAATGGCACCGCCTTCTGAATAAAGTATAGTTGGGTTGTGCCCCGCATTGATATAATTAAGCCGCCGTTTTTTTTGATTATATCGCGCAAGGAACAGGGTGATAAACCGTTCGCCTTTGGTATTGCTGAGTACAATCTTATTTAAACGGTCAATAATATTGGTCAAATCATCCTCAACCGCCGCCCAGGCATGCAGGCTGGCCTGGAAATTGGCCATCAGCAAAGCAGCCGAAATACCCTTACCCGATACATCGGCAATACACCATAAAAACTCATGCTCATTAAGGCGGATAAAATCAAAATAATCACCGCCGATGTTTTGATGCGGAAGATACTTAGCCCCAATCTCCACACTATCATCTTTATGTTCACGCATGGGGATCAGCATATTCTGCACTTCCACCGCAAGCTCCATCTCGCGCAAAAAACGTTCTGATTGCAGCCGTTCGCGGAAAAGTTTTTTATTTTCAAGCGCCACAATGATCACGTTCATCAGCGTTTGGATGAAATTGAGATCATTGTTAAGCATCTCGCCCGAGGTATTAAAATCGCCGATAAGGGCATAGGCAAGAGCTTTGCTTTTGTGATATACAGGGATAAAGTAATTATATTTTTTAAGGAGGGGGTCGCGATGCCCGGCAATAGCTATAGGCGCTTTAACTTTACTCAGCTTTTTACACGCACGGGCCAGCACTACCGATGATTCAACGTCGCCGCCATACTTGGCTATACAGGCAAATTTATCATCCTTTTCAATCAAAAACCTGAGTTTACCTACCTGCAAATAGTTTTGCAGAATAACTTCCAGCATTTGAATGAGAATAGGAGTAGCGGTATTTTTGTTTATGGCCCGCGTTATTTCCAATAAAGAATTTAATTCCGACTGCCGTTTGAGCAAAAGCCTGATCAATCTCGTCTTCGCCGGAACCGTCGTCTACATTCAGCATATTGATATAAGTACGCTGACTAAAATAGAGGAAATAATTTTTAAATACGAGTACTTTGTGATTTTATATCAAAGGCATCGCGCAAGCCAACGGTTACCAGGTTAAAAGCATAAACCAGCAGCATAATGGCCATACCAGGAATGATAGCCAAAAAAGCTGAGTCCATAACAATATATCCATAATGCTCCTTGATCATGCCGCCCCAGGTTGGCATAGGCGGTTGTGCGCCAAAACCCAAAAAGCTAAGCCCCGCCTCTAAAAGTATAGCCGAGGCAAAATTTGAGGAGGCCAAAACCAGTATTGGCCCGGTTATGTTAGGCAAAATATGTTTAGCTATAATACGCTTGTTGCTAAAACCCAATGCACGTGCGGCCTCAATGTACTCCACCTGTTTAAGGCCCATTACCTGGCCGCGCACCAGGCGCGCCACTTCAACCCACATGGAAAGGCCAACGGCTATAAATATTTGCCATAATCCTTTACCCAGCGCAAATGATATGGCGATCACCAATAACAGGGCAGGCAGTGCCCATAAAATATTCATCAGCCAGCTTAATGAGGAATCAACCCATCCTCCAAAATAACCCGCTACAGCCCCTACAGTTACGCCCAGCAGCATACTGATGATAACAGACATCAAACCAACAGCGAGCGAGATCCGTGTACCCAGCAGCAGGCGGCTCAGCATATCCCGGCCATAACCATCAGTACCAAGTAAAAAGGTTTTAGCCCCGATATTCTCCTCCCGTAAGCGGGCTTCAAACGTTTGATAAACAGCCGGGGTTGCAGGCAGGGCAATTGTTTGGCCGTTATAATTAAAAATAACCTTCCCGTTTTTATAAACCGGCTTTTGCCCGGTCATTACCTCAAAAATATTGTAGGCTTTTTTCTCGGGCTTATCTTCATCGCCAATATATCCGTTAACGTAAATAGAATCTTTAACGAAATGATACCCCGTAACAGGAACTTCTTTATAAAACGATGGCTGCCCATACAGCATCCTGCTGAACAAATTTACAGTATCAACAGCCTCCGCTTTCCTGAGCTTTAACATCATATAGGTTGAGCCTGGCTTTTTTATACTAAGCTGTATGATCATATTATTGGCCAGGGGCGTATCATCGGGCATAATGAGGTAGCCCAGTATCGCAACAAGCAGCGTAAGCAGGATAAATGCAAGCCCGCTTAAAGCAATTTTATTATGCTTAAAAACATGCCAGGTGCGTTTTGCTGGTGTAATTTCGGCCAATGTGTTAATAGTTCATGTGTACAGGCTAAATATCGCTTAAATAGGTGCAATTAGCAATAAGGACGGCTTTCTTTACATTTAGATAGCCGAAAGCTCAAAGCAGAAAGCTGAAGGCCGAAAGCATAAAGCTTACGAGCCTCTTATCACTAAATCCAGTACATCTGATCTGCTTTGGTTAAGCCCCAATTTCAGCTTTATGCTTTTAGCCTTGAGCTTTTAGCTCATTTAACGATTCTGCCTTTCCAGGCATACTTCTTATTTTTCCCTAAAAAACCGATAATAACGAAATAAAGGATATTAAGCGGCAAAACGAAGCTTACGTACAGCAGCAGTTCGCGCCGTTTTAAGAAGTTCATGATCGGTGTCATGTATAACAAGTCTATCGCATATTTAATTCCGATAGTAAGCAAAAACAATTTCAGGAAACAGATATCGAAAATACCCAGCACGGCGGTTAGCAATAGCATAAAATTACACAGCCAGATACTAAGCGCAAAGGCAACCATTTTTTTATTTTTGTACTTGGTTGATTTTGATGCCCAGCGGCGCCTTTGCTGTATAAACTCTTTTAAATTAGGCTTTGCGTGGGTATATACAATTGCTTCGCGCCGTTTTAAAAAGCCTATCTTGCCGGGATAACGCTCTCCAACCTTGTGCAATAAAAGTTCATCATCGCCCGAAGCCAGGTCATCAATGCCGGTAAAACCGCCAACTTCATAAAATACATCTTTACGATAAGCAAAATTTGCCCCATTACAGGTGGCAGCAAAACCATGACCTAAAAACGCGCCCCCCATACCAATAAGCGATGAAAAATCAAGCGTTTGCATGCGCTCAAACACCGATTGCTCCTGGAAATAAGTTACCGGCGAAGAAATCATAACCAGGTCATGCTGCTCATAAAAGCCAACTATAGTACGCAGCCATTGATTACCCATGCGGCAATCAGCATCTGTTGCTACCATTAAGTCGCCTGTTGAAAGTTTAATGGCTTCGGCTATCGCTTTCTTTTTATAGGAGTTAAGTGTTTCGCCAAGCTTAAGCTGCAATAGCTTTACGCCCTGTGCCGCATAACTGCTGATGATGGCCGCAGTATTATCTGTTGAATGATCGTCAACAATGATGACCTCTACCAGGTGTTTGGGATAATCCTGGGCCAAAATATCTTCAATGGTAAGGTGGATCTTCTCTTCCTCATTACGGGCCGCAATAAGCACAGTAACTTTGGTGCTAAATGTTTGGGCGATAACCGGAGGGATTGTGACCTTTGCCCAGCCTATCCGGAGATAGATCAGCAACAGCACATAAAGCCCTATGGAAAATAATGAAATAATACTAATCAGCGCGGTCAAAAGAATTTGAGTTTTAAAACAAACAACGATCCTAAAATAGCAGGAATAAATAAATTAATAAGCCATATTGACGATACACCGGCTATTACGGCGATATTTTGATCTGTCACATACACAAACAGGTGCGAAGCAGTAAATCCGCGTACACCAATATCAAAAAGATCAAGCGATGGGATGGCTGACGATACCACAAAAAACAGCATCAGCATCAGCATCATGGATACAACAGCCATATGCGGCATCAACAACTGAAAAACCAGAAAATACTGCATTGAAAAGGTGATATACCGCGCAATACTAAAACCCATGATCTTGATAAGCTCGTGGGTGTGATACCGGCCCATTACTTCAAAAAAGCGATGATATTTTTTAATGAACGGAACCCTGTCAAGCAAAGTAACCGCCCAGTTGATATGAAAATAAAATATCAGCTGCATAGCTACAATTATAACGCCGATAGCAACTACCCCCCAGGCCAGCAATAAATTGGCATGAATGAAATTGACTACAAACCAGATCATGGCTATTACGCCCAAAACATTGGTTACCGAACCCTGGCTAAATGAACCTACGCCCATGGCAAAAATGCCCGGAATACGTTTGCGGGGCGGCAAAAACATAACGCGGCCGCCATATTCGCCCAGCCGGTTCGGTGTGGTTACAGCCCAGGTAAGGCCGCAAAAAACAGCCTCAACGGCTTCCCATAATGAAATATTGATTAATGCTTTGGTTACATAGCGCCATTTAAGCGCCTCCAGAAACCAGTTTAAAAACATCAACATAACCACCAGCCCCATAACAATAACAACATGGGTAGTACTTATTTGCGATGCGAAATGTTCAAACTGCTTTAGGTCGTTATTCTTTTTGTTGAACTGCCGGTAAATAAACCACCCTGCAATTATCAATATACCGGCCTTAAGAAGATATGAAACAACCTTTTTAGCAGAGCGTGTCAAATAGATAAATTTTATGCAATGTTACAAAAAAATGGGGCATGCTAAAGCTTGCCCCATACAACACTGCACGGTTAATTTTGTTTACTTCAATCTTGCCTTTAAAAACTCCAGCGTATTTGCATATGCGTCCTTCGTAGCATCGCTGTTATAAATAGGATTGCTCGGATTTGCAAAACCATGGTCGGCATCATACTGGTGTAGGTAAACCTTTTTTCCGGCGGCTTTCATATCAGCATCAAATTTAGCTACAACCTTAGGGTTAATCCACTGATCTTTATTGGCGAAGTTCCCCAGCACATCGGCGTTTAAGGTTTTTAGTTTATTTACGTCCTGCTCGGGCATGCCATAATACATTACGCAAGCTACCGCCTTTTTACCCGCAAGTAAGCTGGTTTGTAAACTCCACCCGCCGCCAAAGCACCAGCCAATAGTAGCAATATGTGCTTTGGGGCCGGCATATGCTATGGCTCCGTTTACTATAGCACGGGCCCTGTCATCATTTACCGCCTGCATAAATTTCCCCGCGTCTTCGCGTGTGGTAGCTACCTTGCCGTCGTATAGGTCGAGGTCAATGATGTTGACGTTACCCAGGTCATTATATAGCTTTTCCGATTCTTTTTTTACATAGTCATTAAGGCCCCACCATTCGTGTATCACCAATAAATAATTATTAGTAGGCTTTTTGGCTTTCATGAAAAATGCTGATGCCTGTTTACCATCCGGCGTTTTGTAGGTGATGACCTCGCCGATACTGCTTTGAAAGCGGATTGGCAAAGGATTTTTGTGCGACATTTTGAACCGGGTGTCGGAGGCCAGCATAGCAAACTGCTGTGTTGCCGATGGATTGCTACAGCAAACTACTTTGCGCTGCGCAAAAGTTATAGTGGTTAAGCTGATAAATAATGTTAATAAGAGCAGTTTTTTCATATGGTTCAATTTTATGTTAATGAATGCTGTTGTGCATTAAAACAATTACGTTGATAATACAGTTTTAGTTGCGCGAGGGATAATGTGATTAACCGGCATAAATTTATGATAATGTATACACACTTACCTAAAATTTAATGCACACCTGTTTATTATCTACTGAATCTTATTTGGGTAAAAACACGTATATAACAATTACCAATATATATTTAATATGCCTGTCCCGCCAATCCCTGACAATGAGATGGAAAGGCTTTTAAGCCTTTCGGAATTTGATCTTGATTATACCGAACACAAAGACAGTTTTAAGGACCTGGCTAAGCTGGCAGCCAAAGTTACCGGCACGGAGGTTTCGCTGGTTAATCTTATCGACTCCTATACACAATGGAGTATCAGTGGTCATGGTTTAGAAATTGAACAAATGCCCCGTGAGGATTCGGTTTGTCAGTATACTATTATAGACGGAGAATATTTTGAGGTTGAAGACTTGCGGAATGACGAACGTTTCCGGGATAAATTTTATGTAACCGACGGGCCCAAATTAAGATATTATTATGGCATACCGCTAAAGGTAGGCGACGATCATAATATCGGGGCCTTATGTGTGCTTGATAAAAATGTTAAGGAACTCACACCCGAAAAGGTTGAACTTTTAAAGATCATTGCCAATGAAATACTAAGCAGGTTAAAAGACCTGAAAGTAATTAACAAACTAAAAAGTAAGCTTGCTGAAGCCAGCGAAATACAAAAAAAGGTAGCTCACGATATCCGCGGGCCTTTAAGCGGAATCATCGGCCTCGCCCAGTTGATCAGCGAACAGGGGGAGTCAAACCAGATAGAAGAGGTGCTGGAGTTTACCAACCTGATCCATAAAAGCGGGCGATCGATACTGGAGCTTGCAGATGAGATCCTGAGTGCTGATAAAAACGATCATAAACCCATATCCAATGGGGCGGAATTTAACCTGCTTGTATTTAAAGATAAAATTGAACGGCTTTTTATTCCGCAAGCCCGCAATAAAAACATTATGCTTACGGTTACAACCACATCCGAATCGGAGCGGATTCCCTTTGCCCGGAATAAACTGTTACAAATAACAGGGAACCTTATCTCAAACGCCATAAAATTTACTCCGGCTGGCGGTTATGTTAATGCAGATTTGAGCCTTGAACCGAACGACCATACCCATATACTGCAAATCCAGGTGAAGGACAGTGGTGTCGGCATAGATGAAAAAGCTATCGAAAAAATACTGAAAGGCAATGCAGCTTCAACAACAGGAACAACCGGCGAAGCAGGATTTGGCTTTGGGCTGGCATTAGTAAAACATCTGATCGAAACCCTTAAAGGGTCAATCAATATCTACTCAAAACCTGGCCAAGGGACTGTATTTGAGGTAAGGCTCCCACAAAAAATGCAATAATAAAAGAACCTGTCCGGAGCAATAATAGGGCATAGAGGTTTGCGTAGGCAAAAAATCCCTAAATAAGTTGTTTTCCTGAAGGTAGATTATAGATGCAATACTTAAAGTAAAATACCGACCTAAAAGCCCGGTACTTTACTTCAGGTTATATTTTTACCAGCTTTTGCCGCCGCCACGGTTATCTCTTGAATAGCCGCCACCGCCACCGCGGTTGCCGCCACCATAACCACCGCCGCCACGGTTACCACCACCGTAACCGCCGCCGCTGCTTCTGCGGTCGCCGCCTGGTTTTTTCTCTTCTGCCTGGCTTACTGCAATTGATCTTCCTTTAACTTCAGAACCGTTTAGGCCGCTTATAGCTTGTTGTGCTGCCTCATCATCTGCCATTTCAATGAATCCGAACCCTTTGCTTCTTCCTGATTCCCTGTCAATAATAATTTTTACGGAGTTAACTTCACCATAAGCTTCGAAAAGCTGCTTTAAATCGGCTTCCCCTAAAGAAAAAGGAAGACTTCCTACGAATATGTTCATTAATATTTAGTTTTTAATGGGCATGCTTTGTTAATTACCCACGTTTTGTTAACATCAAATATAGTAATAGATATTTGATGATTACTGCATGTTTATGTGAATGAGTGCTTTTATTTTAAAAAAATTATTTTTTTGACCCTTTTGAGGAAATAAATGGTGAAAGCCAACCCATTAATACAAAGGCCAATCCGTTTTGTTTTGAAAATATAGTGTTTTCGTAAAATAAATATAGAAAGAATGGGCCGCCCGTATTTTTTTAATATTAAAGTAACATAAAGTTATTTTCCGAAGATAAATCGGTATTAAAAACCTAAACAACCGACTCAATTTTATAGCGTTTTCCATTTAGCGCAAACTCATCTCCGGCTTTTTTGCCGTTAAGTAAATTGCCTATTGGAGATGCGGGCGAAACCGCGAAAAATGTTTTGCCATTGAGTGTCAAAACACCGGCGCTAATGGCCAGGTAAAAATTGCCGTTATTGGTAATTATCACACTACCTGGTTCCGCATGTACCGGGGCACCGGTGGTACCAATCCGGTTTAAGGCAACCAACAGCTTGTTTGCCTCATTTAGCTGCGCCATATTGCGGTTGGTTTCCTGCTGCGCCATTTCGCGCCCGGTTTCATATTTATCGCCCGCACTGCTTTTAGTATCATCAGTCGACGACTTTTGCGCATCGGCTATGGCAAGCTCTGTGGCTTCCATAATTTTACGCACGTGATTAACACATAACTGGTGTAATTCTTTCTTCAAATCGCTCATCTACTAAATCAAATAAAAAACGAAAATAGGGAAAAGGCTAACATCAGTTAATAATAGTTCTTTATTTAGCAGTTCTTTAACAACATAAATTATATGGCTACCGACGGGGTAAAAATAATTGACGGAGATCTTGCTCATGATACTTATTGGGGCATTATGGACCTATATGACAGTAAGGTTGATTTTGAACTCATCAAAGACAAATTTCCGGTGATGGAATTAAGCCATTTTGACGATTATGACAACGAAATTTATATCACAGCCTGTGCCTTAGCATACTGGGAAATCGGGAAAATCAATGCTGAAATATTATCCCTTGTAAAGAGAATGATTGACAAAGGCATCAGCGTCGCGATTTGGACCGAAAGTTCTGTAAACGAAGGGAAAGCCCGGCACAACCAACTTGAACGATTCTGGAAAAAGATATCCCTGGAAAACGTTAAGATAAGAGCACCTAAAACATACCGAACCATTACAAACTTATACTTTAAGCCAGATACAGCACTAACCTTTAAGCATATCGACGACAGTTATAGGGTGATTATCTGTATCGATATTATCCAACACCGCGGCGCATGTGATTATCGTTTTGCGTTGACAACCTATCGAGCAAAAGAAAAACCTACTTTGGCCAATTTACTAAACAGTGAGATAATTGGCAGAAAGATGGGCACCGGTTACGATCAATCAGAAACCAGGGCACTGCAGCCAGGAATTGAACGTGTCTGGAACTTTGAAAAAGAGGGAGGAAATTGCAATTTCTTTTTTGGCATTGTTCAATTTAGCATAAATCATAAAAATCTAACAAGCTTCAATAGCAAGCTTGAAAGTATCGGCACCTTAAAAATGTTGCCTGGGCTAAAAAAGTCTGGTTCACTAAGCGGACTTAGTACTTTTGAAGATCTCGAAGCAGAATTTCTTGATTTAGAAAAACGCCTCAGAATATTTGGCGATAAAAAATACCCTGTAAAAGTGTTGTGTGACCTTTAGCAAAATAAAAGCCCCCTTGCACTCGCTGCTTGGGGGCTTTAAACCTAAACCTTATCACTATTTGCAGGCGTTAACCTACAAAGTAGATAAACGTTACGAAGTGCAATAATGGTATATATGCCTAATTAAAACTGACAAAATAATGATATTCGCACATTACAAGCCAGTCGTTAGTTTATATTAACTGCCTTATCTACAGCTTACCGGCAAAAAATTTAAGGGTTGAAATAATATGTTTTGCCCAGTATGACCACTCGTGTCCACCCTGGTTTTCTTCATAAATATGAGGGATCTTTTCCTTATCCAGCTTTTTATGCAGGTCACGATTATAGTTAATCAGCAAATCATTTATACCGCAATCAAACCGAACAGGCGGCAGCTGGGCCCTGTATTTTTTAAATGTTGCAAACACATCTTCATCGTCCACAATATCCTGTGCATAGGTTTTTAAGGGCTCGCCGGCAAAAAGTTTGATCTGTGGCAGGCTTGTTATAGACGACAGCCCGGCAATGGCTTTAAACTTATGCCCGTATTTTGCGCCTATCCTTAAGGCACCGAAGCCTCCCATAGATAAGCCAGCTATAAACAGCGGCGAGTTTGGTGTTGCGCCGGGGATATTCTCCATTACAGCAGTAGGCACATCGTCGGCAATCCATTGCTCAAAATTAAAGCCACTGTGCGGTAAATATCCCGATCCGTCGCCCCAAAGCCCGTCTGACGGCATGGCCAATATCATTCTTGGCAATTCGCCTTTTTCAATAAGTGCATTGGTTTTTAAATGAACGCCTGCGCTCATAGCCCAGCTCCAGGCGCTGCCATATACACCGTGCAGTAATATTACAATGGGCAAAACCTCATTCTTGTTAGCACCCGGCGGTACATATAAACAGATATCACCACGGCCTTTTAGATTGGGCGTTTTTACGGTTATAAACCGTAGCTGATTACTTTCATATTGCGGATTGGAAATTTCTGTTGTTTTAAATGGCATGAGCTTTTTTAGTCGAACACGATAACCCCTTTGGCATTCCTGCATTTCAGCATGTCGTCAAAAGCTTTATCAAGTTCGTTTATAGAATATGTATGTGTAATCATTTCTTCAAGTAATAAGTGCCCGCTGGTATAATGTTGTACTATATCCGGAAAATCAATTTGCGGGCGGCACTTACCATAAAGCGGGTTAAGGTAAATCTTATCCCATTCAAAAAGGCGCATATCAATAGTGATATCCTGTTCAATCCCGCTTACCTGTACGGCCGTACCTGCATTGCGCACCATTGCTAAGGGGGCTGCACCTAATTCGGGGATGGCAGTGCATTCAAAAGCGTAATCTGCCCCGCGCCCACCCGTAAGTTTTTTTACTTCTTCGGCGGCTTTAAGCAGGCCTATATCATCTTTCGTGGCTAAAATAGTGTGTGTTGCACCAAACTTAACAGCCATTTCAAGCCGGGTAGGGTTAATATCAATAGCTATGATCATACCCGCGCCGGCAATTTTTGCACCTTGTATTACATTAAGGCCTACACCGCCGGTTCCCAATACAACTGCCGATGAACATGCTTTTAGCCTGGCTGCATTTACAACTGAGCCATAGCCTGTCATCACCCCACAGCTGATGATACTTGCAGCAGGGAATGACATGGTTTCCGATGTGTTTTTTACCACAGCAGATTCTTTTACCAAAGTATATCCGGCTATTGTTCCTATGTTGAAAGACCTTAAAATAGGTTCACCATTGTAAGTTGTTCCGTCGAGACAGGCATGGCCCGGAGTGTAGCCATTGCCGCCGGCTGCAACCGGCGAGGCTACTTCACACAAATGCAGGTTACCCTCCAGGCACTGAAAGCATTTGCCGCAATGCATGGCCCAGTTTAAGATCACCTTATCCCCGGGTAGTACACTGCTAATATTTTTCCCAACAGCAACCACAATACCAGCGCCTTCATGACCTATAATGAGCTGCTTTCCCCAGCTCAATGAGTCATGATCGGTATGGCAAAGTCCCGCCGCTTTTATTTTAACCAGCACTTCATCTTCTTTCGGTTCATTCACCACAATATCCTGTACCGAAAAACCACCCTTTCCATTGGCAATAGCTGCCTTGCATATTATGGCCATAATTGGGGATATGTTAAACGCTTTTCATACACCGTTAAACCGGTGGTGCAAATAATAGCAATTACCATAGATTACCATATCAGCAGTGCTGGATACGCCAAGCCTATGCAACAAAAATAGGTTAAGCCATGATTCTAAAACTTTAGCAAATTGTCCAAAAAGTGGCTTATATTATCCACGAAAAGGCTCTTTATAACATTCAGCAATGTTTTTAAAGGATCATCGGATAAAATACACCAGTTTTCCACGCCTGTAGTTATTGTTAATAATCAAGCCTTTACATCACTTTAAACTTCAATTATAAGGAAGCAAAAGGGGGAAGCTGGCGGTAAATTTATCCGCATTTGGCGTGGAGCCGTAGGAGTTAAATTGAAAAGTAATCTTAAAAAAACTTGCGCCCGTTTGCAACGGGCGCTTAATATGGTTCGGCGATTGTATCGCCAGTTGCGTCATAAACGCAAACCCAAGTTAAGCATTCGTTGCAAACGGGCGCAAGAATAACCTCCATGTCATTTTGAGCGCAGCATGGCAGCCGCACGGAAACAGATCCGCACCGAATAGCTACTAGATTGCTTCGTCGTCCCTCATCTATGACATGTTTTTTCTTACATCGAAGCCGAAGCCTTCACATTTTCCATACCGTAATGCTTCAGGATATCATCAGGTACACCTGTCCACTTGCCGGGTTGGTTACCTGCGTAGCCAATATCTTTCACCCCGATTTCGCTGGTGAAAAAGCCTGATGCTGTAAGATCACGCATGCGGTTGAAGAAAGCCACACCCTGTGCCATTTCTGGCTTAGCTTTAGCGGGGTAAGCGATCATGTCAATCAATTGAATCTGTTGATCTTTTGTGCAATCGGTAAATGGTTTACCGAAACGGTTAAGGCATTGTAAATCCAACCAACGTAAACCACCACGCATCGGGGTTTGATGATCCGGCATATCTTTTACAATAAACTCGATGAAATCAGGCACCTTGGCATCAGAAGCACTGCCCGATTTATCATCCTTAGGGATAATGATGTCGGCAAGCACAGTGATGGTTGCCATCTCTGCTGTGGTGAAAAACTTGTCGGCATGCAGTTTTTTATCCCGCTCAACCTCAAACGGCTGGCGACCTACTTCGTCACCGGCTGCTGCGGTGGTTGATTCTTCTGCGCCTTTTTTAGTATCGGTTTTACAGGCCTCCAGTAATAATCCTGCCGAAAGTGTTCCTAAGCCCAGGGCTTTGAGGGAGTCACGTCTGTTCATAAAATTGTTATGTTAGCTTGTTAAACGTTTAATTTTTTCTTTCCTGAATAATATATTCTGCAGTACGCATTGATAACGCAAGGATTGTCCATGTGGCGTTTTTATCACCCTGCTGCACAAATGGAGCAGCGTCAACCACAAACAGGTTTTTACAATCATGCGCCTGGCACCATTTATTTAAGGCCGATTTTTTAGGATCGTTACCCATGCGGATAGTACCTACTTCATGGATGATCTTACCCGGAGCTTCCAAACCATAGTTGGTTTCAGGGCCTTGAGGTCCACCATAAATTGCACCGCCCATGTTGTGCATAATTTCCTGGAAGGTTTCCTGCATGTGCTTAGCCTGTTTAATTTCGTCAGGTGCCCATTTGTAATGGAAACGCAATACAGGTATCCCGTATTTATCAACTACGTTAGGATCGATTTCGCAATAATTATCATAACGGGCAATTGCAGTACCACGACCGGCCATACCAAACTGGGTACCATAAAAACGACGATAGTCATCTTTTAATGATGCACCATAGCCGCCACCATCTTTCATTTTACCATCGCGGCCCGGAACAACGCCGTTCATGTTTTGGATACCACCGCTAAAACCGTATGATGGCATATGTAAGCCACCACCGTACTCGATGTGATAACCACGAGGGAAATCCAGTTTTTTATTATCTAACCACCATGGCGAGTAGATGTGCACACTGCCAACACCGTCTTCGTTGTAACGCTTACGGTCCATTAATTCAGGAAGGAAACCACCGGCACTTGACCCGGTTGAGTCATGCAGATAATGCCCTACAACACCGCTGCTGTTAGCCAAACCGCCCGGATGCTGGGCCGATTTTGAGTTAAGCAAGATCCTGGCCGATTCGCCTGCGCTTGCACCAAGGATAACTGTTTTGGCGTTAACCTGGTACTCCTGCAAATCTTCTTTATTAACGTACGATACACCGACAGCTAGGCCTTCGGCGTTGGTTATCACCTCGCGCACCATAGCGTTGGTGATCACCTTTAAGTTACCGGTTTTAATAGCCGGGATTACCAAACATGATGATGCCGAGAAATCACCATAAACTTTACAACTGCGACCGCATTGCCCGCAGAAGAAACATGCGCCACGGTCTTTATTGCCCGGTAAAGCTTCTGTTAATACCGAACCACGGCCCGGAATAATTTTAACACCTGCTTTTTGAGCACCTTTTACTATATAAAGCTCATTAAGCCTCGGTTTTGGCGGAGGCAGGAAGATACCATCCGGCTCATTCTCCAAACCTTCTTTAGTACCGTAAACACCTATCATACGGTCAACCTTATCATAGTATGGTTTTACATCGTCATAGGTGATTGGCCAGTCATCGGTAAGGCCGTCTTTGGCCTGGAAATCACGCGGGCCCATCCTTAATGAGATCCTGCCCCAGTGATTGGTACGACCACCCAGCATCCGCGAGCGGAACCAGAAAAACTCTGTTTTATCTTTTGTTGTGTAAGGTTCGCCGTCGATTTCCCAACCGCCATAGGCAGCGTCGAAATCGCCGAAAGGACGGGTAGTACCGGCACCGCGGCGCGGCGACTCCCATGGCCATTTTAACTGTTGTGAATCTTTAGCAGGGTCAAAGTAAGCACCGGCCTCAAGCATTAAAACTTTTATCCCGGCGTTGGCCAATACGTAACCGGCCATACCCCCGCCGGCACCCGAACCAACAATCACCACATCATAGGTGGCTGATGATTTTTTAATTTGCAGATCGCTCATATTATATCAAAGTATCCTTCTTTCTTATACGAAGAGAAATTATACATGCCTGGAGCATGTTAACACAATTTAAGTTATGGTATAAAGATATGAACAGGGCACTATATCCGTACCCTGTTCATAAAAAATATTAAAGCTGTTTCAATTTAATGTTACGGTAGCTAACCAGGTGACCGTGATCCTGCAAAGCAATGTGGCCTTTAGGATATTGGGCAAAACCTTTCCAGTTTTTAAACTTGCTATCAGCTAATACTTTGTTCCATTCGTCGCTGCCCATTTTTACATCAACAATTTGGGTACCATTAAGCCAGAAAGTAAGCTGACCATCTTTTTTGCGCAATTTCACTTTGTTCCATTCGCCGGCCGGTTTGCATACATCTTTTGAAGGGGCAATCATATCATACAATGAACCCGCAAGGTGGTTGGCTTTTTTGTTATCGCTGGCATCTTTATTATCAAGCACCTGCATTTCCATGCCAGTTAAGTAAGTTGCGTCAAATTGAGGGTCTTCATGCACCCCGAAAATAATACCGCTGTTACCCTCTTTGCTAATGTTCCACTCTAAGGTAAGTTCGTAGTTTTCGTACTCGCCATCGGTAACCAGATCTCCATGACCTTCTGCTGCCTGAGGATCGAGTTGCAAAGCACCATCAACAACCTTCCAGCCTACAACGTCTTTTTTAAGTAGGTGTGCCAGCCATTGGTGGTTTTCCCATCGAACAGTTTGGTTTGTGCCGATACCGACAGGCAAAAAGCCGGGATGGCCATCAGGCCAAGCATGATTTTTTTCATAAAATTATAGTTGTTTTTATAGTATCAGAACCGCCATTAAAATAGCGTTGGTTGGTTGCGGCGGCTCCTGTTGGTTTCATTGTTTTGCTTTGTACAAGGTATCTGACTTAAAAAGTATAAAACTGTTTAAGGGCGTATGTTGATAAAACGTTTTAATTGCAAATTAACTGAACATTTTTTTAGGTTGGGCTAAATATATTGGCTTTTTTTAATGCTAAAACGATTATCGCAAAAATAAAGTATAAGCCTGCGAAAACTGAGGTAAAAGCTTGGTTACAATGGACATTTTATAGTAGATGGATAACATCGAGCGGGCGCCTGATTGTAACAAATGAGGTGTCCCAATTTTTTGATTCCCCACAAAAAAGTGAAAAACCGCCGGCCGGTATTTTTAAAAAACAGTAATGTTCCATTTTTTGGGAGAGAAACAGCGGAACGGCTTTTTTATGAAACACATTGGTAATCAGCCACCTAAAAAACAAAGCGAAACAACTTTAAACAATTGATTATCAATTAGTAAAACCTAAAGGAGTATTTCAAAGGTATTTCATGTGCGGGCCTGAAAAACCCTATTTATTTTCGCTGTTTTTAATGGATTTTAAAGTTTTTTGGATTAAGCAGAATGAACAATAAGGAGTGCTGACAAAATCCTGCCACCATAATGCTGGATGGAAAGGTGTTGTTTTGCCCAGGGGGCAAAATAAGCCCGGGCTTTAGCAAACACTATACCGGCGTCGGCGCCGGGCCGATTGACAAACAGCCAACAAACGTTCATAATTTCTGGCCAATGTCATAAGAAAGTGTTTAGGGATACATTTACTTAGTCCTGACATATCCCCCGGTGTACAAAAACTTATAATAAGTAATATTGCGCCATTGTGGTTAACCGTATTTTAACACATAAGATTAATCATAAATAACTATAACCCAAGCATTATCGGTACTTAACACTTACTACATTGATCACTTTTTATTTTATAAAACCAGGTTTCAAGAAATCTGGTTTAACGCGGCGTTTTAGTTTAACATTTGCATTAAAAGCGATTTGCTTACTGCTCCTTTTTATTACTGTTGACAATTTAACAGCGGCTGCGAATACCCGCACAGCTACCCCGGCAGATACACTGGCCGACAGCGCACTGATGAAAAAGCGGCTGATTAACCGGGCATTTGATTACATTTACGAGCAAAACCTGCGTGTATCCGAAGGAGGAAACGATTACTTTAACAAAATAAAAACCCAGCTCACTGCCGACCTGGCGCCGAACTTCGTTTTATTCAGCACGCCAAAGTCGCGTTTCTTTTTTGTGTTTACCCCACGGGTGAAGATCCGCCTGCTGGCCTCACACGGGGCACCGGTAAAATCGCCAAGCTTTATGCCGGGCGGTACGGTGTATTTCAGGGTGAACGAGGACACTTACAATCCAAAGTTCTTTTCGTTCGGTTACTCGCATCATTCCAACGGCGTACGCGGACCATCACTTAATCCCGACGGCAGCTTTAACCGGGATAGCGGCAAGTTCACCACCAACTTTTATACTTTAACTTATTACAGCGGTAAACGCTTCGATAAAAAAGACCTGATCATCAACCGTTATGATAACCTGGGTTTAGAGGTCCACGCCGGTTTATTCAACCTTGGCCTGTCCGAAGGCTTGAAAGATCATTATGGCTTTATCCGCATTAATGGTAGTCGTATGTACAACTTCGCCAAAGCCTATACCGACCCTATTGATAAGAACAAAAAAGTATACCAAAACTGGCAGCGCATCCGGTTCGACTTTACCTATATTGTCGATAAGTACGATAATTACTCAACCTTTGATTTCAAGAAACGCTTAAACGTGAGCCTGAAATACTATTACCAGTTTCCCTTTATGCCTGATGCTGCCCTTATGGTTGGCGGTGGCTACCGTGGACAGGATGATTACAACCAGTTTTTTGAAGATAGCTATGGGTATGTTACCATTGGCTTTGCAACAAGCCTGAGTTTTCATACACATAAGTAAAAAAACTACGCAGGCGCTCGGCTCCAGCCGGGTGGCAACTATTTCCAGGCCTCTGGCCTGTATAACGGGGCTTCGGCGGCCAGAGGCCGTTTGATAGTCAACACCCGGCAAGAGCCGGGCGTTAGCAAAGGGGAAAAGAGAAGCGGTTTCGCAGGCGAAACCGCTTCTCTTTTTAATCGCTGCCGCAAGCCTCCCGGCTTGTGGCCCGCATGCTTAGTAACCGACACGACAATCCATCGCATAGCCCTCTTTTTTGTACATTTGCCGCATGGCATCCATTAAACCATCAGTACCCAAAGGCACCCGCGATTTTTCACCCGCCGAAATGGTGAAACGCAATTATATTTTCGACACCATTAAATCCGTTTTCCGCAAATATGGCTATCAGCAGATAGAAACACCCACCATGGAAAACTCATCAACCTTAATGGGGAAATATGGCGAAGAAGGGGATAAGCTGATATTTAAAGTACTTAACAGCGGTGATTATCTGGCCAAGGTTGACGAACAAAAACTTATTGAACGCAATTCTAATTCTGTTGCGCCTGCTATCTCCGAAAAAGCCCTACGCTACGACCTAACCGTGCCTTTTGCCCGTTACGTAGTTCAACACCAAAACGAGATCACTTTTCCGTTCAAACGTTTCCAGGTGCAGCCGGTTTGGCGTGCCGACAGGCCCCAACGTGGCCGTTACCGTGAGTTTTACCAATGCGATGCGGATGTGGTAGGTTCTGATTCACTACTGAACGAAGCCGAGTTTATTATGATCTATGATGAAGCTTTAACCAAACTTGGCCTTAAAGATTTCAGCATAAAGATCAACAATAGAAAAATACTATCAGGAATTGCACAAGTTATAGACAAAGCTGATAACATCATTGATTTGACTGTAGCTATTGATAAGCTTGACAAAATCGGCCTTGATGGCGTGATTAAAGAACTGCTTGAAAAAGGTTTTACCGATGCCGATATCGACAAACTAAAACCTGTTATCCTGTTGGAAGGCAACAACACCGAAAAGCTGGCAAGCCTTCGTGAAGCATTAGCCCAATCAGAGATCGGCTTAAAAGGCTGCGACGAAATAGAAACCGTTTTCGGCTATATAGAACGTTGCCCGCTTCAAACCGCTAAGCTTGAATTGGATATTACCCTTGCGCGCGGCTTAAACTATTATACCGGCGCCATCTTCGAGGTGAAAACCAACGAAGTAAATATGGGCAGTATCGGCGGCGGCGGACGTTATGACGACCTTACCGGCATGTTTGGCTTAAAAGGCCTTACCGGCGCAGGGATCTCCTTTGGGGCCGACAGGATCTATGACGTACTGGAAGAGCTAAACCTTTTCCCGGCCGGCAGCAATCAAACCACGCAGGTACTTATATGCAATTTCGATAAAGAAGGCGAACTTTATAGCTTACCTCTATTACAGCGGCTCCGTCGCCATAATATCAACACCGAACTCTATCCCGCAGGTGCGAAAATCAAAAAGCAGATGGAGTACGCTAACAACAAAAACATCCCTTATGTGGTAGTTATCGGCGGTGATGAAATGCAAACCGGGTTATTGACATTTAAAGACATGGCAAGCGGGGTTCAGGAAAAATTGACGGCGGATGAGATTGCAGCAAAACTGAACCGGGATTAAACGGTTTTTCTTGGATTGGCGGAATTTGATTTTGTACGCAGCGTATTTTCATTTCCTTTTATAGTTTAGGCAAATGACAAATCCGGGGAAGACTTACGAAGTTTTGAAAACTTCGTAAGTCTGGATTCTACAACATGTCATGCAGCCAATCGAAGGGTCGCGCGCAGAGCCCTACCCGACATGCTTCGATAGGCCGCCCATGACATAATAAAAAACAAGGTCATGCTGAACTTGTTTCAGCACCCCACTCGCTAAGCGGCCATGCTAAGCAAAACGGCCATCTGTCCTATGGGGTGCCGAAATAAATTCACTGTTGTCCGGTAAAGATTTTTTAGGGAAAAAGGAAGGGATAGCCGAAAGACTACCCCTTTGTGTTGATATTTGAGTTACCACACTTAAATACACAACATGAGCAAAAGTACTTTTTTACCGGACAGCCGGTCCTGAATCAGTTATTAGGTTTAATAGATCGTAATAATGTTCGATCATTAGCAAGACGTGGGGATCACGATCTCTACTACCGTTACTTTGATACCTATACACATCTTGTAACGATGCTTTACTGCGTTTTTAACAGATGCACCAGCAGCAGAGAAGTAATCAGCGGCATGAAAGCAAGCCTGCATAAGCTTCATCATATCGGTATAAGTAAATGTCCGGCCAGAAGCACCTTATGTGATGCTAATGCCCAGCGTAGCTTTGAAGTATTCGCCCGTATTTATGATAACCTGTATAGGCGACACAAGCAGCTTTTACCGGACAGCCGATTAAAGATCGACCCTAAGCTATTCATTGCCGATTCTTCAACAATTACCTTATTTCAGCAAATATTGAAAGCCCCAAGCCCGGGAAAGGCCAACGGTAAGAGAAAAGGCGGGATCAAAGTTCATACGCTCATTAAGGCAGCAGATGATGTACCGCTGAAAATTAGCTTCACGGCAGCCAGCGCTAACGATATGCCCTTCCTTAAAGAGATCAAACTCGAACCAGGTTCCTTTATCGTTTTCGATAAAGGTTACGTAGACTATTCTGAATATCAAAGAATGACAAATGAAGGCGTATTCTTTGTCACCAGGCAGAAAAAAGATGCCAAATACTCAACAATGTGGCTGAATGAGCTTAGCGAACAAAGCAAGGCACACGGTGTCATCGAAGATAAACTACTCCTCCAGGGCACACGTACTCAAAAAGAGGGTATCCAGTTGGAGATTCGCCTGGTTACTTTCTTTGACAAAGAAACCGAAAGGACATTTGAGTTTTTAACCAATAATTTCTCGTTACCACCTGAAGCTATTGCCGATCTTTATAAGAAACGATGGCTTATTGAAATACTATTTAAGCGGGTAAAGCAAAATTTCCCGCTTAAATACTTCCTGGGGGATAATGAGAATGCAATCAAAATACAGATATGGTGCGCTTTTATTGCCGATCTTCTAATCAAAATTGTCCAGGTACAACTCAAAAGACAATGGTCTTTCTCTAATCTGAGTTCTATTATAAGACTCCATCTGATGAGTTATATCCACCTATTTAACTTTCTGAACGATCCGGAGAAACTGTCCGTCATGTCAACAAATCACTCACGGCAACTAAAATTGGGGGGCTTGGACATCCGCTTTAAAACCTAAATCCTTCTTTTTATATCATAATGCAGTCTTTTTATAACAATAACAAACTTTACCGGACAACAGTGAAATAAATTCGGCATGACGGCAGGTATATGTAATGTTTACTATCCCTTTTTCTCTCCCTCATTCTTTTTCAAATGCCCTTCAAGCTGCGGGTTTTGAGGTGGAAGGGTTTTTACGCGGTGTTCAACCTCGGTTTGCTGAACATGAACGGCATAATCTGCGGGCTCGATATGGCTACCGCTGGCCTCCGCAAATACCTGGGTAAACTCGGCACCGATGTACAATATGGCCGATGTATAATAGATCCAAACCAATATCACAATAATAGAACCCGCCGCGCCGTATGCCGACCCTTGCGCTGTATATTGGATATAAAGGCTGATCAGATACTGCCCTATCATAAACAGGATAGCTGTAAATACCGCGCCGCTGCGCACATCCCGCCATTTGATTTTAACATCGGGCAAAAACTTGAATATGATGCCAAACAAGGTAGTGATCACCACCAGGGTGATGCCCAGGTTTAACGCCTGGACAAATACTTTCGTAAAAGAATCGATACCGGGAAAAAAATGCTGGATCTGATCCTTCAGGGCACTTATGACCAGGTTGATAATAAGCGATGCCAGCAACAGGAAGCCCAGGCTAATGATGAGCGAAAAGGACACAAACCGGTTTTTCAGCAATTGCATCCAGCCGCTTTTAGGCTTGGCTTTAACCCTCCAGATCATATTAAGCGAATCCTGGATCTCGATAAAAATACTGCTCGCGCCCAATAAAAGCGTAACCACACCAATAACAACTGCTATGCCCGATTTCCCGGATAGCGCAAGGTGTTTTAACGCATCCTGAATTTGTGCTGCAGGTGTTTTACCAACATAACGAACAATTTCGGGATACAACCGCTCGGTTGCGGCATCCTGTCCAAAAACCAGGCCGGCTACAGATATTACTATAATCAATAAAGGGGCAATTGAAAAAACGGTGTAGTAAGCCAGCGAGGCGCTTAATTTTAAGCCATTATCTTTTGAAAAGCCCGTGAACGATGCCAGCAACACCTTCCATAGTTGTTTAAAGTATGCTTTGCTTAAAAACTTCATGCCTGTGTTTTTGTAGATTAATGCTTATTCGTGAATGGTTAAGCAATATTGATGCCTTTTGTAGGGCTAATTAAATAAAAGTTGTGAGTTTTGGACGGGCTTAAAATATTTATAGGGCCTGTACCGGAATATCCAGCAGCTCATATTTTTCCCAGCCCGTAAAGTCATAATGCCACCATTCGGTTGAGATCACCCTGAAGCCGTATTTGGCCATTATCGTTTTTAATAATTCGCGGTTTGTAATTTGCTGCGGCGGTAAATCCATATAGTTTGCCCCGGTCTTACGGCTAAAGCTATCAAAGCCGGTTGGCATATCCAGTTCTTTTCCGGTTTTAATGTTGATAAGGGAAAGGTCAATAGCGCAACCACGGTTATGCTTTGAGCCTTTGCGCGGATCGGCTACAAAATTGGTATCGGGGGCCATTTCATAAAAATTAACGGTAACCGAATATGGCCGATAGGCATCATAAATTTTAAGGCCAAGACCCTGCATTTTTAATTCGGCTTCAACCTGCTGAAGCGCTTTTACAACCGGAAGCCTTGCATAAGCTTTGGCCGTTGTGTACATACGGCGGCGCATAAAATTGTTAGTTGTAGCATACCGCAGGTCTAAGATAATTTCGGGGATATATTTCTTTATTTCAACCAGCTGTTTATCCGGGTTTGCTTTAACCTGTAGTTTATAGCGGGCAATACCATAAATTTTTGCACTGTCGATATATTTATAGTGCTGCGCATTAACACGCAAAGTACACGCTACAAACATCAGCAATATCAAATATCGATGATTCATATTATCAGTTTACCTGTGCGATACGATCAGCAAATCGAGGTCTTTGCAGGGGATCGAGAAACGCTCGCCAATGTGTTTATTGGTAAGCTGGCCCTGGTAAATATAAACCGCGTTACGCACCCCCGATTTTTGCCAGATGAGGTTTTTGATGCCGCCCATATCGCCAATATCAAGCAGTATAGGTGCAAAAATATTGGTGAGCGCATAGGTAGCGGTACGGGCCACACGCGATGCGATGTTAGGCACACAATAATGAATTACATCATATTTGCGAAAAACGGGGTGGGTATGATTGGTAACTTCGGATGTTTCAAAGCAACCTCCCTGGTCAATACTTACATCAATGATCACCGAGTCGCGTTTCATGCGGCTAACGGTTTCCTCGGATATAATACAGGGGCTGCGGCCATCTTCGGCACGGAGCGCCCCTATAGCCACATCGCAGGTGGTGATGGCTTTTTCCAATACAATAGGCTGTACCACCGAAGTGAAAACGCGGTTGCCGATATTGTTTTGCAGGCGCCGGAGCTTGTATATCGACGGATCGAACACCTTAACCTCGGCACCCAATGATATGGCGGTGCGTGCCGCGTATTCGCCCACGGTTCCGGCACCCAGAATCACAATTTCGGTTGGCGGAACGCCGGTTATACCGCCCAGCATCAGGCCTTTGCCTTCAAAAACGTTGCTTAAATATTCGGCTGCTATAAGTATGGAAGTAGCGCCCACAATTTCGCTCATAGCCCTCACCACCGTAAGGGTATTGCCCTCATCGCGCAAATGCTCAAAACTTAGCGCGGTGATCTTTTTGGCCATCAGCGCCTGAATGCTTTCGGCCTTGAGCGTAGCGATTTGAAGGGTAGAGATCAGAAGCTGCCCGGGCTTCATCAGCTCAATTTCATGAGTGGTAGGAGGGGCTATTTTAATAATGATATCGGCCTCGTAAACCTTTTTGGTATCATATACTATCTGCGCGCCCTGTTCACTGTAATCCTTATCCGAAAAATTGGCGGCCTGCCCGGCATTACTCTCCAGCATCACTTCGTGGCCGTTATTAACCAGCAGCGCTACCGACAGCGGGGTCAAGGGCACACGGTTTTCCTGGAAGGAAACCTCCTTGGGAATGCCGATGTATAGCTTGTTCTTTTTGCTTTTTACCTCCAGCAACGACTCCTGGGGCTGCAACATTGCTTGCTTGGCAATATCCGAAAACCCGCTATATATCCCTGAACTCATGATGTGTTTTTTTAAGGCTGTTGAAGATAAGAAAAAACGATGTATGATAAAACTAAATATTTTCCATGCTGATGCTGCGCGAGGTGCTGTCCAAAACCCGGATCCGGATGTTGGTGTAACGGTTCGGCAGCAGGTCGGGAATTTTTTCGGGCCACTCAATAAAGCAGTAGGCATCGCTGTAAAAATATTCCTCATAGCCCATATCCAATGCTTCTGTTTGATTTTTAAGGCGATAGAAATCAAAATGAAAGATCCTGCTGTCGCGGCCGGTGTATTCGTTTACGATTGAAAACGTCGGACTGGTTGCCTGTTCTGTTACGCCAAGTTCTTCGCATAAAGCTTTGATGAGCGTTGTTTTGCCCGCCCCCATTTCGCCATAAAAAAGAAAAATTTTATTCCCTGCCGAGTTGGCCAGGATGGCTTCGGCAGCCTGCGGTAATTGAGATGTTGAATTTACAGATAGTTGCACGTGTTATAATTTTTTTCTATACCATGTCATTTTGCGAGCGCAGCGTGGCAACCGCATACTACAGAGAGCAGCTGTGCTTGCGTGTGATTGTTTTTTATAATGACGTGATCGTAAATTATTGATTATTAAATATATTTTTTTGATCGATAGTAATGTGGGCGTTGCCTGCGGCCCGTGCTATCCGCTCATACTGCACAAGCATTAGCCACAAGGCCGGTATCCGCTAGTATCACTAACGCTGCCCCCGCACATCATCGCTAAAGCCTATCTAATACGCCATCACGGTTTTTCAGGAACTCCCCGGTGATTACTCCCCACGACATCTTTTTATTTGCCCAAAAATACTCAAAATCCCTAAATTATAAATTAGCTGTCAATGCTTTAAAAAAACCCTTGCATCTTATCGCTCTTACAGGAAAATAAAAAGTCCCGCCGGGCAGCAGGACTTTTTATATAAAATATCATTAATGATTAATTGATGGATAATGGCAAATAAATACCGAAGGTAATATTGCGCCCCATGTTATAAATGCCAAATTCCGGATCTTCCGAACTTATACGACCGGGCTTAAGACGGCTAAGCGCGTCGTAGTACTTGATGTTGGCCAGGTTATTACCCGATACATACAGTTTAACTGGTTGTTTGCCAAAGTTAACCGTTGTGCCCAGGCCGGCATTTAATAGCGTGTAGCCTTTGGTGCCGGTTTCAAAAGCGGAATCATAACGGTACTGGTTAAAGAAATTATCAATACCTACCGAAATGTATGATTGTTTCACCCCTTTAATAGTTGGCTCAAAACGCAGCGTATTTTTCAGCGTACCTGCAGGGATGAACGCCAGCGGCCTGTCGAGCGTGTTGTTTCGGGCATAAGTATAACCAAAGGTATTTTCAAAATGAATGAAGCTTACCGGGTGCAGGGTAAAGTTACCTTCGACGCCATACAGGTTAGCATTAACCTGGTTGTAACGGTATACATCAAACTGGCTCGGGCTACCGGCTCCGTTTACGGCCTGTGCTACATCCCCCTGTTTGTGCGACGCATAAATAAAGTTGTGGATATAGTTTTCATAGATCCCTAAACTGGCACTTACAATTTTGTCGTCGTATTGCATGGTAGCGTCAACCTGGTAACTTCTTTCAGGCGCCAGGTTAGGGTTGCCTATTTCATAGCGGAAAGTACCTTCATGTACACCGTTGGAGCCAAGTTCGGCCGGGTTTGGCGCACGGAAAGCCGAGCCGGCGTTGGCCTTGAAATTCAAATTGTCATTAAACTCATGCGTATAACCCAACGCTCCGCTTATGTTCGAAAATTTGTTGGTAAAGGGGTAAATTTGGCTTCGCCATCCTCAACCAGGCCTTTGCCCTTGTTTTTACGATAATCGTACCTGATACCGGCATTAAAGGTGTTTTTATCCCAGGTTTTTTTGATGTATGCGAAAGCGCCCACGCCATAAGTATCATAAGCCGGGATCAAAAACTCCGAGCCTTTGTTTAAACTATGGCCGATGTCCGAACTCGCGCCAAAAACAGGTTGCCATCCGTTTGCTTCGGTAACATAATATTTTACATCGCCCGAGTACGTATTCAAATCAAAGAATAGGGAAGGATCCGGTCCGTCGAGCTCGCGGCGTTGGTTTTTCTGGTAGCCGAGGTTCACTTTCAGGTTGCCCCCTTCGGTAATGAAGTTGTTATCCCAGTTTATTTTATAATGACGGATATCCTGTTTAGGGTATTCAAGCGTGCGGCTTTTATATTCATCCTGCGTAAACGGTGTGCCATCGTCATGCAAAAAGTTGAGACCATTAGCAGGCTCCGGATCGTAAAAACCGATATTGTTTTTAAAATAGCTAAGGTTGATATGCGAGTAACCCCACGATTTATTAAGACCGATCATGCCGCTCAGGTCGGTTTCATTAAAACCGGAGTTAGGGAAATAGTAGTCTGGCGTTTTAAAGGAGTAGGCGTTTTTGTAGCTGCCGCGGGCACGCCATACCAGTCCGTTTTCGTTACCGGTAAGCATCAATGAAGTTCCGGTTAGGCCGTTGTTGGTGGAGTAGTTGGTTAAAAACTCACCTTTGATCTGCCCGTCGGGCGGGGTAAGTGGTTCAAGCAGGTTTATAACACCGCCCAGCGCGTCTGATCCGTATAGCAGTGAAGCTGCCCCGCGAAGCACCTCTACTCTGTCCGAGCTGTATTGATCAATCTCAATACCGTGTTCATCGCCCCATTGCTGCCCTTGTTGTTTAACCCCGTCGCTCAAAGTAACTACACGATTATAGCTTAAGCCGCGGATAACCGGTTTGGAAATAGAGGGGCCGGTAGTGATCTGTGACATGCCCGGCACCTGGTGTGCAAGTGCGTCGATGAGGTTGGTTGACTGTCTTAACAAGCCATCGCGCCCCACAGCTGATACTGACGTGCTGTTTTGTTTATTATTAGCGCTGATAGCTGTGCCGGTAATAACCACTTCGTGGGTTTCGATAATACTCGACTGCAATTCAAAAACCAGCGGAGTGCCGGCCGAAAGATCAACTATTTTGGTAAGGGATTTATAACCCACATATTCTATCGAGAACAGGAACCTGCCCCTGTTGGGTAATGATTTAAAGGAAAACTCGCCATTAGGATCGGTGATGGCAGATATTTTTAATTCGGGGATAGTAATCACAGCACCCGGTAAGGTTTGTTTTGATTGCGCGTCGACCACTCGGCCTTTAACAATAATAACATCTGCAAATGCGGAAGCCTGCACCAACAGCAATATAATGAAGCTTATAAGCTTTAATTTCATGATAAAAGATTAAGAAAATCAATAAATACCGTTATTAACAACGGCTATGTTTTGAGGAAAGAGTAAGGTAACCTTAAGCAATAACCGGAGGGGCGCGGCCGGCGGCAAGGATAAGCGCAAGGCTTACAAAATTGTAATCGCCGGGTTTAAAAAAATGATCAGAAGTTACAAGAGGGATAAAAAATGAACTGTTGCTAACGGCCACAGCATCGGTATGGTGCATGGCATCGCACAGCAAACATTTTTCTTTAACAGTTTGCTGACCAACAGCCATATGGCTGTGTTTGGTAATTCCCTTGATCAACGCGTGCTGGTGCGAATAAACCATATATTGCCCGGCCGCAAAGCAAACAAGCAGCAGCCACGCAAATACAATATGTAAGCGGTTTTTTTCACAGTCAACATCCCTTTAACGGAATACGGCAAAAATAAGTATTAAAACGAGAATATTAATGCAACATTGTAACAATAATGTGGTGTTTATAGTTCATAGATGATGGTTCATGGTTTAGTGTTTGATAGAAAAAGGCCACATTGCACATTTTACTATGAACTATCATCTATGAACCATGAACTAACATAAAATGATAGGTCATGGCTTTGGCGTTTGTTAGGAAAAAGCCATTTGCCAGATTTTTACTATGAACCATCAACTATGAACCATGAACTAATCTATCTTTGCCAAATATGACACCTGCTGAGATTAATAAAAAATGGGATGTGCTGCAGCAGCGGATAGCTGACGATTTTGATAACGAAAAGCCCGATATAAAGGTGATGCTTTTTTTGATCGGGGTACAGGAGCTGGGCCAGGGGCCGCGTAAGTTCAGCAAGCGCCAAAAGGAAGAGCTGATGCATATCGCAACCTGCCGCTTAATGAGCATGATGGGTTTTTACGAGCTTGAAGGCCTTGACCAGGATGGCTGGCCACACTGGAAACGCGTAAAAGTAATCCCGAACTATACCCTGCTTGAACAGGAAATGATGATGAAATCGCTCATTGTAAATTACTTTGAGGAGATGGATGGGGCAGAATAGTGAGTGGTTTATTGGGTTGATAACAGGGCTTTATAATTCCCCTCTTGAGAGGGGGCGCGGAGGGAAGAGCGATAGCAGGGGTGTGTTTCTGCGATTGGCTTATCAAAGCATAAACACACCCCTCCGCCCCCTCTCAAGAGTAATAGCCCATGAAAAGGCAGGAATAATTTGTATATTTATGATAATGAATATCATAGAGACGATTAAGCGTTTTCCAGATCAGTCCAGTTGCATAGACTATCTTGAAGGATTAAGATGGCAAGGATTGCCAGAATGCCCGTATTGCAACAGCAAACGGAGCAGCAAGCGCCAGGAAAGCCAACGGCATATTTGCAATAGCTGTAACCGCAGCTATAGCGTTTTGGTCGGCACTGTTTTCGAGGGCACCAAACTTCCTTTGCCGCAATGGTTTTTGGCTATTTCATTAATGCTGAATGCGAAAAAGGGGTTATCTGCACGTCAGTTAAGCAGGGATCTGGGATGCAATCGTAAGACAGGCTGGTATTTGCAGATGCGGATACGGGAAGCCATGCGGGACGGCGGGGATGGCGGTTTGTTTAAGGGTATTGTTGAGGTAGATGAGACTTATTTAGGTGGTAAAAAAGCCAATCACTCAAAGAAAAAGCGGCAGGAAAGGCGCGATAATAATTTGCAGGTCACCGGCATGCAGGATAAACAGCCCGTGATTGGGTTATTGGAGCGGGATGGCCGTCTAAAGCTTCAGGTCATAGATAAGGCACATGGGAAAACGCTCAAACCCATTGTTGAACAATCAGTGAGCACAGATGCTACTATTGTAACGGACGGCTTTGGTGGATATGCCGGTTTAAATAAAATATTCCGTGAACATCAGGTATTAAACAAGGAAAAAGAAGAGTATGCCCGGGGAGAGTATCACACCAATACGATTGAGGGCTTTTGGACATTGTTAAAACGGGGGATATATGGTCAATACCATAAAGTATCGCTCAGACATTTGCAATCATACCTGAATGAGTTCACATTTAAATATAACAATAGAGGCAATAACCAGGTGTTTAACTTTTTAATTAACAAAATGGCTACTGCCTCTTGATGGGCTATTACTCTCTCAAGAGGGGAATCGCACATTTCCCAGCTTTTTACCCCTTTAATTGATCCCGAGGAGGGAATTAGAAGATTCGGAACAAATAATCTATCTTCATCAATAAAAAAATCAACGCAATCAGCGAAATCGAAAACAATCAACGGCCATACATGAAGAAACTTTTTACCCTAAGCATTCTTTTATTAACCTTTACAGCCGCGTTTGCCGGGCCGCCTAAAAATCAGTATGTGCGTATCCATACGGTTTATGGCGATTGTATCCTTCGCCTGTATAATGAAACGCCTTTGCACCGCGATAACTTTATCAAACTAACCAAAAAGGGATTTTATAATGGTACGCTGTTTCACCGCGTGATCCAGAATTTCATGATCCAGGGCGGCGACCCGGATTCAAAAGACCCGGTAAAAGCAAAACCCGGCGCTGAACTGGGCAATGGCGATGTGGGTTATACCCTCCCGGCCGAATTTCGCGACAGCTTGTTTCATAAACGCGGCGTACTTGCTGCCGCCCGTGATGATAATCCCAAAAAGAGTCGAGCGGCTGCCAGTTTTATATTGTGGAAGGCAAACGCTTTACCGACGGCAAACTGGATACACTGGAAAATACCCGGCTTAAAGGCCGCAAGATCCCGGCATGGCAGCGGGAATGGTATAAATCAGTCGGCGGTTCGCCACACCTTGATCAAAATTATACCGTTTTTGGCGAGGTTGTTTCAGGGATTGATATAGTTGATAGGATTGCTGCCGTAAAAAAGGATGCCAATGATCGTCCCAATGCTGATGTGCCTATGACGGTTGAGTTGCTAAGCAAAAAGGAATGCAGGCAGTTGGATGCTATTCTTTTTCCCGCAAAAAAATAAAAAGTTGTCTTTTCGACCGAAGGGAGAAATCTTATACGCCATGCAAATTAAACTATACTGGGCGTATAAGGTTTCTCTTTCGCCCCGTCGCTAAGACCCCGTCTCTGCTCTATCGAAATGACAATTTTGTTGTAATTTCGTGATTTTAAATCGCAGTTAATTCCGAAATCGAACATCCGAAATCTCAAATGAAAATACTTACATATAACGTTAATGGTATCCGTTCGGCAATAAACAAGGGTTGGCTGGCCTGGCTGCAAGCTACTGACGCCGATGTTGTTTGTTTGCAGGAGATTAAAGCCACGCCAGATGTATTGACTGATCTGGGTTTGGTAGATCAGATGGGCTATCAGCACTACTGGTTCCCGGCCGAAAAGAAAGGCTACAGCGGAACAGCCATTTTTACCAAAATATTGCCCAAGCATATTGAGTACGGCTGTGGTATTCCTGACTTTGATCGTGAAGGGCGCTGCATCCGAGTTGACTTTGATGAGGTTTCGGTGATGAGCGTTTATTTTCCATCGGGTTCAAGCGGTGACGACCGGCAGGTTTTTAAATACCGTTTTTTAGATGAGTTTGGCAAGTACCTTACCCTGCTTAAAGTGGAGCGCCCTAACCTGGTGGTTTGCGGCGACTATAACATTTGTCACCGCCCTATTGATATTCACAATCCAAAATCAAACGCCAACTCATCGGGCTTTTTACCGGAGGAACGTGAATGGATGGAGAACTTTATTGAAGGCGGATTTATAGATACCTTCCGCCACCTGAACAAAGAACCGCATAATTATACCTGGTGGAGCTTCCGCGCCGGATCACGCGGTAAAAACTTAGGCTGGCGTATTGATTACGCCATGGCCAGCACCCCGCTTGAAGATAAGATCCGCCGCGCGGCCATATTGCCGGAGGCCAAGCACTCCGATCATTGCCCGGTATTGCTGGAATTGGAGTTTTAAGCCCCTCTAAATCTCCCCTGAAGGGGAGACTTTAAGAAATATTAAAAAAATGTCATTGCGAGCGTAGCGCGGCAATCGCACGGAAGCATATACGCCCTGTATAGCTACGCGATTGCCGCGCTACGCTCGCAATGACATTAATGGGTTTACTTAGGCCCGTAAGTAACCACCGGTACTATCATTTCCTCTAACGAGATCCCTCCGTGCTGGAAAGTTTCATTATAGAAATTCACAAAGTGGTTGTAGTTGTTCGGGTATACGAAATAGCTGTCTTCCTTGGCAAAAACAAAGCTTGAGCTAATGTGCAGCCTTGGCAGCATGGCATCATGCGGGTTGCGGATATGGAAAACCTCCTTGGCATTATAGTTAAGGTTTTTGCCTTGTTTATAGCGCAGGTTGGTGTTAGTGTTCCTGTCGCCCACAATTTTGCTCGGGTTTTTTACGCGGATGGTACCATGATCGGTAGTAATGATAACACGTACCTGTTTTTGTGCGAGATATTTCAGCAGGTCGAACAACGGGGAGTGCTCAAACCACGACAGGGTTAATGAACGGTAAGCAGCATCATCACTTGCCAGCTCGCGGATCATCTGCATATCTGTACGGGCATGCGAAAGCATATCCACAAAGTTATATACCACCACGTTAAGCTCGTTGTTCATGAGGTTATTCACCGACTCATTCAGCGCGCGGCCTTCGTCAATATTCAGGATCTTATGGTATGAGTGTTTGCAATCCTTTCGCAGCACACGTTTCAGGTGGTCGGCTAAAAACTCGGCTTCGTACAAGTTCTTGCCGCCTTCATCCTCGTCGTTTTGCCACATAGATGGATAGCGGCGCTCCATATCCAAAGGCATCAGCCCCGAAAAAATGGAATTACGGGCGTATTGCGTAGCTGTTGGCAGGATACTATAATAAGTGTCCTCTTCCTCCAGTCTGAAATATTCGGAAATAATTGGGTTAATGATCTTAAACTGATCATACCGCAGGTTATCTATCAATATAAAAAACAAAGGCCCTTTGCCATCCAGCTTAGGGAATACCTTCTTTTTAAATAACTGCGGCGATGAGATTGGCGCCAGGTCCGGGTTTTTGATCCAGTTAAGGTAGTTGCGCTCCACAAACTTGCAAAACTGCATATTTGCTTCTGCCTTTTGCAGCGTCAGGATCTCGTGCATGCCGGCATCTTCCAGCTTTTCCAGCTCAAGCTCCCAGTAGATCAGTTTCTTGTAAACGTCAACCCATTCCTGGTGGCTCAGGTTTTCGTTAAGGGTCATGCCCAGTGTACGGAAATCCATCTGGTAGGCCATGGTGGTTTTTTCGGTAACGAGGCGTTTGTTTTCGGTCAGTTTTTTTATAGTAAGCAGGATTTGCTTAGGGTGTACCGGCTTAATCAGGTAGTCGTCTATTTTTGAACCGATGGCATCTTCCATCAGGTACTCTTCCTCATTTTTGGTGATCAGCACAATGGGCACATCATTGTTGATGTTCTTGATCTGCTGCAGAGTTTCCAGGCCGGTAAGGCCGGGCATGTTCTCATCCAGGAAAACCAGGTCGAAATAATTGTTCTTAAAAGAGTCGACGGCGTCGTAGCCATTGGTAACAGTGGTTACTTTATAGCCCTTTTCGCCCAGGAAAAGTATATGTGGTCTTAGCAGGTCAATTTCGTCATCGGCCCATAAAATGGTGGTGTCTTGCATAATATGTATATTAAATTTCTGAATCAGAATTTTCAGAATTTAAAAACTTTCAGAATGATCCGGTATAAGGTTAAATGCTTTTCAAATATCAATTTTTTACCATTAAATTCTGTGAATCCTAAAATTCTATGAATTCTGATTCAGACAGTAAACCCCAAATAGATGCTTTTGTTGTTATTCAGTAAAGGTATTAACAAAATTTAACAAACCTGTCGCGCTTATTTTACCTTTGTTTTACATTTTTGCACTTACATAAGCAGCATTGAATAAAAAGAAAATAATTAACGACCCGGTTTACGGTTTTATCAGTATCCCAACCGAACTGATCTTTGACCTCATATCCCATCCGTACTTTCAGCGGTTACGCTATATCAAGCAACTGGGCATGACGCACCTGGTTTATCCCGGCGCACTGCACACCCGTTTTCATCATGCTTTGGGCTCCATGTACCTGATGGATACCGCGCTTGAAACATTGCGAAGCAAAGGCCACCAGATCTCTGCCGAAGAGGAAGAAGCGGTTACCATTGCCATATTATTGCATGATATTGGCCACGGCCCATTTTCTCACGCTTTGGAAAATACCATTATTGATGGCATTGCCCATGAAGATATTTCATCAATGCTGATGAATAAGCTTAATGCCCGGTTTGAGGGTAAGCTTACCATGGCCATTGATATTTTTAATGATACCTATCCGCGTAAGTTTTTACATCAACTGGTATCCAGTCAGCTGGATATGGACAGGCTGGATTACCTTAATCGCGACAGTTTCTTCACCGGTGTATCCGAAGGGGTGATCAGTTCCGAGCGCATCATTAAGATGCTCAATGTTAAAGACGATCATGTGGTTGTTGACGAAAAAGGCATTTACTCGATAGAGAAATTTTTGATTGCCCGCCGTCTGATGTACTGGCAGGTTTACCTGCATAAAACAGTGATAGCGGGCGAGGAGGTGTTAACCAAGATCTTCAGGCGCGGCCGCGAACTGATTTCGCAGGGTAAGGAACTATTTGCTACTCCGGCCCTGCTGCATTTTTTAAAGAACCGCATCAGCCGGGATGCTTTCATGAACGAGGACCATCACCTGGAAACTTTTGCATGTTTGGATGATACCGATATTATGGCATCGGTAAAAGTGTGGGCATATCATCCCGACCTGGTACTTTCTCATCTTTGCAAAAACCTGGTGCAGCGTAACCTTTTCAGGGTTGATATTACCAATGAATGCCCCGATGAAGCTTTTGTTGAAAGCCTCCGCCAAAAGGCGATGGAAAAGTATGGCGTTAGTTATGAAGATGCTGCGGCCTACTTTGTGTTTACCACATCTATCCGCAACAACGCTTATAACCAAAACGATGGCAACATTGGTATATTAATGAAGAATGGCGAGGTAAAGGATATTGCCGCCGCCAGCGACAACTCAAACCTGGTAGCTTTGGCCAAAACGGTGAAAAAATATATCCTGTGTTATAATAAGGAGTTGTTGAATTAACAGGCGGTTTTCACTGTAGAGACGCATAATTGCGTCTCCCGCATGCAGGTTACGGCAGTTCGAGATTGGCAAAGCGATCTGTCCTAAAGGAGACGCAATTATGCGTCTCTACATAAAAAGGCATTGTGGATAAATGCCGGAAATGTGCACTGGCCGCGTTAGGAATTGTAGTGTAAAGCCCGCAGTGAGGGTTGGAATTACGGGTTGGGCAAGCGAGGACTTGGAACGGAAAGCCCGGCCGCAGGCAACGCCCCTATTTAAGAGAGCGATAAAACAATGGCGTCGTACTTTGGATTTTAACAAATAGCAAAACGAAACCGATATACATCTGCGACAAATGAAGAAATGGTGAAAAATAAAACGCGTTGACAGTCAAAACTTTTTAACGCGTGTTCATAACTCATTAATAATTTGTTGCTTCAATTTTAACATTTAAATTTGCCCGATGCAATTTACCGCTCATGATATAAGTTTACTGCTCAACGGAACTGTAGAAGGCGATCCTTCGGCAACTGTTAGCCAGCTTGCCAAGATAGAGGAAGCCGGAGCCGGCAGCCTTTCTTTTTTGGCCAACCCTAAGTATGAGCAGTTTCTGTATACTACCAACGCCTCCATTGTTATTGTTAATAATGATCAGCAGTTAACGGAGCCCGTAAAAGCTACACTGATCAGGGTTGAAAACGCTTACAGCGCGTTCACTGTCCTGCTTGACAAGTACAACACTTTCAGGCTTGATAAAAAAGGAATTGAACAGCCAAGCTTTATCCATCCCACAGCACAGGTAGGGGCGGGCGTTTATATCGGCGCGTTTGCCTATATCGGCCAAAATGCAAGCATCGGCGATAATTGTAAGATCTATCCAAACGTTAATGTTGGCGATAATGCAACCCTTGGCAATAATGTAACACTGTTTGCAGGGGCTACAGTTTACTTTGATTGCGTTATTGGCAACAATGTGATAGTGCATTCAGGAGCGGTAATAGGCAGTGATGGCTTTGGCTTTGCCCCTAACCCCGATGGTACTTACACCAAAATTGCACAGATTGGTAACGTAATATTGGAAGACGACGTTGAAGTGGGTTCAAATACTACTATCGACAGGGCAACCATGGGTTCGACCATAGTGCGCAAAGGCGCGAAAATTGACAACCTGATCCAGATAGCCCACAATGTGGAAATTGGTGCGCATACTGTAATTGCAGCACAGTCGGGCATTTCGGGCAGTACCAAAATTGGCGAAAGGGTTGTAATTGGCGGCCAGGTTGGTTTTGCCGGTCACCTCAATATTGCTAACGGATCGCAGTTTTCGGCCCAGACGGGGATAAACGGCTCTATAACAGAAGAAGGTAAGGCATGGGGGGCTCTCCATATATGCCATATAAAGATTACCTTCGTGCCCACGCTAAGCTGCGAAAGCTGCCGGAGCTTGACCGCAAGGTGTACGAGCTTGAAAAATTAATTGAAGAACTACGTAAAGGCAACGTAAGCGAATAGCCTTAGCCTGTAAATTTAAATATGAACGTTAAACAAAGAACTATTAAAGCGCCGGTTTCGGTATCAGGAACAGGCTTACACACCGGACAAAGCGTTACAATGACCTTTAATCCCGCCCCTGAAAACCACGGTTATAAATTCAGGAGGATTGATATTCCCGGTGCGCCAATTATTGATGCCGATGTTGATAACGTGAGTGATACCTCACGCGGAACATCTATAAGCCAGAACGGTGCTACAGTAAATACTGTTGAGCACGTGCTGGCCGCTTTGGTTGGGCTTGAAGTTGATAACCTGCTGATTGATCTTGATGGCCCCGAAACTCCCATTATGGATGGCAGCTCGATACAGTTTGTTGATGTAATAACCGAAGTTGGGCTGGTTGAACAGGATGCCGACCGCGAATACTATCATATTCCCTATAACATTCACTACTCTGAACCTGAGCGTAAGGTTGAAATGGTTGCCATGCCTTTGGATGATTACCGTTTTACCTGTATGGTCGATTATAACTCGCAGGTGCTGGGCAGCCAGCATGCCAGTATCTCAACTATTGGCGAGTTTAAAAAAGAAATTGCTTCATGCCGTACCTTCTGCTTTTTGCACGAGCTGGAAATGTTGCTAAAGCATGACCTGATTAAAGGCGGCGATCTGAACAATGCCATCGTGGTTGTTGATAAAGATGTTGACCAGGAAGAACTTGATCACCTGGCCAAGCTGTTTAACCGCAAGGATATCAATGTTGCCCCGCAGGGCATTTTAAATAATATTGAACTTCGCCACCAAAACGAGCCGGCACGCCACAAACTGTTGGATATGATAGGCGATTTGGCGCTGGTTGGCGTGCCGCTTAAAGGGCACATCATGGCCGCAAGGCCAGGCCATGCGGCTAACGTTGCCTTTGCTAAAAAGATCAAAGCGCTCATCAAAAAGGAAAAAAGCCGTAAGCAGGTAAAAACTTATGACCTGAACGCCAAACCGGTTTTTGATACGGTGGAAATTATGGGCATGCTGCCTCACCGTCAGCCTTTCCTGATGATCGACAAGATCCTGGAGCTTACTAAAAGCCACGTTGTAGGGTGTAAAAACGTAACCATTAACGAGGAGTTTTTTAAAGGCCATTTCCCCGGCGCGCCAATCTTCCCCGGTGTATTACAAATTGAGGGTATGGTGCAAACCGGCGGCATCCTGGTGTTAAACACGGTTCCCGATCCGCAAAACTACCTTACCCTGTTCCTGAAAATCGAGAACGCCCGCTTTAAAAGCAAAGTAGTTCCCGGCGATACCATTATTTATATTTGCGACCTGATTGCCCCCATCCGCCGCGGCATAGCTACCATGAAAGGTATAGGCATGGTGGGCGACCGTGTTGTTGTTGAGGCCGAACTGATGGCTCAAATTGTAAAAGTAAAAGAATCTGAAGCATGATCCAGCCATTAGCATACATCCATCCACAGGCCAAAATTGCCGATAACGTGGTAATTGAACCATTCGTTACCATCCATAAGGATGTTGAAATTGGCGAAGGTACCTGGATCGGCTCCAACTCCGTAATTATGGATGGCGCCCGCATAGGTAAAAATTGCCGGATATTCCCCGGCGCGGTTGTATCCGCCCCGCCGCAGGATTTAAAATATAAAGGCGAGCAAAGCACCGTAACCATTGGCGACAACACCACTATACGTGAGTGTGTTACCCTTAACCGCGGTACCGCCCTTGATAAAAATACCACCACCATTGGCAGCAACTGCCTGCTGATGGCTTATGTACACGTAGCGCATGATTGTGTTATTGGCGATAACGTAATTGTTGCCAACGCCGTGCAATTGGCAGGCCACATTACGGTTTATGATTACGCTTTCATCGGCGGCTCATCTGCCGTGCACCAGTTTGTTGAAATCGGCGCGCATAGCATGATCTCGGGCGGTTCATTGGTACGTAAAGACGTTCCCCCGTTTACCAAGGCTGGTCGCGAACCGCTATCATATGTAGGTATCAACTCTGTAGGCTTGCGCCGCAGGGGATTTTCGGCTGCTACAATAGCCGAAATCCAGGAGATCTACCGGATCATATTCCTCAAAAAATATAATGTAACCAAAGCGCTTGATATCATCGAGGCCGAGTTTACCCCCAGTGTAGAACGCGATGAGATCATCAACTTCCTGCAAAACTCACAACGCGGTATCATGAAAGGGTTTGGGAATACCTAAATGGCTGGAAGTCCATGGTCCATAGTCGATAGTCCATGGATTTCCGAAACAATTGCCGTGGCCCTGCATTCATTAACGCAAAACGGCTATGGACTATCGACTATGGACCATGGACTATTGACTATCGACTAAAAAAATGACCATCACCCTCAAAGACATCGGCCGCCGCTTTAACCGCGACTGGATTTTCAGGGGAGTGGATTATACCTTTACTTCCGGCGAGTCATATGCTATCCTTGGCCCAAACGGTTCCGGGAAATCAACCTTACTGCAGGTTTTAAATGGGAGCCTTTCGCCTTCTACAGGTAAAATTGAATTTGCTAACGAAGGAAAACCGGTTGAAATAGATACCGTTTTTACTCATTTAAGCCTGGCTGCTCCCTATCTTGAGCTGATAGAAGAGTTTACCATGAGCGAGATGGTCGACTTTCATTTTAAATTTAAAAGCTTTAAACCGGGTATAGATAAAGAAACGGTTATCGCGCTGCTTAACCTCCCTAAAAGTGCCAATAAGCTTATCAAATACTTTTCATCGGGCATGAAACAGCGCCTTAAGCTGGCCCTTGCTTTTTGTGCAGATACGCCCATGCTTATGCTCGATGAGCCCACCTCCAACCTCGATACTCAGGGCGTTGATTGGTACCTAAGCCTCGTACAACAATTCGCCGAAGGCCGGCTTACCATAGTATGCTCCAATCAGGAGCATGAGTATGGCTTCTGTAATCACAGGTTAAGCATTGTGGATTATAAAAGTTAGATGTGAGACGTTAGATTTGAGATTTGAGACAATGCAAATCGGATATCTATTCATAGATATTGTGAATGTACAAAGGATTGAAAAAGCTCAAATCTCACGTCTGATATCTCATATCTGTTTTATACATAACCCTTTAAATGTGGCTGCAGAGTAGAAAATCTCAAATCTAACGTCTCAAATCTCAAATCAAATTCCTAAGTTTGCGCCTCAATATTATTTTATGGCTAAGGCATCAGATGTTAAAAATGGAAATGTACTTCGCTTCAACGGCGAATTAGTTCAGGTTGAGGAGTTTTTACACCGTACCCCGGGCAACTTACGCGCGTTTTACCAGGCCCGTATGCGCAACGTTAAATCAGGTAAACTGGTTGAATACCGTTTCCGTACCGATGAAGAGGTTGACATAGCCCGCGTTGAAACCAATGATTATCAATACCTGTATGACGAAGGTGATTCATTAGTAGTAATGGACAACACTACATACGATCAGCATAACGTACCAAAGGCATTATTTGGCCCGGCAGTTAAATTTTTGAAAGAAGGCATGAACGTAATTGTTGCCTTCGAAAGCGACGAGCCCATCATGGGTTCTATACCGGGCTCGGCCGAGCTGGAAATCACTTACACCGAGCCAGCCGTTAAAGGTGATACTTCAAGCGGTGCTTTGAAAAATGCCACCGTTGAAACCGGCGCGGAGATCCGTGTACCGTTATTCATCAACATTGGCGATAAAGTTAAAGTTGATACCGCTACCGGCGCTTACGTTGAGCGTGTAAAAGGTTAATCCACCGGCCCTCAAAGGGTAGGAAACAGATATAAACCAGGAAGAGGTTTCGTTTTCACGAAACCTCTTCCTGGTTTTAGCCCCGCTCATGTCGTACTTGTTTCGGGATCATTATAGAGGGATTAAAACTTATCATGTATATACGTCATTATCCTAACCATCTCATCTCTTACTTCGCGGGTTGGCCGGGTAAAATTATTGTTCATGAATGCAAAAGCCAGGCGTTTGCCTTTGCGGGTAACTATGTAGCCGCTTTGGTTATGATTGTTGCTTAACGATCCGGTTTTTGCCCAAACAAAAGGATGCCCGTTATCGGTTTTATAGGCGCTTTTAATTGTACCCGCTACGCCGCCTATCGGCATCATGCTATGTAACAGGTTTTCATCTTTCACCTCGTCCTGAATTTTGAGCAGCAGGGCTACAAGGTCTCTGGGGGTAAACAAATTATACCGCGACAATCCCGAGCCATCAACCCATTGCGGCACATCGGGCAAGTCATTCAAAAAATGTGTTTTTGAGTAATTGATCACCGAATCAGTACTGAGGGTATTAAACTTTACCGACGAGCACACCAGCAGCAATTGTTCGGCAATAAAATTATCGCTCGGCTGCAGCATCCGCCGGTAAACGGAATCGGCATTGGTATTATAAATAACCCGCGCATCCGCAGCCATTGGTTCCTGCAATAAGGACACCTGCTTTTTGAGTGTATCCTGCAGCAGGGCCATGGTAAGCTGCAGGCTTGTTTTCCATGGGATTTCCTGTTTATAATTTGGGGGGATCACCCCGGCAGGGTACACAAAGTTATTGCTGATAAAATCGCGCTTAACTTTAAACTGTGCCGGGCGATAATTAATATCGGCATTTAAAAACCGTTTTAGATATTGGGGCCTTACCTGCATGTTACCGTCATTATCTGCGTAAAGCCGGGCAACGTTATCTTCAATAGGCAGGGCGGTTATTTCGGCCTGATAATAATCATTGTAATCGTCCCAGCCCCATCCTGCACCAAAAAACTCACCTGTATAGTTACCGGGCGAATAAAAAAGGTGTTTACTGCTACTCTTCAAAAAGTTAAGCCCATTTACTCCTTTCAAATCGCTGTGCAGGAAAGAAGGGTCGCCGGTACCCCAAAATATCAGCGAATCTCCGCGGGTTTGATAACGCAATGCCGGGATAGAATCGCCAAGCATTTTCAAACAGGTGTAAAAAGTAAAAAGCTTGGTATTGGATGCCGGGGTAAAGTATTTATCGGCGTTTAATTCATATATCATTTTATGCTCGTCCAAATCATAAAGGGCGAAACCGGTAAAGTGATCATTAACAATCTGCGAATGCTTAAAAAGCTTTTTAACCTTTCGTTTTTTTATGGAATGGGCATAAACAATATCACGACAAAGGGATAAAACACAAACAATTAACAGAAATGAAATTGTTGACTTTCGCATAATAAAATAATTTTTTAACAAATAAATCTCGTAAATTTAATATACCAACTATAACCACTTTGTTACACAAGTTATATTATAAAATACGCCATCCGGGAGCATTGTGGCTGGCATTTGTGTTAACATTTTGCCTTACAACCACAGCCCGGGCCCAGTACTTTGATCTTGATGTGCATAAAAAAAGGTGAATATCCCGTTTAAACTGGAACGGAACCTGATGATCATTCAACTTAAGATCAACAACAAAGGGCCCTTTAACTTTATATTGGATACCGGCGTAGGTCTCATGATCATAACCGATCCTAAATTAGCCGATTCTATCAGTATTCCTAATAAACGTACATTAAAAATCCCGGGACTTGGCGAAGGGGAGGATTCTGAAGCTTATGTAACCTCAACCTTAGATGTTGCCATACCGGGACTGGTTAGCTATGATGTTGCGGCTGCCATATTAAAAAAGATCTCTTTAACCTTTCGGGTTACGCAGGCATGCCCATTCATGGGTTACTGGGCTACGAGTTTTTTAACAACCTGGCCGTAAAGATCAGTTTCCAGGACAGCGTAGTTACCGTTTGCAGGCCCAAAGACCTCAAACCCTTCAGAAAAGCGAATAAGATCCCCCTGTCTGTCGAAGACAGGAAAGCCTATGTGGATGCGCGGGTTATAATGCCAGGCGTAGCACCCATTAATACAAAGCTGGTTGTTGACCTTGGCGCAGGGCACCCGGTATCAATTGAACGTTATATCAAAACCTATGGCCTTCCGCAAAAATTTATTGCTTCGGCCAACCTCGGCATTGGCTTAAACGGACCAATAAACGGCTTTATAAGCCGGATGGACGAATTCAGTTTAGGTAAATTCAGGATGAAAAGAGTAATAGCTTCATTTCCTGATGATAGCAATAACCAAATCAATCTGTCGGTGAAGCGCGATGGAAACCTTGGCGTTGGGATCTTAAAGCGATTTACCGTTATTCTTGATTATCCGGATAGTGCCATGTATTTAAAACCCGGCCCAACCTATAACGATCCGTTTGAGCATGACATGAGCGGCCTTGAGTATTATGCCGCAGGCGACCACCTCGACAAGATTGTTATCAGCCGCGTAGAGCCCGGTTCGGCAGCCGATGAAATTGGCCTTGAGCGCGACGACGAGATCATATCGGTAAATTTTAAACCCGTTTCAAAAATGAACCTCCAGGATATTGATGAAATACTCAAATCAAAGGATGATAGAAGCCTGCTGCTTGAGGTGTACCATGACAAACGGGTTGATAAAGTTGTACTGACATTAAAACGCAGGATATAATTAGTAATACCTGTAAAATTATTATTGATAAAACACTTTGCAGCTAAAAAAACCTGTTTTTTATATAAGTTTACGGTTTAAACTATTTTTAATAAATGAAAAAACATCCGTTGCCGGGTATTTATTTACGCGGCTCAGTATTGGCACTTGCGGTTTTGGCGGGCTCTTGCGCTGCCAGGAAGCAAGCTGCAAACCCAAGCCTTACCCTAAAAACCATTACCACACCAGGCGGAACCGTTGCGACAGCAACAACCGGAACCCCCAAAAAGGAAGGTATTAAAAAGTTTAGCGACCTTATTCCCGCTAAAACAAAGGCTGATAGCGGCCTTTTTAATACTTATAAAGTTGATGGCAAATATTACTACGAAATACCCGATTCATTAATTAACCGCGAAATGCTGGTGGTTACCCGTTTTGTAAAAACACCGGGCGGCCTCAAAACATTTGGCCAGCAATATGGCGGCGAAGAAATTAACAACCAGGTTTGGAAATGGGAAAAGCACGATAAGCAGGTATTTATCCGGGTGCCCAGCTATTCGTTACGTGCCGATAGCACCAGCGATATGTACCAATCGGTTAAAAACTCAAACCTTGATGCTATACTGGCCTCCTTTGAGGTAAAAGCCTTTAACAAAGACACTACCGGCGTTTTAATTGATGTTACAGATTTTTACAATGGCGATATTGCCGCTATTGGTTTATCTGATGATATCAAAAAGGCTTATAAAACCATGGGGGTTGATAACTCTCGTTCCTATATCGACACCATTAAAAGCTTCCCGATAAATATTGAGGCGCGCACACTAAAAACCTACCGCGCCGGCGAGTCGCCAACTGACAACAGTAATGCAGCCATTACATTTGAGTTGAACACCTCCATGCTTTTACTGCCCAAAGTCCCGATGAAAGCCCGGATTATGGACCCGCGCGTGGGCTTTTTGGCCAGCGCCAAACAGATTATGGCACCAATGCTCAAAAAGCCTTAGTAACAGCCTATATTCACCGCTGGAGGTTAGAGCCTAAAGACCCCATTGCTTATGCCAAAGGCGAGCTGGTTGAACCCAAAAAGCAAATTGTGTTTTATATTGATCCGGCTACACCTAAAAAGTGGGTAACTTATTTAATACAGGGCGTAAACGACTGGCAAAAAGCGTTTGAAGCTGCCGGTTTTAAAAATGCCATAACCGCTAAAGAAGCCCCAACGGCAAAACAGGACCCACAATTTAGCACCGAAGATGCCCGCTACAGCGTGATCAGGTATTTTGCATCGGATGTAGAAAACGCTTATGGCCCCCACGTGGCCGATCCGCGCAGCGGCGAGATCCTGGAAAGCCATGTTGGCTGGTACCACAACGTGATGCAGCTATTGCGCGATTGGTACCTGATCCAAACAGCAGCGGTAAACCCCAAAGCCCGCCACGCACAATTTGCTGACGATCAAATGGGCGAGCTGATCCGTTTCGTATCATCGCATGAAGTTGGTCATACTTTAGGTTTGCCACACAACTTTGGCTCAAGCTACGCTTACCCTGTTGATTCACTACGCTCAAAAACCTTCACCGATACACATGGTACCGCACCTTCCATTATGGATTATGCCCGCTTTAACTACATAGCCCAACCCGGCGATGGCGTTACGCACCTGTATCCGCAAATTGGCGAGTACGATAACTGGGCGATAAAATGGGGTTATACCTGGTTCGCGGGCAATAAAACGCCGGAGCAGGAAAAGGAAACATTAGCCGTGTGGACCAACAAGAATGCCGGCAACCCGGTTTATTATTTCGGCCGCCAGGGCACCACTATCGATCCCCGCCTGCAAAATGAAGATTTGGGTGATAATGCCATGAAGGCCAGCGCCTATGGTATTGCCAACCTGAAACGGATTTTGCCAAACCTCGAAAAATGGTCGTACAAAAAAGATGAGGACTATGCCGATCTTAATGAATTATATAATGAAGTTTTAGGTCAGTATTACCGTTACATGGGGCATGTTACCACCAACATTGGCGGCATGAACGAAAACTTTAAAACATATGATCAAAAAGGTGCGGTTTATGATTTTGTGAACAAAGAACGCCAGCGCGAAGCCGCTTTGTTTTTAAACCAGCAATTATACACAACCCCGTTATGGCTAATTAACAAAGCCGAATTGGCTAAGTTTGATAACGGTGTTATGATAAACCGTATTAAAGCCATGCAGGTTTCATTGCTAGGCAATGAGTTAAACCCTTCAAGGCTGGCGCGGATGTATGACAATGAGGCCAAAAACGGCGCTAATGCCTATACCGTTGCGCAGTTATTAACCGATTTACATACAGGCATATTCGGCACAACCAAACCCGACGGCTATCAGCGCAACCTGCAAAGGGGCTATATCGAAAACCTGAAGAACCTGTTAAATACAGATGCAAGCTTCGCGTTCCCTGGTGTATCAAGTGCGCAGCTGGCAAGCTGGGGCTTTACTCCAATCAACATCGCATTGTCTGACATCAGGCCCATGGTACGTGCCGAATTAAAGAAAATTGATACCGGCCTGCCAAAAGGCGGCGATGCAATAACCGCAGCTCATTATGCCGACCTTCACCTCAGGATAAAGGAAGCCCTTAATCCAACAAGGCCGGTTGTAAATATTGCAGGGGGAATGATTAGGGGTATAAACACCCCCAACCAGGATATACTGAATGAAAAAACAGGAAGTATGAACTGCTGGCCACGCACCAATGTTGAAAACTAATCTGGCACACCCCTTAAAAATCCTTCTTAAAATCCTGCCCTATTTGTAGGGTGGGATTTTTATTTTATGGATTTATTTAAACAAAACGCTGATGACTTAAAACAATTATAAGGCAGGGTGTGAAAAGCCCTTTGCCTATTTAAGCTGGCTTATATTTTCAAAGAAAGCAACCTGCAAATCAAGCAGCGACTTCACGTTTATTTTTTCGCCGTAAGCATCAAAACATAAAAATTTTGTTAACTCGGGCCTGTTTTTCTTCGATTTTTCGAAAAAATTAAAGGTTTCAAAAAAATAATGGTTGGTTGTAACATGGCTTTTACTATTTGTTTGCGATGTATTCAGCCTAAAACCGATCGTATCGATCCATTTGTGCACTTTTGAATGCAGCGAGTTTCCAATATTGTTCATAGGTTAATGTTTGGTTTAAGTATAACGAAATTTCATGCCACAATGTTACTATCATATAAATTCATTTTAAACAATAGTTTATTTCTTGTGTGGATTATTAACGCATCAATAGCATTATTTGGTATTTGCTGCAACAAATATTGAAACTAATTATTCACATATTCGTAATAAACCTAAAAACATCCAAACGTAGCTCATTGAGCACTCCCCGCCGCTTATAATTGACTGACTGATCTTTATAACAACCACAAGGCCGGAGACCCCGGCCTTTTTTGCGTAATAATTTGTAACAATAATATGATTGATAAGCAATTACAGGCCTAATGTGTAACAATAATATATTGATTAGGCTTTTAGCAAATTTTAAGTTGAACATTTGCAGTTCAATTGCGTCTATATACACACAAAAACAATAATTGCACGCCGAAAAAACGTTTATGAAACCCCTATTTCTTATTTTAAGTTTTACCCTGTTATTTGCCTTTGGTTCCAACGCTCAAACGGGGCGGGAGGTAAAGGGAACTGTCGTTGATTCCACTAAGCTTTCCTTACCCGGAAGTAGCGTTAAGCTGGTTTCAAATGCCGGTGATAGCACCATCGCTATTGCCGATGCAGCCGGTAAGTTTTCGTTCCCGGTAGTAAAGGGCAACAAACTAACCCTTACCATTTCGTCAATCGGTTTCACCGCAATAAAAAAACATTACTCGCTTGATGCCGGGAGCCAACCGGTTGACCTTGGCCCGATAGTTTTAAAAACCGAAACCAATATGCTTAACCAGGTTACCATCGTAGGTGTTAACCCGGTGATATTAAAAGAGGATACTACCGAATATAAAGTAAGCGCATATCCTGTACGCGAAAATGCTCCTGTTGAAGACGTGTTAAAGAAACTGCCCGGCGTTGATGTAGATAAAGACGGCAACGTAACCGCACAGGGCAAATCGGTGACCAAAGTAAGGGTTAACGGAAAGGATTTTTTGGGGGTGATGTTAAAACAGCAACCAAGAACCTGCCTGCCGATGTGGTTGAAAGTATCCAGGTAATTGACGACTACGGCGACCAGGCTAACCTTACCGGCATCAAAACCGGCGAACCGGACAAGATCCTGAACATCACCATTCGTAAAGACAAAAACCACGGTTATTTTGGGCAGGCTACTGCCGGCGATGGCGAAGATTTTTTACCCAAAGCCCCGGGCATAACCAATGCCAACCGCTATATAGGCGATCTGAAATTTTTTAACTTCAATAATGAACAGCAGATAGCCGTATTGGGAACTATTAACAATACCAACGTAAATACATTTACCTATGGCAGCGCCACCGGAGGTGGGGAGGTGGTTTCGGGGGAGGCGGTGGCGGCAGGGGCAATGCATTGCGTGGCTCAAGCAGCTCAACAACCAGCGCAAACGGCATCACCAACGCGCACGCCATTGGTGCCAACTTCCGCGATCAGTGGGGTAAAACACTCTCTGTTTACGGAAGTTACAGCTATACTGATAATACTACCAACACCATTAGCTCATCTATCCAAACCAACAACGTTCAGTCACCAAGTATAAGTACGCAAAAAAGCGATCAAACAGATAATCCTATTAACCATCGTTTTAATTTTAACCTCGAGTGGAAACCCGATACCATTAATTACTTAAAAGTTGTACCGAACTTCACCTACTCGAGCACTAATACTAATGCTAATGAATCCGTATCATCAACTATCGGCGGAATAACCAACTCGTCATACACCTCATTGTCGCACAGCGATGGCACAACGCCAGGCTACGGTATTAACGCCTTGTATAATCACCGCTTTAACGGGCATGGCCGCAACCTGAGCATTAACATCAGCGCTAATACGTCAAAAACATCGCAGTTCGATAATCCAACTTATGATTATGCCGATGGCGCACCCCGCCAGGCGCCTGCCAATCAGCAAACTTATACCGATAGCCGCGTAACCAGCTTTGGTACAAACATCTCGTATCTGGAGCCAATAAGTAAAAGGGGGTATTTGGAGCTTAATTATGCATTTAACCGCTCAAACACCACAAGCGACAGGGAAACCGATACGCTCAGTACCGCCAATACATATGACCATTACGACAGGTTGAGCAATAACTATAAATACAATTTTACCACCAACCGCGTTGGCCTGAACTATCGCTTTATCGAAAAGAAATACAACGTTACTTTGGGTATTGGCGTACAACCGGCCGCATTAAACGGCCTCAATCTTAAAAACGATTCGGCTACGCACGTAACCACGTTTAACGTGATCCCAACCGCTCGTTTCAGCTATAATTTTTCGAGGGGAAAAGCTTTAAACTTCCTGTATAACGGATCAAGCAACCAGCCTACATTTAGCCAGTTGCAGCCCGTTATTGATTTCACAAACGCGCTTTACCCGGTACAGGGTAACCCTAACCTGAAGCCGGAACTTGCCAATAACTTTTCATTGAGATATAATAATTTCAGTTTCCAAACCGGCAATATTTTCTTTACCAATTTCAACTTTACCGCAACACAAAATAAAATAGTACAAAACACTATTTCTTATCCCCGCAAATTTAGTAAGGCGGTGTTAGCAGCAGATCCATCGTTAAAAAGCTTTGAGGGCACCAATCTTACCAACTATTTAAATGCGGATGGTTACTATTCGGGCACTGCTAACGTGGTATACGCCAAGCCGTGGGCCCAGCGTAAGTTTACCCTGCAATTTAATAGCGCCTTGACTTACACCAATGGTGTGGCATTCTCAAACAGCATCGATAGTAATAATGTTGCCGCATCAGCTGCTCCATTAAAAAACATAGCCAAAAACCTCAACTTTACCCCCGGTTTAAAATTCAGGGTAAATATTGTTGATGTTATTGATGCAGAGGCAAGCAGCAGCTATGGCATCAATAAAACAACCAACTCTATCCATAGTACGCTTATTGATGGCAGCTCAAACTTCCGCACGTTAAATTTAGGGCTGGCCGGCAAAAATTATTTCTGGAAAGACTGGACGCTGAGCTATGATTTTACCCGTACTGTAAATTATGGATATGACCCAAGTCTTGGTATTAAAAACCCTAACATTCTGAATACTTACGTTGAACGCCGCTTTTTGAAAGATCACCGCGCAACTATTCGCTTGGCAGCATATGATCTTTTCAACCAAAACACAGGTTATACATCGGTTGTAAATGGCAATATAACTACGCAATCTACCGTAAACAGGCTTGGGCGTTACTACTTGCTAACATTCACACTTCGTTTACAAAAATTTGCAGGCAAGGCCCCGGATCAGCAACCCGGCCAGCGCAGGTTTAACCGCGATGGCGGAGGTCCGGGTGGACCCGGCGGCGGGCCAGGAGGAGGTGGCCCGGGCGGTCCTGGTTCTTTCTAAGGGATAGTATTTTTGTAGCGACGCATAATTGCGTCTTCCGCAGGACAAGCGATTTCAATAGCGTCTTAGCTACCGTAAATTGCAGGCTGGAGACGCAATTATGCGTATCTACATTCAAAACTGTCGTTTTTAAACGGCCTCTACTGTAAGCAACCTATCTGGGCCCGTACTGCAATGCGTAGGGAATTGGCGAGATCTTCTTTTTGGCGATATTATCGGGGGTTACGTACACCAAATCAAGCTTACGGCCACCTTCTTTTTGAAAGTATTCTATCCGAAGGGGATAAAATCCCTTTTTTAGAGGAGCAATGTATGACCGTTGTATATCGGCATCGTGCAAACCATCAAGGTCAATGATTAGCTTGTCATTCAGGTATACTTTGCAGCCATCATCTGATCCCAATCCAAAAATATAATAACCGTCTTGTTTAACTTCAAATTGCCCAACCATCACTACGCCGAAATTGTTTTGGCGGGGGAGTTTATTGATATCAAAAGTGCTATCGGCCGTGCCCTCTTTAACCGGTTTTAGCGCCTTAAAGTCGGGCAGTTTATCCCACTGACCTTCATAATAGGCGTAATGAAAACCGCCGGGCTTGTAGTTTTTCCTGAGTGGTTTTGCGGGCAGGTAAGTGCCCTCCCTGAAATCGCCGCTGGTGCTCTTGTCAAATTTAGGACGGCTGGCAATCTGTCTCAAGGTAACTTTTGCAGGGCCGGATAGTTCTATTTCGGGTTTTGCAAACGGCGATGTAACCAATGGCTGCGAGCCATCGAATGTATAATGCACTTTTGTGGTATCATTAAAATACCAGATTTTTATGGGCTTATTCTTTAACACAATCCCGCCGGAGGGGTGAAACTCAAGTGGCTTACCGCCGTAGTCGTTATAGGCAAACCTCAGCCCATCATAAAAGTTTTTTAGCCGTACAGTGCCATGCGATTCGGCGGGGTAAGCTTTTACCACCCATTCAAAACCTGCCGGCGCACCTTTTTTCAGCAGGCTGTCCATGGCATTAATCTTCATTTCCTTCATGCCCCGTCCTTCCCGGCCGCCTATGTAAAGCGCTTTCTCCTTACCTGCAAGCGAAGGCAGCTTCTCTTTAACCTGCTTAAGCATCACTCCATTATCCCACCAATAACTTGGATCACCGGCAATATAATTGCTGAAGAGCTGCGGCTCGTTCAGTAAAGCATAAGTAACAAACACACCGCCGAAAGAGTGGCCGAAAAGGGTATTATCACCATCAGAAGGATAGGTTTTATCAATATAAGGAATCAGCTCCTCTTTAAAAAACTTTAGAAATTTGTCAGCCCCGCCCGATGTTTTATTTCCGTTATTATGGGTGGGCAAAAAATCTCTATCACGGTCAACATTCAGTAGCCCGACAATTATCATTGGCGGCATGGTGTGTTCATCAAAAATAAAATGCTGGATATCGCGCCCTAATTTTATATTCCAGTCGTCAATGATGTACAATACATCATATTTGGTTGCCGAACCGGCTTTATAGCCATCGGGCAATATTACCTGGATAACCCGTTTCTCATTTAATATAACCGAATTGATGGAATCGCGTTTACCGGGCAGGTCCTGCGCCGCAGCGCGTCCTGACAAGCTAAATATTAATGCGATGGTAAAGGATAGAAAAAGGTAGGTCCTGTTCTTCATAATGAGGGAGGTTTGATTACAGGTAAGACTATGCCTTGATAAAGATAGTTACAACACGCCGGCAAAAAACAGCGAATGGCTCTTTTTACATAGCTAAAAGCAGAATGCACAAAGCCTAAATCTTAATTCACTGATTATTAGATGCTATACAGCTTAACACAGTTCCTTTAATTTTTCCGACATTTATTTAGTGCTTAGCTTATTGAACTTAACACTGTAAGTAATCAGGAAATATCGCTTCAATGTATTGTTTTGCACATCGTTAACCGAATTGGTGTTAATGTAACGGTACACGCTCACGTTTTGATTAAAGAGATCATAAACGGAAAGTTTAAGTTCTCCCCGATCTTTTTTTAGCATTTGCAGGGCCAGGGACGAGGCTCACTACGTCAACTCCTTTTTTAAAGCCTGCCGCAACCTGGCTGTTATAATTAAAATCCTGCCTGGTTTCCCAGATGATTTTTTTAGGGAACCTTACCACCAGGCTGTTGCTTATATTGTAGGTAGCTACCCTGATACTCCTGAAATCGTCATAATGATATTTGGAGTTCGATTGGTTAAAACCAACGGCGGTATTCAGGTCAATCACATCTTTCCAGTTAACATTAATATTTTCACGCAATCCATATGCAACAGTATTTTGCCAGCCTTCCACATTATTCAGCAAATTAAGGTTTTGGTAATAGTTGCCGTAAAAATTAGCTGATGTGCCGAGCTGCCAGTCTTTTATCTTTTTAAACCCTTTAGAGACACCAACTGAAAAATTATAGCTCGGCCTGCCATCGCGGTTAACGGTAGTACTATTTTGCACCCCGTCTGAGCGAATGGTTTGCTGTGAAATTGCCATGTTTTTTTGCGAAGAAATGTTGCCGTACGAGTAAATACCCAGCTGACTGTTATTAAAGTATTTGAAAAAATTAAAGTAATAGGTATTGCTTATGCCAGGCCTCAAATTTGGATTACCTGTATAGCTGTACAACGGGCTATAAACAATAGTAATAGGCTGCAGGTTTGATACCCCCGGCTGGTTAACACGGCGCTCGTAACTCAAAAATATTCCATAAGCTTCGATACGAATTGTTGGCAACAGGAAAAAATAATTTTGAACAAGCCTGCTGGTCGCGAAATTGTTATTGATCTGCTGCCATTGGGTGTTAAGCCCGGCGATGATTTGTGTGTTTTTATTGAGCTGATAAGTGATCCCCGGTTTAATATTCTCGGTCCACAGATCACGTTTAAGGTCGGAGCTTTGATTAGTGAGCAGCGAATCAAAGCCGCCTGTTTTACGGTCGAAGGTAAAAACCTGGTCGCTGGTTTTATTATATATGCCCGATGTGATAACATCAACAATAAGCTTTTTGGTTAGCGGGTATCGGTAACTAAAATCGAGATTGCCCGAAGCATTGTTTGATGTGCGGGTAGATAACCTATGCAAGCTATCTGATAATTCCGGGCGTTGATAATTAACCACATCATTATTATTGAAATTGTTATTGTGGTTAGGATTAATGCTCAGGTTATGCGAGATAGTGAACGACTCCTTGCTTTTGTTCTTAGATCGTTTATGAAAATAAAAGCTTTGGTTAAATTGCGTTGAATGCCCGTCGCCCACAGAGCCTGATACCGATTTATTCACTGGCATATCAAAATTATTTGAAGTATTGCCCAACGACGAGGAGCTGCTATTATTAGAATTATAACTTAATGATGGATTATAGCGCAGGTTCCGGATAGTATCAGGCTTCCACTCCACAAGTCCGCTTATAGTGTGCGTATGATTGTTTGCATACCTGCTGCTTGAAGCACGGGTTAACAGCGTTGTATCTTTCAGAAATTGCTGCTGAAAATTGGCTGATTCAATTTTGTTGTTCCGCTGTGTATAAAAATATTGCAGGTTAAGCTTTAGCTTTTCGCCATAGTTTTGGTTAAGGTTAAACCCTCCGGACGTAATTTTTTCAATGCCGCCGCCCCAGTTTCGGCCACCATTAAAGGATGTGTTACCCCCGCTGCGGTCAAAACCACCCTCGGCATTAAGCTCATCGCGAGAGAACGCGGTATGATTTAGGTTATTGCTTAACCCAATAAGGCTTACCTGCAAAGTATCCCGAAACATATTGAACAATCCACCGGCCTCGTACCTGTCGCGCGAACCCAGACCTCCGAATACCTTGCCGAAAACGCTTTTCTTAATGGCCTTTTTAAGTTTGATGTTAATGATCTTCTGTACCTGGGTTTCACTTACCAAATGATCGGGGTCATTCTCCCGGTCGTCATAAACCTGAACCTGCGCAACAATGGCCGCATCCAAATTTTTGGTGGCGATCTTAGGGTCCGAACCAAAAAACTGCTTGCCATCAATCAACAGTTTGCTTACCTGTTTCCCGTTAACGGTAATGGTTCCGTCGCCATCTATTTGTACGCCGGGAAGCTTTTTAAGCAATTCTTCAACGGCGGCATTGGGGCGGGTTTTGAAAGCGGCAGCATCAAATTCAATGGTATCTTTTTTTACTTTTACTGGCACCCGCTCTGCACGTACCACCACTTCCTTAAGCATTTTACTGCTGAGTGTAACGTTGCCCAAATCAATTATATCGCCTTTTTTAAAATTAAAATTATGGATATAGTTTTGATACCCGGCATAGGAAATAACCAGGCGTACCTGTTTATCAACCGGTAGGCGCTGTAATTCAAAATCCCCGTTCTTTTTACTGAGGGTATAAGCTATCAGAGAGGTATCTTTCAGGTCGACAACGGCAACAGTACTCAACTCAAGAGCTTGCGTATTCAGGGAATCGGTGACCTTCCCTTTTATTGTGGCCTTTTGGGCAAAGGCCCCGGAAAACAGGCATAACAGTATCAATGAAAAAAAGATGGTTTTCATCCAGGTTTAGGTGCAGACAGGTAAGGTTAATTAATAAATTGTGTTATAGGTGATGTAGGGCCGTGGTAATTAGGAAACTTAAATCATGAGGTAGTTATAGGGTTTAGATGTCAGCATGTTGGTTAATTAACGTTTAAAGCATAACACTACTCCCCCTTGCTTAACCACTACATCCATAACCCCGTAGGCAGCATTATATGCTATAAATGTGCTCTAATAACATGAAAGCAGCGTTAATATTGCCTGATATGCTACAAAAAGGGGAGATATTTAGGTATTGTAACATTGATTTTACCAAAGTGCCCTTTTTCCCGATGCCATGCAGAATAAAATTATTCCTTTCTCCGCGTTGTTTTTTTGCGATATAAACATCAAACCAAATAAAGAAATATAAACGCGATAAAAATCAAACATGGCCGCAATAAAATTTTGCCAATCCCGTTTTTAAACTAATATTGTGCAAGTAATATTATTTTGTACCGAATTAATTACCTAAAACCATAACATTATGAAAGCAGCAGAAACCTACAAATCCATTTATGTAACGTTTTACAGGTGGAATGTTAAAAACTTTGGTCACGGCGGATTGCCAAAAGCCAACGCCCTTTTTGGAGCAAGCTTTTTGATGATCATTTTGCTGGCCATTTTAGTAAGTGTTGCACAGTTATTTTTAACCGCCGGCTGGTTTCAGTTAAGTCCGGTATCCGGCTTAATGATATTACTGGGTGCCACAGGCGCGTTTGTGCTTAATTATTTTGTATTGCTGAACAGCCGCTACTTTAAAAAGGTGAATGCCGCGTTTGCACGCATCAGCAAACACAATCCCAATACGTGGTCAATAATGCTGATGGTTTGTGTGGTTGTTTCCTGCACCATGCTGCTGGTTGTTTGCCAGGCCGGAACATTTTTAAGATGAGATTAAACAATGTGATTATAAGAAGGCCCGCCGGTACCGGCGGGTTTTTTGTTTTATATAGTCCCGCTTTATCACTTCATCAAAATTCTATATCTTTCGCTTCAATTAAACTTTTATCACTGTGTTGGTTAAAACTTTTGGAAGCGCGGTTTATGGGATACAGGCTATTACCATAACAGTTGAGGTGAATATTGCATCGGGCACAAAATATTTCATTGTGGGCCTGCCCGATGTGGCTGTAAAAGAAAGTTATTTCAGGATAGAATCGGCGTTAAAAAACTGCGGTTTCAGGATGCCCCGCCAGCAGGTAGTGGTTAATATGGCCCCGGCCGATATCAAAAAAGAGGGTTCTTCCTATGATCTTACTATCGCCACTGGCGTATTAGCCGCATCCGGCCAGATAGAACCTGAAACCCTTGATAAATTCATCATCATGGGCGAGCTTTCGCTTGATGGAAGCCTCCAGCCAATAAAAGGCGCTTTGCCCATAGCCATACAAGCCCGTAAAGATGGCTTTAAAGGTTTTATTCTCCCTAAACAAAACGCTCGTGAAGCAGCCATTGTTAACGACCTTGAAGTTTACGGCGTTGAAAGCATTAAAGACGTAGTGGGCTTTTTCAACGGCACATCCGAACTTAAGCCCGAAATAGTAAACACCCGCGAAGAATTTTACGACAGCCTCTGCAATTACGACAGCGATTTCAGCGAAGTAAAAGGCCAGGAAAATATTAAGCGCGCCTTAGAGATTGCCGCAGCCGGCGGCCATAACGTGATCCTGATCGGTCCGCCCGGAGCAGGTAAAACCATGCTGGCCCGGAGGCTGCCCTCTATTTTGCCGCCCCTAAGCTTATATGAATCGTTAGAAACCACCAAGATCCATTCGGTGGCAGGCAAACTTGCCGCTGCCGATGCGCTGGTAACCATTCGTCCGTTCAGGAGCCCTCACCATACCATTAGCGATGTAGCTTTGGTAGGAGGGGGAAGCAACCCTGCCCCCGGCGAAATTTCTTTGGCCCATAACGGCGTTTTATTTTTAGATGAACTGCCCGAATTTAAACGCAGCGCGTTGGAGGTAATGCGCCAGCCGTTGGAAGAGCGCCGGGTAACCATATCACGCGCTAAATTTACGGTAGATTATCCCAGCAGCTTCATGTTGGTGGCAAGTATGAACCCCTGCCCATGCGGATATTATAACCATCCCGAAAAAGAATGTATTTGCCCGCCGGGCATGGTGCAAAAATACCTGAGCAAAATTTCCGGCCCGCTGCTGGACAGGATAGACCTGCACGTAGAGGTAACGCCGGTTAACTTCAGCGAACTATCGTCCGACCGCGCTGCCGAAAAAAGCGAACTCATCCGCGAACGGGTGATCAGGGCAAGGGAAATCCAGGTAGAGCGTTTCGGCAACCGTCCCGATCTGCATGCCAACGCACAAATGAGCCCTCAAATGGTTCGCGACCTGTGCAAGATCAACGCGGCCGGCCAAACCCTGCTCAAAAAAGCCATGGAAAAACTTGGCCTATCGGCAAGGGCTTATGACAGGATCCTCAAAGTATCCCGCACTATTGCTGATCTTTCCGGAAGTGAGGAAATTAAGCTGGAGCATTTGGCTGAGGCTATACATTTCAGGAGTTTGGATAGAGAGGGCTGGGCGGGGTAAAGGAGATTTATTATGGGATTCTTTAATATTTTAAAAACGGAAACTACTTGCAGCAACTGTAGTAAGCCCTTTCCTGTTTACATCCAATTTAAGTTTGGTCACACAAGACAACTTGAATATCAATTGGGGGATAAGTTGTACTGGGACGAAGGTGGAAAATGGCGTACCAATGATGTTGGAAGACCAAATTTACCGGCCGTTAATGTGTACGGAAGTTTTGGCCATGAAATATGCCCCAATTGCTCTTATCTTAATGAGGCGGAGTTTGATATAAGGATGGAATTTGATACTATAATCAGTGTTAAGTCGATGACCGATTATAAAAATTATCTTGACTATGAAGAGGGGGATGGATGTTATTACGAAGTGAATGATTAATTAACGTCCTATCGCAAGTATAGAGAGCGACAAAGAGAGTAAAGCCCTCAACAGATTAATGAATACATTTCTCGATTATATTTTTTACAGAACAGCAGAACTCTTCTTCAAAAGGTATGGAAGAAGGGGGTTCGCGGGAATTTCTATTATTTCCGCATCGCAAACATTTGCAATAAGCTCGTCAATCTTAATAATATTTCCTTTCATTACCACCCAGTCAATCAAATACTACTACGGCGCAATTACATACGCTGAAATAATAATTTATGGATCGTTACTATATATAAATCATCGCAAATATTCAGGGAAATATAACAAAATAAGATTTGTGTGGCGTGATGAAGCAGCTGAAGAAAGATTTCGCAAGGGTATTTTAGTATTCATTTCCTTAGTGTTCCCGCTCATATTATATGCAATATTATGTAAGGTTATCCATTAAACCTCACCCTCTGGCGCAAGTATGAAGGGGTGGCAATGTGTGAAAAGGCTACTTATGCCAAATATTAGAAAATATGAGTACCAAATACAAATTTCACGATCAGGATAAATTATACTTTGTAAGCTTTTCTGTTGTGTATTGGATAGAACTTTTCATAAGAAATGAATACAAACAGGTATTGCTTGACAGTTGGAGGCATTGTCAAAAGCATAAGGGTCTTGAAATATATGGATGGTGTATCATGACCAGCCACGTTCACATGATTATTGGAAGCAACAGTAATAAATTGGAGGATATATTGCGTGATATGAAAAAACACACCGCAGCGATATTACGAAGTACAATTGAAAACAATCCTATTGAAAGCCGAAAGGAATGACTTTTATGGATGATGAAACGCGCCGGAACGAAAAATAGCAATAACGAAAAGTTTCAATTATGGCAACAAGACAATCATCCCATTATGCTGTTTAACCATAAAGTATTGCGCCAGTAACAAACTGCTTAAAACAGCGCTGAAAAACTATGGCCTTAAGAAGTTTTTAACATATAAACTACATGACAACCAAACCTTTACTCCTTATCACTATCGCAGCACTAACAATCTTTGTGAGCTCCTGCAAAACCTATTACATGCCTGTTGGGACTTTCCTGGAGCAGGTGCCAACCCTGGAAACGGTGAATTTAAGACAGGTTACCGCCCAGGACCCTCTTGGGCATAAGCATACCTATAGTGTTTATCCTATTGATTCGATTAAATGTTTCGATAAAGACGGAACTTCTTATAAGTTAAAGAACGGGCCATCTATTGAAATACGTTTTACAGATATCAATGGCAAGCGATCAACCTTTTACTTCGACCGCACCTGGGTTATCCAGGATTCTGTTATCGGTGTTCAGTCAAAGATCCTTTCACTGAAAAAAGCAATACCGGTAAGTACGATCAAGACAATTGAAGTACAGGATGGGCGAAAAAAATACAAATACATTAACCAGTAGGCCAATATAAAGCTGGCCCACACAACAGTCGATTCGGAATTTAATCAAAACAATTCATTTGCCGGCGAGGCCGGGGTTGATACCCGGCACGGGCAAATTGGGTTATGCAGCTTAGCAGTTTACCTGCAAAACTTTAAGCCATACAGCCAACTGTACTATTATATTAAATAGCCGGTTAACTTAAAAGAAGCATGGCCCGCGGTTGCTGCCAATTGGAAATTTGTTAACCCTGCCATATACATGATCGCAATGCGTATGATCGCGATACATTTTTTGATGTGATGGCGGGCAATTTACCTGTAGTGGTTGGGTAGTTTCAGTCTTATCAGGCTGACAAACTATCGTAGCTTGTTTTTTCATAACGAATCCCCCTGTTTAGATTATACTGATAATTGGTATAATAAATTTAACTATAAAAGCACTTATTTACAATAGCTTTTATCAGAAAAATAATATTAAAAAAATTACGGCCAACCTCGAAGGTGCAAGCAGCTACTGCCCGCAGGCAAACCCTGCATATTTGCGCCAGCAAAGGAAAAAATCACTTGTGGCATCTTAGATAAATAAACGGCCGGAGCAAATAATATATACTCCGGCTGTTTAAATAAGTATAGCGTACCTGTATTTATTTCCCTTTCCAAAACTGCAGATAATGCAGGTTGTACCCTCCGTTGTTAGCTAATACCTTTATTTTGTTGCTCCCGGCTTTTAAAACAATGTTTTTTACAGCAATAACCTGCCATTTTTTTAGCCCGCCTGTGTTGGGCACTGCCACTTCTTTTGCCTGGGTTATATTATTAACTAAAACAGATAGCTTGGCATCATCGGTGGCGGATGCTACTTTGAGGCTAAGGGAGTATACGCCCGGTATTTTAACCTGTATGGTGTACTGTGTCCATTCGTTGGTTTCAATATGATCTACATAGTAACTTTCATACTTCGTAGAATCTTTGCTGATATCAACGCCGTCGTTCCGGTAAACATGGCCTTTGTTCCCAACACCCGGTTTACCCGAAGTATGATAGTCGGCTGTATCGGTGTCAAAATAAGCAGAGCCATTGCGGCCCAGGTCATAATCAACAGCATTGATCACGGGGCCGTTGCCAATCCTGTTGGCTTTAAAGGGCTTGGTAACGCTTGTATGCGGCTGCCTGAAAATAGCATCGATGACATCATGATGGATAATGGTATTTTCTAATTTAGCATACGTAGCTAGCTCAAGGGTGCCGCTATAAGTATTGCTCTCGTTAGGTTTATTCCTGCCGGTGTTCAGGTACCTCGCCACATCATCATAGTTCAGATTTGAACGGATCTCCATCGGGTTGTTGATGCCCAATTTTTTCAATGGCCATAATGACCAGCCAATGTTATTTTTTTCTAATAAGCCGATAGCTTCAGTAAGCCAGGTATTTGAGTTTTCGCCGGTTTCGCCTAACCATACGGGAATATTATACTGGTCGCGTGTTTTTACGATATGATCAACAGACTTCTGATCGTTAAAATTCCAGTACTTATGAAAGCTCAGCACCATGTTTTTATCCCACTGGGGTAAAATACCGTTATAGTTATTGCCCCAACCGTTGCCCTCAATAATAATAATGTGTTTTTTATCTACCTCGCGAATGGCAGCAGTAATATCAACCATCAGTTTTCTTAGCGGACCGTTTGTTTTTTCCTTCAGTCCGTTTTTATCATTTTGAGGATCGTCAAAACCCCAGTTTGGCTCGTTGATGATATCATAAGCACCTATATAAGGCTCGTTTTTATACCGTTCGGCCAGTTTACGCCAAAGGGCTATGGTTTTTTGTTTATTAGCCTCGCTGTCCCAAAGCGATGGTTTGTCCGGGTCGCGGTCGGAGATGTTGAGGTCGTTGCCTTGTCCGCCGGGGGCGGCATGCAGGTCAAGGATTAGGTACATGTGGTTTGCTTTACACCAGGACAGCAGACCGTCGGTCATTTTAAACCCTTTATCCAGCCAGGTGTTTTTACCGGCAACGGGCTCCTTATCAACCGGCAAGGTGTAAAGGTTATAATGCATTGGCAGGCGGATAGAATTAAATCCCCAGCGTTTCATCGAATCTACATCAATTTTGCGGGTATTATTGGCCAGCCAGGTATCATAAAACTCCTTAGTTTCGGCCGGGCCCATTAGCTCTTCAAACCTTTCGCGAATGCGGTACTGCCGGCTGTCTTTGTTAATGTGCAGCATATAGCCTTCCTGCAGCATCCATCCCCCTAAACCCATCCCTCGCAGCAATACATTCTGCCCCTTTTCATCAACTATTTTTTTGCCTTCGGCTTTTAAAAAGCCTGTTTGCGCATTTCCTTGTAACGAGACAAATAACGCCGGGACCGCGGCCAGCAAAGCCTTAATTCTTGAGCTCACCTTTATATTTTTTATTAACGATGTTAACATGTTGTTGTGCATTTAAATTTTCTAAACCGGTTTATATTACCAGATATACGTTCCAACCGAACCTTTATCAAGTTTAACAGCTAATACTTTTCCCTGGTACTGGATGTTAAAATCCTGCGCGCCATCGCTGGTGTTCGCTACGATAAGTACTTTTTTGCCATCGGGGGTTTTGAAAGCCACATTAGGTAAAGTATCCATATTGTTTGATGCAATACGTACTGAACCCGGACGTACAAATTTGGAAGCATGAGCAATTGAATAATAAGCGATGTTCTTCTTTACTTGGTTTTTATCAATGGTAACGGCGCCCTGGCACATTGGGCAGCCACCCCTGTCGGTGTAGGGCTTATATTCAGGGTCGGCGGCAAGGTTCCATTCCAGTACATTGCGGCTCCAGTTACGGGTTGCGCCAATAATAAGGCTTTTTACCGGCCAGGCAATGTTGATAGTACTTTGATTTTCGGGCTCAACGGTCATCTGCTCGGTAAAGTAAATATTTTTATCAGGATGGGCGTTGTGCACATCGGTAAGGGCCGAGATATCGCCGCCATACAGATGAAAGCCTGAACCATCCACATATTTACGGGCAGCCGGATCGTTCAATATCGAAATAGGGTAGTCAGGCCTGTCGGCATTATGATCGTAAACAATGATCTTTGTTTTGATACCTGCAGCCTTAAACGCTGGGCCAAGGTTGTTTTTGATAAAGTCGGCTTCGTCGGGCGCAACCATCAGCAAGCTGGGGTTATTGCCTGGGTGTAATGGCTCGTTTTGAATGGTGATGGCATCAATATTAATTCCATTGGCCTTCATTGCCTGGATATATTTAACCAGGTAGTTAGCATACACCGGGTAACAATCGGGTTTTAATCTGCCGCCGCGGGTATCATTATTGGTTTTCATCCAGGCCGGCGGCGACCATGGCGAACCCAACACCTTGATTGCCGGATTAATTGCCAGGATCTGTTTCATTACCGGGATCACATCGGTTTTATCCGGTCCAAGGTTAAAATGTTTTAACGTTGGATCTGTCTGGCCTTTGGGCATATCATCATAGGAGAATACTTTGTCGTTCAGATCGGATGCACCAATACTCAGCCTTAAATAACTGATGCCAATATCATTCCCCGTAACCGCAAAAAGATTTTTAAGCAGCGCGGCCCGACTGTCGGCACCCATACGGATGATGTGCATAGCGCTGCCCCCGGTTAATGCAAATCCAAACCCGTCTATCGGCTGGTAATGTTGCTTATCATTAACAGTAATAGTAGTGCCGCCGGCGTTCCCGGTTTTAAAAATAAGCGGCTCCTTTTGCTGCTCAAAAAGTGCCGATCTGTCGGCCCGGGTAAGCCATAAGCTTGCCTTTGTTTGCGCGTTTATTGCAGCAGCCGGGCCAAGCAGCATGGCGCCCAATAAAATCGATTTGATTTGCGTATTCATGAAACAGGATTTACAGGTTTATTTGTTGATAACAGGAATTAATAAGGCTGTTAAAATTGGATAAGTAAAAATATTACTGTTTTTAATAAAACGTAGTAATTAATCGGTTACAAAGTCAATAATTAGATTTTGCAGTGATTAAGAAGTAGTTTACGCATGGAGTTAATTTAAAGCAGGGCGATATAAAGTCTTATTTAAACGGGCAAATTTAATTTTCAATTTAAAACATTTGTTTTTATGAAAAGATTCCTATAAATTCACATACAACTATCCAATGAATACTCCATCTAAAAAAATTGTCATATTTGATGACGACGAGGACATACTTTCTATTTGCAGTTATATTTTGGAGGAACAAGGGTGGGAAGTGCACACATTTAGCGACTGCAATAACATTGTTGAAAAAGTTTCGGGCATCTTGCCTGATGTGATCATGATGGATAACTGGATCCCCGATTCGGGCGGAATCATTGCCACGCAAACCCTCAAAAAAACCGAAGGACTTAAAGAAATACCGGTAATTTACTTTTCGGCAAACAGCGATATCCAGATCCTGGCCAATCATGCCGGCGCCCAAAGCTATTTAGCCAAACCATTTGACCTTGAAGACCTGGAAAAGGTGATCAACAGAGTGATAGCAGCGTAGGTGAGATAAACCCGAGTTGCGGCTTATCGTATATCTGTATTCTTTAATCTTACTAAAATAAATTCAGTTGTCATTTCGACAAACCAAGCGGGTAATGTACGGGCGTGAGGAGAAATCTTATACGCCAGCCCTAAATCAGATGTAGCGGCCCTGCTTGGTGTATAAGATTTCTCTTTCGCCCCGGCGCTCATGGCCCACGTGCTCCATCGAAATGACAATTTTCTTTTTATTTAAAAGAGGGATATAAACGATAGCATTTTTTTAGTCTATAACAAGACAGAAGACACAAAATCCCCCTTTAAAACGCTTCTATCTTTTTTCCTCAAACGATGCCAGCAGGTTTATATTCGGGTCCACCTTAACATCTGCCGGTTTGGCTTTTACCCGGAAACGGGCTGTTGTCGATTTCTCTTTTACCGGCACGGTTAACAGCTGCCCGTCAACAGACACCTCCAGCGGCAAATTGTAAACATAGGCCTGGTTTTGGGTTACATTTATGGTAATGTAACCATCCTTTTCATTATACTTCCAGCTAACCGCCAAATTTGGGTGCCCGGCGTTGCGTAGCCATTGCGTAAAAAACTGTTTCAGGTCTTTGCCGCTGGTTTGTTCCATTACCCGCCTCAAATCATCAGTATTGGCATTGCTGCCCTGGTATTTTGAATAATAGTTTCTTACCCCTTTCCAAAAACATCATCGCCCAGTTTGCGCCGCAGCATGTGCAGCACCCAACCGCCTTTTTCGTAACTATTGGCATTAAGCAGCTGCATAAATTTTGTTTTAACAGCGGTATCAACCACGGGCGTTAAACGCTCCTTTTCAAAATCCAGCACTTTTTTACGCTGGCCGATAAGGCGTGTTTTTAAGGTATCGGCCCCGTATTTATTTTCGAGATAAAGATTGGTCATATAAGTAGCAAAGCCTTCACTTAACCAAAGGTGGCCAAAGCTTTTCTCGCTGGCGCCATCGCCAAACCACTGGTGGGCAATTTCATGCGCCATTAGTTCTTCTATATCCGGACTTTTAACCGACTCTTCAAAGTAGAATATGGCACTGGCATTTTCCATACCGCCAAAAATGGTTTTCGACTGCACGTTGGCCAATTTTTCGTAGCTGTAAGGGCCAACATTTTTTATAAAGTAGGGGAGAATGTTTTTAGCTACAGCATAGCTTTTAAACCCCACCTCTTTACTTTCCGGAAAAACATAGGTAAAAACCGGGATTCCGTTAACATCACCGGGGCGGTCAACTGCAAACTCAGCTACGCCTATAACCATTACTTTGGTAGGCAGCGCAACGGCTTCAACCCAATGGGTTAGTTTGAGCTTTCCGTCGAGTTGCTTTTCTTCGGTTTGCAGGCCGTTTGATACCACCTGGTAATGATCGGGCGCGGTTACAATAAAATCAACCGTGGCTTTGTCGGCAATATTATCAACGCAGGGCAGCCAGTTATGGGCCCGGTTAGGCCAGTTATCACCAAAAAAGTACGGTGTCCGAATGCGTTGGTCGAGATGATCAACCCATCGGCCGGGATGCCGCTGTAACTTATCGTATAATCGCGGGTGTTCCCTTTATAGGCCCGGGTATTGATCTTTAGCTGTTCGCCATCCTGGGTAAACTTTACCGGCTTCCCGTTTTCGGTTACAGCCGATACCAGCATGCCTTTACCCTCAGCATTCTTTTTCACCAGGTCGAGGCTAAACCCTTCCGCGCCGTTCAAAAACCTTATCGAAACCGTGGCCTTTCCCTCTATATTATTATCGGCGTCATTAAGTTTAATATCAAACGTATAATGTTTAACATCAATCTGCGCCCCTGGAACCTGGGCAAATGCCGGCATGGTAAACAGGGCCGGTAACAATAAAAGAACAAAAAATATCCTGCGCATAGCCGTGGTTCAGTTTGTTTTGTACTGCAACAAAGCTAATAAAAACAAGCTGTTATCCGCCTTTCCCGGCTATTTGGTTTATTACATTTTTACATTGCTAAAACGTTACATTAACCCCTGTGGTGAACAAAAAGTAAAGTCCGTTCATTTTGGTGTTTTTTACATAATCAACCTGGTTAAATGGCTTGATGAGGTACGGCGTAAAGAGGATTTGCCACTTGTTAATAGTATAGGTTAAAGGCAACGATCCGCTGAAAGCAAGCAGCTTATATTGCCTTACCTCGCGCTGGTTTTGCTGCGTTACCGTTTGCGTTATGATAGTTTGCTTTGGCTGACTGGGAAACAGGATATTAATAGGTGTTTGCTGCTGGGGCTGCTCTATCGAGCGGGTAACCTGCGATTCGGTATAATAAGTTTGGTAGAAAGATTGTGTACCGGCATAAAGCGTGGCGGTAGGAGTAACTTTTAGCCCGCTTTTTTATCCACGCCTGTTTTCAGGGCAAAAATTTCTTTTGATAATTCGGCCGTATTAACAACGTCGTTGCTGTTATTTTTATTAAACCTATAGCTGATGCCCGCGGTAAATTTTACAATATCATCCGGATTGGCATACAGCTGCCCGTCAAGCGTGGCATTAAATGAAGAAAGTATAATGGGACTGCTCTTGGTGATGAAATATTTGGTGGCCGATACATTGCCTCCATAATACCGTTTTGCATCAAACGCGAAAACATAGCCCGGTGTAACGCTAAGGCCCTCGGTGCCCGATTTGGAGCCATTAAGATCAAAATAGCCGATAGCACTTACAAAAAAGCCCTGCTTGCTAACTAATGTAACCGAGGGAAGAAGCACCGGGACACTGCTTTCATCGCGCCGGCCGGCATAGGTAAGGTTTGAAAGATATTGCAAACCCGCATTTACAAACAACTCTTTTGTTTTTGCCGCGGTATCAGGTTTTTGCTGGGCATAAACCGCAGGGCTGGTCAAAGCCAGCAGCAGGATAAGTTTAAGTTTTTTCATAGCTAATGTTGAATAAAAAAGTGCGGATAATCAAAAAGGCCGGTACCGGCCTTTTTGATTTAATGTATGTAAATACTATTACTGTTTGGTAGCGCTCAGTTTGGCTGAACTCTTGCCCGAAGTTTTAACAGTAACGCTTTTCTTTCCCGCCTTTACAGCAGTACTGGAAGCGCTGCTATTTGAGAACCCTGTATTTAGCTTTTTAGAGCCCGCTGCCACGTTACCTGTGCTGTTCAGGTTACCGGACGAGGTAACACTCACATTTTTGCTAACAGCATCGGCGCTATTACCCGCGGCCACTGCAGTTTTACCTGTAGTTGTTGTAGCGCCAGCCCTTAAAGCGGTAGCATTGCTGCTTACTTTTTCGGTAGTGTTAGCAGCAACACCTTCGGTTGTGGTTAATGCTTTTTCGCCTGTTGCTGTTACTCCGGTTGCATTCACAGTACCTGCGGCTGAGGTATTGCTGCTAACACCGGCTTGTGCAGCTGTTGTACCTGCCGTAGCATTTACGGTTGAGGTAACGTTGCTGTTAACATTAGCGGCCTCACTGGTGGCAACGCCTGTTACGGCGTGGTTGGTGGTAGCCTGGGTTTGAGCGGCCGTCCGCGCTGCTACGTTTTGAGCCTGTGTGGCAGCCTGGTTGGTTACGGTTGAGGTTGTGTTAACCGCTTTTTGCGCTATAGATGCAGCATTCACTGTTGGCGTAGCTACCCGCGTAGCTATTTTGGTAGCGGTAGTTGCTCCAAGATTAACCTGGGCCGAACCAACTTTAAAAGCAAATAACGCAGCGGTCAATAAAACGGGTTTAATTAACTTTTTCATGATTAGTTTTTTAGTTATTAATATGTGAGGGAGGGGTAAACTTAAGCCCTCATCTGTTCGCTGTAGTAAATCAAAGTAAGTGCCATTGCACAGTAAATGACATTTTAATGACTTCAATTCGCAAAAGGTGTGAAATTGTGTATAATAAATTATACATATGTTCATTTTGTTCGTCAGCAAAGGAGCAAAAAAACGTCCCTTGTTTTTAGCAAGAGACGTTCTTTTTATAAGTTATACCTACCTTACATTTTAGGCATCCTGCGCATCATGTTGGCCATAGCAGCGGGATTGCTCATTTGCTTCATCACTTTCTTCATATCATCAAACTGCTTCATTAGGCGGTTAACTTCCTGTAAATCGGTGCCCGAACCTTTGGCTATGCGGTTACGGCGGCTTTGATTAATGGTTTCAGGGTTAGCTTTTTCAAACGGGGTCATAGATTGAATAATGGCCTCTATCGCTTTAAACGCATTATCATCAACCTCAACATCCTTCATCATTTTGCCCACGCCCGGTATCATGCCCATCAGATCTTTCATGTTACCCATTTTCTTGATCTGCTGGATCTGGCCGTAAAAGTCGTTAAAGTCGAACTTGTTTTTGCGGATCTTCTTCTGTAGCTCGGCTGCCTCTTTCTCGTCAAACTGCTGCTGGGCGCGTTCAACCAACGACACCACGTCGCCCATGCCCAGGATCCTTGATGCCATACGATCGGGGTGGAAAACGTCAAGCGCTTCCATCTTTTCGCCGGTACCAATAAACTTGATAGGCTTATTAACAACCGATTTGATAGAAAGGGCCGCACCACCGCGGGTGTCACCATCCAGCTTGGTTAATACCACACCAGTAAAATCAAGGCGGTCATTGAACACTTTAGCAGTATTCACAGCATCCTGACCGGTCATGGAGTCAACCACAAACAGGATCTCGTGTGGTTTTACGGCATCTTTTACCTGCTCAATCTCCACCATCATGGCCTCGTCAATAGCCAAACGGCCGGCGGTGTCAATAATCACCACGTTATTCCCGTTCTGCTTAGCCTGGGCTATACCTTCGCGGGCAATAGCAACCGGGTCTTTCGAGTCGCGATTGGCATACACCGGGATACCTATTTGCTGGCCTAAAACCTCCAGCTGATCAATAGCCGCCGGACGGTAAATATCATCAGCAACCAGTAATGGTTTTTTATTGCGTTGTGTTTTTAAGTAATTGGCAAGCTTACCTGTGAAGGTTGTTTTACCAGCACCATTCAAGCCGGCAATAAGGATGATGGTAGGAGTAGCTGGAAAATTCAGATCGGCTGTGGTACCGCCCATCAACGCGGTAAGCTCATCGTTCATGAGCTTGGTAAGCAGCTGGCCTGGCGAAATAGATGTTAATACATTATTACCAAGCGCCTTTTGCCTCACATCATCGGTAAATGCTTTGGCGGTTTTATAATTAACGTCGGCATCAAGAAGGGCCTTGCGAATCTCCTTCATGGTTTCGGCCACGTTTATTTCAGTAATAGTTCCCTGACCCTTCAGGACCTTGAACGCCCTATCGAGTTTATCCGAAAGATTTTCAAACATTATATTAAAAAACTTTAATCTTTTTTATAAGAATGCAAAGGTATGATTTTGAACTATATTAACTTGTCTCATCCCATTGTTTATTCCAAAATAAAGCCGGCCCTGTTTTTAATAAGGCCGGTTCAATTGTATTATTTGTTCAAGACTGTACTACGGAAACCGGTACAACATCCCCAACCCAATACCTTCATAACCCTGCGCGCTATCGGATGTATGTTTATCATACAACAGCGTTCCGTTTACCGTTGCACTAATTAACCTGTTCACTTTAGCTGTTAGCGTTAAATCAACACGGTGGGTAATAAATTTTGGCGATTGGGCATAAGGGATAAACAACGCGTAACGGGTATTTAAGTGAATGTTTTTGGCTATATCTTTATCCAGCAACGCAACAACCTGGAACGCAAGATCGTTTTTCACGGTTTTTAACGTATCCACACCGTAGTTATCTTTTTGATATTTGTGGATGGCCTGATCAAGTACAAAAGTTTGTCTTGCAGTACCGGTACCCAAACGCAAATCGAACCAACTTTTTGGCTTATACTCAAAACCGACCGATTCGGTAAGATAACCTGGCGACATAAAGTTTGAAATATATTGCTGATCAAATTTTCCATTCCCCATATCAACATAATTGAAACCTTTATCAAATTGCGACTCAAAGGTTAACGAACCGAAGAAGTACCAGCTTTTTGATAATTGAGACGCTACTTTGTTATCAAAATAAATACGGTCCTGCGTTTTACGTTTGCCCTGTCCCTTATTTTTTGATACGCCGTAAGTAAGGTTAAGCTCGGATACGTAACTGAAAGGCGCTTTGTTATATTCGGTATGATAAATAAAATTTGAACCTAATGCCACCGCGCTTACGCCACCCGCCGCATAATTGCTGCTAAATGCCGACTGGCTAAAGTTCAGCCCGAATGTGATTACCTTTTTCCAGTAGTTTACTTTATAATCGAGCATGGTAACAGGTACCATTTCGCGCTGGATCTGTATGGGGCGAACCCGGGTGGGGATGGCGTTTTTGCGGGAATTTATCCGGTATTTATTAAGTACGGCAGTGTCTATTTTAACACTATCTTTTTTCAGGGTATCTGTTTGTGCTTTTGCTGATAAAACGCACGTGACTGATAATGCGAGTATTAGTAATCCCGGTTTTGTTTTTAACATAGTAAACAAATTAAAGCAAAAATCTCCTTTTTTACCCACAATAAACAAAAATGTTGCTTCAGGGTTTAGTCTGGCAAACGACTTTTGGGCAAAAATATCGGAATTTTCGGATATTAAAATGAACCTTGTATTAAGGTTTATCTGTCTTATTCACGGCCAAGATCCTTCTTGCTGTCATCGGGCGTAACAAGCGGAGTAAGGGAATACGGCCGTTTCTTATACTTTAAAAAACGATTGAGGTTGGTTTTAATGGAGGCTATAAATTCATAGTCGCTTGCCGTTTTCACCAAATAATAGCCGGGACGGTACCGTAACATGAAGTCGGTGAGCTGCTGATCTTTTAAATTGGTTATGGCGCCAACATAAGTTCGGTTAAAACGATAGTCAATAACACTTTGCTGATAGTCTTTTTCAATAGTTTCGCGCAGGCGGGCAGCATTGCGGCCGCTGCGGCTTAATGAATTGTAAAGCGCGTCGATACTTAAGCCAGCACCGCCCGGCCCAAAGCTCAGCAGGTCCTTATTATTAAGCGGGCCGAAGATTTTGGTATAATCGTTTTTGGTTGCAGCCAGCCGTTTTTGCGGGTTAAGCAGGGTATCACGCACGATAACTTCTTTAAGCTGTATGGCTGTGCGCTTCATATAAACCGCCAGTGATTCGCCGCCTTGCACTTTCAATGTATCGGGATGATGATCTGATTTTGTAAAAACAAGCACATCGCCGGGTTGGGCTTCTATCTTGAATTCACCTTTAAAAGTATTGTAAATTGATTTGCCGGTGGTGATGTTCTGTACATTAACTTTGGCAATGCGGTCTTTGCTGTCTTTATCAAACACAACCCCATCCACGGTTTTTTGCTGGGCAAAAACTTTAGTTGCGGTCAGGGCCAAACATATTAAAAGCGTCCACAGTTTCATTGAGGATGCAAAAATACGTGTTGCACAGCGGGTGATCATACAATTTAACAACAATTAACCTTTAGAGGAAAGAGCCAAGATACCAGGAGTCAAGAATCAAGATAAATATTCGGTGATAACTAATCTCAAATTCTCTTGACTCTTGTTGTCTTGATTCTCTATTTTACGACAACAAGCTTCTGGCCAATTTTAATGCCATTGTCGCTCATACTGTTTAATGCTTTCAGGTCATCAACAGTTATTCCAAAACGCTTGGATATGTTGTATAGTGTATCGCCCTGTTTTACGGTGTAGATCTTATCGTCGGGCGGGGTTTTGGAAAGGGTATCCTGAACAGGTTTGCCAATGCTATCGTTGATCTGAGATAACACACGGTCTTCCCGTTTAATTTTAGCAATCTCGCCTTCGGGGCGGTCGTACTGATCGAGGTTATATTTTACAATAATATTGATAAGCAACTGCGGATACTTAGGATTAGTAGCATAACCCGCCTTTTTCAATCCATAAGCCCAGCCTTCGTAATCGTTCTTATCCAGTTCAAAAAGTTTAGCGTAATTTTTACGTTTTAAAAACGCCGAGTGGTCACGGAAGGAATCTTCCGGGTTATCATAAACGCGGAAGCAATCATTCACGTTATCGTCATCCTTATAATAGCTTTTGCCGGTCCAGTCGCTGGTGCATTTTATGCCGAAGTGGTTGTTGGCATATTTGGCCAGGTCACTATTGCCCGCGCCCGATTCAAACAAGCCCTGCGCCAGGGTAATACTGGCCGGGATACCATACTGGTTCATTTCCTGGATGGCGATGGCCTTGAAGCGGTCAATATATTCTAACGAGTTGTATGACCGGTAATTGGCAATAGCGTCCTTGTTGGCTTTTTGGATATTGCTGTTATTGCGTTTGGCATCTCGGTTTGATACTGTAGTGGTTTTTTTGCGGGCAGAGCATGAACTGAGGCAAACTACAGCAATGAACAGGTATATGGTTTTTCGCATGAGGCTTAAATCTTATTATGTGGCATATAACCAGGGCCAAATTAAGATTTTATAAACGTAATTATTGCTGTTTAGTTGTTGCGTCGGCCAATTGCGTTTGGTTTGCCGGATTTTCATCCAGGTCATTGAGGTTATACCTGTTAATGATACCTAAAACCTGCGATGCCCATCTGCGGCTACCGGCATAACCGGCACGCTGAATACCTTTTGCCCATCCTTTATAATCATAATGGGTAAGCGCGTCGGCCAGGTGGCTAAACTGCTTGCGCTCGGTCATGATACGTGCAAAGTCCTGGAACGAGTCAAAAACCGAATCGTATCTTTTATAAGAGGTGCGAACTTTTTTGTTGTGTTTGGTATAAACTACGGTATTGTAACCTTTTACTCCAAACTGATTATTAAGGTTTTGTGCTATGGTGCTGTTGCCGCAGCCCGATTCATGCATGGCTACACCTAAAACGATGCTTGCCGGGATCCCGGTTTCGTGCATGATCTTAATGGCATCATCTTTGAACTTTTCAATGTAAGATTGTGAGGTATTTTTCTGTGCTGAAGCAGCTAATGTTGAAATCAACAGTGTTGTAATCAGTAAGATTTTCTTCATAATTTATTTTTTCTGATAACCAGCAGCCCATCGCGTACCGGCAGGATCAATTTTTCTATCCTGCTATCAACAGCTATCTGGTCATTTAGTTTGCGGATTCCTTCAGTATCGGCATCTTTTTCGGTGCCGTACACCTTTCCTTTCCACAAAACGTTATCAATTATTATTAATCCTCCGGATCTGACTTTGTCAAAAACTAATTGAAAGTAAGTATAATTATTCTTTTTATCGGCATCTATAAACACCAAATCAAAAACATCCTCCTGTAAATCAGCAATAACGGCCTCTGCCTGCCCAAAATGCAGCTTTATTTTGTTTTCAACATTTGTTAGTTTAAGATGTGAAGTGATGATCTCCTCCATTTCGCGATTAACCTCAATGGTGTGGAGGATGCCGTCGTCGGCCAAACCTTCGGCCAGGCAAATAGCCGAGTAGCCTGTATAGGTACCTATCTCCAGGATGCGCTTAGGCTGCACCATTTTGCTTAAAAAACTAAGCAGCCTGCCCTGGTAATGCCCCGATAGCATGTTAGGTTTTAACACCTTGATATGCGTTTCGCGGTTGAGCTTTTTAAGCACCTCCGGCTCCGGGTCGCAATGGTCATCTAAGTAAGCCAGTAAGGCATTAGGGAGAATATCCATGGGGGCAAAGATACACCGTTGATGGGAATGATTACGCTGATTTCGTTGATTTATTTTGTAAGTTATTGATTTTTAGAATGATTTATTACTACCAGAACCGTTGATTCTTATTGATTATGTTGATTTCGCTGATTTGCCTTTCACTTGAAGAATAATTTTTTTGCCTGATTTTTCTCTGATTTTAATAGTTTTATAGCATAACCTTATCAAATGAAAGATCTAATTAATAATACCTATAAACACTCTGAGCTTACCGGTAAAATTATTGGTTGTGCAATGAAAGTTCATTCAATCTTAGGCAACGGTTTTCAGGAAGCTATTTACCAACGAAGTTTGGAGATCGAACTGCACAAACAAGGGTTGCTGTTTTCCCGGGAGCTTGAAATGGTTATCTTTTATGATGAAATAGAGGTAGGCAGAAGGCGAGTTGATTTTTTAGTAGATGAAAAAGTTATGGTAGAACTCAAAGCTGTATCCAAACTTGAAGATATTCATCTCGCTCAAGTATTAAACTATCTCGAAGCTTATAAACTCGAAACCGGACTTCTTATTAATTTCGGATCCAAAAGCTTAGAGTTTAAACGCATTACCAACGAATATAAACTTGCACGACAGCAAAACAAATCATAAAAAGTCACGAGCAATCAAAAAAATCATTAACTAAGAGGTAGACAAATCAGCGAAATCAACGCCATCAAAATAATCTACGGTCCATCCAACTCTGCAACAATATCACCGCCGATATCGTATCCACCAACTCCTTATTCTGCCGGTTCTTTTTATTCATCCCACTCTGAGCGATAGTTGCTGATGCCATTTTTGAGGTAAAACGCTCGTCAACCATTTCAATCGGGGTTTCGGGGAATGTTTTCTTTAACAGGTTCACAAAGCCTTTTACATGAATGGCCGATTGCGAAGGGGTATTATCCATCTGCTTTGGTTCGCCTACGATAAAGCGCTCCACTTGTTCTGTTTGCAGGTATTTTTTAAAAACTCGATGATATTATTGGGGTGGATATTATCAAGCCCGGTAGCGATGATCTGCAGAGGATCAGTAACCGCAATGCCGATGCGCTTGGTTCCATAATCAAAAGCCATTATTCTCATTTAGATGTGAGATATTAGATGTGAGACCTGAGATTCCATTCGGTAAAGATAACGCAACTAAGATGAAACCAAGCCTACAAAAGATCCTTTCATAAATAAAGCAACCTCGTTTCCTGTGTAAATCCGAAATCCCAATTCCGAAATCCAAAATCAAATTACTATTTTGCACCAAATGCAGTTTAAAGAAATAGTAGGACAGGAAGCAACAAAGCAACGATTGCTTAACACGGTGAGCGAGAACCGGGTAAGCCATGCGCAATTATTTTTAGGCCCCGAAGGATCGGGCAGCCTGGCGCTTGCTGTTGCCTATGCCCAGTACCTATCCTGCGAAGACAAGCAGCCCGGCGACTCATGCGGGGCATGCTCTTCCTGCCGGAAATACCAGAAACTGATGCATCCAGACCTGCATTTTTCTTACCCTTTCTTTGCAAAACATAAAGATGATACAGCGCTTACTTTTATTGAGCAATGGCGCGGCGCTTTAACGGCTAACCCATATTTAAGCCTGGACATATGGCGCGGATACCTGGATGCCGAAAATAAACAGGCCAATATCAATATTGCCGAATGTCACCAGATCATTAAAAAACTAAGCTTTAAGCCTTTTGAATCGGAATATAAGATCCTGATCCTCTGGTTGCCCGAATACCTCGATAAAGAGGGGAATGCTTTGCTTAAAATTATTGAAGAACCGCAGCCTAATACACTGTTTTTATTAGTAGCCCAAAACCAGGATCAAATCCTGAACACCATATTATCCCGTACGCAGCTGGTTAAAATACCCGCTTTGGAGTACGATGAAATTAAAGAACATTTAATAAGTGCGCATCACCAAACCGAAGAAGCCGCTGCCGAAATAGCTTATTTGAGCAATGGCAACATGACCGAAGCTTTGGCCATGCTGCAGCAGGACAACAAAAGCTACCACGAGCTGTTTGTGCAATGGCTACGCTATTGCTTTGGCAATAAAGGTATTGAGGTGATGGCTTTTGTGGAGCAGTTTGCCAAAATGGGGCGCGAAAACCAAAAAAACTTTTTGCGTTACGGTACCAGCTTTATCCGCGAGTGCTGTTTACTCATTGCCGGGGCGGGTAGCCTGGTACATTTACCGGCAAAGGAACTGGATACGGCTCAAAAAATGAGCGGTGTATTGAGTATAGGCAAATCGCAAATGATTATTGATGAGCTGGAAAAAGCACATTATCATGTGGAGCGCAACGCTAATCCCAAAATCTTATTTTTAGATGTATCTTTACAAATTATTAAAATACTAATAAATAAAAATGTCCCTGCGGGGAATCAATATATGCCAAGTTAATTATGGGATGTGGAAGTTGCTCAACAGGTGGCGGATGTTCGCCTGCGGGCTGCAAAAGTAACGGCAGTTGCCTTACTAATGGTTGCAGCAAATTAGATGTTTACGATTGGCTGTCGCATATGGACATGCCGACTAACTATAAGCCTTTTCAGGTTATTGAAGTTAAGTTTAAAGGCTCGCGCAAGGAGTTTTATTTAAACAACGATAATATTTACCTCGAAGCCGGCGAACTGGTGGCTGTTGAAGCAACCACTGGTGGCTATGATATTGGCCATGTTTCGCTTACCGGCGAACTGGTGCGCATGCAAATGGTAAAACGCCATGTAAAGGAAGCCGATGTTGTAAAAAAGATCTACCGTAAAGCTACCGTTGCCGATGTTGACAAATGGAAAGCTGCCAAGGATATGGAATGGGAAACCATGCACAAATCGCGCAAGCTGGCGCTTGACCTTAACCTGAGCATGAAGCTGAGCGATGTGGATTACCAGGGCGATAAAACCAAGGCTACATTTTATTATACGGCCGAAGGCCGCGTTGATTTCAGGGAACTGATCAAGAAAATGGCCGAAACTTTCCGCATCCGTATCGAGATGAGGCAGATTGGCATGAGGCAGGAAGCAAGCCGTTTAGGCGGCATAGGTTCATGCGGCCGCGAGCTTTGCTGCTCAACATGGCTTACCGATTTTAAAACCGTATCTACTTCGGCAGCCCGCTATCAAAACCTTTCATTAAATACGCTGAAACTGGCCGGCCAGTGCGGCAAGCTGAAATGCTGCCTTAACTACGAGCTGGATACTTACATGGATGCCTTAAAATACATCCCTGATAATGTAAACACCCTTAAAACCCAAAAGGGGATGCCCGCCTGCAAAAAACCGACATCTTTAAAAAAATAATGTGGTTTAGCTACCCGGGAGAAGAATCATGGGTGCCACTACCCATAAAAAAGGTTAAAGAGATTCAGCAGCAGAATAAAGATGGTGTGATCCCCGAAGACCTTGGTGAAATTGTTGAAGTTGAAACACCAGCGGCAAAAGCGCTCGATTACGAAAACGTGGTTGGCCAGGATAGTCTTACCCGCCTCGACGAACGGCGCAACAACAATAAAAAGAAGAACAAAAACCGCAATAAAAACCAGAAACCCGGAGGCCAGGCGCAAGCCGAGGGCAAACCGGCCCAGCAGCAGCCTCAGCAGGGATCGGGTAATCCGCAGGAAAAACCGGCACAGCAGCCGCGTCCTGAAGGAAACCGCCAGCCGCAAAACAATAACAGACCCCAGGGTAACAGGCCTCCGCAGCAAAACAGACCCCAGGGAGAGGGCCGGCCTCAAGGCGAAGCCAAACCTCTGAGAGAACCGAGACCACAGGGGGAACCGAGGCCACAAGGCGAAGGAAAACCACAGGGTGAAGGGAGCGGGAATAACAACAGGCGCCGCAGGCCAAACCGCCCAAACCGTAATAATAATAACGACAATAATCAACAGGCAAAACCTGAATGAAACGGGCTTTAAATATCATTTACCCGGCAGCATTATTATTAGTAACCATGTTTGCCGGTTCCTGTTCGGATCCGAACAGGATCATTGATACCAACACCGAGATTGCCGATCATAACTGGTCGTACGTTAACCGCGTAAACTTTGATGTTAAAATTGATGATGAAAAAGTTGCCTATAACCAATACCTTAATTTACGGGTTACGGGCAACTATAAGTACTCCAACATTTTTGTATTGGTTAATCAAATCTCGCCCGATAAAAAAACGCATACTACGCGTTTTGAAGTAAAGCTGGCCAATCCCGATGGCGAATGGCTGGGCAAGGGGTCAGGTAACCTTTACAGCTACCAGGTGCTTTTGCGCAAAGATTATCATTTCCCCACAAAAGGCATTTACCGTTTTCAGATAGAACAAAACATGCGTGATAACCCCCTTCATGAAATCAGCGATGTAGGGTTAAGGATAGAGAAAGCCCAATAATTTATACTAAGGGATATTATAGGTAACGGTAACCGAGCCATGCGTCAACACTTCTCTGTCGGTATCCTGTACAACTATTTTATCATTGTCGTAAATTCTGTAAGTTACGGTATTGCTAACGTCTGATGCAACAACCAGGGTTACCTGGTCGTTTTGATTCAATGTAGCAGTATAGTTGTATGATGATCCTTTTGCAACAGCTTTCGCATCAACTATTTTAGGGCTGCTATCCGTTGTTTTATATTCAGATAATGAAACATTAAAGGCATCTGCAGCGCTTACCGTAACTTTTATAGTGTGGGGCTGCGGTGGTTGATCTGTGCTCTTTTTTGAGCAGGACACAAACAACAAGCTTATTAATATCCCATAAATCAATTGCTTCATCATTGTTTTTTATTTGTGAATATCCTTAATTTATACCAGCGAACAAAATCTTAATAATAAAACAGAAACGTATAACTACCCGTTAAGCCTTAAACATCACCCATGAAAAAATTAACCATCCTTACATTTTTAGCTGCTTCAATAGCTTTTGCATCCTGTCATAGCGCCGATAAAAATAACCGCCAAAACGATACCAGCGTGACCCAAAGTAGCGGCGGCCCTGCCGATTCAACAAAAACTTCAACAGCCCGAAACACCGACACTACAACTAATTCAGCAGACACCACTACGCTTGGTGCTGATACCGATTCGGCTGTGCATCCGGTGCATTAATACCGGCTGATCACTATTTCTTTTGTTCATGATTAAACTAAGAATTAGCTGATCAGTCTACCTTCAGGAGTTTGCTTTTTTGTTGCCTTTAACTTTTTTATTAAATGAAATACCTAAACCTATCTTTTCTTATCATCTTTTTTCCCTTAGTGTTATCAGCCCAAACTAATAATACTATAGCAACGCCCCGAATTGATAAACGTGTAGAATTGCTGAGCATTGTTTTCCGTTTAGCGGGTAACGAAGAATACAATACACCTGACAATGTTAAATACGTTGCGGATATTCATAAGCATCTTGATAAATTTATTGACCATCCGCTCATTAAATACGCCCGGGAACTGAGGGACAGCAGCGGCGTTAGCTACGATGCTGTTATGTCAATGGCCGTTCATTTGAATGAACCACCGGCATTAGAACCATTAGTACCTTTTTCAGTCTCTTTACCAGACAAAAGGTGGACCCTGGAAAGCGCTGTAAAATTCACTGCCCTATTAAAGCAATTTTATAAAGACGCCGACTTCGATGGGTTTTTCCATGCCCATTTAGCTGATTATGCTATAGCCGAAAGTCGCTTTAATGCCCTGTTTAAAAAGCTGGATGTATCCTGGTATTATAAATTTTATGGTAAAGCGCCGGCCGAAAATTTCAATATCATCATAGGATTTGGAAATGGCGGAGGAAACTACGGGCCACATGTTTATTTAAACGATCATACCAAAAAAGTATATGCAATTATTGGTTCTGGTACTTTTGATGAGCAAGGCTTACCTACTTATGACGCGGCATCTTATCTGCCTACATTGATCCACGAGTTTAACCACTCTTTTATCAATTATCTTACCGATAATTATGAAAGCCAATTGAGAGATGCGGGTGCGCTTATTTACGAAAAGGAGCGCACAAAAATGCGAAAACAAGCTTATGGCGAGTGGAAAACAATGATGAACGAAGCTTTAGTAAGGGCATCAGTAATCAGTTACCTGAAAACCCATAATACCGATACATTGGTGGCCGAACAAGAGCTTAAGCAGCAGTTGGCCAGAGGTTTTGTTTGGATGCGGCCATTGGTTAATTTACTTGGTAAATATCAATCAAACAGAAAAACTTATCCTACACTTGAAAGCTTTATGCCTGCTATTGTCGTCTTTTACAATAAATTGGCGCCAAATATCAGTTTTTACGATGACGACTATCAGCAACATTGTGCCCGGGTAATAGCAGTAAGGCCTTTCAAAAACGGCGATACTACGATAAGGGCCAACACAACTGAAATTATATTTGATTTTGATAAAAAATTGGATGGCATAAAGTACTTTTTTGGCCCGGGAGCCAGGGGTATAGATCATTATCCTAAGTCGGCAAAATTTACCTTTGCTAATGATAACAAAAGCATTATTATGAAAGTGAGTCTGAAGCCTAATACCGAATACCAGATAAATATTACCGGCGGTATGATGCGGGCAAGCGATGGCTATGCTGTACAAAACTATATCCTGAATTTTAAAACAGAAAATAATCCCATTCCTTAATTCACTTGCCTTTCTTGATTAACTTTATTAGTATTTATAAAATTTTATGTTTTACTTTACTAATATTTTTATCAATAAATGACTGGTATTATATTAGTATTTGTATCCCTGATCATCCTGCTGATTGCAGTTTTTCTATTCCTGAAAAAACCAAAAGCAGTTGAGCTGATCTCGGCCGAAGAGTTGAGCAAACTCCGATATGAGCATGATCAGCTTAAAATTTTATTAGCCAAAGCCGAGGAAAAATCAAACGGTTTAGTTGCTGAAAAAGAAAGCATTACCAACTTTTTAAAGGAGGAAAAGAATCGTCTTATTGACGAGCTTTTATACGAGCGCACCCAGTTGGCACAGGCCAATCAATCCTTAGAAAGTGCCCGGGCCTACTATAAATCGCAGCAGGAGAAACTGCAGGAGCAAAAGGCCGAAATAGAGCAGATCCGCACCCAATTTCAGCGCGAATTTGAAAATGTGGCCGAAAAACTGCTTAAAGAAAAATCGAAGGAATTTACTGATATCAACCGGAGTAATTTGGATGTCATCCTTAACCCGTTAAAGGAAAACCTGAAAGCATTTGAGGATAAAGTTGAGAAAGTTTACAACATGGAAGCCGCTGAACGGAACACCCTGAAAGGGGTGATCACGCAGCTGATGGACCTCAACAAACAGATTAGCGATGAGGCCCAAAATCTTACCAAAGCACTTAAAGGCGATAACAAAAAACAAGGTAACTGGGGCGAGGTAATTTTGGAGCGGGTACTGGAACGCTCAGGCCTCGTCAGAGACCAGGAATACCGCATCCAAGCCGCCATCCAGTCCACCGACGGCACAAGATATCAACCAGATGTGATCATCGACCTACCCGATGAAAAGCACCTGATTATCGACTCCAAAGTATCTCTAATTGCGTACGAAAAGTTGGTTAACGCCGATACCGAGGAAGATCGAAAACTATTTGCCAAAGCCCATGTGGAATCTATCCGCGGGCATGTTGCCGGACTCTCAGCCAAAAAGTATCACGATTTATATAAGATCAATTCGCCCGATTTTGTGCTGCTTTTTGTGCCGATAGAATCCTCCTTCAGTATAGCGGTGCAACTGGATGGCGAGCTCTTTAATTATGCCTGGGACAGGAAAGTGGTAATTGTTAGTCCGTCGACATTGCTAGCTACCCTGCGTACCATTGCCAGTATGTGGAAACAGGAACGCCAAAACCGCAATGTATTGGAAATAGCCCGTTTAAGCGGCGATATGTATGATAAGTTTGTTGGTTTTTTAAGTGATATGGACAGCATTGGCAAAAACATTAACCAAACACAATCGGCTTATAATAACGCCATCAGTAAATTATCGGAGGGTAGGGGCAACCTGACTACTACCGCCGAAAAGATCAAAAAGTTGGGAGCAAAAGCAGATAAGCAGATAGATCAGAAATATATTGGGGATGAGTAATTAAAGCTCGTTAACAACTGCCAGATATGATGCGTTGGCGGATGCATTTGCTTTAAAAGTTATCCCCTCCATTATCATGGACAGATTAAAATTTATATTGCTAACCATGCTACTCATGTAATTTTGTTTGATACTATAAACAAGTTTGCCGCTTCCTTTACCGTTACCACTAATAGTTACCTCTGCTCCGTTTGTAGTAGTCTTCAAATCCATAGCCATCGATTGATCTATATCGAAATTTGCTATATCATTATTAACAGATATGAGTTTATAAACAAGCTTTATATTCATTTGCATATTGGTAAAGCCGGGTACGGGCATTGCCATGGGTATTTCCTGCGTAAAAGTCTCGCCAATTTTCATTGGCTTATCCGGAAATTGTAGTTTGTTACTGATGTTATTGATAATAGCAGTAACAGCTGATTTTATCTTTTCGTCTGTATTTTTTCCGGATACCGAATCGATATGTATTTTGCCCTCCGGCGACCCCGTTCCATAAAAAATTCGGTCTTTCAAAGGATCCGGGGTTTCAATCTGCTTCCCATTAAAATTCATTACCGACGGCATTCCCCAAAATGTCATCGTAAAAGGAAAAGAATTATCGCTATTTAGTTTTCCTGTAACTAAATCTAAATCATGACCATTATGCCCGGTTATGGTCGCTGGCAATTTCGTATTTTTCTTTATTTCGGCTATACTTGCTTCATCACCTACGGCGTCCATCTCCATTTTAAGATCAGTTACCATTTTCACATGATATTTATGAAGCGACTTATATTTTATCTTAAAAATGGCTGAGTTTTGAGCAAAGCTTTTAGCTATAGTGAATAATAAAACACATGAGATTATGTATTTTTTCATTTTAAAAGATTTAGGTTTGATTTAAAAATAAAGTTTTTATCTATTAGTGTTTTTCCTGTTAAACCACCAATCTGCCTGTTTGGTAAACATCAGCGCCCAACCCCATAGTTCAACAATGATCTCGGCGAGGGTTAAAATGATGAGATAAACCGGCATTTCTATAGCTTTTTTGGAAGCCGAACTATCATGTAAAATTCCGAAACTATACAGCAATGACGATCCCAGGAAAAAAACATTCAGCAATATCAAAACCGAAAGGATGATCCGGGCCCATTTCTTTCCTTCGCCGGTAACAAAGATCAAAAAGCCGACAGCGACAGAATACAAACAGGATGGCCGAAAAATTGAAACCGTCCAGGTAATTATTCAACGTTTGGATCAGCAAGCCCAGGTAAAGCAATAAAATTCCCTTCACAAAAGCCCCGGGCGGTCTCCCATCGGGATGATTGTTGAGGTAAAATTTATCGAAAATATCCTGCAGCATTATTCGGATTTTTTAAACGCGTTCCAGCCCTGGGCCTTCAATTCATGTACGGTACCGCTTTTAGTGATCAGGTTACAGCCGGCCGATGGTTCGGTGATGTAGCCGATGATGCTGATATCCATTTTAAATTTGATCTTATCATAATCGGCCTGCTTCACGGTAAACAATAATTCATAATCTTCCCCACCGCTGAGCGCGCAAATAGTAGGATCGAGGTTGAACTCACGGGCTGTTTCAAACGTCATCGGGTCGAGCGGGATCTTCTCTTCGTACAGGTTACACCCCTTGTTGCTTTGCTTACAGATATGTAATAACTCTGAAGCCAAACCATCAGATACGTCGATCATCGCGGTTGGTTTTACTTCGATGCTTTTCAGCAATTCCACCACATCCCGGCGGGCTTCGGGTTTTAACTGACGTTCCACGATGTAATCTTTTCCTTCCAGATCCGGCTGAATATTAGGATTTTCCAGGTAGATCAGCTTTTCCCGCTCCAGCAGTTGCAGGCCGGTATAAGCACCTCCCAAATCTCCGGATACACAAATTAGGTCGCCTTCTTCGGCACCGTTACGGTACACAATGTCAGCTTCATCAGCATATCCGATAGAGGTTACGCTGATCACCAGTCCCTGCTTTGACGATGTTGTATCTCCGCCGATCAAATCCACATTATATTTTTCACAGGCGATATAAATCCCCTGGTAAAGCTCCTCAATGGCTTCGAGCGGAAATTTGCTCGACATGCCGATAGACACAGTAACCTGCGACGCTATTCCATTCATCGCATAAATGTCACTCAGGTTTACCTGTATCGCTTTGTAACCCAAATGCTTAAGCGGCGTGTACGCCAAATCAAAATGGATCCCTTCCAACAGCATATCCGTACTCACCAGCACTTTTTTACCAGCGAAATCAAGTACAGCTGCATCGTCGCCGACTCCTTTTTTGAGCTTTCGTTAGTAAGCTTAATATTTTTTGTAAGGTGACCGATAAGGCCAAATTCGCCAAGCTCCTCTAAATTGGTTCTATCCTGATTTTCAAACATATTAGCCCCTCTAAATCTTCCCTAAAAGGGAGACTTTTAAATTTACATTTTTATACATCTTAGGCCGCAACCCGCTTTACACCTTCCGCCGAAGGCGGGAAATTTTTTACACTTTTTTCTCACATACCAACCAAATCAGTTGACCATCGAAAAACGGACGACAAATATATTGACTCCAGCCTCCCTTCGGCTTTTATACTTTTTAACAACAATGTGGATAACCCAAGTTTTCGGGCCGCTACCTTTATACCTTATATCCGCCTTTGGCGAAAAATTTTTTACGATTTTCAGCCTTTTTACAAGCAAGAAGGCACTTTTACACCAAAAATACCTTCAATTTAATTCCTCCCGGTTTTCCACAATTCCCCAGTTTATAACTTCCTGATCAAGGCCATCCAACCGATCAAAAAATCGGTGAAATCAACCCGTAATCGGTGTAGTCTCAAAGAACTATAATCCCAGCTGCGCCGAAATCTCAAGCATGCGCTCAATCGGTTTTACTGCTTTTTCAATTATATGCTGTGGTACAGTTACCTCAGGTGTTTCATTTTTCAAACACAGGTATAACTTTTCCAGTGTGTTACGCTTCATGTGCGGGCAATCGTTGCATGCGCAGTTGTTATTTGGCGGTGCCGGAATAAATATTTTATCCGGGTTTTCCTTTTGCATCTGGTGTAAAATGCCCGATTCTGTTGCTACTATAAATTCCTTGTCCTGGTGGCTACCGGCATATTTTAAAATTCCGGTTGTTGAACCAACATAATCGGCCATTTCCAATATAACATCCTCACATTCAGGATGTGCTAACAACTTTGCACCCGGATGGCGTTCTTTCAGTTTGGTGATCTTTTCTCTCGAAAATATCTCATGAACCATACAGGCCCCATTCCACAATACCAGGTCTCGACCGGTTTTTTTGGCTACATACGCGCCAAGGTTTTTATCAGGTCCGAAAATGATCTTCTGATCCTTCGGTAAGCTCTCTACAATCTGCACAGCGTTGCTTGATGTACAAACAATGTCAGTTAAAGCTTTCAATTCGGCCGTACAGTTTACATAAGTGATCACCAGGTGATCGGGATAGTTTTCCTTAAACTTTTTAAACAAGTGTGGCGGACAACTATCTGCTAATGAACAACCTGCCTTCATATCCGGCAGTAAAACCTTCTTGGTTGGCGACAGTATCTTGGCAGTTTCGGCCATGAAATGTACGCCTGCAAAAACAATGATATCGGCATCCGTTTTGGCGGCTTGTTGAGATAATCCCAAACTATCGCCAATGTAATCGGCAATATCCTGGATATCGCCATCCTGGTAATAGTGCGCCAGGATCACCGCATTTTTTTGCTTTTTTAATTTTTCAATTTCCGCGAAAAGATCAAGCGTCGGATCAATTTCTTCATCCACGTATCCTTTCAGATTTATTTCTTCGAAGGTATTCATTTCCACAATTCAATTAATAACAACTAATTTTTAAATTAAAAAGAACTATTGTTTATTAGGGTGTTGGTAATGTGCAAAAGTCGGAGTAATTTTTGTTTTAAAAGTTAGTTTTCACAATTTATTAACACTTATAAACATTTATCCACCAAAAAGCATGCTGATTTTTAGATAGGTATGACAATCAATTTTTATTTGAAAAAGTTTTATGTTAATATTTTCAGGGTTGACAAAATGTTAGCTTTATGACTAAAGTGTCGTAAAAGTCGCTCAAAAAATATTGATATTCGACCTGAGAAAGGGAGTTATACACACTGTAAACTATTTTTCACTTTTTGTTTACATAAACTTAACAGGTTATACAGCTGTTATTAACATTAGTACTACTTTTACACACATTCATCTAAAATATGACCCGAAATGTTGATTTCCTTGTAGTGGGTTCAGGGATAGCCGGATTAAGTTTTGCGCTCAAAGCCGCGAAGCATGGTAAGGTACTGATAGTTACAAAATCTAACGAAGACGAATCCAACACCAAATATGCCCAGGGGGGCGTTGCGGTGGTTGTGGATAAAAAAGAAGATTCTTTTGAAAAACACATCCAGGACACCTTAATAAGTGGCGACGGGCTTTGCGACCGCGAAGTTGTTGAAGCCGTTGTTAAGGAGGGTCCCGAGCGGATCAATGAGATTATTGATTACGGAACCAATTTCGACAAGACCAATGAGGGTGTTTATGACCTGGCTAAAGAGGGGGACACTCCGAGTTTCGTGTGTTACATTACAAAGATGTAACCGGCTGGGAGATAGAGCGTTCGCTTTTAGAGGAAATTCATAAAAATCCTAATATTGAGATACTTACGCATTATTTTGCTGTTGATTTAATAACGCAGCACCATTTGGGCGAGTTGGTAGGTAAATCAAGTACTGATATCACCTGTTTCGGGATTTATGCGTTTAATACCGAAACTAAGATTGTAGAGAAGATCTTATCTAAAGTTACGGTAATGGCTGCTGGTGGTGCCGGACATATTTACGCGGTTACCACAAATCCAACAATCGCTACTGGTGATGGTATTGCTATGGTTTATCGTGCTAAAGGTAAAGTACGTAATATGGAGTTCATGCAATTCCATCCAACAGCTTTGTATAATCCCGGCGAATATCCCTCTTTTCTGATATCTGAGGCTGTACGCGGTTTTGGCGGCGTGTTAAAGCGCACTAACGGTGAAGAGTTTATGCAAGAGTATGACGAGCGTAAATCTTTGGCACCCCGTGATATAACGGCAAGGGCTATTGATGCCGAGATCAAAAAATCGGGCGAAGACTTTGTTTATTTAGATGTAAGGCACCGCAGTAAAAAAGATATCCTGAACCATTTTCCTAATATTTATGCAAAATGCCTGGAGATTGGTATCGATATGACCAAGGATATGATTCCCGTTGCGCCGGCTTGTCATTATATGTGCGGCGGTATAATGGTTGATCATGTTGGGCAATCGTCTATATTAAGGTTGTATGCCTGCGGAGAATGTTCGTCAACAGGCCTGCATGGCGCTAATCGTTTGGCTTCAAATTCTTTATTGGAGGCGTTGGTTTTTGCACACAGGATCTACGAAGACGCAATTAAGAATTTCGAAAATAATGTAATCCCCGATAATATCCCGGATTGGGATGAGAAGGGGGTGCAGCTGTCAAACGAAGATATCCTGGTTACCCACAACGTACGCGAAATGCAGAAGCTGATGAATGACTACGTAGGTATCGTTCGTTCGGATTTCAGGCTGGACAGGGCCTTACGCAGGTTGAAATTATTATACGAGGAAACTGAAGATTTCTATAAGAAAACCAAGCTATCGGTTAAACTTTGCGAGCTGCGTAACCTGATCCAGGTATCGTTTATTGTCGTAAAATCGGCTATGTTGCGTAAGGAAAGCAGGGGATTACATTATACTACTGATTATCCAGAGCATGCTGAGCAGGTGCAAGATACGGTGTTTTAGTATAAAATATGTCATTGCGAGCGTAGCGTGGCAATCTCGTAGTAAATGCATATTCAACAAGCATAGCTACGAGATTGCTTCGTCGTTCCTTCTCGCAATGACATAAAAGAAAGCATTTTTGAAGAGCGAAAAACGGGATTCGAACCCGCGGCCTTCAGTTTGGGAAACTGACGCTCTACCGACTGAGCTATTTTCGCTTATTTTGTATTCAAACATAAATAAAATTATTCAAATCAATAATCCACTAAATCAATAATTCACTAATTAAAGATATGCCTGTAATTCTGCCTGTAAAAGATAAAAACCCGGTTTGGGGTAAGGATTGTTTTATTGCCGAAAACTGTACTATAGTAGGGGATGTGGTTATGGGTGATAATTGTTCGGTGTGGTTTAATGCCGTTATCCGTGGGGATGTACATTATATAAAAATTGGTAATAACACCAATATCCAGGATGGTGCAGTGATCCACGCTACCTATTTAAGAGCGCCAACTAACATTGGTAGCAGTGTTTCTATAGGACATAATGCGCTTGTACACGGCTGTACTTTACATGATCATACATTGGTTGGCATGGGTGCAATTGTGATGGATCACGCGGTTGTAAATGAGTTTGTGATCATTGCTGCAGGTGCTGTTGTATTGGAAAATACGATATGCGAATCAGGCTATTTATATGCCGGCATCCCTGCAAAAAAATAAAGCCCCTTACTGATGAGCAAAGGGCTATGTTGAAGCAGTTGCCTCAAAATTATATCATGTATTCGGGCTGGTTTAAGGAGTAACCCTTTCTTTTGGAATAGTCACCGGCTCCTCCGCTTCCCAGTTTGGCCTCAGGGTGATGAGCTTTTCATTTAGCCAGATATTTTCGGGTTGTCGCTTCAACCTCACGTTCCCGCTATCCCATTTACCGTTTTTATTTTCGTCGTAAATAATCCTCACATAGTATTTAGCGGCCAGAATTCCTTTATATACCAATGAAGTGTTTTTGGTTATAGGGTCGCTTTGAATTAACTTTTTGTCTTCGCTTAACAACTCAACTACATATGCTTTGGCCGTGTCGGGTACAGTTAGTTTTACTGTGAGCTGGCTGTAATTATCCAGTTTATTGATCTGGAATTTTTTGGACAGGCGTTTGTTTTTATCGCCATAAATATCCGTCAATGCGCCTTCATTCAATACCAACTCATATTTACTGCTTTCCCGCCATCTGTATTTTAAATTAAGCAATTTGTAATTGCCCGTATCTTTTTGGATGGTGTAATCGCTTGTAGCTACAGAATCTTCGTTTAAGGTAATTTGCGATTGGTCGAAGTTTTCGATAGGGATGCTTGCCGTGATCATCAAATTGCCGCCGGGTTTTAATTTACTGTCATTACCCATGTTATAGCTTGTTGTTACAACACGTGTAAAGCTTTCATTTTTACGTTTAAGCTGATAGATGGTATCTATAGGCTTGCCCTTGTCAAATATGGCTACACGCAGGGAGTCGAAGTTCATATTACGCAGATAAACAGATGCTGTATCTTTTGTACGTGAAAACGATACCTGTTTTCTATCATCCACATTGGCAGGGTAAATCACTTTAATGGCCGGCTGTGTTAGCCCCTTGTTAAATACCAATAATAGCTTACCATCAGTATCAAAACGTTTTTCGGATACCCTGAATTTTTCAGGATCCTGTTTGAATAAGTTTAACTGGACATTAGAAGTATCCGCCCGAAGATGAATGGGTTTTTTCAGGAAAGCGATCAACTCTTCGTCGCGGTTAAAAATTTTATCCGGACTTGCTTCTTTTAGGGCATAGATGCGATAGTCATCTTCCCTTAAATTATTCAAAGCGAAATTTCCTGATGAATCGGTGAGGGCAAAAATAGACGGCTTCTTTTTTCCGAAGAGAGTGTCCTGCTTCACCGGGAAAATAAATACCAGTACATCTTTCTCTTTTTCCTGGGTGAGCGTATTGGTTACCGTACCGCTGATGCTTAATGAATCGATATGGCTGCCGGTAGAAAAAACATAAGTGAAATTTTTCAGGATGTTACTTTCATTCACATCTTGTATTGACTTTCCAAAGTTGATAACGTAGGTAGTATTTTTTTGAAGGCTGTCTTTAAACTCAATTTTTAGTTTTCTTTTGTTTGATGAATACTCGGGGGGCTTCTCCATGGCCGGGCTCATGCTGATCTCCTGGTAAGCGTTAGTAAGTTTGATGAATTCGTCAAATTCCAGGTCGATTTGTTTGGCGACAAAATTCCGGGTTTTATTTCCGGGAATTGCCTTCACCAATTTTGGCGGGGTTTGGTCGCGTGGCCCTCCTTGCGGTGGTTGTTGGGCTGCGCATCCAAAAATGAATAAAACAATAAAAATCAGTATTGAATTTTTGTAAAAAATAGCCGTTTTTGTGTTTAACATAGTTTTTAGGCGATATAAGCGATTTTTATGTTTTTATGAGAAGTACTATTAAAAATTAAAAATAATTGATTTTAAAGGACTTTTTATAATTAATTAATTATCAGATATTTACGTTTTATCTCGATACATGAACCATCAAAACTGAAATATCGGAGGGTGAAACGCCCGAAATTCTTGAAGCCTGGCCCAAAGTGCGTGGTTTTATCCTCATCAATTTTTCGCGTGCTTCTTTGGAGAGCGATACCAACGTGTGATAATCAAAATTTGGATTGATCTCGCGGTCTTCCATTTTTTTCATCCGGTCTACTATCTCCATCTCCTTGATGAAATAACTCTCATATTTGATTTTTATTTCAGCCTGCTCAATAGTTTCTTTATCGTAGGCCGAAAGTAACTCGGCTAAAGGGGCGTCGGCTTTTTTAAGATCATTAAAGGTTACCTGTGGGCGGCTCAGCAAATTGAATAGTTTGGTGCTTTGCGCAAGCGGACTCGTACCCAACTCTTCCATCAGGGTATTAACTGTTGATGGATCGATGGACTTGCTTTTGGTATAAGCCACAATATCATCAGAGTTTTTTATCTTTTGATTTACTTTTTCTAAACGCTCGTCGCTGATCAATCCTAATTCATGACCCATAGGAGAGAGCCTGATATCTGCATTATCCTGGCGCAATAACAGGCGATGTTCTGCCCTTGATGTAAACATGCGGTAAGGTTCTTCGGTACCTTTAGTTACCAGGTCATCTATTAAAACACCGATGTACGATTCTGCTCTTTTCAGGATCAATTCATGTTTATCATTAATTTTTTGGTGAGCGTTGATGCCTGCAATGAAGCCTTGAGACGCCGCTTCTTCGTAACCGGTAGTGCCGTTGATCTGGCCGGCGAAGTAAAGGTTGCTGATCTGTTTAGTTTCTAAGGTTAAACCTAATTGTGTAGGAGGGAAGAAATCGTACTCAATGGCGTAACCCGGCCTGAACATTTTAGCGTTCTCAAAACCCGGAATCTTGGTGAGTGCTTTGTATTGTACATCCTCAGGCAAGGAGGTGGAGAAACCATTTACGTAGATCTCAACAGTATTTAAACCTTCCGGTTCAACAAAAATCTGGTGGCGATCTCGCTCGGCAAACCTGTTAATTTTATCTTCAATTGAAGGGCAATAACGGGGACCTAAACCTTTGATCCGACCGGTAAACATCGGTGATCTTTCAAAGCCTTCTTTCAACGTTTCGTGTACATCGGTATTGGTATAGGTGATCCAGCAGCAGCGCTGTTCTTCTATACAAGGTACATCGGTAAAGGAAAATTTGCCTCTTACTGGGTCGCCCCACTGCTCTTCCATCAAGCTGTAGTTAAGGCTTCGGCCATCCACGCGGGGTGGGGTACCGGTCTTCATTCTACCTGCTTCAAAGCCCAACTCAACCAATTGCTCGGTTAAACCGGTAGCAGCTTTTTCACCTGTACGGCCTCCGCCAAATCTTTTTTCGCCTATATGGATCACGCCATTCAGGAAGGTTCCATTAGTTAATACAACAGCATCCGCTTCAATTTCGATACCGATAGAGGTACGAACACCTGCTACGGTATTGTTTTTTACAAGCAGAGAGGTTACGGTGTCCTGCCAAAAATCAACATTAGGGGTGCGTTCTAATGATAAACGCCACTCTTCGGCAAACCGCATACGGTCGCTTTGAGCACGCGGGCTCCACATTGCGGGGCCTTTTGATTGATTAAGCATCCTGAACTGGATAGATGTTTTATCAGTTATAATGCCCGAATATCCACCCAAAGCATCTATCTCCCGCACTATTTGTCCCTTAGCAACACCACCCATGGCGGGGTTACAACTCATCTGTGCAATGGTACCCATATTCATGGTTATCAGCAAAACTGATGAACCCAAATTAGCAGCGGCAGCGGCAGCTTCACAGCCTGCGTGCCCGGCACCTACTACTATTACATTATATTTCTTAAACATTTTATCCTCCTTGTTCCACTTTTGGTAAGTCTTGAGTCGCAGATTTTAAGTATTATGTTGACTTAATGGTTCTTCAATTCAAGATTTGTTCCACGTGGAACTTTAATTTTATTTTCGCCGATTTTCTCGTTGGCGCTTTTAACTTACTGCTTAGAATTTTAGACTTAGATACAAAATTACCTTAATTAAACAGATGTTCCACGTGGAACTCTGAATAATGATATTAAAGCCACAAACCCCCAAACGCCCTCTAATACCACGAAAGGGTAGAAGTTTACTATGTATGATGCATAGCAACAGGTGCCTGCGCCAATAAGGTTTAAAAGGCTGTAAAGCTTGCTTTCGGTAGGTAGTTTCTTAGTTAAATTTAACAGAAACGCTATTAAAAGTATAATTACACCTATTGATGCTATAATATCCGATGCTTTCATTATCCTTCGTTTAGCTCCGTTAATTCCATCCAACGGGCGCTTTTATCGTCCAGTTGTTTATTTAAAATATCTATTTGCTTTAATAAATCATCAAGCTTTTTAGGATCGATGCCTGAAGCGTTTAATTGTTCGTTTTTGTCTTTGATTGTTGCTTCAATAGTGTTGATTTCGCCTTCAATACTCTCCAGTTCCTTTGTTTCTTTAAAGCTCAGTTTACTTTTTTAGCTACGGGAGTTTGAGTTTGTGCAACAGGAGCGGGTTTTTTTGCTTGTTGTTTTGCTTCTTCCAGTTCAAGCCTGTATGACGAATAATTACCATTAAAGATGCGTACATGGCCCTTTTCTTCCATAATGAAAAGCTGGTCGGTTAGCTTATCTAACAAATACCTGTCGTGCGATACCATCATCAATACACCTCCGTAGTTGGTTAAAAATTCTTCCAATACGTTTAAGGTATCGATATCCAGGTCATTGGTAGGCTCATCCAGTATGAGGAAGTTAGGGTTCTTCATCAGGATGCTCATCAATTGCAGGCGTTTCTTTTCACCGCCGCTTAGTTTGGATATAAAACCATACTGCTTGGCAGGAGGGAAGAGGAACAACGTAAGTAATGCGGAAGCCGAAATAGTTTTACCGTCGGCCATGGTAATAAATTCTGCTACGTTTTTTACAATATCAATTACACGCTCATCTTCCTTAAAAGTAATCCCTGCCTGGTGGAAATAGCCTATTACTGTGGTTTCTCCTTTAACTACAGTTCCTTTATCTGGTTGTAAGGCACCGGTAATGATATTTAACAGGGTAGATTTACCGCTGCCATTTTTCCCGGCCAAACCAATTCTGTCGCCTTTTTTAAATATATAACTGAAATTATTGATATAAGTGTTACCGTTGAATGATTTATACAGGTGATCCATTTCCATGATCTTATTACCCTGGCGCGCTGTTTTAACGCTCAGCTCGACTTTGTCACGGATTCCGCCCTTCTTTGTTTTTTCTTCCAGGTCGTAATAAGCATCAATACGTGCTTTAGACTTAGTACCACGTGCCTGGGGCTGGCGGCGCATCCATTCCAGCTCCTTCCTCAAAAGGTTGGAGTTTCTTTGAAATGCTGCTTCGTCTGCCGCTTCACGCTCGGCTTTCTTTTCAAGATAATAGCCGTAGCTGCCATTGTACGGTTGAATTTTGCCCCTATCAATCTCTAATATCTCATTACATACGTTATCCAGGAAATACCTGTCGTGCGTAACCATCAATATGGTTTTGTTGCCTTCGGTCAGTAATTTCTCCAGCCATTCTATCGTATCAATATCCAGGTGGTTGGTAGGCTCATCCAGTATATAAACCTCTGGGTCTTCAATAAGCAGCTTGGCTAAAGCTAAGCGTTTCTTTTGCCCGCCCGATAGGGTAGTGATATGCTGATTGAGATGATGTATATCTAACCTGCCTAAAATAGTTTTGATCTTGTACTCATACTCCCAGGCATCAACCTCGCTCATCTCTTCCATTACCTTTTCAATGGCTTTGGTATTTTCCGGATCGTTCTCCATCAGTTCCTCATACCTGCGGATGAGCTGCTGCTGTACATCATCAGCATGAAATATATAATCGCTGATAGTAACCGCGTTTTTAAAGTTTGGGTCCTGCTCCAGGTAACCCATATTAAGGTCACGGGCTTGCACTACTTTACCTTCGGTAGGCTTTATAGTGCCTCCTAATATTTTTAGAAGGGTAGATTTGCCGGCACCATTAACGCCTACAAGCGCAACCTTACGGCCACGGTTAATACCTATGGTTACATTTTTAAATAACCAGTTGTCATGAAATTGATGGCCAAGGTTCTCGGCAGAAAGATAAGTACTCACGATAGTTGTTTTATTTTATCCGACTCGTATATAAATACACCAGTCGTTTGTTTTTTTGATTGTAGATACATGGCCATGGCAACGGTTGAGGCATCAATGCTGTGGTATTTTTTCCAGCTTCCAAAAAGCAATGGATTTATAACTTTCATTAAGCCGTTTAAAAACTTTTCCATTGGTCGGCTTTCCTGCCTGTCGCCGGCTAAAAAAGATGGCCTGTAAATATGAATAGCGGGGATACCCGTAGCTGTGATATCAGCTTCAGTTTCTCCTTTAGTTTTCGTATAAAAATTAGCACCATTTATATCGGCTCCAATGGAGGATACCAAATGATATTGTTCAAGCCCGTTTTGCTTAGCCAATTGTGCCAGTAATAACGGATAATCATGATCTATCTTACGATAGACAGCTAAATCAGGAGTTTTCTTTTTAGTTGATCCTAAACAGCAGAACAAAGCATGGCCGTTCAGCTCGTTTTTATAGGTTTCGGGCTGTTCAAAGTCGATAACAAGCTGTTTTAATTTATGATGCTGTAGTGGTAGTTTTTTCTTACCAGGATCAATACTTCATCATAATAGGCTTGTTCCAATAAAATTTGCAGGAGATGACTGCCAATAAGTCCGCTTGAGCCTGCAATAACAGCTTTTTTTGCCATTACTTATTGATTTTTTGCAAAATTACGCATAATTAAATTGTGGAATAAATATTGTGTGTTTAAACATATAATTATATAGTGACATGAAAACAATATTTTATCCAGAATCAGAACGGGGACATAACGATATAGGCTGGTTAAAGGCCAATTTTTCCTTCAGTTTTGCATCTTATTATAATCCCGAAAAAATGAATTTCGGAGCGCTGCGCGTTTTGAATGATGATATTATTGCTGCGGGCCGCGGTTTTGGAAGCCATCCGCATGATAATATGGAAATTATCACTATTCCTTTAAAAGGAGGGTTACAGCATAAAGATAGTATGGGTAATACCGGGGTAGTGAATGCGGGAGAGGTGCAGGTAATGTCAGCCGGTACCGGTGTATATCATTCAGAGTATAATGCATCGCATAAAGAAGCGGCAAATACGCTGCAGATCTGGCTTTTTCCTAAAGAAAGAAATATCCAGCCCCGTTACGATCAGATGAGTTTTAAAGACCGTTTTAAATTGAATGAGCTCACTACGCTGATCTCGCCGCATAAAAGTGAAGACACCCTTTGGATAAACCAGGATGCCACATTTTCGATGGGCGAGTTTGAGGCAGGGCAAACAATAAATTATGATATTAAAACAAAAGGCAATGGCGCTTACGTTTTTGTGTTGGATGGGGCGGCTAAAATAAACAGCCAGGTTTTAAACAAAAAAGATGCGCTGGGCGTTTATGATACAAGTTCACTTACAATTATAACCGAAGAGCCCTCCCGTTTCCTGGTCATTGATGTACCGATGTCATAATCAGTATTTAGCCTGAATCCATGAAGTGAATATTATTGAAAGTTCAAAAACAATTGAGCGTTGCTTTGTTGTTGTTTACTATAATTTAAGATTCACTGATGGAAGCACAGCAGGAACTAAGCGGATGGAGGAAATGGCTGGAAGGCATGGGCGACTATGTATTGTTCTTCACACGCTTTTTCCGCAATATATTTACCGGCGGCTTTGAATGGTCGGAATTTGTAAGGCAATGCTACGAAATAGGCTACCGGTCTATGATGCTGGTGGGTATCACCTCCTTTATTATGGGTCTGGTGCTTATTTTGCAGCTCAGACCGTCGCTGGTAGATCTTGGCGCCGAAAGCATGTTGCCTAAAACATTGTCGGTAGCCCTTGTACGCGAAATTGGGCCTGTTATTACGGCTATTATCTGTGCCGGCAAAATAGCATCGAGTATTGGGGCCGAGCTGGGCAGTATGAAAGTTACCGAACAGATTGATGCCATGGAAGTATCGGGCGCAAACCCCGTCCAATATCTGGTAGTAACGCGCATACTGGCAACCAGCTTTATGATTCCACTATTAACCGTTATAGGCGACGCCATTGGGCTTTTTGGTGGTTTCCTGGCGCTTAACTTCACCGATAGCATTAGTTTTTCCCTCTATTTCAATAAATGTATAGCCTCGCTCGATTTTTCGGATCTGCTGCCTGCAGTTGCCAAAACGGTGCTTTTTGGGTTTGCGGTTGGTTTTGTGGGATGTTATAAAGGTTATCACTCTGATAAAGGCACTGAAAGTGTAGGCATAGCTGCAAACTCGGCCGTGGTAACTGCTTCGTTGTGGATTTTTATTATTGATGCTATAGCCGTTCAGATCACCAGTTTGTTATTTTATAAATGAGATGAAAGAAACAAACCAACATAATGAAGCCGAAAAGGAACTATCCCCTCAAAAAAAGAAGTGGTGATCCGCGCTAAGGGGATCAAAAAATCCTTTGGCAAAAAGCAGGTGCTTAAGGATATCAGTTTTGACTTAAAAAAGGGTGAAAATATCGTTGTACTGGGGAAATCAGGACAGGGAAAATCGGTTACTATTCAGTGCGTTGTGGGTATGTTACAGCCCGATGGCGGCAGCCTGGAAGTATTTGGTGAAGATATTACCACGATGGACGATGATGAGCTTAAACAGCTTAGGATAAAGATAGGCTTCCTTTTTCAGGGCGGTGCCTTGTATGATTCCATGACGGTTAGGGATAACCTGGAGTTTCCGCTTACCAGGGTGTTGAAGCTAAAAGACCAGAAAGAAATTAATAAAAAGGTTGAAGGTGTATTGGACGCTGTTGGTTTGTTAGATGCGATAGATAAAATGCCGTCCGATTTATCAGGAGGGATGCGGAAAAGGGTAGGCCTTGCCCGTACCCTGATTGTTAACCCCGAAATTATGTTGTACGATGAGCCTACTACGGGGCTTGACCCCATTACATCACGCGAGATCAGTGAACTGATTAACCGGCTGCAACGGAAATATGAAATTTCATCTGTCATTATTACCCACGATATGGAATGCGCCCGCATTACGGCCGACCGGATCCTGGTAATGGATGATGGTAAATATATAGCCGAGGGCTCGTACAAAGAGCTCGAAAAATCAGACAACGAAATGGTCAGATCATTTTTTAACGTATCAGCATGAAAACCACATCATCTCAAAAAATAAAAATAGGCCTGTTCACCTTTTTAGGATTGGCAGTGCTGTTGGTAGCTATTTTTTTAATAGGTAACCAAAAAAGCCTGTTCAATTCTACCTTTCATGTTTATGGCCGGTTTAAAAACGTAAGTGGCCTGCAGGTGGGTAATAATGTACGCTTTGCGGGTATTAATGTGGGAGTGGTACAATTTATTAATATAGTAACCGATAGCTCGGTACGGGTTGACCTTACACTGAATAAAAGCGTTAAAAAGTTTATAAAAAAAGATTCGAAGCTGAGCATAGGCAGTGATGGTTTGATGGGGGATAAGCTGGTAGTAATAGCACCCGGTGGTATTGTTAGCCACGAGGAGATTGAAGACGGCGGCCGTTTAAGTTCGATAAATCCGGTTGACGTAGACAAGATCATTAATAAACTTACCCGCGTGGCCGATAATGCCGAATCGTTAACCGAAAATTTAACCGGCATAGTCGCCAAGATTAATAATGGACAGGGTAGTATTGGCCGTTTGTTGAACAGCGATAAAATGGCGCGTGACCTGGAAGGCACTGTTAAACAGGCCCGTACTACTATCAAAACAGTCCATACTACAACCAACACGCTTAATGAGGACCTTACCGCAGCTCAGCATAACTTTTTGTTGAGAGGTTTCTTTAACAAGAAGAAGAAACGCGAACAGCAAAGACAAGACAGTATTAAGAAAGCGCAGGAACAGATTAAAGAAGATAAAGAAAAGGCAGCCAAAGAAGCCCAAAAGCAAAAGGAGAAAGCAGCTAAGGATGCTGCTGATAAGCAGAAGGATAATAATTAAGTTATTGATAATAAGGTAATTAAATTAAAATTGTCATCGAGATAGCGTGATGCGGATGTCATTTGTTTAGTTCATCCGCCGCCACCACCTATGCCATTTAGATGATAAATACCATCCTTACCAAAAGCAAAATAAATATTTAATTTATGCCCGTAATTGCACCAATGTGCCACGTGGAACCTTTTCGGCGGTCTATAGCCGCGCCGGCGATATAAACCGGGGGAGGTAGTTGTATGTAACATTTAATTAACTGTAATATAGATATTTATATTAATTCAGCACCGAACGACGACGATTTTTAAATAATTAAAAAGAAATTTTCAAGCCCCCAAATGCCCTAAAGCCATTTCTGTACGCCCCGTTCATCTGCGTTTTATCCACCTCGCCACTATTGAGATAAAGTTCATCGGTACCATTACCTGTTTGCCAGTGCAGATATCCACCACCGGCCTGAATGGCTATGTGATTTGTGATTGAATAAGCCAATGAGCCGTTCATATTTAACCCATACCCGTTGGCATGGTGCCGGTAGCTAACCGGGTGTTGAAAAGTGGTAATGAGGTTCCAGTTGCCCCAGGCATTATAACCTACCTGGTTGTAGGTGATATCGGCATTAACTTTCAGCTTTTCAGTAAGTTTTAAAGATGCAATGGCTTTAATGAATACGCCTTTCCATTTAGTTTGGTAGCTGCTGTTCAAGTTCGGAAAGCGGTTACCGATACCATATAAATAAAGGGACTGCCGATTATAGCTGTATCCTGCATAAGGACTAAATCTAAATAGCTCATTATCAATTAGCTTGTACCCGACACCAAGCGCCAGGCTCTGTGTATTCCCTTTGCCAGCATCAAATGTTTCATTATAGGTATTACCGGTACGGTTATCAGTGCTATAGTCCGAATCATTTACCGAACCCGAGGTGATAAATTGCCGGGCGTAATCTGAATAAATGTTAAATCGTTGATATACATTATATTGTAATGAAGCTCCAACACTTTGCCCGCTCAGCTTTGTCCATTTCAGTTCTGAAAAAACATTGGGGCTTTGACCATTGCTATTGCCAGCTATCGACCAGTGAAAATTCTCGCGCTGATAGCCATCGGTAAGATTAAACTCCAATTTGCTCCCGGCCGACTGAGCATATAACTTATGCAAGCCTATTATTAACCACAGAAAGCAAAAGCCGGTGAATTTTTTCATGGCAGGTTTATATAGCAAGTAAGCCTGCCCTTTTAAAAAGAGCAGGCTAAATATATCATTTTAAATTATTGATTTACACCGAAAGCCTCCCAGCCCGATGCTGTTGCACGGTTACACGTCATGGGCTGTGTGCCGTTTTCGCTGGAAATAAACTTGCCGTTGTTGCCCCTGAAAGTAATTTTACCATCGGTGGTAGGCACCCAGTCAAATTTTTCCCAATCGCCTATGGTAGTGCGGTTACAGGTAATGGCTTGTGTACCGTTTTCGCTTGATACGTATTTACCCATCGCCTGAAGAGCTACCTTACCGCCCCCGGCATCAACTACAGTAAATTGCTCCCATGCTGATGCAGTGGCGCGGTTACAATTCATGGGTTGTGTGCCATTTTCGCTGCTAACATATTGGTTATTAAAACCTTTTAAAGTGATAGTTTGACCAATAGGAGGGTTTGTGCTGCTGCCCGACAGGTCATAAACCCGTACATAATCAACCACCATGTTGCAAGGCAATGCACTATCATTGATGGTATTACCCGGCAAATCTCCGCCTATGGCGAGGTTAAGGATAATAAAGAACGGATTATGAAATGCGCCGGTATTGTTGATATTATTGGCAATATTACCGGTTACATACAGCGTATTATCCACATACCAGCGGATAGAATTGGTATCCCACTCAACCGCGTAGGTATGGAAACCTGTTGGCGTGGTGGTAGTGCTGCCTCCATATTGTACGTGGCCGCCGTTGTTGTACCAGTGCATAGTGCCTAAAATAGTACTGGAGGTGTTTACCTGCTCCATGATATCTATTTCGCCGCATTGTGGCCAGCCTACGGTTCCGATGTTTGCGCCCAGCATCCAAAATGCCGGCCATGTACCTTGTACCGCCGGCAGCTTAATACTTGCCTCAATACGACCATAGGTAGGCTGGAATTTGCCTGCTGTAGTCAATTTGGCTGATGTATAGGGCTGGCCTCCAACGGATTGCTTGCGGGCAGTAATGGTAAGGAAACCGCCTGATACCGTGGCGTTTGCCGACTGGTAATATTCTTTTTCGTTATTGACATTGGGGTTGCCGTTATCAATGTTCCAGTTGTTGGTGTTAACGCCGGTGCCGTTAAACTCATCGCTCCATACCAGTGTGCCTGCCCTTGGCGTGGTTGTTGATCCTGCCGTTTCATCGGCTGTTTTAATGGTAGGTGAGGTTTTGTTCAGGTCCTTGCTGCAGGACGAAATTAAAAGCATTAATGCCGATGCAGTAGCGGCACTCTTCGCAAAATTTAAAAGTTGTTTCATAATGATAGTATTGGTAAATAATTGATTGGTTTCGTAAGTAATTATTGGTTTACACCAAAAGCTTCCCAACCTGATGCTGTTGCACGGGTACAGGTCATGGGTTGTGTACCGTTCTCGCTGGATATAAATTTGCCGTTATTGCCGCGGAGGGTAACCTTGCCATCGGTTGTGGGGATCCAGTCAAATTTTTCCCAGTCGCCAAAGGTTGTGCGGTTGCAGGTTATGGCCTGTGTACCGTTTTCTGACGATACGTATTTATTCATGGCCATCAAGGCTATTTTGCCCCCACCGGCATCAACCACTGTAAATTGTTCCCATGCTGAGGCGGTAGACCGGTTGCAATTCATGGCCTGCGTGCCGTTTTCGCTGCTTACGTACAGGTTATTAAAGCCTTTAAAAGTGATGATTGAACCTATGGGCGGGCCTGATGCTGAACTTTGGGTGCCGGTCCATTTAAAGGTTGCTACAGCGCCCGCGGCTAAAGTGTAAGTAAAAGATTCCGCACCCCATTTAACTTTAAAGCTTACGCTTGATGAACCATTGTTAAGCGCGATGAGTACCTTGCTGCCATCGGAATTTTTGAAGGCCACGGTTTGGATACTGCCTGATAAATTGGAAGAAATCCGCACAGCTCCGGGCCGTACAAAACGCGATGCGTGACCAATAATGTAATAACCAACATTACGGGTGATAGAAGTACCGCTAATAGTGATACCACCCAAACAGGTACTGCAACCACCCGGTGTATGCGGATTGTTGTTTGGGTCGGAGGCCAGGTTCCACTCTAAAACATTGCGGCTCCAGTTGCGGGTAGCGCCAATAATGAGTGTATTAATATGCCATGACAAATCGCCGCCAAAATTGCTTGGTGCGCCAACCCATTGCTCGGTGAAATAAACGTTTTTGTTGGGATAGGAGTTGTGTACATCAGTCAGGGCGCTGATATTGCCCGCATACAGGTGAAAAGCTGAACCGTCAACATAAGGATTTGCGCCGCCATCAGCTAACACGGTTTCGGGATAATCAATCCTGTCGGTATTGTGGTCATAGGCAATGATTTTGGTTTGAAAGCCTGCCGCCCTGATTTGCGGGCCGAGGTTGTTTTTAATAAAATTGGCCTGCTCATCCGGCTGCATTACCATACTTGGGTTGTTGTATGGGTTAAGCGGTTCATTTTGAGGGGTAATGGCATCAATGGTAATCCCCTGTGCCTGCATGGCCTGCAGGTATTTTACAAAATAGCGGGCATAGGCGTCATAATAACCTGCTGCTGTATTGAGGCTGCCGCCGGTATAGCCGTTATTGCCCGTGGTGTTTACCTTCATCCAGGTAGGGGCTGTCCATGGAGTGGCTATAATTTTAATAGACGGATTTATGGCTATGATCTTTTTCAGGATCGGTAGCAGGTCCTGGTTTTCGGCGCTGATACTGAAGTTGTTCATGTTAAAATCGCCGGCCGTTTGGTTGTAGGTGAAATCGCTTGAGCTAAGATCGGAGGCACCGATGCTGATCCGGATATAGCTGATCCCGATCTGGCCGTTAGCCGTGCCGAAAAGCTCGTTAAGCACATTGGTTTGGTTGGCGCCAAGGCCGTTAAGTAGTCCGGCACTGCCCCCGGTTAAAGTAAAGCCGAAACCGTCTATTCCCTGGTAGGTTTGGTTTTCGTCTACTGTAATGGTTGTTGCATTAGTGCCGGCATCGGCAGCGAAATTGAAACTGGCTTGTGCCTGTAAAAGCTTTGACTGATCGGCTGTGGTAACCCAGGCATTCACTACTTCGTTAGCGGCCCGTGCTACGGTGCCGATTGTTTTTTGATTGGGTGCTTCGTTGTTGTTCACATTCTTTTTACAAGAGTAAAAAGCAGCGGTGGAGAGCAGGGTGAGGACTGCGAACCGCTTTAATTGGTAATTGATTTTCATTGAGTTGTTTATTTAGTTGATTGATATTCAAAAAAATATCACATAAGCCCCCTATGCAACAATTCAATATTTGTAACAATATTTAACTGTTGCTTAAGAATATCAAAGCATTGGTCAGGGTAAATACGCCCGACCGTTACTGTTTCACATGAAGCAGGTTTATGCGTAGCTTAAAATTGGCATTACAAATCTACAGTAATTTAAACGGATCAATCAAGAAAAATGTTCATAATTAATTGATTTATAGTATATTATGTTTAATTTAATACGCTTGCATCACAGTGTTTAAAAGGACAAAAATTAGTTTAAATGGCCTGTGCAACGTTTCTGTTGCGATGAATTTTTTTGGTGATACGCTTATTTCGCAATTAATTTTAAGGAAAAAATAGAGGAGGGTAGCCCCGGGCTATATATGCGCGTATATATTTAGACACGAATAGATTTAAAACGATGATATTATCGTTTTGTGAATGTTATTTATGTGCCTATTAAAATAAAAACTATGGGCCTTAATATAGGCTAAAAGCGAAGGCGCTTTACGGCAGCGAGCACTATATATGCGCGGATATATTTAGATTGAATTAATCTGTAAACTTTTTTAGTACGGTACCAGGTGTGGAGGGATTGGCATTCTGAGTGATTAATCCATGGACTCTGAAGGTGAAATGACAAAAGAGGGGCTGTCAGTCTGAGCTTGTCGAAGACTCGCGCGCAGAGGCCTACCCACCATGCTTCGACGGGCTACCCATTTTTTAATTATGTTATGGGTAGCTCAACGCGGCAATCGCATACGATACAGGACGAGATATGCTTCCGTGCGATTGCCGCGCTGCGCAATGACATCTTGTTTACTGTCTCCTACGGCATCTTATCTTTCAATTCTTTTTCCTTTTCCCGTTCTTCATCCTTCAGCCGCCGTTTTTCCTGCCGTACGTCTTTTCGTGTCCGGCCGCCGGTGGTATCAACAGCGTCAATCTTGAGTTTATATTCAGCTTTAAGTGCTTCTATCTGGGCTTTGATCTGCTCTTTTATCGTTTGTTCTTTTTGTTTCAATTTTTCCTCGGCCTTTTCTTCGGTGGTATCTTTTTTACCAAAAAGGCGCTGGAAAAAGTTAGGCCTTTTTACAGGCTCTTCAACAACTGGCAAAATACCATCGTCATCTGCTCCGCCTTGTTTCATAAGGCTATCAGCAGTAGCAGTATCAACAGGGGCAATCTGCCGGCGCAGACCTTCCCTTAACCGCACTTCGTAAAATCCATAAGCATTGGTATCCCGGGCGGTATATCCCTTCATCGCCATCAGTTTACCAATCAGGTTAAAGTATCCATGCAGTCCCGGTCGTAAGGTACCGTCAGGCTGAAAGGCGTATAAACCGCCTTTAGGGTAGGGGACAATGCTGGCCAGGTAAATACTTTCTCCCAAACTAAGCTCAGACGGCGATTTGCCAAAGTAATAATGCGAAGCCTCGCCAATACCGTAAATATTACGGCCCCATTCAATAATGTTAAAGTAAACTTCCAGCATCCTGTCTTTGGTCATGATGCGGTTATTTTCAATAAGCCATACAATCAGGATCTCCTCTATTTTGCGCGACAGGGTTTTCTCCCGGCTCAGGTAGGCGTTTTTAACCAACTGCTGCGATATGCCGCTGCCGCCGCGTTTGTATTTTTTTGTTTTAAAATCGGTAGCTATTGATTTACGGATGGCCTCCATTACAAAGCCATGATTGGTGTAAAAAGATGGATCTTCGGCCGTCATTACCGCGTTTCTCAAATTAGGTGAGATTTGCTGCAGCGGCGTAAACTCCGGGTTTTCGGGGCCTATCAGGTGTGGGGCCATTGGTTTGCCCTTTTCATACGGTGTATATACAAAGGGGCTGTTAAGCTTGGTTAAATCGGTGCGTCCAAATTTCAGGATCCGGAAGTTATCTTTATCCATGCCCGAATCAAATATCAAATCATCGGGTTTTGATGAATCCATGTAAAAATTCATGTGATAATTCAGCTTGCCCGCAACCTGGATGCCGTCAAGGGCGTCAAACATCCCCGTAGGAAACGAATCGAAAATATCGGCCGCATTAAGCCAGCCGGTATTGAGCTTCAGCTCATAAATTTTTACCGGGTTAAGCGTATACTTAATGTATGGGTGCGCCGTTAATTTTTTAATATGGATAAGCGAAGTACTATCGATGGATATGTAATTAGTGCCTACTTTAACATCGGCATCAATAGCAGCCGCCGGCAACACAATATCAGTAGATGAAATGCCCGGATGGCGAATAAGCAGGTTTTTAACCGACCATGAACCCGAGATCCTGGTTTCACCGCTGCTGTGGTCTTCCTCGGTTAGTTTTGTTTGCAGTGTATCAAAATTAAGCTTCAGGTTAAATTTCTTTTCAATGATAGGCAGCTCTACTTTTTTGCCATCGGCATAAAGCATTACGTCGATATCCTTATCCGAAGGGTGCATTTTGCCGGCGAAATGCCAGGTGGCTTCCCCGTCATTAACCTTTATGGTTGAGCTCAGTTGCCCGTCTTTGATCAGTGCTGTTTGCGCTAAAAGTTTAAGTTGATCGCTGTCGCTCTTAAAACTGATCCTGAAATTATGGAGCGATAAGTTATCCGGGATCTTATAAAGCAGCTGGTTGATCAGGTTATCGGCAAGATGGCTCAAATCGGCTTTGGTATCGGTGGCTGTTGAGTCCTTTTTCTTTTTGAAAAGAAAATCGAAATTCTTGACCCCGTTTTTATTAACAAGGCTAATGAAGCCATCCTGCAATACCACATCTGATAGTTTTACCTCACCAAGCACCAGCGGCATTATCCGTACACTTACCACAAAATTTTTGATGTTCAGTAAGCTATCGCGGCCATCCGGTACGATGCTGATATCCGAGAATGAAACGGTGCTGAGGCCGGTAAACTTAGCCGATCCTATTTTTACATCTAAATTATAATCCCTCTTTGCTTTTAATTTAGCTTTGTCAATGGCTTTTTCGAGCAGGGCTCCACGTTTTGAGTAGGCAACATATCCGCCGATAAGCAGAATAAGAATTAAGGGAACGAGAATGTATGCGGCTATGCGTATATATTTAGGATTAAGGCGCTTCATTTGTTAATTTTATCCAAAACTAAACTAAATCTTATCCCCTGCAAACGGTTGTTTTTGCAAATTGTTTCCTGATAAACTTAATCAACCACCTGTTTTCATAAATTTGCCTCATATTATGACAATTACTAAAGAACAAGTTTTACAGGCACTGGGCAACGTTGAAGAACCGGATCTGAAAAAAGACCTGGTAACGCTTAACATGATCCAGGATATTCATATTGATGGCAACAACGTTAGCTTCTCGGTGATATTGACTACGCCGGCCTGCCCGCTTAAAGCCATGATTGAGAATGCCTGCCGTAATGCTATCCTGCATTTTGTAAGCAAAGAGGCCGTTATCAATATCAACATGACCTCGCGTGTAACTACTCAAAAAAATACCGGGGTTCCGGGTGTAAAAAATATCATTGCCGTAGCTTCGGGCAAGGGTGGTGTTGGTAAATCAACGGTTGCGGCAAACCTTGCTTTGGGTCTGGCGAAATCTGGCGCAAAGGTGGGAATGATCGATGCCGATATTTACGGTCCATCGGTACCCATTATGTTTGGCCTGGAGGGTGCCCGCCCAATGGCCAGCCAGGTTGATGGCAAAACCCGAATTGAGCCGATTGAAAAATACGGCATCAAATTACTGTCTATCGGTTTCTTTACCGATCCTAATCAGCCGGTGCCATGGCGTGGGCCAATGGTATCTACCGCTGTAAAACAACTGTTCAATGATGCCGACTGGGGCGAGCTGGATTACCTGGTGATCGACCTGCCGCCGGGTACAGGCGATATTCACATCACGGTAACGCAAAGCTTCCCGGTAACGGGCGCTGTAATTGTTACCACGCCGCAAAATGTAGCCCTGGCCGATGCTAAAAAAGGTATTGGTATGTTTATGATGCCGGCTATTAATGTGCCTATACTGGGGGTGGTTGAAAACATGTCATACTTTACACCTGCCGAACTGCCCGAAAACAAGTATTACATATTTGGTAAAGGCGGTGGACAAAAACTGGCGGCACAGCTTGATGTTCCGTTCCTGGGCGAAATCCCGCTGATTAAAGGCATCAGTGATTCGGGCGATGCCGGTAAGCCAACGGTGCTTGAAGAAGACGGCCCAATGACCGCTGCTTTTGTGAAAATGGCCGAGCGTGTTGCCCAGCAGGTGGCCATATCAAATGCCAAAGCATTGAGTGCAGAAAATATTGTAAATAATTAATAACTTTACATAACGTTATAAATTAATAAAAATGAGTTTATTAAATCAGGTTGAAGCAGCTTTAGATACTATCCGTCCGTATTTGGAGGCTGATGGGGGGAATGTTTCTGTTGAGGAGATAACTCCTGAAAATGTCGTTAAATTAAAGCTGTTGGGTTCATGCGGATCATGCCCAATGAGTATCATGACCCTTAAAGCAGGTATTGAGCAGGCTATTAAAAAAGCTGTGCCCGAAATTACCGCCATTGAGGCCATAAACCTAACGGACATTGATGACCCCAATGCCGTGCTTCCCGAAAATTTAAGGTAGTTGTTAAGATTTGTTAAATCCCCGGTTCAATTGGGGGATATGACTTATTTTTGATGAAGTTTAAAAACTATTTTGACCCTCGCAGCGTAATATATGTTGAGCTAAGTAGTTAATGGTTTTATGAAATATTTATTTGGTTTACTGCTGTTATTTGTTTCAATGGGCGCTTTTGCACAAAGCAAAGATCGCCCCGTTGTGCAATTTACCGGTATTACACATAATGCCGATAGCGTAAAGATCACTATCCCTTATGTAACCATTACCAATACTTCGGCACATAATATTATTAACGTATCAAACTATAAGGGATACTTTTCATTTGTTGTACATGAGCGCGATACCCTTCGCTTCACCTGCGTTGGCTATGCCCCGGTTACCGTGGTTATCCCGTCCAATCTGCCAAATGAAAGTTATACTACCCAGGTATCCCTGAAAGCTCAGATCATCAACCTGCCTACATTTCACGTGTTTCCATGGGCAACTACAGATGAGTTTAAAAAAGATTTCCTGGCTATAAAACTTGCTGATGACGATTTGGAGATTGCCCGCAAAAACATCAGCAAAGCAACCCTATCGGCCTTGTATAACACTTTGCCCCGCGATGCCCAGGAAATACAATCGGCCAATGCGCAGGCTATGCACACCAGCATCCTGAATTCGCACTCGCTTACACCCAATCCGCTGTTAAACCCGTTGGCATGGGGTAGCCTCATTAAGTCGATATCTGACGGAGATAAGAGTAGTAAGTAATCAAGATTTAAACGTTACCACCCGGCTGGAGCTAAGCGGCGGCGGAATTATTCCATGACATAAAGCTCCTTTTGGTAATTATTGAGCGGGATAAAAATGATTCTTTATTTCATTCACAAAACTTTCGGCCACAGCTTTATTAATCATCGCTATTGCTTGTTTGCTTGAATAATTCCCGGTTAAAGAAACATGCCCCATGGTAGTAAGCTGCACCGGAGCTTTAGATTGTATATCATTCAGATTACCTACGGCGGTATAATCAATTGATTTATAAAAAGGTACCCATAAGGGTCCCGTTTCTAACGAATTGACGTTGATGATAATGGGTGCTGCTTTATTAATTTCTTTATAAAGTGTATCCTTTTTAAATAACACAATTACGGATAAATCGCCTTTGCTCCCTTTTGCTGATATTGCCGAATCTTTTCTAAATCCCTCCGGCCAATTAGCCATAACACTGTAGCTTCCTTCGGTCTTATTATAACTAAACGTCGTATTCTTGAATATGACAATGATCAAAAGGAATCCAATTGCTATAAAAATGTTTTTTTACGAGATTGCATAGTAGATACGGTTTAAGTAAAAAGGGGTATCCCTTATAACTCATAGGATGGTTTGAAATAGAATTTGTTACAGGATCCTGTAGTATAATCTGAATAAAATCAGCACAAGCAATACCTGGATGATCAGAACAATTTAATCTGATATATCAAACCAATCCCTCAAAATCCATCACCTCGCCCTCAAACATTTCCAACTCCTGCAAATTATGACTTACAATAATAGTAGTGATACCCATTTGCTTAATTAAATATCTAAGCTCAGCTATCAGGCTTGTTTTTACTTTATTATCCAGTGCCGAAAATGGCTCATCCATTAAAAGCAATTTAGGTTTAATAGCCAGGGCCCTCAAAATGGCCAGTCGTTGTTGCTGTCCTCCTGAAAGATGATCTGGTTTGTGATTAGTAAACTTATCCAATTGACCTAACGACAATAACTGCTTTATCCAATCTGTATCATTTGTGGCATATTCCAGGTGTTGTTTTGCGGTCATGTTCGGAAACAGGCCATAGTTTTGAAACACAAAACCAACATTTCTTTTTGAGGAGACAGGTTGATTTTTTCCCTCGAATCAAACCAGGTAACACCATTAGCCATGATCACCCCATTTTCAGGTGTCCCCAATCCGGCTATCATTTTTAATAAAGTGGTTTTTCCTGAACCGGACGGCCCTAAAATTTTTATGATACTTCCTGTATTAAATTGCCGGTTTATTTTCAGCAATTGTCCGCCATGATAGGCTTTCAGTTTTATTTCAATATCAATGCTGATCATGCTATGGGGCCTTTCGCCTGGTATTTATTGAATATAAAAACAGCTATCACCAAAATGAACGTAATGGAGAATAAAATCAACGAATAATTATTGGCCGAGGCATAGTCCATCTTCTCTACCGAATCATATACCGCAATAGAAGCTACACGGGTAACACCGGGGATATTGCCGCCAATCATCAGCACAACACCAAACTCGCCCAGCGTATGGGCAAAGGTTAAAACCGCGGCGGTTAATAATGATGGTTTGATGTTGGGCAGCAGTACATACCTGAACGTTTGCCATTCGGTTTTTCCCAATGTGTATGACGCTTCGGCTAATGAAACCGGCAATTGCTGCAGAGCAGATTTTACCGGCCCCACCATAAAAGGCATACTATAAATTACCGAAGCCAGGATCAGCCCCGGAAAGGAAAAAACCAGTTGTACATCAAAAGTATCATGCAGCCATTTCCCTAAACCATGCTGCGGACTAAAAGCCAGCAGCAGATAAAAGCCCAGTACCGATGGCGGCAATACCAAAGGCATAGTAATAATTGCTTCGGCAATGATCTTGATAAAAGATCGCCCCCTTGAAAGCCACCAGGCAAATGGCAGCCCGATAAGCAGTAGCAAAAGCGTGGTGATGCCTGCTAATTTTAATGTGAGCCATATGGGCGATAGGTCCATCGATAAAAATACAAATTATTGTACCCTATAACCATACGCTTTAAAAATACTTTTAGCCGCCGGGCTTAAAATGTACCGGTAAAATTTTCCGGCCGCAGGATTAACCGCTCCGTGTTTCAGGATCACGATGCCCTGCAGTATGGGGTCGTAGGTTTTGGGATCGACGACCATATAAAACAGCGGTGTTTTATTTCTCAGTTCCTTTACCAGCGATTGGGTAGTGAAACCGATATCGGCCACGCCTGTGGTAATGTAAGTATTTACCTGCGATATGCTTTCTCCATAAACGGCCTTCGATTTGGCATCATCCAAAATCCCCTTATCCCTGAGCGATTGCTCGGCGGCTCTACCATAAGGCGCTATAGCCGGGTTTGCTATGGCGATTTTTTTATCCTTGCCGAAAGCAGCAGGCGTTCCCAGTTTTCAAAACCAATGTTTTGCGTACTGCAAATGATCAGGCTGCCCGAGGCATACACTACCGGTTTTTCCTTTGCAAAACCATTTTTAAACAGCATTTCGGGAAAAGTCATATCTGCCGATAAAAACACATCAAACGGCGCGCCGTTGCTGATCTGAGCTACCAGCTTACCCGATGAACCGATAACGACATCAATAGTAATTCCTGTTTTTTGCTTAAAATCTTTTTGTAAAACCGCCATTACCGGCTGCAGGTTAGCAGCGGCCGCCACCCGGATATTTTGGGCGTTTACGGTTAAGCTTGCTGTAAATAGCAGGGCGAATAAAAAAAGAATGCTTTTTTAAGCCCGGCATTGTAATGTTCGCTTTGCATCTGTTTTATAGTTTTTAGCTTGCAGGCAACAGTTTTCGTTTTGGTAATGAAGCACATCGTGATTTTTAAGAAGCGATATTTTAATGCCCTAACACTACAAATATACGCTTGTTATAACCAATAGCGGTTCATATATTAGTCATGTTAAGTTATCTGATAAATCAAATTTTAACAATGATAAAACGGTCAGGCGCCGTGCGCACCGGCTTTAAAGATACGCCTGAAGAGAAATGCCATTGTTGTTTTTTAGGCGTAGCCCTTTAATATGAAATAGATGGAAAAACCGCTTCGAACACTTTAGTAAATGGGCTTATCACTATTTATGCATAGTAAATCCCGGATATTAACAACAAATAGCTAAAAATTAACATTTTAAATAACTGTTTAATGTACTTTTAATAGGAATAGAAAAATAAAAATATTATAATTGTATCCGGCCTGACGCTAACCAAACAACCATTTTTTTCGCGCCTGTAGTGAAACCACCATTACAGGTGCGGAATACATCCATTTCCCAAGCCTATGTTTAAACTTTTACTGAGATCTTTTATCGGTATTATATTGTTTTGCTTATGCTTTTCAACAGGCATAGCTCAAACCACGGTTCAAATAAACGACAAAGTAAACCAGCACATTTTTGAATATAAGCAGATAGTTTATTTTGAGGACACAACCGGAAAACTCGGCCTCGATGATACTCGCGATGCTTACTTAGCAGGCAAATTCGCAGTTAACCATGAACCTACCCCGGTTACCCATCACAACAATTCGGCTTACTGGTACCGCATAAAAATTGGCAAGGCCAATGCCACCAGCAACAACTGGATCCTGGAGTTTTTTGATCAAACTATCGACAGTATTACCGTTTATTCGCCCGTTAAAAATACTTACAGGGCAACGTCGCTTGGCAGTAGCCGTCCTTTTGCCGCGCGCTTTTACAAACACAAAAACTTTAGCTTTAATATCAACAGCAGCCAGGGGCCCGATGATGTTTATTATATCCGCATCCGTTCGGGGCATTCGGTTAATGTGATCATGGTATTGCGTACGGTAAGCCGCTTTATTGGTTACGCGCTCGACGAATATTTTTTCTTTGGTGTTTTTTACGGTATGATCCTGGTTTTTGGCCTGTACAATTTCATGATGTTCATAGCCATGCGCCAGGTACAGTACTTGTATTACATCATTTATAACTTAAGTATTGGCCTTTATGAAATGTGTGCCGATGGCATAGCTTACCAGTACATCTGGCCAAACTATCCGGGCTGGAACAATTACGCGTATGGTATCGCCCTGTTTTCGGCCAGTATTTTTGCAATCCTTTTTGCCCAAAAGCTGCTCAATTTAAAAGTTAATGCCCCGCGATTAAATAAAGTGATCAAGTGGGTGATCATTTTCAGGTGCATTTATTTCCTGGCTTGCATTGCCATTAATATGGCCTGGTTTAACTACAAGATTATCGAGTTTTTGCCGCTGTGCATTTCTTTTTATGCGGGCTGTTATGTATTGATAAAAGGGTACAAACCGGCGCGGTTCTTTGTTATCGGATATACGTTTTTACTTACCGGCTTTGTGATTAAAAGCTGTATAGCACTAAATATTTGGTGGCTGCCCGTTACCGAGTTTGATTACTACAGCCTTAGTATTTGTTTTATTATGGAGATGCTGTTCATCTCTTTTGCTATAGGAGATAAAGTGCGGATCCTTAAAAAGGAAAAGGATGTTGCCCAGCAGGATATTATAGCCCAGATGAAGCAAAACGAAGAGCTGAAAGATATCCTGAACCGCAGCCTTGAAGCCCAGGTGCAGGAACGCACCCGCGAGCTGGTTGAAAAGTCATCAATGATAGCGGAACAAAATGAGGAGCTAAAATCAGTTAATGAGCTGCTGCAACAACAGGCCGAAGAGATCTCGCGCATGAATGTGCTCCTCGAAAAAGACAACATTATCCTGCATAATGATATTGAAAAAGTAACACACGATAGGGTAATGCTCACCGAAGTTGACTTTGAAGAGTTTAGCCGTATTTATCCCGACAGGGAAACCTGCTTCAAATTCCTGTCCGATCTGAAATGGGAGCATGGTTACGCCTGCCGCAAATGCAGCAATACGCATTACGGCAGCGGGCATCTGCCTTACAGCCGCCGGTGTTCAAAATGTGGTTATGAAGAGTCGGTAATAGCTTACACCATATTGCAAAACACCCGGATCCCTATCAATAAAGCTTTTTATATGATCTTCCTGATGTATTCAACCAAGGGTAAGATCTCGTCACATAAACTTTCCGAAATTCTTTCCATCCGCCAAAGCACCTGTTGGGCTTACAGCTCGCGCATTAAAAAAGTAATGGAGCAGCGTAAAAAAGAGATCAAAAACGCGGGGAATAAAGGGTGGAGTAAATTAGTGATCGACATGACTGCTTAGCAATCATGATCTTTGAACCCAATCGGGTCTTCTTTCCATTAATCATGACCTACGAACCATGATCTATGAACCCGACGAAGACTTCCTGATAAACAGTTTTGATTTCAATACATGTTGCTTTTTAGGGGCCAGGCCGTTGTTTTCCAGCACATCGAACAATAAAGTTGCAGCCTTTACGCCCATTTCGTAAGCGGGTTGCGTTATGGTTGAAAGAGGGGGGAAAGGAGCGGGGCTACCCTGAGGCTTGAAAAGCTAATCACTTTCAGATCGTTAGGTATCGAAATGCCAAGGTCATTACAAACGTAGTAGGTGGCAAAGGCCAAACGTTCAACCGAACTGAAAATACCATCAGGCTTGATTACCTGTAAGGCCTTTTTCAAAATCTTATAATTTTCCTTTTCATCGTTGCTGCAATCAATAACAAGGGTATCATCAAACACGATCTTGTGCTTAGCTAATGCATCCATATAGCCCTGCATTCGCACCTTACCTATCGAAATACTTTTGTTAACCACCAGGTAAGCTATCTTTTTGCACCCGGTTTTAATAAGGTGTTCGGTTGCTGCAAAACTGGCGTCATAGTCGTTAGTAGTTACTTTGGCGGCCTCAATATCCTCGTAAACGCGGTCGAAAAAAACAACAGGCACATGTTTTTTCCAGTTGACGCAGATAGTTGTGGTCGCTGGCTTCGCCGGATACCGACATGATAATGCCATCGGCTTTGCCATTGTTAAGGTAATTTACAAACGATACTTCCTTTTCAAAAACGTCGTCGGTGCGGTAAAGTAAAATGTAGAACCCTTTTTTACGGGCAACCTCTTCAATGCCATTGATAGCCTGCGAAAAAAGTCATTAGCTATTTCGGGAACAATAACAGCCAGGGTGTTGGTCTTTTTATCGCGGAGGTTACTGGCATAATGGTTGGGCAAATAGTTATGTTGTTTGGCGTAGGCTAAAATCCGCTCTTTAGTGTCTTTATTAATATCAGTGTTTCCATTAAAGGCCCTCGAGATGGTTGATGTGGAGATATTGAGTTCCTTTGCCAGTTTTTTGATATTGATATTGTCCATTTTCGCTCGCTAAATCTATTTCCTATAGGCCAAATGTAATAAAACAGATCAATTGTGTTTAAACATTAAGGCTATAATTGTCAAAATATCATTACAAAACAGGGCTCTATCAGGAATGGCCCCCGGACTGGACGGCAAGTAGTTAACTGTAAGTTAATCAGTGGCATGCGGTTTGCATAATATTAGTACAGAAAGCAGGGCAGGGTTTATGGCAAAACGAATTTTGATAGTTGATGATAACGAGCTGATGATAGAGGTAATGACCTACATCTTGCTGGGCAAAGGTTACGAAGTGGCCTCATCAACCCATGCCCATGAAATTTTTAGAACGATAAAAGCATGCCACCCCGACCTGGTGATTCTGGATATTGTTAATAAAAGCATGGATGGCCGCGAGCTGTGCCGGCTCATTAAATTGAACCGGGCCACTGAAAATCTCCGTGTAATTGTTTGTTCAGAAAACGAAGAAACCGAAGCACAGGAACCGCAAAAAGGGGCGCCGGATGATGTTTTGCACAAGCCATTTGGCATGAACAGCCTGATCCATAAGGTTCAGTTACTGCTGGCGGCCTGATTAATTGTGTAAAATAATGATCTGTAAATTAGCCTGTTAAATTAGAATTTAGGGTTGTCAGCCACCCTGTTGTTGCTTTTGTAACATGGGATACGTATGTTTACCGTAGAGAAGATAAAGATGGGATTGCCACTAAGAATAACTTTTAACGATACCGACCATGTGTATCAAATTAATACCTCGCCAATTACCCCAACCACCAGCGAACTTGAGATCCTGTTAAATGGCGAGAAAATAATCCTTCAAAAAGACGCCCGCCGTGTATGGGTACAAAAAGGCGAAGGCCCGGTAATTGACCCCGAATTTGCGCAAGCTTTGGGACGCTCGGTTGCCTTGCGGTTTAGGATGTAGGAGCTTAATAATTTCTTATTAAAGTTGTCATTTCGACGAACAGACGGGGAATTGTAATGGGAGAGAGGAGAAATCCTATACACCCTGCTTGCAAACTTTTATAGCGAACTTTCACAGCGTATAAGATTTCTCTTTCGCCCCGGTGCTCATGCCTCTTCCGCTCAATCGAAATGACACCCTGTTGAAGGTCTCTTACATTAACCCCAGCATCACTAAACCCATTACAATCATCAATCCATCTTCAATAATGGTAACTGTGCTCATGGGCAAATTAAATACCGCGCCAAGACATGCACAACGGATCTGCCTTTTGCTGAAAACACTTTGCAGCACACCAATCAGGCTTATGCTCATTAACGCAACCATAATGGCGTTAACCGTTACCGGCGCAATATTAAGCGCAAAGGCAAGACCTAAGCCCAGTTCAACAAAAACATACACGTAACCCCATCCGCGCCAGCGTTTGGCCACCACATCATACATGGCATAGCTATCGGCAAAGCCCGCGAGATCCAGCAGTTTAAAAAAGGAAAATACCAGGAAAAAGCCGCTCATGAAAACGCGCATGACCGTAAAGATGTTAAATCCGCCTGTATGGCTTCCGGCAATTATTGCTGCTGCTAAAATATAACCAAAAATGAGCAGGATCGGCTTGTAGGTTTGCAGCCAGGTGCGGTTTTCAGCAGCATCTGTCGTACTCATATGGTGATGATGTGCCTCTGCTTCGCTAAGCTGGTATTTAGGATAAGCGGCAAGAGCTTGTTGAAGGTCGCCTGTTGATACGTGCTTTTTCATCGTGATGTCGGCAGTACCTTCGGCTAATGAGATCTCAACTTTTTCGATGTTGGGAACCTGCTGTAACAGGCCTTGCACTTTAGCCAGGCAACCGCTGCAGGTCATGCCGGTGATATTATATGTATGTGTCATGATAATTTGTATTTGCTGATACAAAATTACCATGAGCCGGCAGGGAAGGCATTACGGTATTATGGGTATGATTTATAAGATTTACAGGTTAGCACGAGTGCTACCCATTACAACGAAAAAAATGGGTGTCATACTGAGTGATTTAAATCCGGTGGCCTCTGAAGGTAAAATGACATCTGCGTCACGTCATTGCTGTAAGGAATGAAGCAACCCCCGACAGGCTGGTAACGGGCTTCATTGGTATTTGACTTACATCGTCGCGCTCCTGGCCGCGCGGGGCCAATTACTTTTGTCGCCACAAAAGTAACCAAAAAGGCTTGCAGCAGAGAGGCTTCTTTGCGCACAATCTGGCCCCATAGCCATCGGCGCGGCCTTCACCCTGCAAAACGAACAGAACCACGGGCTGCAATTATTTTGCCCCGATTCGCACGCAATGCCTCCGCTTCTGCAAAAACTTGCCATGCCCCTGCAGCCGCACCGCCCAGCATCGTTCTACTCGTTTTCACCCGAAGCTGATCTGCTGTGAAAAACCACATTTTTTATCTTGTCATGGGTAGCCCGTCGAAGTATGGCGGGCAGGCCTCTGCGCACGAGTCTTCGACAGGTTCAGACTGACAGGTGCTCTTTGTCATCTAACCTTCAGAGGCCCCGGATTTAAATCACTCAGCAAAGCCGGGCACAATTTGATCGGGTTATACAAACCATTGCAGAATAAAATTCGTGCTTTATATATCTTCCAGGTTTGTGCGTTTACTACCCTGAAGGGCTTTAAAGGCAGATGGTGTCATCCCGGTTATCTGTTTAAACTGGCTGGATAGGTAGGCAACGCTGCTATAGCTTAATTGAAATGCGATTTCGGAAAGACTAAGTTCATTATAAACCAGGAGCTCCTTCACTTTTTCAATACGCTGGGCTATGTAGTATTTTTCGATGGTTGTACCTTCTACAGCCGAAAAAAGGTTGCTCAGGTACCCATAATCATAATTAAGTTTTGAAGTAAGCAACGCCGAAAGCTTCAAGGGCGATTGTGTTTCGGCGTAGTGCACATGCTCAATGATGAGGGTTTTGATCTGTTCAATAATACGGCTCTTTTGATCATCGATGAGTTCAAACCCAAGTGCATTTAACGATGTCTCCAATTGTTTGAGCTGAGCCGGGTTAGGGCCTTCTTTAATCTCTACCTCACCAAGATCAACAGAAACAGGCTGCAGCCCGGCTTTTTCCAGCTCGGTTTTCACCATTATTTTGCAGCGGCTGCAAACCATGTTTTTTATATACAGCTTCATGGCTGCAAAACTACTATTTTACTGCTTCATCCACCAGTTGTTTCAGTTCGCGATAACGCTGTTGCCTGCCATCGCTTTTAATATAAAAAGTCATCATAAAGGCGGCGTACTTTTTATCCTTGTCTATCCACGGAAAGCTCCCGAACAACCCCGGACTGCTTACGGTATGGGCATCAAACACCCACTCGCCGTAACCGTAACCTAAACCTCCGGCCTCGGCAGGTGAATAGGCGATCTTAACGTCGGCGGTAATCCTGTTTTCCTGCATCCGGGCTATACTATTTTCGCTCAGGACACGCTTTCCGTTAAAAACGCCCCGGTTCATGATCATGGTTAAAAAGCTCAGGTAATCCTCGGTAGTACTGTAGGCCCCGCCCGCGGGCAGGGCTACTTTGGCATTTCCAAAATCAGTATGCTGCATATTAAGCGGCCTGGCAATACGTTCGGCAAATAAGGTTTCAAAATTTTTGCCGCTGATTTTTTCGATGATAGCCCCGGCAATTTGCAAGCCGGCATTGCTGTAGTGAAAAACCTTGCCGGGTGTACCTTCCATCGGTAAGGCTGCTATATCGGCTATTGCATCATCCATCGAGTTGTCCTGGCGCATATCTTCTAAACTTTCTTTTAATGGCGGCGTCTTGATCCCGGTTTGGTGCGACAGGCATTGACCAATGGTGATGCCCCCTTGCCATGTTGCGATAGTACAGGCAAGTATTTGCCGGCTGTATCGGTCAATTTTAGCTTTCCCTCATCAACAAAGGTCATCACTAAAGCGGCACTAAGCCATTTGCTGCAGCTGGCAATAGCCACCTTTGAGGTAGACGTATAATCATCCAGATCAGCCTTTTTGCCTTGTTTGCGGGCTATCATGCGGCCAACAAATTTTTGCCTCATGTTCATATCATTAACTGCGTGATTGTAAACCACCCTGCCATCTTTATAAACAACAAGCACCACCCGGCCACCCATTTCGGATGCGTGGTCATTTAGCCAGTTATCAACTTTGGTAAAATTGTATTGAGCACTGGCCGGGATAGCGCAAAGGCTGATAAGCGTTAGAAGTAGGAAAAGTCTCGTTTTCATTTTTGGATGATTTTTAAGGTGCGTTAGGAAAAAATTGCGTCCTGCCTTTTAAACCTTACTGTTTTGCCTCTTTTTTCTCCTTCATCTTATCCCGCATCTCTGCTTCAAAGTCCTGGTACTGTTTAAACTGGTCAGCGGTGAACACGCCTTTCAGTTCGGTATCCTTTTCCTTTAACAATGCTTTCGCCTGCTTAAATTTAGAGAACCGCCCGGCATCGCTTTTAATGATCGGATCCATTTTTTGTGCGTATTTTAAATTGATGGCCTGCACTTTGGAGGTTTGATCGGGACTAAGCTCGAGCTTAGTCGTCATCATCTCGGTTTGAAATTGTGCACGCTGTTCGGGTGTTTTATTTTTCAGATCGGCACCGGTTTGCGCAAAGACAGATCCAATAAAAAGTGTGAAGGTTAAAACCGTTATTAAACTGAAGAGCTTTTTCATATTGTTTACCATTGAATGTTGTAGGATGCACCGCTGTTTAATAACAGTGTTGCTTTGTTATTGCCATTAAACGTAATAGTACCATTAAAGTTAAAGCTTTTGCCTGATGATGAAGCGCCGCTAATGGTAACCGTTGCTGTTCCGGATAAAATTTTGAGACTGGTTTTATCAACCGTGATATCTGACGATTTAATAATTAATTTGCTGCTGAAAGAATAATTGCGGCCGATCTTCGATACCTGGCTGCCATCACGGGTATAGGTAGTATTAAGCACGTAAGCAGGTGCCGTTGGGGCCAGTCCTGTTAATACAAAACCTCCGGAACAGCTATCCTCTGATGACATACGTGGCCCGTCATATTTGCTGCTGCCGGTAAAGTTGAAGGTAAGATCGTTAGGAACAACGCCCGAACAGTTGAGCAGGTAATTCCAGCTCAACGTATAATTATATGATGGGCTTACTCCTGTTGCACTTGATTTGGTAATAGATGAGTCTTTTGCAATGCCGCAGCTTAGCTTTACGGTTTTATAAACGGTTACTGAGCTGTTTACCTGTACCGCAAAGCCACCGCTTGATGGCACAATGGCATTTGTAGTCAGCTCGGCTGCATCGGCCTCGGTGACCGTTGTATTTTCTGTGGTTGATGCGTTATCCTTTTTACATGATGATATGATCACGGCCAGGCCGGCAGTTACTGCCAGGCTAAATAATATTTTTCTTGCTTTTAAAGAGGTTTTCATAACGTTGTTTTTTTGTATGGTTTATGATTTGATTTTATACTGATTTAATGGTGTACCACCACCACCCGGCGGCGGGTTACAACAACCGGGCGGGCAACAACAACACGCCTTACGGGTCTAACAATAACTGTATGTGCCGGTGTTACCACCACCCGGCGTACCGGGCGCATTACAATTACCGTTTGAGCATTTGCATTGGTGATGCCTGCGACAGCGAGGCAAAGGATTAAAATGATCTTTTTCATGATTTCAATGATTTAAATTTGATTTTTACAGGTATGACTATTGGGTCGGTAACGGGTTTTTACTTTTGGGGTGAAGCTTCCAAAGGCAGCGTTGAACTTTCTTTTACCGCGGATGAACTTGCTGGTTTAAACCAAATGACAAAACCCTGCAAAACCAGTTTAAATGGGTTATAGCTCAAAAAACCGGTCGTTAAGCCGTACTTTACAGGTTCGGTTTCGGGTTGATAAGTGTTAAACAACCTGTCCCAGATGATAAATACTCCCCCAAAGTTTTTATCGATATAGATTGGATTACTCCCATGATGTACCCGGTGCGATGAAGGCGTATCCATTACCCGCTCAATAATGCCGAGCGTGCCTACAGCTTCGGTATGTAAAAAGAACTGATAGGCCAGGTTCAGCACGTAGGAGATCACGATGAAATCGGTAGGTAAGCCCAGCAATGCAGCAGGTATGAAAAACAGCGGACTGATAATTGCCGAAAACCAGTTGAGCCGGTAAGCTGCCGTTAAGTTCATGTGCATAGCCGAGTGGTGTATAAGATGAAATGCCCAAAGCGGTTTCCAAACATGCGAGATGCGGTGGAACCAATAATAAATAAAGTCGACTGTGATGAAGGTTAATGAAAATATCCAAACGTTATGCGGCATTTTTAGAGGTGAAAGGCCGGCGAAAAACCCTAATACAGCTAACTGGTAACCGGCAAAAAGATATTTGGAAAACTGGAAGCCGGCAAATACAGCCAGGTTGGCAAACGTTTCTTTAACCTCGTAAGCGCCCCGGTCTTTTTTCCAGCTCCAGATAATTTCGATTGTAACCAGTATCAACAGAAACAGCAGGATGTAAATTCGGTATGGGCCAATTTGATGTTTCATTTTTTAATGTTTTAAAGTTTGTGTGAGACACGTAAACAGTGACTTGACTATTTTGATATCCGCCGACACATATCTACCCGCGTCGGCATTACAAAAGTGGAAGGAAAAATGGGGGAGGGCAGGGCAAATCCAGGTGAAGCTGCAAAAGCAGGGGGCGAAGTGCTTAGCGGTTCATCCAGCTTTTAAATTCGGGAACGCGGGCCTTGCTGATAAGTATGCTTTCGGCCGGTTCCGGCTTTACTTTGATAGATAATCGGCCGTTGAAATAGAAATCTACCTCGGTTATAGCATCGCGATTAAGAATAAATTGGCGGTTGGCGCGGAAAAACTGCTGCGGATCAAGCTGCAGTTCCAACTGTTCCATGGTGAACTCCATAATGTATTGACGGGCATCTGAAGTATGCGCATAAACAATTTCGTTAGTGGTATAAAACCAGGCTATTTTAATAGCTTCAACCGGGATCAGTTTTTCACGAAAATGGATGAGGAACGATTTTTTGTAGGAACGAGTAAGAAGGCTAATCTGCTGAAGCATTGCTTCAACTGCCAAAGCAGGAGCTTCATCCCGGTTCGATGCAAAGAAATCATTATGTTTTTGCAATGCGCGGGCTATTTCCTGCTCATCAAATGGCTTTAGGATATAATCGATGCCGTTGTTTTTAAAAGCAGGAAGCGCATAGTCATTATAAGCAGTAACAAAAATTACAGGTTTGGTAATAGCCACCTGCTTAAAAATATCGAAAGATATGCCGTCGGCCAGGCGGATATCCATAAATATGAGGTCATAACTATTTGCCTGATCACTGAACCAGGTCACACTTTCTGCTACTGATGGGAGCGTGGCAGCTATAGCTATTTTATCATCTATTGCAGTTAATAAACGGGCGAGGTTGCGGGCTGTTGCCGCTTCATCTTCAACTATAACTACACGTAGGGGTCTCATACTTTCAAGGGCAATTTAACAATAAACCGGCCGGCCGTTTTTATGATCTCTATCTCCCGGCCTGTCATGATCCTGAAACGTTCGTTCAGGTTGGCCAGCCCTATGCCGTTACTGTTTTCGGGCGAGGAGACCTCTTGTAAATTATTACTGATAACGAGCAGATCACCCTCCATATAAATGCTAACTGTTAGTGGTTTTGTAATGGTTGCCGCATTATGTTTTACGGCGTTTTCAAGCAGGGGTTGCAAGGAGAGGTGAGGGAGTTCATTATTGAGCCGGGCGCTATCAACATTGATATCAAGCTTAAAGGCATCTTCCAAACGCAGGGTTATAAGCTGTGCAAATGAGCGGAGCATTGTCAACTCATCCTGCAGCGTTACGAGGTTTGTTTTTCCCTTAATAAGCGCATAACGAAAAACGGCGGATAATTCTTTTACATATTGCTGTGCTAATGCCGGGTTTTCGCCAATTACTCCCGATAAGCTACTTAATGAATTGAACAGGAAATGCGGGTTCATTTGTTCTTTAAGCAGTTCAAGTTCGGCCTGCATCCGCGCGTTTTTTAATAGTTGGTTTTCTGTTTCCCTCATCCTTGCTTCGCGCAGCAATAAAATTATTTTTATAACGATGCTAATCAGTATGATGCTTAGGGCAAAGCGGGTAAAATACCCAAGTGCAAGGCCGCCCGGAACACTTTGATAAACAAATAAAACGCGTTGTAAAATGACCCCGACGACAATGGATGGCACCGCAATAATAATATTGGCCAGCACATACATCACATGCTTTTTTTGATTGCGGAATACAGAAAGCGTACCACCTTCCTTTAAATTCAAATAAAACATCAAAAAACAGAAAACGATGTTATACAGAAGCTGGAAGCTCCATTCGCCCAGGTTGAAATGCCAGTAGCGGGCTATGATGCCGTTTTCGCGCAGGGCCAGCAGTTTGCCCGAATTCATCATGAGTCCGACGAGCAGCGAGCTATACAAACAAATGCGTTTTTCGGTTTTATCCATCAGGTAAAGCTAATTTAATATTTATTGGTGATACTCATATAGCAGGGCGAAGCTGAAATATCAGGAGGTGAAGCATCAAAATGACATGTTTTGTAGTCTCAACTTCCTTTTTTCCTTATTTAACGATTATTTGCACTCGCCCAACTAATTGTTACATTTATTATAAAGGATTGTCGTTTTCTTTGCATTGCAAACGAATGGCTATGAAAACCAACAGAAAACCCTTGTATCGACGAAAAGCGTTCCTTATCATCCTGATTTTATTTGCAGGCTTTTTGTGCATCCAGTTTATGCGCCCGGATGTTCCTAACCCGCCGGTAACGGGCGACCTGGAAGCCCCGGCAGATGTTAAGGCTGTTATTCAACGTGCCTGTTATGATTGCCATTCAAACAATACCAATTTACGCTGGTACGATAAAATAGTTCCTATTTACTGGGGGTGGCATCCCATATCAAACAGGGCAGGGCCGACCTTAATTTTTCCGAATGGAATAGGCTCGCGCCGGCCGATCAGAAAGGCAAACTCTGGGAGTCGGTAAATCAGATAATAGCCGGAGCAATGCCTTTGCCGGGTTATACCGCTGTTCATACCGGCGCAAAAGTATCTGCAGCCGATCTTGCTGTTTTGAAGAACTATCTTGCTTCAATGGTGCACAGCAAGCCTGCCGATACGGCGGTTATCAATGCCGCCGACAGGCAATATCAGCATTGGCAAAAAAACAAAACAGCAATAAGCAAATTGCCAACAGCAGCCAACGGCATCTCTTATATCCCCGATTATAAAAACTGGCAGCCTATCAGTACAACTGAACGATTTGATAATAATACCCTGCGTGTAATCTTCGGTAATGATATTGCCGTGAAAGCAATCAAAGAAAACAAGATCCACCCCTGGCCAAACGGCGCCATATTTGCCAAAGTGGCCTGGGCACAACTACAGGATAAAGACGGGACCACCCATACCGGCGAGTTTAAGCAGGTGGAGTACATGATAAAAGACGATAAAAAATATGCATCTACCTTTGGCTGGGGATGGGCGAGGTTTAAGACCCCGAAAATGGTGCCGTACGGCGGTGCAAATGTCATGTTTACCACAGAATGTACGAATTGCCACAAACCGATGGCTGCCGAAGATTTTGTATTTACCCAACCAATTAAACACTAACCCCATGAAAGCATTATATAGTTTATTTGCTGTATGCAGCTTAATGTTTGCGGCCTGCTCCGATAACAAACCGGTTGAATTATACAATACCAAAGCCGCGCTGCCATCATCCCCGAAATATAACCTCGATGGTTTGAAGGTAATCACTTCATTTGTTAATAAGACCAAAGGAACAGCCTCAACACTTTACGGGAATGACCAGGCTTTGAAATCGGCAATTGATGGAAACAAAACAGTTGGAACTAACGAAGTATTTACATTAGTAACCTGGAAGCAACAGGATGACGATCATTGGTTTGGCGCGAAGATCCCTTCGGATATTGAATCGGTGGAAGTGATTAAAACTACATCGTCTGGTAATAGCGTCGCTGTTAATTATCAACAACTTAATGGCAAGTCTCTCGACTTAAAAGCAGATACTTCGGGCCAGTCTGAAAGGATTAAATATATTCTTGGGCAAAAGCCTTCTGTTTTGCCGTAGTAATTCAGGATACATGAGTAAAGTGAAAAAAGGGGGCTGTGAAATAATTCACCAGCCCCTTTTATATAGAGCAAGCTCCGGGCCCTTGGCTTTTCGCCTTATGCTTTTAGCTTTAAGCTATATCTATTTCTGTACGATCACCATCCACCGGAGGCACATCAAGTGTTTTTACCGGTTCTAACCCGGAGGCATATCCAAACAGGCGGCGTTCTTTGATTATGGTAGCAACTTCGGGCGGCACAAACTCTTCCCAGCCATCGGCGCCCAGTTTTATCAGCTCAAGCACATTGTCGGTTTCAACGTTGAGGTTGTTTTCGTTATAATGCCTGATGTCTTCTATCTTATTGTTGGCTATCAGGTAGCGGTACAGGTCAATCAGGTGTGGCGGAAGGTAAAAACGCAGGCAATTCCAGATCACGCCATCGCGCAGGGTAGGATATATAAACAATTTTACCTTACGACTGAACAACGTAGCGAACGATTCCAAAATGCCGCCCGGCAAATCTTTATAATGTTCTTCCGAGAAAATGTACTCCAGGTTAGGGAAACCAAGTACCACGCCCATTTTAAGTTTGGTGATCTTTGAAAGATAGGCCACCAATTTATAATACTCGTGAAAATTAGAGATCATCACCGTTTGGCCCAGTGAGCCGAGGATGTCTACACGGTCGAGAAAGTCCTTCTCGTCTATATCGGCATTGATATCGGCGTTACGTTCTTTCAGGGCCTGGAGGGTAAGCTCGGTAACAACAACAACGTTTTCCTTATCAACATCCGATTCCTGTAAAAACTGTTTAACACCGGTGTTCAGCATATCCATATGTACGTTGATAACCGGGCGGAAACGGCCGCGCACCATTACGATATGCTTTTTGTATAAAACTTCGGATGGTTGCAGGTTTTTACCATCGGGCCCAAACAGCGCCGCATCCGAAAAGCCGTATTTTACCAGGTGAAGGCTCATGAGCCGGTTATCAACTTTGGTAAAGTTTGGTCCTTCAAAGCGGATCATGTCTATCTGGATCCTGTCGCGCGAGAGGTTATCCATCAGCGAAAGCAGGAATACCGGTGGAATCTCATTATAATAAAAGCAGGCATACATCAGGTTTACACCTAATATCCCCACAGCTTGCTGTTGCAGGTTATTATCGTTATCCAGCAGCTTAACATGGATCACCACATCATTGTACTGCCCGTTCGGCTCAAGCTGAAAGCGTACGCCCATCCAACCGTGGCCTTCATTTGTTTTGTTGTAATTGAGGGCCGATATGGTATCCGCGAAAGCAAAAAAGTTGAAGTGTCACCACGCTGCGTACCAAGGCGTTCAATGATCAGGCCATATTCATGACCAAGCATGGCCATCAGCCGCGGTTCGCTTACATAACGGCGGGTTTGTTGTACCCCATAAATGGCATCTGAAAAAAGCATGTCATAGGCCGACATGGTTTTGGCTATGGTACCGGATGATGCCCCGGCTTTAAAAAAGTTTGCTGCTACGTCCTGTCCGGCACCTATTTCGGCAAATGAGCCATAAATTTCGGGGTTAAGATTAATGGCCAGCGCTTTTTGTTTGGTCCCAATATCTTTATTGTGAATGGCATTCATACCCATTAAATTATTATAGTTTACTGTTACCAGTAGTATAACCTTGCTAAGAAGGTATAAAATTACACTTTTTTAAGCGAAGGCGTGTTAAGAATGTATTACAAAATAAGCAATCGGCTCGTTTTATTACGTTCAGAAAATAAATTAATGTGTTTTTGACAGATATTCAGGCTTGATACTCAGGGCCATCAGATAAAGGTTCAAGTAAAAAAATAAAACAAAAACTTGCGTAGTTAAATGGCTACATTTATATTTGTAGTCAAATAGCTACATGATGAATTTAAGACGAGATGTATTTCAAGCCATAGCCGACCCAACCCGAAGGGCCATCCTTTTACTAGTTGCCACACAAGCGATGACTGCTGGTGTAATTGCGTCAAACTTTGACACCGCCCGGCCCACCGTTTCCAAACACCTGCAAATACTTACCGAGTGCGAGCTGCTTAAACAGGAGCAAAACGGCAGGGAGATTTACTATCATATCAATGCAGAAAAAATGAAAGATGTGGCCGACTTCATCGAACCGTTCCGCGCAATGTGGGAAGACAGGTTCAACAAATTAGAAACTATTATGAAAAATTATAAAGGCAAATAACATGGAACAAAAAACAAAAATAGACGCTGAAAACGGCAAACAGGATTTAACCATTACAAGAGTGTTTGACTTACCGGTGGAACTGCTTTTTAAAGCCTACATGGAGCCCGAAATTGTTGAGCAATGGATGGGAACAAAAGTGCTGAAGCTTGAAAATAAAAAGCACGGCAGCTGGCAATTTGAAACAAAAGATCCGCATGGGAATGTAGTGTTCAAAGCCAACGGAACAATTCATGAGTTTATCCCCGGCAAAAGATCACCCGTACGTTTGAAATGGATAACGCGCCTTTTGATGTACAACTCGAGTTCCTGGAGTTTGAAAAACTAACTGACGATACCAGCAAGCTCAATATGCATGTGGTTTACCGAACGCCCGAACTGAGGGACCAAATGCTTAAGCTGCCTTTTGCCTATGGTATAAATATGGCCCATAACCGCCTGCAGGAAGTAGTAAACAAATTGAAATAACACATATCATGAAACGGAATAAAATTATCTATTGGATAGCTACCATCTGGCTTGCTTTAGGGATGATATCAACAGGAATGGTACAGTTATTAAAAGCGAAGGCCGGGGCAGGAGGGGCCGACAGTTTGACGCATTTAGGCTATCCGGGTTATGTTTTAACTATATTGGGCACCTGGAAAGTTTTGGGTGTTATAGCAGTATTGATTCCTAAATTTCCGGTGGTAAAGGAATGGGCGTACGCGGGTTTTTTCTTTGCTATGTCGGGCGCGATTTTTTCGCATATCGCAGCGGGGAATGCTATAGCTGAGATATTTCCCGCGCTGCTATTACTGGTACTTACTGTAATATCATGGTATTTCAGACCTGCCGAAAGAAAAGTAATTTCGGGAAACCAATAAATGAACGATATGAACCCCAAAGTTGATTTTTATTTTAATAAAGCCGGGAAGTGGCAGGAAGAAGTAGAGCAATTAAGATCGATTGTTCTTGATTGCGGATTGACCGAAGAATTAAAATGGGGCTGTCCCTGTTATACCTTTCGGGAAAGCAACATCGTTTTGATCCATGTATTTAAAGAATATTGCGCGCTTTTATTTTTCAAGGGAGCTTTATTAAGTGATACCCATAACATCCTTATTCAGCAAACCGAAAACGTACAAGCTGCGCGGCAAATCAGGTTTACCAATGCCGGTGAAATAGCCGGGCAAAGGAGTATCCTGAAAGCGTATATTTATGAAGCCATTGAGGTGGAAAAGGCAGGACTAAAAGTAAATTTAAAGCAGACGAAAGATTTTGCGGTCGCTCAGGAGTTTCAACAAAAATTAAATACCATACCCGCCCTTAAAATCGCATTTGAAGCATTAACACCCGGACGGCAAAAAGCGTATCTGCTTCATTTTTCCCAACCCAAACAAGCCTCAACCCGCGAGGCAAGAGTTGAAAAATGGATGCCGCAAATCCTTAACGGTAAAGGATTGAATGATTTGTAATACAGCCCGTTTTTAAGAATAAAAAGCGGAGGCCTGTGCGATTCCCCTCTCGAGAGGGGTGTAGGGGTGTGTTGCTGCTTTGAAAAGGCAATCGCATACACACCCCTGCCACCGCGCTGTCCTACGCGCCCCCTCTCAAGAGGGGAATTGAAAAATTACCTAAAAACCAATAAACCATAACCTGCAATAAATATGAAGCTATCACCAGAACAACAGAAAGAACTTATCGGCATACTAAAAACCCGTTTTGAGAAAAACATGAATCGCCACACCGGCATAGAATGGGCCGGGGTACAGGCAAAGCTGGAAGCCGATACCGAAAAACTATTGCCACTTAATGAAATGGAAATAACCGGCGGAGAACCCGATGTTGTTGCTTACGATAAAAATACGGACGAATATATTTTTTTCGACTGTGCTGCAGAAAGCCCCAAAGGCCGCAGAAGTGTTTGCTACGATCATGAAGCGCTGGAAGCCAGAAAAGAACACAAGCCCGGAAACAGCGCTGTTGAAATGGCGAAGGATATGGGCATTGAACTTTTAAATGAAGAACAATACCGCGAATTGCAAAAGCTTGGAACGTTTGATACCAAAACCTCAAGCTGGATCAAAACACCGGCCGATATTAGGGAGCTCGGCGGAGCCATTTTTGCCGATTTTCGTTATGGCACCATATTTATTTACCATAATGGGGCGGAGTCATATTATGCTGCCCGGGGGTTTAGAGGGGCGTTGAGGGTTTGAGTTTTTCTTTTGCACTGTCGCTTGAGTTGGGAACTCAAATATAAGAGGTCATGTACTTACTCTAAAAACGGTTTAACCTCTACCCATTCTTTATCCTGTTTTATTTCAAATGAAAACTCTCGCTTTACATCGGGCGCTTTTGTTTTTTTCTGAAGATATTCGTTTGCTTTCTCGGGATGATCAATATAAGCATAAACATCTAAGAAGGAATCGTTATAGACATGGCCAATGTAATGCAGGGTTACTACTTTACCCGTTTCATTGATTAATTCGTCCTCAAGCGTATTAGCAACGTCTATTTCTGACTCAAGCGGTAGCCCATTTTTCATAACACTATCATGCTTAAGCGCAACGTGAATTTGCAGGCACCACGGATAGCTTTTCTTTTCGCCGTAATTTTTATAGGCGGTGTTAACAGATCCAACAACAGGCCTCCCGTCTGGTAATTTTGCTTCAATAACTGAAAAACTTTCGGGAGGAAAAATGGTATGCTTGTTCTGGGCCTTACAACCCAATATTAGTAATTGTAGTAAAATAACTATGATAAGGCGAAAGTAACGTAGCATGGATAAGGTTAGTATTATGCGATGCTAAAATAGATATTCAATGTGGCTAAAACAAGTGGTATTGAGTTCCCGACGCATTATATGGTTTAAGTTCACTGGTTGAATTTATGGTATAGTAAGGCTTTATTTTTATCTGGCGGAATCTCCGGGTAATGCTTCAGATTTCAAGCAGGATGCTTACTTTATTGGGGGACGAAGTTACGCTGGCGCTAAACTTCGACCAGTAGGGTGCTTTGAGGGTTTGAGCGCATTAGCCATAATGGATGCCGGCGGGATCTAATGATTGGCCTTATCTATATCTTATATTTTAATCTTCCGGTGTTAAAATCAGAAGGGCGGGTAGGTGTAAATAAAGTAAATTGCCGTGATTTAACATTTGGATTAAAAAGGTTTTCGCCCAGGTTTTTTACGTCTTGTTCTGTAAGCATATTGGGTTTGCCTTCCCATTGCCGGCAGCGCCGGTTTTTAAAATCAATATGAAAGCTACCCAAATAATAGTTTTCAAAATTCTGACCTAAATTAAGTATATAATCATCTGTTTTAAACTGGTGCCTCATCGGCTCAAGAGCCAAAGTTGCTTTATAAGCATCGTCATTTAAATCTTTATAAAAATAAAGTTTCTCAATAGTTCCAGACTTAAGATTGGGCGGCTCTTCCGATTGTAATAAAAAAGGACTTATATAAATTTCTTGTTCCCCTATTTCTGTTTCAATAGTGATAGTTGAAGAATTGAGCATTTAGTTAGATGTTAATAGTTTAATCCTAATATAACAGTTTTGATGAGTACAATCAATACCATGCTGTTTACAAGAGCATTGCCAGCGTACATCCTTCAACATCCAATGAAATCTTTCCTCAGCTTTTTCTTCAAAAAATACGGGTTGTAAATCCCGAACTACAATTTTATACCTTTTTGGTTGCGCTTATTTGTATTTCAATTGCCTGTTATTTTTTCATTGAAATTCCAGCAAAAGATTGGATAAAAGGCTGGAAAGACCGGAAACGTTTAAAATTACAACCAGTAGATGATTCCGTAAATTTCTAATTATCAATTACGGCATATAAGCATTTGTTTAAATAAAAAAAGCATATCCAAACAGTAAAACTACTGTGCAGATATGCTTTTTTGTTGTTTTCAAGTCGGGATGAGGAGACGATTACCCCGGCATTTATATCTATGATATTCAGGACGGGCGCCGTATAGGGCACATATATTGCGCTTCGGTTTGATGGCCTTTGATACTTATTTATGCTATAGTTGATAATCAATGAACTTGTTATAAAACATAATGAATGTCTGTTACAAATAAAAGATCTTGTAGTTATGGCTCCTCTAAAGACGAACAAATCCGCCCGCTTGTATAGCCTTTACTTTTTATCCCGGCGGTGGGCTAAACTCGCGAAATTGGTGAATAGGAAAAGAACAATGGCGCCCTGCCGGTCTAAACTATGTGGTTCGCATTTTAGCAATCTTGCAAGCAGGCATACGAACTATTGGTCGGCGGAGATAGGTTGGACATCGATTGTTCAAAAACAGGATTGATATCCTGCTGTCAGAATTTAGCACCTAATGTAACATAACATGATCTTCCGTCGCCGGGTAATATACCATTGCCAAGGTAAACGAGCGTTTCTGTTCGGCGGGTAAAGTATTTATTATCTGTCAGATTATTGATACCGATCCTGATGTTGTACTTGTCGGAAAACTTATAGCCCAGGGCAAAATCGGCCACGTGATATCGTGGGACATAGCCTATATTGGGACTTGTTTTGGTAGCAGCTGTATTATTCGCATCTGACCATGATCCGCCAACGTATGAATAATAAAAGGTAGCGGAGAGGTTATGTACAGAGCCATTTATGCCCGAGCGGCTAACAAATTGAGGAACGTCTTCCAACGTTTTTCCAGTCAGATTAACCACGCCTGCTTTGCCATTCAAATACCTGGCGTGATTATAAGCGTAAGAAGAAAATATGGAAAGATCACTGTTAGTGTCCTCGGTATTGAAATTAAGCAGGTGAACCTCAACAAAAGCTTCCACTCCCTTGGTGAGCGCATTGCCGGCATTGGTGGTGTAGGTGTAGGGTTTTCCGTTGCCATCAGTCAGCGTTATATTTCCTATCCTGTTGTTATACTTCAGTTCAAATACGCTTAGATCAAAGTTCAATATCTTTTTAACCCCTCCCCGAACGCCAATATCTGCATTATGGCCGCTCGCGTCTTTCAAATTCGGGTCGATCACCGCTGTGCTCGACCCGATGATAAGATTTGCATAAAGGATGGGCCTGTATGCCTGCGAGTAATTGCCATAAATATTAATGCTTTCAGTGATCTTATACTGCGCACCGATTCCACCCAGCACGATGTTCCTGGAGGTTGAAAGCGATACGGGGTTGAAATTTTTGTATACTTTATATTCCGTTCCGTTTAAAGTTGATTTGAGGTTATCATACCTGATGCCGGGGGTAACGGATAGCCTATCGGTGATGCGGAAAAGGTTTTCAAGAAACGCGCCGTAGTTTATTGTTTTAAAGAGCAGGGCAATACCGTAATTGCCGGTTTGGGTAAGGTCAAAATTAGTTCCTGTACTTCCCTCTCCGTTTTGTTTTCTGTTTGTAGCAGCGTTGGAATATTTTAAGCCGCCCGATAGGGCACTCTCATGGCCTAACAGATCGTATTTTTTTATCATTCGTGCATCAACAGTATAGCTGTTGTAAAAGTCCCTGTTTATCTCTCTTGGCGCGTAGGAGCCTGTAGCTTTGCTGATGGTATCTGCATTGGTGGCTAAGCCCGGGCTGGCAATAACCATGTTTCTTTGCCCAAAAAAAGTATAGGCTTTTACATTCAATAGTGTTTTATTATTGATGGCGTAATTAAAAAGTAAAGCGGGGAGGTTGATTATCGGGTTAAAATAATTTCTGCTCCTGGTTGATTGGCGCGGATCGGCAGCAAACATCGCGTCGGTAAGCCCGCCAGCAAATTTCTGCATATAGTTTTCTCTTGAGTATTCAAGGCCAATATCAATTTTAGCTGTTGGCTTATAGTGCAAACTTGCATAAGCATTCAGGAAATTATAGTTGGAGTTAAGGCGCCATCCATCGCTGCTACGGTAATTAAAGAAAGCATAAAAAGTGAGCTTGCCTTTTTTTCCACCTACCGAAGCAAAGGAATTTGAGGTATTGAACGAGCCGTACGTTTGTTCGGTTTCAATGCTTAATGACTTCGTGGTATCGGGTTGTTTAATTACATAATTGAGCATCCCTCCAAACTGAGGGCCATATTGAAGAGCGGCTGATCCCCTGATGAGCTCAATTTGCTGTACGGCTTCCAACGGCGGGTTATACATGGCCTCGGGATAACCATACAGATCGTTATTAACATTGTAGCCATTCTGGTTCACATTGAACTCCCATGATCTGTGCGGACTTAATCCTCTTGCCGCTACACTGGTTTGAGTGCCAGAACCATCCAACTCCCACGACGTGATACCCGGTACTTTTGCAAACACATCGCGGGCTTTATTTTGTGCGATATCTGCATTGACGCTGTCAACCAAAACAACTTCATTTTTTTTGCCCGAATAAATATTTGTTCCGCCGATCTCGGGTAACGCTTTGATGCTTCCTACGCCTCTTTCGCCTTGTACTTCAACAGCAGATATCTTAATAACGCCGGCCTGAAGCGTATAGGAAAATTCAGTAGTGTCATTGTTTTTTACGAGTATATGCTGTTTAACAGATTTATAGCCGATGTGCGAAATAATGACCTGGTAGTTTCCGGCAGGAATATTATTGATGCTGTATTGGCCTTTATTATTTGTGGTGGCGCTGAAATTTGTTTTGTAAAGAATAATATTCACCAGCTCCAACGGGGCTTTTGAATTGTCGGTGATGCTACCTTTAATATTGCCGGTTGATTGGGAAAAAGCCTGGGTAAGCATTAAGAAAAGGAGAAAGGTAAGGAAAGCTTTTTTCATAGAATGATCGCGTTTTTTGACATGTCGGTTTGTTTTCGACCATCGTTGTGTTTTTAAAAATATAACGCTAAGCTATAAAAAAGATCTTTTTTTATTTTTATTTAAATAAAACATGCCTGATTGAATTGCTCATAAAAGAATTGCATTTAGGAAATTTCGCCCCGGTCTGCGGCTTAATCTATAAAATGCACCCGTCCTGAAGATAACACCCAAAGGTTTTGTTTAAACTTAGTTGCAGGAACATTCAGGAGAAAATGTTGTATATCTAATATAAAATCGTTTCTGATTTCGGTAAATTAAAGCTAATCGATAAGTGAATAATAAGTATATGGCAAAGGCAATTTGATCTCAAGTAATAATATCTACAGTGCGTACTGGTCTGAATTTGCTTGAATTGATATAGCAAGTATCAACAATTATTGATGCTAGTTATCAAACTGACTTACGAGCTTTTCTAATATAAAATACGACCCCAATAAGTGTGCATATTACTATAAGTGTTTGCATAATCATTGTAATTAATTAATATTTTTTGAAATATTTCTTTCCTGTTATTACGGTAAAGATTTTTACCTATTTTAAAGGTGATATATGTAATAATCATGTATAAAGGAACTAACAGATAAAAGCCCTTTTTATAGGTAATTACGACTAATAATGTGGAGGCAAGGTGGCCGAGAAATGAAGTATTACCTTTCATTTGGAAATATGACCCAACTTTAATTGGAAAAAGTGTTGACCATATTAGGAAAAAGCTCATTAAAATAGATAGAGATGTTAGGTAAAAGACGATACAGAAGATGATATTGTTCGGGTTGCTTAAAATAACAATCGGCATCGTAACCACCAAATCCAACGCAATTGGGATAGAGATTACCCGAATCATAGTTTTTATTAAGTTAGAATATTCACCAGTTCGAATATCGTAATTTATAAGTACACCTTTCCAAAATTCTTAAGAATTATTGAATATATAGGTGAAAATTATTAATGGTGATACGAATAGCCAGTAGACTACCGGTATTTCAATTAATACTCTTCCTTTGAAGTTAACAAAGTAGAAGTTTATTGAAACGACTATTGTTTTAAGTACGACACCTACAATCAATGGTATAAGAGCTTTTTTGTTGTTTAAAATTAACTTAAGCTCTAACCATAATTAACTTTTGCATCCGTCAAAACGAAGTTTATTTTTACATTCTTGAAAAAATTAAGCGCCCTACTTTCCCTATTAGTATGCTGCCTTTGCGGATTTGCCCAAAGACAAATCCCGATCCTTTGTTATCACCAGATCCGGGATTTTAAAGCTAAAGACAGCCGGACGGATAAGCAGTACATTATCCCGCCTGCCGTTTTTAAAGCGCAAATGAAAATGCTGGCGGACAGTGGTTATCAGACGGTTTTACCGGATGGGCTATTATCTGGTAAGCTGCTGCCTGCCAAACCCATTATGCTGACTTTTGATGATACCAATGCCGACCAGTTCAAAAACGGATTGCCGGTGCTGGAATCTTACGGCTTTAAGGGAGTATTCTTTATCATTACCGGGAAGATCGGCACGCATCCCTGGTTCATGAATGCCGCGCAGATTAAACAGCTTTCAGCTGAAGGGCATGTAATCGGCTGCCATACCCAAAGCCATACGGACTTCAGGCATTTGAAGCCTGTGGAATTTGAGCCGCAGATCGCAGCTTCGAAAAAAATTTGGAAGACATAACCGGAAAAGTTGTGGATTATTTCGCTTTTCCTTTCGGTTACTGGAATAGTAAAGGCTTGCCCGAGCTAAAAAAGATAGGGTTTAAAGCGGCTTTTCAGCTGGATGCGCCACGTGACAAAACTTATCCGAACCTGACTATGCGGCGGATCATTGCCAGTGGATTATGGACATCTCGCGATCTTTTTAGAAATATAAAAAGCGGCTTTACGGGCCGCTAAGTTTTACTATAGGACATAAATCAGATAGTTAGGAAAGTTAATTTTGGCTGTCTTTCGCATCTTTCTTTCCTTTACCCGTCTCTCCAGTTTTTGCAACAGTCGTTTTCTTCACTACATCCCCTACTGGTCGAAGTTTAGCGAAAGCATAACTTCGTCCTAAAATAAAGCAAGCATCATGCTTGTGAAGCATTACAATCCCGGACAGAAACGATCATCGGGATTTTTGTGTAAACGGGCAGGCAAACCTATTTCATAACATAATCTGTTATGGCAGTAATACTAATATCAAGGTCTATAAGAAGGTCAACAATCAAAAAAGAGCATATTCAATCAGTAAAAAACTGCTCAAATATGCTCTTTAAAGCTTGTGTTCAAGTCGGGATGGCGGGATTCGAACCCACGACCTCCAGCACCCCATGCTGGCGCGATACCGGGCTACGCTACATCCCGAAATAAATGTATGGCCGGGCTGCAAATATAATTGTTGGCGGGATATTTCAAAATGTAAATGTGGCTTTTAAAGCTATCTTGGCGGCAACTGCGGATTTAAAGGTTTTCTGTCTTAATAAGATTATGGTTTCAGGAGAAAAAAGTCCAATAAGATCATTTCATTTTAAGTAGTCCCGCTATTACTTAATAAGCGCTATCTGATTCGCTGTTACATTCACGGACTCCACGATAATTGACTTTCTAATATCTCGGGTTCAGTTATTTTCCCTTAGGCTTATAAATGAAATATTTTATAGTAATAGGTAATATTTTCTTTACGTACTATAAACTTTAAATATAATTTCAATATTTGTTCAAAGCCTGAACCGCGTAATATGAAATACCTTAAACTTAAATCTTTTCCTAAAGTCTTGTACCCAATCGCTATTGTTTCTGCGATTATTCTATCCGTAAATAGTTGTAAAAAAGACCGCCATGAAGATTCCACCGTTCAAATAAGCGACCCGGCGATTGTTCGGGCTAAGGCCTGGTATGAAAATGCATTCCCGGCGAATAGCAAAATGGGAGTTCAGTCAATACAAGATAGTGCGGACATTAGTCAGCTAATAAGACCAGTATGGCAGAATGGGAGTACGTACCTGCGTACAGGGCAGCAAGTCCTCGAAATCCCGATTGATCCGAGTGTACAGTACCATGCTGAACTAAAAAACATGAATTCCGGAAAGGCCACCGAGCAGTTCCAAAGCCACAGCTCCTTCTTATTATTAAAAAACGGAGAAAGCTACGATGCTTATGTGATGACTGTGATCGCAGACCCAGCTTATTTAAAGAATGACCTGAGCAAACTTGACAGGAACAGATATAACAAGCGCGACAGTGATTTTTCCGGAACAGTTTTATACAGTACCCCAAAAGGTAAATTTATAAGCGGTTGGTTTTATAAGAATGGCCGAATCCTCAAAGCGATGTCAACCACTTCTGGTCCATTATCTCAAAAGGGTAGCCAGGCTGTTCAAAGCTTACAAACTAATAAATTACAACAGGATTGTACTGATTGGTATCAGATATCGGAGGTAAACGGAGAGGTTGTAGACGTTAAATATTTAGGAGCGACTTGTGATTGGGTAGATGGTGGCGGGGATGGGGGGCACCATCAGGTTCCACAGGAAGTGGTAGCGCTGGTGGCAGCAATCCACCAAGCCAGCCTTGCCCAGGAACGAATGCTACCAAATTACAAGTGCAATCGACAGGTGATCGTTTAATCCTTGATAAAAATGTACAGCAGCCTCCTGGCGATGGCGATGGAACTTTCCCCCGCCAACATATCCCCCGGATCCACCGGCTTCGCCATGTGTAGTACCACCGCCACCGGTGCTTTTTACAGTGAGAACTGACAGCCTTGCGAAGTATTTCCCATGTGCTACTAAATTGATTATTGATCAACTGGCAAGTATCGGCGTATATACCAATCTGGTGTCTCCATTTATAACATCGCAAAGACCTGATCTGGTTTGGCAAAACGCTAACCTTGATTGGGCCGTTTCTAAGCCCAATAGCACTGAGTTAACCTATAAACTTGGGCAAACCCAGCCTCAGTCTTCCGGTATCGGTCAAAGCGCGACCATCACATTAAATACAAAGATGCTTCAAAATAGTTCGAGGTTATTGATTGCTGCAACAATTATACATGAAACTATGCATGCTTATATCAACTACGGACTATCGACTGCCCAAGATAATGCGTCCCAGGGATATACCGATTTCACAAACAACAACTGGCTTTTATCTATAGATCAATGGTGTACGCTGGATGGTTTGCCTGCCAATTACAGCAACCATCTGGTCATGCTGACCAATTATTTTGACCAAGCGGTCGGCGCCTTGAAAACATGGGATAAATCAGCCCATACGGACGCAGAATATGCCAGCGCAATGTTATATGGATTAAATACTTCCGATCCATCAGCAACAGCGACGGAAACAGCTACTTTACAACAGGCGTATAATGCTATTAAAACAAAATACTCGCTAACAGATGCGCAGTTAAATAATTTTTATAACAGTTCTTTGAACTCAAATGATAAATTACCCGGAAATTGCAACTAATTAGTTTATGAAATACTTTTTGATCGTAATACTTTGGCTTAACATTTATAGCGCTTCGGCTCAAAAGGTAGCCAACAATATCGACACGGTTTATTATTTGCTGGATACTGCTAATACAATGCCGAAAGATAGGATGTGGGATGTTGGGATAGAATCACAGTACAAATACTTTACCGTAAAATGCCCATGTCTCAAATACAATAGCGAACCAACTTTTGTATATAATTTAAAGGATTCTGGCCAGAGTGTTAGTAATGCTTCACTATCAAAGATCAAGATGGTCAGTCTTCCCACGCTGATCGATTTTGCGAAAAAAACAACAGATCTCACTGCTCAAACGCTTTATGTATTCTATATAATAGAGATAGGGAAGGACAATGAGTACATTGTGCACAAAACAAGATTGTTAACTCCGCGAAAAAGAGAGGCCAGTGTAGATTTTGAAAATGTAACACCAACGCCGGATAAAAAACGCAGAAATAAATAATGATGTTTTAGTGATAATGACATGAAGCTGCAAATTATAACTACAGCGGTTAAAAGAATTAATAAGGCGCTGAACAACATTCAAAAGACTTAGCGCTTTAAACGGATTGAAGTGTAAGTGCCAGGCTGATTAAGCCGGTTACTTAACGGGCTAATCCCTCCCAATAAACTGACAGGATCTTGTCAGTGTTCAATTTTTGAAAACCGGGTGTTCAATGTTTGGAAATGAAAATTTGTAACTTGTTGATTATCAGCGCTTGTTTGTTCAGGTCGGCTTTTAAAGCATTTTAGCGAAAACGCAAGTGTCTGACAACCAGCAATGTTTTTTTATGGAAAGAAGGCGGGCGTTCACACTTTTAAAAATTGAACACTTGCAGATCCGCCCGGAAACGGAATCTGTAAAGCACAATCACCTCTTCATCAGTGGCTCGGTATGGGTAATTGAAAATTTCCCGGATAGTTTTAGGGGTGTTTCGTGCTCGTTATAATACACCCTGCCCGCTGCCTTTATTTCTTTTGACTGGCTACCATTTAATGGATGAACGAGGCAGGTGATTGAGAAGTCGGCACCGGTTTTAAATGATTTTTCAACAGCATCCATAAGTGCCGTCTGGTACCGGGGATCAACAATATGGATAGCCTCATTTAAAACGGGCTTTGTATTTTCCGGAAAGCCGAAGAGCTTTAAGCCATATTCGGAAAGCGTAATCTCTTTGCTGCTGAAATCCAGCGACCAATCCCAAAGGGTATGATCGTAGGCCATTGTTAATTCAACACTATCCAATATTTCCGATAACTGGCCATTAAGTCTTTCCGATTTCATGTACGAAAGCTCCAATTTTTCGCCCAAAGCCAAAAGCTCGTTTCTTAGTGTAGCTGTTTCATTATTTAAAGCGGCGTTTGTTTTGAGCCCGGTGCTATCTGCCGTCGTCAGCGCAGACTCGTCTTTTTCGTCAGGTAAGTCCCCAACTGGCTGCAGCTTATAACTTTTCTTTCGACGGGTTAACAAAATGTTAATATATAAAAGGCAAAGTATAGTGGCATAAAATAAAATATTTTGCCAAACGCCACCTACACTAAAGTAGTCCAATATGGATTTATTGAGTTGGATCGGAATGGTCATGATAGGGCTGTGGCTAAATTGATGCAAGGTAATAATTAACTATACGCTTAACAATCCGTGAAAACACCCTTTTTTATGGTAATTTATATTGCGGCAATTAACCCGGGGTTAATTTAATGTAGAAATTTAAAATAAATAATCGTACTTGTTATTTGTGGCCCAAATCCTACGTTTGTTCCCCGAAAGTCGAAATTTTTGTTCCGCTATTTTAGGAGAGGGTTTTCTGCTGTTGCAGATATAATTTTTGGATAAAAAAACAGTTCTATATTTTAATGTAAACCTTTTAAATTAAATGGCGTGGCCTTTAAATCAGTGTTGTTTTCAAATCTGCAAGTATGGAAGCGCAACGGCTGTATGTAAAAAAGCATTTTCCGGGTTATCACGATTATAATTGCGGTGTTAAATAATAATCGGATACCGTTTACGAACCCGGGTAGCCTTGTTATTTTATTGACTGCTATGTATCTTGTTAGCGCGCTTAATAAATTATGAACAGGTCATTTATATACAGTTTAAAAGTTTGGTTGCTGATGGTAATCATTGCGCCATTGCTCCACCTTGTGCTGTCATGGTTTATTATCGAAAATCCTGAAATAAGCCTTATTGCAGAGATCCAAAAAGACTACATCATTTTTGCAGATATGGTTCTGCTGCTTACTATTCCTTTCGCCTTTGTATTTTGGGGGGCAGTATACTCTTTATCAAAAAAGAGAGAGCCGTTTTATGTAAAACAGGTTTTAACCATAGCTATATTGATAATTACTATGCTCCCGTTTTTTGAATTACTTTTTGAAAAAAGGTTTCGGCTGTATCTTCTATAGCAGTAATTATATTTCCATATTCAATTACGGGAATAGCCGGTATTTGGCTGCATAAGCTGGAATCCCCGGAGCCTGAGGAAGAAACAGTTGAGGAGCAGGAATAAGATTTTCCCAATTTTGCCCATTATCATTGTTTTAAACCATGTATTTCCCAATAAAGAGCGGGAATCAATTTTAATTGTCATAAACAATTAACATTTTATTATTATTGCTTTAATTTTTAACTTAAACCAACACGTGTTATATATAATACATGGCTTTTGCGTTTAATAAGGCGTGTTTATTTAACGTTTTCCACATGTAGTATGGCCTCGACAGAAAATTATGAACTTTTGCTTGGCAAAATCAATACTTTCACCCGGAAGTATTATTTCAATAATTTTTTGCGTGGATTAATATTTTTAGGTGCCGGTCTTTTCTCAGCTTATGTAGTAATTACCCTAAGCGAATATTTCGGCAATTTCAGTATCCTGCTGCGTACCATTCTTTTTTACTTTTTTATCCTGTTTAATACAGTGCTTGTTTGCTGGCTGGTTTTACCATCATTGCTGGCCTGGCTTAAGCTGGGCAAAACTTTAACGCATGATGAAGCTGCCGAAATTATTGGCAGGCATTTTAACGATGTTCATGATAAGCTGCTCAATACCCTGCAGCTAAAAAAGCTTGCTGCCGAAGATGAAAGTCACCGTGCACTCATCGAGGCCAGTATCGACCAAAAGATAGAGGCGCTTAAACCGGTAAGCTTTCCATCTGCTATCAACCTTAAAGAAAACACCAAATATTTAAAATGGGCGCTTGGTCCGCTGGGGGTAATTATCATCATTGCATTGGCGGCGCCTTCTGTATTAACCGAAAGTACTAAAAGACTGATCAGGCATAACGAATATTTTGTTCCTGCTGCTCCGTTCAGGTTTATTGTATTGAACAAAACACTCTCAGTTGTGCAGGGGAGTGATTTAAAGCTCGACCTTAAACTGGAAGGCGATAAGCTGCCCGCAGATGTTTATGTTGAAACAGGGGAGAATACGTTTAAATTGGATAAAGATAACATCAGCCGTTTTCATTACCAGTTCAGCAACCTGCAGCAAAATACCCGCTTTAAGTTTTCTGGCAATGGCTTTAGTTCGGCTGTTTACGAAATCAAGGTAAATCAAAAGCCTGCACTGTTACACTTTGACGTTGACCTAAATTATCCGGCCTACCTCCATAAAAAAATGAAAGGCTGCTAAATGCCGGCGATTTGACTATTCCTGCCGGTACAACTGTGAACTGGCAATTGCATACCCAGTATGCCAGTACATTGATGTTTGACATAAATGGGCAAAGCCACGTTACGGTACAAAATGGGCCAGACCTGTTTGAACACCGTGAGCGGATATTGAAAACGTCGGTTTACAAACTTTTACCGGTTAATGCACAGGTAAATCAGAGTGATTCGGCTACATATCGCATCAACGTTGTTACTGACGAAGCGCCATCCATCTTTGTTGATGAAAAGCCAGATTCGGTAAGCATGAAAGCGTTTTATTTTAATGGCAAGATCCAGGATGATCATGGTTTTTCATCGCTAACGTTTCATTATACCATCGCGGCTACAGGCAACAGCAAAGAAAGGGAATTTACCAAAAAGGTTAATGCAGACCTGGCCCAAACACAAGCCGATTTCTTTTATTATTGGAACTTAAAGGAAATGGGCATTAATCCCGGCGACCATGTAAGCTACTTTTTTGAGGTTGCCGATAACGACGAAGTGACCGGCCACAAAACAGCGCGTACAGCAAAACATACACTAAATGTGCCTGACAACAAGGAGATTAACCAACAGTTAAATGCGGGCTCAAAAGCTATAAAAGAAAAAATGGCTTCGGCTATAAAGCTGGCGGGACAGGTTGAACGCGACGCGCAAAAGCTTAATCAAAACCTGCTGAACAAAAATACACTCTCGTTTGATGAGAAAAAGCAGATAGAAGACCTGATGCAAAAGCGTAAAGACCTGGAAGATTTGGTAAAAGATATCCAGGCCGATAACAAAAAGAATTTATACAATCGCCAGGAAAACCAGCAGCAAACCGAAGAGATCATGGCTAAGCAAAAGCAGATTGAAGATTTGTTTAACAATGTACTTGATCAAAAAACAAAAGAGCTGCTTCAAAACCTGCAACAACTGTTAAACGAGCAACAAAAAGATGCTACCCGCGATGAATTATCCAAAATGCAGATGGATAATAAATCGTTAAAAAAGGAGCTCGACCGGGTGCTGGAACTTTACAAAAAGCTGGAGTTTGAGCAAAAGCTCAATCAAAACCTCGATCAGCTGAATAAGCTGGCCGATGAGCAGCAAAAACTATCTGATCAAACCAAACAGCCCGGTGCCGACCAGAAGAACCTTCAGCAGCAACAGGATAAGCTGAAGCGGGATTTTCAGGATGTGAAGAAAGGCTTCGATGAGTTGCAGAAGGTCAATGAGCAGTCCGAACGTAAATCAGACTATCAAAATCCTGAAAAGGAAACCAAAGATATTGAGCAGCAGATGGATCAAAGTGCCGGCGATCTGCAAAAAAAGGATAATTCAAAAGCCTCAAAATCGCAGCAGCAGGCAGCAAAGCAAATGAAGGAGCTTGCTGCAAAAATGCAAAAAGATAGCGACGAAGGCGAATCAAAAGAGAATGCTGTTGATGCCCAGCAGTTGAGGGAATTGTTAAAAAGCCTGGTTAACAGTTCGTTTAATCAGGAAAAGCTGATGCAAACGCTTAAAAACACCAATCCTACAGATCCGTCATATGTTACGCTATCGCAAAATCAAAAGGATATAAAAGACAACTTGAAAACGGCCGAAGACAGCTTGTATGCCATCAGCAGGAGGGTGCCGCAGATCCAGTCGACAGTTAATAAGGAGATTACCAGTATCAACGAGCATATTGACCAGGCTCTTGAGTTTCTGGGCGACAGGCGTACGCTTGAGGCAAACCGCAACCAGCAATACGCTATGACATCCATGAACAACCTTGCCTTGATGCTGAGCGAAGCGCTTGAGCAAATGCAAAAAATGATGAATAAGGGCGGCAAAGGAGGCAAGGGAAAGCAGCAATCCATATCGCAATTGGCAAAAATGCAGCAACAGCTTAATCAAAATATGCAAAAGGCCCGCGAGCAGATGCAGCAACAAGGCAACCAGGGTAAAGGCCAGCAGGGCAATAGTGGTAATATGAGCGAGCAGTTTGCTAAAATGGCACGTCAGCAGCAGATGATACGGCAGGCTTTGCAACAAATTGACAGGGACGAAAATAAAGACGGGACAGGCGGATTGGGCAATTTGGATAAAATTTCGAAAGAAATGGAACAAACCGAACGTGATCTCGTAAACAGGAAGATTACAGATGACGCGCTAAAAAGGCAGCAGCAAATTCAAACCCGGTTATTAGAGGCCGAAAAGGCCGAGCAGCAACGAGATCAGGATCAGCAAAGAGAGAGCAATGCAGGTAAGGATTTGCCACCGGGATACATAAAGGCACTGCAGGGGTACCAGCAACAAAAAGCAAAGCAGACGGAGCAGATCAGAACGGTATCTCCGGCACTTAATTTGTATTATAAACAAAAAATAAAATCTTACTTTGATCAACTTAATGCCAAATAATATGGAAGAGGCAAATGTTCAAACCAGCGAGCTATATACGTTGCAGCTGCCGTCAAAACCGGAGAGCATAACGTTGCTTGAGCAGCTGATAGAAGAAATTGCTGATAAATATCATGTTGAGGAGGATACCTTCGCCAATATGATGACCTGCCTTAATGAAGCGGTTATTAATGCCATTATGCATGGTAACAAACAGGATGAAACAAAAAAAGTGATTGTTAATGCCGAAGTGGAACCGAAGCGTATCATCTGGACTGTTACAGATGAAGGCCCGGGCTTTGACTATAATAACCTTGCCGATCCTACAGCTCCCGAAAATCTCGAGAACCTCACCGGCCGCGGTGTGTTTATCATTAAACACCTTGCCGACCAATGTATTTTTAATGCCTCGGGTAATGAAATTGAACTTCACTTTAAGATCTGATGCCCACGATTAATTTTTTTGAAGAAGACACAACCTTTAAGCCGAAACAAAAAGCGCAATTAAGACAATGGATAAAGGAAACGGTAATTGCCGAGGGCTTTAAACTGAAAGAGCTTAACTACATTTTTTGCTCAGACGCATACCTGCTGCAAATAAACCAGCAATATCTTGATCATGATACTTTTACCGACATTGTAACTTTTGATAATTCGGAAGTAGAGGGGGATATTGTTGGCGATATCTTTATTTCGATAGACCGCATCCGTGAAAATGGCGCCAAATTTAAAACCGGCGAAACCAATGAGCTGCACCGTGTTATCATTCACGGCGCCCTGCACCTGTTGGGTTACACGGATAAAAGTGTTGTTACAAAACAAAAAATGACACAAAAAGAAGATGAGTACTTAGCTAAAAGAAATTTTTAGCCTTACTTTTATAGTGGATTATAAAAATCAATTGTAAAAACCATGAAAACACTGGCACTCATCATCGCCTTATTATTTGCCACCGCACCATCTTCAGTATATGATTTTAAACTGAAAACCATTGATGGCAAAGATTTTAGCCTGGCTAAATACAAAGGCAAAAAAGTATTGATCGTAAATACGGCTTCAAAATGCGGCTTCACCAAACAATACGCCGACCTGGAAAAACTATCTGAACAATACAAAGGCAAACTGGTAGTAGTAGGTTTCCCGGCCAATAACTTTGGCGGCCAGGAGCCGGGCACTAATCAGGACATTAAGACCTTTTGCAAAGAAAACTTTAACGTAAAATTCCCGATGAGCGGTAAAGTAAGCGTTTTAGGTTTGGATATCGATCCGTTGTTTCAATACTTAACAACCGCTCCAAACCCTGATTTTACCGGTGACATCAAATGGAATTTCGAAAAATTCCTCATAGACGAAAACGGTAAACTGATCCACCGTTTCAGATCGCAAACTACCCCGCTATCTGAGGATATCACCAAATATCTGAACTAAGAATTTGCCTTTAAGGCACAGGCTGCCGGCGGTCGTTCCGGTTGCGCAGGATAGGTTTGAACAAAGTAAAGGGGCAAATGACCAATTGGTTGTTTGCCCCTTTACTGTTAAAGCGGGATTGATCTTTTAGGCTGGTGATTATAATTGTGCGAAGGTGAATAACAAGTGCCGCGAAGCCGGGCGGCAACGAATTATGGTAATGATAAGGTTAGGCTTTAAAGATCACTAACAGGGGAGTTATTTTAACGAGGCCTTTTAGTTTCTTCTGTTCCAGCCCGCGCGGGTAGTGTAAATTATCCTTTAACAAAATTATCTGGAGCGTGCTTTGCAGTAAATATAAAATGCTAATTCCTAAATTATCCCGGGTTTCTTAATACCTATTATGGGGTATACGCTAAAGGTTTAGTTTAAGACTGATGGATGTGCCTTTACCGTGGGCGGTATCAATTTTGAGTTCGGCGTTCAATCTTTTTGCCCGGGCGTAAATATTCCGGATGCCCATGGTTTCGTGTTTGCGCACATCAGGGTCAAATCCGCGCCCGTCATCACGGATGCTGATCTGCAGCCGGTTTTTGTAAAGGTTGATTTCCAGAAACGCGTTTTGTGCCTCCGAATGTTTGACAACATTGTTTAATACTTCCTTAACAAGGAGGTATACCTGGCGCCTTTTTTCGCCGCTGATGGTAACCGGGGTTTCGCTAATGGAGGTATTTACATGAAGGTCAATATTGCTGTATTCAAATATTTTAATGGCTTGTTTATGAATAAAGCCGGCCAGGTTGCTTACTTCGTCGTTTTCGGCATCAAGGCTCCAGATAATTAACCTTACCTGGGTAGATATATCGGTGATGGCTTCATGAATAGCGTCTATCTCCTTAAAAGCGGGCTGATCGGCCGTTTTGCGGCTGAGCAATTCGGTCCTGAGCTTAATGCCGGAGATGCTTGCCCCTAAATCATCATGCACCTCGCTGCTGATCCGCTGTCGTTCGCGCTGCAGGGCAAGTGCATTTTCATAGTCCTTTTTTTGTAAGCCGATGATGGACTGATAATATTTCCGTACCAGCAGGAAAGCGATGATTATGGCACTTAATACAGCCACCACCTGCAGCCATAACTGTTGATACCATAAAGGCATAACGTCAAATTTAAAAATGAGCGGCTGGCTTAACTGGTTAAAACGGTCGGCAGCCACGGCTTCTAACTCATAGTTTCCGGGGGCAGCAGGTCGAACCGTTTTTCGCCGGAAGGCGCGACGCTCCAATTTTTATCAACCCCCTTAAGCCTGAAGCGGTATTGTATTTTACCCATGCTTTTGTAGGATAGGGCAACGCAGTTAAATATAACAGGCCTGCCGTAAGTAAAGCTGCTTTGAGTTCCGGGTATCCCGTCGTTAATCAACACAGGTTTAGGCAGGCTCGTATTCCCTAAATTTTGAGTGACGGCTATGCCCTGATCGGTGGCTATGTAATAATCATGCCCGTTCTGCACTACATCGGCAACGTTATCAGAGGGGAGCCCGTTACTGGTATTGAGCAAACTTATGCGGTAATTTTGATAATGATTATGGAAGCTGATAATGCTTACACCGTTTGCGGTACAGACCCATAAAGTATTGTCATCTGTCCATACCAGTTTACGGATATCGCCTGAAAAAATAGCAGGAGATCTAAACTGAACAATTTTTTCGCCGGCCAGCAAAAACATCCCCTGAGCTTCGGTACCTATGGCGCATACATCATTATTTGATGCCAGGCTCTTAACAACATTTATTCCTTTATCGGCCAATATTCGAATAGAGGAAAACTTGCCGGCGCTCCCGAAAGGTACAAACTGGTATAACCCGTAAAGTGAGCCTACGAGCGTCTTACTCTTATACCATGTTACAGATGTCATACGTATGGGCTTAAAATTGTACCCCAATTGATGTTTAAACTTATCTGTCAAAACGCCAACTGCATTTTGTGTAAGGAAATACACTGTGTCGGATCGTGCAGCAATTCCTTTTATCGGACCATAAAAAATTTTTACAGAATGCCATGACAACGGGTTCTTATTGGAAATATCTAATCTGAATATACCATTATCGGTACCTATGACGAGAGTGTTGCCCGAGATTGTAAGCAGATTGGTTATCCGGTTAAAGTCAGACCGGTTTTGATTCATAGTTATAGTGCCTATCGACGGCGTTTGATTTGCGCCAAGTTTCATATAACTCAGTGTGCTTAAAACATGCCCGGTAAACAGGTAACCTCCTGCAATGGCCAGTTTTAAAACATCTTCATTGGCCAGCCCGCTTTCTTTGTTAATGATTTTTATTTCGGGATTGGTACATAGAAAAAAGCCTTTGTCATAGCTGCCAAACCATAAATTATTTTCCCGGTCAATAACCGTAGCGGTAGTGATGTTATTATTAAGGTAATTTTTCCGTTCGCCGGTAACATAGTTAATAATGTAGGTGCCCTGTTTTACCGTTGTAACGGCAAACGTGTTTTTGCCGGTAAGATACACTGAAGTTACGTTGCCGGTAAAAAGATTTTACTGAGCGGGACGATCCCGCTTTTTTGATACCGATAAACATGTACCCAGTCTTTAGTTATCAATAGTAAATAATTTTGATGTAAAGCCAACCGGTAAGGTTTGATATTGGTATTGGCAGTTTGAAAACTTAACTGGCCGGCCTTAAGCTCTTCTTCGAGGATGTCAAGGTCGTTTTCAGACAGGATGATCTCTTCTCCGTCAGAACCATAAATGTACCCGTTCAAATGCCTTATGGCATGTCTTTCCGATTTTAACTCTTCAAAATGATAAACTTTGGTACTAAGCCTGTAATTTACACAGAGCTCATTATAACGGTTAAAAAAGAAATTGGCGAAGGGTGAAACGATTACTTTTTGAGATGAGTTAAGCTTATGTATAAGCCCGTTTTCATAATAACAGACCCTGTAGTTATTACAGTAAAAAAATCCGGTGATAATTATCCTCGGCAATCCTGAAACACTCATTGTTTTCCAGCCCATCGGCCGATGTGAAGTTTTTAAAGTGCTGGCCGTCAAACCTGCTCACGCCTTTATCGGTGGCCAGCCAGATAAAACCCCTGCTGTCCTGCATTAAATAGTTAACCCTTGAACTGGGCAGGCCATCAGGCGCGCTATAATTTTTCAGGTAAACTAACTGATATGGAATGTCGGCACATACCCGGCCCGGGAATAGAAACAGCGTTAATATTAAAAGTTTAAAAAAAGGCGTTTTAGCGGCATTCTATGATTTGTATCAATTTAACATTGCTGCTTTTATCAATATGCAATGATACGGTGTATGGCATTGTTTTGTTGTATCACCGATAAATTTAAAAAGAAATGATATGTAATTATATCCATCTAAATAATAAGCAGCTCGCCTGTAAACATTTATTATATAAGTGTCCCGGCTCGTACACACAGGGTATGTGTGTGTCCCGGCCGTTCGGCTTGTGGGACGCACCGATCTCTGCTTAAGCTACCTGCGGTAGAAGTTATCTCTGTGAACCAAAACGGCCTTCAATTTTATGGTAATAGCCAAAGTGACAAGACAATCACAAATCTTTAGTTAAAACAAAACTTTTCCTTATTTTTGACTCATCAACAAATGACAACAGTAAACATTAAAAATGGAACCGCAGGGGCTTCGAAATCCCTTATTCGCAATATCCTTGCGTCGGAGCCATTTTTCAATGATTCACCACCAGCTCTTTTTTGCTAACGGATATCGATAATCTCTATCGGATCTGAATTTTTTCAACATTATTTTCAAAACAATTTATTCAATGCGGGCAATTGCTGGTATTGTTATGCTTTGCCCAACCGATTCTTAATTTAGCAAAAAATGAAAAAAACATTTGTTCTGTTGCATATAGCCGTAATACTGGCGGGCTTTACCGGGGTATTCGGAAAGCTTATCTCGTTAAATGAATACCTGCTTACCTGTTACCGTACGCTGTTCTCTTTTTTATTCCTGGTGATTATTGTATGGCTCAAAAAGCCACAATTTAAATACTCATGGAGCAACATAACGGAAATGGGTAAGGCTGGATTACTAATTGCCTTTCACTGGGTTTTTTTATGCCAGCATCAAATATTCCAACGTTTCGGTAGGCGTAGTTTGCTATTGCCTCACCAGTTTTTTTACTGCATTTCTGTCTCCGCTTATCAACAAAAAACCTTTCAATATTACTGAACTGCTGCTAAGTATGCTTACACTTGCCGGTATCGGTTTGATATTTCATTTTGATACCTCATTCAGAACCGGGATCATCCTTGGCGTAATTTCATCCTTCCTGGCATCCCTTTATACCATATTGAACGAGCGTCTGGTTAAAAAGTATGATTCAACCGTTATGAACTTGTATCAGATGCTGGCCGGATCTGTCGCGCTGATACTGGCCTCGCCGCTATATCTTTATTTCTTCCCTTCAAAAACGATAATACCAGGCACATTGGATATCATTTATTTGCTGCTTTTATCGCTTTTTTGCACGGTTGGCCTTTATGTTATGGTGGCCGAGGTTTTGAGGAAAATGTCTGCCTTTACGGTTAACTTAACCTTTAACCTGGAGCCTGTTTACAGTATTTTACTGGCAATGATTTTATTCAATGAATCCCGGCAGCTCAATTTATCCTTTTATGCAGGCCTGTTGATCATCATCATATCCGTAATCTTACAGGCGGGACTAAGCCGGAGAAAAAGGGCAGGGGCAGATTTGTAATGAGTTACATAATCCCAGAGTTACGAAGTTTTTAAAACTTCGTAACTCTTCAAGGTCTTTTATTAACCCCGTTCAGATACCCGGGCGGCTGCCTGTACCGGCAAGTCCGTATTGCCATCCTGCTTAATTAGGTTAAGCTTATGTTTCGTGATGATCCATTTGCCATCAGTTTCAGTGAGCTCGGTATCATAAGTGCCCTCAACAATCCATAGGTCGTCACCAATAAAATGATCGGCTTTGCCATAATAATGAACAAGCGCTACCGACCCGTTTTGCATGACATAAAAATCGGCCAGCTGATGATTGGTTTTGTCAAAGCCGGGCAAAAAGCCACGCCACGCCGTAATAATACCTTCAGCAGGTACAATACTTGCCGGGTTGCCAGTCATGGAACTATAATCAAGCTCCACATTTTCGGCAAATGTATTTTTAACTTTGCCCCAGTCGCGCTCATCGGCTCCGGTGAACAAGGCCGTTACCGTTTCAATTATTTGATCTTTCATGTTTCTGCATAGGTTAAATTCACTCAAATATCAATTATCCGGTTCATTTTACATATTAACAACAATCTTTTATATAAACTTGTACTGTTATTGGTTGTTTTCCCAAAACAGCCCCACCATAAAACATGAGTCAGGATTTTTATCAACATATTTTTGCTAAACAGCAAAAGCTGGAGGCTGTGCCTTCAAACAGGGAGATTACTGCCTGGGCACTAAAAGTGATCCATTTGCTGTACCCCGAACAAACCGGGCAACAGTATGCTTCGGTTGAGGAGCTGAAGGATGAGTTTTTAAGGCTTGAGAATGAACTTTGTGACATTATGCATGCCACCAAAGCCTGCAGTAACTGTGATACCTCAAAGCTGGCCAAAAAGTTTTTTGAGGGCCTTCCCGAGTTATTCCGCATTCTGAATACCGATATCCAGGCTATTTTTAACGGAGACCCTGCTGCTCGCAGCGAGTTTGAAGTGATCCGTACTTATCCGGGCTTTTATGCCATTTCGCTTTACCGGGTGGCGCACAGCCTTTATATCGATGATATTCCGTTGTTGCCAAGGATCCTTACAGAATATGCGCATTCTAAAACAGGGATAGATATTCATCCTGCTGCCCAGATAGACGAGTATTTCTATATAGATCATGGTACCGGTATTGTTATTGGCGAAAGCTGTAAAATAGGTAAGCATGTAAAGCTGTACCAGGGCGTTACCCTGGGGGCATTAAGTGTGGATAAAAGTATGGCCAATACCAAGCGCCATCCTACAGTTCAGGATAATGTGGTAATTTACTCCGGCGCTACTATTTTGGGCGGAGAAACCATCATCGGCCATAACAGTGTGGTAGGGGGAACGTTTGGCTCACCAAGAGTTTGCCGCCAAATTCAAGGGTATACCACACACCTAACCACAGGGTACTGAAAAGATTGAGCATTAAATTGTTTGGCCACAAGAAATAGAACATTTACCATAAAAAATATATAATGGCTTCATTGATAGACCTGATAGGCAACACGCCTATGGTAGAAATTAAAAAGCTGAACCCAAATCCAAAAGTGCGGATCTTCGCCAAGCTGGAAGGCAATAATCCGGGTGGCAGCGTAAAAGACCGCGCGTCGCTCAACATGATCAGGAGTGCTATTGAGCGCGGCGACATTAAGCCTGGCACAAAGTTGATTGAAGCTACCAGTGGCAATACAGGGATAGCATTGGCTATGATTGCAAGGTTGTTTGATCTGGAGATAGAGCTGGTGATGCCATCCAACTCCACCCGCGAGCGTACGCTTACTATGGAGGCATTTGGAGCTAAAGTTACCCTGTTGGAAGGAATAGAAGTTTGTCGTGATTATGCAGAAGAAAAGGCCGCTACGGGCGAATATTTCCTGCTGAATCAGTTTGCCAACCCGGATAACTACATGGCACACGTAAAAACAACAGGCCCCGAAATTTGGCACGATACCGAAGGCAAAATCACCCACTTTGTAAGTGCTATGGGAACTACAGGTACCATCATGGGCTGTTCAAGATATTTGAAAGAGCAAAACGCCAACGTACAGATAGTAGGTTGCCAACCGGTTGAAGGCTCTTCCATCCCCGGCATCCGCAGGTGGCCCGAAGAATACCTGCCCAAGATTTTTGATGCCAAACGGGTTGACCGGCTAATGGATATTTCGCAGGAAGAAGCGACTCAAATGGCCCGCCAAATGGCTAAGGTTGAAGGCGTATTTGCAGGCATGAGCAGCGGCGGTGCACTATCTGCGGCTGTAAGGCTTGCTCAAGAACTGGAAGAGGGGCTAATCGTTTTTATTTGCTGTGACCGTGGCGACAGGTATTTGAGTAGCGAGTTATTTGGATAAGTACCGATGGAACCTACAGAGGATAGTAATAATTATAAATACGGCGTATTTTATTACAACAAAGATGATAGCCGGATCATTGTGCCCAAAAGAATTAAGTACATGGGATGGACAGTGAATTTTGCCCACCCGTTAAGTTATTTGATTATGGGCGGGATACTGGCTGTGGTAATTGTAGCATGGATAGTTGCCCCGCAGAAATAAATACGTATTGTTCATAAACTAGCGCCCGTTTGTAACGGGTGCTTAATATGTTATGGCGTTTGTAACGCAATTACCGGCGCTTACGTTAGAAATATAGGCCCGTCTTAAGAACTTCATCACAGATGGTCTCGCGGCCGATTTGCAAGATTTTACAACACCTCTAACTCCTTCAGCTTAATCTCTAAAGCTTCCGCCGATGTAAAATGGATACATTCAATTCCCATTTTTTCCGCCGCTAAAATATTACGATAGTTATCGTCAATAAATAAAGCCTCATCTGCATTTACATGGTAACGATCAAGCAGGGTTTGATAAAAGGCAGGGGTGGGTTTACGCATTTTTTCGGCGCCGGATACAACAATGCCATCAAACCATCCTAAAAAATCGAAACGCTCCTGGGCCATCGGAAAAGTTTCGGCCGACCAGTTGGTCAATGCGTAGATTTTGTATTTACCGCTTTCTTTTAATTGTTTGAAGATCTCTACCGTATCGTGAAAAGGATCGCCAAGCATCTCTATCCAGCGGGAATAAAAAGCACGGATATTGGCTTCGTGTTCCGGAAACTGAGCTACAAGTAAATCTGTACCTTCTTGTAAGGACCGGCCGGCATCCTGCTCCTCATTCCATTCGGAGGTACAAATATTAGCCAAAAAGTCTATCATTTCCTGTTCATCAGTAAACAGGGTGCGGTACAAATAATGCGGGTTCCAATCGATTAGAACGGCCCCCAGATCGAATATTATGGTGTTGATCATTTTTTCTTTGCGTGGGTTTCATGAACCTCGGCCTTTGTAACTACCGAATCTTTCAAAAAAACAACAAGCGTTTGGGTATAAATCAATTTGCCTTTGCTGTATTCTCTGTCAAGGTCGTATACCATGCTGTCTTTACTGCTTAATTGAGGGCGGTGGAGCAAATGGATCACCTGTTGATATTTAAGATTATTAAGCTGTTTACTTTCAATCAGGTCATTAACCATACCCGGGCGATAAGCGAACGTAAGGCCATCTCCATCATCCCATTTATCACGGTCGAACTTTTGTTTACGGCTGCAGGCGATTAGGCAAACTGCCAGGAGGCAGATAAATATCAGGGTTTTGCTAAGCATTTTATGTTTCAGTATTGAAGCCGGCCATGTTTCAACTGCCTGTTATTGCGTAGCTTTCCCACGACCAAAAAAGGGTGTCATGCTGAGCCTGTCGAAGCATGGTGGGCAGGCCTCTCCGCGCGAGTCTTCGACAGGCTCAGACTGACAGGCCTACCCAGCTTTCTGCAATAACGGGTAGTTGTTGGTTTTCCAGCAGCTAAAAATACTGAAATTAATTAACCCCTAAAAGATAGCCTTTAAAATCAGTAAAATCTTTACTAATGGCTACTGCGAGCTTGGTTTTTGCTTCCAGTTCTTTTACCTGTTCCGGTACTTCAATTTTAGCAGCAACCTCATCGCTAAATACGTCAGGGAATTTACAAGGATGTGCGGTTGAAAGGAATACACCGGCGGTGTCAACAGCGGCATGGTCCTGTTTATAATCGGTTAAAGCCTGCCATGCGATAGCAGTGTGTGGGCAAACCACATAATTATAGTTATCAAATACCCAGTTGATGGCTTTTACAGTTTCCTCGTCATTGTACTTAAAGCCAATAACCAATTCTTTAAGCGCTTCGGTATCGTTTTTAAACAGATCGGCAATACGTACCCAGTTGCTTGGGTTGCCTACGTCCATTGCGTTAGATAAAGTTGCTACCGATGGTTTGGGTTGATAAACGCCGGTTTTTAGAAACTCAGGCACAGTATCATTGACATTGGTAGCCGCAATAAATTTTTCGACAGGTAAGCCCATTTTCCAGGCTAACAAACCTGCGCCTATATTGCCGAAGTTGCCGCTTGGCACGGAGAAAACTACTTTTTTAATGCCTTGCCTTAATAGCTGTGCATATGCATTGAAGTAATAAAAAGTTTGCGGAACCAAACGTGCAATATTGATGGAATTGGCGGATGTAAGGCGGAATTTTTCGTTTAGCTCATCATCAACAAACGCCTGTTTCACCAGGGCCTGGCAATCATCGAAGGTACCGTCAACCTCAAGGGCACGGATGTTTTGACCATTGGTAGTTAGTTGCTGCTCCTGCACGCCGCTCACTTTACCTTTTGGATAAAGGATGGTAACACGGGTATTGGGGACACCTAAAAAGCCAAGGGCTACAGCACCGCCGGTATCGCCACTAGTGGCAACCAGTACGTCCAGTTGTTTTTCGCCGGGCTCAAGGAAATAGCTCATTACGCGGCTCATAAAGCGGGCACCAAAATCTTTAAATGCCAGTGATGGTCCGTGGAAAAGCTCGAGGACATATACATTGTCTTCCAGCTTTACAATAGGAGCTGGGAAGTTAATGGCATCATCGATCAAGGCTTTCAAATCGGCCTCTGGAATAGAGTCGCCAAGCAGGTTTTGTGCTACTTTGAAAGCAATTTCGGGGAGGGAGTATTTATCAAGGTTGTTGATAAAATCAGCATCCAAACGGGGGATGCTGTAAGGCATATATAAGCCTTTATCCTGCGGCATGCTGTTAAAAACCGCGTCTTTGAACGATACTTCAGATAGGGTATTATTGGTACTGTAGAGTTTCATTTTTGATTTCGGAATTCGGATGTTCGATTTCGGATTTAATTAGGTTTATTAGAGCTCATCCTACCATGTCATTGCGAGGTACGAAGCAATCGCATGCTATACAGGGCGGACCTGCTTCCGTGCGATTGCTTCGTACCTCGCAATGACATAGTGGTTTGTATTGCGAAGGATTTAAGGCTATCCCAAAACCTTCGGCCCCGCGTCATTTATAGTTGATACATAACTGTTTGAACCGATCTTTAAACCGGTTAAATGCTGCTGTAATTTTTGGGTGATGGCACGGGCGGTTGCTTCATCTTTAGTAAAGGCAAACACCGACGGGCCAGAGCCGGAGATACCAAAGCTTACCGCGCCTAGTTCCATCGCCATTTCACGCATTTTGTAAAAGTCAGGAATCAGCATAGAGCGTACAGGTTCAACCAGCACATCTTTCATACTGCGGCCAATGAGGTCGATATCCTGCATAAATAAACCGCTTACTAAGCCCGCAATATTGCCCCATTGGGTTACGGCATCCTTCATCTGGATGTTTTTACGAATGATTTGCCTTGCTTCACGGGTGGGTACATCCACATCAGGGAACACGATGGCACACCACAGGTTTTTAGGATGCGGTAGCCTTACCACATCAAGCGGCTCATAACTGCGGATGAGCACAAAACCACCAAACAGGGCAGGAGCAACGTTGTCCGCATGGCCATGACCGCAAGCCATCTCTTCGCCTTTCATAGCAAAAGGAAGTAGTTTTATCGGGTCGGAATTATCACCTAATAATGTTTTAATAGCAAACAAACCTGCAACAGTACTGGCCGAGCTTGAACCTAAACCACTGCCAATAGGCATTTTTTTGTGCAGCTCGATATCTAAACCAATATCGGTACGGCCAACACTTTGTAAATAATGCTGAACACTAACGCTCACGGTATTCTTAGCCGGATCAAGCGGCAGGCGACCGTCATCGCCAGTGATTTTGCTAAGTGTGATGCCCGGTTTGCCCGTCACACGCATGATCACCTCGTCGCCGGGTTCATCAACTGCAAAGCCCAGCACATCGAAGCCGCAAACAACGTTAGCTACAGTTGCCGGAGCAAAAACGTGGATGCTACCCCCCGCCCCCTAAAGGGGGTGCTACCCGGGGGCGGCTTTTATTTCTTCTAAATTATTTTCCATGTAAATATATATCTATTACTATCCCTTTTTTTAGCTATAAGCTATGGTTCCCCCTTCAGGGGGTAGGGGGTTAATTCGCTCCCACATTTATTAAATCAGCAAATACGCCTGCGGCGGTTACTTCGGCACCAGCGCCAGGGCCTTTTACTACCAGCGGACGCTCACGGTACCTGTCGGTAGTGAAGGATATGATGTTATCGCTGCCCGACAGCATGTAGAACGGATGGTTTTCATCAACCATTTGCAGGGTGATAGTTACTTTACCGTCCTCTAACTTGCCAATGTAACGCAATACTTTGCCGTCTTTTTCGGCTGCATCTTTTAGTTTGGCAAAATGTGCGTCTTCGGTTTTAAGGGTAGCATAAAAATCCTCAACGGTTTTAGCCTCAAGGCTTGCTTTTGGCAATACGCTTTCTATTTCAACGTCGGCCTCTTCCATAGCATATCCGGCATCGCGGGCAAGGATGAGCATTTTGCGCATAAAATCCTTACCGCTCAGGTCATCACGAGGATCTGGTTCGGTATAGCCTTTGTCCTGTGCTTCTTTTACCACGTCGTGGAAATTGGCATCGCCTTTAAAGTTATTAAAGATGAACGATATAGTACCCGAAAGTATTGCTTCAATACGTTGCACCCTGTCGCCGCTGTTCATCAGGTTTTTAAGGGTATTGATGATCGGCAAGCCAGCGCCAACGTTGGTTTCGTAGAAGAAATCAACTCCATGAGCGCGCGCGGTATCTTTAAACGTGCGGTACTGCTTATAACTGCCCGAGTTGCCTATTTTATTACAGGTGATCACCGAGATATTGGCTTTAAAGATCTCCTCGTAAAAACCGATGGGAACGGGACTTGCAGTGTTGTCAATAAATACACAGTTTGGCAGGTTCATTTCTTTCATCCGGTTGATGAACGATTGCAGATCGGCTTCATAAGGCGACGATTGCAGGTCATTTTGCCAGGTATCTAAAGAGATGCCATCACTATTGAACGTCATTTTGCGGGTATTGCTGATACCGGCTATTTTAACCTGGATGCCGTTGTTATCTTTCAGGTATTCGCTATGGGCGTTCAATTGATTAAACAATGTTTTGCCAATGTTGCCGGTACCCAGGCAAAACGCATGCAGGGTTTTGGTCAACTGTACAAAGAAGGCGTCATGCACGGCGTTCAAGGCTTTTGACAGATCGTTCGCCGAAATGATCACCGAGATGTTATATTCAGATGAGCCTTGTGCTATAGCCCTTACGTTAACACCGTTACGGCCCAGCGCATGGAACAACTTGCCCGACATGCCCGGGGTTTGTTTCATATTTTCGCCAACAATGGCTAATATCGCAAGGTTTTTCTCGATAACCAGATGCTCGAGTTTTTTAGCGGCAAGCTCCAGTTCAAACTCTTGTTCGATAACCTGTTTTGCCCTGTCTGTATCTTGTGGCTGAACTGCAAAGGTAATGCTGTGCTCAGATGATGATTGGGTGATCAGGATTACGTTGATCTGCTCGCGGGCAAGCAAGGAGAACAAACGGCCGCTAAAGCCGGATTTGCCCACCATACCGCTGCCCTCTAAATTTAGGATACTGATATTGTTGATAGATGAGATCCCTTTGATTGGCAGGGTAGAGGCCTTGCAATCATGACGGATCACGGTACCTTCAAACTCTGGCTCAAAGGTGTTTTTAATTACGATAGGGATCTTCTTTAAAAATGCCGGGATCATAGTTGGCGGATAGATCACCTTGGCGCCGAAGTAGGAAAGCTCCATAGCTTCGGTATAAGTAAGCTCGGTTAAGGAGAACGCTTTTTTCACCATGCGGGGATCGGCAGTCATCATGCCGTTAACATCCGTCCAGATCTGAACCTCCTGAGCATTTAACGCTGCGCCGAATATAGCTGCAGTATAATCAGATCCACCGCGACCTAATGTTGTAGTTTGCCCTGCATCGTTTGAGGCGATGAAACCGGTAACGATCAATGTTTTGCCTTTGTTTTCGGTATACAGGCCTTGTACCAGTCTTTCGGTAAGTTCGGTGTTTACCTTGGCATTGCCGAAAGCGCTGTCGGTTTTAATTACATCAGCAGCATCAACAAAAAGTACATCGCCAAAATGCTGGGCTGCAACTTTGCTCACCATCAGGGTTGAGCAACGTTCGCCGAAGGCCAGTACCTGGTCGCGGGTTTTCGGGGTAAGTTCGCGAAGGGTAAGCACGCCCTGTAAAAGTTCTTCCAGTTGGTTGAAGTGAATTTTTAAACGGGTAAGCGCCGGGTTTTGGTTTTGTACATCCAAAAGGGCTTTAACCGTATCAAAGTGACGTTTCTCCAATTCGGCTAAGCCTGCGGTAAACTCTTTGCCGTTTGCCGCATCTTCGGCCATGGCCGAAAGCAGGTTGGTTACACCGCCCATGGCAGATAATACCACCACCGGCTTTTCTTCATTTTTTACTTCATCCTTCAGGATGCTTAACAGGGTTTGGATGCTGCTTACAGATCCAACGGAAGTACCTCCGAATTTTAAAACTTTCATTTATGGGTTAGTAATCGTTCTGTAACAAAAAAACCTTCCTCTTTGCGGAGGAAGGTTTTTCTTTTGGCTTTCATTTTATGTTTTACACCATACGATTATCTTCCTCCGAGGTTTATACCGGTGGTAATAATAATTGTAGAAATGGTGTTGTTAATTGTCATATATAATGTCTGTAAAGTAAGTAGATTATTTTCTGATTTGCAAGGATTATTTAACAAATTATGATTTTCGTAATAATTGCAAGGCGATTGAGGGGGTGATTGATGGATTTGATAATGAGGGTGATAGGTAAAAGGTTTTATCTGTCATTGCGGATTATTGTAAGCGTACAGGGAAACGACTGCGGATCCTATATGCAGTTAAATATTTTGATTGTTTAGCAAGAATGCTTGCAGGGCGTCAATAATTTATGCGAATTATTTCAACCTAATGCTGAGCAAGGGGTATGATTCGATCGAATGACCCTAATTACGGCTCGGAAAGGCAGTTTGTGTAATTCGCTAATTCGAATAAATTCGTGGAGAGATTTTTACCACGAATGCTCAGCATGCCATTCACAATTAACCGAATTACACAAATTATGACGTAGAATGGCAATTCGTGTAATTCGCTCAAATTCGAAAAAATTAGTGTCAAAATTAATTTGCTACTTTTGAGGCTCGATAATATGCAGGGACTAATTACAAAATCAACCGGAAGCTGGTACCAGGTACAAACCCCCGATGGGCAAAAGATAGATTGCCGCATCAAAGGTAAGTTCCGTATAAAAGGTATTACCACAACCAACCCTATTGCCGTTGGCGATGTGGTTGATTTTGAAATGGAGCCCGACAGGGAAGATGGCGTGATCACCAACCTGCATCAACGAAAAAACTACATCATCCGCAAGGCTATTAACCTGAGCAAACAGGCGCAGATCATTGCTGCCAATCTCGACCAGGCTATTTTGGTAGTTACACTGGCTTCTCCGCGTACTTCTCTGGGTTTTATCGATCGCTTTTTGGTAACTGCCGAGGCTTACGATATCCCTGCAAGACTGGTGTTCAATAAGCTCGATCTGTTTAGCGATGAAGGCCTGGAGGTTTTGGCCGATTATAAAGCTATTTATGAAGATATTGGCTACCCCTGTTTTGAAGTTTCGGCTATTGAAGGTACTAATATCAGCCAGGTGCAGGATCTGTTGAAGGATAAGGTCACTTTGTTTTCCGGCCACTCGGGCGTGGGTAAATCAAGCCTGATCAACGCGTTGCTACCCGAGTTGGACCTGCGCACACACATGGTATCCGACTGGAGCGATAAGGGGATGCACACCACCACCTTTGCCGAAATGTTTGAGCTGCCGCAGGGTGGTTTTATTATTGATACCCCCGGCATCCGCGAACTGGGTGTTATCGACATAGAAAAACAGGAGCTTAGTCATTTTTTTCCCGAAATGCGTGAACGGATGAACCAATGCCGTTTTAACAATTGCCGCCACATCAATGAACCCGGCTGCGCCGTACTTGAAGCTTTGGAAGAAGGAGAGATAACGCTATCGCGCTATGAGAGTTACCTGAGTATTTATCATGGTAATGACACAAGGGCCTGATTTGAGAATCAAGACTTTTAGAGTCAGGAGTCAGGAAGAAACTCAACTCTTGTCATTTCGATAGAGCAGAGGAGGATGGTGTGTCGGGGCGAAAGAGAAATCTTATTAGCCATGTAAACCGCACCCATAGTTGGCAATGCATGACAGATAAGATTTCTCCCGATGGTCGAAATGACAATTTTTATTAAACACCTTACTTCTTCGCCGCTTCCTTCACCAGCACATCAACAATTACCTGTTTATTCGGCAAGTATTTATTGGTCAAAAACAAGCCTCCTTTGCCGGTAGTGGTATTAAAGAACAAATAAGTGCCTACGCCGGGATCATCGCCGTCATGGCCTACGGTGCCGTTAGTATATAAATTCCAGAAGATGCCTTTGTTACGATAGGTTAAATTGATGTTTTTAGGCGGATGCTCCTTGTTGAACTGCGCGGTGAACATGGTTTGATAAGATGCCTCAGTAAGCAGCTTTTTATCGTGCCGGGCAATTGCCACTAAATATTTGCTCAAATCTTCGGGCGAAGTTTTTAGCCCTCCATCCGGATACGTAACCAGGTCATATAACGGGAACCGGTTCTTTTGATCGAGGTATAAATAGGCGTGGTTTTTTAAATCCACATCTTGAATATGCCAGCCTGAATGATCCATTTTTAGGGGCTTCAGGATATACTTTTGGGTAAACTGTGCATAAGAAAGGCCCGATTTAAGTTCAATGAGATATGCCGCCAGTGCCGAGCCGATGTTAGAATATGAGGAAACGCTTCCTGCCGGACCTTCCCCGAAATTGGCCTTGCTGTAGTATTCTCCCTGTGGGGATAAATAGTTGTAAAAGAACTGGGCTAAAGTTGTATCCTTTAATTTATCACCAAACCCCATTTGGTTAAGGGTTTTAATCGAAACACTGTCATAGGCCCTTAGTTTAGGATAAAAATGATAGCAGTAATGATATACATCAGGGTTATCAACAATCCCTGATGTATGGTTGGTTAACTGCCTGATGGTTATTTTTCCGTTTGGGTCATTAGGATTGGTTACCTTAAAAGGTAGCACATCGTTGATATCTGTTTCCAGCGTAAAATACTTTAATTCGATAGCTTTCATCAACGCTACGGCAATAACAGTTTTACTCACCGAGCCAATGTTTTGAATTGTATTAGCTAAATAGGGTACTTGGTTGGCTTCATTTGCATAGCCAAAACTATGGGAGTAGCTAACTTTATTACCATCGGTCATGATCACATACATGCCGGGCAGACTTTCATGCGTAAAAGCCTGTTGTAATTTGATGGTTAAAGAGTCTGGTTGGGTTTGCGCCTGGATGCCGCTGGTTATAAGTGCAAGGGTTAGCACACGAAGAAGTGTTTTCAAGGTTTTATAGGTTTTCATACGTCTATATTACAACAAACAGCATATAAACCCCTATCGATCAATGAAAATTATTTTATGTTCTGCTATGAAAGTCGCGAACAGGTATGGTATTCAACAAAAAAGGCCTTGTGTTATTCACAAGGCCCAATATTTATTCGCCTAAAGCGGTTTTGAAATCGTCGAGCAAATCGTCGAGGTCTTCAATACCTACCGAGAGGCGGATCATGCTTTCAGGAATGCCCATTTCTGCGCGGCGCTCGGCACCAAGTTCAAAGAAAATGGTTTGTGCAACCGGTATGGCCAGGGTACGTGTATCACCAAGGTTGCTTGATTTTACAACCAGTTTCAGTTTATTTAAAAATGCCAGGCAGTTGATACTTTCATCAAGCTCAATGCTCATCAAGCCGCCATAGCGTGTAAATAACTCACCGGCCAATTCATGCTGCGGGTGCGATTCAACGCCCGGGTAAAATACCTTTTTAACTTTTGGGTGATTATCGAAATATTTAGCCAGTGCCAAAGCGTTGCTGCAGGCACGGTCAAGGCGCAGGGCCAGGGTTTCGGCACCAACAGATATTGTATGTGCAGCTTCGGGTGATAAAGTGCCACCGGCGTCACGTAACCCTTTCTTACGGATCTGGGTCATGCCCAGGTTCTCTGGTTTTACAGCTGCTTTAAATCCGGGGAAAATATTTGGGTAGTTTGCCCAATCAAACAAGCCGGTATTCGTAACCGCGCCACCGAGGGCGTTGCCATGACCGCCAATGTATTTGGTAAGTGAATTAATCACTAAACTTGCTTTAACATTAATTGGGTTAAACAGGTATGGCGAGGTCATGGTGTTATCAACAACGTACATAATGCCTTTTTCCTCGCACAGGTCGCCAATGTTTTTTAGGTCGGCAATTTGCGTGGCCGGGTTGGCAATAGTTTCAACAAACACCATGCGGGTATTTGCTTTTACTGCCGCGCGTACATTATCAACCGAGGTAGCATCAACAAAATCAATACTGATACCCATATCAATAAATGTTTGGAAAATGCTGCGGCTGTTCCCAAACAGGAACGAGCTGGCTACGATATGGTCAGTACCTTTAATAAGGGCCATCACCGTTGCCGAAATTGCCGCCATACCGGTTGAGAAAGCGATACTTGATACCCCATGTTCCATTTGAGTTACCTTTTGCTCCAGAGCGGTAACAGTTGGGTTACCCTGGCGTGAATAAGCGTAACCACTTTTTTTATTTTGGAAAATATCAACCAGGTCCTGCACATCCTCGTGCCCGTAGGTTACAGAGGTGTGGATGGGTTTATGTAATGAACCATGCTCGGGTTTACCAAGCCGGTCGGCATGTAATATGGTGGTAGTGAAGCCTTTTTTTGTACTCATTTTTAATCCTATTAATTAGATATACATAATAGCGGTTGCGAACTTAATTAATTACGCACTAATTACACGAATGGAATTAGCACTAATTGCACTAATGATAACGAATTGACACAAATACTTATAAGGCGTTTGCAATTTGATCGAATTACACGAATTACTTATCTATAGCGAATAAGATTAATGAAATTCGCCTAAATTGTGACCAACATAAATTAATTCGTGTAAAAATTATGAGGGCTGTACTACAACGCGTTACCCAGGCAAGCTGCACAGTAGATGGAAATGTTACAGGCGAAATAGGTGTCGGATTTTTGGTATTATTAGGGATTGAAGATGCCGATACCCCAGAGGATATGCAGTGGCTTGCTAATAAAATTACAGGCATGCGTGTTTTTGGCGACGAGAACGGACTTATGAATAAAGCCCTTGCCGATGTTAACGGGGATATACTATTGATATCACAGTTTACCCTTTTCGCTCAAACTAAAAAAGGAAACCGCCCGTCGTTTCTGCGGGCTGCCAAGCCGGATAAAGCTATCCCGATGTACGAACAAATGGTTCAAACGCTTGAAACATTAACAGGCAAAAAGATAGCAACAGGCATTTTTGGTGCTGATATGAAAATCAACCTGCTTAATGATGGTCCGGTTACTATTATAATGGATACGAAGGATAGAGAGTTTTAACACGAATATTTTGCGTGTCGATTACAATTAGATCGAATTACACGAATCCATGTTTGACACGAATCCTTGCTCTCTGAAGAGAATTATTTTGAATTACACGAATTGTTTTTTATCGACTCCTCGGGAGAGTTAATTAAATAATTGATGAAATTAAAATCATTCTATATTTTGGTCACCAATTCTGTTAACCGTGGTTGAAATCTTATTTAAGGAAGAATCTTACAAAATTATCGGGGCATGTTTTGAGGTTCATAACATATTGGGGCACGGATTTAAAGAAGCAGTTTATAAGGATGCCCTCGAGTTTGAGTTTGCCAGGTTAAATATCCCATTTGTACGAGAAAGACCATTTACCATTACATATAAAGAACAAAAACTCAAGCATTTCTTTGTTGCTGACTTTGTAGTTTATGACGGTATCATTCTCGAAGTAAAAATAGGCAATTACATCGGCGACCCATATATCAAACAAACGCTTAACTACTTAAAAGCCTCTGGCCTCAAATTAGGCCTTGTAATAAATTTCGGAAAACCTTCAATTGAATATCAACGAGTTGTTTTCTAAAAAAGGATCCGGCTATCTAATCACCCACGCCAATTCGTATAATTCGATCCTATTATCTACGCCAAGCAAAGATTCGTGTCAAACATGGATTCGTGTAATTCGCTCAAATTTTATTCATAATGCAAATCCATTCGTGATAAAATCTTATTACGCCAATCCTTCTTCAATCCTTGCCTGCAAATCTGCTTTAAAAGCATCATCAAGTTTCAGCTCATTTTTTAGCGAATCATGAAATAGCTGCTGCACCATATCATTAATAACGCGGCTTTGTTTATTGTATAATACGCACACGCCGCAACCGGCCAGGTGAATGCGCAGTTCCATTTCCTCGCGGAAGCTAAGCCGTTTAAGCTGTTTTTTTCGATGAGGAAAGTAGCTTGTTTACAGTTATATATAATTTTTTTTAAATAGCTCATTTCAGTTTAATTCCAGTTTTTTTGAAGGCAGGCCCTCAGGTTAACTTTTGCCCGGTGAATGATAACCCAGAAGTTGGCCTGGCTAACATGCAGTTCGGTGCAAATATTTTCGGTAGCCGCATCGTCTATGTGTTTCATGGTAAATACTGCGTTCCACAGGGCAGGTAATTTTTGCAGGCATTTTTGCAGAATGCTGTTCAGCTCTTTTTTTAACAAAGGATCCTGGTCGTCCATTGCCGCGATGGGCTGTGGAGCATATTCAGCTTTCCAGTGCCCATTGTCTTCCTCAAAAAAATCATCCTGCTCCTGAGCTGCTTTATTAGCCGAAGCTATAGCCAAACCTGATGATTTTTTGCGGTATACATCAATAATCTTATTTTTAAGGATAGCGGTAAGCCACGTTCGTTCGGTGCTTTTGCCCTCAAACCGGTCCACTTTTTCAAGGGCTGCCAAAAAGTTTCCTGTACCAGGTCTTTGGCCGTATCCTCATCATTGATGCGCACAATGGCATACATATACAGGTAATCGGCATAGGCTGTAACCCATTTATGAGGGTTTAATACATTAGTTTCGGTTAACATGAAATGCGGTAATGCTAATACAATTACAGGCTTAGTCGGGCGCTGGGCTTAATCCTTACAAGATAAATTCAAATCTATTTTAATCCAAGACCTTCCTGATGATTACTAAGTTACGCTACGTGTCTTGATTTGAGCATATTATGCCGATATTTATATCAGCCAAAAAAGTAAAAAATTATTGTAAGGTTATCCCAATAAACCCGACAAAGCAGAAAAAATGTATATCATTTAAACTAAGTGAAATGAAAAAGATCAGAATATTTGCGTTTGTGTCGTTTGTTATAGGTGCAGTAATCATTTCTGTTGCATTCATAAATTGCAAAAGTGGAGCTAAAACCAACCAAAACGATAATTTAAAGTTTAATGGTAAAGGTTTTGCCCTTGTTGAACTGTTTACTTCCGAAGGCTGTTCAAGCTGCCCGCCTGCCGACGAGCTGGTTGCCAAAGTTCAAAAAGAGGTTGGCGATAAGCCCGTTTATATTTTAGCCTACCATGTTGATTACTGGAACCGTCTTGGCTGGAAAGACGTTTTCAGTAGTGCCGATTATTCAAAACGGCAAAATGAATATGCGCACTGGTTAAACTTGTCGCAGGTTTACACGCCGCAAATTGTGGTTAATGGTAAAACGGAGTTTGTAGGTTCGCAGGAGGAGCGTTTACGCAGCACTATTAAAAGCGGCCTGCAGGGGAGCGGCAGTGTTCAATTAAACTTAGGTGTTACTCTTAATGCGAATAATACAGCTTCGGTACAATACAAAGTTGAAGGCAATACCGGGAGCGCATCTAATGTGATATCATTGGCATTGGTTCAAAAACAAGCTGTTGTAAAAGTTGAGCGGGGTGAAAATGGTGGCCGCACATTGGCCCATGCTCAAATTGTACGAAACCTGCAAACCATGCCTTTAAACAAAAACAATGGCAGCGCAACTATTGCTTTGCCTGCCGGGGTTGAGGCCCGGGGATGGGAAGTAATAGGTTTTGTACAAAATACAAATAACGGTGCTGTTTTGGCAGCATCGAAAAGCCTGGTTAAAGTATCGGCGGATGTTGGGCAACAAGATAAAAACATACAATAGTTGTGTTGAATGGCATTAAGAGTATTTAGATGAAGATAATTAAAGAGAAACACCCGCTGTTAATGCGCTGGACGCATTGGGTAAACTTTCCCATCCTTACCATCATGATTTGGAGCGGGCTGCTCATTTACTGGGCCAATGATACTTACACTTTCACGCTCTTCGGTGTCACTTTTATTCGCTTTTTTCCGCAGGGCCTTTATGATGCGCTGCACATTCCCCGGCGACTGGCCGAGGGTATGGCTTTCCATTTTTTGTTTATGTGGTTTTTTGCGCTTAACGGCTTGTTGTATGTGTCATATACCATAATATCGGGCCAGTGGCGTGAGCTTGTGCCTAACCGGCATTCATTTAAAGAAGCCTGGCTGGTGGTTTTGCACGACCTGCACATCCGGAAAATGGCTCCGCCTCAGAATAAATACAACGCAGCTCAGCGAATTGCCTATACGGCTATTATTGTTATGGGGTTTGGCTCGCTGATAACAGGGCTGGCTATTTATAAGCCGGTGCAATTTAATTACCTCGCCTGGATTTGCGGAGGGTACCATTTGGCCCGCATCTGGCATTTTGTGCTCACCATTGGTTATGTATTGTTTTTCCTGGTGCATGTTGTTCAGGTAGTACTTGCCGGCTGGAACAACTTCAGATCGGTTATTTCGGGTTTTGAGGTAATAGATAAAAAGCCACTGCCCGCTATTCAAATTCAAAACGATGAAACTAACGAAAAAACTGAGTAAGGTTTTCAGCAAAAATAAAGGCCCCAAAAAGGAGCTTACAGTTGAGCAAAAGATCAGCCGCCGCAATTTTATTTCCTTCGGCAGCTTCCTGGTATTGGGCGGTGCCGCCTATGGGGGCTGGCGTTGGTTGTATACGTCGCCCAATGAGGTACCCGGTATAACGGGAGAGGCCCATAAGCCACTGCGCGCTGTGCTTAACGCCAATGAAAAGGTGGTGCGCCAATTATACAGTAATAAAAACCTGGTAAAAACCTATCCTAAAGAAATGGCCGCCAAGGTAGTGCGTCATAATAGTGATATAGGCTCGGAGGGTTTGATTGATGTAGGCAACTGGAAACTGTCGGTTAAAAAGCAGAATGGTGAGCTATTGAATATCGGTATCGATGAAATAAAGAAACTTCCTAAAACGGAGATCGTTTATGATTTTAAGTGCGTAGAGGGCTGGGACCAGATTTCGCACTGGGGCGGTGTAAAATTCAGCGATTTTATAGCTCACTTTAAGCTTGATGCCGAAACCCGGTTTGAGTATGTAGGCATGGAAACGCCCGACAAGGAATATTACGTGGGCGTTGACATGCCAAGCGCTATGCACCCGCAAACTTTGCTGGCCTATGAGGTGAACGAAAAACCCTTGCCGCCGAAGCATGGCGCGCCGCTAAGGCTCATTATCCCTGTAAAATATGGCATCAAAAACCTGAAACGGATAGGCAGCATAACCTTCAGCAATAGCCGTCCCCGCGATTACTGGGCCGAACAGGGTTATGATTATTACGCAGGGTTGTAAAAGACCAGTTAAACCGCCATTATATATTGATGTAATATTTGCATATTGCATTAAATGCCGGCCAATAAACTACCACTTTCCAAACAGCTTGCTTATGCCTGCGGAATGATAGGATGGAGCATCATGACCAATATTATCATTGTGATGCTGCCTTACTTTTACCTGCCGCCAAACAATGCCGGGCTTACTACGCTGGTACCCCAATTGTTACTTTTGGGCCTGTTCAATATCATGTCGGTAATCACAGCATCCGGGCGGTTGGTGGATGCTTTTTTGATCCTTTTATTGCCTCGCTAAGCGATAAAAGCGAAAACCGTCGTGGGCGGCGCATTCCTTTTATGCAATGGGCTATTTTACCTGCCGCTTTATTTTGCGGATTAACCTTTTACCCCATGGTAAAGGGCGAAAGTATCCATAACGCTTACTGGCTTACCTTTACGCTTATTTGTTTTTTTATGGGCGCTACGGCCTATATTATCCCGTACAACGCCTTGCTGCCCGAGCTTACCCGCACAGGCAGCGAAAGGGTTAAACTATCATCATTACAACAGGTGGGTTTTGTAATTGGGATTATCTTATCGGCCATGGTCAATAACTTTGCCGACTGGGTACAACGCTTTGCCGGCACCCCCAATCGTGATACCGCCGTGCAGTACACCATTTGGGGGCTGGCCATATTTGCCGGGCTGGTAATGCTCGTACCTGTATTCGCCATTGACGAAAAGCGGTATTCAAATGGTCATCCCTCGCATTTATCACTCTTACCAGCTATTCAAAAAACCTTTCAAAATCGGAATTTCAAATATTACCTGATATCCGATTTTTCGTACTATATGGCATTAAGCATTATATCAAGCGGCTTACTGTTTTTTTAAAATCGTTATTATATCTGCCCGAATCTATGGGCGGAGAACTTATGGCTACTATGGTACTGGTATCACTGCTGTTTTATCCGCTGGTTAATTACCTGTCGCAAAAGATCGGCAAAAAACCTATCGTGCTTTTTTCGTTCGCGTTACTGAGTTTGATTTTTGTGGCGATATTTTTCCTGGGCAAACTTCCATTTACACCGCAGGTGCAAATCTATACGCTGGTTATCAGTGCGTCGTTTCCGCTGGCCTCGCTGGGTATTTTGCCCAATGCTATACTTGCCGAAATAGCACAGAACGAGGCTAAACGTACCGGCGAGAACCGCGAGGGGATGTTCTTTGCGGTTAAATACCTGTTTGTAAAACTGGGCCAAACACTGGGTATTGCATTGTTTGCGTTTTTAACCATTTATGGAAAAGACCCGGGCAACGATTATGGCCTGCGCCTGAATGGTATTTGCGGTTGTGTGCTCTGTTTGCTGGCTTTTGTTTTCTTTAACCGGTTCAGGGAGCGCGGGAACAGGGGTAAAAAGAGAACCGCCCATCATTGAGCTTCATGTTCCGCCAGATCCTTAAAGGCAGGTAACGTGCCGCTGTGTAACCTGAAGCGGCTGTTTATCGGTTTGCGCTTCTGCAACGCAGGCAAAAAGAAGAGAAGCCATCAAAATGACTATGAGGTATTTGATTATGGTTGCACTCATTTTCCTTTGCCGTTAAATGTGTTATAAAACAATTTGCCCTTGTAGAATAAAAAAGGCCTGCCATTTGTTTTAAATGCAGGCCTTCAGGATATCAGTGTAAAAGCAATATTACACCAGGTTCTTTTTAATATAGCTGATACTTTGTGCAATGCTCACAAACGGATCGCCCGGGCAAACATCCTGCTCAACAAAGAAATATTTGAGGCCTGATTTTTTTGCCTGGGTAAAGATCTTTTTAAAGTCGATAACCCCGTTTCCAACTTCAGTAAATTTCTTTTCAGGGGTTTTGTCCATATCCTTAACATGCCACAGCGGGAAACGGCCCGGGTGTTTATCAATAAGGGCGATTGGGTCCTGGTTTGCTTTATTAACCCAATACAAGTCCATTTCCATTTTTACCAGGTCTTTATCAGTGTTCTCCAAAAGGATCTCATATGGGTATTTACCGTTTTCCTGTATAAATTCAAAGTCGTGGTTGTGATAGCAAAGTTGGATACCCGCGCCTTTACAGGTTTCGCCGGCTATATCAAGCATATTGGCCACGTTTTTATAATGGTCAAGATTGCCGCGCTCAGATTGCGAAAGATATGCGCAAACCATGTATTGCACACCGGCTTCGGCAGCGTCATCAACGGCTTTTTTCCAGTCGTTCATGATGGTTCCTTTTTGTTGTTCGCCGTTAACCAGCTCCTCACCTAAACGGTAATGCGCGCTCGGCATAATAAGGCCGTTTTGTTTTAAAACATTTGCAAAATCGCCGGGGCGCATGCCATAAAACAATTCGGTGCCGGTATAAGTTGCACCTTCCACAGATGTGAAACCTGTTTTGGCAACCTTTGCCAATGCAGCAACAGGGTCGGCAGCCATTGCATCACGCACAGTATATAATTGTAAGCCTATATATTTTTTATCATATGCAAACAAATTAGGAGCTGCCAACAGGCCTGCTGAAAGTAGCGCCGAAGTTTTTAGGAAAGATCGTCTGGTAGTCATTGGTTTATGATTTTTATGATTGGTTGTGTAAATATAACGCATTAAAAATGCCAAAACAAAGACCGAAATTACGCGGATTGGTTTAATGCTGGGGTATAGTATTGTAATTTTTACAGGTGTAGTTAATATTTATAAAAATATATAAAAGGAAAAAGCCGCTGTATGGCGGCTTTTTATATGCTTTGGGTAAAGTATTATCTTCCTTTTTTAATGTTGGGAAACTTCATTTTATAATCCACATCAACCATGCCTTTTGAAATATCGTTAAGTTTCTTTTCAATAAGTCGCTTACGCAGCGGGCTTAGCTTATCTGTAAACAGTTTGCCTTCAATATGGTCATATTCATGCTGGATAACGCGAGCGGCCATGCCCTTAAAAGTTTCTTCATGGTGTTTCCAGTCTGCATCATAATATGACATGCGTACAACCGGCTTGCGGTATACATCCTCGCGGATATCCGGAATGCTCAGGCAGCCTTCGTTAAAACCCCATTCCTCACCGGTTTCTTCCAGTATGGTAGCATTGATGAACGCTTTTTTGAAATCTTTCAGTTCCGGTTCGTCATCATCAAAGGGGGTGGCATCCACCACAAATAAACGCATTGACATGCCTACCTGCGGCGCTGCCAGGCCAACACCACGGGCCGCGTACATGGTTTCAAACATATTTTCAACCAGTTCTTTTATATGCGGATACTCGTCGGGCTCAATAGCTGTTGCTTTCTTTCTTAAAACAGGATCACCGTAGGCAATGATAGGATACTTCATCTTGCAAAAATAAAGGATTATTGCTTAGGCTCAAATAGCAAAGTGATCAAGCGGTTATTATCAAAAATTTCATTGCTGATGGTCAGCAATTGCTCGGCGCTTACCTGGTTAATTTTAGCAAAGATCTCTTCGAGGGTGTCAACACGGTTAAAATCAATCATGCTTTTGGCCATAGCTATAATGAGGCTCATGCGGTTTTCTTCCGCTAATGCTATTTGCCCGATGAACTTTTGCCGGGCCTGGTGCAATTGCAATGTGCCCAGCTTTTGTTCACGCAGTTTTTTCAGCTCCTTATGAATCAGTTTTGAAGCTTTGTTCGCTTTTTCGGTATCCGTACCAAAGTAAATAGAAAAGATGCCGGTGTCAGTTAAAGGAGTGTAATTTGATTCGACAGTATAGGCTATACCATGTTTTTCCCTGATTTCGAGGTTGAGCCTGCTGCTCATGCCCACCCCGCCCAGGAGGTTGTTAAGCAATAATAAGCCCCATTTGTGCTCATGCGACGATGAATAAGCCTGTGTGCCTATAATGCAGTGCGTTTGTGAGATAGGTTTGTTAACGATATGGATACTACCCGTACCTTGTACGGGCTTTACCCGATTTTTTTAAGTTCATTTAAAGGCACATGACCGAAATACTTTTCAGACATGGCCACCAGTTTCCTGAACTCATAATTGCCGTGTACAGCAAAGATCATTTCGGTTGTATTATAGTTTGCCGCTATAAACCCCCGGATGTCGTCCCCATTAAGCCTGCCAACGGTTTCGGGCGTACCTAAAATGTTTTGCCCCATGGGGTGCTCCTTAAACAGCAGCTCTTCAAAATCATCCTGTATGGCTTCTTCCGGTTGGTCAAGATAGGAAGCTATTTCATCTAAAATGACACCGCGCTCTTTCTCCTGTTCATCATCCGGGAACGTGGAATGAAATAATATATCCTCAAAAAGATCCATAGTGCGGTCAAGGTGCTGGTTAAGCAACGATGCGTGGATGCAGGTATATTCTTTAGTGGTATAAGCGTTAAGATCGGCGCCAACAAGCTCAAGTCTGTTCAGGATCTGACTGGTGTTACGGCGTTCGGTTTCTTTAAACAGCAGGTGCTCAATAAAATGGGCAAGGCCTTCCTGTCCCGGAGCTTCATCGCGCGATCCTGCGTTTACAATAAAGCAACAATGTGTAATTGCCGATGGCCAGTGCTTATACAGTATGCGGATACCATTAGGCAAAGTATAAAGTTGATAGTCAATCATTCGGCTGCAAAGATAAGCTTATATGTCACAATTATTTTTCACGCTATTGTAAGTGATTAATAGTATTTTAGGCGCTTAAAATCCAATTTCGCCGGGATTAATGTAAACGGCGGAACTATACTGCCTTTAAAAAACACAAACTAAACCCAATGACAAAACAAATAGCCGATCTGGAATTTGAGATACTACTAACTGCCGATAAGATTGAAGAACGTGTTAAAGCCATTGGCATACAATTAAATGAAGATTATAATAATAGCATACCCGTTTTTATAGGGGTACTCAGCGGCAGCTTTCTTTTTATAGCCGACCTGATCAAACAAGTGAGCATTCCCTGCGAAATTAACTTCACCAAATTAGCATCATACTATGGCGGTGTCTCCAGTACGTTAAAAATACGGGAAGATATTGATTTAACAGTCGATATTAAGGGACGCGATGTAGTTATTATTGAAGATATTGTTGATACGGGCAATACAGCTCACTATCTAATCCAGAAACTGAAGGAAAGAGAGCCCGCCTCATTAAGGTTATGCTCATTATTATTAAAGCCGGCCGCTCTTCAAAAAAAGATAGAGGAGCTTAAGTATGTAGGCTTTGAAATAGAAAACGAATTTGTAGTAGGTTATGGCCTTGATTACAAGGAAATGGGGCGTAATTTAAAAGATATTTATAAAAAAGTAGGATAAGAATAAACGGATCTTAACAGAAAATGTGGCAGTTGCTATTGAGACATAGCACATTACGGGTAATTTTTTTAACAGATGATTAAAACAATAGCTCCCTTGTTTCGTTTTAGGGTTTATGAAATATACATCTTTACTTTTATCAGGCTGCATAGCAGCATCGTTTTTGTTTTCTTCATGTGATAAAAAAGGGCCGGCTACTTCAACTGTTGCTATTACCATAACTGATGGCCAGACCGGCGCTGCATCGGCAGGTGCAACAGTAAAACTGTATGATGATGTAAATAAACCCAATACCGGGGAAGCGCCTTCATACACACTTACTACGGATGCGTCAGGAAAAGCGACTGCAGTAGTTGCCTATATAGGAGAGTATTACATTGTTGCTGAAAAAGGAACCCAAAAAAGCTATTACAATGGACTGATTCCGATAGGTATTTTTAAAACTCAGGCCGATATTGACAGCAGCCCTAAACAAACACCCGCAGCAATAATTGGTTCCGTGAAATTTAAGGACACCAATAACGATGGCGTTATCAACGATTCGGATAAAGCAAAAGCGCCGAATTTGTTTTTGCAAGAAGGACAAACGCTTAATTACAGCTTAGCGGTTTATTAATTTACAGAGAGACTCATTTTATAGTAAAGCTACCGGTGAAAATCGGTAGCTTTATTGTTATAGGTTGAACATTATGTTGTCGTGGGGATACGACAACAGGAGATGATTATATTATCCCCGCCACCTCGCTCAGCATCCTCAGCGCCTCGTCAACGCTGTCAATTCCCTCAATTCCCAAACGGAGCGTGTTTTTAACTTCTTTCAAATTAGTGCGCCTTGGGTTATTCTTCACAAAGTCGAGCACATTACGGAAGGCCTCGGTTTCAAAGTAACTTGATTGCTGGTTGGTGATAAAATAGCCACGCAAAACGTTTTTCTTGAGCGAGATTTTTCAAAACCGATGGCCTTGCCCAGCCATTGCAACCGCAGGGTATTGAGTAAACCGTCAACCTGGGCCGGTACCGGGCCAAAACGGTCGTGCAATTTTTGTTGAAATGCCTGCAGTTCCACCTCGTTTTCCAGTTTGGAAAGCTCGGTATACAGGTTATATCGCTCGGAGAGATTGGTTACATACTCATCGGGGATGAGGATCTCCAGGTCGGTATCAATTTGGGTAAAAGAAATATAGGGGCGGGGCTTATCCTCGGGGAATACGCCTTTAAACTCATCGTCTTTAAGTTCCTGTATAGCCTCGTCGAGGATCTTATGATACATTTCAAAGCCTATTTCGGCAATGAAGCCGCTTTGTTCGGCGCCAAGCAGGTTACCGCTGCCACGGATATCCAAATCCCTCATAGCCACATTAAAGCCGCTGCCCAGGTCGCTGAACTCTTCAATGGCACTCAGGCGTTTGCGGGCCTCGCTGGTTAACGTTGACAAAGGCGGACTTAGCAAATAACAATACGCCTTTTTATTACTCCTGCCCACACGGCCACGCATCTGGTGCAGGTCGCTCAAGCCAAACATATGGGCGTAGTTGATGATAATGGTATTGGCATTGGGAATGTCCAGGCCGGCCTCAATAATGGTTGTAGCCACCAGCACATCATACTCGTGGTTCACAAATTTAAGCATTACATCTTCCAGGTCGTCACCTTCCAATTGGCCGTGAGCAATGCCGATACGTGCTTTAGGAACAAGCTTACGGATCATGCCGCCCAATTGCGGCAGATCGGCCACGCGGTTGTGGATAAAGAACACTTGTCCGCCGCGGTCAATCTCAAATTCAACCGCTTCTTTAATGAGTTTATCATTAAACACATGCAGCTCGGTAACAACCGGCTGACGGTTTGGCGGCGGAGTTGATATGATAGAAAGATCACGTGCACCCATTAACGAAAAATGAAGCGTTCGCGGAATGGGCGTTGCCGTTAAGGTAAGCGTATCCACATTAGCGCGCATCTGTTTCAGCTTCTCTTTGGTCGATACGCCAAACTTCTGCTCTTCGTCAATGATCATCAGGCCAAGGTCTTTGAATTTCACATCCTTGCTTACCAAACGATGTGTGCCTATGATGATATCTACCTTGCCTTCTTTCAGTTTTTCCAAGGTATCCTTGATCTGCCTGGTTGATTTAAAGCGGTTAACATAATCAATATTGGCAGGGAACCCCTTGAGCCTGTCGGTAAAGGTTTTGTAATGTTGTGCTGCCAGGATAGTTGTTGGTACCAATATGGCCACCTGCTTGCTATCGGCAACAGCTTTAAATGCTGCGCGAACAGCTACTTCAGTTTTACCAAAACCCACGTCGCCGCAAATGAGGCGGTCCATAGGGTGGGGCGACTCCATATCTTTTTGAAATCGGCCGTGGCTTTTTCCTGGTCGGGAGTGTCCTCGTACAGGAATGATGCCTCCAGTTCGGTTTGCAGGTAGCTATCGGGCGAAAAGGCATTGCCATGCTGGGCTTTACGAAGGGCGTAAAGCTTGATCAGGTCGCGGGCTATGTCCTTAACTTTTTTTTGTTGTTTTCTTCAAACGTTCCCAGGTGTCGGTACCCAGCTTGTTCATTTTGGGAACGGAACCTTCTTTGCCGCTGAATTTGGAAATGCGGTTAAGTGAGTTGATGTTCACATACAGCAGGTCGTTATCAGCATAAATCAGGCGGATCATTTCCTGTTGTTTGCCGTTCACGTCAACCTTTTCCAAACCCGCATATTTGCCGATACCGTGGTCGATATGCGTAACATAATCGCCAGGTTTAAGGTCGCGGAGCTCTTTTAGTGTAATAGCTTGGGAACGCTGGTAGCCCTTGCGGGTTTTGTATTTATAGTAACGGTCAAAGATCTGGTGATCGGTATAGCAGGCTATTTTCTGCTCATGATCAATAAAACCTTCGCGTACGGAGATGCTTATAGGAGTAAATTTTACCTTTTTATCCAGGTCGTCCAAAATGGCGTATAAACGCTCAACCTGTTTGGCCGAATCGGTGAAGATGAAATTCTCGATCTTATCGGCCTCGTTGTTTTTAAAGTTGTGGATGAGCAGCGTAAAATCTTTATTGAACGATGGCTGCGGCCGCATATCAAAATTGATAGCGGTGGCGTCATGGTAAAAGAACTGCTTTCCAAACTCTACCACAGGAAAATCATGCAATTGATCGCCTATTAGCTTTTCGTCGGTAAAACCAAATTTGGGATCTATCCAATCAGGGTTTTGCGCTTTTTCATCTGCAGAGAGAGCTTTCCAAAGGTTTACAGCCTTTTTATAACCGGTTTGGATAATGTCCAGCGTAAACTGAACATCTTTGATCCACACCTGTGTACCTGCTTCAACATATTCAAGCAGGGAGATATTATTCTCCGTTAGAAATTTAGATTGTACGTTGGGAACAATGGTAATGCTTTTAACATGCTCAACCGACAGCTGGCTCTCGATTTCAAACGTACGGATCGACTCAATGAAATCACCAAAAAACTCAACCCGGTAGGGGAGCATATGCGAAAAAGAGAAGATATCAACAATGCCGCCACGGATAGAAAATTGCCCCGGCTCATATACAAAATCAACCCGCTCAAAATCATACTCTATCAAAAACTCGTTGATGAAATCAATACTGAGCTTGTTGCTAACGGCTATTTCGAGGGTGTTTTTTTCAAGCGATGAACGATCGATCACCTTTTCGGCCAAAGCCTCGGGATAAGTTACAATGAGCTGGCCATATTCTGAACTGTGGTTAAGCTCGTTCAAAACCTCGGCACGGGCCAGTACATTACTGCTATCGGGCTGGGTAAATTCAAAAGGCTTGCGGTATGATGAAGGGAACAGCAGGGCTTCTTTACCGGTAAGGTTTTCCAGGTCGGCCTGGAAATAACCTGCTTCTTCGCGGTCGGGCAGTACAAATACCATGTGTTTGTGCTGCAAAAAATACAATGCTACCGCCATGGCCGAATCACTTGATCCCACCAAACCACGCAGCTGTACCCTTGGATTTTTTGATGCGTTAAGCGCAGTGGCCAACGTTTTTATCCGGTCATCAGCCTTATATCTGTCTAATATATCACGGATGTTCAAACCGCGGCAAAGATAAACAAAAAAGGAAAGCCAAAATAAAAAAGCGTTGGGCTAAAAATTAATGCAAACAATATGACGGCTTATTTACTTTTTAATGATAAATTTATGTATGTAAACGCGCATACCGATTTATAAATCAATCTTAATTATATAATTATGAAGAATGCAGTGTTATCAGGGGGTATCATCGGCGTATTAAGTGTCATCTGGATTTTTGCTATGCCACGGCTTGGCGTTATGCCGCAAAAAGACGTTGTGGCCCCAGTCGAATACTTTTCATTTATTATACCGGCTATCGGTCTTTTTTTCGGCATCATGAGTTATCGAAAAAACGAGTGTAATGGCCAGATGGGCTTTTTAGAAGCTCTTTTTCAAAGCTTTAAAATATTAATTGTAGGCGGCATCATAGCCGTTTTTGGCTCAATACTTTATATTAGCTACGTTTCATCATCGGGCGATAACATAAAGGATTTTTCTGAACGGATTTTTGGTGCATTGATAGTTGGGGTGCTGCTCGCCTTTGCGGTATCGTTGTTATTCACCAACAAAGCAAACAAACTTGATTAAGCGTTATTTTTCAAAATATTTTGAACTCTTGTTCTGGACAGCCGCGATGCTTTCATTGGCGATGACCTCGCCAACGGAAGCATCACACTTCACCTTGTGTCCTCTTAAGCTGATGGGCATAGGCTGGTGCCCGGGCTGCGGCTTAGGGCATAGTATTATTTATCTTTTTCATGGCGATATCAGCAATTCTTTCCGTGCCCACTGGCTTGGCATTCCTGCCGTAGCCGTGATCTTTAACCGGATTTATGTACTTACCAAAGCGAGGCTGCTGGAAAGGAATCAGTTTAAGAGCCTTACCTAAATTTTATAAATCATGTCATTGCGAGGAGCGGGAGGGGCATGATCAGGGCGCGACGTGGCAAGCGCATGCTATACAGGTTGGCCATCCTTCCCTGCGATTGCTTCGTTCTGTATAATGATGTGATTGTAAGTTTTTGATTATTAGGTGCGTTTTTGATCGATATTATAAATTGGGGCGTTGCCTGCGGCCCGTGCTATCCCCTCATACTGCGCAGGCCTTAGCCACAGGCAGGTATCCGCTCCTATCACTAACGCGGCCCCAGCGCACTATCACCAAAATATACTTTATACGCCATCACGGTTTTTTCGGGGCTTTCTCAGGTGGTTTCTTACAGCAATGACATTTTATCGCTACTCCTATCATCGGTAAAATTTCCACGCTACTTTTCACCGTTAAAACCTATCATTTCACCGACTACTTATCTCCGCTAACCTATCTCCTGTAGGCGTTTCATGGCTGCTGCGGTACCTTTATATCATAAAACAATCGCAAACTTTAAAACTTACTGAAATGAACGCTTATCAAAATCCATATATGTCTTTCGACGGTATCACTCCCGAAGAATATACATTTCTGCAACAGGCCACTGCCTCATTAACAGAAAACCAGGCTCGCACTTTTATGTCATTTTATGCCAGCAAAAGGCGCAATCCGCAGGATATCATGTTCGCAACGCTTGCAGGTTTCCTTGGTGTATCAGGTGTACAGCGTTTCATGACTGATCAGATCGGTATGGGTATACTTTATTTTTTCACAGCTGGTTTTTGTTTCATCGGTACCATTGTCGACCTGATCAACTACAAAACCATTGCCAACGATTACAACAGGCAAATGGCTTACGAAAGCTTCAACATAGCTAAAATGAGCAACTAAATCCCTTTAAGGGTATAGTTTCACTATATATCAAAAAAATCCACCTTCTGTTACGGGGTGGATTTTTTCGTCTTTTTTAAAGTCTCCCTTTCAGGGGAGATTTAGAGGGGCTTTACTTCATCGATTTCCCCCTTATCGCCTTAAACTCCGAACCGTTTTTCCAGCCGGGGAAGGTTGTTTCGTTACCCAACTTAGTACCAACTTCATAAAGGATATTAGCTATCTGTGCCATGCCTGTGGCATCCATAGTATCGGTGTAATTATCGGTCTGTTGGTGATAGCGGTTGTCGCCATAATCTTTTTGTTTGGCTTCGCCGTAGCTGCCATCATGTACTGCGCTGATGCTGCCATTGTTAATGTCAAGGGCCGGTACACCAACCTTGGCAAAGTTAAAATGGTCCGACCGGTAGTAGCTGCCAGAGCCGGGGTGCCTGTCGCCAACAGTGCTAAGCCCTTGTGCTTTTACTATTTCGTCAACATAATCTTCCAAATCATTTTGGCCTTTGCCGGTTACAGCTATGTCTTTGGTTTCGCCGTAATCGCCAAGGGCATCCATGTTGAGGTCGGCAACTGTTTTGTTAACCGGGTAAATGGGGTGGGTAGCATAATATTCCGAACCCAGTAAACCCTGCTCTTCGGCTGTAACAGCTAAAAATACAATGGAGCGTTTGGGTTTTTCTTTGGCCTTGTTAAATGCTTTGGCCACACTGATAATAGCAGCCACACCATCGGCATTATCAACCGCGCCATTGTAAATGCTATCGCCTTTGGCGTTAGGCTTACCTACGCCCAGGTGGTCCCAATGGGCGGTGTACAGTACATATTCGCCCGGCTGTGAACTGCCTTTAAGTGTACCGATCACGTTGTGCGATGTGGAATATTTTAATTGGTTATTGATAGTTAAAGTAACTGATTGCTTAAGTGGAATGGCTTTAAAATCTTTTTTACGGGCCAGGGCGCGGAAATCGCCGGTTATGCCCACTTCAGCTAAAAGTTTTTTACCCATATCTTCGGTGATCCAGCCTTCAACTTTGCAGCGGTTCATATGCTTGTCTTTTTGCTGCAGGTAAAGTTTGGCGCCTGTGTTACTGTTGGATACCACTTCCCAGCCATAGCTTGCAGGTTCTTTTTGGTGGATGATAAGCACGCCTGCAGCACCCTGGCGCGCGGCTTCTTCATACTTGTAAGTCCACCTGCCGTAGTAGGTCATGGTATCGCCTTTGAAAAATGTAGGATCGCCGTTTTTAAATCCCGGATCGTTCACCAGTACCACAACTGTTTTGCCTTTAACATCAAGTCCGGCATAATCATTCCAGTGATATTCGGGAGCAACAACACCATACCCGGCAAAAACCAGCGGTGAGTTTTTAAGTGTTACTGAATCAACCTCGCGGCGGCTGAAGGTTACAAAATCAGTTGTAGCGTGAAGGCTGAGCGGCGTTTTACCGCCCGTTATTTCCATGACAGGAGAAGGCGTACTGGTGATCTGTACCATGGGCACATCCTGGAAATAAATGCCATTGTTGCCCGGCTCGAGCCCGGCCAGTTTAAACTGCTCCGAAATGTATTTAATCGCCTTGTCTTCGCCGGCGGTGAAAGGTTTGCGGCCCATCATGGAATCATTGGCTAAAGCCGAGATATATTTTTTTATTTCGGCGGCGGTAATAGCTTTTTCGGCCGGCACGCTTTTATTATTCTGGCAGCCTGCAAAAATAGCAAGGCCACCAATAAGCATCAGGTATCGGTGTTTGATTTTCATATGATATGAGTTTTCGGGAAAGGATCGAATTTACGCAAATCCCCGTAAATTATCCAATCATTGAAACGTTGAAGAAATTATCGCCACGAATTTTTTCGAATTAATTGAATTACACGAATTTTTTTCTGTGCCACGATTTGTGAAATTCGAACTAATGTAACAGATAGCCAATATAATTCGTGTATTATTGGTTTAGTTCCGGCCTGCTTAGTTTGATGATTTGCCATGCAACTTCCGCGCTTGATAACGCTACCAAAGCAAATATAGCCGCCGAAAGTGCTTTTGGTGTCGAGCTTAATGCCCCGCCCAGCGCTACGCTGTAAACAATAAATGGCAGCAGCAAAACCAGGCACAGGCCGGTAACACCAAGCGGGATCCGGAAAGGCCGCTCTTTCATCGGCTCCTTGACGCGGAGCTTTACGAGGGCGATATACTCTAAAGAAAGCCCTGCACCGTAAACGGTTACATCAATAATGAGCAGATCGGCAAAGGTCCACAATACCATAAAACTTACAACTATGGAGCAAATGATGATGGAAACAAAAGGTGTTTTAAAACGAGAGTGCAGTTTGTTAACACCTTTTGGAAGTAAATTGTCTTCAGACATTACCTGTGGCACTCGTGATACCGATAACAATACAGCGGTATAGATCCCGAGGGTACTGGCCATACCGCCCGCTGCCACTACTATACCCAGCCAGTGCCCGCCAATCAATTCGCCCAGCGCAGGGAACCCGTTTTCGGTTAAGGTATCATGGTTAATGCCCGATTGCTGGGCAACCCAAATGGCAAAAAAGTATACCACCATTACCAGCACGAAAGCCGTAAAAATTGAAATAAGATATGAGCGTACGGGTTTTTCAACTTCTTCGGCATAGGTGGTTACATTATCCCAGCCCAGGCAGTTCCACATGACGGTGTACAGTGCCATGCCAAATGACGGAAAGCTGAGCCCTTTTAACGAAGTGGCAGGGATGTGCATCGGTCCGCTGTGGTGATAAATACCTAATGCTATCATTAATATAATAGGCGCAAGTACAGCAGCACTTAAAAACAGCGATACCCTACCCACCGGCATAATGCCTAAAATATTTAACCCGGCGGATGCCCAGATGATTACCAAACAAACCGGAATCTGAAAATTTAGCAATTCGGGGAAAAAGAAACCGGCGTATTGCACAAAAAGCACCGGGTAAATGGCAAGGTCGACAAAAGTATAGAGCCAGGTCCACCAGCCCTCAACAAACCCCCAGTGGGTGCCGAGGGCATATTTTACCCATTTGTAATAGCCGCCGGTAATAGGCATCATGCTGTTAAGCTCAAGCACGGTAAATATGGCTGGCACATCCCACATTAACGGGGTTATGAGCAGGATGATCAATGCCCCATGATCGCCTGCATAACTTAATAGTGGCTCAAGGCCATAAGGGCCACCGGATACAGTAAAAAAATAACAGCGACAAGCTGTATCGGGCGTATTTTTTTAATGAGGTTGCAGAGGGCATAAGCTATAAAAATATAACTTATGCTTTAATATTTTAATTTTTTTGTTTGAGCCCTTATGTTGTGCTGAAGCAAGTTCGGAATGATGATACGAGGTAAAAAAAAGGCCAGCTTCTCAGCCGGCCTTTTTCCTAAAAAAGCAATGTTATATGCTTAACCACTTTTTCCTAACAACCATTTGCTGTTCGGTTGGGCTATCAACAGTAACAATATTGTATTTAACGCGGTTGCTTTTCAGCAGGGTAACCGGTAAGGTCATAGCTTGCCCGTCGCGGGTTACAGTAACTTCAATTTTATCGCCGGGATTTTTACCATTGATCAGGGTTGCAGCATCAGTAACCAGGGTGCCGTCGATGGCGGTGATCTCGTCGTTTACGTTAATGCCATCAATATAAGCGGCAGTACCACGCTGCACGCTCGTAACAATAATTTTTTTAGCTGCGGTTGTTGTAGTAGTGATACCTAAAGCAGCATCGTTTTTATCGGCCAGTTCATCCTCTACTTTATAACCGGCATAACCTAAGTATTTATTATAATCGATAGGGGTTAGGCCATTGATGTATCTGGCATAAAAATCATCGAGTTTTTTACCTGCAAATTTTTCAAAGGCTGCTTTAAACTCAGCATCGGTATAACCGCGCTTTTTGATTTTATAATACTGGGTGTACATGTACTTCATGGCATCATCTAACGAGTATTTGCCTTTGCTGTCGTTGATGATCTCCAGATCGAGCATCATACCAATGATTGCCCCTTTGTTGTAGTATGAAATAGTAGTATTGTTAGAGTTTTCGTTAGGGCGGTAAGCTTTAATCCAGGCATCAAAGCTTGATTCGGCAACGGTTTGTACATTTTTTCCGGGTAGGTTTTCCAGAACATTGAACTCGCCCTCCAAAACATCAAAATAATTCTGAACCGGGAACAGTTGCGTACGGCGTACAATGATACCCTGGTAGTACTCGGTAAAACCTTCGGCTATCCACAAATTGGTAGTATAGTTTTCATTGTCATAATCAAAAGGGCCTAACACAATCGGGCGCAGGCGTTTCACGTTCCATAAGTGAAAATGCTCGTGGGCAACAAGGCCTAAAAAGCTTTGATATCCTTTGTCGTTGGTGTAGTTATCGCGAGATGCTCCTAAAACTGTCGAGCTCAGGTGCTCCAAACCACCACCATTACGTTGGCGGTTATGTACAATAAATACATAGTGTTTGTTAGGGTTTTCGCCAAAAACAGCTGCTTCCTGATCAACAATTTTGCGGATATCGGCTTTTAATTTTTCCTTATCATAATTGCCGCCTCCGTACATGCAAATTTCATAATGAACGCCTGATGCATCAAAGCCAAAAACATCCTGGTTGCCTACTTCAATTGGCGAATCGAACAGGATATCGAAGCTTGGTGATAAACGGGTAAACGGATCATTATTCACCATATCGAGGCTTGTTGAAACTTTATCCCAGTTTTTATATGGTTTGATATGTATAACAGCCGGCGAGTGCAGCATATTGGCCGGATAGATGAAAATACCGGTGGTTGAAAGGAAACCGTGTGATGCATCGATAAAACTGGTGCGAACTGAAAGCTCAAAAGCGTAAACCCTGTATTTTACCGTTACCGACGAAATTCCTTTTGTAACAATTTGCCAGGTATTCTTATTGATTTTAGGTGCTGCAATGGGTTTGCCGTTAGCTTCCGCAGTTAATGATTCGATGTTTTTTGCGAACTCGCGTACCAGGTATGAACCAGGTGTCCATACCGGCATTTTAAGCTCAAGGGTATTTTGCTGAAGGCTGGTAATATGCATTTCAATATCAGCATAATGGGCCTGGGCTTCAGGAAACGAAACATTGTAGGTAATCTGAGCGTTGGCGGCGGCTTTGCTGATAGTAGTACTCATAATAAAAATCGTTAGAAAAAATAACGTGCGTAGGTTGGTCAGTTTCATGGCCGCAATTTATAAAATATTATATAATCAGTTATGTATGTGGCGTTACAGCGCCCTAAACACCGTTGTAAAATGGTTGATACATGCAACTATTGTTGATATTATGCTATTAGTTTTACATCGATTTTTAAGTAAATGGAACTGATTGAACCTATTTCGCGCAAGCTGATACGCTTAGGTAAACTGTACCTTAATGTACTGGTAAAGCATACCGTTCACCTGGATGTTACCCGGTATCATTATATACTTTCGCTCATTTACTTCCATGACGGGCAACTTACCCAAAACGCGCTGGCACATCTGCTGGGCAAGGATAAATCGGCCATGGTAAGCATCATTAACCTGCTTACAGCAAAAGGCTTTGTTTACCGCGAAAACAACCCGAACGACAGGCGGCAGCAATTGCTCCGCGTTACCGATAAGGCAAAACTGGCCGTTCCGCAGATCATCGAAACATTTGAAGCCATCAATGCGGATATTACCGAAGGCATATCCGAAGCCGATATGCAGGTATTTGAAAGCGTACTTACCCGCATGCATAAAAATTTAAAACCATTGGTATCACCCGAAACAACCCTACAAGCTAAATCACACACGGATTAAACAAAGTATGAAAACGAAATATATTATTTACACGGCGCTGGCCCTGCTGGTTGCCTATTTAATTTACAATAAATTTTTTAGCGAAGGGGCAAAGAAATCGGCCGCGGCTATCGCTTCGGGTAAAGGTGATAAGAAAAAAGGCGGCGGCGCGGTAGGGGTTAAAGTAATGATAGTTAAAGATACCGCCGTAAACAACATTATTGATATTACTGGCACCATTGATGCCAATGAAAAGGTAAGCCTGATAAGCCAAACAGCAGGGAATATTACCGGGATCTATTTTAATGAAGGCACTAAAGTAACAAAGGGCCAGTTGCTGGTTAAAGTGTACAACCAGGACCTGGAAGCATCATTGCAGCAAAACCAGTACCAGGTGGCATTGGCAAAACAACAGGAAAGCCGCAACCGCCAACTGCTTCAAAAAGAAGCCATAAGCCAGGAGGAGTATGATACTTCATTAACATCATTAAATTCGTTAAAAGCTGCCGCAAATGTAATTAAGGCGCAGATTGCCCGTACCGAGATCCGGGCGCCCTTTTCAGGGACTATCGGTTTAAGGAATGTGAGCCCGGGCAGTTACCTCTCGCCATCATCGCCTATTGCCGATCTGGTTAATATCGATCCGGCAAAAGTAACTTTTGCTGTGCCTGAAAGGTACCTTTCTATACTCGGCCCCGGCAGTAAGATCAGGTTCAAAACAGAAAGCTCGATGGAGAGTTTTGTGGGTACAGTGTATGCCATTGACCCTTCAATTGATGCAAGCTCGCGCACTATTACTGTGCGCGCTAAGGCACCCAATCCTAAAGGGATCCTCACTGCGGGTAGCTTTGCCAAGATCAATTTAACGCTTGATCAAATTCCTAAAACCATTTTGCTGCCAACAGAAGCGGTTATTCCAGATTTAAAAAGCAGCCTGGTTTGGATCTACCACAATGGTAAAGCCATGTCAAAACCGGTAAAAACAGACCTGCGAACCGATACAAAGATCCAGGTTATTGAAGGCTTAAAGCCTGGCGACAGTGTGGTAGTATCGGGCCTGATCCAAATGCGGCCAAAAGTGCCTTTGAAAATTTTAAAAGTTATTAAATAAACCAATATGAGTTTATCCTCAGTAAGTATTAAGCGGCCGGTATTGGCAACAGTAATGTCTGTGGTTATTGTTGTATTTGGTATTATCGGCTATAAGTTTTTGGGCGTGAGGGATTTTCCTTCGGTCGACCCACCCATTATTTCGGTGTCAACCAGTTACTCCGGTGCCAACGCCGATGTAATTGAATCGCAGATCACAGAGCCGCTTGAAAAATCTATCAACGGTGTGCCGGGCATCCGTAACATATCGTCAACAAGTTCGGTAGGCCAAAGTAACATCACAGTTGAGTTTGACCTTGATGCCGACCTGGAAACTGCCGCCAACGACGTGCGCGATAAAGTGGGGCAGGCCCAGCGCCAGCTACCGCAGGATATTAACGCCCCGCCAGTAGTAACCAAAGCCGATGCCAGCGCCGACCAAATCATTACCCTTACCGTGAGCAGTGACACCCGTAACATCAACCAGTTGGATGATTACGCGGAAAATGTGCTGCTGGAAGGACTGCAAACCATCCCCGGTGTAAGTACCATTAACGTACAGGGACAGCGCCAGTATGCTATGCGCCTGTGGATAGACCCTACCAAGCTTTCGGCACTTGGCGTTACTGCTACCGACATTGGTGCGGCTTTAGCTAAAGAAAACGTAGAGTTGCCTGCAGGTAAAATCGAGGGTAATAATACCGAAGTTACCATCAGGGCTTTGGGCAAACTGGCAACTGAAAAAGATTTTAACAACCTCATTATCCGTGCCGACAGCAACAGGGTGATAAGGCTGAGCGATATTGGTTATGCTGTGTTGGGCTCTGCAAACGAGGAAACCATATTTAAAGAGTCGGGGGTGCCGATGGTTGCTTTGGCCCTGGTGCCGCAGCCCGGAGCTAATTATGTACAGATAGCCAAGGATTTTTATACCCGTTTAGAACAGATTAAAAAAGATCTTCCGCCCGATATTTCGGTGAAAGTGGCTTTGGATAATACGAGGTTCATTAACCAGTCGATATCTGAGGTGCAGGAAACACTGATCGTGGCCTTTGTACTGGTGGTAATTATCATCTACCTTTTCTTCCGCGATTGGCTGATAGCTTTCCGCCCACTGATAGATATCCCGGTATCATTGATCGGTGCTTTCTTTATTATGTACATCTTCGGGTTTTCTATTAATATCTTAACCCTTTTGGGGATAGTACTGGCGACGGGCCTGGTGGTGGATGACGGTATTGTGGTAACAGAAAATATCTATAAGAAGGTAGAGGCGGGCATGGCGATCCGTAAAGCGGCATTTGAAGGTTCGGCCGAGATCTTTTTTGCGGTAGTATCTACATCAGTTACGCTGGCAGCTGTGTTTTTGCCTATCGTGTTTTTACAGGGTTTCACCGGCCGTTTGTTCCGCGAGTTTGCGGTAGTGGTGGCCGGGGCTGTGTTGATATCGGCATTCGTGTCCCTGTCATTAACACCGATGCTTAACGTAAAGCTGATTCGCAAAAACCAAAAGAAATCAAGGTTTTATGAAAGAACGGAGCCGTTCTTCATTAATATGACCACTTCATATACCGAATCGCTCATTAAGTTCATGAAGCGTAAATGGGTATCATTTGCTATTCTTGCTGCATCTTTGGTTATCATCGGGATCCTGGTAAAAGTTATCCCATCCGAGCTTGCCCCGCTTGATGATCGCAGCTTGCTGCGTTATAGCGTTACCGGCTCGGAAGGTGCAACTTATGAGTACATGACCAAGTACATGGATAAGGTATCTAACCTGGTTGCAGATTCAATTCCGGAGGCCAATGTTAACCTTGAAATTGTTTCGCCATCATTTGGTGGTGGCGGTGCTTCAAATACCGGCTTTGGCAGGGTTGGGCTTGTTGCTCCTGATAAACGTGTGCGCACCCAGCAGGAACTTGCCGACTGGCTGAATGGTAAACTACGCAAAATGCCCGATGCACGTGCCATTGTGGTGCAGGAGCAAACTATCAGCGGCGGTGGTTCGGGCTCAAAAACCTCGTTGCCTGTGCAATATGTTATCCAAAACCAGGATTTTGAAAAGATCCGTAAAGTGCTGCCAACGTTTTTTGCCGAGGTATCCAAAAGCCCGGTTTTCCAGGGAACGGACGTTAATCTGAAATTTACCAAACCCGAGTTACGCGTGGTTACCGACCGTGAACGTGCCCGTGACTTAGGTGTTTCGGTTGATGATATTGCCCAAACGCTGCAACTATATTATAGCGCCGGCCGGCTCGACTACTTCCTGATAAACGGTAAGCAATACCAGGTAATAGCACAGGTTGACCGCGCTAACCGCGATCAGCCGCTTGATCTGAAATCAATTTATGTACGCAGCTCAAAAGGAACTTTGGTTCAACTGGATAACGTAGTTAAAACATCCGAGGGCGCTACGCCTCCGGCCATTTACCATTTTAACCGTTATAAATCGGCGACACTTTCGGCCGGTCTTGCTCCGGGTTATACCGTAGGTGATGGTATTAAGGAGATGGACAGGATCTCCAAAAGCTTACTTGACGATACTTTTAGTACCGCGCTAAGCGGCCCCTCACGTGACTATGCCGAAGGTTCGTCAAACATTCTTTTTGCTTTTGGCTTTGCCTTGCTGCTCATCTACCTGGTACTTGCGGCTCAGTTTGAAAGCTTTATGGACCCGCTTATCGTGATGCTTACCGTGCCGCTGGCTATTTCGGGGGCGTTTTTGTCGCTATGGCTGTTTAATCAAACCCTTAATATTTTCAGCGAGATCGGGATCATCACCCTTGTGGGGCTGGTAACTAAAAACGGTATTCTTATCGTGGAGTTTGCAAACCAACGGATGGAACAGGGCGTAGCCAAATACGAGGCAGTTATTGAAGCGGCAACGGCGCGTTTACGCCCAATATTAATGACCAGCCTGGCCGTGGTGCTTGGTGCCGTGCCTATTGCGTTTGCGCTGGGCGCCGGTGCAAAAAGCCGTGTTTCATTAGGTATTGTGATTATGGGGGGAATGCTGTTTTCGTTGGTGTTAACGCTTTATATTATCCCGATGATGTACCTGTTGCTGGCCGCTAAAACCCGTAAAGACCATGACCATAACCCTGAGGACCTGGCTGCTGAAGCTGAAATAGCCGAAGCTGCCCGTCACCCGCACCATCAAGAACCTAAACTGATCGAAAACTTGTAACGTAATATGATGATCAAGAAAATAGCCTGCCTGGTTTGTTGTTTCGCTGTGATATCAACCATGGCTTTAGCCCAGCAGGATGCGCCCTTACTTACTTTAAAAGATGCGGTAGAAATAGCACTGAAAAACAACTACAATATCAAGTTGTCGCAAAACAATTCAACCATAGCATCAAATAATGTTACACTTGGTAATGCAGGGATTTTGCCGGTGGTTACCGGTGACTTTAATGACAATAACAGTCGCCAAACAACCAAGCAAACCCGTAATGATGGTACGGTTAACAATATCCGCAATGCCAAAAACTCCAATAATAATTATGGTGTAAACCTTAACTGGACAATTTTTGATGGCTTTGCCATGTTTGCAAATTATGATCAGCTAAAGCAAGTAGATAAACTGGGTGTACTGCGATTACAGGATACCGTACAAAGGACGGTGGCCAGTGTTATCGATACTTATTATAATTTGATCAGCCAAAATGAACAGATCAAGGCATTAAAAGGAGCTATTGATATTTCCCGCACGCAGTTACGCATTGCCAATGATAAGTTTGCTGTAGGCAGGGCTTCGCGATTGGAAGTGTTGAATGCCCAGGTAAACCTGAATACGGATACCGGTAACCTGGTGATCCAGTACCAGCAATTCAAGACAGCAAAAATACGGCTTAATCAGTTACTGATCCGCGATCTGCAAACCGATTTTTCTGTTGCCGATACCATTATAGTTGATGAAAAGCTGGCACTGGCCGATGTGCTTAACAACGCGCAGCTTCAAAACCCGGCAATACTATCGGCACAAATAAACCAGCGCCTGGCCGAAATCAATCTTAAACAGGTGCGCGCTACACGGTATCCGCAGGTGGGGGTAACATCGGGCTATACTTTTACCAACAGCAAAACACCGGCAGGGTTTACATTGTCGCAAAATGTACATGGCTTTAATTATGGCCTCACGGCAAGCATCAATATTTTTAATGGCTTTAACCAAAACAGGCGCGAAAAAAATGCGAAGATCCAGATTGATAATGCGGGTATTGCCGCCAAGCAAACCAAACTGGATATTGAAAGCCAGATCAACAGCTTGTTTGTAGCATACCTTTCCGGCCTTGACCTGGTAAAACTGGAAGAAGCCAATGTAAACCTTAACAAAAAAACCTGGATATTACGCTTGATAAATATAAGTTAGGTAACATTACCCCGCTTGAGGTAAGGGAAGCACAGCGTAACTATCTTGACGCGCAATCAAAATTCTTTGCCGCGCAATACCAAAGCAAACAGGCCGAGATCATGTTAAAACAGATAACAAACAGTATTAACATCAAATAAAAAATATTTTAATAGTAAGTTTAAAAACTTATTTTTGAATCATGACCGCGCCTTTCAAAACCTGTATGCTTATTGATGATAACTACATTGATAGCTTTATAACGCGCCGGGTTTTGGAAAGCAGCAACTTTGCCGAAAATATTATTGTGCGTCAATCGCCAATGGAGGCCATTGAGTCGTTAAAAAGCGGATCGGTAAACCCCGACGTTATTTTTTAGATATCAGGATGCCAATAATGACGGGGTTTGAGTTTCTGCACGAATTTGCCGGTTTGGATATCGCTAAAAAAGGAATAAAAATATATATGTTATCGTCATCGCTTGATCCTACCGATATCAGGGACTCGGAAGATAATAAGCATATTACACAGTTTATTCATAAGCCACTTACTGTTAAAGCGCTCGAAGAAATTTGTCAATGATCTTAGTAGCAGATAGCGGATCATCAAAAACTGATTGGCTGCTGACCGTTTCAGACCAGGAAACCCGTTCGTTCCTTACCGCCGGGCTAAACCCGTATTTTTTAACCGAAAAAGAGATAGCCCGTATCATCCTTGAACAGGCCCCGGATATGGTTGCGCTTGCCGCAGAGATCTCTGAGATATATTTTTTGGTGCCGGGTGCAGCAGCCCCGACCGGCACGAAATTGTATCAAATGCCCTGAGCACGCATTTTAATAAAGCCTATATCAGTGTTGACAGCGATTTGCTTGGATGCGCTTATGCAACCTGTGGTCATGAAAAAGGCATTTGTTGTGTGCTGGGAACCGGCAGTAACATCTCTTTTTTGATGGTGAAGACATTTACGACGGACAGCATGGCCTTGGTTTTGTTTTGGGCGATGAAGGCTCAGGCACCTGGTTTGGCAAAAAGCTGATCACTGATTTTTTATATGGTAATATGCCGTATGATATCAGCCAGAAGTTTGATAAGGCCTACCACCTGAACAAGGAGATCGTGATCAAAAATGTGTATCAAAAGCCGAATGCCAATACTTACCTGGCATCATTCAGTAAGTTTGTAAGCGAAATAAAAACTACCGAATACGGGCATTCCATGCTGGTTGATGGGTTGGTGGAGTTTATTGAAACCAATATTAAATCGTACCCCGAATACCACAAGTATAAATGCCACTTTGTGGGCTCCATAGCTTATTCGTTCTCCGAAGAACTTATCTCATTATGTCACCTGCACGGCGTAAAAACCGGCAAGATCATCAAACACCCCATCAATGACCTGATGGCCTTTATCCTGAAAAGGAATGAAATGGCAACGGAAGAGTAGGCAGAATTATACCCGCGACAAAATTAGAACCGGGTCATGCTGAGTGTTTAAATCCGTGGCCTCTGAAGGTGAAATGACATAGATTTGCTGAACCGTGCAGTGTGGCCGACCGAGTTATAGTGCTTATTGCCTGTTGCTGAGTATGGTTCCGAAGCAAGAGTCTGAAGGTATGGTACGATCCCTTGTGTGGGTGATTTGTCCGATGGGTAGCCTGTCTTTTCTTTAAACTCCTTCGGGCACGGTTTAAAAAGCGTTATAAGTATGGAAAAGATGCATTTTCATGCGGCAGGTATAGATATTGGAGCCCGCAAGGTATTTGTGGGTCTTGAAGGCCAGCCGGTTCGTTCGTTTGAGACTTTCACCAGTGATCTGGTATCACTTAAGAACTATTTATTGGAGCATAAGGTAAGTACAGTGGCAATGGAAGCCACAGGAGTATACTGGTATGTACTTTACGATATTCTTTTAGATGGGGGATTGGATGTGTGGCTTGTTGACGGAAGACAGACCCGCCAGTTACCAGGCAGGAAAACAGATGTAAAAGATTGTCAGTGGATACAGCAATTGCATAGTTATGGCTTGCTGAACCGCTGTTATGTATCCGAAGGTCATATCAAAGAATTGCGTAGTTATCAGCGCCTTCGTGAAGATCATCTTCGGAGTGCGGCCATGCATGTGCAACACATGCAGAAGGCCCTGATAGAAATGAATATCCGTTTGCCGGAGGTATTAAGCCAGGTCCATGGAGTAAGCGGGATGGCGTTAATCGATGCGATACTGCAAGGCGAGCGAGATCCTGATAAGTTGTTTTCACTTTGCCATAAAAAGATCAGGGAGAATAAAGGGGAAGAGCTATTGAAAGCCCTGCAAGGTCATTATACAGCGCAAGGGCTTTTTTCATTAGGTCAGGCCTATAAGGCTTATGGTTTTTATCAAGGCCAGATAATGGAATGCGACAGCCAGATTGATAGTGTTTTACAACGGATCAACAGGGATAAGAACCTGCCGCCGGGAATAAGCGAAGGAAAACGCAAGGCGATCCGTCACAACAAACCTCATATCAACAACCTGGGAGATCATCTGTTAAAAATATTTGATGGTAAGGATGCAACTAAACTTCCGGGTATTACAGATTACAACTGGTTACAGTTATACACAGAGGTGGGTTCGGATCTTAGCCGATGGCCAAGTGAAAAACATTTCACAAGCTGGCTTGGTTTATCTCCCGGCCAGGACCGTTCAGGGAAAAAGAACAAAAGTAAAAGTAAGGGTAAACCGGCCGTTGGGCAAATATTCAAACAAATGGCCCATGGATTATTGAACAGCAAGTATATCGGCTGGGGTTCATTTGCAAGAAGATTAAGAGGCAGAAAAGGTCCGGCAATAGCTATTAAAGCAACGGCCAGAAAACTGGCCGCTCAATACTGGCGTTTAATTGTAAAAGGAGCCGACTTTGTGGAAAAAGGGCTGCAAGCCTATGAAAATATCATTAAGGAACAGAAACAAAGGCGATTAGAAAAACTCGCCTTTGAATTAAATAGGGAACTTGTACCTGCTTAAATTATTATGTCATGGGTAGCTTGTCGAAGCATAGTGGGCAGGCCTCTGCGCGCGAGTCTTCGACAAGCTCAGCATGACCCGGCCCTATTTTGTCATTTCGTCTTCTACAGCCCAGGATTTAAATAATTCAATATTTCACCATTCCTAACTCTTCGTGGAACGCAGTTTTGTAGGTTATCTGTCTTTAGCGCCGCCACCATATTTAGCCAACCCCATTTGTCATCCCAGCCTAATAAAAATTAATTCAGGAATGATTGTTCCAAAATGAGTTTATATTTGCGGAACGATTGATCCAAATTAAATTAATCTTCCAGAAAATGAAAAAATTAGAAAACAAGGTTGCAGTAGTAACAGGAGCTTCAAAAGGTATTGGCGCAGGTATAGCTAAAAGCCTGGCTTCGGCAGGTGCTGCGGTAGTTGTAAATTATGCATCAGATAAAAACGGTGCTGATAAAGTAGTGGCCGAAATTACCGCCGAAGGTGGCAAAGCTATCGCCGTGCAAGGCAGCGTAGCAAAAAAGGCCGACGTTGACCGTCTTTTTGCCGAAACCAAAGAGGCGTTCGGTGGTGTTGATGTTTTGGTGAACAATGCAGGTGTATACCAGTTTACACCGATAGAAGTTGTAACCGAAGAAGAATTTCACCGCCAGTTTGATATCAATGTACTGGGCTTACTGCTTGCAACCCAGGGAGCGGTAAATAGCTTTGGCGATAAAGGTGGCAGCATAATTAACATAAGCTCAACGGTAACCCGTATTACTCCGCCGCAAAGTGCTATTTATACAGGTACTAAAGGTGCGGTTGATTCTATTACACAAGTTTTGTCAAAAGAGCTTGGCCCTAAGAAGATCCGTGTAAATGCTATTAACCCGGGCATGGTTGAAACCGAAGGCACACACACAGCAGGTTTTATAGGCAGCGATTTCCAAGCTGAGCTTGAAAAAACTACACCGCTTGGCCGTATCGGTCAGCCGGATGATATTGCACCTGTTGCCGTATTCCTGGCATCTGATGATTCACGCTGGTTAACCGGCGAAATTATCCTTGCAAGTGGTGGGGTAAGATAATTATGCCGGTAAGGCCCGTTAAGCACAAACGGGGTATAAGATTAAACAATTAATTAAAAATGAATAGCTTTGCCTGCAAAACGGGTAAAGCTTTTCTGTTATGGCACGAAGTAAAGATTTTGATGAAGCCGAGGTATTGAGCAAGGCCGTTTGCATTTTTTGGCATAAGGGCTACAATGGCACGTCTATGCAGGATTTGGTTGATGGCCTTGGCATAAGCCGCTCAAGCTTGTATGATACTTTTGGTGATAAACACGCTTTATATATTAAAGCTTTGGATAGCTATCAAAAGGCAGGTGGAAACCAGATGTGTGATATTATCAATAATACGGCATCGGCCAAAGAGGCTATACAAAAGCTTTTGGAGCTTACCATGCGCGATTTGCTGAACGATGAGCAACGTAAAGGTTGTTTTATGGTAAATGCCGAGATTGAACTGGCGTCGCTGGATGCTGAGGTTAAGGACCTGATTTGCCGGAATGAGCAGCAGTTTGAAGATGCCATTCTTAGTGCCATAAAAAAAGGGCAGGCAAGCGGTGAGGTTCGTAACTCCCAGGATTCCCTGGCATTGGCCCGGTTCATCATGAATGCGGTAAGGGGCATGCAGGTGTCAGCCAAAGCCACCGCCGATAAGGCTTTTTTTGATGATATTATAAAAACCACCCTGTCTGTACTTGATTAGCCATTTATGGGTTGAGTTTTCAAACCGTTAAGGTTTGCTTCTTCCTCAATCTCATCCCCAGTAAAAATAATATGCCAATGCCTGCAAATATACTGCCGGCTTGCGGGATATAATCGCCGTGTTTAACATAAAATGTGAGCTCACTATTAAGGTTGATATCTTGCTTGATCGAGGTTTTAGTCCACCATTCTGTATGTTTAACCACATCGCCGCGCTGGTTGATAAACCCGGAAATACCGGTATTGGCCGACTGACAAACCCAGCGGCGGGTTTCGATAGCCCGAAGTTTGGCATAATCTAAATGCTGGTCCTTGCCCGATGTGTTTTCCCACCAGCCATCGTTAGTAATAATAGCGATGAACTGGGCCCCTTTTTTAACTGAGCGGGCAATGTACCCTCCCCATATGGATTCATAACAAATAACCGGATCGACCCCGATACCGCTTTGCGAATAAAGCACTTTTGCATCCTTTTCGGGAGCATAGTTGCCGGTAGCACCGCCTAAATGTTCAAATACGGGTTTCAGGAATGAAAGTGCATCGCCAAAAGGCAGTGATTCGGCCCCGGGGACTAACCGTGATTTATGGTAAGTTTGAATCCTGTCGCCATTTTCAATATTGAGGGCTGTGCTGTAAAAGTCTGCGAACTGGTCGCCTCCCCATGGTGAGGGAACCGCCGTTGGGGTTGCCCTGTTGTTATATAGCCTGTATGTTTCGGCGCCGGTAACCAGGTTGCCATTAGGATATTTCCGTAAAAAAAGCTGGGCCTGCCTAATAAAATCATTTTGGCCTATCTGTTCCTCGTTGATATAAACAGGCGCGGGGATGGCTGTTTCGGGCCATATAAAAAATTCGGTATTGGGTTGGGCCACCTGTCTTGAAAGCTGGATCAGGATATCAAGTTGTGAAGCAGGGGGAATGGTACCATCTTTCTCGTACGGATCTATATTGGGCTGGGCAATAACGATGTTTGATGGGTTTACTTCTTCAACATAGTTATGATAAACCGATAATGAATAGCCAAGAGGCACTGTTACAACAATTACAATCGCCATGATCAATGCCATTCTGTGGCGTTTGGTTTGAGCTCCGCGAAGACTTGTATAAATTAAAAAAGCCAGGATATTTACAACCCAGATCCATAAAGTTCCGCCGTAAACGCCGGTATATTCATACCATTGAATCCATTGGTGCGATACGGCAAAGCCGTTACCAAGCGTCATCCACGGAAAGTAAAGGTCCCAGCTTTGGTGCAGGTATTCATACCCGATCCAGAAACAGATTAAACCTATCAGTGCTATCCAGCGTGGGACGACCAGTCTCAACCTGTAGTATAGCCAGAAAGCAGTTGCCATTAACAGCGGCCCCAGCGAATAGGGGACAAGGGTAATGGGTATGGCCACAATCTCCCCCACTATTTTAAGTGCATTATAAACCCAGTAAACAGATAATGAGTTCCAGATAAAAAAGCCGATAAAAGTTACATTAAATGCCCGTTTGCCTTTTTTGGGCTTTTCATCATTAATGATATTTTCAACAGCCAGCAGCATAGGCACAAAGCCAATGAAAAGTAAAAACGTAGTATAAGGAGTAGGTGGCCAGGCTATCCATAAAAGCAAGCCAGATAGTATGGCTAATGGTAGATTTTTTTCATGTAGAGTGACAAGAATTATGCTGTTGTCGCTTATATTTAAAATTGTAAAATGTCATTGCGAGCGTAGCTTGGCAATCGCACGGAAGCAAAGCAATTCTGTATAGCATGCGATTGCTTCGTGCCTCGCAATGACATGCGGGAGAGTTGAAGTTTTAATCTTCTTCCTCATCCCTTTCATATTTCCCTTTTGCCGGTTTAGCCGCTGCGCCGGCCACGCACATCACAAACTCGCCTTTCATGGGGTGCGTTTCAAAGTATTGTTTTACTTCAACTACAGTGCCACGCACGGTTTCTTCAAACATTTTGGTAAGCTCGCGGGATACCGAGATCTGCCTGTCGGCCCCAAAATAGGTGGCCATTTCATCCAGTGTTTTTAACAAACGGTGGGGCGACTCATATAGTATGATGGTCCGCTCCTCTTCGGCCAAAAACTTGTACCGGGTTTGACGGCCTTTTTTTAATGGCAAAAATCCCTCGAAACAAAACTTGTCGGTAGGAAAGCCCGAATTTACCAGGGCCGGCACAAATGCGGTAGCGCCTGGCAGACATTCCACAGCGATATTAAATTTTAAAGCTTCGCGTACCAGGAAAAAGCCCGGATCGGATATAGCCGGTGTACCGGCATCCGAAATGAGCGCGATATTTTTCCCCTGCAGCAAAAACTTAATGATCTCGTTGCTTGATTGATGCTCATTATGCTGATGATGCGCGAATACTTTTTGATGGATCTCGAAGTGTTTCAACATCGGGGCGGAGGTACGGGTATCCTCTGCCAGTATCAGATCAACCTCTTTCAACACGCGGATAGCCCTGAAGGTCATATCCTCCAAATTACCTATCGGGGTGGGGACTAAATATAGTTTGCCTATGGGATTGTTCATGTTGTTTGAGTCGATGGTCGATAGTCGATGGTCCATGGCTCTTCATCATTTCCGGTGCTTACACCGCTAACGTAAATTACTATGGACTATGGACTATGGACTATGGACTTATTTATATCTTTGCCTAAAAAATAAAATAATGCTGCAAGTTAGTTATATCCGTGATAACCGGGAACAGGTTTTGGAACGTTTGGCTGTAAAAAATTTTAAACAGCCCCAACTGGTTGATGAAATAATTGAACTGGACGACAAACGTCGCTCCACTCAAACCAGCATGGATAATGTTTCGGCCGAGGCCAATGCAGCTGCAAAACAAATAGGCGAGCTGATGCGTGCCGGTAAAAAAGAAGAAGCTGAAGGCCTTAAGGGCAAAACCGGCGCATGGAAAGAAGAGATCAAAAAGCTCGGCGACCTGCTTACCATTACCGAAGAGGAACTTTACCAGAAGCTGGTATTGCTGCCCAACCTGCCTCATAGTTCTGTACCCAAAGGCTTAACTCCTGAAGATAACGAGGTAGTATTGGAGAACGGCACCAAGCCGGAGTTGCCTGCCGATGCGCTACCGCATTGGGAGCTCGCGGCAAAATACAACCTGATTGATTTTGAACTGGGTGTTAAAATAACCGGCGCCGGTTTCCCCGTATATAAAAACAAAGGGGCTAAGCTGCAACGCGCTTTGATCAATTATTTTATTGATGAAGCCGAAAAAGCAGGCTACAGCGAAGTAAGTGTGCCGCTTATGGTAAACGAAGCATCTGGCTTCGGTACGTCACAGCTGCCGGATAAAGAAGGACAGATGTACCATGTTGGTATCGATAACCTGTACCTGATCCCTACCGCCGAGGTGCCTATTACTAACCTGTACCGTGAAGTGATATTGAAAGAAGATCAATTGCCTGTACGTAACTGTGGCCATACACCTTGTTTCCGCCGCGAGGCTGGTTCATATGGTGCGCATGTACGCGGCTTGAACCGCCTGCACCAGTTTGATAAAGTAGAGGTAGTAACCATTGCCCATCCTGATAAATCATACGAAATATTGGAGCTAATGAGCAGCCATGTACAGGGCCTGTTACAAAAGTTAGGTTTACCATACCGAGTATTACGCCTTTGCGGTGGCGATATGGGCTTTGGCTCTGCCTTAACTTATGATATGGAAACCTGGAGCGCGGCACAACAACGCTGGCTGGAAGTTTCATCAGTATCAAACTTTGAAACCTTCCAAAGCAACAGGCTTAAACTGCGGTTCCGCAATGCCGATGGTAAAACACAGTTAGCACATACGCTAAACGGCAGCGCGCTGGCCCTGCCGCGTATTGTTGCTACTTTGTTAGAGAATAACCAAACCGAGAAGGGGATTAAAGTACCGGAAGTACTTGTGCCTTATACTAAGTTTGAGTGGATTGATTAGCCCCCTGCCCCCTAAAGGGGGAGGTCAAAAATATAGCGCCCCGGTAATTCCTATGCCGGGGCGTTCTTTATGCATTTCTTATTTCTTGCGCTCGTTTTCAACGAGTGCTTAACATGGGTTAGCGTTTATAACGCGACTGGCGATGCAATCACCAAACCACATTAAGCACTCATTACAAATGAGCACAAGTTGTTGAGGCCTAATATCAAAGCCAAACTACTTTTTGAAAGCTTTCATGTTCACGGCCGATGATATCCCGGTATAGATCGGGCTTGCGTGCCTGGATATAACGATATCCGCCTGCTTTTGTCAGCTTATCAGGAGTTATTTCGGCCAAAACTAATTCATTGTTTAATGATCTGCATTCGGCTATAATATCACCATAAGGGTCGATGATCATGGAGCAGCCATTTTTTAGCTGATCATCGTCCATACCTATCGGATTGGCGAATACTGCATAAATTGCGTTATCATATGCCCGGGCGGGCAGCCATTTCATTAGCCATTGCCTGCCTTTAAGGCCGTCAAATTCCTGGCGAAGTAACAGTGCATTTGCTTCTTTGTCTTTCCATAATTCCGGGTCAACAAAACCGGCGCCCGGTCGGGTTGATGGTGTGCACATGGTAACGTGCGGCATAAAAATAACCTGTGCACCGAGGAGAGTAGTTGCACGTACATTTTCAATTATATTATTATCATAACAAATTAATATGCCGCATTTCCATCCATACAAATCAAATACAGTATATGCTGTGCCGGGTAAAAGATGCGGGTTGATAAAAGGGTGCAGCTTACGATGTTTGGCAACGATCCCGGTTTTGTCAACGCATACATATGCCTTGAACAAGTTATCATCTTTGTCCTTTTCAAACAAACCGGCCAGTATGGCAATGTCGTATCGTCGGGCGTATTCTGTTAACGCAGCGATGCTCGGTCCGTCCGGAATTTCTTCGGCCAGCTCAAGCATTTGTGCTTTATCAAGTTTCCGGGCAAAGGTATAGCCTGTTATCGAGCATTCATGAAAAGCTATCGCTTGGGCGCCTTGTGCGGTGGCATCCGCTGTCATTTTTTCAATAACTGATAAATTATAAGCTTTATCACCGCTTCTGTTTTCAAATTGAGCAGTGGCGATTGTTAGGTTTTCCATACGCTGATCATCTTTTTTCAAAACTACCAGAGCTATACCGAAAAGCATTGTAAAAAACCGACAAACGCAATTTAAACGAGCGGCATAAAGTTTATAGCCAACAGATGATGATTGGCTTTGTATTGAAGAGGAGTAAGACCTGTATGTTTCCGGAAAAAATTATTAAGATGCGCCTGGTCATAATATCCGCAGGCATAACTCAATGAGCTTAGCTCTTTTGTTGAAGATAGTTTTTGAAGTTGTTTAAGATAGGTTTGAAACTTAACGGCGTCAATATACTTTTTAGGGGAAATACCTACTTCCTCATTGAATTTGCGCTCAAGTTGCCGTTCGGTTACTGGCATCACATCAAGTAAATTTTTAACGTTAATAATACCCTTGTTTGCGTGAATGATGTTTATGGCCCGATCTGTAATGTCTGCATGTTTTCTTTTCGAAGCCATTTTGTTCAATAAAAATTGCTCGGTAATTACCGTGGCCGCCGGGAGGTTGGCCGCGTTTGCGATTTGGTCTTCAAAATCAAAGGCTTCCTGCCCGAAAAGATCTTTTAATGTTACCGTATTGTTATTTAACTCATAGGCCGCCACACCAAGTAAAGACAACAAAGCATTAGGTTGCAAAACCACAATCAGCATAGCCAGTTCACCGGCCGAAATAATATCATTATAGCGGGTTATTTGCCCGTAAACAAAACTGCCGGGTTGCTTGCTGGCAACCGTGTGTTGCTGGTTGTATTGGAATAAAGGATCTTTTAAATGAAACACCATCCCCGGGTTACCGTCCGAAAACAGGCGGTAATTCATAGCAACCCGCTGATTATGCGCTATAATTAAATAGTGCTTAACGATACCCGAAAGCAAAGGATGTGGTGCTATTTGCATGGTAATGTTGAGCCAGACCCTAAAAATAAATAAAAATGTGGAACCGTAGGCGATAGCTTTCACCCATGATAGGTTAAAAAAGGTTCATAATAAAGCCCCGGTGCATTGCGCCGAGGCTTATGTTATTGTTTACTTAAGAAAAAGTAAAATTCCTGTTCCTTAAAATAGAAATGGCATCTTCTGCAAGATCCTCTGTTAGTCCTACCGATGGGCTGGTTAAAACAAGGTTATGCTTTATATATTCAGGCAGTCCATTTAACATTTTATCATCGTCGATAATCACAAATTCTTGACTCGGTTGATGTTTTTTCTTATACCATTCCAATATTTCTTCAGTACGTGTCTTCTTTAAACTATTTGTCGTCAATCGATGAACCTTTTTAGGGCTAATTCCCCTGGTCTTTAACAGATCTTTCCATTCGGCGACCTTATACTTCGATTTATGTGAGGTAGTTAATATTACAGAGGCATTAGTTTCCGCTATAATATGTTGAAGCGCCTTTACGGCCCTTGAATTAAATACGGGAAAGCCATCGGGCATAAACTCGGGTTTCTTCCACGAGTTTGCTGGGACTAATACTCCATCAATATCTAATAAAATCCACATAATACAAAATTACTACTTATTCGTCATTAGATGTTATTCGTCTTAAAAATTCCAATTCTAATTTATTGTATTCCGCATCTAATCTGTTTAGGTGTTCAATTCCAGCCGCGGAATCCCAATCATTTTCATCAAATTCAATTTGGCTCCATGGGGTTTCTTTGGTTGCAGATGTTAAGTTAGTTTCTACTTGTCCCAACTCGAAATTCATGATCAAAGAACTTAAATATCTGTGATGTCCATCTATAATCAAGTTACCGCATATTTTTATTCTCGTCAAATTTTACGAGATGTTCCATCTTGCTGCACATTCTTGAAATTATGGGGATAGATAACCTGGGTTGCGTCGGAATAAAGGGAATATCATTAGCTGCAATAAATTCCAAAATAAATTGTTGTGTAATTTTCTTCATTTATGTGATATTAAATGTCGGCTTAGGCTATTCTTAATGTAATTCCCACTTCCTCAGGATCCGGAGATCTCAATATTTCCTGTAAACGTTATAAAGAATATTCAAATCTAGCTGGGTCATTACCGGTGTTTCATCCGTTTGTACAAAGTGACGCTTAAAGGCAACAATGGCTACCGGGAGATTGCTGATATCATAGCCAATCAGCTTAAGTGCTGTAGCATAATCAAAATTATCGGGCGGAAGTTCAAGCAGTTCTTCTCTCCAAAACCCAAAACCTTTTTGAGCTAATAGTTTCCATGGAAATAATGGCCCCGGATCGGGTTTGCGCAATGGCGCTATATCCTGGTGCCCTATAAAATTAGCCTGCGGAATGTTGTAGGCTTTTTTGAGCTGAGCCAATAAAGCAAGCAGGCTTTTTACCTGTACATCATTAAAAGGCTCGTGCCCATTATTGTCAATCTCAATGCCGATGGAACAGCTGTTCATATCGGTAATACTGCCCCATTTGCTGATGCCGGCATGCCAGGCCCGCAGGTAATCATTAAGCATGTGGTAAACCTTGCCGTCTTTACTTACTACATAGTGCGCGCTTACCTGTGGCTTTACCAGGGTAAAAGTATTGAGGGTTTGCTTAACCGAGTCCTGAGCTGTATAGTGAATGATAACATAGTTGGGCTTGCGCAGGTTGAAATTCACGGTGCCAACCCACTCCGAAGGGATGGCGCCTCCCGCGCTGTCAACCAGCATGGCAGGCTGCTCGCGGCTAATTACCTCTACTAATGAATCGGTTTGATTGTTGTATACTTTACTAGTGGCCGCGAACGGTTGTACTTTAGGCGAGCACGCGCTGATGGTGGCTACAACGGCCATAAATAAAAAAACGTATATATTTTTCAAACCTTGATTCTCCTGATTAAAGATTCCTCCCTAATGATTTAAACAAGTATACAAAAAACCTTGATCCATTTGATTTAAAGACTTTCTGATTTTATCAGGTAGTCCACAAATCAATTAAATCAAGGCTCAGATAGCTTACCTCGTTGGAGATAGCCTGTCAGTTTTATATTTTCAACAGCGTTATATAGCTGTCGACCGCCTTATTACACCTAACAAAATCGCGATAATAGCTATTACCAGCAAAATGTGGATAAGGCTGCCTACTGTTGTGAAAAATACGCCGATTGCCCATCCTATTATAAGGATGACTGCAATTATATACAGGAGTGAGTTCATAATAATTTGTTTTAATTAATGATTTTCATAGATATTAGTATAATAACTATGATGACTGAAAAGTTTTAAATTTTGTTTTTTTTAGGGGAGATACAGCTCATTTAACGTTGTGTTTTGTAAAGATTTATTCCCTGCGTACCTTTAGGCACCTTACCTATAAAAACGATGAAATATTTTCTGCTGCTTATCTGCCTGCTGCCCGCCGGGCTTGTGTTTGGTCAGTCGAAACTGCCGGTAATCAAAGCCACTTCTAAAAAAGTAGCCATCAATGACGGTGGATTTTTAGATAAAAATGCATGGTCGCTTTCGCCAAAAACACGACCGGACGTTTATACTGCCGATAGGACCCGGGCGACAAAGTGGGTAACTTTTTATACCGACATCGATTCGATAAGGGTAAAGGTTAAGCCCGGTACAAGGTATAACTTCGTTATCCTGCTTAACGGTAAGGATTCATGTTATACACAAATTGCAAGCGCTATACCGCCGGCGGCCAAACATGAAGCCCGAATCAGCAAAAACGATACTATTCCGTTTAAACTTACAGCCTACGGCGCCATAGCGGTAAAGGCCGTGATGAATGATACCGACACGTTAAACCTGCATTTTGACCTGAGCTCATTTGACTTTCATTTAACAAGGGATGCCATATTAAATAAAACGAAACTGCTGCCTAACCAGGCTGATGTTTTGGCCGGTAAAGCAAAGCCAAATTTTAATGAAATGAGCAAAGCTTTGAAGCTGCAAATCGGCACATCAGTTTGGCACAACCTGGAAATGTTGCCCACAAACATAACCTCGACTGGAATGGACGGCCGTTTTGGCTGGAACCTGTTTGAGGGTAAACAGGTAGAGGTTGATTATGATAACAACCGTATCATCATCCGCGATAAAATGCCTAAAAACTTAAAAGGTTATGAACGCTCGAAGATTGGGTTTATCCATTCGTTCCCATATGTTACCGGTACGTTTGAAATAGACGGCAAAAAATACACCGGCAATTTTTCTATGGATACCGGATCCGAACAGTCATTGATACTGGATAGTGAATGGGCTGTTAAAAATAATTTCCCCAGGGATCTTAAACTCATCAAGTCATCCACAATCAGCGATCCGCGCGGGGTAAAATATGAAATGAAGATTGTAGAAACACCATTGTTCAGGCTCAATAGCTTTCCTGTTAGTAATGTACCGGCCATTATGCTGAACAATAAAAACCCGATGGGTTTTGAAATTAATTATTTAGGTAACGGGTAGCTAAAACGGTTCAATATGATCCTCGATTTTAAAAGTGATTACCTGTACCTGAAGCCCAATAAATTATCTACCTGAAATAGAATTTAGTTTCCGGCAGGTACCGCCCAGCTTTGCCCGTCTAAAACCGGGTTCACATCCATGCTCTCGTATTGAATATTGAGCTTTTGCTGGCCGCTTGTTGTGGCTTCACGATATGGAATAGTAATACCCTGTACCGGCCGAAGATCTGATAGCATAGCGAACAGGGTTTTGTCGCCTACCTTATAGCCGTAAGCCATTAGTTGGTTTTGATTATTTATGGCAAACACGTATTCGTTGCCATTTAACCTGCATTGAACCGTATACATATCATTATCGGGGATTTTTTGTGTATTGATGACCTGCATTTGATCAAGTGATGATCTGCGTAACCCAATAACCCCGGTGTATAAGGCGGTTTTTATCTCGGCAACGTTATTGGCCGGAAGATCGGACTTGTTGCCGCTGCTCCACTGCCATCCGTTACTGCCTTCGGTTTGTTGCACCGAAACCGGTTTGCCGTTTTTCCATATTTCAACGCGTACCTTGCTGTTGGGGATATCAATCAGCTCAACAACTTTTAACCCCGAAACGGAACCCGTTAACCGGGCGGTTTTCAGGGCATTCAGTTTATCGCCTCCATGGGCGGCATTGGCTTTTAAAAGCAGGGTTTTTCCATTTGGCACGGCGGCATTGCTTGTATTTGCGGCGGAGTTTTCGGAAGTTTTTTTAGCCGCGGTTGATGATTTGGTATTGTTAGCGGTGGTATTGTCATCGTTGTCTACAAAAAATACCCGCCCGTCAACTACAGCCATACGGGTTTTACCGCCCATATCACAAAAAAAGCTGTGTAGTTCGGTATGGCCATCGGTATAGGTAAGTGTAAGCACCCCCTTGTTTATTTTATAGGTGCCGGCGCCGTCCCGGCTGCTTGAGCTGCCACCGCCAACATTTTCGCCGGCTACAACCGAGCCCGAATAGCGCGAATTGCTAAAATGCCCCTTGCCATCGAAATTTAATCCCTGTGTGCTTAAAGCGCCTACATAAGTTGTACCATAGGCAGCGCCGCCACCGCCCATAGCGCTGATGAACGAGTAATAGCCCGGAGGTATAATGTTCCCCTGAAGTTTAAACAGTTCATGTGCATAGTTGGAAAGGCTTCCATATTTGGTTATGCCATAAACAGACGAGCTTTTAGTATATTTAAGTGTTACCTCTCCTTTGCTTATGGTGTAATGCCCGCTTACGCTGGTTTGCCAGTCGGCACTGTTAAGCGAAGAATTGAAAGTACCATCAGGTCTGAATAATATAGCTACGTCAGTTCTGTTCATGCCGCCGCCAAATATCGGACTTGGCGAAAACTCGCATCCGGCATAAACGCCATCTAATTTATCCTGGGCAAAAACATTATCGTAAAGGCAAAATAAAAAGGCGAATAGTACCAGGAGGAATTGTTTCATAGGGCGTCGGTTTTTTGTTGGTAAACCGTGTTTGCCGCTTATTGTTTGTGGAAATGCTTTAATTAATATGTAATTAATGTTGGTGCTGCTTAATATAAGGTGACATGTCATTTCGACGATGAACGAGGAAAAATCTTATGCGCTAAGTTCATCGATTAGCAACAACACGCTCAAATAAAAAACGGCCGCGAGGAATAATTCCCCCACGACCGCTCTTAAAAAACTAATAAACGTTAAGCTTTTTCGGCTTTTGATGCCTGGTTGATACCGGCTTCGGCAATTTGTGTGAGCAGGCTGTCGCAGGTTTTTTCTTCCTGAAGGGTTGAATCAAGCAGTTCGGCCGCGTGGTCATAGCCCAGCACGCCGGCCAGTGTGCGGAGGGTGCCGTATGACGCTATTTCGTAATGCTCAATTTTTTGAGCTGCAGAAATAATACCGGCATCACGGGTAATACTGCCTTTTTCGGTTTCTGATATAATTTCTTCACCTTCTTTGATGAGGCCAGCCATCGCCTCACATTTTACAGCCACGGCTTTTTGGCCAATGGAAGCAAATGCATCTTCCAAACGAATCACCTGCCGCTCGGTTTCGGCCAGGTGGCTTTCGATAGCCGAGCGTAATTCATCGGATGTTGCCGCTTTAGCCATTTTAGGCAGTGCTTTTGTAAGATGTTTTTCGGCCCAGTAAATGTCTTTTAATTCATCAATAAATAATTCATTCAGTGCCGATTCCTGCACATCATTAGTTTGTTCGGGTGTTTTTACTTTAGTAGTTGCCATGATAGATGTTTTAATGTTTTTGTGAGATAAACACTACAAACACAAAGCCAAAACTTATTCTTTTAAAAATAAAATTAATTATTAGGATAATTTATTCGTAATATCTGAAGGATTTTATCTTCTTAAAAAAACAGCTTTCCAAACATTTCCAACCATGAGTTCTGAAAACAACACATGTTGACTCTTTTTGAGGAATATTTCAATTACAGACTTAAAACTTTCAACTCCGTACTTCCGGCTTCATTAAGCCCCTTTCTTGCTTTTTAAACTGGCCATCAGCTGGTCGTACAAATCGTCACTACCTGTTTTGCGGGGTTTAAGCTTTTTAACTTTGGCGCGTTTACCTTTTGATTTGGCCTCGATGATCCTGAGCAGCTCATCATTATACTCGTCTTTAAATTTAGACACATCAAAATCTTCGGCGTATTGATTTATAAGGGTGAGGCCCATATCCAGTTCCTTTTTACTTACCTCAATCTTATCGGGCAGGTTAAGATCATCGGTATCACGAATCTCCTGCCCAAAGCGGATGCGGGTTACTACCAGTACATTTTTAAGCGGGTGAACGATACAAAGGCTTTCGGTGCTGCGCAGCACAAAACGGGCCAGCCCTGCTTTTTTTGATTGCGTAAGTGCCTGGATAAGCAGGGCATAGGCTTTGTTGTTTTTGGTATCGGGCTCGGTATAGTATGATGTTTCGTAAAACATGGGGTTTACATCGGCAATATCTACAAAGCTTTCAATTTCAATTACCTTGCTTTTTTCGGGCGCTGCATCCTCAAAGTCCTGTTCGTCCATGATCACGTAATCTTCATCAAGCTTATAGCCTTTTACAATTTTATCGTAGGGGACTTCCTTGTGGGTATTTTCGTTTACCCGCTGAAAACGGATGCGTGCATGATCACGGCTATCCAGCATATCAAAATCAAGCGAACTGGTTTGTACTGCCGAATATAATTTAACGGGGATGCTCACCAATCCAAAACCTATCGAACCTTTCCATATCGATCTCATAGCTAAACGTTATTAAATGTGCTGTAATATAACCATTAAGGATGGAAAGGGTTTGGAAAAGGGAAGTAAGTTGTTGTGTGCTAAAAGGTAAAAGTATGGCATCGTGAGAACTCCCTCTTGAGAGTAATAACCCATTAAAAGACATAAGTAAGGAATTAAACACCCTATCGACTCACCCCGACATCGCTACGCTTGTCACCCCTCTCTACGCAAGCGTAAAGAGGGGACTTTTCTTTGCCCTCTTTACGCCAAAGGCGAAGAGAGGGGTGACAAGCGTAGCGCAGACCGGGTGAGTCAACTATGCGTCAGGCCGCCGGTTTATTTACAAGCATACCAATGGCTTAGCAATTAATTGTAGCCTTACTGTTACACATTAAACTAAATACACGTTACCTTAGTCATAACATCAAATAATATACACATGAAAAAGCTATTTATCCTTGCCGCACTATTAGCAACTACCATTGGCGCATTTGCCCAAAACGTTGACCTTAGGCGTAAAATTGAAGTTACCGGCATCGCCGAGCAGGAGGTTACTCCTGATATTATAAACGTGACCATATCACTACAGGAATACATGGACGGCAAAAAGCACATTGCCATTAACGACCTGGAAGATCAGCTGGAAAAAGCCGTTAAAGACGCCGGCATTCCATCGTCAGATTTTACGGTGAACAATGTATCTGCCTGGAACAATACCTATCAAAAGAAAAAAGCACCCGACTTTTTGGCCAGCAAACAATACGGCCTGCGTGTGCGCGACCTGAACAAGTTTAACCAGATCATGTCGAAAATTGATCCTAAAGGGATTCAGGCTACCAATATTGAAAGCTACGACTATTCAAAAATGGCCGATTTAAAGCGCGACCTTAAAATAAAAGCGCTGTTGGCCGCACGTGATAAAGCAACCTACCTGTTGGCTGCCCTTGGCGAAAAGCTGGGTGGTGCTATCAATATTACCGAAAGCGATAACAGCAGCTTTCCGCAACCAAGGATGTATGCTGCCAATGTGATGACATTCAAAGCATCGGCAGACAGCAATGTTGGCGATTCGGATATCAGTTTCAAAAACATCAAACTAAGTTTCCAGATCCAGGCGGTGTTTGAGATTGTGAAATAATCTCGTCCCCCTAAAGGGGAGTTAAAAAATCTGAAGCCTCTGTTAAAACAAACAGGGGCTTTTTTCATTATCTTGTATAAAAAACTCCCCCTTTAGGGGGCCGGGGGGCAACATATGCAATGGTTTGGCAGACGCGAAAGCGATAACGTAGATGATGAACGCGGTGGTGGCGGCGGCAGGTTAGCCATTGGCGGTGGCGTACTTGGTATTATAGCAGCCGCTATTTATTTTTTTACCGGGGTCGATCCTTCGGCGCTGTTTAACCAGGTAGCAACCAACCAGCCGGCCCGGCAGGAGCAAACCGTTAATAACGGCCCCGAAGATGAAGGCAAGAAATTTGTGCGCGTGGTTTTGGCCGATACCGAAGATATCTGGACAAAACTGTTTAACGACATGGGCCGTACTTATGAAAAGCCGCGTTTAACCCTATTTAGCGATTATGTACAGTCAGCTTGCGGTAATGCCAGCTCGGCAAGCGGTCCGTTTTATTGCCCCGGCGATTCGCGGGTATATATTGATCTTTCTTTTTACGATGAGTTGAAGAACCGTTTCGGTGCCGCCGGCGATTTTGCGCAGGCTTATGTGATAGCGCACGAAGTTGGCCATCATGTACAAAATCTTTTGGGAATCTCACAGAAAATGGATCAGGCACGGTCAAGATTGAGCGAACGCGCATACAATAAGCTTTCAGTAAAACTGGAGCTCCAGGCCGACTTTTATGCCGGCGTTTGGGCGCATTACGAAAAAACCATGAAAAACGTGCTCGACAAAGGCGACATAGAAGAAGCCCTGAACGCGGCCAACGCCATAGGTGACGATCGGCTGCAGAAACAAGCACAGGGCCATGTAGAGCCCGATAGTTTTACGCATGGCACCAGCGCCCAGCGGATGTACTGGTTTAAAAAAGGTTTCGACACCGGGGATATTAACCAGGGAGATACTTTTGGAAACGGGGATTTGGATTGATTAGTTTATTGGCTCAATAGTTCAGTTGTTCATTGGTGGGAGGGCGTTGAGGTTAGGAAAGGGCTTTTGTGGTTTTATAACAAACATCGTCGCCCTCTTGGCCGGGCGGGGGCCAGTCACTTTTTCCTTGATGAAAAAGTAACCAAAAACCGAGCGGAGCGAGCTCATGAGCACCTACAAAGCAAAACAACCTTGCGAATAAATCAAGACAAAAAAATGCTTCTCCCCGCAGGCCATACTCCCAGGCCCGCTTTTTTGTCGGCCCAACGCACTTTTGTTTTGGGTTTGATAACAATATTTCACGGTTCTTATCTTAATTCTTGACTCTTACCGTCTTGCTTCTTCCTCACCCCGTCGGCAGGTAAGCTTCGGGTGAAAGCGGGCAGAACAATTGTGGCCTTGTGTGGCTGCAGGGGCATAGCAAGTTTTTGCAGAAGCCGGGGCAATGAGCGGGTGAAGCAGGGCAAAATAATTGCAGCCCGTGGTTCTGCCCGGTTTGCAGGGCAAAGGCCCTGTGCGGCAAAGAAGCCTATCTGCTGACTTGACTTTTTGGTTACTTTTGTGTCAAGACAAAAGTAACAGCCAACCCGCGGCGATTGAGCGGGGCCGATGTTAGTTAAATACAACTAAGGTCTTTTAAAAGAGCAATAGCGGACTTGGCGCCCGGCTCGGTACAGCATGCGATTGCCACGCTATCGCTCGCAATGACATATTTTATTGAAATACCAACACCACTTTCCCAACCGTTCTCCCACTTTCTAACTGCAAATGCGCATCGGCCATTTGCTCAAACGGAAATACTTTGGATACGTGCGATTTAATGATCCCTTTTTGCAGTAATCCCGCAATGGTGGCCATATTTTCAGCATTGGGTTTTACCCTGGTGTTGTGGCCATTGATGCCCAGCGCGTTGGCTTTGGGGGTAACGGTTTCGTTCATGCCGGAAACGATGCTTATAATGGTGCCGCCTTTTTTCATCACCTGCAGCGAGCGGTCAATGTATTCGCCGCCAATGGTGTCAAGCACAAAATCGATATTGCCGGTAGCGGTTTCAAAGGGCTGCGCTTTATAGTCGATATGCTCATCGGCACCAAGGCCCAACACAAAATCGCGGTTGGCAGCCGAGGAAGTGGCGATAACATAGGCGCCCAAATGTTTAGCTATCTGCACAGCATAATGACCAACCCCGCCGGATGCGGCATGGATCAGTACCCGGTCGCCGGGTTTAACAGGTGCATTGGTGTGGAAAGCCTGCCAGGCGGTAAGCGCGGCAAGTGTAGCCGCCGCAGCTTCCTCATGATTGATGCCGGCAGGTTTCAGCGCAAGTTCATTAGCTTTGGCCTTAACATATTCGGCATAGGCTTTACCGGTTTTGGGGAAATCTATCATGGCAAAAACCTCGTCGCCGGGTTTAAAGCCGGTAACATCCGCGCCCACTTCGGTGATCTCGCCCGAAATGTCCCAGCCCAAAATAATCGGCGACTCGTCCTTAATAAGCCCTGCAACGCCTTTCCCCGAGCGGGTTTTAACATCCACAGGGTTTATGCTGATGGCTTTCAGTTTTACCAGCACTTCATCGGCAGCTATGGTTGGTACAGGTATTTCGGCAGGTACCAGGTTTTCAACCCCGCCAAAGTCTTTTAAAATTATTGCTTTCATGGGTGATGCGTTTTAAGGGCTAAAGTTATATCACTATCAATGAAAAACGGGCATAAATGGGATATAATTTGGCGTTGCGCTTATATCCGACCCCAACTCCATGTTTTAGTAGGATGGTGATAGGCGTTGGGTAAATGGGTATACATCATCAGGTTTAAACATTGTTGTACTGACCTACATCGTCGCCCTCTTGGCCGGGCGGAGGACTTTACTTTACCTTAGATGCAAAGTAACCAAACATCAAGACAAAAAAATGCTTCCTCCCACGGGCCATACTCCCAGGCCCGCTTTTTTGTCGGGCCGACGCGCTTTTATTTGGAGTATTGTGATAGCCCTTGTTCCCTATTAAGCATTCCGCTTTTATCTTATTTCCCGGCTTTTGTTGTCTCGCATCCTTGATCTTATTGTCTTACTTCTTGATTCTAACAGTCTTGTTTCTTCTTGCAAAGCCTTATCTTAGAAACGTGATCAAAGTAACATGCGCTATTATTGTTAATGCCAACGGACTTGTATTTGCCGCCCAGCGGAGCGCAACCATGAGCCTGCCTTTAAAATGGGAGTTCCCCGGCGGTAAAATTGAACCCGGCGAAACCGCCGAAGCCAGCCTCATCCGCGAGATTAAGGAGGAGCTTCATGTGGATGTTGAAATTTTGAAGGCCCTGCCCGTCAATACGCACCAGTATCCCAATGTTAGCATACAACTGATTCCCTTTGTTTGTAGAATTACTTCTGGGCAGATTGTGTTAAAAGAGCATTTTGATTTTAAGTGGCTGCATAAAGATGAATTATTAGCTTTGGATTGGGCGGAGGCGGATGTGCCGATTGTTAAATATTATATAGAAACCTAAATGTCGACACTTGAATTAGGCTTGTATGAGCAGCTTATTACAAAACTCATTTCCAATAAATTACAAACCGTTAGCAGCGATACCTTTTTTGTTAAAAGCACATTACTTGATAAAGAAGAAGCGTCCAGATATCTCAGCATCTATTTATCTGAAACTATAAAGTTTGCCCTTAATGAAATCAAGGGTGATGATAAAGTGTTTAAGCAGATTGAGTTATCAAATAAAATAATTCAGCTATTAATAAGTGCTTTACCTGATATTAGCTTAACAGGCAATTTAATTGAAGACGAGGGTAAAATTCTTAATGCGGTCTTTTCCACATTAGACAACCCCCATAGTAAATTAGAAGAGCGCGTAAAGTTAATTACTCCCTATACTCGACTAAGCCAGAGTGAGCTTTTCACAGGGAACAATGTGGGTATTTCATTAGAAAGCGAAATAAGAAAAGAAATTCTTTCATCGGACGAAATCTGTTGGTTAGTTTCCTTTATTAAATATCCCGGCATCAGGATCCTTAAGGATGAATTAGAAGAATTTACCAATAGCGGCAAAAAACTAAAAATTATAACCACATCTTATATGGGTGCCACAGATGTGAAAGCAATTGAGTTTTTATCCAAACTGCCAAACACTGAAATAAAGGTCTCCTATAATTCAGATCATGAACGTTTGCATGCCAAAGCATATTTATTTTTAAGAAAAACAGGATTCGATACCGGATATATCGGTTCCTCAAATATTTCACGATCAGCACTTACAAACGGATTAGAGTGGAACTTAAAAGTAACATCTAAAGAAATTAGCCATATCATTGATAAGTTCAAAAAAACGTTTGAAACCTACTGGGTTGATAAAGACTTTGAACTTTATATTCCTGGTAAGGACACACTAAAACTTGAAACGGCGCTTAAACAACAGAAGTATTACGATAAGAAATCTATAACAACTTTTTTGATTTAAAGCCATTCTCCTATCAGGAGGAGATATTAGAAAAACTTCATTCTGAACGAGTTGTACATAATAGATTTAAAAATCTTTTGGTGGCGGCAACGGGCACAGGCAAGACAGTGATTTCTGCTTTTGATTATAAGCGGTTTAAAAACTCAAATCCAAGGGCGCGCTTGCTTTTTGTAGCTCACAGAAAAGAAATTCTTGAACAGGCTCAAAACACTTTTCAGCATGTTTTAAAAGACTCCAATTTTGGTGATTTGTGGGTAGATGGCATCACCCCAACTAACTATGAATATGTATTTGCGTCTGTGCAAAGTCTTAATAATAAAATTCAAGACTTAACTCTGTTGCCCGATTTTTATGATTTTATAATCATAGATGAGGTACATCATGCTCCTGCGTCAAGCTATCGTTCCATATTTGAAAAATTCACCCCGCAAATCTTATTGGGCTTAACCGCAACCCCCGAACGAGGAGATGGCGAAGATGTGCTAAAAGACTTTTGTGATGAAATAGCTGCAGAAATAAGGCTACCTGAAGCGTTGAATAGAAAACTACTATCTCCGTTTCAATATTTTGCGCTTTCAGATAGCGTAGATCTGTCAAGAATATCGTGGAAAAATGGGAAATATGAGATAAATGAACTTACAAAGCTATATACTGAAGATGATAGGCGAGTAAGCGAAATTTTAGCCAATTGCGAAAAATATTTAACCGATATTAACGATGTAATGGCGGTTGGGTTTTGTGTTAGTCAGGATCATGCTCGCTATATGGCTGAAAAGTTTACTTTGGCTGGGTTAAAGGCCGATTATTTAACATCTGAAACATCTAATAATAGGGATGAGCTGCGAGCTCGGCTTAGGCGTAAAGAAATTAATTATCTTTTTGTTAGAGATATCTTTAATGAGGGTGTTGATATTCCAGAAATTGATACCGTTTTATTTTTACGCCCAACAGAAAGTCTAACTATTTTCCTACAGCAATTAGGACGGGGCTTACGCCTTGCTCCTAATAAAGATTGTTTAACAGTTCTTGATTTTGTTGGCAATTCAAGACCAGAATACGATTTTGAGCACAAATTCAGAGCGCTTGTTGGTAAAACGCATACGTCAATTATTACTGAGATAGAAGATGAATTTCCTCATTTACCTTTAGGCTGTTCAATAGTACTCGAAAAGAAAGCAAAGGAAATTATTCTAAAAAACATAACAGCTGCAATAGGATTTAATAGAACACAACTAATAAATAAAATCAGAAGCTTTCATTTGCAAATAGCCTTGCCATTAACGTTAAAAAACTTTATTAGAATTCAGAATATTGACCTCCCTTTAATTTATAAAAATAAAAAGTTTGGATGGAAAAGGCTATGCGCAGAGGCTGGAGCTATTAGTAACTTTGACGAGCCTAATGAATCGGTTTTAACTGGATCTATCGCCAGAAAACTATTGCAATGTAATTCTGTAAGTTACTTGCATTTTATTAAGTCGTTAATTGATAATAGATTTATTGTCAATAGCTTGGATTCGGTGCAGCAGCAAATGCTTTTAATGTTCCATTACGATGTTTGGCAAAAAGCAGGGCCAGACGCTGGCTTTGATTCTATCGAAAAAAGTATACTACAAATTAGCAATAATCCAATCATGGTTGCTGAACTTCAAGAGGTGATAGATATTCTAATAAGTAGGGTCGATTTTGTAGAAAAACCTATAGCTTTAGATTTCCCATTCCCTTTACAAGTACATAGTCGTTATAATCGCGACCAAATTTTAGTAGCCATGCAACTAAATAGCTTTGATAAAGCATCATCTAACAGGGAGGGGTTGCATTAAATAAAGAATTAAATACGGAAGCGTTTTTTGTAACATTAAAAAAATCTGATAAAGAATATTCACCAACAACGCTTTATGATGATTATGCCATAAACGAATATCTTTTCCATTGGCAATCACAAAATGCAACATCTCCAGAATCGCCTAAAGGATTATCTTATATAAGCCATCAAGATGATGATAAGAAAATCTTGCTTTTTGTGAGAGAGCAAAACGACGATGAGTTTGGATTTACTATGTCGTACGTGTTTTTAGGAGAAGCTAACTTTATAAAATCAAGCGGATCAAAACCGATGAACATTGAGTGGCAATTGAACGAGCCTATGCCGGCTTATATTTGGAAAGAGAGCGGTAAGCTTGCTGTTGGATAACCCTAAATTTCCTTAAAACTTACTACCCCTGTAGCCCCAATAGCGATTAAACCTCACCCAAATGGTGGCGCTATATTGTCAGCATCCCAATCACCCCGAATCGCCTAACCTCATTTTCGTTAAAAAACATCAAAAAAACCCCTCTGCCGGCGCTGCCTCAATTAAGGCTGTATTTTACTCCTGAAAGTTTTAGTAATTGACTGTCAATATTTTACCATTGTTTCAGTCTAAATATTAATTATTTGATTATCAGTATGTTTCATAAAAAAGATGTTCCGCATTTTCACACTCAAAAAATGGAACATGCTTATTTCGCAAAAAAGGGCGGTGTGCTTTTTTCATTTTTTCGTGGGGAATCAAAAAATTGGGACACCCGATTTTTTTACTATATTTGAAAATATATAATTCAGATGGATATAGTAGTAATTAATTAATCGAAACAAAATAATGCAAAGGCATAGGGGTAAAAGTTTAGAGTGTTGTAATAAAGTAAACGCGTTAAAAGCTTTATTCAATAACTTTAAAATGACAACCCATGATACCCGCTTTAATAATTTGGTTATTTAAAAAATATATCCGGCCTGCCCTTCAAAATAAAACTTTCCCAACGTTCAATATCTTCGGTCCGCTAAAATGGGCGGCTATGGTGGTGGCATTGCTCTGCCTCGCTGTGGGTGCCCTGGCGCAGGAACAAACGGTTAAATACAATGTGCTGCACAGCGGCAAGGTAGTTGGCCACATGAACCTGTATCAAAAACGCCAGGGTGATGAGCTGTACCTCAAAATGATTTCGGAGGTTAAAATGCGCTTCATTTTCAGCGTTAAGGTGGAGATCCAGGAGGAGAGCACTTTTAACAATGGCAAGCTCATCAGTTCGCAGGTATGCAGAAATGTCAATGGTTCAGAAAAATGCAACCGCCAAACCAAAGCCGTGGCCTCGGGCTACCAAACCACCGCCGAAGGCAAGTGCGGAAAAACGGTTGATCAAAAGCAAATAGCCGCCAACCTCATGCTGCTGTACTGCCGTGAACCGGCCGACCGGGCGCAGGTCTACTCCGATAACTTTCAGCAGTTTCTGCAGGTTAAGCAGGTGAGCCCGCATGTGTACCGAATTGATCTGCCCGATGGCAATTACAATTTTTACAGCTATACCAATGGTGTGTGCAGCAAGGTGGATATTCATCATTCGTTATATACCATCCAAATTCAGCTGGCCTGATTTGATTTTTAACATTTGGGAGCTATGAATTTAACGGCCAAACAAGCTATCTTTAGCGCTAACATCTGCACCTTAAAAGTGGAATACAGCGATAGCACGGCCATTGGTTTAATTAAACAGGGAAGCCAGAAAGCTTTTGAGCGGCTTTTTAAAGATCACTTTAAAAGTCTGCACGCCTATGCCTACACTTTTTTAAAGGATGATGAAATGGCCGAAGAGGTAGTACAAAACGTATTTTGCCGCATTTGGGAAAAACGCGATCAGCTTAAAACCGACGGCAGTATCAAGGCCTACCTGTATCGCTCGGTACATAACGAAAGCCTGAACTACTTAAAACACCAAAAGGTACGCGCCGGCTTTGGCGTTTATTATGCCGATGAGATGGAACAGGTTGGTAATGATGATTCGGCCTCAAAAAAACTGCTCACCGCCGAACTGCAAAAGCATATTGAAAAAGCCCTGAGCGAACTGCCCGAGCAATGCCGCATCATTTTTCAGCTGAGCAGGTTTGAGCAGCTTAAATATCAGCAAATTGCCGATCATATGGGTCTTTCGATCAAAACCGTCGAAAACCAGATGGGCAAAGCGCTGCGGGTAATGCGCCAAAAATTGGCTGAGTTTTTACCCATTATTTTATTGTTATTTATTAATTGGTTTGTATGAGCTATACCGGTATGCCCATAGATGATGATTTGCTGGTGAAATACCTGGTTGGCGAAGCCACGCCCGCCGAGGTTGAAGCTATACAGAACTGGATTGCCGCTTCGCCTGCTAACAGACAGGAATATGATAATTTTAAACTGATCTGGGATGAGAGCCAATATATAGCCTCAACCAAAAATTTGGATGAGGATGCCTCCTACTTCCGCCTGCAAAAAAGGCTGAATAATACCGGCCCGGCTACAGCTAAACCGGCACCAGTGCGTAAAATGAAAGCCAGCTGGTGGGTAGGCATTGCGGCATCATTGCTGTTAGTTTGCACCGTGACCTGGTTAACTATAAGCCATTATTACGATAACCGGAACATTGCTTTTATCAAAGTAGAAAGCGAAGCTAAAACCCGCGAGCAAACCCTGCCCGATGGTTCGATAGTTACCATGAACAGCCATAGTACGCTTATTTACCCTGAAAAGTTTACAGGCAAAATCCGTCCGGTTACTATGCTGGGCGAGGCTTTCTTTAAAGTAACACCCGATAAAACAAAACCTTTTATAATTAGGGTGAACGGTGTAACGGTTAGGGTGGTTGGCACGTCATTCAATGTAAAAAGCCGCGATGGCAAAACGCAGGTGATTGTTGAAACGGGCATTGTTAACGTAAGCGAGAAAAACAAAAATGTAAACCTCAATCCCGGCGAAAAGGTACTGGTTACCGGCAAAGATGGCCTGCAGGCTAAGGAAAGCATAAAAGGGCGTTTATATAATTACTATGCAACCCATGAACTGCTTTGCGATGAAACCCCGCTAAATGAGCTGGTTGGCTCATTAAATGAAGTGTACGGGGCTCACATAGTTATCGGTAATAAAGCCATTGCTAACCTGCCTATCACTACGGTGTTTAAAGATCAGTCGTTAGATCAGGTGTTGGTTGTGATCTCCGAAACGTTCAAGATCAAAGTGGAGCGCGGGAAAAAGGGGATTGTGTTGAAGTAAGGGACAAATAATCTCTAAACCATGTCATTGCGAGGAGCGCGCCAGGGACAGTGTATGGCGCGACGTGGCAATCTCGTAGCTATGCATAAACGATTTGCTTGTTCGATAGGCATGGCTACGGGATTGCCACGCTTCGCTCGCAATGACATAGTTTTTAATATCGATTGAAGAATATTTTTATGTTGTATAAACTACATCGTTACCTAAACTACACCATTGCCCTGCTGCTTCTCTCGGCCTTAACCGCTCATGCCGATTCCATCCTTTCCAAAAACATATCTGTCCATGTAACCGAAATGCGACTGGGCACGGTGCTTAAAACCATCGAACAAAAAGGCAACTTCTACTTTTCGTACAACAGCAACATTGTAAAAACCGACAGCTTGGTTACCATCAATGCTGATAACTGGACGATTAAAGAAGTGCTTGACCACATGCTTCGCTATCGCTTTGAGTACCGTGAAACAAAGAATTTTATTATCCTGAGATATGCGCCCTTACAACTCACCATAGTAACAGACAAGGCTGCTACAGATGGCGACAACTACAACATCAGCGGTACCGTAACCGACGAGCGAACCGGTGATAACCTGCCTAATGCCAGTGTATACTCGCACGAACAATTGCAATCGGTATTGACCGACAAGGAAGGCCATTTTGATATGACCGTCCGCAACGAAGGCCAGCCGATCACCTTAACAATAAGCAAAGAGTTTTATAAGGATACTACGGTTACTTTTTTAGCAGATGTTAACGTAAGAAGCACCGACACCACCCTGAAGAAAAAACGCAGCCTGCTGGGGTATATCCTTAGTGACGATTATTCGGGTGTCGAAAATACTTCGCTGGGCAGGTTGTTCATTTCCACCAAACAACAGATCCAGGCGGCCAATCTCGGCGGGCTGATTGCACAGGCCCCCTTCCAGGCTTCGGCCATACCAGGCGTAAGCACTCACGGCAACTTCAGCGGACAGGTAGTAAATGTGGTTTCCCTCAATGCTGTAGGCGGCTATAATGCCGGGGTTGATGGCTTTGAAATGGGCATTATTTTCAATTTAGATAAAGGCGACGTTGGTGCGGTACAAATAGCCGGGATCTTTAATGTGGTGGGCGGCTCAGTAAATGGCATTCAGCTTGGCGGCTTGTACAATAACGTTCTGGGTAACGTGCGGGGCATTCAGCTGGCCCTGCTCCATAACAGCGTAAAACAAAACATGAATGGTTTGCAGTTGTCAGCCCTTTACAACCATACCCGCGGATCAGTCAGGGGCATTCAATTAGGTGCGATAGGCAATATTGCCGGCAAAAATTCTGATGCGCTGCAACTTGGCGGGATCGGCAATATCGCACAACAAAAATTTGGTGGTCTGCAAGTGGCAGGCTTGTTCAATTATGCCAAACATCTTACCGGGGTGCAATTGGCGTTGGTGAACATTGCCGATACTTCATCAGGATTTAGTATCGGGCTGTTGAATATTATCAACAGCGGTTACCATAAGCTCGCTATCTCCACTAACGAAACTCAAAATATCAACCTCGCCTTTAAAAACGGCAACAGCAAGCTGTACACCATTTGGCAGGGCGGTATGCGGGTTGATGGTAACAGCAAATTATATTCGTTTGGCTTAGGTTTTGGGCGCGAGTTTGGACTGGGGCAGCACCTGGCTATCAACACCGAAATAGGTTCAAGCTACCTGTACCAGGGTACATGGTTAAAAACCAATCAGCTTAATAAGTTTAACCTTGATTTTACTTGTAAGGTAAGCCGGAAGTTTTCCATTTTCGCAGGGCCATCGTTAAATTTTCTTTATTCAGATCAACGCGCGCCTGTTGATGGTTACGCTTATACGCGGGATCTGCACCATTCTTTTATCCGTGATAACAGGAACTGGAGCGGGTGGGTTGGATGGAGTTTTGGGGTTAATTTGTTTTAAATAGTTTTAGGGCGAACAAAAGCCCTTTCAAGTCCCGAAAATTCTCCATAAAAAGAAAGCCCCAATCTCAAAATAGACTGGAGCTTCCGTATGCAAAATCACTTAAAAAAGCTTATTGAGCCGGGAACGCGCTGCTGAAGTGCGAACCGTCAGGGTAGATTCCGGCAATGATGATATTGCCCTGGATAGGTTTTACAATTGCCTTGTCAATATCTTCGATACTGCTGATCGGCAGTTTGTTAATACTGGTGATTACAACGCCTTCAGGTATTTCGGCAGCGTCAAATAAGCCACCTTCACGCACCTGGGTAACCAGTACACCGGCGTTAACATGCAGCCTGTTCTTTTCGGCTGGAGTTAAAGCGTGGAAGCTTGCACCCAGTTTGTTAAACAGCTCCTCGGCCGATTTAGATGCCGCTATACGGTTTGATGGTGCTACGGCATCGCCTTTAAGCGTTACCGCGAAATCTTTGTTCTTACCATCGCGCAGTACAGTAACATTGATCTTATCGCCGGGTTGTAAACGGCCTACACGTTCCTGCAGATCAGATGATTCATATACCGGCTGACCCTCAACCTTAACAATGATATCGCCTTTGCGTAAGCCTGCCTGTTCGGCACCGCCGCCCGGTACAAGGTCGTTCACGTATAAACCGTTGGTGGTTGTTACGTCGAGCTTTTGGGCTACGTCCGGGTTAAGTTCGGTGAAAGTTACACCCACAAAACCGCGTTTTACTGTACCGAATTTCTTGATATCGTTCAGTACTTTTTTAGCCAGGTTAACCGGGATGGCAAAGCCATAGCCTTCGTATGAACCGGTGTGTGAAGCGATAGCGGCGTTAATACCGATCAGTTCGCCACGGGTGTTTACCAGGGCGCCACCGCTGTTGCCAGGGTTAATGGCCGCATCAGTTTGAATGAACGACTCGATAGCTTTGTTCAGCTTAGGAGTCGACTGGTTGCGGGTACGGCCGAACGGGTTGTCGTCATCACTGTTTTCGCTGCCGATGATACCAATATTACGGCCTTTGGCGCTGATGATACCGGCTGTAACGGTTGATGTTAAGTTAAAAGGGTTACCTACGGCTAAAACCCATTCGCCAACTTTAGCGTCATCGCTGTTGCCTAATTTTACAATTGGCAGGTTGTTAGCGCTAACTTTAATGAGGGCAAGATCTGTACTTGGGTCGGTGCCGATAACTTTGGCGCTGAAAGTACGGTGATCATTAGTAGCAACGGTAATTTTATCGGCCTTTTCAACCACGTGGTTGTTGGTTACAATGTAGCCATCGGGCGAAATGATAACACCAGAGCCTGATGCCATCTGTGGGCCTTGCGGACGCACCCGCTGACCAAACATATCGCCAAACATCTGCTCCAGTTGATCCTGTCCGCCGCTGCCTTTGTTAGTATAGGTTGTGCGGATGTAAACCACCGCCGGGGTTGCTGCAGCCGCTGCCTGGGTAAAATCAAGGTCGCCGGTTGATGAAACCGGAGCTGAGGGGTTGCTTGTAAAATATACCTTTTGCTTGTCTTCGAAGCTCAGGTTGTCAGAGTACTTGTTTTCGATAACCTTGTATACTCCTAAGGCCATCGCACCTCCAACAAAAGCGGTTAATAGTGTTAAACCAATCTTTTTCATTTATTATTTGCCTTTCTTATTATTAAGTTTACTTATTTTACAGATCAAATTTAATACCATATAGACGAGATAATCAATGATTAGTTATCCCGTTTTTTGTTAAAATTTGTTAAATAGATAAACATCGGCTATTTTAATTGTTAGCACGGGTTTTGTTGAAGACCAAAGAGGCTGATATTAACAGGATAATTGTGAAGATACATTTTTATAAATACCAGGGCGCTGGCAACGATTTTATTTTGATTGATAACCGCGATAACAGCGTTGATCATCATAACCCTAAGCTGATTTCGGGCCTGTGCGATCGTCGTTTCGGTATCGGTGGTGACGGTTTGATGCTATTGCAAAACAAAGACGGATACGATTTTGAGATGATTTATTACAACGCCGACGGCCAGCCGAGTAGTATGTGCGGCAACGGCGGGCGCTGTATTGTGGCCTTTGCCAAATTTTTAGGCGTTATTGAATCGGAAACTGAATTTTTGGCGGTAGATGGTCCGCATTATGCCAAAATTTCAGACGAAGGCGATTGGGTGAGCCTGCAAATGATCGATGTAAACGAAGTTAATACCGATGCCGACGCTTACGTACTCAACACCGGCTCTCCACACTATGTAAAGCTGGTTGAGGGGCTTGAACAGCGCAATGTTTACCAGGAAGGCCATGCTATCCGCAATAATGCCACTTATCGCAAAAACGGCATTAATGTAAATTTTGTTGAACCAATGGAGGAGGGCTACTTTGTACGTACATTTGAGCGTGGGGTAGAGGATGAAACCTTTGCCTGCGGAACAGGAGTAACTGCCGTTGCCCTGGCCATGGCGCAGCACAAACAGCAAACCGGGCATATCACTACTCCGATAAAAGTATTAGGGGGCAACCTCAACATTCGTTTTGATTATGATGGCAAAACTTTTACAGACATCTTTTTAGAAGGCCCTGCTGAAAGGGTTTTTGAAGGAGATGTTGTTATTTAGCACGAAAGCCAGGAAGCAAGAACCAAGATAAAAGAATATAAAACTATGACATCGCCGCGCTGCGTTCGCAATGAAGTGAGAAATTATCCGCTCCCGGGCGCTTAATGTACCGGTTTCAATAAGCTAAAAAATGTGCCGTCCATAATAACATTGCCGATAGAGTCAAACACGGTTTTTCTGCTGGCCTCGGCTTTCATATCTTCTGCATAAAAAATATGGTCAACCCCCAGTGTTTTCAGGAATGGATCAACTTTGGAGTGCCATTTGTTTTTATAGCAGCAAATTTTAATGCCTTTGTATGACGGGTTTGTGCTTAAACGGCGAAGAATTTTTTCGATATCCTGAACAAGATAATCGTAATCAAGTATAAGCAGGTTGGGTTTGATCTCGTGTATTACCGGAAAGATGGCCGCGGTGATTGAAATATGCTTAAAAACCTTGTTATTAGGTAATACCTCAAGGCCAACTACATGGGGGGCAACCAACAGTACAACTTTAGACCGTACACGGATCATGATCAATCAATTAGGTGCTTAAAAGTAGTTCTTAAATTTCTACTTGTCAAGCATTTATTAATTAATTTAATAAAAACTATGCTCTTAAAATTAAATCTTCATAAGGTGATACCTTTTATTACTTTCGGTTTTTATAATTTTAACACTAAATTAATTTTTGCGATAATTTTTATGCCTCACTTATAATATTGGCTTTTCTACGCCTTTTCCAACGCCTGATTAATAGCAGAAAGATGATAGCGCCTATCATTAAAGGCCATAACGCTATAAGTGCGAAAAAGAGGTTTTGTAAAACTTCCCAGCCTTCGCCAATTGCGGTTTTAAATTTATAGGCGAAACCGTTACCTGTGTTTACTTCGCCCGGGTGCCGGGTATAAAAGCTGATATCAAGCGAACTGTAACTAACCTGGCTGCTCAGATAATTAAGTTGCCCCTGGGCCGAATCGATCGTTGTACGGATGCTGGCCAGCTTATCTTCTATTGCCAGCAGATCGGTCATTTTGGTGGCTTTAGCAGCGAGTTGCAGGTAACGTTGTTCTAACTGTTTGTTATTGCTGATTTCGGCGCGAACATCGATAAACTGTGTGGTTACGTCCCTGATATGAATGTTTTTTGATTCGATATGATCGGTGCTGGAAGTTAAGGTGCTTAAAAAAGCATCAAAATTTTTGGAGGGTATCCTGATTTTGAGGCTGTACTCTTTCTGATTGGTTTCGCCGCTGTTGGTTTCATTTTCTTCTGCGAGGTAACCGCCTAACTTTTTTAGAGACGAAACAATGTTTTGTCTTGCCGCCTTAGGATTGTCGGTTTCAAAGCGGATATCGCCTTCCTTGATGATCTTTTTGGCAGTGTCGGTAATGGATAGGTTTGAAGCGGTCGGTTTATTGGCAGTACCGGCATCTTCCAGTTGATCGGCTGCTGCCATGCTTTTTTCCCCGGCGGGTGGAGGAGGTACTAACTCAACGTTGGCTACATTTACTTTTTGTTCCGTTTCATGCTTGCATGACATAAGTAAAAGCAAAAAACTTATCGACAGGAAAAAATAGGTTTTCATAATAAGGTTGTTTAATTGTTTTAGATTAAACGCTTTTTGCCTTATTAAATTATATTAAACTTTAATTTTGAAGAATTTAATTTTGTTTAATTGAAATATAGAAAATTAAATTTTATCTATTTCAATTTTTCGTTATTTTTATGCCGCTCGGCATCCCGGATACTTTTCTTTTCCATATTCTTTTCCAGGGCTTCGGTTAGGTCGATGCCGGTTTGATTGGCAAGGCAAATAAGTACAAAAAGAACGTCGGCCATTCTCGTCGGCCAGGTTAACTTCTGTATCTGATTTTTTGAATGATTGCTCGCCGTATTTTCTGGCCATAATGCGGGCCACTTCGCCAACTTCTTCCATTAAAATGGCGGTGTTGGTAAGCTCGTTAAAATACCGGATGCCCGTTGTTTTAATCCAGTTATCTACCAGTTGTTGTGCTTCGCTTATCTCCATAAAATAGTTTTAGTGCGGCCGAATTTCATTAAATTTTTTGGAATAAGGCGAATAGGTATATGCCGAAAACAAAATGAAAATACCTTGTAAGGTTTCGTTGCCCCGTGCGACTAAGAGGCAAACAACTTAAAAAATCAAACATGAAAACCAGATCAATCATTTCAGGCGCCCTTATCGCCATTTTTGCTGTTGCCGGCCTTTCTGTTAATGTACAGGCAAAAACATCGGCTCCTTTACATAATACCGTTGCCCTTAGTGATACCGGCAAAATGAAAAAGGATAAGATGAGTAAAGACAAAATGAGCCATGATAAAATGGCTTCGGATAAAATGGGTAAGGACAAGATGGGTTCAGACAAGATGAGCCATGATAAAATGGCATCAGACAAAATGGGCTCTGATAAAATGTCAAAAGACAAGATGGGTTCGGACAAAATGAGCCACGATAAAATGTCAAAAAGTAAAATGAGTAAAGGTAAAATGGGCAAAGACAGCTCAGGCAAAATGTAACCTTGCTTTTGTTTCGTGATTGTTTAAAGGGAGCCCGCATGAGCTCCCTTTTTGCTTTTAATGGATCCTGCCTTTCTCGTCCTGGTTGCCGGTATCCTGCTTCTCTGCTTTAGCCTGACTATTCCCAAAACGATAGCTGATACCCACCAGGGCATACCTGTTGATCTGGAAGTTGGTATACTTTTGCCTTACCCCGTTTACGATTGTGGTAACTGCCGATGCACTGCTCCTGAAAACATCATTCATTACCAATGAAACATCTATTTTCTTTTTAAAAGCGGAGGCCTTAATGCCGAGGTCGAGTTTATAATAAGCATCGCTTCTGCCGATGTGATCAATCTCCGGGAACTGGTACCAGAAATTTACCGCTCCTGAAAAGCTTTTATCCGCATTAAAATAAATGTTATTGTTGGTAGCGATATAAGCTCCAAACCCGCTAATGCCTTTTACTGCAGCAAACGCCGATTTTGCATCGGTATGATAAAAAGTGAACTGGTTATTATTATCAAGCCAGCTAAGCAATTGCATCGAATAATTTTCGGAAATACCTACCCGGTAAGTTTTAATAAAATTGAGCGGCGTGGTATAAACCAGGTTGGTATCTGCCCGGGCAATGGTCACATTGTTGAAACCATTGTTGGTAACGTTTAAAAATATGGCCGATGTAAGCCTGTTTTTGTAGGTATGCGAAAGCTCAAAATTGGTATTATATTCTGGTTGAAGATAGGGGTTGCCTTCGCCATAGCTATAAGCTGTAAACAGGCTCTTGAATGGGTTAAGATTCCAGAAAGTTGGCCGGTTAACCCGCCTGCCAAAATTTAGCGATAAGCTGTGATTAACAGCTGCCTGGTAACTCACCGTTGCCGATGGAAACAACCTTGTGTAATTATTAATGGTAGTTTGGTTAAGCGTGTGCGAGTAGCCTTTGGTTTCGGTGCGCTCTGCCCGCAAGCCGGCCTGGTACTTCCATTTACCATCCTCGCGGTTTATGCTGCCATAAACAGATTGGGTATTTTCGGTATAGGTAAATTCATTGCTTAAGTTCGGGTCATACTTTAGCGAATCGTTGGTTGCGTTTTTATAATAAAAAGCGTTGCTGTAATTGTTGATAAAGCTGAGCTTACCGCCAAACGCAAAGCGGGCATATTTGGTTGGCAAAAGCGCATCGGCCTTGAATGTATAAATGTTGATGTCCTGCTTATTGGTATCATGGTAGCGATTACGACTGGCTGCATTCAATGATCTGTCAGCGAGATAAGTGTTGCTCTCAAAGTCCGATCTGTCGGTGCGGTAATAGTTAAAATAGTCGGCATTAAGTACCAGTTTAGCACCTGATGTATCCAGGCTGATGGTGCTATGCAGGTTACCTGCATTGCTGATAGCCACCGGGTGATAGGTGGCATAGGTTCTTAATGTTGAATCGATAGTACCGGTAGTGTTGTTAATGATGGGGTTATTCACATGGTCAGATCCATCATAAGTGTTTTTACCGCCCTGGTAATTTACGCCTATAGTAACCCTCGGACTAAACCGGTAATCGGCACCGGCAATGACGTTTAAATTATGATAGCGATAGTTGCCGGTATCGGTTTGCAGCCAGGTTTGTTTGGGGTAATAAATATCGGTTTCAAAGCCTTCCAATTCGTGGTCGTGATCAACGTTTACGCTGGCATATGCGGAGAGTTTGGCCGAATTGTAATTAATATCGCCGCTGGCATTTAACCACCAGTAATTGCTGGTACCATAAACCGAGGCGGGGCTATGCAACCATTGCTTATCATTGATCTGTACACTGCCCGCATAGCCATGTTTTTTGCTATGTTTGAGCGTGATGTTGATCAATCCGGCGTTGCCCTCAGCATCATAAGCAGCCCCCGGGTTTTTAATTACCTCAATACTGCCCACCTGGCTTGCAGATAATGAGCGCAGGTAACGGAGCAGATCGGTTCCAGCCAGTTGAACCAATCTTTCGTTCACCATAACTTTAACGCTGCCTTTACCAACAATGCTCAGGTCATTATCGCCAACTTTTATACCCGGCACTCGACCAATAACCGTAAGTGCATCAGCCCCGGCCGATGTGGCACTGGTGGATACGTTGTAAACCAGCTTGTCGTTTTTGTTCTCAACAGATGCTTTGCTCGCGGTTACGGTTACTTCGTTCAACTGTGTGGTATTATCAGGGAGGGTAATAGATACCGAGGTATCTTGTTGCAAGTTTAATTTAAGTTTGGTTTTTTGATAGCCGGTGAAGGTGATAGTTAAATGATAGGTCCCTTTATCAACGTCAGTAAAACTAAATAGCCCGACGGAATCGGTTTGCACTACCCTTGTTTGCTCTGAATTTTGCTGTTGCAGGTTAACCACAGCAAAAGCCACAGGAACTTTAGAATTGTCGACAATTTTACCGCTGACTTTTACCTGGGCAAACAGGCTGCTATAAATTAAACAAAAAAATAAAAAGCTGTAGATATGTTTCAAGCCGGGACGGGGATGAGGTTTATAATTCCGTAAATTAAATAAAAAACCGCCGCAAATTGTTTAGCGGCGGTTCTGTTTTATTTAAAGTGGTATCCCGTGAAGAGGGTTGATGTTATGTATCACTTCTTACATGTTCCAATTTCCCGTTTTCGGTAATGTGGTATTCGGAACGCAGAAGGGCATCCGTGTTGATGTTATTGTCTTTCTTTTTTCTTTTCCGGGGACCTGAAACGGCCAATATAATAACCGCCAGGAACAGGGTGATCTTTATCAAACTCACTAACATGGGGAGATGTATTTATATGCTTCATTGTGTTGATTGATTTAATGATTGTTTTTTATTCAATTTAGTTTGATTGTAAAATAAGAAAATAAAATAAGTTGTTTTTAACCCAGGTGAAAATTAGTATGATTTTTTGTGCCGATATTTAACCTTATTGCACTTTGTTAATTATGGCCGATAAGCAACAGGTATTAAACGAACTTCTTGGCAATTTTGCCGGTATGTCTGAAAACGACGTGGCGGTTAGCTTGCCGTATTGGCGCACCCGTAAAATTGAGAAAGGCGATTTTTTTAACATGCAGAACATTGTATGTACCGATCTTGCGCTTATTAACAAAGGTCTGTTCCAGATCTACTACGTATACCCCGAAACTCAGGAAGAAAAGAACATCTACTTTTTTCGGAAAGGCAGTTCCTGGTATCATTCCGCAGTTTTATCAATCAATACCCTTGCGCATATTATATCCAGGCGATGGAGGATGCCGAGATCATCTCCATCAACTATAATGATCTTCAATATCTTTACTCCACGCCAACCGGCTGGCAACCTTTTGATAAATTCTCCATTCATCAAAAAAATGATAGTTTTGATAGTTGACCTTGTCGCGAAATGAAGAACGCTAAAATTCAGAAACTCTTTATTCACTACGAAGAGCTTAAATATTGGGAAAGAGTTGTTTTCGTGGTCTATGCTATTGTAACTCTCTGCCTCGCATCCTCCCGGCTGTTTTTTAGCGAAGGAGTTAGGCAAACAGTAATCTTTATGTATGCCACATTAACGCAGGCTTTTTTATACATTTTTCTATATGTATCATTAAAAAATTTCAGATCATATTTGATCTGGTTATGTTTTGGTACAGTACATGTTTTTCTCTACCTATATTTTAAGGGAGATAATGATTTGGAATTGCCTAATGGAACAGCTTCCGGGCCACTGCTCAATACGATCCCTCTACTATTGCTTTTTCAACTTTTAAGATTTCTTAGCAGAGAGTTTCAGAAACGAGATTTTGTTGTTCCTACTAAAGGTGGAGGGCCCGATTTAATCGAGAACAAGCAACTTACGGCAGCTGATTATATACTTTTTACAGTTTATATGGCTTCATTTTGTGGACTTAGCTTCCTTTCAGTGCATTATTAAACCTACTTACATGTTTTGTGAAATCATAGTAGTTAGTTGAGGCGGGGGCGGTTTTTCCTTAACGTTCACCATAACAGTTTATAAAATACTTCACACTAAAAATTAACGTTTAATTTAAGCCGAAACAATAACTTTGTAAAGTATTAAACGTAAACCCACAAAACCCATTGATAAAAACCTGGACTGAAGCCGGTACGTGCGATTGAATGATATATGACGGATAATTTAGAACTTATACAGGCAAAGTTTAAACAATTACAGGTATGCGTTATTATACCCACCTATAATAACCAGGGTACGCTGCCCGCTGTTATTACCGATGTGTTAGCTTATACCGATCAGGTTATTGTGGTAAATGATGGCTCGACCGATAGTACTCCTGCCATTATTCAATCATTCCCGCAAATAAAATCAGTTAGCTATACCCAGAATGTAGGCAAGGGCTGGGCCTTACACAAAGCATTTGAATTTGCAACCGAACAGGGTTATCAACATGCTATCACTATCGATTCAGACGGGCAACATTTTGCTACCGACCTGCCTGCTTTTATTGAAAAACTGGAACAGGAACCGGATTCGCTGATTATTGGTTCGTGTAATATGGAGCAATCGTCGGTGCCGGGTAAAAGCAGTTTCGGGCATAAGTTTTCTAACTTTTGGTTTTGGGTGGAGACAGGCATTAAATGTCCGGATACGCAATCGGGTTATCGCTTGTACCCGATTCACCTCCTAAAAAACAGCAAATTCATCACCCGTAAATACGAGTTTGAAATAGAGGTAATAGTTCGTGCCGCCTGGAAAGGTATCAAGATAGATTGGGTTCCGGTAAAGGTTTATTATGCCCCGAAAGAAATACGGGTATCGCATTTTCGCCCTTTTCAGGATTTTTCGCGCATTAGTGTACTCAACACTGTACTGGTTATCATAACTTTCGCATACATCAAACCCCGCGATTTTTTCAGGACGCTTTTTGATAAAAAAAGCTAAGCTAATGTTCAAAAACCTGTTTTTTAACCCTGAACACTCGCATCAGTTAAAAGCTAAATCTGTAGCTTTTGGCGTTTTTATGGGGATTGTGCCTATCTGGGGTTTCCAGTTGTTGGTGGCTATTTCGCTGGCCTTCCTGTTCAGGCTCAACAAGGCCATCGTGGTTACGGCTGCCCACATCAGCGTTGCGCCCATGATCCCGGTTATTATTTTTCTGAGTTATAAAACCGGTAGCCTGTGGATGGGCGGCAAGGATGTGGATATCCCATTGGATAAAATTTCGCTTAAATCCATTGGCGAACATTTGGAACAATATCTTTACGGCAGCATTTCGCTGGCAATTTTTGCGGGTATTATAGCGGGATTCCTCACTTTTGCGTTATTGAAGCTGTTTAAGCGGAGGCCAGTCCCCGCCCTGTAATTCATGGAAAAATCCTGGTAGGTATCTATAATTATTTCAATGCCCGCAAGCCGTTGTTTATACAGTGTTTGCGTTAAGTTTTGTGCTTATCGGTTTTTTTGCTTCGCGGATAAGGTTTGAGGAGGATATTTCCAAAATACTGCCGAAGGATAAAAAGATAGAGAAGCTCAACTATATTTTTCAAAACTCCAAGTTTGTTGATAAGCTGGTGATAATGGTATCGCTTAAAGATTCCACGCAGCAGCAACCCGATAGCCTCATCGCTTTTGCTGATAGCTTTACGGAAATCGTTCAGCAGAAACTTCCCCGTTATGTAAGTAAGATCAATGCAAAGGTTGATGACGGGTTGGTGCTGGCGCTTTTTGGCACTATTAATAAAAAACTGCCCATTTACCTTACCGAGTGCTATTATTTAAATATTGACACACTTATCCGCCCCGATCAGGTAAAAGAAACCCTTGCCCGCGATTTGCGCACACTAACCTCGCCTGCTGGATTGGCGCTGAAAAGCATGATCAGTGCCGACCCGGTTGGCATCTCATACCTCGGTCTAAAAAAATTACAACAGCTGCAATACGACGAAAAATTTGAACTGTATGATAGCTATGTGATGACCAAAGATCACAAAAACCTGTTGCTGTTTATTACGCCAAAATATTCGCCCAATAACACCGGCGAGAACGCGATAATGCTTAAAGGCATCGACCAGGTTATCGATAGTTTACAAACTAAAAGCTTTAAATCAGTTGATTGCAGCTATTTCGGTACCACAGCCGTATCGGTAGGTAACGCCCTGCAATTGCGTAAGGATTCCATGTTTACGCAGGGCATTACGGTGGTTTTCCTGATCGTGTTCCTGGGTTTTTATTTTAGGAAAAAGCGGGCTCCTGTGGTGATACTGGTGCCGGTTTTGTTTGGTGCATTGTTTTCGCTGGCTGTGGTTTACTTTGTAAAAGGCAGTATTTCGGTAATAGCTTTAGGTACGGGTTCGGTGGTGTTGGGGGGCGCGGTTAATTACTCGCTGCATGTGTTTAACCATTACCGGCATACCCGCAGTATTGAGCAGGTAATTCGTGATTTGGCTATGCCGCTTACCGTGGGCAGTTTTACTACTATCGGCGGTTTTTTCTCCCTGGAATTTGTAGAGTCGAAAATGCTGAAAGATCTTGGTCTGTTTGCGGCCTTTAGTTTGATCGGCGCTTCATTTTGCTCGCTGGTGTTCCTGCCGCATTTTATCGCGTCAAAAAAAGAACAAAATCAGCATACAGCGCAGCTTTCGTGGATAGACAGATTATCGGCCTATAACCCCGAGTACAATAAGTTTATTATTTCAACTATTGTCATTCTTACCGTAGTAAGCACGATGAGATGCAGAAATTACAATTCCCTGAAGCGGTACGCAAGCCGGTTAAATTTATCGACCGAAGAAAATAAGCTATTATGTGTTAAATTTGCGGCATGCATAATGCCGATATCCTGGGCCGGTTAACACAACAGCTTGAGCTGCCGTTTAGTAACCCGGTACTTGTTTTTTCGCTGATATTGTTGATCATATTACTTGCTCCAATCATCATGGGCAAGTTCAAAATTCCGGGTATTGTGGGTTTTATTATGGCTGGCATAGCGGTTGGTCCGCATGGGTTAAACCTGCTTACCAAAAATTCGGCGGTTGAGCTGTTCTCTACCATCGGGCTGCTCTATATTATGTTCATTGCCGGCATCGAGCTTGATCTGAACGAGTTTAAGCAGAAGAAACATAAAAGCTTTGTGTTTGGCTTCTTTACTTTCTGCATCCCAATACTCATCGGTTTTCCTGTTTGTTATTATGCGCTCGGTTATTCGTTAATAACATCGGCATTAACGGCCAGTATGTTTGCCACGCATACACTGGTAGCCTATCCCATAGTGAGCAAATATGGCGTCGCAAAAAATGAGGCCGTCGCCATAAGTGTAGGGGGCACCATATTGACCGATACCGCCGTACTGATTTTGCTGCCCGTAATTATGGGCGCTAAGGATGGGGGGCTGGGTTTCGGCTTCTGGCTGCAGCTGATGATTTCGCTTTCGATATTCGCGTTCATCATGTTTGTGCTGATCCCGCCGTTGGCAAACTGGTTTTTTAACCGCTATCGCGATAGTAAAACACTGCCATATGTGTTTGTGCTTTTTATTGTGTTCGTGTCGGCCTTTTTATCCCAGCTGGCAGGAGTTGAACCCATTATAGGGGCCTTTGTGGCGGGGCTTGCTTTAAATAAAGCAGTACAGCAGTCATCAACCCTAATGAGCAGGATCGATTTTGTGGGTAATGCCATATTTATTCCATTCTTCCTGATCAGTGTAGGCATGCTGGTTGATTTGCGTGTGCTGGGCCGCGGACCGCAGGCTACCATTGTGGCAGTAAGCTTAACGCTTGGAGCCTTGCTGGGTAAATGGCTGGCGGCATTATCTACCCAAAAAATATTCAAATATTCGGGCATACAGCGCAACCTCATTTTCGGTTTAAGCAGTGCACATGCCGCGGCTACCCTTGCCATTATTTTAGTGGGATACAAGGCGCAGATTATTGACGACAATATCCTGAACGGCACCATTATATTGATACTGGTTACCTGCGTGGTAGCATCATTTGCTACAGAGCGCGCCGCTAAAAAGGTGGTTGCACCAATTGAAGATCCCGAAATTTATCAGAACCCCAAATTACCAGCCACGAGCGGGAATGATACCAGTAATTGCTTATAAACTTGTTTGTATGCCCGGCTGTAAAATCCTGAGCTGACCGCTAATGCCCAGCGCGTTAAATGATTGCTGCAGCATCTCGCCCGTTTCGGTATAATGCGACCAGCCCTCAAAATGCACTGGAATAATTGTAGCATCAGGAAAGGCAAAAGCGGTATCAATAGCATCATTGGTGCCCATAGTTACATTGAACGGGCCGCGGGGTTTGGCTGCCCCGGCAAATATGAATACATATTGAGGTTTAAATTTTTCTGCAACCTCCTTTACGCCATCATAAAATACGGTATCTCCGGTGATATAGATCTGGAGCCCGGCGATAGTTATAATAAAACCCGTTACATCGCCGGTAAGTTTTTCACTGCCAGCGGGGCCATGCCTTGCAGGTGTACCTGTTATAACCACTTCATCGTTAAGCGCTATGCTTTCCCATGGTGCCAGGCCAAGGGCATTGCCGCCTAATCTTTCGGCTCCTATTTTGGTGGTTAATGTTTTATCAACCTGTTTAAGCAGCTCCCGGCCGGCGTGGTCAAGATTATCGCCGTGCTGGTCATGACTTAGTAAAACCACATCTATTTTACCGATGTCGGTAGTAGCCGGGCCTTCGGTTTTATGGTAGGCAGGCTTATCGTTGATCATGAATTGCTCACCCGCGGGGTCAAGCGTAGGGTCGGTCATGAGCCTTAAGCCGCCGATCTCCAAAATGATGGTTGGTCCACCCAGGTAGGTTACATTAACTTCGTTTTTCATGGGTTCATAATTTTAGTAGTGTCTTCAATTAATGATTGCATCAGCGCGGTGGCATTGGTGTGTTTCAATATTGGTGCTATCTGTCCGCCCCAAAACAAAATCATATCCCATTTTTGTTGGTCAAGCGCCGCTTTTCTCAACGGCGACATAAAAGTTGTTTGCAGGGGAAAGGGTAAAAATCCCGCTTCCTTTCCGGCCAGGTCTTTAGCAACCCTGCTGGTAATACCCCGGCCAAGCCTGCCGGTAAACGCGCGGGATAAGGTAGTATATTTTGCCGCATCCGAAAAAAGCATTTGCCTGTGGATAGGAAGCGCGCCCGATTCCTCACATGCCAAAAACGCTGTACCTATCTGCACGGCATCGGCACCCAGTGTTAAGGCTCCGGCTACCCCCCGGCCATTAGCAATGCCCCCGGCGGCAATAACGGGCACTTTTACTTTCTCCTTAATTAATTGAAGTAACACAAAAGTACCGGTGGTTGATGATTCGGCGGGGGCAAGGAATGATGGCCTGTGGCCGCCGGCTTCAAAGCCTGAAGCTATGATCAGGTCTACCCCGCTTGCCTCCAGCGTTATAGCCTCATCCAGCGTGGTAGCTGCGCCTACGGTAACGATGCCTAACTTACGGCACTGCTCAATCACATAAGCAGGCAACGTGCCAAACATAAAGCTGAATACTTTTGGGCGTAGGTCAAGGATCGCCTGTAACTGGTTTTCGAACCGTAATTTAAAGGGATCGGGCTTGGGCGGCAATGGGATCCCGGCTTCATCAAAATAGGGTTTAAACAATTGTGTTGCATGTTCATACTGCGCATCGGTAGCTGCACCGTCAGGTGCATCGGTTTCCGAAACCCATATGTTAATATTGTACGGTTTATTGGTTGCTGCTTTGATCTGTTTATCTACCGCTGCAATTTCGGGCGCGCTCAGGGTGTAAGCCCCGTAGCCGCCCAGCCCGCCGGCATTTGATACCGCGGCAACCAATTCAACCGACGATAAATTACCGCCAAAAGGCCCCTGCAAAATAGGGTAATCAATACCTAATAGTTCCGTTGCTTTTGTGTTATACCACATGGTTTTAGTATTAAGTGGATAGTACTAATTCTGAAGTCACAAGTCTGATTTTCTTTTTCTGCACTTAGAGCTTACGACTTCTGACTGAAGACCATAGGTCAATTTATCACCGGAACGAAATTAATTCGTATCGCTGATCATTTTATTTACAATGAGCCACTTGCCGTCGAGTTTATGGAACGATAAAAACTCATGATAATTAAAATCGTACATTTTTACCTGTACTTCGGCAACTGCAATTGAATTTACTGCTTTAACAGAAATGATTTTCCCGTCAAATGGTTTGCCCGAATCCTTAGGGCTTACCCTGTTTTTTACCCCATCCAAATAAACATCCAATGTTTTGGCATAAGGCTGTCCTTTTACATCGCCAAAAAGCAGTGTGCCGGTATTCATTACCTGGTTTAACAAATCTAAATTACCTTCATAAATCCCTTTGAAGTAGTAATTTTCAAGCGCCTGTTCAATGGCAGCTTTACTTTGATCGTTAGTTTCCATTTTTATTGATAAATTAAACATTATGCCTGCTGCTAAGCAAGGCATAATGCAATTGATGAAAGAATTTTACACTTAATTTAAATTATGGCCTGCTGCCATGCCACCATCAACATTGATAATGGCCCCGCTGATGAAATTGTTTTTGGCAACGGCGTACACCATTTGGGCTACGTCCTCAACTTCGCCCACCCGGTTCAGCAGGTGTAATCCTGCGCTTTGGTCGGCATCATCACCGTGCATTGGGGTACGGATAGTACCGGGCGCAATAGTGTTTACCCGGATATTATCTTTACCAAACTCGCCAGCCAGTTGTATGGTAAGTGCGTGTATTGCACCTTTTGATGCCATTTGTGCTGTAATGGGAACTCCGCCAAGAGCATGGTTAACCAATGGTGTACCTATATTGATCACCACACCATCGTGCTGTTTAAGCATTTGCGGAATCGCAGCCTGGGTGGTAAAGTAAGTACCTTTAAGGTTGGTGTTTAAAAAACGGTCGAGGTAGGCTTCATCAACTTCAAGAAACGGCCTGGTTTCAAAAATACCGGCGTTGTTGATCAGCACATCTACGCTTCCAAATTTATCAAGGGCTGTTTGGGCCAGGTTTTCTCCTGTGGCTTTATCGCTTACATTTCCGGCAACCATGGCCAGGTTATCACCTGCGCCCAGCTCCTGGTAAACAGCTTCCAGTTTATCGGCAGTTGTTGAGTTGATGACTACGTTATCGCCCTTTTCTAAAAAATAACGGGCTATTTCTTTACCGATACCGGATGATGCTCCGGTAACGATTATTGTTTGCTTTTTCATTTTCTTATTTCTTGTTGGCAGTGATGCCTCTTTCTCTTAATACTGATGTCTGTTCGCCGGCATATCCCCAATCATCCAGCTCAATTTCGCTGATCACTACATGGGTTAAATGCGGGTCTTTGTTCAGGGTATCGGTAATCAAATCGGTTACACCCTTTATCAGGATTTGTTTCTGCTCGCGGGTAACACCTTCGCGGGTCAGTTCAATTTTTACGTATGGCATGGCTTTAGTTTTTAAGCAAAGCTGTTTTAAACAGCTTTTGCGGTTATGTTTACATTCAGGTCAAAATCGTTGTAGATAAGTGTATCGCCCAGGTCTTTAAAAAAGTTTCCGGAACGAAACCTCATACCATATTTGGTACGGTCCACCACAACTTTACCGGTTGCGCTTACCGTATCGGCAGCGCGGTTAACTTGCGCATCAAAACCTACAGCACGGGTAATGCCTTTTATGGTCAGGTCGCCGGTGATCCGATAAGTGTCGTTGCTGCCTTTGTCGATCGCAGTAAACACAAATTGAGCTTCGGGATAATTTTCTGAATTAAAGAAGTCGTCGGAAGCAAGGTGGCCTGCAAACTGGGCGTTGGTAGCCGGGTCAGTTATGTCAAGGATTTTAATAGAGGTGGTGTCGATATCGAATTTACCGCTGGTTAATTGTCCATCTGCAAAAGTTAAAGAGCCTTCTTTTATAGCGATGGTACCATTGTGTGCGCCTGTAACTTTACGACCAATCCAGTCGATGTTACTTTTTGCGCTGATGATTTCAAATTTTTGAGTTTCCATTTTGTTATGTCTTTAATGACAATACAAAGTTGGGGACTAATGGCCTGGAAACTGTGTGACCTACATCACAATTGAAATACCACTTTATTTATGTGATGTACATCACATTTTAAGAATGGTATAAACGGCTCAATGTTTCCCTTGAAACGCCTAAGTATGAGGCTATTAATTGTTTAGGAACCACATTGTACAAAGTAGGGTACTGCGCCAGTAACTCTTCATAACGACGTTTTGCGTTATTATTCATAAATGATAGCAGCCTTTTTTGAGCAGCTACATAGCCCTTGTTGGTACGCCAGCGAAAAAAGTGCTCGCTTGCGTGAATTTCATTGCAAAGCTTTTCGCGGTCCTGGCCGGTGAGGCAAAGTACTTCGGCATCGGTAATACAATCCAGGCTAATTGTAGCACGTTCACCGCTGTAAAGCGCGTTATAATCTGAAGCCCACCAGGTAGGCATGGCAAACTGCAGGATGAACATTTTCATGTCGTCGTTAATAAAAAACGACTTCAGATAGCCCGAAAGTACAAAATACTCACAGTCTACTTTATCACCTTCCCCGATTATAGTTTGCCCTTTTTTAAATGTTTTGTAGGTAAAATGCGAAAAGAAATAATCGAACTGCTCGTCGGTCAGCGAGGCGGTTTTGCTTACGTGCTCTTTTAAAATTTCTTTTGGCTGCATGTGATATAAAATAACTACAAAAAAACTTTATTTGTATAAGAAAGTCAATGTTTAACTTTCCCGCATTTCCGCTTATTTGGGTCTTGAGATAAAGTTAAAGCAATTCATGAGGGATTAATGTGATTCCGGAAGTGATAAATTTACGTTTTACTATGGAATGAAAAAATTGAACGATATTTTGCTGCTTGGCGATGAGCGTCTTTACCAGGTTTGCCCGCCAGTATTACCAGACGAGACTGCCACTTGTACGCGGTTGGGTTGAAGATATGCATAATGTAATGCATGAAATAAGGCTGAAATACAACTTCGGCCGGGCTATCGCTGCCCCCCAATTGGGCATTATGAAACGCCTCGTTTACATGAATATTGACAAGCCTGTAGTTTTCATTAACCCCGAAATACAGGACGCCAGCGATGAACTTTTTGAACTTTGGGACGATTGCATGAGCTTTCCTAACCTGCTGGTAAACGTTAAAAGGCATAAAACCATCACGGTAAATTACCTCGACGAAAACTGGCAGCAACAGCAGTGGGTAATGATGGATGCCCTGTCTGAACTGATGCAGCACGAGCATGATCATTTAAATGGTATTTTATGTACTATGCGGGCTATCGACAGCATGTCATTTAAATGGCGGCTGTAGTAAGTTTTTTTAACTGTTGATGTATTCATCTTATTTTTCTGCTTATGAAGCAATTTATAACACACATTACATTGGTGGTTAATGACTATGACGAGAGCAATTCAATTCTATGTAGAAAAATTGAATTTCGACCTGGTCGAAGACACACCGATCAATGAAAATAAAAGATGGGTTTTGGTAAGGCCCAGGGGGCATTTGAGTGTAGCTTGCTGTTAGCAAAGGCCGTAGGTGATGAACAAAAAAGTCGGATAGGACAGCAAACGGGTGGCCGCGTATTTCTTTTTTAAGGACCGATGATTTTTGGCGCGATTACCGTGCGATGCAGGATAAAAACATCATCTTCGTTCGTGAACCCCGGGCGGAACCATACGGCACGGTTGCCGTTTTTAAAGATCCCTTTGGTAATTTATGGGATTTGCTTGGTTGAGCCCAAAGCTGCCAAAATCCGGTCACCAAAGCTTCTTATAATACGGCTGTTAAATAAAAAATTAAAAACGCCTGTAACGTATAGGGGTAAAGTGTGGTCATAGCTGTATTACCAATAAAACCCCATTTATGAAAAACTATATTTTACTTCTTCTGCTTGCCGGGCAAACCGCGGTGGCAGCAGCGCAAGATGGCGACAGCCGTTCGTTATATCTTACCAAATCATTGGCTAACGATGCCATTACCAGCGCCGTGGTACGTACATCGGCCGGAGGTATTGTAGTTAGCGGGCAGGCCGGCCAAGCTCCGCGGGTGGAAGTTTATATTAAAGGCAACAACGGTAATGATCTTTCAAAGGAAGAGATCAAAAAACGCCTTGACAAGGATTATACACTTGATATATCTGTTAGCGGGCATGAAGTTAGGGCCATTGCCAAAAGCAAGCGTCAAAACTTTTTTAACTGGAGAAGCTCATTGAGCATCTCGTTTCGCATTTATGTACCGCAGCAATGCGCAACCGACCTGGAAACCAGCGGCGGCGGTATTGGTCTTGATAATTTAAAAGGCAACGAAAAATTTAGCACCAGCGGCGGCGGTTTAACTATCGACAGGCTTTACGGTACCATCCGCGGTAACACCTCGGGCGGCGGCATTCATGTTTCCAATTCGGGCGATGATATTTCGCTTGAAACCAGCGGAGGCGGTATTGAGGCTAAAAACTGTAACGGCAGGATCAGGCTTGAAACCAGTGGCGGTGGTATAACTTTAGAAAATTTAAAGGGTAATATTAACGCCGAAACCAGTGGTGGCGGTGTTAATGGAAATAATATCAGCGGCGAGCTCATCACCAGTACTTCCGGCGGGAGCATTGATCTTAAACGCATGGCAGGGAGTATTAGCGCGCAAACCAGCGGCGGCGGTCTGTACGCCCAAATGCTAAAAGTTGGCAAATATCTTAAACTGGAATCAAGCGCCGGCAATGTTGATATCGAACTTCCGCAAAACCAGGGCTATGACCTCGATCTGCGAGGTGAAGGTGTTTCTCCATCATCGGTTGCCAAATTTAACGGGCAATGGGAAAAAGAACGGGTTAGCGGCAAATACAATGGCGGCGGCATTCCGGTTAACGCAGAGGCATCTGGAGGGAGTGTTAATATAAAATTCAGGTAAGCATTTAATAATTAAGCAATAAAAAGAAAAGCTCCGGGTTTGTGATCCGGAGCTTTTCTTTTTCTATCCCTTGTTGGTGTTCCGCCCGTTTATCAATGCCATTAATCCCCAAACCGGCCCTATGGCCAGTAGCATATAAATATATCGCGCGTTTTCGGCCGTTCGTAAAGCCGCGATCAGTTGAATACTTATAATAGTAATGGCAAAGCCTATGCAATTAACAATAGTTAACGCGGTACCTTTTAATTGCTGATCGGCATTTTGCGCAACCAGAGTCGAAAATAACGGCGAATCGGCGATTGCAGTCGTACTCCAAACCAATAAAAACCCGATCATTGCCCATGCCGAACCTGCAAACAAAAATAGCGGCGATACCAAACAGCAGGTACACGAAATTGTTAATGCCAGTACCGCCACATTTTTTACACCCTTGTATTTAGATATAATGCCGCTGCCCGCACAGGCCAGCGCCCCAGCCCCAATAATCAGAAACGATAACAACGGAACATTTAAATCGGCAGCTATGAACCTGGCGTTGTAAGTTGTTAACATTACCGGCACAAAAGCCCAAAAAGCATAAAGCTCCCACATATGACCAAAGTAGCCGAAGGCAGCAGCCCTGAACTGTCGGTTGCCAAAACTTTGTATAAACGCGGCCGGGTTCAGCGCCCGTGTGGGTTTTCTTTCCGCACCATCCGGTACAAGCAATACCATAGCACATCCACCCAAAGCGGCTAATGCCGAAGTTGACAAAATAACATAGCGCCATGGCAATGCCCCCATTAAACTTTTTAGCAGGTGCGGAAATGATGTGCCTAATACCAAAGCCCCAACCAAAAATCCCAACGCTTTGCCTAATCCCTGCGGATAATGATCTGAGGCTATTTTCATGCCTACCGGATAAATCCCGGCCAGGAAAAAACCTGTGGAATATCTTAGTATCAGTATTGTAGCAGCACCTGTACCCGACAGGCACGCCAATGCGTTGATAAAAGCGGCAATAAGAGCGCAGATAAAAAACACCCGCACCGGCGAAAATCTGTCGGCAATACTAAGAATAGCAAAAACGAGAGTGCCGGTAATAAATCCAAGCTGAACCGCGCTTGTTAAGTAAGCCAGATAAGACGGTTCAAGCTGCAATTGTTTGGCCATATCGCTCATAACAGCATTGCCTGCAAACCACAATGAAGTGCAAAAAAACTGGGAGAGTACGATTACCGGGAGGATACGTTTCATTTGGTTTTGAAGAACTAAAGCGGTGCAATAATAATTATAAACTGTACGCTAAAAAAATAGTACCGCTTTTACCTTGCGTATCCCGTTCAGGAAACGCCACCTGCATTTTTAATTCCCGTTATGTTGCCTTTATAAAAATATGTATCTTGAGTTTCAAAACTAAACCTAACCCTGTCATCATTACCAATGGATAAGCAACAAATTATTGAGCAGATAAAATGGATGATTGCCGATGGTAATTCGGATCATGAGATTGAGGCCCTGCTGGTTGGAGAAGGCCTTGCCCGGGCCGAAGCAAAGCGTACTCTTGCTATAATCAAACATGAATTGTTTCCAGACGAATACCCTGAATTTATTGAGCCCGATAAACGTCGGAATTATTGGTGGCCTGTTTTATTAACCCTTGCTGCTATCTTTACGCTGGGTATTTTGTACTACCATCATCAGCATGAATTAAACACAGCCGAAAGAGAAATAACCCCCGCCGATATGATCCTGCTTATGAAAGCAGGGCCGGGCGTTTATACTACCGAACTCAATAAAATCAACAGCGGATGGGTTTTTGACCAGGATAAAGACAGATGGGAAAATAAGAAACGAAAAACAGCCCTCGCCATCAGGATGGAACAACTCCTGTACATGTGTCCTGTGTTGCACGATCATTCATTCCAGGACTATCTTGAAAGTCATGACTTCAGAGACATAATTTATGGAAAACCCGGAAGCAAGATTTACCAAAACAACGAGTTTATGTTTACTATTCAAACCAATGGAGCCTACACAATGATCTCGCTGGCCAACCGGTAAATTGCGCCATTGCTTCTAAACGTATCTTTTTTGATCGATTTTAAAAAAGTCAAATTTTTTAGCAGGCGCTTCATAACACCCTTTTTACAAAACGCCAAAATTTAAACCTTGTTAACCCCCGGTTAACAAAGTCTGCTTGTTTGTCAATAGCAAAAAGCTGAAAACCAGCTAAAAGCAGCGTAAATAAGAAAAACAATATTGATTTTAATTAATAGATAAGTTAACCCTATATTTATTTCCTGATAATAAAACAACCGTTGCTTTGCACCAATTATCGCCCTACTATCTCAACTTGGGCATCTATTAAAACAGGGTTTGTCATTAATTAAAACTATGAAAAAAAACTACAGATTTATTTTAAGGCTCTTTTTTGAAAAAAGTAAAACGATTTGTCTTTTCCTGCTGATGTTTATAGCCTCGTCAGCGGTTTTTGCACAGGACGGCACCATAAAAGGTACCGTTACCGATGAAAGTAATCTTCCTTTACCCGGTGTAGTGGTAACCGTAAAAAGTTCGGGAAGATCAACTTCAACCAACGCTAACGGTGGCTATACCGTAAAAACAAGCGGCGCCGGCGATGTCCTTAAATTTACCTTTTTAGGCTCGGTACCAAAGGAGGTTACTATTGGCGAAAAGAACACGGTGAATGTTACTATGGTTACCGATACCAAACAACTTAAAGATGTTGTAGTTATCGGTTATGGTACCGCAAGCCGCAAGGATGTAACAGGCGCTATTACTTCGGTTAAAGCCGAAGATTTTAATGCCGGTGTATTAACCACTCCTGCCGAACTATTGCAGGGTAAGGTAGCCGGTTTAAATATTACCAAAAGTGGTGACCCTAACAAACAGCCTGCTACCATTTTAAGGGGGCCCTCAACTTTACGTGAAGGTGCAGCTCAGCAACCTTTTTATGTAATTGATGGGGTGCCGGGTGCTTCTATCGATCTTTTGGCCCCCGCCGATATCGAAAGCATCGACGTGCTGAAAGACGCATCGTCGACAGCTATTTACGGTTCACGTGCTGCCAACGGTGTAATCATTGTTACTACCCGCAGGGCCAAAGCCGGTCAAACAAGGTTAACTTACAGTGCTTATGGCGCCGTTGAGAACGTGTCAAAAAACATTGATGTACTTACCGGCGACGAGCTGCGTAAATATTTAACAGACAACGGTGTGCCTAAATTAAGCGCTGCTGATGACGATGGTTCAAATACCAATTGGCAAAAACTGGCCGAGCGTACGGGTTATTCACAAAACCATAATCTTTCATATGGCGGCGCCGGCACCAATTCGGAGTATGGTGCAAGCGTAAACTACATGAAAAACAATGGTATATTGAGAAATACCAGCCTGGAACGTACTATTTATAAAGGTTATATCAACCAGCGGTTTTTTAATGATCGTTTAAAATTGGGTATCACACTTACCAACAGTGCTACCAAAAACAACGATATCTTCCAAAGCCAGGTGTTATCGGGTATTTTATTCTACCTGCCAACGGTTAGTCCTTTTAACCCGGATGGTACCTATAAAGAAAACTATACCCGTACAGGTAGCGGTCCTTTGAACCCGTTATCATTAATAAATAACAACTTTACCAAAACAGAGAACAACAAAACATTGATCAATGGTTTTGCCTCTGTTGACATCCTGAAAGGTTTAAAATTTACCATATCGGGATCAACCCAAAAAGAACAGAATAACGTTAATACCTATTCTACCAGCCAATCTGGTATCTATGTTAATCAAAATGGAGTGGCCGTACGCAGTGCTTACACCAATACCAGCAACGTAGTTGAGGCTTATTTTAACTACGATCGCGTATTCGGTAAGCATTCATTGAAATTGTTAGGTGGTTACTCTTATCAGCAAGACCGTAATAACGATGGTTTTGGTGTGCAAACACAAAACTTTTCAAATGATGCTTTAACATACAACTACCTGGCGCTGTCAAACCCAACGCAGCTTTCGCAAATTGTGTTCAACCCTAACTATATTTCTACGTTGAGGTTCGTATCGTTCTATGCCCGTGGCCAGTATGAGTTTTCGGATAAATACTTGTTACAGGCTTCGTTAAGGGAAGACGGTTCATCGGCATTTGGTATTAACCAGCGCCATGGTTACTTCCCGGCGGCTTCTGCGGGTTGGAAAATCATTAACGAAGATTTCATGAAATCGGTTCCGGTTATCAGCGACCTGAAATTAAGGGCTGGTTACGGTGTATCTGGTAACAGCTTAGGTTTTGATGCCTTTACTGCAAGGTTAATTTACGGTGTGCCGCCGGGCGGCGGTAAATTCCTGAGCAATGGTAACATTATTAATCCCATTGGCCCAGTACGTAATGATAACCCTGATTTGAAATGGGAAAGTACTGCTACCACCAACATCGGTTTGGACTTTGGTTTGTTCAACAACCGCTTAACCGGCTCGGTAGATTATTATATCAAAAAAACATCCGACCTGATCTATACCTACCCGGTATCAACCACGCTTTACTTCTATCCGTTTTACACTGCTAACGTAGGTAAAATCAAAAACAGCGGTATCGAGGTTGTTTTAAATGCGGTACCTGTAAAATCACAAGCTTTTACATGGCGTACTTCATTCAACGTTTCGCATAATAAAAACGTTGTACAAAGCTTATCGAACAGCCAGTTCGGTCTTAACTTTATACAAACCGCGCAGTTAGGCGGTAAAGGCCAGTCGGGCAATTATAGTCAGATCATACAACCTGGTTATGCTATCGGCACATTTGACCTGTGGCACTATATGGGTAAAAACGCCAATGGTGTAAGTACCTATCAAAAAGCCGACGGATCGGTAATAGCAACCCAGCCTTTAACTTCTGATCAGTTTATTAAATATGATGCGCAGCCTAAATTGGTTTACGGTTGGAGCAACAGTTTCTTTTATAAAGGCTTCGACTTAAACTTCCTGGTGCGTGGTGTTTATGGTAACAAGATCCTTAACGCCACCCTTGCTTCATTGAATAACCCTGCGGATTCAAAACTGCAGAACATCCCAAGGTTTACCTTGGGCGAATCATTTAAGGATGTCAATGCCTACCTGATCTCTGACCGTTTCCTTGAAAGCGGCTCATACCTGCGTTTGGATAACGCTACTTTGGGTTATACCGTCAAGCCACACATCCAGGCCATAAAAAGCCTGCGTTTTTATGCATCGGGCAATAATATTTTTATCATCACCAAATACCGTGGTGTTGATCCCGAAGTTAATATCGGCGGCTTAACCCCGGGTATCGATAACCGCGATTTCTATCCTAAAACACGCACGTTCAGCTTAGGTATAACCGCATCATTCTAAAAAACCTCAGAAAGACAAAAGATGAAAAAGATTTTTTTATATGTGCCGCTATTGCTGTGATCATGAGCACATATTCATGTACAAAATTAGATGTACCTGTTGAATCACAATATGTAAAGTCAAATTTCCCTGTTACTGATGCCGATTATACGGCATTACTGGGTACTATTTATTCAAACCTGTCGTCAAGTTACGCAGTACCATACTGGCGCATGCAGGATATGTCAACCGATGAGGCTATCCTGCCTGCCCGAGATGGCAACTTTGACGATGGGGGCAGTACCGTCAGTTGCACTACCACACCTGGACCTTTGATCACCCTAACGTCATAGGCGTATGGCAATGGGGCTTTGGCGGTATCAATACCTGTAATCGTATTATCAGCGTTATAAATAACTCACCATCGTCAGCAACAAAAAAAGCGTCGTCAACTGCCGAGGTTAAAGCAATGCGTGCCTTGTACCTGTATTTTATGATGGATTTGTATGGAAACGTTCCTATCATCACCGACTTCCCTGTGACTACGCAACCTACCAATCAGCCACGCGCTAAAGTGTATGAGTTTATTGAAAGCGAATTAAAATCCGTTTTACCGTTATTACCCGCAAAAAGCAGCAACGGCCCAACAAACGTAGCACAATACGGCCGTCCAACAAAGGGTATGGTGTTTGCCTTGCTCGCAAAAATGTACCTAAACTCGGGTGTATACACGGGTACCACCCGTTACCAGGAAACCGTTGCCATGTGCGATAGCGTGCAGGCCAACACCAATTATTTCCTGGATGCAAAATACCGCGATATATTTTTGCCAACCAACGGCGCTCAAGTCAATGAAACTATTTTCGCCGTTCCTTATGATCAGCAAATTCCGGGCAACCAGTTTACCCGTTTTGGTTTCTTTTATTACCTGGCGCAAGCATACGGCTTTAACGTAGGCTTAAGTATTGCCATGAGCACCACACCTGAGTTCTATAACCGCTTTAACATTCCCGGCGATGACCGTACCAAAACATGGCTTGCGGGACCGCAATATTATCCTGATGGCAATGGCGGCTTCACCAATCAACCTGTCTATTACCCGGCTCCGAATGCAATCAAACAAATTAACATTATCCCAACACTAACCCTTACCGGCTTAAAACCAATGGATTTGGGTAATGATGTGACAACCTCGCAATCGGAAGGTGTACGTTCAATTAAATACTATCCTGATGTTAACATCATCCAGGCTACCCGTTTAAACAGTAACGATGTACCGGTATTCCGTTTGGCCGATATTTACCTGATGAAAGCTGAAGCTATTTTACGCGGTGCGGCTCCAACAACCATCAATGGCGATGCCCAAACTCCGCTTACTTTGGTAAACAAACTACGCAGCCGTGCCCACGCGGAGCTTGCTACATCAATTGATTTGGATGGTTTGCTGGATGAGCGCGCGCGTGAGCTTTCATGGGAAGCATGGCGCCGTAATGACCTGATCCGTTATGGCTTATTCGAGAAAGAGTATCCACTACCGGTTATGGGCGGCAAAACGGACGACCTGAAAATGAACACCGATCCAACCCGTAGGTTATATCCGATTCCATCAACCGAATTAAAAACCAACCCTAACCTGAAACAGAACCCGGGCTATTAATTAGTAACATTTTTTATACAAGCGCAAAAGGCCTGCCTTTTGCGCTTGTTTTGTTAAACCAATAATATATTTACCAAAATGAAACTTACAGGCGGATTAATTGGGGGCATTATTCTTTCAGCATCTGCGCTATTGAGCAATCCAGGCGACCAGAAAATGAACCATTTCCAGGTAATAGGCTCGCACAATAGCTATAAACAAGCCATCAACCCTAAGCTGTTCCGTTTTTTGCAACAGCGCGATTCGGTTGGTATGAGCAAGATCGATTATGAGCACATCAGTCTTACCGACCAGCTTAATTTAGGTTTAAACGCTTTGGAAATAGACGTTTACGCCGATACCAAAGGTGGCAAGTATGCCCACCCTAAAGGGCTGGATTGGGTACCGGGCCAGCCTGCTTTTGATACCCGGGGCGTAATGAAGGAGCCGGGTTTTAAAGTATTCCACATTGAGGATATTGACTTCCGCAGCAATTGCGCAACTTTTAAGCTTTGCCTGCAGGAGTTGAAGAAATGGAGTGATGAACATCCTGATCATAATCCCATTTACATTACCATGAATGCTAAAGACGAGCCGTCAAAAAAACCAGGGTTCACTGTTCCGGAAAAATTTACAGCTAAAACCTTTGACAATCTGGATAAAGAAATTTTAGACTATCTGGGCAAACAATATTTAATTACCCCCGATGATGTGCGCGGCACATACAAAACCCTTGAAGCCGCTGTATTGCACAACAACTGGCCAACGCTTAAAGCGGCCAAAGGGAAGTTCATTTTTATTCTTGATGAAAAAGGCGAAAAAAGAGCTGCCTATATCGCAGGTCACCCATCGTTAAAAGGCCGTGTATTGTTTGCCGATGCATTGCCGGGCACACCTGAAGCCGCCATTCACATTATGAATGATGCTAAAAAGGACCTGGCAGCCATTCAAAAACTGGTTAAGAAAGGTTACATTATCCGTACCCGTGCCGACTCGGATACAGAAGAAGCCCGCGCAAATGATATGAGCTCGTTTATAGCAGCCCAAAAATCAGGTGCACAGATCATCAGTACCGATTATTATAAAAAAAGTACCCATTTTAAATCTGATTATGTGATCAGTTTTGCAGGCGGCAATTATTTTAAACCCGATCCGCTGTTTAAAACCAACGCTTCTGTTTCGGTGGGTAACTAAAACACATCACTATAAAATAATAGAGGCCGGTATTAAAACTACGGGCCTCTTTTTGTTACCAGCCGGCATTGATATTAAACTGTGGCGGTGCTTGTTGTTGGATCAATGATGGCTTTAACTTCGGCAATACTGGTTACCGGGAAGCCGCCTTTCATGGCATGTTCGCGAATAACATCTTCACTTTCGGCAATGTGGATGCAATAGATCTTATCAGCCGTAACAAACGACTGAATCCAATGGTATGGCTTTCCCAATTCATTTACAACCGAACACGATGCCTGTGAAATAGCCTGTAATTCCTCGGCCGATAGGTTACCAGCGCCGGGCAGCTCCCTTTCAATTACAAATTTTTTCATAAAATATGATTTAATAAAGGTTAAATATTACTTTCAACAGCAACGCTAAATCAACAGGTGTAATTGGCAGAAATGGAAAATAAAATGCTGATAAATAAGTAGCAACATTTTATAAATCAAAGCTATAGAATAAATAAGCAATAACCCAGCTTCGGCGTATTTAATTTTTACGAGGTAGGAGTGTTCAGAAAAAAGAAACCCCGCGTGATCTTACATCACGCGGGGTTCCTTTTTTAATTCAAACGCCTTTTATTTTTAAGATTTAGCCTTGCTGCGGCCACGGGCAGCGATTTTAAGCCTACGCCGTTTAAGGGAGATCTGTGTGTTTTGCTTCCTGTTTTCGGCAACGTACTGATAGTAGGTGTTCAAGATCTCTTTATAGGAGATTTGCCCGGCTATGGTATTTCCGGTGGCAATAACGGGAAGCACCTCTACCGATTCTTCGGCCATAATCTCCACAACGCGTTTCAGCGGATCATTGCTTTTCACGGCCTGTTTACTTGCCCTGGTTATATTACTTATGGCGAGTTCGGCAGAAATACTATGGTTATAAATGTCGGTCAGGCTAACCATGCCTGCATAGCTTCCATCATTATTAATCACTATAAAAAAACTTTGGGTAATATTATTTCCGGTAAGCCAGGCCCTGGTTTCGGCTATGGTACTATTGCTTTTTAAGGTTTCACCAACTTCATTATTAACGTCGGCAACAGTTAATACCTGTAACAAATCAGGTTCGTATGAATCAGGGGTGTATACCCCACGGCGGGCAATTTTTTCGGTCATGATGGTATTTTCCATCAGGAAGAATGAAACCAGGTATGATGCTGTACAGGCACCAAGCAAAGGCAGTAATGCGTGCGATTGCATGGTAGCCTCCAGCGCGAAGGTGATACTGGTTAAATAAGCCCTTGAAGCGCCTGCAAACATAGCGGCCATACCAATAAGCGCAGCTATTGGAACACTTATGCCCGCATCAGGAAATACCAGGTGTACCAGTGTGCCAAAAGCCGCACCAGCCGCACCGCCAATGGTTAACAAGGGAGCAAGCGTACCGCCCGAAGTGCCGCTGCCCAGGGCTATAGCCCATGAAAGAAATTTGAATAAACACAAACGCACAATTAGCATCAATGATAATGTGCCCGAAAGAATAGTAATAATATTATCATATCCTACGCCGAGGGTGTGCGGCGCAAAATAACCTATCAGGCCTACCGCCAGGCCACCAATTGCAGGCCACCACATCCAGTGGATAGGCAGTTTTTCAAAGCTATCTTCAATAAAATAAACTATTTTGGTAAGCCCCAATGATATAAAGCCAATGACCAGGCCAATGATGCTGTAAATAGCCAGGGCGGTATTTGAAGGTGTATCTACATCAGGCATCGGGAATACAGGCCCAGCTTCAAATAACAGATGGTGCCCGGCCGCTCCGGTGATACAAGCTAATGCCACCGGTAATATGGCCCTGGGCGAAAACTCGAACAGCAACAGCTCAATAGCTAAAAACACCGCTGCTATGGGTGTGCCAAATATGGCCGACATACCCGCTGTTGCTCCTGCTGCCAAAATAATTTTACGCTCGTTGGGCGATATTTTGAATAACTGACCAAAGGTTGAACCAAGTGCCCCGCCTGTTGCAATAATAGGTCCCTCGGCGCCAAATGGCCCGCCGGTACCTATGGCTATGGCCGATGATACGGGTTTCAGAAAAGTTATAATCGGTTTTATTTTGCTTTTATTTACCAGGATCTGCTCCATTGCCTCAGGTATGCCATGCCCCCTGATCGCCTTGGAGCCATACAGGGCCATAATGCCTACTATAATGCCGCCTATAGCCGGTATAACAATTACCCATAAACCCAAATGGTTATTGGCCGGGCTGTGAAAGCCGGCATCCAGCGTTCCGTAAAATGAGATATTGGTAACGATATTAATAAGATAGATAAGGCCTTTGGCTATTACGCTGATAAGGCCGGCAATAAGTATACAAAGTGCCGATATAAAGATCAGCCTTGTTTTCATTTGCCTGGTGCCTTTTAAGCCGGATTTAAAATTATAAAGATCATTTAGTGAAGGTGAAACCGGGATGGCGTTCTGTTTTGTTTCCATGTTTTGATTAGTCCCGTTCCGTTTTAGGGGACTGTGCTATTTTTCTTGCAAAGGTAATACTTAAAGCAGCATAAATAAATTTTATTTTCAATTTTATATTGCATATGCAATGTTTTTATTTAACATTTGCTAAGTTTTTAATAAAAATCATTGCACAAACAATAGTTATGAAAATTACCAGTATTATTCTTTCTGTTTTAGGTGCCGCAAGCATCATTGCCGGATTGTTGCTATTCAGGAACCTGAATACCGTTAACCCTTTCGATTCCCATCCATGGAGCATTAACATCAATGGCATCCGCTCATTTCCATGGCCTGTTTTTGGCGGTGCGGTATTGTTAAGTTTGGGAGTTATTTTTAACATGGCTACCTGGGAACAGCCAAAAGGCCGCCGCTTTTAATAAATTAGCATGTTTTTATAACAGCACCGGCTTAAATACACATCAATAAATGGCGAAAAACAAAGATAAATGCGATTTGGGGACTTGCTTTTTATGTACACACTGCCTGCCCGACTGGATCCCGGCAATCAGCGCCGCCAGGAAAAATATCATTGTAAAAAAGGGGCAGCAGATCTTTAAAGAAGGTGATCCCGTTACCGGCATTTACTTTGTTTATTCAGGCACGGTAAAGGTTCATAAAAAGTGGGATAAGGAAAAAGAGCTTATTCTCCGGTTTGCCCGCGAAGGCGATATTGTTGGGCATCTTGGTTTAGGCAGTACTGAGTTTTACCCGGTTTCGGCCACAGCCATTAAGGCAGGTATAATTTGCTATATCGAAATGCCCTTTTTTGAAAGTACACTGCAGGTTAACAATAACTTTGTTATTAAGCTGATGCGCTTCTTTGCCAACGAATTGCAGGAATCGGAAAAACGGATGCGCAACCTGGCACACATGCCGGTTAAAGGCCGCGTAGCCCAGGCTTTTATTTCGCTTAAAAACAAATTCGGCCTAAATGAACAGGGCTTTATCAATATTGAACTTACCCGGCAGGATCTGGCCTCATTTACAGGCGCAGCTTATGAATCACTCTTTCGCACCATTAATGATTTTATCGATGAGGAGATCATCGAAATATCGGGCAAAAGCATCCGCATAAAAAATGAAGCCACATTGCTGAAACTGACGGAAGAGGAGCAGCAGGCCGGATAGGTTGCCTGAAAAAACCTGACACCACTCAAATATGAAACATTATTTTGAGCAATATAATCCTTCCCGGCAAGGTGTACGAACTGGCGGTTAATGTATTGGCCGATAAATAAAGCGTGTTATAAGTTTTTACGTTCAGAAAATTAGCGGCACTCAGCTCCAGGTCGGTTTTCCATTTTTCGACCCTGAATTTTGCCGAGGCATCTGCAAAAAAGTATTTGAGTTCAGGATTGCCTTGCTGACGGGTAAAGTAATGCTCGCCTGATAATTTGAACTGCAAATTGGTTACAGGGTTATAATTGATCGAGGCTTGCTGAAGCAACTGGTTAATATGATAAGCCGATGCCTCCACAGCCGAATGACTTTGGATTTGGGTAAATATAACTTTATAGCTAAAATTTACCTGCTCATTCACTTTGGTATCTGCACCGGCATTGATGGTTCTGGAAATGGTATTGAAAGGCAGCAGCACGTTATTCTGGATCTGCACCGACTTATTACTTTGCCATTGTATCCCTCCGCTGAAAGTGGTTTTTAAAGCAAAGGAATATTTGCTGACGGTGCCGTTCACCGTCCATGAATCGGTACTGTTGCGGTATGGCAGCACTACACGCTGCCGCAGGGTGTTGGTAATTACTTCTGAAGCGATATTATTGGAAACGATATGGTTATAAACAATGTTCAGGCTGGCGAACAAAAGGGTGAGCGCCTTGCGGTAGTTAAACCCAAGGGCCACAAGTTGGTTCTGCCGTTCGGTAAGGCCGGCATTATTGGCATAAAGTGTCCGGTAGTCCTTCAGGATATAGCCCTGGTACATATCTTCTATGGTACCCGCCTCACTGCGGTAGCTGTAAAGCAAATTCAGGTAGTTCTCCATCCCGGTTTGATATTTTACTTTTAGCTGCGGATTGAAATATAACCTGGTTAAACCCTTACGCAGGGCATACAGGCCATCCGAATAATTGATCTGCTGCAGACTTAACGGCAAGGTGAGGTTCACTTTGAGGATACTGCCTGGCAGATCGTAGGCTGCTTCCGTGTATAGTTTTTTCTTGTCCAGTTTAAATGGTTGATGGAACTGTCTGATTGCAGGTTGATGGTATTATTAGTCTGTACAACGTTTAGATCTGAGTTTAACTTTTGTGATTGAACACTGAACCCTGTTCTGAAACTTTGCGTGATAAGGTTCGACGGTATTTTGAAAGAAATATAGTTATTGGTATACCACGCAGGTACATTCACATTTTGCACCAACTGCGCATAAGGGACATCATTGTTAAAAATTGGATTGTTATAGTCCGGCCCAATTGTCCTGCTCTCGGGCTCAGTCGAATGACTGATATAGGAGTAAGCCTGGATAATGTTGTTTGATCTTAAGGATTTGATCAGGTTAAATTCATTAGAAAAATTCAGCGCGTTATCTTTAAATACCTGGTTTACCATGCCGCCGTTTGTATTCAGGTCTGAGTAATTGGTGGACCGGTTGTTATCCATCAGCAACACATCGTTCAGGTAATATTTATCCTGGTTAATGTTCAGCGTAAACTGGGTATGCAATATGTGGGGGCGGAAGCGGTTACGTTGAGTTTCATTATAGCGTACCGTATCGCCGGGTAAAAAGATGGTGGTGTGCTGGCTGTAGTCCTGCCGCCGGGTATCGCGCAAATAGTAAGCATTGATCTTCATCTGCACATTCTTTTTAAAATTGACCAGGTTATTGAGATTGAGGATCCCCGGGCGATTGAACAGATACCGGTTACGTGATAAAGCCGGGTCATTCACCGAACCAAGCGATAACATGGTGGCCGGCACATCGTTATCGATCCGCTGCATATTATCGGCAAAATTGTGCGATACCAGGTCCTGCTGCAGGTCGTTACCTGTGTTATTGCCTTTAAGGTAATTAATGGCTTTGTACTTATCCTTAAACATCATGGCGTTCAAATCTACATCATAATTGCCCGGCAAGCCCGCGCCGATGCTCTCTTGCCCCACCATCTGCAATTTAGCGCCTTTTTTGAAGCTGAGGTTGAGCGCCACATCATCGCTCATTACTTTATTTTGGAGCACTTTAACGGGCTGGTGGTTCTGGATCACCTGCACCTGGTCTACCACCCCTTGGGGAATGGTAGTGGTAGCGATATTATATTTATCGTCCAGCAGGTTATCACCACCGATGTACAGGTTGGAGATCGGCTTATTGTTATAGCTGATCCTGCCATCAGCGGCAACCGTTATACCCGGCAGTTTTTTGATCACATCGCCAATAACCCTGTCCTGCACACTGCTGAAATCAGATACTTTATAGCTTAGGGTATCACCGTTTGTCCGCAACACCGGCCGGCTGCTTTTAATCACTACGGCCTGTAATTGGTTGATGGAAACAGATAAAGTGAAATCAACGGGAGCTTGCAAATCCGTAATGACCCTGCTCTCATTTTTATAGCCTATACAACGCACCTCGACCAGCAGGCCGCTCACGGGTGTATCTGCCGGGGCCGGCAAAATGTAGGCGCCTCTGGTATCGGTAATGGTATAGTTTATAATGTTATTAGTGGCCGCGTTTTTGAGGTTAATGGTGGCATAAGGCACCGGTTTCCCGGTGCTGTCTTTCACTGTGCCCTTAATACTTTGACCAAAGCCGTGAGCCGAAAACAGTAACCCTATAACCAGCAACCATACTGACTTTATAATCCGGCTCATTTCTTTTCAGGCAATTCTATCGGGTTATTGATCACCGGCTGCGGCCCGATCCTGATATCGATTTTTGGGGCTGGCCTGCCCTGACTTGCCGCCTGTGCAGCCACCATTGACTGGGCAAAGGCATTAGGGTCTTTACGCATGGCCTCCTGCAATTTGGAAAACTCCTTTTCGGTAGTTTTAATGGCATTGGTGGGGAGCTGGATGATATTTGGATCGCCAACCTGGTCGTCCATGCCTATCATCACGGCCATCCGTCCCTGGTTATCCGGGGCCGGGCCGGTTGGCTGATCACCCTTTTGGGGAGATATGACCGCTTTTTCAATCCCGTCAAACTTAAAATAAACTTCTTTTTTGGTATCATAAGCCTCTACAATCACCCCTGGTAGTCCATTGAGTTTCCAGGGGCCTATATGCAGCGGCAGATCAGGACTGAACCAGGCCGTATAATCCCTTCCCTTGAAATGGCCTGTTGCTTTTTGGCAATGCAAGCCTCCAAACGTTGCTGTATCTCCGCTTATTTTCCACTCGATGGCGGGCAGGGCATCTGTTATGAGATAGCTATTGAACAGCAGCGGTTCTTTCCTTGCCAGTTTTTTAACGTTTGGGAACTGGTAATAGTCTGTACCCGAGCCCGATGATCTCCGCTGGATGTTTACATGTCCGTCGGGTGAGTTGGCTACCTGTTCCTGTACCTGCTTTTTAAATAGCGCATCCTGCAGCTGCTTGTCATAACTTTTATAAACCCCGGCATTTTTTCCTACAATCAAAACCATGTTCTCGGTGTAGGGGTGTTCCCGGTTGGTAGTATCCCTGATGTGGGAAAACTTGTAGTGTACCAGCACTTGTGCGGTATCCGGTTTTTGTGCCCGGGCCATAATGGTGCATGATAAAAGGGCTGTGCACAATAAAAATCGCTTTTTCATAATTTGGATATTTTTAAGCAATAGTACTTTGCCCTTTAAATCCACCAAAAACTTTGGTATGAACAGCGTCATCATTTCTGCATAGAATGGATATTTGTTATTTGAGCTTCTGCCGAAAACAAATTTCCGGTGGCGTTAAGCCCGGATTTCAAAAATTGCCCGTTTAGCCGGCAAATCGCTATATTAACATCAATAATTTATGAATAAGCCGGGCTTAATATACTTTTGAAGAATGCACCGTATCAAGGTTAAACATATCATCGAGATACTGATCCATCTGGCGTTCTGGATAGGGGTGTACTATACCCTGAATTCGCTAACCAGCTCAACGGTCAAGATCCGGGTAAACCACAACGGAAAGATCATGGAAAGAAGTGAGGTAGACACCATTTTTCCGTATTCCCGCTTTACACTCGCGTTTCTGGCCCTGCTGTTTTACGGCAATATATTTTGGATCTTTAAAAAGGCGCTTCGGTATAAAAGCTTATTTGCAGGCATCGCTACCGCCGCGGGCTGGTTTATATTGGTCTTTCTTGCTAATTATATTTTAGTTGGTTCTAAATTGAACAATAGCCTACCCATGGGGCCTCCGCCCCCTGGTTTTGCAGCAGGCAAGGATGGCCTTAATCACCTGATACCAAATCATAACGCATTTTTTGCAATAGGGAACTGGGTGCACATGCAGCTCACCATGCTGCTTATTTTTTTAACTGCGGCTGGGCTTTCAATAGCCTATTTCTTTTTGAAAGAATGGGCCCGAACTGAACTGGTACGCAATCAGCTGGAGGCTTATCAACTGAGTACTGAGATCAAATTCCTTAAATCGCAGATCAATCCGCATTTCCTGTTTAATACCCTCAATAACCTGTTTTCGATGGCACAGGAAAAGGGGAATGATGAGCTTGCCGACGGGATTTCCAAACTTTCGGGCGTGATGCGCTACATGATCTATGACAGCAATGCCGGTGGCGTGCCGCTAAATAAAGAAATAGCATACCTGGAAGACTGTATTACCCTGAATAAGCTGCGTTATGCAGATGATGAGGTAAAAGTGATATTTGATCACCCTGCGCAGACGGGAACTGTTGTCGTCGCTCTGATGCTATTTATCCCTTTTGTTGAAAATGCCTTTAAGCACGGCGTTTCTATTGGGCAAACATCCGGGATAGATATTGCCATTGTGCTTGCAGACCATAAGCTGATCTTTACCTGTGTCAATACCAAATATAGCGCCATCAAAAAAATGGAGGATGAAAAAAGCGGCATCGGGCTCGAAAATGTAAAGCGACGGCTCGATCTTTTGTACCCCGGCAAACATAACCTGCAGATCAATGAAGACCAGGGGAAATATATTGTTAAACTCGAAATTGACCTGGAATGATAACCTGCATTGCCATTGATGATGAGCCTAAGGCGCTTGAAGTGATAGAGCGCTATTGCCTTAAAACCAGCCTGGTTGATTTGAAAGCCACCTTTCGCGAACCGGTGAAGGCCATCGAATTCCTGAACCGCGAAAAGGTAGACCTTATTTTTCTGGATATTAATATGCCTGATATCAGCGGAATGCAGTTGGTGCAAACCTTGTCGCCCAGGCCAATGATCATTTTTACTACCGCTTATAGTCACTATGCGGTAGAAAGCTACGACCTGAACGCCCTCGATTACCTGTTGAAACCTATCACTTTTGAGCGCTTTCTTGCAGCCATAAATAAAGCGGTGGCAGCGCTATCTTCAAAAAATGGAGTAAGCAAAGAGGATGAGCCCACCGTTTTTATCAAAAGCGGTCCGCAAACTTACCAGGTTAAAGTAGATGAGATCTTGTATCTGGAAAAAGATGGTAATTATATCACCATTCACCTTAAAGACAGAAATATCCTGGTGCGTGAAAATATGGGGGATATTTTTGACCTTGTACCCGCAGCGGATTTTTTACGGGTGCATAAATCGTATGTGGTAGCTATCAAACATATTACCATGATCGAAGTACATCAGCTTATTATTAACGGCGAAAAAATCCCGATAGGCAGCACATACCGGGATCTTCTGCGCAGCAGGCTGGGGTTAAAATAATGTCCCCCATGTAAAATACGACGGCATTTACTTCAGGGGATATAAGGTTTAATGTTTAGAAATTTCTGACTTTAGTGGTGGCTTGACACCACTAAATAAAAACTGGTTTTTTGAAAGAATAATAAAGAATGTTTTTACAAAAGGCATTTTAATCGTTTCTTAAACTTTTTACCGGATTTGAGGAGGCCGTCCTTATTGTTTGAAAAGCTGATGTTAAAAATGCGGCAAACAACATTCCAATTCCACTAAGAACAAATATCCACCAGCTTATTGGCGTACGGTCCGCATAGCTTTGTAACCATTTATTCATTGCGAACCAGGCAAATGGCATAACCAATATAAAAGATAAAATAATTAATCTGGCTATCTCTGACGACAATAACTTTACTATTTGTGTTACCGACGCGCCAAGTACTTTTCTGATACCAATTTCCCGTGTGCGCCTGTTGGTATTAAAAATGGTTAGGCCGAGTAAGCCCAAACAACTGATTAATATAGACAGTCCGGTTGCCCAGCCAAGTAATTTCGATGTGCGCTGTTCGCCATCATAAAAACGGGCTACCTCTTCATCAAAAAAATGATAATCAAATTCAATATCTGGATAAACCTCCGTCCAGGCTTTTCTCATTCTGCCGATGGCATTGCTCCAATCGTTATTTCCGGTAGTTTGAGGCTTTAGCAAGATATGGAAAAACCGATCATTAAACCGGTAATGCGGGGTTTGTATAGACATGGGCATGATTGGGGCCCGGAGTGATTTCTGATAAAAATCAGCAACTACGCCAACTATCATCCTCTTATTGCCCTCATAATCAAAAGATGCCCCAACAGCATCCGCGGGGTTCTGAAAACCTATCATATGAGTATATTTTTCATTTACCAGTACGGCGGTCAGTGAATCTGCCGGTTGCAGGTTACGGCCGGCTAATAATTTTATGCGGTAAACTTTAAGGTAGTTCTCGTCGCCGTTTCGTTGTTGAAGCGTTGCTTTAACTTCTTTTTTCCGTCGTTATAAGTTACTTCCCATACTCCGATCTTTTCATCAGCAGGCGGCTCGCTTCCGATACTCATTACGTCGATCTGGGGGATCTGACTTATTTTGTCTTTAAATAACTGTTGTTTGTTAGTATTTATCGTATTGAGAGGAGTACTTATGTTGATGATCCCATCTTTACTGAAGCCCATATCTTTATGCAGCGCATAAAAAACCTGTTTATTAACCAACAGCGTTGTCATGATGAAAAATTGGGCGATTATAAACTGCGTAACTGATAGCGATTTTCTAAGCAACGTTCCGCCGCTGTTGCCTGTATCTTTGTTCGGCAGGTTATGCAATACAGATACCGGCCGGTACCCGGAAAGGATAATTGCGGGGTACAACCCGGCCAGTAGGGTTACTGTTATCAGGAGTGTGAATAAAAACAGCAACAGGTTACTATCAAAATAATTAACAGATACGCCCGGTGGGATAAAATCTGCAAAGAATTTCAGTATCACCGGTGTCAGTACCATGGCTATGCAGATGGCAACAAGTGTGATAACCAAAGTTTCGCTCAAAAACTGTACAATTAGCTGCCATCTGCTGCTACCCATAGTTTTACGGATCCCAATTTCTTTGGCCCGCTGTGCAGCCTGCGCTGTTGAAAGATTAATAAAATTGATGGATCCGAGCAATAACAGAAATCCGGCAGCAATGAGTAAACTATATAGCGTAGTCTTGTTTGCCCGCCTCCCTTTTTCAAAATTGGCATATACCGGGTCGAAATGCAGGTCGCGGAATGATTGTAAATGTTCAGTCTGGCCGTCTCCAGGCCTTAGTTCCTTATTGTATTTTTTCAGCAACCCGTTGATCCGCTCTTCTATGTCAGCGGCATTCGCATGTTTATCAATCTTAATGAATAATTGCCACACCACACCCGGCCACTCGGTTAAACGGGTCATGTTTTTCAGATTAGCATTATGCAAACAGGTTGGATAGGATATAAAATCCTTAAAATAAAAATCGGTATTTTGAGCGGGAGTTTGAACTATGCCCGAAACGGTTGTTTTGATGCTGTCATATATAACCGTTTTGCCCAATAATTGGTTGTAAGGGGCATTGGGGAAATATTTCCTGGCCTGATCAGAGGTAAGTACCACCTGGTATGGCTCTCGAAGTGCTGTAGCTGGCGAACCTGCCAGCCATTTGTAATTAAACAGATTAAAATATTCATCATCAGCCAGTACAATACTACTTTCACCTCTGAATTTAACCGGACTTGATGTTTCATCGGGGACCTGTACATCAGTGTTTTTCATTTCTAAAAAGCGGGTGGCAGTTTTTATACCAGGTGCTTCTGTTTTTACTATTGCGGGAAGCGGGCCATTTACCATGCCCAATTTGGCTACTACCTTATCCATGTATGAAAAGTCCGTTACGACCCTGTAAATCCTGTCACTATCGTTGTGAAACCTATCGAAACTGAGATCAAAACTTACGATAACATAAATAGCCAGGGCCGCACTGACACCAATAGCCAATCCCACTATATTTACGAAAGTAAAAAAACGGTGCGCCCGGAAATTGCGAAGCGCTGCTTTAAAATAGTTTTTGATCATGGCTGTATTGATATGTGAGGTTGATGTTAAGGTTTAGCGGCTGCGTTCCGCATAGGGTTTAATTAGATTCTTTATGCGATCAATTTAAAGAATTTAATTTGTTAAAAGTAAATAATTCAACATATTATATTGAACCAAATCCATTTAATATCTTTGTTTGCCTGCCAAACTGAACCACTTAATCATTCACTCCTCAAACTCTTCACCGGATTAGCTTTCGCGGCTTTTATTGCCTGGAAACTTATGGTTGCAAGTGCAATAACAATTGCTGCCATTCCACCCGCCGCAAATAGCCACCAACTGATATTGATGCGGTAAACATAAGCTTGCAGCCACTGGTGCATGTAATACCATGCAATGGGGGTAGCGATGGCAAAGGCGATAGCAATGAGTATAATAAACTCTTTCGAAAACAAATAAACGATGCTGCCTGACGTAGCGCCAAGTACTTTGCGGATGCCGACTTCTTTTATCCGTTGTACAGCCATGAACGAGGCTAAGCCATACAAACCCAGGCAGCTTAGAAGTATCGCGATAGCTGCAAAAATTTTATACAACTGGGCTAACTGATTTTCCTGTTTGTAAAAACTTGCAATTTTATCATCCAAAAACCGGTATTCATAAACAAAATTGGGAAATGTTTTTTCGAACACTTGTTTAACAGATTGCATAGTCGAAAAAACATTCGTGGTTTTAAGCTTTATGCCGGCCTGATTATACATGGTGATGTTTGTGGCGATAAGTAATGGTGCAAGGCCGTGTCGGAAAGACCTGTCATTAAAATCTTTTAATACGCCAACAACCGGGCATTTTATTACACCATCCCATATGCTGATTTCCTTGTTCAATATATCCCCGGGGTTTTTAATCCCTAAGCTTTTTACAAACGATTCGTTTACCAAAAACTCCCGGGTTAAAGGAGAGGGCTGAAGGTTTCTTCCTGCTATCAACTTTAGTTTGTAGGTGGGTACGTAGCCTTCGTCGGCAAATTTGGTAATCGCCTTGAAACCTGTTTCTTTTGTTGCGTGGTCAAACCTGACTGCGCTCCACGTATCATTACCGTTTTCAATCGGGGTGTTCGAACTGTAGCATACCGCTTGTACGCCATTTATGGATAATAACTGGTCCCTCAAATAACTCAGCCTGCTCATTCGAAGACTATCTACCCGGAACGGAATATTAACAATTGTTTCTTTATCGAAGCCTAAAGGCTGATCCATAAAATAGTTCATTTGCTTTACAATAACGAGCGTTCCGATGATCAGTGCCTGCGCAATGATGAATTGAAACACCACCAGGCCCCTTCTTAATGAAATTCCCTTTGCGGGATCTGTTGTAAGTTTACTTTTTAAAGCATTAACAGGATTGAAACGCGATAAAACAATAGAAGGATAAAAACCCGCTAATGCAGTTACAACAACTGCTACAGCCAGGAGGAATAAAATAATTGAAGGATTGCTGAATATGTTGAATGAAAGCGACAACTCTAAAAGCCGGCTTATATAAGGTAATGCAAGCATGGTAATAGCAACTGCAAGTAATACAGCGCTTGCTACGATCAAAAATGTTTCGACAATGAACTGGAGTTGCAATTGCGATTTATTGCTCCCCAAAACCTTCCTGACACCAACCTCTTTTGCCCGGTTAACAGCCTGCGCGGTAGAGAGGTTGATAAAGTTTACACAGGCAATGAGCAGGATGAACGCGGCAATTAACCACAATACATTGAGCAACTGATGGCTGGCTGTTTGATTGCTGTAGTTGCCTGTTTGTGAATCATAATGAACAACATTTAATGATTGTATAATATGGCTGTCCTTGTTATCAGAAGATTGTACTTTTTGTGAATAAGCTCTCAGCTGTTGATTAAAATTGTCGGCAGAAAGGCTCTGAGGTAACAAAATATAGCAGCCAAAATCAGTTACCGTTCTGTTCCAATCTGTAGATTTTGCTAAATAGTCTCCTGTAAACCCAGTGCCAAAGCTAACAACAAGTTTGAGCTGAAAGTCGGAATTTGGGGGAATGGTCGCCAGGATCCCCGACACTTTTAATACGTCTGTGCCATGCTCAAACATAAAGCCGCCCATTTGCAATTTAATGGTTTTACCCATTGCCGATTTCCAGTCGCCAAAATACTTTTCAGCAACCTCTTTGGTAAGCAGTACGTTGTCAGGATCTTTTAATGAAGCGTATGAGCCGGCAAGCAGCGGGAAGTTGAAAATTTTAAAGAACGACGGATTGGTGTAAAACAGGCCCCTTTGTTCCTTAAACATTTTTACTGTGACGCCGTTTTCGTCAGGTATAATTAACTGGTCATTCTGGCTTGCAAAAATTGGGGCAACTTGTTCTATTTGGGGGAAAGCCGTTTTTAATCCTAAAGGCAACGGAAAGGGGATATCTTTGCCATAGGTAATATCGCCAGTTTCTGCGTGATGGTATTCGGTTAGCACACGATAGGCACGGTCTTTCTTTGGGTGAAAACTATCAAAGCTTGTTTGAAACTGTATAATGATAAAGATCACCATACAAACAGCAATACCTACGGCCAGGCCGGTAATGTTAATAGCGGCATAGCTTTTATTGCGTGTTAAATTACGCCAGGCGATTTTGAAATAATTTTTAAACATAAAGTTGCGGTTTGTTTTATCATGAGACCATTTAGGAGCGGTTTCATGATTCAAAACTACCGGCGCAAATTGGGTATCGCTTCTCAACTTATAAGTTGGGTATTCTTTTTTAAGTTGTTTTTATATTCCTGCGGGCTTTTCCCGGTCACCTGCTTGAAAATGCGGCTAAAGGTACTTTGGGAGTTAAATCCCGATTCAAACGCTATCCCTAAAAGGGTGATATGATCATTAGCGGGGTCCTGCATTTTCCGCGCAGCAGCCTGTACCCGGTATTCATTAATAAAATCATTGAAGCTTTTTTTGAGCACAGTATTGATGATCCGTGATAACTCATGGGTATGCATACCGAGCTTTTCGGCGAGGGAGCTTAAACTCAACTCAGGATCCTGGTAGTAATTATTTTCTTTAACAACCCGCTTTAACCAAGCGCCTTTTCGCTTCAGCTCCGCTGGTAGTAATGGTTTAAAAACCGGTAAGCTATCTGCCTGTGCGGTAATTTCCGGCCTTGAAAATGCTCTTGCCGCCATCCAGATAAGCATGGACATTAGCAGGAAATACAAAGGGTAGTAGGCCTGTATGCCCAATTGGTAATCATAATAAAAATAGTCGGCAGCTATAAAAGGGATCCACAACAGCCATAACAACCCGAAGCCTGTCAGTAGGTTATGTATCCATTTCAACTCATGCCGGTACCGGTCGCCTCCGTTAAATTTTAGCTCCTGGTAAAAGTTTTCGATCAGCTTGCGGCACCGGTATAGATAAATAATGACCGAGATAAATGCTAATAGTAGTAATACAGGGTTTATTCGTTGAAATATCAGCGTATCATAAGTTGCTCGGCCTGTTTTTATACTTTCCAGTACTTCTAAAGCCCAGGCGCTTAGTTCGACTAACAAGGGGCTGAAATGCAGCAGGTCCCTGCGGGTGAATTTATACTCCGGCCGGGTTATTTTAAGTACATAAAAGAAAATGAGCGGGCCAAATGCCAGCGAAAACTGCAGCGGCAGCCGGCCCCAGTTGGTAATATAGGTTGACAGCCCGATATCGGTGCCGAGGATCCGAAATATCCAAAAAGCAGCAATAGCCAGTATCGTCGCCAACAACCGGTTTGCCGACTGGTTTGTTTTCCTGGTGAACCATAAAAGCAGGATAAAAGTGAGGCCGATAAACAGCATCCCAAAAAACGCAGCGTCATAAAGGGTGATATGGAATGTATACGGCTTCAAGCAAATGAATGAGGTTAATAACTACTCCAAATTAATAAAATACTAATGGATAATAGGTTAACGGGTAAATTAAATCTAAAATACACGGTTCTGCTTTGCAGCGTTTTTTAAATGACTGTATACCCTCGGCTTGTCATAGCATGCGCACAAAAAAGCCGCTCGGTTTGGTAAAGCGGCTTAGTAGTTATCTAATACATACTTCAGGGTATTGCCTGATCTGTTCCAAAAAGAATTAATCCCAAATACCGTTCTGTGCGGTAAATATTACCGGCTCACCGCCGGTTACCATAATGGTGTGCTCGTGCTGTGCAACAAAACCACCTTTATTGCCAATTAATGTCCAGCCATCGGCTTGAGTATCGGCAATTGTCGACCGTGTTGAAATGAATGTCTCTATCGCCACCACCGAATTCTTTTTAAAGCGCGCAGTGTTATACCTGTCGCAGAAGTTGGCAACTTCATGCGGCTCTTCGTGCAAACTGCGGCCAACACCATGTCCGGTCAGGTTTTTTATTACCGTGTAGCCGGCTTTTTTGGCTTCAGTTTCAATTAACCTGCCGATCTCCGAAATCCGGACACCGCCTTTAATGTTTTTGATCGCTTTTTTTAAGATCTCTTTCGAGGCCTCCACCAGTTTGCCATAGCCGTGGATATCCTGCCCTAAAACGAAGGACCCGCCGTTATCGGCCCAGTAACCATTTAGCTCTGCCGATACATCTATATTTACCAGGTCGCCTTCTTTAAGGATCTTATCGGCCGAAGGTATACCGTGCGCTGCTTCCTCATTCACGCTTATACAAGTATGTCCCGGGAAATTGTAGGTTAACAAAGGTGCAGATCTTGCACCCAGTTGTGCCAGTAATTCGCCGCCGTATCTCGTCAAGCTCTTTTGTAGAGATACCCGGTTTTGCGTACTCCCGCATCCTCCTGAGCGTAATGGCTACAGCATCACTTGCCTGCTGCATCCCAATTTTTTCGTCTTCGGTAGTTATCGACATTCTTAAATTTTTATCTGTTGCAAAATTAACAATTAAATGCAGTTGGCACGGTTTATCAAATGTCAGTTTGTAAGGGTAGGTGCTGTGTTCCCGGACGTAATTAAAAAAGCCGCTCTATTTTTGTAAAGTGGCTTTGTAGTGTGTTTGGGAAATTCTTCCCTCCGGGGCGAAAAGTTATTTTTTCAACGTGCCGACGTGCCGGTACGTGTTGATGAGCAAACCTGTGGGCGTACTCTTCGAGTTAACAAAAGCAAGTTCCCGGGCGTCAATAGTGTCCGACAATAAGCGTTTACCCCGGCCAAGCAATACCGGGTAGGTGATGAGCACAACCTCGTCAGCCAGTCCCTGGTCAAGCAACACAGAAGTTAGCGTTGAACTTCCTACAACGATCAGGTCGGGGCCATCGGTTGATTTGAGATCGCGAATAGACGCTATAACGTCCTCGCCCAAACCCTTTACCGGCCCCCATTCCAGGCTGTCGGGCCTGTGGGTTACTATGTATTTTGTTGCGGCATTTATAGCATTTGCCATTGGGAAATCTCCGGCAGTAGGCCAAAATCCGCTAAATATATCGTAAGTGTGGCGGGCAAGCAGCAGGTCGAAGTTTGGCCCGTATGCCTCCAGGAGGGTTGCCGCCCCGGCAGGACTGCGATAGGGTGTTGTCCATGCGCCATAGGTATAGTCTCCGTCATGTTCTATCACACCATCCAGCGAGATATGTTCAAAAATTCTGATTTTTCTCATTTATGTATAATTGGTTTATAGATAAATCTGTCATTTATATTCTCCGTTTGAAAATGGAATTTGCTCAAAATTTCAAACTCCTTATTTTCAAAACTGAAGATTTGTTATTGTAAAAAGCCATTCAGAAGATCCAAGATAGTTTTGGTCTGCTGCATTAAGCCCACATGGCTCTGCGCCGGTACAATGGCTAAATGCGATTTTGGCATGGGGGCTAAATCTGCAGCTACACCACCGCCCAATAATTGGTATGTTTTTGCCAACTCCACTTTGTCCAGCCCGTCATTATCGCCAGAAATAAGCAACACCGGCGAGGCGATTTTTGCAATATTGGCATCACCCACGTCAAAGGGTACCCCGGCAAAAACAATCATTTGTTCTATAAACTTTCTCCATTTCGTTTTGTCGGGTGCTACTGCATCATATGCAGTTTTTAAAGGGGTATTATCAAAAAATTCAGGCTTAAAGCCTTTAAAACCACCATTTACCACAGGTAGCCAGCCATTAGTTTTGTAGGTGGATGAAATGATCACCAATTTTTTCACCCTTTTAGGGCTTTTTACGGCGAACTGGTAAGCTATAGAGCCTCCCATGCTGTATCCTGCAACATCGGCACTATCAATTTTTAAAAAATCCATTACTCCTTCCACATCACTTGCCAGGGTAGCAATGTCTAATTTTCTGTCCGAATATGGCGTATGTCCGTGCCCCTGCATTTCAAGGGCAATTACCTTTCTTGTTTTTGAGAGTTCAGGGATTAACTGCGCCCAGTTCAGCTCAATGGTATAAAATGCACCGTGCAGCAAAACGATAGGCTTACCCTCGCCATAAACTTCGTAATAAACTTTGATGCCATTAACCGGTGCATAGCCACTGGCGGCAGGCTTAAGCTGTTGCCCTTTACATTGAAATATTGTAAAAAGAAACATAGCAATTATCAATACCGGTTGGATGACATTAGATCCTTTAAATACTCTTTTCATGGAATGTTAGTTTAATTGTTTCGATTTGATTGACAATACAAAGATGGTGGGTATTTTAGGCTTGTGTACTGTGTGAAAACGACAAGTTGCGGGGTGGATCGCGACACAGATGTTGCCGGTATTGTTTTATTTAAGCCCTAGTTATGTACCGAAAGTAAGAATGCGACCTGTTTTAACAGTATGATTGTACCTTGCAGGAACTGATTAATAACCATGTTTCCTGTAATACAGGTCCCAGATATACTTGTAATTACCAATAGGCCCGGCCGATGGATCGGTGGCATTAAATACATATTCGTGATGCACAGTGAGGGTGGAATCCGTAAACTGTCTCAACACCATTTTATCCGAAACGGGCGTCAAGGTAGGCGGCGAATTTGGAGGGCCACCATAATATATCGTATTTAAACCAGCCAGGTAGGAGGATACGGATAAACTGCTGTCAGCAAGCCGATAAGTCCCGGCAACTTCGTCCTTCACCACTCCATATGTTGAAAGTGCCGGGTACCAGTCCATCGCTAAACACGTATAAGTGCTGTCGTTATTAAAAATTACGTAAGCTAAATTATAAGGAGCAGCTGCGCCGGTGGTATTCGATATTTCTGCACCATCCCGATATTTTACGAATTTTTCTGCGCTTACATCCCACCGGCCAACCAATGTTACTGGGGGCGGTGTGATAATAACCGGTTTTTTCAGCGAATCGGGACTCGGCTTTGAAAGGGTAGCATTATCACTTTTACGACATGAGGCGGCGCAAATAATTGCAAGAAGGCAGGAAAATAGGAGTAGCAGTCTTCTCATCGTTATTGGAATGATAATCAGTTGATTTAAAAGTAGTAATAAAATAGAAGATTTAGTAATGGTTGTAAATCAATATATTAGAAAAACAATAAAACCTATAGCTGATGACCTTATCCAAGTACGGAATATTTAAAAAAGTCAAAAACATGCGCTGTGCGGCAGGCTCGGATTTATTATAATGATCAATTTTTTATGCCACCCAAGTTTTGCACAAGATGGCGATTTGAAAACGCAGGATTTCCAGGATCGGCAGAAATTCAGTAAAATATACGTTCATCTTGATCGTGATAATTACGTACCCGGCGATACTGTCTGGTTTAAAGCTTATTTGGTTCGGGCAGGGAATATCAAAGAAGCATCCAGGAACTTTTATTTTGAAATTTATACTACAGACGGTCATCTGGAAAGACGGGTTACAGCGCCGATCTACGAATCGACCGCTTCGGGTAGTATTATTTTGCCAGACACTAAGGATTTGCAAGATGTGTATTGCCGTGCATATACTTTGAATTTTTTAAAAGAAACCAAGGGTAAGGGTTACATTAAAAGGATTACGGTATCTCAAATTAATGTATCAAAAACAAGCCAGGATTCCACTACTGTATTACCTCGCTTTTTGCCCGAAGGGGGCTATTGGATTGATGGGCTTCCTTCTCTTGTTGCCTTTAGTTTCACTGATAATAGTGATATGCCAGTAAATGTTACGGGTGTTGTGAAATGTAATGGTAAAGTGCTTGCTGACTTTAAAACGCAACATGACGGGATGGGAAGCATGACAATGATTCCGGAAGCCGGGAAAGAATACATTGCGGAATGGAAAACCGCTGACGGATTAGACCATCATATGGAACTTCCGCAAAGAAAGCACCACGGTGTGGGCATACACGTTAATGATGTTAGGGATGGGAAAAAGTTTTTCGTATACCGCACAAAACTTGTGGATGAAAATGATAAAAACCTCACCCTCATTGCAACGATTGACGGATACCAGATTTACGAAGCAAAAATTAACCTCTCGCAAAGTGAAGCAATAAATGGTGTTGTTCCATTGAAGGATTTGCCAACGGGTATAATGGAAATTAAATTGCTGAATGCGGCTGGCGTTCCTATAGCCGGGCGTTTAACTTTCGTGAACAATTTAAACTACTTCTTTGAAGTAGATACACAGTTTACAACGGTAGATAAGCGAAAGCGCGGGCTTAATCAAATTCTGCTATCGGTGAAAGATACGCTTAGGTCGAATATTTCAGTTTCTATATCTGATTATAATTGGTCAAATCACGCTAACTGGGACGATAATATCATTTCAAACCTGCTTTTAACCGGGGAACTCAGAGGTAAAATCGTCAATCCTTACTATTATTTTTCAAACAAAATTGATAGTGTATCGGGAGCCCTGGATTTGGTAATGCTGACTCACGGCTGGAGAAAATATGAATGGACTGATACAACCTGGAAGCAAACAGTTAATTCGTTTGTTGATCACAATTATTTAGCGATAGACGGAAAGAAGAATGCGGGGTTAAAATTATCTAAAGGCCCCTCAGATACTGACATTAGCGTTATTATCCAGGCAGCTGATTCGAGCTCCGTTTTGGTACCTCTTGAAACTGGTAAGTCTGGGACTTTTTTCAAAGATGGCCTGATATTTTATGGCGATGCGAAGTTATATTTCAGAACCAGGGATAAAACGATACAGGAAGGTTTGTATAAAATCCCTATCAGCAATGGGCTGATCGACAGTATTCAAACATTAAATTATAGCTTAAAAGAGGAGTTGCCCGAGCTGCCCGGTTACAATAAAAAATTATTTAGCATTCCTGTTGAGTATATTTTAAACGGGAATGTTAAAACTTTGAAAGAAGTCAGGATACAGGCAAAAGCCCTTCCGGAAAATGAAAAAGTTGATAAAATCTATACATCAGGCGTTTTCAGCGGAGGTATCTCCAAAAACTTTAATATTGGGAACGATAAGAAAGCTGAAACCTTTGTTTCACTTTTTCAATACCTTTTAGGAAAAATTCCGGGTTTAGAAATCTCAAATGCTATATCACTCAATCCTACCGCGACATGGAGGAGGGACTCTGTTACCTTCTTTCTTAACAATCAAAAAGTTCAGCATATGATATCCGTAGCATTGGGATGACCGAGTTTGACTACGTTAAGGTATATGATCCATCAATGGGAGGGATTTTCGGTGCATCCGGAGGAGTTATTGCTGTGTATACAAAAAAAGGAAGGGGGTATGATTTCGATAGTCAGGGAAACAAATATGCCACAATTCGGGGTTACTCTCCGGTAATAAAATTTTATTCGCCCCGGTATGCAACAGGGGTAAACCTGGCAAATCCGGATTATCGGAAAACCTTATATTGGAATCCCAATATAATATTCAACAAGAAAATGAAAGAGTATGTGATACGATTCTATAATAACGACCTGGCCAACAGATTTAAATTGGTGATTGAAGGTCTAAATTCAAATGGCAGGCTAACACATATTGAAAAGATATTTTGAAATGCAGATAACTTCAGAAAAAGTACCTTCAATCTCATTGCCGACACATTTATGCTGATATTAACTCCATGCCTGAATTATGAAAATCTCGTGTCCTAACTCATAAGCTCTCTACAATCTCGTCAACCATCTAAAAAATAATCGCAAATAAATTTGCGCAACTCAAAAGTTGCATATATATTTACGCAACTTAAAAGTTGCGCGTTTTAAAATGAAACAAGATCTATTCCAGGCCATAGCCGATCCGACACGCAGGGCGATTTTAACTTTAATTGCTATTAAGGCGTTAACGCCTAATGCAATGGCCGAAAAATTTGATATGACCCGGCAGGCAGTATCTAAACATATTAAAGTACTGCATGAATGTGAACTGATTAAACCTGAGCACTCGGGCAGGGAAATTTATTATCACTTTAATGCAAAGAAAATGCAGGAGTTTGATAATTGGTTGGCCCAATTCAGGCAAAGCTGGGAAACACAGTTTAATCAGCTCGACAAAGTATTATCAACAATTAAACAACAAAAAATATGAACAACGATTTGCTATTTGATTTTACCGTTGATAAAGTAGCGCAAAAGGTATTTATAACCCGGGAGTTTGATGCCGGGCTTGACCTGGTATGGGATGCTTTTACCAAACAGGAAATACTTGACCAGTGGGCTGCACCCGCACCAATGCGCTCTAAAACCAAATACATGAATTTTGAAGTTGGGGGACGAAGATTTTACGCCATGATAAGCCCCGACGGGCAAGAACGCTGGCTGTTGCAGAAATACACCTCTATTACGCCCAAAACCAATTTTCAATTATACAATTCTTTTGCCGACAAAGATGAAAATCCCGAATTACCGGGCTCCGAATGGGATTATAATTTCAGCGAACAAGAAGGCATAACCACAGTGAATATTTCCATTTATAATGAATCGCTCGAACGAATGGAGCGCTTAACCGATGGTTTCACCAAAGGAATGATGCTGATGTTGAAAAACCTGGACGATCTGTTTTCAACCTTATCGCAAAAATCATAAGGTGAAATGAATATTAATAACCGAAGAGTTAAACAAAAAACATAACAATTTAAAAACTAAAAATTATGAGAGCAATTAATCCCTGGATCAACTTCAATGGCAACGCTCAGGAAGCATTCAGTTTTTACAAATCAGTTTTTGGCGGAGAGTTCACCAGGATCATTCGCTTCAAAGACTTAGCTGGCCCTGAATTCCAGGTGGCGGAAAGCGAAGAAAACAAAATAATGTACATTGGACTACCTATCGGTAAACACAATGTGTTGATAGCTAACGATGTTCCTGGATTTATGGGGAAGGTAAGCGAAAACGAAAACAGGTCTAAAATATATGCGAGCGCCGAAAGTCGTGAAGAAGCCGACAAAATATTTAACGGACTATCAGCCGGAGGAGAGGTCGAAGGGCCGATTGGCGACAGTCCGTGGGGTACATACGCCGGTATGTTCAGGGATAAATATGGTATTGAATGGATTGTGGAGTTTGATCCGGGGTATAAGGGGTAAAATCAAGGGGAAGGAAATGCAGCTCGGTTGGTTCAGACCTGCTGCATGTTTCAGAATCCAACGAAAAGGCTGATTAACGACAGGTTTAATCGGCTTTTTCGTTGGATGTAGTTGACTTGTTTTAAAGTTTATGTGTGCTAAACCTCGCATTGTCATTCCTTGTTGTTATTTCTGCCCTTCTTTATCTTTAAATCCGGTAATGGAATTTCCATCATAGCGATATATAGCATCATCAGCACCAAAGCAAATACACCCGTTGTTGCCCTAATAACGCCCGTTATTCGAAATGGAAGGAATGAATTCAGTTCGATGTTTTCAGTGAACCTGTTAAAGATACTTTCGCCCTATGAGCTCACATTTTTTTGTGACATTCCAAAAAGCAAACCCGGCTTTTCCGGATGGGATCAACCAATATACAATTTCACGTCTTTGGGTTTCCAAACCGAACTCGGCAAAATATCCATCCGACTTAATTCCTATTGGCGCCCCTTCTATCCTTATTGATTTATAACCACTGTGCCACGTAAACTCTGTATAAAAAATAGAATCAAGATCAGATTCGCCTATCCTTATGAATCTATGAGTGGTATTCAATACAAATCCGGCATTGCCGCAATTGAGCAAGAATACGGGCTTTTCGTGCTCATCTAAATTTGCTCGCTGAAGAAGTGCCTGTTGGAGACCTTCAGGTATAAGATCAAAAAAGGTGAAAGCTTCAGACCCTGAAAAAGAATCTCTGTCCTTACGATGATAAGAAAGGAACCAATGCTGCATTAAAGCAGATATTTGATCAGGCGTTTTAAGAAACTTCTCCATGTGGATTTCTGAAATGAGACAAAGGTTCTAAAAATAAAAAAGCCGCTTTACTTTCGCAAAGCGGCTTCGTAGCCCGTAGGGGAATCGAACCCCTGTTTGAAGAATGAAAATCTCCTGTCCTAACCCCTAGACGAACGGGCCTTTTTTATTTTGTTTCCTGTAACTTGCATTACACAATCCCGGAAAACGCTGGATTGATAACGTATTAAAAAACCCCAGATCTTTCGATTTGAGGTTTCGCGTCTTGTGGTAGCCCGTAGGGGAATCGAACCCCTGTTTGAAGAATGAAAATCTCCTGTCCTAACCCCTAGACAGAACGGGCCTTTTTTATTGTTTCCCTTGATTTGGGATTGCAAAGATAGAGTTTAAATAATAAAATTAAAATAAAGAATAAAAAAATCCAAATTGTTGATGAAAGTTGTTGTATATCAATTAAATAAAATAAAAAATTAAGATGGGGCTTGCAAACCTTGCAGGGTTAAAGCTATCTTTATTCCATAAATCAATCATCTTTTTATGAAAGCTATCTGGAATAACCAGGTCATTGCCGAAAGCAATGACACTATTGTTGTTGAAAATAATCATTATTTCCCTAAAGAAAGTGTTAAGGCCGAGTATCTTAAACCGTCCGATGTGCATACAACCTGCCCGTGGAAGGGACTGGCATCATATTATTCCCTCGAAGTTGACGGCAAAGAAAACCAGGATGCTGCCTGGTATTATCCCGAACCAAAGGATGCCGCAAAAAACATTACTAACTATGTGGCGTTTTGGAAGGGCGTGAAAATTACCGAATAAAGCTATGAAAACATACGATGCCATTGTTATAGGCGCCGGTCAGGCCGGCGCCCCATTAGCCAAAAAATTGGCTAATGCCGGGAAAAAGACCGTTATAATTGAGAAACGATTTTATGGCGGTACTTGCGTTAACGATGGCTGTACGCCTACTAAAACCATGGTTGCTTCGGCAAAGGCGGCTTACATGGCCGGTAAAAGTCATGAATTGGGCGTGCCGGTAAAAAAGTTTTCGGTTGATCTTGCCGCCATAAAAAAACGTAAGGATGATATCGTATTACGCTCGCGTAATGGCGGACTAAAATCTGCCGAAAAAACACAGAACCTCGATGTGGTGTTAGGCGAGGCGACTTTTACCGGCGAAAAAACGGTTGAGGTTAAGCTTAATAGCGGGAAAAAGCAAACGATTACTGCCGATCTTATCTTTTTAAACCCCGGCGCGCTGCCTTTGATTCCCCAAATTGAAGGATTGAATGAGATACAATATCTCAACTCAACCACCATACTTGATTTGGAAGAAGTACCGGGGCATCTGCTTGTGCTTGGCGGAAATTACATTGGACTGGAGTTTGGGCAGATGTTTCGGCGGTTTGGCAGCAAGGTTACTATTTTAGAAAAATCAGAGCGGATAGTTTCGCATGAGGATGAGGATATTTCGGCAGAGATGCAAAAGATCCTCGAACTGGAGAAAATCGAGGTACTCAATAATGCTCAGGCTGTTAAGTTTAAACAAAAAGCCGGCGGCAAAATAACAGCAACAATAGCTCAAAAAGGGGAGGAGCGCAAAATTAAATGCACCCATGTATTGGTGGCCATCGGCCGTAAACCGCAAACGGAGGCTTTGAATTTGCCCATCGCCGGGATTGAAACGGATGAGCATGGTAATATCAAAGTGAACGATAAGCTGGAAACCTCCGCCGCCGGTGTCTATGCATTGGGAGATGCAAAAGGAGGACCGGCGTTTACACACATTTCCTATAACGATTATACCATTGTTTACCGTAACCTTTTTGAAAAAACGGATTATAACATCCAGGACCGTCCGGTGCCTTATTGCATGTTTACCGATCCGCAACTGGGCAGGATCGGTTTGGATGAAACCGGGGCAAAAAAGCTGGGGATTAAATATAAAGTAGCAAAACTGCCCATGGCCCATGTGGCGCGTGCTATTGAAACCGGCGATACACGTGGTTTTATGAAAGCCATTGTTGATCCCGATACGAAAAAGATCTTAGGTGCTACGGTACTTGGCCCCGAAGGCGGAGAAATCATGACTGTGCTGCAAATGGCCATGGAAGGCGGTATCACTTACGATAGGATCCGCTATTGTGTTTTTGCCCATCCACTGTATTCCGAATCGCTGAATAACCTTTTCATGACCCTTGGGGATTAAACCAGCGCGCATGATCAAGGTTGATAAGGTAAGCAAATATTTTGGTGGGGTTAAAGCAGTTGATGGGGTATCTTTCGAGGTAGGGGAGCAGGAGAACCTCATTTTGTTGGGCACCAGCGGCTGCGGTAAAACCACCACGCTAAAAATGATCAACCGGCTTATTGAGCCAACCAAAGGCAGTATTTACATTCATGGTAAAAACATCATGGAGCAGCAGCCTGAAATCCTGCGCCGCGGAATTGGCTACGTATTGCAAAATAATGGCTTGTTTCCGCATTATACGGTTGCTCAAAATATAGCGGTTGTTCCTAACTTATTAAAATGGGATAAGCAGAAAACTGAAAAGCGCACGGCCGAGCTAATGGAAAAACTCCACCTCGATGCTTCGTATCTGAATATTTACCCTAACGAACTGAGCGGTGGCCAGCAGCAGCGCATTGGCCTGGCCAGAGCATTGGTTTCGGACCCGCCGGTGCTGTTGATGGATGAGCCCTTCGGGGCGTTGGACAATGTTACCCGATCAAAAATCCACGCCGAATTTAAGGCACTTGATGAGCTTAAGCGTAAAACCATCATCATGGTAACGCACGATGTACAGGAAGCTTTTGAATTGGGCGACAGGATCTGCCTGATGGATAAAGGAAAAATTGTACAGTCGGGCACACCTGCTCAATTGCTTTTTAATCCTGTCAATGATTTTGTAAAGGATTTTCTGAAACATCAGCGGTTGCAGCTGGAATTTAAGGCGATTAAACTGATTGACCTTTGGGAGTTGTTACCAGAGTTGAACAAAGAAGCAAAAGCTTCGTCATTTGAAGCTGGTATTAACCTGTGGGAAGCCCTGGAGAGTTTTAAATTTAATAACGGCGAAACCATTAATATCAGCAAAGATCAAAACCAGATTAAAACTGTAAGCTTTGAACAACTGATGACGGCCTTTTATCAATATAAAAACCATCAGGCCCATGAATGAGCAACAGCAAACTTTATGGCAGTTTATACAGCAGCAGGCCGGCAAGTTGCAGGAACAAACACTGCAGCATATCGGGCTTACTTTTATTTCGTTGTGTATAGCTGTATTGGTTGGCTTGCCGCTGGGCATTCTTATTGTTCGTAAAAAACAATTCGCCGGTGTAGTTTTAGGTATTGCAGGTGTATTGCAAACAATTCCCAGTATAGCGTTGCTTGGTTTCATGATCCCGCTTTTAGGGATTGGTCCTAAGCCAGCCATTGTTGCATTATTGCTATACGCACTTCTACCCATTATCCGCAACACCTACACGGGCATTTTAGGGGTTGATGCGGCCGTTAAAGAAGCTGCTGTTGCTATGGGGATGAGCAAATGGCAAATACTGTTTAAGGTAGAATTGCCCCTGGCTATGCCGGTAATATTTGCGGGCATCCGTACCGCTACGGTGATCAACGTTGGCGTGGCAACACTGGCCTCGCTCATTGCAGCCGGTGGTTTGGGCGAGTTTATTTTCGGTGGGATCTCACTTAATAATACCAACATGATCCTGGCAGGAGCAATCCCATCGGCCTTGCTTGCTGTTATTTTTGATTTATTACTGTCGATGGTGCAGAAGGTCAGCTTTAAAAAGCTTAAACGGGTGGTATATGCTTTTCCGGTATTGCTGATTGTTTTATGCCTGTTCTATATCATCCCGGCAAAATCAGAAGGAAGGCTTACCGCGGGTTTTACGCCCGAGTTTATGGGCAGGCAGGACGGCGACCTCGGCCTTAGGAGCAAATATGGCTTAAAGATCCATACTATCGTAATCAGTGATGCTGTAATGTATAAAGCTGCGTTTGAGAAGCATCTCGACGTGATCAGCGGATACTCAACCGATGGCAGGCTAAAAGCTTACGATTTGGTTGTGCTGGATGATGATAAGCACATTTTTCCGCCATACTATGCGGCGCCAATTGTTCGCGATGATGCCCTGAAAAAATTTCCTGACCTTGAGCCGACATTAAATCTGCTTTCGGGCAAAATAAATGATTCAGTCATGACGGTTTTAAATTACCGTACCGACTATCTTCACCAAAGCCCCGAGCGCGTTGCAAAGGATTTTTTGGTTGCCAATAAATTATGGCGACCGGAACGGGGCGGGAACGATGGTATAGTGCGGATAGGTTCAAAGATATTTGGTGAACAATACATCCTGGCTAATATGTACAGCATGCTGATAAAGGGTTATACAGATCATGAGGTATCAACCAAAACAGGCCTTGGCGGCACCAAAATTTGCTTTGACGCGCTAACCAATAACCAGATAGATTTTTACCCAGAATACACGGGGACGGGTTTGCTGGCTATTTTACAGGCATCGCCAAAAACGGTTAATGAGGTAACAGTAAACAGGGATAGCACATACAATTATGTACAACGCCAGTTTGAAAGCAGGTATCAAATTAAATGGCTTAAACCCATTGGTTTTAACAATGCTTACGCTTTAATGATGAGGCAGCAGCAGGCCAGGAAATTGGGGATTAAAACAATTTCAAACTTAAAACAGTTTTTGGATAAGAAATAACATCGATGGATTTAATAGCCCGGTACAAAGAGGTACGCCAACGTACAGAAAAAATTTGTTCGTATTTGCAAACGGAAGACTATGTGGTGCAGCCCGTAGTGGACGTTAGTCCGCCTAAATGGCACATTGGTCACGTTACCTGGTTTTTTGAAACGTTCATCCTTAAGCCCTACTTCATGGGTTACAAGGAATATAATCCTGATTATAATTACGTTTTTAACAGTTACTACGAAACTGTTGGCACGCGCGTGATCCGTACAGATCGTGGTAACTTAAGCCGCCCAACGGTTATTGAAATTTACAGTTACCGTAAATATGTTGACGAGGCCATGGAGGGCTTTTTATGCGGCGAAGTAGGTGACGATGTTAAAGAACTCCTTATTCTCGGTTTTAACCACGAAGAGCAGCACCAGGAACTTTTAATGACGGATATTAAATACATCCTGGGCCATAATCCGCTGTTTCCTGCCTATAATAAAAATTACGCTGCCCCCCGTATTGATGAAGGGGAGGGTGATGCTTTTATCAGCATGGATGAAGGCATTTATGAAATAGGTTTTACCGGCGATGGATTTTGTTTCGATAATGAGCTTAACCGGCATAAAGTATACCTCAATGCTTATGAAATAAGCCCCAAACTGGTAACCAATGCCGAATACCTGGAATTTATTAACAGCGGCGGTTATCATGATTTCCGGCACTGGCATGCCGAAGGCTGGGATTGGGTGAAAACCAATAAAGTAGAAGCGCCTTTGTATTGGCATTTGATAGATAATGAATGGCATAACTATACCTATCACGGTTTAGAGCCACTTCATTTGAAAGATCCGGTTACCCATATCAGCTATTTTGAAGCCTATGCTTACGCTTCGTGGAAGGGCTTGCGTTTGCCGACCGAGTTTGAGTGGGAAGCTGCCTCTTCAAAATTTAACTGGGGGCGCCGCTGGGAGTGGACAGAAAGTTCCTACCTGCCTTACCCGGGTTTTGCCAAGGCGCCGGGTGCCATAGGCGAATACAATGGCAAGTTTATGGTTAACCAGAAAGTTTTGCGCGGCGCGTCAGAAGTTACACCTCCGGGTCATAGTCGTGCAACTTATCGCAATTTTTTTCAGACAAATTTACGATGGCAATTTACTGGCATAAGACTTGCGAGGTAAATTGACACAAAACACCACCACATCTATGAACCAAGCCTTTACACCCACAGCCGTAAATTGTGACATAAGCGCCGAAAACAGGCAGTTTTATGCCGACGTTGTAGCAGGGCTGCAGGCGGAGCCAAAGCATCTCAATTCAAAGTATTTTTATGATGCCAATGGCGATAAGCTGTTCCAGGAGCTCATGAACTGCCCTGAATACTATCCGACTAACTGCGAACTGGAGATCTTTTCAGAAAAAACCGCTGAAATCTGCGATGCGCTGATTGCTGATGGCGATGCTTTTGACCTGATAGAACTTGGTGCTGGTGATGCCACAAAATCCTCTTACCTGCTTAAATATCTGCTGGATAAAAAGGCTGATTTTACTTATTTGCCTATTGATATCTCAGATAATGTAATATCATACCTCAACATAACGCTGCCCGTAACCTTGCCAGGTTTAAAGATCACCGGACTTAACGGTGAATATTTTGAAATGCTGAATAAGGCTGCAGCTATTTCACCAAGGCGTAAAGTGGTGCTGTTTTTAGGTTCAAACATCGGCAATATGCCACTTGATGGGGCTATAGAGTTTTGTCGTGAGCTAAGGAATAACCTATCAGAAGGGGATATGGTGTTAATTGGCATGGACCTGAAAAAAGACCCGCGCGTTATTCTTGCTGCTTATAATGACAAAGATGGTATTACCCGCGAGTTTAATCTCAACCTGTTACGCCGCATTAACCGCGAGCTGCATGCTAATTTTGATATAAGCAAGTTTGAACATTATCCAACCTACGATCCTGAAACCGGGGCGTGCAAAAGCTACCTCATCAGTTTGCAAGATCAGCAGGTAAGCATCGGCAACGAAAAAATAGATTTCAAGAAGGATGAATACATCTATATGGAGATATCCCAAAAGTTTACCCTTATGCAAACCGATCAGATAGCCATAAACACAGGCTTTCAACCGGTAGGCCAGTTTTTTGATACCAAAAAATGGTTTATTGATGCGGTTTGGGTGGCAGCGTGACCGTTGATTGATAATGATTACGTTGATTTCGCTGATGCTTTAACATGTTCATACGATCAACGTAATCAGTGCAATCAAAAATCATCAGCGGTTCAGAGCACCTTCGGGTTCAACTCCGAATCAATCAGCCCGCCGATAGGCTTACCCATAAGCCATTTTTGATGATCATTTTTTTGCCATTCGTTTTTGTAAGGGGTGACGCGGGCGCCATCGGCTACATAAATGATGGTCATGATCTCGCGCATTTTGTCTGAGTTGTTGCCGGGAGCATTGTGGATGGTGAAGCCCCGGTGCCAGGTTGCGTCGCCAGCCTTCATGGTTTTGGCGCGGGTTATTTCAAACCCTTTCTCTTTCACATATTCGTCAAACGCCGATTCCGATTCTGTCAGAAATTTCATGGTTAAATACAGCGCCATTAACGTATGAACCCGAGGCAAAGGTCAGCATACCCATGTTTACATCAATATCAACCAGGGGCATCCAGAGGGTTACCGTATTGTTGGTATCGATGGGCCAGTAATATTGGTCCTGGTGCCATGGGGTAGGGCCGCCGCCGGGTTCTTTAAAGAGTGCCTGGTCGTGATAGATACGCACATTTTCAACTCCCATGAGGTCGGCGGCAATTTTGGCCAGGCGTTTGGCCATTACAAAGGTTTTAACATCTTCATCAACCTGCCAAAGGTTCATGATCTGCAAAAAGGCTTTACCATAAGTATCGCGCTCTTCCAGTTTGCGCTTTTCGGTGTTGTACCTGTCGGCCGCGCCAACAATTACGGGGCGATAGGCAGCAATTTCATCTTTTGTAAGCACTTCGTGTACAAGGGTATGGCCTTTTTCACGAAATTCATTAATATTGTGGTTGGATAGTTTTATAAAATTATCAAGTGACGGTAAATGAGCGATCTGTGTATCCATAGTTTTTAGGTTTATATTTCAAAGTAAGGTTAACTTTAGTTGAAAAAAATGAAATGAATGGTACATTTATGGATGATTTTATCCGTAATTTGAATTAGAATTTTATTTACGTTAAAATATGCAATGATAAAAGCGTCGTACGAAGTTCTTCAACCTACAAATACGCAGTCATTTCTGGTACGGAAATTTGATAAGCTGGCATTTGATGCCCCTTATCATTTTCATGAAGAATATGAATTAACGTGTATCATCAGCGGCACCGGCAAACGCTATGTTGGCAGCCACATGGAAGATTTTGCGTCCGGCGATCTGGTGTTGCTTGGTTCTAACCTGCCGCATTGCTGGAAACTTGAACCCAATGAAACAGTGCTTCGCGAGGCAAGCGCGGTGGTGATCCAGTTTAATGATGCTTTTTTGGGCGAGGAGTTTTTTAACAAATTTGAGCTTCAGCTTATCAAAAAACTTTTTCAGCAAAGCGGTTGCGGAGTGTCATTTTATGGCGAAACGCGTGCCGAAGTTAACAAACTACTGCTTAGCCTGGTTGAAGAGAAAAGTAATTTCAGGATGCTGATAGGTTTGCTCGAGATCCTGCACCGTATGGCTTCATCAGAAGAGTACGTGCTGCTCGATCAGAACCGCATTATTGGCGAGCGCTCAAATACCGAGCGTGAGCGTATTAACCCGGTATTTGCTTACCTGGTTGAAAATTTCAGAAAACATGTATCATTAGATAAAGCGGCCGGTATTGCCAATATGACCCCGAATGCTTTTTGCAAATACTTTAAAAAAGTTACCCGCAAAACATTCATGGAAACTATAATTGAGTATCGCCTTAATTATGCCATACAGCAACTGGTGCAAACAGATAAGCCTATTTCAGAGATCTCCTATGAGAGTGGCTTTGGCGATGTATCGCACTTTTATAAAATGTTTAAAGCCAAAATGAACCTCAGCCCACTTAACTACCGCAAAAGGTTTATGCGCAACCTGGCCGGCGATAAAAAGTTGTCGGCGTAGTTGTTACTAAGTCCAACGTCAGAAGTCCGAAAGTTCCCTTTTCTATAGCTTAGTACCAATGGTTACGTGACGTTAATAATACCACGCTTAATAGCGTAAATAACCAACCCTACTAAATTTTTCGATCCGGTTTTTTCAAACAGCCTTGCGCGGTAACCTTCAACCGTGCGCACACTCAGGAAAATTTTATCTGCTATCTCCTGGTTGGAGCACTCCTGGCAAACCAGTTTAAGCACTTCAATTTCGCGCTCGTTAAGGTCGGTTTTGTTATTGGGGATATTATCGGCGTGGTCGTTACCTACCAGCTGTTTGATGAGCGTTATAGAAAGATGCTCATTAAAATAAAAACCTTTGTTATAAACGGTTGATACAGCCTCGATGATCTCTTCCGGTTCGGCGTTTTTAAGCAGGTAGCCCGACGCGCCGGCTTTCATCATATCCACAATGTATTTGTCTTCATTAAACATGGATAACGCCAGGATCTTAATGTCCTTAAAATGCTGATGGACATAGGTGGCGGTTTGGATGCCGTCCATTTCGGGCATTTTAATATCCATCAATATAACATCGGGGGTTTTGTCGGTCAATAAGCCTATCAGCTCTTTGCCGTTCGAAGCTTCGAGTACCAGCTCAAAACCTCCGCAATCTTCAAGGGTAGCTTTTAAACCATTTCTGAAAATTTTATGGTCGTCTACTATACCTAATTTAATTGGGCCCATAGGTTGTTAACAAGATTCAAATTATCAATAAATATAAACTATTGATTTTAACTATGCTACTTTTAATTTAATGATACTGATTGCCCCGCTAAGCGGTTTGCTGTACGTATTTATTTCGCCATTAATGAGTTGCACGCGGCTTTGTAAATTTTTAAGACCAAAGCCCTGCTTAACATCGCCCATATTAAAGCCTTTGCCGTTATCCTTAAACTCCATAATGAGGTAACCGGCTTGTAAGGCCATATTAAGGTTTATGACCGTAGCTTCCGAGTGTTTGATAGCATTACCAAACAACTCCTGGGCTATGCGGTACAGTGCCAGTTCAATTTCATTAGAGAAGCGCTTGTCGGCAAAATTTTTAGTGAAATTAACTTTGATATGGGTGTTGTTTTCCACCTTGGTACACAGCGCCTCAACAGCAATCAGCAATCCATAGTCGGTAAGTATAGGAGGCAGGACGTTTTGTATAATGTTCCTGATCTCCTGGATGCACTCATCGGCCAGTTTGCGGGTATCTATCAGCAGGGGTTGGCTTACCTCGCTCACGCAATTTTTGTCCAGCCGGTGCAGGTTAAGCTTGATTGCCGAAAGCACCTGCCCAACGCTGTCGTGCAGGTCTTCGGCCAGGCGTCTGCGCTCACTTTCCTGGGTTTCAAAAACAGCGTTCATTAAATCTGTTTGCCGTGCATCATGCATGGCGCGTAACTCTGCCTGGTTTTTTAGCATCCTTCGCTGGTAAATAATCACGAAGAAAAATAAAAAGCCGATCAATATAACAACTACGAGTGTCCCGATGATGAGTACCGGGATTAAGCCATTTTGGGTTATCTCTAAAATAAGGCTGTTATACATGATCATAATATGCAAACCTGCTATGCCTTTTTTTGTGGCTTGCAAAGTAATGCAACAGAGTATATTAGATTCGTAATAATATTAGTTATGCTAAAGATAACATAATAATCTGCTTTATCCTTATCAGGTATCTTGCTAAAAAGCATAAATAAAAAGATATTGACTGCTGAGTAAAATAGCACGCCTGAATTAAACCAAAATAAACCTTGTTTTTCAATATGAATAAAGGTTTGTGGATTTAAAAGCTGATAGAAGTATATAAGCGACAATACTATTAGTAAAAGACTTGATGCTGTATTCGAAACCGATGGATAATCGAAAGGATGCCTCGCATAATACAATACAATACTCATTGTCGAAGCTGCTAATATTAATGTTGTTATTTTCAGTATCGAATTTCTAAACAAATTATAGTAGATAATACCAAAGAAAATAATGCTAATTGTAACATAAACATGAAGTAATGGATTGGTGTTTAATGGATGTCCTGTATATGGTTTGAAAGCGAAAGCCAACCATTGACCAAAATCAAAAAGACTTGATATTAGCAAAAATAGTGACAATGTTTTCATTAGTCTATCCAACCCCTTGTAATTATAGGCAGCGGCCAATAGCGGGACAACGCCAGAAATTACTGATATTTTAGATAATAATAGGGCGACATCCATGGTGTTTAGGATAGATATCTAATCGTTTGTAAGTATATTTTGTGGGCATCCAGATGTTCCAGGGCATGGCATAGCCTGTTCACCAACAATATTGTCATTTTGGGCTGTCATGAGTGCGAAGGTTTGAACACCTTTGGCAGACTCTTTAGCCACTGCTGATTTATTGCCTGGAAGTTGATCTTCTCCATCAGCCGTTACCCCAGTGATTATAAAATGCTGCTGCCCGCTAACATTGGCGATAACAGATAAAAGGAAATTGCTTACAGAAACCCAAAACTTTTGCCAGCTATTAAGTTTTTGATCGTTGGCATAATAGATACGGATGCCCATGCAGCCATCTTGCTTTAATATGGTGTTTAATATTTCCTGTCCGAAAAATTGTGATATGATATCTTTTGGATTACGATGCCTGTGATTCTTTGTCCATTCGGCGGCCAGGTTGATATCAATCGGTGCGCCTTCTTTTCCGGTGATAGGTGATGAAGGTCTTCTTTCTTGTGTTTCCATAAAAAATAATAGCGTGTAGGGATTTTTTTGTATAAAACTAATACTAATAAGTATCTCTCTCAATGAGATGCCCCGGCCATATAGGTTATGATAGGTTTTTGGTTTGGTTTTATGTTGTTGGTTATTAATGAATTACAAATTATATGCGTTTTATTACCCGCGTATTATACGTATTTTTACGTATCAGAAACTGTAATCTTACGTGGCATGAAATTGCTGGTTATATAGGTCTTTTGCGCTTAAATAATCCTGTTTTTCAGGATGCAAAAAAGTTTTTAATATAATATCTGAATATGGATATTGTTTATTAAATTGCTTTTGATAATAATATCACAAAAACCTTAACCTCAATTTTATGAAACAAGAAATGCTAATTACACAGATCAGCCCTGATCAGGTAGGCGAGTTCATCAGCGAAAGCTTTTATCAAGAGTTAACCGAAAATTTTCAGCAAAAATTCCCTACAGAAGTTAAATCGGTAATGCTTAGCCGCACAGCTGTTGAAACTGTTTTAAGCGGCGAAAACGTATCCGGTATCAAGTTTATGAACGGCCTTGAAGATGCCAATGATCCTTCATCAAGAATGTTGATACTGATCCCCTGTAATTACACAGTAACTGCCAGTTTACCTAATTCCATTATCAACCAGCATGGTTTTATGACTAACACTGGTGAAGTTATTTCATTAGAAAGAACATGGCAGGTATTATTTAATCATGTATTGAATTTTAAAAAGCTTGATCCGACTATGGCTTATACACAAATTAACCGCGGATCGTTCATGGGAAGAGAAATATTAACCGAACTCGTATGTAGCACAAAAGTAAATAACTTGGTCTATCACTTCGGGCACAGTATTGATGCTGACTACTCTTATAAAGCAATTATACACCCTGAAAGCAATATGTTTTTAATAGGAGATCAATCATATCCGTGTCCAGGTTCAACAGGTTGCCCAACTACAGGCAAAGACCCATGCGCCCTTACCCGTATTACAACTACTATGTTAGGCACCGAAGCCGAAGGCCAGTTAAATACACTGCGCGCGTTCCGCGATAAAATACTAACCGATAAGTTTAGTGGTGTGGAAGTTGAGAAATATTACACCATTTCTGCATCGCTGCTGGAAGCTCTTGACAAAACACCAAACCAAGAGGCGATATTTAAAGGCCTGTACGATAAATATATTGCTACTTCGCTTAACGCGATAAACCAAAATGATGAGGAAACTGCTTTTGCCTTGTTCCAAGAAGCTATGCAGCACCTCACCGAAACGTATCTGTATCAATAACAACCTAAAATGTGATTGCAAAGCGTCTTTCCTATTTGGGAGGGCGCTTTTTTGTTATATACTTTCCCTTTAAACGTAATTCTACGTTTGGTTCATGTTGATGATACGCTTTTATATCACGTACAAGCACAGGCTATAATAGCGTACTGGCAACGTTGATTGCGCAGCCGTTTTACCCAAACTTTGACACAGCAAATGAGCTGGACATCAGCCTGCTTGCGGTGGAGTATGCTGAAAATCCAGTTTAAAGAGTAAGCCGGTACAAATACTAATCAAAAACTTATGAACTACATTATTAAAGGGAACCTTCGCGGTTTATTATGTTCAGATTGCGAACTGCCCGTTGCGGGTACATCGGTAAAAGTTTATCGCCCGTCCGATCAGCAAAATGAAACCCGGCTTGCTGTAGCCGATCCCAAACAAACCTTTCATCAGGTAAATGATGATGAACTGAAAGCCAAGGAACGGCTGTTCATCACCCAGGCCGATGTGCAGGAAAACGGCGATTTTACTATAGAAATCGATGGCGGCAAATCAGGCTATGAAGGCGGCAGTATTGATGTAGACTGGTATTGCGGCAACGTGCCTTTCAAAATTCCTTTGCCTAAAAAGGATCCGGCATTACAGTTCCACATTACTACGCTGCAACCCCTGTATAAAAGCAGCCAGGAAAGTGCTCAATATGCGAGATTTGATTATAAAATAGATGCCAAATGGTTTTGCCGTATCCTTACCCTGTTGGATATTTGGGTAGTTTGCGGTTATGTAAACGATTGTGAAACCCAAAAGCCAATCCCCGGTGTTAAAGTTTTTGCTTATGATGTAGACCTGCTGCAAGACGACTATTTGGGCAACGCCTATACCGATAACAACGGCAAGTTCACTATCGTATATCCTGGCGACAATTTTAGGAAAACCTTATTGCCATGGCTTAATGTAGAATGGCCTGCCGGACCTGATTATTATTTCAGGGTTGAAAGCTCATCTGGCACTGTATTGTTAGCGGAAGACCGCACCCGCGGCCGCCAAAACGACAGGCACAACGCCAATAACTGTTTCTGCGTAAAGCTGTGTATTAAAGGCGGCGGCATTATTACCAGCGATACACCATGGTTTACTTCGGTAGGGAATTTCAGCATTACATCTGATATCGACGGCAGCGGTAAAACCCTCATCAGCAAATTTGGAGCGGGTGGCACAGGTTACGGTTTCTTTGGTTCGGTTAAGCTGGGGGCTACGCCACCAAGAAAGTGCCCACCGCGCCGGCCAGCCCGCTTTATTACCGCTTTTTGTTTTCTACCGATAACGTGAACTTCAGCCCGGTAACCACCGCCCAGATGGAAACTACAGCCTTAAAAGTCGCCAGCCGGCAAATCACCTGGAATGGTACCACCGCATTTCAGGATGTAGTGATCGATATCAATCAACCGGCTTCTGTGCCCGATAGCGTACCGGTAGATAATTACCCTAACCCAATCCCGGATCATGTGCTGCACCCGGATGTTAACGGCTGGGTACGGGTTGACCAACCCGCGCTTGATAATGGCTTTTATGGCTCGTTGTTTTACTTAAACACAACTACCATCATCGGCGGCGGCGATGCCAGCGCCGGTTTAACGCCTGGTTTAGCTGTACCTGTGGCGGATCAGAAAAACGGCAGAATGTTATACATCCAATTTCAAACTACTGACGATCCGGCTAATCCAGGCTCGCCAAACCTGAATACCCAATCGCTTATCGGCAAAATCTATGTGAATAACTGGAACGAAGTGAACCTGCTGAAGCTGGAAGAGCTTTTTGCCGGCGGAGGCAGCGGCTGCACTCCGGTAAGCGGAACCGCCCATGCCGATTACACAGTTGATCATGAACTGATTGCCAGCTGGTCGCTGGGTGTATGGTCAAACGCTACGGGTACGGTCAGCGGTTTGCCCAGTGGCACAACTCCGCGCGGAGATGCTAAGAAATTTGACATGGCCTCGCCGTCACCATTTGTTTTAACTCCACCTTTTAGCGCATGGCCCTCATGCGCCTATAGCCTAACCCTGACAACCTATCGCAAATTAACCACCGGCGAAATTAACGACTGGGGAAAAACGAACCAGGTTATCTTTTGCAAGTAACCTGCATGTGAACGGGGGAAGAGGGTGCCGTTGCATGTCGGCGCCCTCTCATTTTATTAAATCTGGGCATGGTTAGCCTACAATCGACATTGTGAAAAGTTCTTAAAATATCGCCTCCGCAATCCTTTTAGTAGGCCCGGCGTTACTCATGGTATAAAAATGCAGTACCGGTGCGCCAAAAGCAATCAGTTCTTTACACTGGTTAATCATCCATTCAATACCTACCTCTTTTACATCCTTTTCGGTGGCACAGGCGTGGATAGCATCGCTCAGATCTTCCGGAATATCAATATGGAATGTCTTTGACAGCGTAACCAATTGTTTTGATGATGTGATCGGTTTCAGCCCCGGAATAATAGGCACATTGATACCGTTGGCCCGGCAACCATTTACAAACTCCTTGTATTTACCAATATCAAAAAACATCTGGGTTACAATGAACTGTGCACCCATTTCTACCTTTTGCTTCAGGTATTTAAAGTCGGTTTTAAGGTTCGGGGCTTCAAAATGCTTTTCGGGATAACCGGCTACGCCAATACAAAAGTTTGTTTTGGCTGTATTGCCATGGTCCTCATGCAAATAAATACCGTTGTTAAGGTTTACTACCTGCTGCAGCAAATCGGTAGCATAACAATGGCCATTAGGCGTAGGTACAAATGATGAATCGCCAAGGCGCGCATCGCCACGCAATACCAGTACGTTTTCGATACCTAAAAACTCTAATTCTATAAGGGCGTTCTCGGTTTCGTCTTTGGTAAAGCCGCCACAAAGCAGGTGGGGCACGGTATCAACCTTATACCTGTTCATGATAGCCGCGCAGATGGCAATAGTGCCCGGGCGTTTGCGGTACGATAGTTTCTCGAGCAAACCGCTTGGATGCTGCTTGTAAATAAAATCCTCGCGCAGGGTAGTAACATCAATAAACGGAGGTTTAAACTCCATCAGCGGATCAATAGCATTATAGATGCCCTGGATACTTTGCCCCTTTAAAGGCGGGATCAGTTCAAAAGAAAAGAGTGTTTTGCCATTGGCGTTTGCTATATGTTCAGGTATTTTCATTTGACCCCTAACCCCCAAGGGGGAATTTTTTTATTTAAGTTTTATAATTACAATTTAAGTTCCCCTCTTGAGAGGGGGCGCGGTGGAATTGTGTGTTGGCGGGGTGTATTATGTGGCGTTTATTTTTCGCTCCGTTAACACACCCCTCCACCCCTCTCAAGAGGGGAATCGCACAAGCCCTCGCTTTGTCGTTTCTTCCCTTACTCCCCCTTTAGGGGGCCGGGGGGCTAATAATTAATATTCGGCCCTAACCATCTTTCCACATCCTCCAATGGCATTTGTTTACGGATAGCATAATCCTCAACCTGATCCTTACTGATTTTACCCAAGCCAAAATATCTTGCCTGCGGATGTGCGAAGTAGAAACCGCTTACCGATGCGGCCGGCAGCATGGCCAGGCTTTCGGTTAGGTGCATGTTTGCGTTGTCTTCTGCTTTTAGTAATTCAAACAAGGTGGTTTTTTCGGTATGGTCCGGACAGGCCGGATAACCCGGTGCCGGACGGATGCCCTGGTACTCTTCCTTGATCAGGTCGGCATTGCTTAGCTGTTCGCCTTTGGCATAGCCCCAGTATTCCTTACGTACCAGTTCGTGCATTTTTTCGGCAAAAGCTTCGGCAAGGCGGTCGGCAAGGGCTTTGGCCATAATGCTGTTATAGTCGTCATGGTCGGCCTCAAACTCAGCAACCAATTCATCACAACCTAAACCGGTTGTTACCGCAAAGCCGCCGAAATAATCAGGCACACCGCTTTCTTTTGGTGCGATAAAATCTGACAAGGCATAATACGGATCATTCTTCACCTTTTCGGCCTGCTGGCGTAAGGTATGGATGCGATTTAAAACTGTTGTGCGATTTTCATCGGTATATAATTCAATATCATCACCTACGGCATTGGCCGGCCAGAAGCCAATTACACCTTTTGCGGTGAACAGTTTCTGGTCAACAATACGTTTCATCAATACCTGCGCATCATCAAATAGTTTTTTGGCTTCAACGCCTACAAACTTATCGTCAAAGATCTTCGGATAGCTGCCGCGAAGTTCCCAGGTATGGAAAAACGGCGTCCAGTCGATATAAGGCAGCAACTCTTCCAGCGGGAAATTCTCAAATACTTTGGTGCCTGTAAACGCGGGTTTCGGCGCCACATCGCCATCCAGGCTAATCTGGAATTTACCGGCACGGGCTTCTTCGATAGTTACAAAACGCTTGTCCGATTTTTTGTTGGCATGTGCCTCGCGGGCTTTGGCATATTCATCCTTAATGCCCTGGATATAGGCATCCCGGTTGTCCTTGCTCATTAGATTGCTGCAAACGGTAACGCTGCGCGAAGCATCCAAAACGTGAATGGCAGCCCCGGAGTATTGCGGCGCTACTTTTACGGCAGCGTGAATGCGCGACGTTGTAGCACCACCAATGATTAGCGGAATGGTAAAACCTTCGCGTTCCATTTCCTTGGCAAAGTGCACCATTTCATCAAGCGATGGGGTGATTAAACCACTTAACCCAATGATATCAACGTTTTGCTTTTTAGCCTCTTCAATAATGCGTTGCGCGGGCACCATCACCCCAAGGTCAATCACCTCAAAGTTGTTACAAGCCAGCACTACGCCAACTATATTTTTGCCGATATCATGTACATCGCCTTTTACGGTGGCCATTAACACCTTGCCGGCGTTGGCGCGCTGATCGGCATTTACGTTGTTCTTTTTTCTTCCTCAATAAAAGGCAGTAGGTAAGCCACAGCCTTTTTCATTACACGGGCTGATTTTACCACTTGTGGTAAAAACATTTTACCGGCACCGAACAAGTCGCCTACGATATTCATACCGTCCATCAACGGACCTTCAATAACCTCAAGGGGTTTGCTGTAGGCCTGGCGGGCTTCCTCCACATCGTCGTCAAGGTATTCAACAATGCCTTTTACCAGCGAGTGGGAGAGGCGCTCCTGAACGGTGCCTTTGCGCCATTCTTCGTCGCGTACTACTTCTTTGCCTTTACTTTTGATGGTGTCGGCAAACTCAACCAGGCGCTCGGTAGCATCCGGGCGGCGGTTAAGGAGTACATCTTCTACAAGCTCCAAAAGGTTTTTCGGAATTTCCTCGTAAACCTCCAGCATCCCGGCATTTACAATACCCATATCCATACCCGCTTTAATAGCATGGTACAGGAAAGCCGAGTGCATAGCCTCGCGCACGGTATTATTACCCCTGAACGAGAATGAAATATTACTCACACCGCCGCTCACTTTAGCGTGCGGCAGGTTTTGCTTGATCCAGCGGGTAGCTTCAATAAAATCAACCGCGTAATTATTATGTTCTTCCAGGCCGGTAGCAACTGTTAAGATGTTTGGGTCGAAAATAATATCCTGCGGGGGAATCCTACTTCGTTCACCAGTATATCGTATGACCGTTTACAGATCTCGATCCGGCGCTCCAGTGAATCGGCCTGACCGGTTTCGTCAAAGGCCATTACAACGGTAGCAGCGCCATAGCTTAAGATTTTCCGGGCCTGTTCCTTAAATTTTTCTTCGCCCTCTTTAAGGGAGATAGAGTTCACGATACCTTTTCCCTGTACGCATTTTAAACCAGCCTCAATCACCGTCCATTTGGATGAGTCGATCATAATAGGCAGTTTGGCAATATCCGGTTCAGAAGCAACCAGGTTCAGGAATTTTACCATCACAGCCTCCGAATCAATCATGCCCTCATCCATGTTAATATCGATGACCTGCGCGCCGCCTTCTACCTGTTGCAGAGCAACACTTAGAGCTGCCTCATAATCTTCGGCGAGGATCAATTTGGAAAACTTTGGTGAACCGGTGATATTGGTACGCTCACCCACATTAACAAAAATGCTTTCGGGTTTTATGGTAACGGATTCCAAACCGCTCAGGCGCATGTCCGGCTCAATTTCCGGAATGGGGCGGGGCGGATATTTGGCAGCCTTATCGGCAATACATTTAATATGCTCGGGCGTGGTACCGCAGCACCCACCAACTATATTAACCAGGCCGGCTTTGATAAAATCGTCAACCTGATGAGCGGTTTCATGCGGAGTTTCATCGTATTGACCAAACTCGTTGGGTAAGCCGGCGTTTGGATAGGCCGAAATAAATACACCTGCCTTTTCAGAAAGCTCGGCAAGGTGCGGACGCATTTCCCGCGCACCCAAAGCGCAGTTTAGGCCTACTGATAGCAGGTTGGCATGGCTTATCGAGTTCCAGAAAGCTTCGACAGTTTGCCCTGAAAGGGTACGGCCTGAAGCATCGGTAATGGTTCCTGAGATCATGATCCCGCCCGAATTCCTGAAAGCAGGAAAATCCTTGCCTGCAGCTTTACACTCCTGCTCATAACGTTTTATGGCAAACAGGGCTGCTTTTGCATTCAGGGTATCAAATATGGTTTCAACCAATAACAGGTGCGAACCACCGTCAACCAAACCGCGTACCTGGTCATAGTAGGCCTCGGCCAGATCATCAAAGGTAACGGCGCGATATCCGGGGTCGTTAACGTCTGGCGATAAGGAAGCAGTACGGTTGGTTGGCCCGATGGCACCGGCAACAAAGCGCGGCTTTTCGGGGGTGCGCCGGGTATATCTCGTCGGCTACTTCGCGGGCAATGCGTGCACCCTCGTAGCTTAGTTCATAAGCCAGTTCTTCCAGGTGATAATCGGCAAGGGAAATTACCTGTGTGCTGAAAGTGTTAGTTTCAATGATATCCGCACCGGCATCCAGGTATTCGGCATGGATGGCTTTGATAATATCAGGGCGCGTGATATTGAGCAGGTCGTTATTGCCCTGCAGGTCGCTATGATGATCGCGAAAACGCTCGCCACGAAAATCCTTCTCCGTGAGCTGGTACCTTTGAATCATGGTACCCATTGCTCCGTCAATCACCAGGATGCGTTTCTGTAATTCTTTTCTAATGTCCATTTTTTGAGATGTGAGATATGAGATATAAGATGTGAGACCTTGGCAAAAAGTCTTTGCCAGATCCTTAAATCTTTAATCCCATATATCTGATAAAAAGACACTAAACAGGCAATTGGAAAAAGCAGATGCTATCTCAAATCTCACGTCTAATATCTCAAATCTAAATACAGCTTATCTCGAAAAGTCGGGTGTTGTTATGACTTTCGCTTATCTGTCCGGGCGCGTAATTGCCGCCTGGTAGAATGTAGCACCTTGTGAAGCACAGGTTGCTAAGACATCGCAGGGTCTAATCCCTCCGTCTTTCTCCATAAGCACTGCAAAGTTGCGCAATAAAGTTATCATTTGCAAGTGTATAACGTACGCTAAATATCATAGCTAAGCCACATTGTTAAACAAAAAAGCCGCCTTTTGCGGAGGCAGCTTTATGATTGAATTTCTTAATGAGATTATCTTCTTCTGCCGAATAAACGGAGGATCATCAGGAAAAGGTTGATAAAATCAAGATACAAAGTTAAACCGCCTAAAAGGGCCATTTTGCTTGTTGATGACGTGCCATATTCAAGACCGGCTCCTATGCGTTTTAGTTTTTGAACGTCGTAAGCTGTTAGTCCAACAAATACGGCGATGCCAACATAGCTAATGATGTATTCTAACTGGGAGCTATGCATAAACATATTAAATAATGATGCCACAATAATACCAATGAGCCCCATCATCATAATCGATCCAAATTTGGTCAGATCTGTGTTGGTGGTATACCCGGCTACAGCCATTATACCGAAAACAACTGAGGTTGTAATAAATACGCCAAGTACCGAACTTTCTGTAAATACTCTTAGTATATAGCTTAAGCTAATGCCCATAACTGCAGAAAATGCAATGAATAGCAATGCTGCAACACCGTATGATAAACGGTTAAAGCCAAATGATATAATTAGTACGAAAGCGAGCGGTGCAAACATTACAATAGTACCTAAGCCAGTATTGCCACCTGTTGCCGGGTCCCTAAGCATTTCATATAATGCCTGGTTGCCTGAAAATATGAACGCGCATAAAGCCGAAAGGCCCAGTGCGACAAACATCCACATAAATACATTAGCTATGAATTTGCGGGATGCATCCTGTTCATTTAATTGTATTACGTTTTTATAAACGTATTCGGGATCTTTAAATTCCATTTTGTGTTAAAAATTATAGTACGAATATATAAATAAAAGGTGAATGCAGCATGAAGAAAGGTGCAAGACTATTAGAGTCAAGAGGCAAGAAGAAGTCTGGCTACCTGTTGGCGCTTTCCTGGCTCTTGACTTCTTGAATCTTGATTCTCAATTCAATCTCCTCATCAACTGCTCCTCCACTTTTTTGAAAACCTGTATGGGTTTCAGGGTACGCCAGCCAATGCTATCGAGTTCGCCGCCAAAATTGATGTAATAGTCGATATTGCTGTGTTTAAATTCGTCTATCACGTGTTCGCGGAAGTTGATGCCTGCTATCCAGCCGTCCTCTACATCCTGGAACCACTCTTCGTAATAGCAATCATCGCTTGAATGAAAGTTGAGTACGTTTTCGCCGATCAGGATAAAATGAGTGATGCCATTATCTATCATCAGGTCGAGCAGCTCACGCTTCAGCATCATAATGTCGTTATTGATGGCATCATTCCATTCACCTATCAGCTCAATAATTGTGTAGCCTTTATCATAATCGGCAAAAAGCACTTTTAAATAAAGGGTATTGGAGCCGAATGAGTCCCATTGCGGGTGCAGCAGGTAATTGTATACCTGCTTGTCAAATTCAAATTCGCTGTATTCTGTCGCATAAAAAGGCGAAAACTCATCTTCCGATGCCACGTAATCGTCTCTCCAGCGGTAATATGGTTCAATATCGTGCATGTTTTTGATTTCAAATTGTCTGAACCCGAATTTTTTGAATTTGAGAATTTATCGAATACAAGCATCTTCAAATTTCCAAATCAACACATCTTCAAATTCAGTTTATTTTTTTAAATAATGATCAACAGCGCTTCGTACGCTGCCGTATTGTTTCAGTAACCCGGCTGCTTCCTCTTCGTTCAGCCCGGTTTCGTCCATTACCATGCGGGTGCCCCTGTTCACCAATTTGTGGTTGCTTAACTGCATGTCAACCATTCTGTTCCCTTTTACACGGCCAAGCTGGATCATGACACTTGTGCTCAGCATATTTAAAACTAATTTTTGTGCGGTACCGGCCTTCATGCGGGTCGACCCGGTTAAAAACTCAGGGCCTGTTACTACTTCAACCGGGTACTGCGCCACAGCCGCTACCGGGCTGCCGCTGTTACAAACAATACAGCCGGTAACTAAATTATGCTCATTAGCCGTTTTTAAGCCGCCGATCACATACGGTGTAGTGCCCGAAGCGGCTATGCCAACAACTACGTCTTTATCATTAATGTCGAAAGCTTCCAGATCTTTCCAGGCCTGTATAGCATCGTCTTCAGCAAATTCAACAGCTTTGCGGATCGCGCCATCGCCGCCTGCTATCAAGCCCACCACCATATCAAACGGAACGCCGAATGTCGGCGGGCATTCTGATGCATCAACCACGCCTAAACGGCCACTGGTGCCGGCGCCTATGTAAAATAAACGTCCGCCGTTTTTCATCCTTTCTGCGGTGATAGTTGCCAGGGCTTCTATCTGTGGCAATGCCTTTTCCACTGCCAGCGGAACCGTTTTATCCTCGTTATTAATGTTTTCTAAAATTTCCCTTACGGTCTGTTTTTCGAGGTTTTTGTAGTGCGATTCCCTTTCGGTAGTGGTTTCCATTGCTTATTTTCAAATAATTTATAACAAAATTCGGTAAAAATCATCAAATGCAAGGGTGCGGGTAAAAATTATTGACCCTGCAATTGTTAACTTTGTGTGTAATAAGTTATGAAGAGGACCGCGGGTGTAATTTTCCGGACAATAATCCTGCTGCTGGTAGGGGTGATGATAGGCCAGGTGCTTAACAAGGATTTTGCCGCGCGTAACCTTGGCTTCTCCTTTGTGAGTAATAGTAAAATAGCAAAGGTGCTGCAACTGGTTGACCGCAACTATGTTGACAGCGTTAATATCGATAGTATTGAAGGTGTATCGGTAAATAACCTGCTTCAAAACCTTGATCCGCATTCGCTTTATTTACCGCAGCAGCAGGCGCAATCCATTAATGAACGGTTAGACGGTGGTTTTAACGGTATTGGTATCGAATACCAGTTACTGCGTGATACGCTGATCATTACGCAGGTTTATGCCGGCGGTCCGGCCGAAAAAGCAGGCTTACTGGTGGGCAGTAAGGTGATCAATGTTGACGATAAAAAATTTTCGGGGAGCAAGCTAACAGCCTCCCGGATAAATGGTGTTTTCAGGGGTGAAAAGGATGCAGAAATAAAACTGAGTGTTGTGCCTCCGCTGAGCAAAGATTTAAAAATACTTATGGTTAAACGGGGACATGTTGACCTAAGCAGCGTTGATGCCGTCTATATGGCCGATGCTAACACCGGCTATATCAAGATCAGTAAGTTTTCGGCCACTACCGACCTCGATTTCAGAAAGGCGTTAACGGCGCTAAAAGTTGACGGTATGAATAAATTGCTACTCGACCTGAGAGGCAATGGCGGTGGCTACCTTAACGCTGCTACATCATTAGCCGATGAGTTTTTAGCCGATGGAAAGCTGATAGTTTATACTAAAGGTATCCACGAGCCCCGCACTGATTACTTTGCCACCGATTCGGGCATGTTTCAGAAAGGGAAACTTACCGTGCTTATTGATGAATATTCGGCCTCGGCCAGTGAGATTTTAGCAGGGGCCCTGCAGGACCTTGACAGGGCTACTATTGTTGGTCGACGATCATTTGGTAAAGGTTTGGTACAGCAGCAGTTTGCTTTTGACGATGGTTCAGCAGTGAATTTAACAGTGGCCAGGTACTATACCCCTTCGGGCCGCTCTATCCAGAAATCATACAAAAACGGGGTTGACAGTTATCGCAATGAACTTGCCCAGCGTATGCAAAAAGGCGAACTTTTTCAGAACAAAGCAACCTTAATGATAGTGTTTTTAAAGGTACCCCATCATTCCATACTTCAAGCGGGCGTAAAGTTTTTAGCGGCGGAGGCATTATGCCCGATGTTTTTGTACCGGCGGATACCAGCAAATTCACCCCTCTTATCCAGGACCTGAGCCAGCAGCAATTATTTACCGCTTACGTTGTTGACCGCCAGCAGCAATTACTTAAAAAATATCCGACTGAAGCTGAGTTTTTAACTCAATATGCTGTTAGTAATGACGAGGTAGATAAATTTATACTGTATGCCTCGCAAACCATTAAAGAAATGGATTCGCACGAAGTACAGATCTCAAGGGAGCCTATTAAAACGATCCTCAAAGCCCAGGCGGCCCGCTTTAAATGGGGTGATAACGCCTACTTTAAAGTGATCAACACCGATGATGTGACCTTTAAAAAAGGCTTGGAGCAGTAAGGAGGCTAAACAAAAGATGTCATTTCGAGTGAGTCCGTGAGGGGCATGAGCGCCGGGGCGAAAGAGAAATCTTATACATTATGCTTGTATGGCTGTGCCTGCGTATAAGATTTCTCCTCACTGGCGTAGCGCGATCCCCGCGCTTGTTCGTCGAAATGACAGTAGTTTTTACGCTCTACGTATCCTAATTCTTTTCCGCCAGGAAAATCTCATTAATCAATTCCAAATTTGCCATAACACCTGCCATTGTGCCGCTATTAACCGCATTGGCTATGGAGCGAATGCCCGAAGCGCTGTCGCCGGCGGCGTAAACGCCGGGTACCGTTGTTTTTTGCTGTGCATCAACCTGGATGTGGCCCTGATCGGTAAATGAGCAGCCTAATTGTAATGCAATATCACTGTGTTGCACAAATGGGAGCCTCGCATATAATGCTTTAAGTTTTATTTCGGAGCCGTTTTGCAAATGGATGGTAGTTATCTGGCCGTCATGATGATCAAACGCTGCTATTTCCCCCTCAATAATTTGTATATTATTATGACTGATAATGGATTGCTGACCTTCGTTTAAAGTTGATTTTCCGTTAGTGAACAGGATGAGATCTTTGGTCCAGTTTGAAATAAGTTTAGCCAGCTCAAAAGCCATTTCGCCATTAGCAAATATGCCTGTAGGCTGATAGCCGTATTCATAACCATGGCAATAGGGGCAATGAATAATCGATATTCCCCAGCATTCGGCAAAGCCGGGAATGTCAGGCATTTGATCTTTAATACCGGCAGCAAGGATAATTTTCTTTGCGCTGAATGTTTCACCGGATATTGTACTAACCTCAAAGCCCTTAGTTATTGGTGTACATTGAGTGGCCTCGCTATGGAGCAGCGTGATAGTTGGGTATTTTAAAGTTTGTTCACGGGCAATAGTCAAAATCTCGTGCGGGGTTTGACCATCGCGGGTAAAAAAGTTGTGTGAGTGTGGCGTTTGGCGGTTGCAGGGCATGCCACTATCAATAATTAATACTTTACGCATGGCACGGCCCAAAGCCATGCCTGCAGATAAACCGGCGCTGCTGCCGCCGATAATGATCACATCAAAATCCTTCATATGATATTGCGGTTAATTATGGATAAAGGTAAATGACAAAAACACAAAATGCAACCATGTTGCATTTTGTGTTTTTAAACTGACAAAGTAGAATGGCCGGCTGGCTAAAGAAATGCCAATTGCGCCGGTATTTTATTTTTTATTGGTTTTGTTCAGTGTTAATAATCCGTTGAAATAGGATAATAGTTTTCGGTTATCATCCTGAATGTAGGCCACCGGATAATCGTAATTCATAAAAGTAACCTTCCATACTTTGGCAAAATGAGGCTGATCAGGCGTATCCGGCGTTAGGTTGTAATACCCGAACTCCGCATTAAGGCATGATGATTCATTAACGCGGTTATCAATGGTATAGCCATCTTTTTTAAAAGCATCAATAAAAATTTTACGTATTTGGAGCAGCGGAGCCGTTGCTGTAGTATTTAGGCTAAGTGTGCCATAGCGCCGGCCAATGGTAGTTGAAAAAACCTCGTTCCTAAAATGATAGCCTATTCCCGAATTAAAGATGGGTAAACCTTTGCTTTCTTCATAGGCTATAACATGCTGGTAGATATTAAGCGGACCATTATTGCTTATGCTATCGTTTAAAATAACTCTATATATTACCAGGCCGTTAACCGGGATATTATTTTTTTGCAGGAGCGTAATAGCTGTTGCCAGTTCAACTCTATTGCTGTCGCTATAATCACGTTTAACGCGACTGATGCAGCCATTATCTTCTCCGCCGGTAGATGATAGCTCGCCTTTTTTGCATGCAGTAAAAGCGGCCAGTACTATTAGTACTAAACAGTAAAACTTTTTCATGAAGTGTAAAGTATTGAGGTTTAGCAGTATTACGGAGAGGGGGATGGAAACGTAACAACCAGGGGGTAAAAAACGTCATTGCGAGGGACGAAGCAATCGCGGACTATGCAGGGCGTACCTTCGAATAGGGGATTGCTTCGTTCCTCGCAATGACGCGGTGGTGAACCTTTGAAAGTCTGGATTTGATAGATCAAATTCAAGGTAATCCTCAAATCCTAAAAATCAAGGTTCTTATTTCTGCCTGAACCATACCTGCACCGGCGCGCCCGAAAAATCAAAGTTTTCCCTTAGTTTATTTTCGATAAACCGATAGTAAGGCTCCTTTACATATTGCGGCAAATTGCAGAAAAACGCAAACATTGGCGAAGTGCCGGCAATTTGGGTAATGTATTTTATTTTAACGTATTTACCTTTAATTGATGGTGGCGGGTAGTTTTCGATAATTGGCAGCATTACCTCGTTTAGTTTTGAAGTAGGGATCTTACGGGCGCGGTTCTGGTAAACCTGGTTGGCTACATCGATCACCTTTAATACCCTTTGCTTTTCGGTAACTGAGGTAAATACAATAGGCACATCGGTAAAGGGGGCTATCTTATCGCGGATCTGCTCTTCAAAAACCTTGATGGTTTTGCTGTTCTTCTCAATCAAATCCCATTTATTCACCACAATTACTACGCCTTTTTTGTTCTTTTCGGCCAGGTGAAAGATATTGATGTCCTGCGATTCAAAGCCTTCAACCGCATCAATCATCAGGATAATTACATCGGCTTCTTCCAGTGCTTTGATGGTACGCATTACCGAGTAAAACTCAATGTTTTCCTTAACCTTGGTTTTTTTACGCATCCCGGCTGTATCTATCAGCATAAAATCATGACCATACTGGTTATAATGGATATGGATAGAGTCGCGGGTGGTACCGGCAATAGGGGTAACTATGTTACGGTCTTTACCGATAAGTGCGTTAATGATAGATGATTTACCCACGTTGGGGCGACCGACAATAGCATATTTAGGGCGGGTGTTTTCTTCCAGTACTTCGTCTTCAAAGTGTTTTACCACTTCGTCGAGCAATTCGCCGGTACCTGAGCCGGTCATTGATGAAATGCTGTAGATTTCGCCAAGGCCGAAGCTGTAAAACACCATAGCATCGGCAACCTGGTTGTTATTGTCCAGCTTGTTTACTACCACAAAAACAGGTTTATTGCTTTTGCGCAGGCGGTTGGCAATCTCATCATCCAAATCTGTGATGCCGGTTGTAACATCAACAACAAAAAGGATTACCGAAGCTTCTTCAATGGCAATGTCAACCTGCTCACGGATGGCGGTTTCAAAAACATCGTCTGAATTGGCTACATAGCCGCCTGTATCAATAACGGTAAAATTGTGGTTAAGCCACTCGGCAACGCCGTAATGCCTGTCGCGCGTGACACCGCTAAAGTCATCAACAATGGCCTTGCGACTTTCGGTTAAACGGTTATATAATGTTGATTTGCCTACGTTGGGCCTGCCCACAATGGCTACTATGTTACTCATGCTTTTTTATTAAGAGTCAGGATGCAAGAAATCAAGATTCAGGAATACAAATCTATCTAACTTAACAAATGCTTCTACGAAATTTTTAATTTTTATTAATGATAGATCAAGATGTTGGATTATCCTGCATCTTGATTCTAAAAGTCTTGGTTCTGTTCTTTCTATTCGTACCCGAATTGTTTGAGGTAATTCTTTTTGGTACGCCAGTCGGGGATCACTTTTACAAACATCTCCAGGAAAACTTTTTGCTGAAAAAGTCTTCCATGGCGCGGCGGGCATAGGTGCCGGTAATTTTTAACATTTCGCCGCCTTTGCCTATGATGATGTTCTTTTGCGATTCGCGCTCAACAATAATTTCTGCGCTGATACGGTAAAGCTTTTCGCCCTCAATAAAGGCGGTTACAATAACCTCGGTGCTGTACGGAATTTCTTTTTGTATTGTTTAAACACCTGTTCGCGGATCATTTCTGAAGCGAAAAAGCGGTCGTTACGGTCGGTTAGCGCATCTTTTTCGTAATAAGCGGCATGCTCCGGCAGGTTTTCGATCACGAAATCCATAATGGCCTTAATGTTGTGCCCATGCAATGCCGATATCGCGAAGATGGCTTTAGGGTTTAATTTCTCCTGCCAAAATTCGACCTTCTTTTTTACGGTTTCTTCATCGCTTTGGTCAATTTTGTTGATGAGTACGGCAAGAGGCGCTGATGAACGTTCCAGTTTTTTAAGAACGTCTGCTTCGTCATATTCTTCATAAATGTCTGTAACCAGCAAAATAAGGTCGGCATCAACAATAGAACCGTCAACCTGGTGCATCATGCTTTCGTGCAGGGCGTAGTGCGGTTTGATAACACCAGGGGTGTCCGAAAACACGATCTGGTAGTTTTCGTCATTCACAATACCCAAAATGCGGTGGCGTGTAGTCTGCGCTTTAGGGGTGATGATGGACATTTTTTCGCCCACCAGCGCGTTCATAAGGGTTGATTTCCCTGCGTTGGGTTTACCTATTATACTTACAAAACCTGCCTGATGAGCCATAAAAAAATAATTAAAAATATATTTGGACTGCAAAGAAACGAATTATATCTTTGCAGTCCAATTAAAACGGAGTGCAAATTTGCATTTTGATAATTGGAAGCACCTTTCCGGGGTTATGGCCGGATCTCAAATATATAGCACAATACAGTGCGGGATGGAGCAGTTGGTAGCTCGTCGGGCTCATAACCCGAAGGTCGTAGGTTCGAGTCCTGCTCCCGCTACGAAGAAAATGAAAAGCCTCAAGTTGAAAAATTTGAGGCTTTTTGTTTGATGTTCTCTTAATAGAGATGTATTGATTATATTTAACGTTATTTATCTATTGATAACTGAAAAAGATATATTTATACAGGATGACACATGTTGAGAATATACCACATATTCTTAAAAACGGCATTACTCATCAATGGTCGGCCAATAGCAATAAAGATTACGTCCCTATTGGATCCGGAAGTTTAATATCAAAGAGGGAAAGTTTTATATTACCAAATGGCGAAGCACTTGGGCGTTACATCCCTTTTTACTTCGGTGCGCGGATGCCAATGCTATATGTAATTAAGCAAGGGGCCAATAGCATATATTATAACATGCGACCGGTATCTACAGAAGATATTGTTTATTGTATTACAAGTGTTGAGCAGATAAGGGTTCATAATTTGAGGTTTGTTTTTTCAAACGGGCATGCAGTAAGCGATCTGACTGATTTTTTTTACGAAGCAGATATAGATGATATTCTTAATATAATTGATCTTTCAGCAATAAACGCACAATATTGGGTTGATTACAATGATCTTGATTTGAAAAGAAGAAAAGAGGCCGAGTTTTTGGTCATAGACGATATACCTGCAAGTGCAATATTAGGGTTTGCAGTTTATAATAAAAATGCCAAACAAAAACTTTTGGCATTTGATATTAGTGAAAGTAAAATTGTTATCAAACCTGATTACTATTTTTAACAGATGATTACATACATTGAAGGGAATATATTAGAAAGTAGGGTTGACGCTTTGGTGAATACCGTAAACACTGTTGGAGTTATGGGGAAAGGATTGGCTCTTCAATTCAAAAAGGAATTTCCTCACAATTTTAAAATCTATCAACAGGCCTGCAAAAATAAAAGTTTTGATATTGGCAATCTAATAGTTACCGAAGAAGAATCGTTGTTGTATGGTAAGAAGATAATAATTGATTTGCCAACTAAAACAGACTGGCGTAAACCATCTGAATATAACTATATAGACACAGGCTTGAAACAGCTGGCATCTGTAATAAACGAAAGGCAGATTAAGTCGATAGCAATACCATCTTTAGGAACAGGGCACGGGGGCTTAGAATGGAATAAAGTTAAGGAATTGATAGAGTCAAACTTAAATGGAATAGAGAGTGATATTCAGGTCTACTTACCTAATGCTGTGATAAAAGAGGCTATGAAAGAGGAGCGCGCTAAATTGACACCTGCCCGGGCTATGTTATTAGCGGTCTTGTTCGACCTTGCTAAAAGCGGGGAATTTGTATCGGAGTTTGCTGCTGAAAAGGTTGCTTATTTTTTGCAGCGCTTTGGGGCAAAAAGCGAGTTTAAACTAACTTTTGAGCCAAATTTCTATGGCCCCTATTCGGGTAAAGTGAGACGTGTGCTTTACTATCTAAACGGAAATTATATCACAGGGTATAGCGCTATGGATAAAAAGCCATTTGAAGAGTTGGGTATTATGATGGACACGGAAGAGGATGTTCTGGCATATCTTAGCCAGGAATCAAACCTCGCTTTTCTTGATATTGTAAACAAAACCAAAAATTTTTTATCCGGGTTTTACTCTGCTTTTGGGTTGGAGCTATTGTCTACTATAGATTTTCTTTCTGTCAAGTTCAAGACCAAAAATTTGGATGAAATATTAAACCGTCTTCACGGTTGGAGCGATAGAAAACGGACACTTTTCTCCAATGAAAAATTTGTTGAACAGGCAATAGCGAAGCTTGAGGGGCATAATTTATAAGGCTTTAACATTTATTTAATTCCCTGCCTCTTTCAAATCTCCCTGGTGCCAGTAGATCATATACCGGGCATCATGTAATTTGTAAAAAGGGATCAGTTCCAAGCCTTTGAACTTAGCCGGACTGATCAGTTCGGGCGCAATGAAAGTTTGTGGTTTTCCGGCTACTGGTTTCAGGTATTTTTCAGGATCAGACTGGTTACTTACCAGTATAGGTGCCTTATTTAACGGATATGTTTTACCTCGGGGCTGCGGTAATTTTCAATGGCTGTTATTTTAACATCCATTTTACGTTTTGATGAAGCAAATGAAATAATAGTATCAGATTCAATCATCTTTTTTACATTTTGATTGCTATCCGTGGAAATTTTTACCTATCATTACAAAATGCATGTTGTAATTGGTTCCAAACTCCTCCTTGTAGCTTGTTTATCACTTATGAAGCCGGCAAAGCCTGCCGTACTTCACGCATCAAAAAAACATAAAGCAAATAAAACGGTAAAATTGCATAGCCATGCGAGGTTGAGGCATCATTATGCCGAAGTTGAGGCCAATTATGAAACCGGCGAAACCACACCCGACGAGCTGGTTGAATTTGCCCAAACCCTGAAAGGCGTTAGGTATCGGTATGGTTCAAGCAACCCGGAAAAAGGTTTTGATTGCTCAGGCTATGTTAATTATGTTTTTACTCATTTCGGCATCTCTATCCCCCGCAGTTCATCGGATTTTGCGCCGGTTAAGGGGATTGATATTAAAGACGCCAAATTTGGCGATCTGATTTTGTTTACCGGAACCCGCAGTCACAATTACCACAGTGCAGGGCATATTGGTATTGTGATATCACAACCTGGTGAACCATTGGTGTTTATCCATTCTACATCGGGTGATGAAAATGGCGTTACTGAAACCGCCATGAATGATCGTTACCAGCGCAGGTATATTAAAACCATCCGTGTGTTTAAGGAAGAGTCTCAACCACAGGAAGAGGACGAAGATGCCGTTCCTGATACGTTAGAAGAAGCCCGTTAATCTTAATGTAGAGACGCATCACATGCGTCTCCCGTTTGCAGGTTACAAAACATTTAAGCCCGCTCTGCGCATTGTGAGATGTGTAACCGCTATTGTGTTTTATTCGATTGATTATCAGTTACTTGATGGTTTGTTTCTGAATTCGTGTTAACCCTGTTAACCCCCATTCCCAATGATGATCTCTACGTTTCCCTGTTCTTAATAACTCCTGTTTACCAATCTCTGATCAATAAAAAGATAGCCCACAAACCCTGCAACCAGTGTTAATAATACCCATTTAAAGCTGATAATTGCATTTAAAAACATATCACCGCTTTCTGGGCTCATTACCGATAGCAACCCATAGGCCAAGGCCAAGCCCGATGCAAATATCCCAAGTGCCAACAAGTTAAAGCGCAGATCGTTTTTACGGTTGATTTGTTCCTGCAGTTTTCTCCTAACGTTAGCGGCAAAACTCATAGGCAGGCCTTCTTTTGGCTCGGTACCCAGTGCGGTAAATAAGTTTTGATAAGCAAGCAGGTCGTTCTTATCTTCTTCCGAAAGTGTTTTGTTATCGGGAACTAAACCGTTGTTCAATAGTTCCTGTAATTCTGTCGTCATCCAGCTCTTTCATATATTTTCTTTCTTAAGGTCTTTTTCAATTTTCTCTTTCAATAATTTCCGCGCCCTGAAAAGATGGCTTTTCACTGTTCCTTCCGGGATGCCCGTGATCTCTTCGATCTCAGCACATGAAAACTCATTTAGGTGGTACAGCGTTAACACTGTTTTATATTGATGCGGCATTTGCTCAATAAGCAGGTTAACATAAGCTGCGGTATTTTTTTATCAGTTCCTGTTCGGGGTTTTTATCTGTAAAATGATGATTATCAATATTTTATGGATATTCGGCAGGGGGATTGTTCTTGTTCTTTTTAAAATAGTTTACAGCGGTTAAGTAGGCTATACGTGCTATCCAGGTTGATAGTTTCGACTGAAACTCAAACCGGTGCAGGTTTTGGTGAATCTTAATGAAAACTTCCTGGCATATATCCTCCTTGTTTTGCTGGTCTTGCACCAGCCGGTTTATCACAAAGAAAACCAGCTTTTCGTACTGCTTTACCAGCAGTTCAAAAGCCCGGAGATCTTTATTTAATATTCTGGATACAACCTCGTGTTCATTAAACATATTACAGTAGTCAATATATAAGGTTTAGCGGTTGCAAAAAAAGAATAAAAAAATATTTTAAAATAATTGCAACCGCGGTACAGCATGTGTTGACTACTGTAGCAAATGCTTAAACAAACAAGATCATGAAACAGTTAATGCCATTCATCGTAATCATTGTATTCTTTATACTGATAGCCATATTCATACTTGCCCTTTATAATTACATGCTGAAAAAACGCATTATTAAATCGGGGCCGCTGGATGAGAACAGCGTGAAATTTCTGGCCCAGTTAAACTCAGGCAACGAGGCCTTAAAATGGGGGCTCATCCTCCTTTGCGCCGGTATAGGTTTTATAGTAATGCAATTCATCCCCTACAGTGCCGAAGATTCGCCCGTTCCTTACGGAGTTGAAATGATCTTTATCTCAGCCGGCTTTCTAATCTATTACCTGCTGCTTCGCCGCCGTAAGGATTAAATAATTAGCCTGTGTTAATCACTTATAACCTCAATAGTTATAGCCAAACCGCGGTGCAGGTAAAAGGAGATATTGCTGATTCGGTAACTAAAGCGCCTTTGCCATTGATAACCGTACGACTAAAGAATGCTGCCAATGAAACCATTATGGTTGCTGTTACTAAAGACGATGGCTCCTTCAGTTTTGCTTCGGTACAACCGTCAAACTATTCGCTGTCTATTAACGCTATTGGCTACAGTTCAAAAACAATACCCCTCGATCTTACACATCAGCAGCAAACACTGGTGCTAAAACCGGTTTATCTAAGTGATGTAATGACCAATCTGAAAGAGGTTGCCATAACCGCCGAAAGACCGATTATCAGGCAAAAGGCCGACAGAATAATTTACGACCTGAAGGCGGATCCTGAAAGTAAGGGAAATAATGTACTAAGCATGATGAGGAAAATTCCTTACCTGTCATTAGATGGGGATGATAATTTACTGCTCAAAGGAAATTCAAGCTTTAAAGTGCTTATTAACGGTAAGCCCTCCGGCAGCTTGGAAAGCAACCTTAAAGCCGTTTTAAAAAGCATCCCGGCATCAACCATTGAGCGGATTGAGGTGATCACCACACCGCCATCAAAATATGATGCCGAAGGTTTGGCGGGCATCATTAACATCATCACCAGCAAAAAAGTCAACGATGGTATCAATGGTTCTGTAAATATCAATGAAAGCTTGCCTACAGGTGGCCCCGGCATTGGAGGTTCTGTTACGGCTAAAAAAGGCAAGTTCGGTGTTTCTGCTTTTGGCGGTGGCAGCATCAACAATTCGCCGCAAACCTATAATATCAACAAGCGTGTTGATACTGCCGGTACAACACTGGCGCAAACAGGTTATCAACGTTCAAATAATAAAACCGCTTATTTCGGCACCGAATTAAGCCTGCAGATAGATACACTGAATTTATTAACCGCCCAGTTCAATTATAACGGCAGCCGTGCAACCGATCATAACGGGCAGTCGTCCCTGCTAACCGGCGATAGTAAGCCTGAGCAATACCGTTTTCAAAACAATAATAAGGCCACCAGCTATGGCATTGATGCAGGTATCAATTATGAATTGGGCTTTAAAGGAGTTAAAAACAGGCTACTTACATTCTCATACGTGTACAGCAGCAACACAAATAACAAAAATGGCGACGTTCAATTTTTTGACAGGGTAAATTTCCCGGGCCCCAATTTTCAACAAAGCGATAAACAAAAATTTAAAGAACACACTGTACAAGTTGATTTTGTTACCCCAGTAAATAAAATGACCATTGATGCCGGCATTAAAGCTATATTCAGGAATAACAGCAGCGATTTTAGCTATAGCTCATTAAATGAAACAACTGGTTTATATGAGCATGATGCAGCGCAGTCAAACGCGTTTACCAATACCCAAAATGTATTTAGCGCTTATAACTCCTATCAATTGGCTTTAAACAGTTGGAACATCAATGCCGGTGTGCGGGTTGAGGAAACCGTGATCCGGGCTGATTTCATGAGTACGGCATCTGTGGCCGATCAAAACTATTTTAACATTGTTCCTTCTGTTTCGGTAAGTAAAAGATTTAAAGACGAAAGCAGTATCAACTTCGGTTTTTCGCAAAGGATCAGGAGGCCGGGAATCAACAGGCTTAACCCTTATGTTGACCGCTCAAACCCTAATTATGAAGTTACCGGTAACCCAAACCTGAGACCTGTTTTATTGAACGATATCCAGCTTGGGTATGGCAGCAATAAAAAATTATCAGTAAACATCGGGCTCGACTATTCGTTCATGAACAATCTCGATTTGCAGGTAGTTAATTTTGACCGGGCTACCCAGGTTACACAAGTTACCTATGCTAATACAGGCAAGGCCAGCAGTGCGGGCGTTAATTTTAACCTTAGTTACCCTGTGACTAAAATTTACAACGTAAGCCTCAATGGTAATATGATGTACTTGTGGCTGCAAGGCCAGGCCGACGGAAAAGTAGTGAATAATAACCTGCTGATGTATGGGGCCACGCTATCAAACGTAGTACGCCTGAACCATGGCTGGGCCCTGAATGCCGATTTGGGTATAAATAGCCGCAACCCTACGGGTTTACAGGGGTACACCAACGGCTTTTTTTACAGCGCGTTCAATTTCAACAAGGATATTGTAAAAAATAAGTTCAGTATCTCTGGGGGGATCAAAAATCCATTTACCAAATACCGTAACAGTGTAAGCAAAAAATTTGGTCCTCAGTTTAATCAAACCTACCAAAGCATGAACTATTACAGGTCATTCAGCATCAGCCTGAACTACAATTTTGGAGGCTTAAAAGACAGGATCAATAAAAACAAAACAGGGATTGAAAATAATGATGTGGCTAATTGATGATAGCGTATCTGATTATTGCAAAGGCCTCAACAATTTTAGTTAAGGCCTTTGTACGTTGATCGAAGCATTTTTGAGGCAATGAATCTAAGAAAAACAGGTTTGGACAACCAAGGAAGATATGGTTAATTGTAATTTTTAAAAAAGGGCCCAGGCTCGTAAGTAGCTTTAAGCTAAGTGTGCCAGCCCGTCAGGAAACATTCCTTTGGCCACTACAACCATATCAAGCGCTTCGCGGATCAGTTTGATCTTGCCATTTTCGGCAACCACGCGCCCCATATAGGTTTGCGGATAAACCCGACCGGTTGAATTGACTATAGCGTCCACATCATATTCGCCAAAGGCCTGATCAGGTGTATCAATATGGATCCTGATGTTTTGAAATTTGAAGTTGCCGAATGTTTTAGGTAGGTTTTTAAGGAAATTATATATTACGTCCCGGCCTTTCCATTGCCAGGGTAAACCTAAACTTGCAAGGTAGGGAAGCTCGAACACTGCGTCGTCGGCAAAAAGTTCAATAGCTGTATCGGGGTTATTGACATGCTCAAGATAGCTGAGCAATAATTCTTTAGCGGTTTTCATTTCTTTGAAATTTTATGATCCTGTCCGTTCATCGGTCAGGGTATCACAAAGGTGCAAAGTACCCAACCGCCACACATTGATTTATAGTAAGAAAGAAATTGACTTATATCAACCAAATTAAAAGGTTAGATTATAGTGTGTTAAGAAATTGTTGACCACATGAGCCAATTTGTGACAAACAGATGTGATAACTTATTGTACATTTGCACTATCAAAACAGTGCGGGATGGAGCAGTTGGTAGCTCGTCGGGCTCATAACCCGAAGGTCATAGGTTCGAGTCCTGTTCCCGCTACCAGAAAAAGTCAAAAGCCTCAAGTCGAAAGATTTGAGGCTTTTGTTTTTGTCCTATACGCAATCTCGTGGCATGTCCGTTCGTGCGACTTTAAACATTAGTCAGCATAATGTTTTGTGAATAATGGCAATATTTTAATATTTGTGTAATCTGTTAAAATAGAATGCTTTATCATTTAAATAAACCAGTTATGAAATTAAGACTAATTTTATCATTTATCCTTTTAGCCACTTGCTTTACTGCGTTTAGTCAGGAAAAGAAGAACGAAGCTATTGTTGAAAAGGGCTTAGTTAAAATATCAGTCATGTATCCTTATGCTGAAGGTAAAACCTTTAATATGGAATATTATGAAACGAAGCACATGCCGATGGTGGCGCAGCTTTTAGGATCAAATTTGGTTAAATACAGCATTGAAAAAGGGATTGCAAGTGGTATCCCTAACCAACCGCTGCCTTTTATGGCAGTCGGCACTTTTTATGTAAAAAGCCTAAGCGACTATCAAGCCGCTATAGCGCCCAAAAGAGACGCCATCCGTGCGGATTTTGCAAATTATACTAATGTCAGTCCTGTTATTTTGGTAAGTGAGGTGGTGAAGTAAAACGTAATATTTTCATAAAGTGGCGACCAATTCAACGCCTCAACAAATTTTTAAATGTTAGCAGGTAACGTTTGTATGAGAGTTAATACTGCCAAACTAAATAACTATAGTTATGGGATATATCCGGATATGCTGCTTAGCCATGTTTATTATAGGGGTGTTTTTAATAACAATGTATACAGGGGACCGCCGAATACATCCGGTTACAACTAATAAAATACCTCCCGCTGCCGCTATGGTCATTGTTGCAGTAGTTATAGGGCGGAGAAGATAGTTTTTTATTAGTTACTAAACCGGCGTTTACTACCTGCAAATAATGGAAAGCAATAAAATACCGCTAACACTTAATTATCTGGGCGAAAGTCACCGGTTACAAATTGTTCATGGGCAGTATCATAGTTTGATGTCGCTCATAGCAGATTATTTGGCAATCCCGGGATTTGGATTATGTTGCGGAATGGGTAGTTGCGGCACTTGCGTGGTACAAATAGCCTCGCCATATTCACAGGTTAAAAGGAATGTTATGGCATGTGGTATACTGGTGAATGATGAATTGGCTAATATGGTAATTTTAATACCTGATAAAATTTATTAGTATTGTCTATAGTCAGACTTGAATTGGTGTCATGCTGAGTGTTTAATCCGGGCCTCTGCGTGCGACCTTTTTACAGCCCCTCTTTGTCGGCTATGGAATTTGACAAATCTTTGTAAAAAACGGATTACAAAAAAGAGCTATCTTTAATTTTACCCCAAAAACCTGAATGAGCACAATTTTAAAAAACCGGATAACCTCTATTGACTTTCTCCGGGGTACTATCATGATTATTATGGCCCTTGATCATGTGAGGGATTATTTATACTCCGGGTCATTTTTTTATGATCCGCTTGACCTTACAAAAACAAGCGGCATATTATTTTTCACCCGGTGGATCACTCATTTTTGCGCTCCTATATTTATGCTGCTTGCCGGAACATCGGCATACCTCATCGGGCAAAAGAAAACTAAAAAGAGTTATCCATATTCCTGGTAAAACGGGGATTGTGGCTCATATTTCTCGAAATGTTCGTAGTTAACTTCGGCTGGAACTTCAATATCACATTTCCCATGTTTTTCTTTATTACTATATGGGCGCTGGGCTTAAGCATGATCATACTGGCGGCATTGATCCATCTGCCTATAAAATTGGTCCTGGGCATTAGCGTTATAATCATATTGGGGCATAATCTTTTAGACGGCGTTCATGTGCCGGGCAGCACTTTGCCGGCTTTTGGCTGGTCGCTGCTTCATGACCAGCAGTTTTTTACCTGGCATAAGGAAATTTTATTGGTAGGGTATCCCATTGTACCCTTAATGGCGGTTATGTCTTTAGGTTATTGTTTAGGCGCATGGTACGCGGCGGGCTATGAAGTTAGCAAAAGGCAAAGAAACTTATGGATAGCCGGCGCCACCTGTATTGTTTTGTTTATTGTATTACGTTATACTAACCTCTATGGAGATCCGGTGAAATGGAACGTACAGAAAAATACATTATTTACCATCCTGTCATTTATTAAGGTAAATAAATATCCGCCATCGTTGTTGTACCTGCTGTTGACGCTGGGTGCGGCCTTTCTGTTCCTGTCATTTACCGAAAAATCAAAAGGAGCTGTTGTAAAAGTAGTTTCGGTATACGGCAGGGTGCCCATGTTTTATTACCTTATTCATATTTATATAATACACCTGATAGCAATTATCGCATCAGCGCTTACGCCCGGGCAGGACTGGACGATCTGGTTCCTGAAACAACCTATCTGGTTTACAACAAACCTGAAGGGCTACGGGTTTTCATTGCCTGTTGCGTATCTTGTTTGGATTGGAATAGTAATGGCCTTATATCCTTTATGCAAGCGCTATGATGATTACAAACAGGCCAACAAAGGAAAATGGTGGTTGAGTTATTTATAAAAAGTAAAAAATGGAAGCTATAAATGAAATTTCAGAACCAACAGGAAAACATACCCGCACAGCATGGATACCGGCTTTTGGCAGCGGGTTGTTATCAGTTTTAATAGTTTTTATGTTATCGATATTTTCGCCACATAGTGCCGCCGCCCAGGATAAAAACAATGTGGTACGCATAGCCAAACTTGTAATTGATTCTGCTCAATTGCAGAATTATATGGCTGCATTGAAAGAGCATGCCGAAACCGCCGTACGCGTTGAGCCGGGAGTTTTAACCCTATACGCAGTAGCCGAAAAGAATAACCCTACCCACATAACAGTTTTTGAAATTTATGCCGATGCCGCCGCATACCAGGCCCATTTGCAAACGGCTCATTTTAAAAAATACAAAAGCACCACAAAAGATATGGTTAAATCGCTTGAGCTTGTGGAAACCACGCCAATAGTGCTGGCCGCTAAGCCGCGATTGTAGCTGCGGGCATGCCAACATTCTTACCTTAAGCCTTATGGCCTTTTTTCCAATAAAGATGAGATCATCATTTCTAACGAATGGACGTTATTTTCGTCAATGCTGAAGTTGCGGAACATGATTTTTCCGTTTTGGTCAATCAAAAAATTTTCGGGTTCGCCGGTAACGCCGTAAGCTTTTGAAGCAAAATCCTGCGTGCCGCGTAAAGGGATAAATGAGAATTTAGTATTTGCCATAAATGGCAATACATAGGCATCCTGCTCGGGCAATACATTGATCCCTATGTATTCTACGTTTTTGCCTTTAAATTTGTCTATAGCTTTTTGAAAATGCGGAAATTCTCGTCGGCATGGCCCGCAGCCAGGGAACCAAAAGGTCAGCAAAACCACCTTCCCCTTAAGGTCTTTTAAACCAAGCTTTCCTTTACCGCTATAAAGACCAAGTTCAAATGGATATGCGTTAACAGCGGCCCCGGCCCGGATATTTTGGATATCCTGTTGTACTTCATCGTTGGTTTTGCCCAATTTTTCCCCATATCTTTTTGTTATAGCCATAGTGCTTTCAATTGGCATTTTTGCAAGTTTTTTAACCAACGTATCGTAGGCTCCTTTAACATCTCCTGTTTTTTCCTGCAAAGAAGCCTGTTCCTGCGAATAAAAATCACTGATATCAGGATACCTTGGCGGTTTTACCTGTGCAAGCAACGTTGCCGCACCTCTATAATCCTGGTTTGCAGCCAACTTTCGCTCGGCAATAACATTTTCCGTAAAAAGTCTTAAAGGTTTCCAGTTTTGATAGTTTCCAATTTCGGTAGCTAATGAAAGGGCTTTTTCCGGATCGGTGATTATATAGACACCCCATAAACTTTGCATGCCTGCATTTGACCATTCGGATTTTTTCGGTGGATATAGTGAATGCAGCTGCTCAAAGTACCCGATCTTATCCGCAGTGTCAACCGCCCTTTCAGCAAGCCAGTACAAACCCTGGGCGCCACGCTCATTACCAGGAAAGCGCTTCACAATATCAAGTACTTTCTGTTTGTATAGATTTGGGTCGTGTTTTTTAAGTGTTTCGGCATAATAATAGGCATAACTGGCATCGGTAGTATCGGCGATACTTGCCTTTTTCATATATTCTGACGCCTGGGTGTCGTGCCCCCATCTATCAGCATCAAAAGCGAGCATATACCATACCTTGGCTATGTTAGGAGCTATTTCTGTAACTTTCAGTAAGTACTTTTTTGCTTGCGGCATTTCTCGGTTATAGAAAGCCTCGCCTATGGCAAGGGGAATATTTGCTTTTTGCGGATATTGTTTCATCCACTTGTCGTATTGGATAATAAGCGCAGGATTATATATACCCGCTTTCCCGATGTATGCATCATGTGCTTTAAGGCTATCCGGAGTTGCTTCTACAGCCTCCTGAAACTTTTTTATTTCCAAAGCTTTTACGCGGGCTGCGGAGTCGGCACTTTTGGAAATCTTTTTTTGCGCGCAAGCGGGATCAATTGCGCTTAAGATAAATAAGAGGATGACGCTTAGCGGATATTTTAGCATATTTTTCATGATAAAGGTTGGTTTATATTAAGGGATATAATATTTCCTGACTTATAACGGGAGTACAAGCAATTTATTTTTATGTATTTGTCGCAAATTTAAGCTATTCAGCAGCAGCGGTTTTGACTTGCCAACAAATTAAAGCATCTTTATACCCATGGTGCTATGCCCCTGTTTGCAGTGCGTGCTATCAACCCCAAAACAACCAATTTTATTTTTCCTGCTGATGAGTAAAAACCCTACGTACCTTGAATCAAAAGGCCATTATCAAATTCTTGACGGATTGCGCGGTGTGGCATCCCTTTTTGTAGTGGCTTTTCATGTTTTTGAAACCTATGCTGATGGTAACCGCTTTAAGCAAATCATAAATCACGGATACCTGGCAGTCGATTTCTTTTTTGTGCTCTCGGGTTTCGTAGTTGCCTACGCCTATGACGACCGCTGGGGCAAAATGACCCAATGGGATTTTTACAAACGCCGCCTTATTCGCCTGCAACCAATGGTTATTGTCGGATCAATTATTGGTGCGCTGTTCTTCTATTCGCAAAGCGGCACAGCCTTTCCGCTTATTCATGATACGCCGGTTTGGAAAATGCTATTGGTAATGTTGGTTGGTTGTACGCTGATACCCATACTGCCGTCTATGGATATCCGCGGCTGGCAGGAAATGCACCCCTTAAATGGGCCGGCCTGGTCACTGTTTTTTGAATATATCGCTAATATCCTGTACGCGCTGGTGATCCGCAAGTTCTCCAAAACCTTGCTGGCCATATTGGTTTTTGCATCGGCCTGCCTTCTGATTCATTATACCGTGATGGGGCCGCAGGGCGATGTCATCGGCGGCTGGTCGGTTGATAAAACACAGCTCTATATTGGGTTCACGCGGTTGCTGTATCCGTTTTTTGCTGGCATGTTGTTGTGTCGCATGGGTAAACTCATTCATGTTAAAGGCGCGTTTACGGTTTGTAGTATTTTGATCATTGCTGTTTTATGCGTGCCAAGAATAGGAGGGGCTGAACATTTATGGATGAATGGTTTGTATGAGTCCTTTTGTATTATTATCGTTTTTCCGTTAATTGTTGCTATCGGCGCCGGCGGGAGTTTAAAAAGTAAAAACTCGATCAGGATTTGCAAATTTATGGGGGATATTTCGTACCCGCTTTACATTACGCATTATCCTTTAATATATTTTCACGTAGCCTGGGTAACAAATAATAAGGTACCCATGGCACAGGGCCTGCTTGGCGGGCTGGGGATTTTTATAGTCAGTATAGCTATTGCCTACGGTTGCCTAAAATTGTATGATGAGCCTGTCAGAGATTGGTTAAAGAAACGTTTCCTGCTGAAAAAGGCATAATACTGATTGTATACATTAAACGCATCGACCCATCCGAACATCGCTGTGCTGGTAGGGGTTGTATCATAAATCAAATTGATCGCCCCTGGTGTGGTGTTACTTATGAATTAAAATTAGCCGATAATATTTATACAAAAAGGGGTTGACGTTTTTTCGAAAAAAAACATTCAATTCTCTGATTGTTAGTTATATGTATGAATGTTAATCCTGAATTGTGTTAACCCTGTTAACCCCTCTTTTTGTTAACAGGGCAATCCAACCCAAAACTATATATCGCTTAAGTATCTGAATAAATTAAAGAAAAGCTGATCATGATTTATGATACAGCCTCTGTCTGTTTTTTTATTTTCCCTACTCGCTATGCTGCGAAGTTATAGAGAGGGTGGTCCGGCCGAGCGCCGACAAGGTGAGTCAATTATGCGCCTGGTATTATATATTTTAAATCCCGTTAAATAATATTAATTGCATAATAATATAGATAAAGCTTGAAAATATCGTTTATAAACCTCATCTTTAGGTTACTATAAACCATTTGAAAAAGATTGTTGCCTTAATATTGCTCAATATTTACCTGCTTAACATTGGCGGGCAGCTGGCTTTGCACCAATACCTGGTTTATAAATCGGACCGGTTTTTTAATGAACAGGTTGGGAAAGGCTTGTATAATGTAAATGACCTTACCGAAGTCACTATCCCGGTTAACTTACCTGCTATTCATGATTGGCGAACTTTTGAAAATATATCGGGGCATATTACATTTGGAAACGCCACCTACAATTACGTAAAAATGCGATTGACGAGGAATGCCCTTCACCTGATGTGCATTCCTAATTATAAAACTACCCGCTTTGCCGATAGCAATGTGCTTGATGCAAAAGGAATAAAGGGTACTCCTGTTTCTCCAAAAGAGCATGTGCCCTTTGGCAAAATGGTTTTAAAGGATAATGTAAGCCTTTCATTTGTGCAATTTGAATTTTACTGCCCTGTAACACCATTGCCTGAAAACGTTGTACAACCTGTGCAATCGTTAGTAAGTTTTCATCAGGATATTCCCGAACAACCACCCAAAGCAACCTGCTGATTTTCTCCATTTAGTCTATTTACCGACCTGCATTTGTTTTAATGCCCATGGTCGTGTTGTCCGAAATTTCTATTGACAATTTAATACCACATCTATCGCGGGTAAAAGCCATGGCATTTTATCCGCGAGGGTATATAAACATCCTATGATAAAGAAAAAGTTACCGCCGCGCTTGTGCTGCTGTGCGGCTTCACCATAATAGCATCATGCCAAAACTCATCTAATGAGGAGATGGCCCAGGTGCTGAAGCAGATAAATAAAAAGAATAACACCATTTCAAACCCGTTTAACCCCGAAATGAAGCTGGCTTATTGCGATTCGCTGCTTAACATTAAACGGCTTGCCAAAAGCCAGGAAATTTTATTTTCAAAGGCCTCGCTGTTGTTAAAGGCCGGGCAGGAGCAGCAATCTGTAAACGTTTATAAGTACTTGATGGATAATATCGACTTTATGTCGACCGATGAGATGCTGTCCGAACAGGCCATAGCTTATATGCGTTTGGGTGAACGGAGCAATTGTATGCTTAACCATACCGGCTCATCATGTATCTTCCCAATTAAAGATGATGGGGTGCACAAGATCCAAACAGGTTCAAGAAAAGCAATTGAAGTGTATAAAGCATTGTTAAAGCTTCGCCCGGATGATTATGAGTCGCGCTGGTTGATTAATATAGCCTATATGACGCTTGGCGAGTATCCTCAAAAAGTGCCTAAGAATGCCCTGATCCCGGGCCTTAATGCCGACCCGGATACTGCATCACAGGTTAAATCCTTTGTTGATGTGGCCGGTAGCCTTGGCCTTAACATCAACGGCCGGGCAGGCGGGGTCATTGTTGATGATTTTAATAACGATGGTTATCTTGATATCATGACATCGGGCTGGGACCTGAGCGATCCGATGCATTACTTTCAAAATAACCAGGACGGCACGTTTAGTGACCGAACCGAAGCCGCCGGTTTAAAAGGGATTACCGGGGGGCTGAATATCCAGCAAACAGATTATAACAATGATGGTAAACTGGATGTTTTTGTTTTACGTGGTGCATGGCTCACCAAGGGCTTCGGCAACCAACCAAGTTCCTTATTGCGCAACAATGGCGATGGGACTTTTACTGATGTAACCGCCATAAGTGGTTTATTTATGCTTCACCCTACTCAAACCGCAACCTGGGCCGATTTTAATAACGATGGCTGGCTGGACGTGTTTGTGGGTAACGAAAATTCGGAGTCGATGTACTACGCCGATGAATCAACCTGCCAGTTATACATGAATAACCGTAATGGCACATTCAGCAACGTAACCACGGCTGCCCATTGCGGCATCAAAGCTTTTGTAAAAGGGGTAACGTCTGCCGATTATGATAACGACGGCTTTGCCGACATATTTATCTCAACCATGGACGGGCGCAAATACCTGCTTAGAAATAAAGGCAAAACCGAAGCCGGGGTTGATTTTGAAGATGTGACCGTGCAATCGGGCCTTGACCAGATCAAGCAACGGACTTTTACTACCTGGTTTTATGATTATAATAATGATGGCTGGCCCGATTTAATGGTTGCCAACTATCACTTTGATCGTACTTTGGGGTATTACAGTGCCGCTGCTGCCCTGGGCAAAGCCATGCCGGAAGCCGGCAACATCTATCTATACAAAAACAATCATAACGGCACTTTTACTAACGTAACCAAAGAAGCAGGCTTGGATAAGGTAGTTTACAGCATGGGCGCTAACTTTGGCGATATTGATAATGATGGCTATCCTGATATGTATTTTGGTACAGGGAACCCCGATTTCAAATCGCTGGTGCCTAACAAATTTTTCAGGAACATCGGCGGGAAAAGATTTGCCGATATTACTTCGTCATCACGTATGGGTAATTTGCAAAAAGGCCATGGTGTTGCATTTGCCGATTTGCGGAACAACGGCCACCAGGATATTTTTGCTCAAATGGGCGGGGCTTATATTGGTGACTCATATACCAGTTCACTATACATGAACCCCGGTGTAAGTAATAATAACTGGATTAGCCTGAAATTGAACGGCATAAAAGCCAATAATGCAGCCATTGGGAGCCATATTAAACTCACTTTTACCGAAAATGGGGTTAAACGTTCTGTTTATAAAGATGTTAACTCGGGCGGGAGCTTTGGGTCATCGCCATTGCAGCAGGAGATAGGCGTTGGCCAGGCCAGGATAATTGATGAAATTGAGATCAAGTGGGCAGGAAGCGGCGCTGTGCAGCACTTTAAAAATGTTGCCCCTAACCAGTTTTTAAACATTACCGAGGGTAATGCACAATACAAAACCCTCCAATTAACAAAATTGATTTTCCGCAGTAAAAACATGCCGGGTTGTATGCCGATGCAAATGGCAGCCAAAACAAATTAAATTATGTTTCTGTAATAGAAAATATTAGCTCTGGTTTTATACCAAAATAGTTACATTTATATCAACAACAATTAAAATAAATCTTAACCATGAGAAAACTCTTATTACTATGCTGCATGTTCATTGGATTGGCTGTAGCAGGCAACGCGCAAACCAAGCCCGGTGCCAAACCTGTTGAAAAATCAAAAGACCTGCAAAAGCAATTAAAGCTCACTGATAAACAAACCGAAAAAATTGCGGTGATATACCAGGAATCATCCGATAAGTTTGAAAAGATCAAAGCCGCTGATAAAGGTGATAATACGAAAATGATGGTTGATATTAAGCCATTACGGGAAGCTACCATCTCAAAGATCAAAGCTGTTTTAACTAAAGAACAGACAGTAAAATATGATAAACTTTTAAAAGGTACCAAAGCAGCAGCCGGCAGTGGCTGGGGTGATGGCTGGAGCGCTACAAGCGGTCAATAACCAGTTTCAGTAGTAACAAAATAACAGGCCGCTTTTCTTGTGATTAGAGCGGCCTGTTTATTTATAAAATTTGTTTAACCGGCAGATAGTTCATATCGTACCTTAACTGATTCCTAATCCAGGATCTCTATAGGCCGGTTAAGTACTTCTTGCAGCGGGATCTTTTGAATACGCTTATCTTTTTTGATATAATTTAAACTAACCGGGAGAAGTATTGGCCCGGCGGTAACCGACCATCCCGGCGGATCGCCGCCTTCTGTTAGTCTTAAAAAACCGTTGCTGATGTAAAGGGGCATGAGTAAGGCCTCTCCGGTATCCATCGGGCCAAGATCTATTTGCAGTGAATTAGAATGGAAAGATTTAGCTGCACGTTCCGGATCTGTAAATTTATTAATATCGGTAGGGTCAAACATTTCACTTACTTCATCAAGCTTTAAACGGTTGATGTCGAGCTTTACAGATTCTGCTTTGCCTTTTCCAACTTGTTTAATAATTAAGCAGGCTACTGCCGTACCCATTGGCTTCAGCTTTTTTTGCCTGTATAAAGTTGTAAACTGCTCCAGGTAGGTAGAAGAAATTCCATAGTCGGGGTGATAGCTTCCTGCAGTAATGAGATCATCTATTTCGTTCTTCATTACCGGGTAAACCAAAGGGCTATGATCTTTTTGGCCGGCAGCTATTTTCATCTTGTTGTATGAGGCTATGCTCATTTCGCCATAACCAATTTCAAATTTCGCGTTAGCGGTGTCCAGCTGTTTGGCAAGGCTGTCCAATTGTTGCCTTTTTATAGTATAGCGTTTTTGCCGGGCAATATAAAAATACAGGTTGCCAATGATCAAAATACAGCCAGCCACTATCAGGATAAGGGCGAGGCTGTTTTTAGGTTGTTTGACCGGTATTGGGTTTTCGTTATTTTCCATTCTTATGAATATCTGATCATTGTCGAACTATCCGCGCCCCTGTACACCTTCGGCCAGCCTCACCGGGCTCAGCATTTTTCGTATTGTTAATGATTTCCGGGCGGTATCTGCCGGTTCTGTATAGCGGATATTATCCGGCAGAAAAATTGTTTTCGATTCAATTTTCCATTGTCTGTTTTTATTAACAGGGTTTGGTTTATCATAGGTCACGAATAAGGGGATTAAAATTCCTTGCCCGGTTGAAAGCCTTGAAGGTAGTTTTATAATTTGTTTCATAGCGTTGCCTTTGGCCCTGATCTGGCTGTCATAATCATTTTTGCTTTGAGGGTCTTCAGTTACGGTAAGCGGCTGGTTAATATTGAGCTTGCTCATGTCAAGCTCAATGTCTGATGCATCGCCTTTGCCTTTGTTCTGGATCATCAGGCAGGTGATAAACAGGTCATAATTGTTAGCTGTGGTGTCGTTAAAAAGCTGATCGGTTTTCTGCAGGTTTTTATCCGAAATTTCATTGGTGAGTATGGGGTAATCAAGATAAAAGGCATCCTTTTTCCGCACAGCACTATCACCCCCCGCCAGGGCATAAATATCATTGACCATGCTGATATAGGAAATTTCCAGGCTGGCCTTCAGATCAAGGTTAACCGGCGGTGGCGGGTCTCTCTTAATCAAATTATACCCGGTAGTTAGTAAACCTAAAATAACAGTGATAACGCCCAGTTTCAATTGCAGGCTTTTCCATATGCTGTCTTTATCGGCTGTTTTCTTTTTGGCCATGCTTCCCGGTTATTGATAGGGTTAGGAATGTCATGTATTTTTATTTACATGGTTGTTTCACAGGTGCTTGTAATATAAAATTAAGAATAATAATTAACAGCACAGATATTTTATGTCGTATTTCTTTTTCTTTAGTTAAACTCCTATCTTCACCTAAACTTAAATACTGTCATGAATAAAATTTTAATAACAAAGTTGTCTTTTGTTGCGATACTTCTGTTTTTCACCCCGGCCGTGCTATTGGCCAGCAAACATAACAAAATGACAAGAAATATAGACATCGCTGGTCTCATTGTTGATTCAAAAACCTTATTACCAATTGAAGCAGCTGGTATTTACGGGGCCGATGAAAAACTGCTTGGCAAAACGGATGTAAGGGGCTATTTTAAGATCTCACTTGGTTTTATGGCCGATGGGGAAATGAGGTTTAAGTTAAAGATTATTAAAAAAGGCTATAATAACATTATGCAAAGTGAGCATTGGGGCAATTTGCCGGGAGATACAAAAGCGCTGATGTATTTTGGGTTAGATAAAGGATCAGGATCAAACTCTTTTTCAAAAATGGTAAACAAGGCGATTGGCGATCTGGATTATCACAGTACGCTGGAACATTTTGATCAGATAAAAATCGCCCGAACATTTGATAATAAACTATCTGCAGCAAAAGCTGGCAATCAGGATGTGTTGGTTAAGGTTGATAATAAGTTTTATATGGTGGATGAAACAGGATGGATCGCGATATCTTCCGATAAGGACTCGATATCGATAAATAAAAAACAATTGGTAATTGCAGATCAATTAAACGGCACGATCAAAAGAAAAGATATTAAATGGATGACACCGCTCAATGCTAAAAATACTAAGTTCGCTGTTTATACTAGGTAAGCTATACAGAACTATCGTAGTCGATTTAACGAAACGGCCTTCGTGATTAACATAGAGGCCGTTTTAAAATGCTTCATTCAAGCCCAAAAAGAACCCCTTTGAACCATACCGACCAAAGGCATAGTCAAGACAAAGATTGGTACGGGTTGCTTTATTAAATAGTACCCGCAAACCGCCGCCATAACCCGGTTGCCATACCTGGAATATTTTGGTGCCCGATTCATCATTGGTTGTTTGCAGGTTGGCGAATGCCACGCCGCTTACAAATTTATTCCGCAGTATTGGGAAACGGTATTCTACTTCCGAGTAGTTGTATTGCGTACCCTTAAAATATTGTACTACATAACCCCTGCCGCTCCGGAAGCCCGGATCTTTGCCGGTGCCTGGCAGCTCGAGATAGGGGATGTTACCGCTGATAAGGTATGAGCCCCAGTTCCAGAAAGCAACAACATGTTCGGGGTTAGTTTCTGACAGGCTGAAATACTTTCTGAAATCGGTAGTGAACTGTACCGCATTTTTGGAGCTCCCCATCCAGCTTTGATTAATGCGGAAGCCGGCATCGACGTAAATCCCTCTGTAGGCCCGGTTTTGATTGTCGCGGGTGGTGTATTGCAGGTTAAAAAGCAAGCCGTTAGCAGCATAATGGTCGCGGGCAAATCCATGACGGTCGCTATAGATATTGTATGGGGTAAGATCAGTTGTTGATTTGGTATCCTCAATTTTTCGCCTGATATCAAAGGAAGCGCCCGCACCTAAAAATAACCCCTTATCAATTTCTTTGTATACCTTCTCGCGGATATTATAAAATTGCGAATGCAGCGCCCTGCCTTTACGCCCGGGGTTGGCCAGCACCTGGTCGGCTTCGCTGCCGCTTGATGCCTGGCCAATTCCCAAACCATAATCGGGCGATACCGTTTTGGCTGCAACCAAACTGCCCTGAAAATTCCATTTATTACCCGGTGCATATATGTTATGGTTGATATAAAAATAGATGATCCCCTTGGTGGTAATAGATGCCGATGTGGCAGCAACCGATAACAGGGTATTAGGATCGTTTCCTAATTTTTTACCTGCTACAGCCTTGATGCCAATTTGCGACCCGATGGTTGGATTAGATGCCACGTTGGGTATGATGGTAATTCCCGATGACTTTTTATTGGCGGCTGCAGCCGGTCGGCCGGGATGAAGTATGTTACGCACCAGGTCGCCAAAGTCATATTGTTTATATAAAGTATCAGTCGGTTTGGCCGCTTGTACTACTTTTTCTTTAATGCGCAATGAATCGGCTTTTACCGAATCGGCAGGTACAGGTACCTGGCCGAAAGCATGTACCGATATGCCTGTAAATAGTATGAATAAAACTGTTTTTAAAAGCAGGGCAGAGATTTTATGTGGTGGTTTGTGATGCACGCTAACGGATATAAATATTAAAAATTCAATTTACTGACTGTTTAATTGTGATAGGTGTTAGCTCATTTCTAAACCCCGAAATGTGCATAATGTTTGAACTTCAAATTTGTACGGGTGCTAAGGCGACGGATTTAGTTGCATTATTTTTTGTTTCGCTTAAATATTGCTACCTTAATATTCTCTTGTTATAAACCACAGAAAGTCGGCTTCGTCCTGCTAAAACTTAACCAATTATAATCATGAACGTACCTTACATTCGTTTTGTGGCCCTCATTGTTTTTATGTTTGTCGCCTTTTCAGGGGCTGCGCAAATCAATCAAGGCAGAGCAGACACTATTGATCGCAAATGGTGGAAGGAAGCCGTAGTTTACCAGGTTTATCCCCGAAGCTTTAAGGACAACGATGGAGACGGTATTGGTGACCTGAAAGGCATTATCTCCAAACTTGATTATATCAAAAGCCTCGGTGTTGATGTTGTTTGGCTTAACCCAATTTACAGCTCGCCTAATGACGATAATGGCTATGATGTAAGCGATTACCGCAACATCATGAAGGATTTTGGAACCATGGATGATTTTGATGCTTTGCTGAAAGGCATGCATTCCCGCGGTATAAAACTGGTGATGGATCTGGTAGTAAATCATAGCAGCGATGAACACGAATGGTTTAAGCAAAGCAGGAGCTCGCGCAACAATCCGTACCGGGAATATTATCACTGGTGGAACGCCGAAAAGGGCAAACCCGCTTATCGCTACAGTTTATTTGACGTAAATCATGATGCCTGGCGTTATGATTCGCTTACCAATGCCTATTACCTGCATTATTTTTCGCGCAAGCAGCCCGACCTTAACTGGGAAAATCCAAAACTCAGGAATGAAGTATACGGCATAATGAAGTTTTGGGCTGATAAGGGGATTGACGGCTTCAGGCTGGATGCTTTCCAGTTTGCCGCGAAGGATACCACATTCCCGGCCTTTCCGAAAGGGTTTGAAAAAACTTTACCCAATATTACGGCGTACAGGGCAATTTGCACGGATACCTGCAGGAAATGAACAGAGAAGTGCTCAGTAAATATAACGTAATGAGTGTGGCCGAAGGTGCCGGTAACACATTTGAAGATGGGCACAATTTAGTTGATGCCGACAGGAATGAATTGAACATGGCTTACGCTTTTGAAGCAGTGGATATTGCCAAACCGGAAGGCTATAGTTTAACTCATTTAAAGCAGGTATTCACCAAATGGGACAGTGCATTTGCAGCAAAGGGCTGGCTATCTATATTTCTGGCTAATCATGACCAGGCCCGGCTGGTAAGCAGGTTCGGTAATGATAGCCCTGAGTTCAGGGCTGTATCATCAAAGATGCTCACTACATTTTTGATGACCATGCGCGGTACGCCATACTATTATAATGGCGACGAACTGGGCATGACCAATGCCGGTTTCAGCACAATTGATGACTATCGTGACGTGCAAACCTTGAATGAATATCAGCGGCAAAAAAATATTGGTGCCGATTTGCCTACATATTTAAAACGAATAGCCTTTGAAAGCCGTGATAACGGGCGCACTCCATTTCAATGGAACAGCACGGCCAATGCCGGTTTTACAACGGGTATACCCTGGATAAAGGTAAATCCCAATTATAAAAGCATCAACGCTGCTGCGCAGGAAAAAGATGCCAATAGCCCGTTGAATTATTTCAGGCGGATAGTAAAGCTGCGGAAGGATAACCCGGTACTGGTATACGGAAAATATACATTGCTCGATGCACAAAACCCCGGTACTTATGCTTACACCCGGGAGTTGAACGGCAGGAGGCTGCTGGTACTCCTGAATTTTACAAGTAAAACAGCTCCGGCTCAAACAGGTATGGATTTGGGCAATGCAACGGTTTTAATCGGCAATTATCAAAAGCCGTCAAAAAGTGGTACACTTATGCCGTATGAGGCGGTGGTTTATGAGGTGAAGTAGGAGGGGTTTAATGTAGAGACGCATAATTGCGTCTCCTAATGTACAGAGTCTCATTTAATTGAAAATTGCATGCGTGACCTGCCTGCGAGAGACGCAATTATGCGTCTCTACATTTATTAATCTTACCTCACCACCAGCGAAATCTGCAAGACCCTCGGCTTATCGCCAATGGCCGGGCCACCCCAATCTGTTTCATCACCATTAAGGATGCGAAGCGATTTAAATACGCCGTTTTCATAGCAGCCTTCCTCAACCTTAAGGTATTGCCATGCCTTGCCGGTATTGCTGTCGGCCGGTTGGAAAGTGATGCGACAATTGGTTCCGGTCACGATGAATTTATTTTCGTCGAGGCTAACAATCATGGCTTTACCGCTATGGTCTTTATTGGGTTTAAGTTCACCACCCCGGCCGCTACCAAATTTTATAATGGCATCCCAGACACCAAGTTTAATGCTTTGCTCCGCACCGTCTTCATGTTCAACAACTGCTTTTATCTTGTCGTCAAATGCCCATTGCGCCATCTCCCTCATCATAGGAGCTGTCATGGCATATTCATCCGCAAAATGGGCAAGGAGTTCGGCGAGGTGTTCATCGTTTGAGCTTTCGCCATTATTATCTATTCCAAAAGGCGAAAAACCAATACCACCGTGGGCCAGCACATCATAAAAATATTTGGCGTTATCAGCAACTAACCCGGCTTCGGGTACAAACAAGGGATTATCTGCCCGGGTGTACAGGTCAATCACTTTCAGCACTCTTTCGCTGCCCGACAGGTAAATATCGGGAGCAAGCAGGTCAATAGATGGTGCGGCTGCTTTCCAGATCGGGATTACATTATCTGTTGCGCCCCCACTTTCATAATGGGTTGCCGACGGATTGGTAAGTGGATCGCGAAGTGCCACGTTTACATATAGCGGCAGCGGATACTCAGCCTTACCCGCTGCTGCCACCTGTTCAATGAACCGGGCTATTGACCAGGCCTGGAAGTATTCATCAGCCCTTTCACCAAAAACTTTGGCCCATGAGCCTTTTGAATTTTCCGGCACGTTCAGGGCTTTTAGTATGGCCGGTTTTAATAGTTGGGCGGGTACATCGGCTTCAAACAGTTTTTGCGCCTTGGCTGAATAGTCGCGAACGGTGTCCCATGAGCCGGGTTCGTTTTCAACCTGTACCATGATAACTGTATGCTGCGTATCTGCCTGCTTTAAGTAGCGCATAACTGCCGAAAACGCTTTGATATCAGCATCTAAAGTGGCTTTTGAATGAGGTGAAGGCGAGTCAATGGGCTTGCCTGTTTTACCTGTTATGTTTGGATATTTCTCCGCGTCGCGTTTCATCCATTCGGGCATGTAATGGTTACTGCCGTTTTTCCAGGTACCAAACCATAATAGTACCAAATGAACGTTATGCTGCCGGGCTTGGGTAAGCAAAGTATCAACCAGCGAAAAATCAAACTTTCCGGGCTGGGGTTCTATTTGCTCCCAGTAAATGGGTACTTCAAGCGTGTTAAGGTGCATTGCCCCGGCCGATTTCCATACGCCTGGCATTAAAGCGGGCCATGCACTTGAGTTGTGCGCCTGGCCTCCCAGCATTAAAAATGGTTTGCCATCAACTAAAAACGCGTGCCTGCCATTTTTTTCGATAAGCCGGGGTAGCGATGCATCATTAGTTTGGGCAAGGGTTTTACCCCCGCAAATAATAGTGATGTAAGCAGGAGCGTATTCTGAGTTTTTTGCCAATTATTTTAAGCATGATAACAAAGGTTTATGACCATGCAAAATAATTACAAAACAGCGCTTTTGGTAATACTAAATAAACGGTTTATGGTTAAAAATATACCAAATGCAGCGTTTATTTTGCCAACTCCAGCTTGGCAAAAAAATCATTAAACATGAGGTTGATATCTAACCTGCGATAAACACGGATATTACGGCCCTTGGCATTATAATCATATCCCCCTTGCGCGTTAATAAGCGGGCAGGGCTTTAACACATATTCACTTGATGATGGATCGGCTTCAAAGGATGATTGCAGCGCGGTAAGCAACACCAGCGGACTATCACCTATGATATAGGTTTCACCCAAATTAAGATGATATTGCTGGATGAGCTTCATGACGTTTTCAAGTGCACCAGCCAGGTATTTCCCTGTTTCGCCTTGCGGCTTTACTTTAAGCAGTAATTCTGAGTAGGAAAGTATCGCCTGGCGATACCCATCCCTCGGAATCTGCCATAATTTTAGCTGAGAATGGTTAAACACAGCTCTCGCCGCATTGATATCGATATTGAGGTTATACTCGGGGCTGCTGTAATTGGGTGGGGGTAGTGCAAGATCGCTGTACTCCGGGCCACCAATCCACACCAGTGTGAGTTTGTCGGCAATTTTAGGTTCGGTTAGCACTGCCGACGCAATTTCGGTAAGCCCGGCACCGCAGAGGATATAAAGGGGCAGTGAGGTATCTGTACGGGATGCTTCTTTAATGATCAGATCGACAGCTTTACTTTTTACCGGGGTACTGTCGTTTACCATCGCGGTGTTAGAGCCTGCTATTACCGGGAATTGATCTTTGATTTTTAAAACAGCCAATAGCTCGGCAGCTTTTTTTGCAGCCTTGTCGGCCTGGGTTTTAGATTTGTCGAACCCATCATTGGCATTCAGGTGCGAACCAATAATCCCTCTAACGTCAACCGATGGTGATAATACCAAATGTGTTAACGCAAATAAGCCATCCGGGTCGCCGCTAAAATCATTATCCATAATCACCCTGATGCGGGGCGAGATAAGTTTATTGTTTGCAGCTGATTGCCCTTTTGAAACAAAAGGAAAAACAAAAAGCATCAGCAGGAATGTTAAAAACTTGCTTTGGGTCATAGCTTAAAGGTTAATTGGTTGGTGCACATAATATAAGTGTTTTACCATGAAATAAGTGTCTGTTTACCCCGCAATACTTTCAAAAGCTGAAAGGTATTTATCAATATAAAATTGCTTGCTTGCCGTTTTATACTGCATAATAAAACGCGGATGTTCAAGTGCTATGATCTCGCCAAAAAAGTGGTACTCATCATTTAACTTGCGCAGGAATGTTTCATTCTTTCCCGTACCAAAACAAAAGCATTTTTCGGTATTAATGCCCAGATCAATCTGCTTGCGGATGTTTTCGATCATGAAATGGTAAACGGCGCGGGTTAATTCCTTGCTGTCGTAGTAATTGTAGTTCTTTTCCTTGCCGTTGGTATCGATACTGGTAAAGCCAAGCGGGCAGGGAGAATTGATATAGATCTGCTTATAAAAAGCTTCCGGGCCGCCAAAGGCGTTGATCACCTCATAAACAAACACAGAAGAAGGCTCGTGCGACATTTTGCCTTCGTAGTTGATGTGGCATTCAGCTATCAACCGCTTAGGATCGGTAAAAGGAATGCCTGTTAAACCGCCGCCAAACCTGCCGGGGTTGATACCCAAAATGATGTGGCGCTGCTGATTATCGTTGTAATATTTATGATAAAACTCATCAACAATACGCATAGTTTGCGGATGCTCCTTAAACGGGTTCATGATACGGATGCCTTTGGGTAAAGGATCGCCGGTATAGGTTAGCTGCTCATTGAATTGGATAACCCTGTCTGCAAATGTCATAACTCAAATGTAGTATTAGTTGAGCAATTGTTTTTGATGTGTTGTGGCTTTCTGCTTTAGTGCTTGTAACATTTGACTTATTTTGCGAGCAATAACAAAACCGTTTACAATAAGGGGACTTATGTCAAAAAAGAAAAAAGGGAAAGTAGTTGCAATGAAGCCAATTCAGCTAAGTCCGGAAAAGTATATTAAAACACAGGCACGTACGCTGCCTATTTTTGAATGTCTGATAAATGATGATTGGGAGACATCCGGCTTATGTAATATCATAGTGGCCCGCCAGCACAAAAACGGAAATGTAACAGCAGGTATTTACCTGGTTGATATGTTTTGCCTGGGTGTTAAGGGTGCTCAATACGAATTCAATTTGTACCAGGACGACTATGAAGATTTAAAAGACAAGTTCAATTGGGAGAGGTGCGATTATGTACTTGCTCATAATATCATTTTTGGCGCGATAGCATACGCCGAAGATTACGGATTTAAGCCGCACAAAGAATTTGAAACAGCACTGTATATTTTAGAGGAAGATGATGAAGCGATAGAGCTGATGGAGCTTGATTTTGGATTAAATGGAAAACCTCATTATGTATCGGGTCCTTATGATGACGCTGTGAAAGTCAATAATATCATAGCTACACTTGAACGAACAGCGGGCGAAGGCAATTTTACTCATACATATCTTGGAGATGGATTTGACGATATGGATGACTGGGACGAAGATGACTATGATGACGATGATATTGATTATCCCAACGATGGAAACGAATTGGGAGCAATGCTGAAACTTCTGAAAAATGTAAGTGAGACCTACGATGCTAAAATAAGGACGGAACAAGAACGGCAGATATTATCAGAGCGTTATATTGGCGCTAAGTATGAGTTGAGTGAAACAGAAGGCGCATTGGAACACAATCGTTTTGATAATGACGAAGCGGCGGGCAAGTATTATAGACTAAGAACGATTATTGCCAACAAAGATACTATTCGGGTAAAAGAGTTTGAGGAAGCGCGTTTAAAATACCCGGCAACACCGCCATTTTACAACCTGCTCCAAACGGCTTACATCAACAACCAGCAATATGATGAAGCTGAAGAAATCATAACTTTAATGTACAATGTATTTCCTGATTATTTTCCATCACTTATTAATTACGCGGGAATGCTTTTTGTGCATGAAGAGCCTGAAGCAGTTTTAGCCGTTTTTAATGGCAAGTCCGATCTTAATTATTTATATCCTGATCGCAATGTTTTTCATGTAGGTGAAGCATTAGTTTATTATGCCTGCATGTGCCGTTATTTTTCTGCAATTGACCAAATAGATTCAGCCGATATGTATATGAATGCTATGCTCAAATATGCGGAAACCGACTTCTTTAAGCAGACGGAAATGGTAAAGTTTGCAATAATGGATCTTTTTAAAGCAAAATTTGCCGCTTTAACAGCGGGGGGCTTTTTAGGTAAGTAATATGCCTAAATAAGTATATTAATTGAGTTGGATATTGTGTTTGCTTATGGCTACCTGGTATCTCTATAATAAAGCTATTAGATATTCGCTTTTTACCAAATGGTAAGTGAAATCGGTTTTTTGCGGGGGAACTTTGTGGTGTCCAAAAAAGAATAAACATCATGAACAATCAAATTGAAAGTAAATCGTCATTAAATGGCAAAAGGGTAATTATATTGGGAGGTAGTACTGGTATAGGCTTCGCAACAGCAAAAGCTGCGGCTGCCGAAGGTGCTAAAGTTGTAATAGTTTCAGGTAATCAAAGTAAGATCAATAATGCTTTAAGTCAATTGCCTGAAGATGCTGAAGGCTACGCCGTGGATCTGTCGCACGAAGAAAATATTAAATCATTTTTTGAACAGGCCGGGAAGTTCGACCACCTGGTTTATACTGCTGCGGAAAACATTAATCTTTATAATATCGATCAAACAGATATCGAGGCTGCGCGTAAGTTTTTTAATCTGCGTTACTGGGGAGCTTATGCTGCTGTTAAATATGGCATCCCGTTCATTAATGAGGGCGGCTCGGTAAACCTAACTGGTGGCACGGCGGGAACAAGACCGGCAGCCGGCTGGTCGATGGCCAGCAGTATTTGCGGTGCTATTGAAGGTTTGGTAAGGGCGCTTGCTGTTGAGCTTGCTCCAATACGCGTAAACGCAGTGGTGCCCGGTGTAATTGATACTAACCTTTGGGACAGCCTGCCTGCCGAAAATAAAGAGGGCCTTTATAATTGGGCAAAAGATACATTACTGCTCGGCCGTGTTGGTCATGCCGATGACGTTGCCCTTGCATTTGTTTATCTTATGAAGCAAAGTTTTGGCACCGGGTTGAATTTAGTTGTTGATGGTGGTACATTGCTGGTTTAATCCCTGATATAACACTATTGGTTGATGCCGGCCGCTTTTGTATCTTGTGGCGTTCATCAAGCATAAAAAGCAATTGACAAGCATACCAACACATTTTAATAAAACCCGCATAGCACCAACGCCAAGCGGGTTTTTGCATGTGGGTAATATCTTGTCGTTTGCTGTTACTGCGGGACTGGCCCGCAAACACGGGGCAAAAATATTATTGCGGATTGATGATCTTGACCGGGCGAGGGTTAATCGCGAATATTTAACCGATATTTTTGATACGCTCCGCTTTTTAGAAATCCCCTGGGATGAAGGCCCGCAGGATGCTGATGATTTTGAATCCCGGTTCTCCCAAATTCATCGGATGCAGCTGTACAACGAAGCTCTTGATCAATTGGTTGCGGGTGATTTTGTTTTTGCCTGCACCTGTTCGCGGAAGCAGATGAGTGAAACGGGAAGCTGTACCTGCTCAGATAAGCAGATCCCTTTAAATACCCCTGAAGCGAGCTGGCGCTTACGTACAGATAACGCTGCTACATTGCAGGTGAAAAGTTATAACGATAAAATTATCCTAACTCAACTACCTGCCGAAATGGAAAATTTTGTGGTCAGGAAAAAAGACGGTTTCCCGGCTTATCAGCTTACCTCAGTTATTGACGATCTGTTTTATGGCGTTGACCTGATTGTAAGGGGCGAAGATCTATGGGCGTCAACACTGGCGCAGATTCAGGTGGCGACTGTATTGGAGAAGCAGACTTTTAATGATATCGTATTTTATCATCATCCGCTGTTGCTTGAAGCAGATGGTAAAAAGCTATCCAAATCGGCCGGTTCAACGTCGATTAGATATCTAAGTCAGGAAGGCAAAAGTGCGGAAGATGTATTTATGCTTATCTCAGATCTTTGTTCACTTCCCGAAAAAGCAAATAACTGGCAGGAGCTTGCGGCATCAATTCTTCGCAAGCTTTCATAGGTTTATCAACACTTCTTTATAAAATATCTGTTTAATGTGACTCCAGCTTAATCGAACGATGTCAATTTGTATGTTTTAATGTGATGAAAATGTTAAGTCATTTACAATAAATTAAAGCAGTTCGTGCTTTTACTTTACCATGACATAACTGCCTGTACATATCTGAAGGATAAATTTGTGGCAACAAATACAAATTACGATGCAAGCAGCATTTTGCCACAAGCACCTGAAATTTCTGTTTTTTGTTATCCTTACCTTCAGAGCCATTACCTGCCAGGCTCAAAATAACCCGCTCTCTAAAGGTTTCGCACATAATGACTACTGGCACAACCGACCGCTGTACGATGCTTTGGATAACGGTTTTCAAAACATAGAAGCTGACATTTACCTGCGTGATGACGAATTGCTGGTTGCACATATGTTGCCCGCTTTTCAAAAAAACGCACCCTGGAGCAGCTTTATTTAAAGCCATTGTTTAACTGTTACGAGGGTAAAAACAGGGAGGTGGTATACCCACTTTCTCCGGTTACGCTGATGATCGATATAAAATCAGACGCTGAAAAGACTTATGCAAAGCTGTCGGAAGTTTTAAAACGCTATGCGCCTATGCTGTCGAGTTATAATGATGGCGAAATAATAGAGGGAAAAGTAACAATTGTCATCACCGGCAATAAACCTTATAAAATGCTTCAGGCGCAAAAGCAGCGCTACGCTTTTATTGATGAAGACCTGATGCAGGTGCATACCGATACGCTTTCAAATACCGTTTATAAAACTGCCAGTTGCAAATATTCACGCCTGATTAGCTGGACAGGTAAAGGCCCGATGCCCGAAGATCAGAGACAATTGCTTCGCGATTATGTAGCCGCAGCACATCACTATAAAAAGAGGGTACGCTTGTGGGCATCCCCCGAAAATAAAGAAGTATGGAAAGCTTTGCTTGAATGTGAGGTAGACCTGATCAACACCGATAAATTAGCCGAATTAAGAGAGTTCCTGATGACGGGGCCGGAGCCTGTAAGATACGCGAAGGTGAACACCAGGTAATACCCACTAATCACTCAATAAGATGAAAAAGATTAGAGTAGCATTTTTCGCCGAGATACTTATTGAAGATTTTGACGGTGCAATACGCACCATGTATCAGCTCATTAAACGTATAGACCGGAATATTTTTGAATTTCTGTTTGTTTATGGTGCCGGTCCCGACAGTATAGCCGGATTTGAATCATTAAAAGTTCCGGCTTTAACATTACCAATTAACACCGGTTACACCATGGCAATACCTGGCTTGGTGATGAGCGAGCTAAAAGAAGAGATAGATAACTTTTCGCCAGATGTTGTACACATTGCTACGCCATCGCTTTTAGGTAGTTTCGCGTTAAAATATGCTACTCAGCAGGGGCTGCCTGTTATCAGTATCTATCACACACATTTTATTTCATATATCGATTACTACCTGAAACATACCCCATTCCTGATTAATAAGGTTAAACAGATGATGTCGGAAAGCCACAAAGCTTTTTATAATCAATGCGATCAGGTGTATGTTCCTTCAGTTACTATGAAGGACGAACTGATTGATATGGGGGTTGATACCTATCGCATGAAACTATGGCAGAGAGGAATAGACACCAGCCTGTTTTCGCCTCGGCATAAAAAGAGTCTGCGCCCGTTGATGGGAAATGATAATCCCGCCATTTTGTTTGCCAGTCGCTTGGTTTGGGAAAAAACCTGGAAACACTGTTTGAGATCTATACCACCATGCAGGACCGCCACCCCGAAGTTAACTTCATAATTGCCGGTGACGGTGTTGCGCGTAAGGCCTGTGAATTAAAGATGCCCAACGCGGTGTTTACCGGTAAGGTAGATCATAAAACGCTTTCGGTGTTATATGCATCGTCAACCCTGTTCCTGTTCCCATCGGTATCTGAGGCTTATGGTAATGTGGTGATTGAGGCTATGGCATCCGGGTTACCGTGCGTTATCGCCGATGGCGGCGGTTCAAAAGATTTTATTGAGCAAGGCATTAACGGTTTTAAATGCGAACCCTATAATGCCGCCTGTTATGTTGAAAGGATTGAACTACTGCTTAAAAGTAATAGCCTGAGAGAACAATTTATTGAAGAGGGACTTCAATACAGCAGCCGGTTAAGCTGGGAGCACCTGGCATCAGTATATTTTGATGATCTGGCCGAAATGGCGGGTGCGGATGTGTTGAGCATCGTATAAATTCTAAGTAACTCATAAAGTGATTTCCCTGTCACAAAACAGATAACTTGTTGTACACAAAATCCTATTTCTTACATTTGCCGTTTGTTTTTATAATAGGAGCTGAGTATCAAATCATAATAGGGAATTTTCATGTACGATATTTGTTGTGTAGGGCATATTACGTTAGATAAAGTGGTGACACCGCAAGCGGTGAAGCATATGGCTGGCGGTACTTCTTTTTACTTTTCAAACGCCATCCGTAATATGGACGTGAACTATACACTGGTTACTTCGCTTGCTTTGAGCGAAATGCCGGTTGTTGAAAAACTCCGTAACAAGGGTATCGAAGTACATGCTACTACAGGTGGCGAAACAGTTTACTTTGAAAATATTTACTCTGTTAACCAGGATCACCGTACCCAGCGTGTGCTGCAAAAAGCTGATCCTTTCACTATCGAACAACTTGACGAAATTCAGTCTAACGTTTATCATTTAGGTCCTTTACTGGCCGATGATATTTCTGTAGAATTTATAAAAGCTCTCGCTCAGCGCGGCAAGCTTTCTCTTGATGCGCAGGGGTACCTGCGTAAAGTGGAAGATAAAAACGTAGTGGCTATCGACTGGCCCGAAAAACGCGAAGCCCTGCAACACATCCACATTCTGAAAGTGAATGAGCACGAAATGGAAGTACTTACCGGTATCACTGATATCCATGAAGGTGCCAAAGTGTTAAACGAATGGGGCGTTAAAGAAGTGGTTGTAACCCTGGGCAGCATGGGGTCGGTTATTTACAACGACGGTGTTTATTACCAGATCCCGGCATATAAACCGGTTGAAGTAGTTGATGCTACAGGTTGCGGCGATACCTACATGGCAGGATATTTATATCAGCGTGCCAAAGGCAAAGGTTTCCAGGAAGCAGGTGAGTTTGCCGCCGCCATGGCCAGTTTTAAAATAGAATCATCAGGCCCTTTTACCGGAACGGAAGAGGATGTATTGGAGTTGTTAGCGAAACACAGCTTAAAACCTAAAGCTTAAGGCAAAAAGCATTTTTATTTTTTTGTCATTTCGATAGAGCGGTGGAGGGTAAGAGCTATAGGGCGAAAGAGAAATCTTATACGCTCTGTACTAACGCTTTCATGGTCGCTAAGTAGGGCGTATAAGATTTCTCCTCACAGCCTTCCGCACAAGCCGCCCTTTGTTCGTCGAAATGACATCGTGGTGAATTAAACTCTATCAGGACTGCAACCTTTCGCCTTTTACCTTTATCCTTTCACCTCCTCAAAACTATATCTCCTTAGCGTCCGAGGCATTGATCCAGCCCTCGTTGCCGCTGGCCAGCCTGATCTTCATCCAGTCGTTATTGTTTTCCAGTATCTCAACCTTGGTGCCATCATGGATCAGGAACAGGTTTTTGGCATTGGGTGTGGGAGCACTTTTTACGTTTACTGATGTGCTGAAAATGATTGCGCCATGGTGTGCGTCAAAATATTGATCCTGGCGACTTGCAACAAACATGCTTGCAAATCCGAAAATCAATATCACTAAAGCCAAATAAAACGACCATTTTTTTATGCTTACCGAATTAGTGAACCTATACACTATCAGCAATGCACATCCTGCAACAAAGAACAGGATTGTCATCACTGCCAAAGTTGTTAACGAAAAGCGGAGAATAAACGAGTGCCACCATTTGGTTATGAAAAACTCGGTACCGGCTTCTACCTTATCTGTTGTTTTTTGATTGGCAAACTGGATATTGAAATTGATATCCTCATCGCCCGGCGAAAGCTTGTGCGCTTTTTCATAATACAACAAGGCAGATGGCACATCCTCATTTTTAAAGTAGGCGTTGCCCAAATTATAATAAACCACTGCCGACTGGTGCCCCTCATCTACAATTTTTTGGTATGTGGCTATGGCTTCTTTGTACTGGCCTTTGGCATATTGGTCGTTCCCTTTTTTTAACAGGATGTTAGCTTCATCGTTAGCTAATGCATATATCGGCATAACGATGATGAGCAGTAAGTATACAATGCGCTTCATCATGTTATATTTTATTTTCAATGTTATTGATCATGTTCTGGGCCTTATCAAACACCTGTTGCTCGGTAATGCCTGATACAGGGGCATAGCGGGCCATTTCGCAAAGATCGAGTGTGTCCAACATCTCGTTAATGAGGCTTTCATCAAGCGAGCGTGCTTTTAGCTCTGATGCTATCTTTTCACGGTTCAGATCTGCGTAAGGAATATTAAGCTTGTCACTCAAATAACCATACAGACCACGGAACAGGTTTTCATAAAAGGCCTTTTTATCGTTTAGTTGCTGTTTGGCACTGGCCAGGTGTTTAGCTGCCACTTTACCTGCTTTACGACTTTTTAAACCAACCACATCTGCGTTGTTTTTATCGCGCCATTTACCGTAAACCAAAGCGCCAACAAAACCTACCGGACCCAGGATCAGCAGGAAATAATACAATCCCGATCCATAAAAATCGCTGCCTACTTCATTTAGCTCGCTGCCGGTTTTTATGTAACGGATATCATTGCTCAGCACCTTAACATCCTGTTTGCCCGCGTTTGAAAAGGCGGTAACGTTACTGCCATCACCGGAGCCTTTAGCTACTTTGATATGGAATGCCTGGGTAGTTAAAGTAACATATCTGCCGGTAGCTGGGTTAAAGTATGCGAATTTAACCGGATCGATGGTAAAGTCACCCTGGTGCCTTGGGATCAGCAGATAGGTGTATTTTCTGCTGCCCGAAGCCCCGCTGGCATTTATGGTAATAGTATCGGTGATCTTGGGCTCATACTTCTCAAAGTCAGCCGGGAAAGTTGGGCTTATCGGTTTTAATAATTTCAGGTTTCCAGCACCGCTTACCTTTATGGTGTAATTAATGGCATCATTAGCCTTTACATCTTTTTTATCGAGCGAAGCTTCAATATTAAATTTACCCACAGCGCCGGTAAACTCGGCAGGTTTGCCTGCCAGCGGCAATGATTTTACGTGGATAACAACAGGAGTGCTTTTAACCTTGTACTTCACATCCTCGTATCCGCCAAAAAATGCATCGAATGGGTCGCCTGATGATGAAGCTGCTTGCTGCCTTACTATGAAGTTCATGACCGAAGGCTCAATGGTGATATCGCCCTCATGCTCTGGGAACAGTACGGTTTGCTTAATGTCGGTTACGTTGTACCGTACGCCATTTAAAATTTCGGTGCGCCATTGGGCGTTAGGATTATTGTTTTTGATCTCCTGGCTGTAAAATCCGTTCAGATCAGGGATTTTTTCCGGTTCGCCGTTGGCGATGTTAACCCGGGTATAAAGGCGCAGGTTCATCATGATCTGTTGACCCATGTAGGCCGTTGTTTTATCTACCTCAGCACGTAAAAACAATGATTTGGAGATATCGCTTACACGTCCTTTTTGAATGTTGCGGCTATCGGGGCCGTTACTTTGTTGTTGCTGAGCCTGCTGGTTAGCCTGCCCGCCCTGGCCTTTTACTACCTTAATTTTTATCGGGAATGTACTGTAAGACCGTCCACCCGATATAATTGTAGCCGGGCCAATAGTAAATTCGCCTTCGCGGGTAGGCACCAGGTCATATCCGTAAGCAATGCTTGATGAAGTAACCCCATTGATCATGGACATACTGTTGGATACATTGGGTCCGCCCACTACCTGGAAGCCGCCAAAAGCCGGTGGCGCGAAACGATCGCCATTGGCATTGATGGAAAAGGTTACTTCAAGTACTTCGCCTGTGCCTATGGTGGTTTTATTTACCGATGCCGTGAACTTTACCTGCGCAAAAATCAGGCTTGAGCAACACAGCAGCAACGTTAATATGGAAAGTTTAATTTTCATTAGTATCTACAAAACAACAGGATTTACCAATCTTTTGAAATAGGCACCTTAGCACCTTTTAATTTTTTATTCTTAAGCTTATCCTGGGTTTGCTTTTCATCATTGTTAAGGGCATCAAGCATACGCTGGGCGTCATCTTTTGACAACTGGTTAGGCTGTTGTCCCTGCTGATCTTTCTGATCCTGGTTTTGTTTATCCTGATCTTTCTTGTCCTGGTCCTGCTTATTTTTATCCTGGTCTTTTTTGTCTTTATCCTTGTCCTTATTGTCTTTGTTATCTTTATTCTCATCCTTGTTTTTGTCCTTGTCCTTATTATTCTTGTTGCCCCCGCCGCCTTTATTCTTATCCTGCTGGTTTTTCAGCATTTTTTGAGCATAGGCAAGGTTATACCGGGTTTCCTCATCTTTAGGGTTATTAATGAGGGCCTTTTTATAAGCGTCGATACTTTCCTGGTATTTCTTTTCGGTCAAAAATGAATTGCCGATGTTGTGATAGGCACCTGCTTTTACATTTTTATCAATGGATGCCGTTGCCAGTTTATTGAACTGCGCCGCTGCATCATCATATTTCTTTTGCTTAAACATGGCGTCGCCAAGGTTAAAATTACCCTCCAGGGTTTTTTCCTTTTTGCTCATGGCCTGGCGGTAAGCCGCTTCAGCTTCTTTAAACTTTTTTGCTGATAAAGCTCGTTACCCTGCTTCAGGTATTTTTTTCCTGCTGGGCAAAAAGAAATGAAGCCTGCAGCACTAATAAAATGGCTATGATATATTGCTTCATGTGTTTTTTACTTCAAATAATTTGATCTTGCTTAGGCGCATGTTTTTACGGATGGAAATAAAGAACTCGGCCAATAACAATACAAAGGCAATGGCCAGGAAAAACTGGAACCTGTCTTCAAAGTCCTTAAACTGTTTGGTATCCGTCATTTTGCGCTGCACCTTAGCTATTTGGTCCATTACAATGTTGAGGCCACTGTTGGCATTGTTGGCACGTACATAAACACCGTTTCCTGCTTCGGCAATTTCCTTGCCCATTTGCTCATTAAGCTTGCTTACTACGGGGTGGCCGGTGCTGTCATTATGGAAACCAGTTTGTTTGCCGTTTTGATAAATGGGGATTGGTGCACCTTCTTCCGAACCTACTCCAACCACATTTACCGTAACATTTCTTGCTAAAGCGGCTTTGGCTGCCGATACGGCATCGTCCTCATGGTTCTCACCGTCGGTAATAATAATAATGGACTTGCCGGTTCCGTTCTTAAAATCAAACGACTGCATGCCTAAATTAATTGCAGCGCCAATAGCTGTGCCCTGTGTTGGTACCATTTCGGTATTAATGGTATTGAGGAACAGTTTAGCTGCCGCATAATCCGTAGTTACCGGAAGCTGTACATAAGCCTGGCCTGCAAATACAACGATGCCGATACGGTCGTCATGCAGTTTATCAATCAATTGGGATAACGCACGTTTGGCGTTTTCCAAACGGTTAGGAGCAAGGTCTTGCGCCAGCATACTGTTAGATACGTCAAGTAGTATCATCAAATCGGCGCCTTTGCGCTTTACCTCTTCGGTTTTGGAACCCAGTTGCGGATCGGCTATGCCGATAACAACAAGCGCATAGGCTAAAATAAAAAAGATGAACTTGATCCAGGGGCGGGAAAAGGATACCTGCGGCATCAGCTGCATCACCACCTCCTTGTTTCCCAACGAGGCAATTGCTTTACGTTTCCACCAGTTTACCCTCAAAAAAATAAAGAGCAGCAGCGGAATAGCAAGCAATCCCCATAAAAATTCTGTATTTGCAAAACGTAGCATGCTGTTATGTTATAGCTCCCTTAAGCAGGGTGTGTCTTGTTAAAAATTCCAACGATAAAAGCGCCAGCGCGATAATTGCGAACGGCAAAAAGCGCTCAGTTTTTTTGCGGTACTGGGTAACGTCAATCTTGGCTTTTTCCAGTTTGTCAATCTGTTCGTAAATATCCTTCAATGCGCTGTTGTTGGTAGCCCTGAAGTATTTGCCGCCGGTAATGGTAGCAATTTTGTTCAGTGTACCTTCGTCAATATCAACCTTCATGCGCTGGTATTGTACACCCATTGGGGTTTGAACAGGATAGGGGGCATAGCCGTTGGTACCTATACCAACTGTATAAACCCTTACACCAAACTGTTTGGCAATTTCGGCAGCGGTAACCGGAGGGATAGAGCCCGAGTTGTTTGAACCATCGGTAAGCAGGATCACTACTTTACTTTTGGCTTCGCTATCTTTTAAACGGTTTACAGCCGTAGCCAAGCCCATCCCGATGGCGGTACCATCTTCAATCATCCCGTTTTTGATATCGGCATAAAGGTTTACCAGTACCGAGTGATCGATGGTGAGCGGACATTGCGTGAAACTCTCACCACTAAAAACTACCAGGCCTATCCTGTCGTTAGGGCGGTTCTGGATAAAATCAATAGCGATGTTTTTGCCGGCCTCAAGCCTGTTGGGCTTAAAATCTTCGGCGAGCATACTGCCCGAGATATCTGATGCAATAACGATATCGATGCCCTCAGTAGTAGTATCCTGCCAGCTTAATGACGACTGAGGCCTTGCCAGTGCTATGATAAGCGCAGCCATTGCAAATGAGCGTAATATGATGCCCAAATGCCTGAAACGCGGCAGCATGCTTTTGGTGATCATGGCAAAACCCCTGATGGTAGGCATGGCCAGGTTACCCTGCAGTTGCTTTTGTTTCCAGATGTACCAGCCCACCATAAGCGGAATGCTGATGAACAGCCAGAAAAAGCCCGGATGAGCAAATTCTATTCCTTTAAACCAAATCATTTTGCCTCATCTCCCTTCACATTTACATCGGTTGGCCTGGCACGGGGTTGCGTATCTTTAATAAAAGTAACGGCGTTTTCCATGCTCTTTTCATTTTCATTGGCCGCGGGTTTCTCTTTGGCAAACTTTACCATATCGGCAAGTATGAGTAATTGCCTTAACAGGTTTCTGTCTTCGCTGGCTATGTCCATGTGCCTTAAGCTGGCAAAGATCTCTTCGGATGTTTGCTCCAGGGCTTGGATGTTGTACCGTTTTTCAAGGTACTCGCGCACCACGTCGCTCAGTTCAATATAATATTGTTTAACCTGGTCATGCTGCCAAAGCTGCTTGTTTTTGATTTCTTCGAGTTTTTGAAGGGCCTGGATATGCAACGGGATATCGGGCTTAACTTCTTCAACGATCACTTCTTTTTTAGGCCGTTTTAACAGATAATAAACCACGGCGCCAATAACGATCAAGCCAAGCAATATACCTGTAACCAGCTTCCAGTTATCACGCAGCCAGTCCCAAAAAGTGTATTTAACAGCCAGCGGCTGTTTAATGTCATAGAAAGCTTTAGTTGTATCAACGGCAACTGTTCTGACATCAAGATTCAATGTGTCCGTGTTTAAATCGCCTACCGGCGATTTAAACACGGATGACGGGATGATATAAGTACCGCTGTCGAATGCGGTAATGGTATAATGCCTGTTGATGGTTTCGATGGATTGATCGCCCTTGTCAAAAGCAGTATCTGCCTTAAAGTTTACAATCCGGATCTTGCCGATGCTGTCGGCCAGTTTAGGAAATCCTATACTGTCCTTAGCGTGAAAACGAATACTTAAGTTGAGCTGTGTTTGTTCGCCTATCAGGATCGATTTTTTATCCAGTGTAGCTTTAGCCCCAAAGTTTTGCGCCCTGCCTGTTTGGTAAAAGCCTGCAAGCAATACCAACATAGCCAGGGTGTATTTCATGTACCTGTTCATATATTTTACCGCCGGCCTTCCCGCTTTTTAAATAATGTCATTAATGGTTTAACGTATGATTCATGTGTGCCAATGGTAGTATAATCAACCCCCGAGCGACGAAAAGCATCCTGCAGGGCGGCGTTGCGTTTCACTGCATCCCATTTAAAAGCGTCGCGAACAGCTTTGTCGCCGGTGTTTACCCACATGATATGGCCGCTTTCTTCGTCCTTAACCGGGATCAGTCCCAGGTTCGGGAACTCTTCCTCGTGTTTGTCGTAGAGTTTTAAAGCGATGATATCGTGCTTTTTATTAGCGATCTTAAGCTCGTTTTCAAATTCGGGCGTAATAAAGTCAGAGATCACAAAGGCCGTGCATTTCTTTTTGATAACGCTTGTGAAGTATTTCAACGCTTCGGCCACGTTAGTGCCTTTGTTTTCGGGCTGAAAAGCAATCAGCTCGCGGATGATCATCAGGATATGGCTGCGGCCTTTTTTGGGCGGAATAAACTTCTCGATCTTATCGCTGAAAAAGATTACGCCCACCTTGTCATTATTCTGTATGGCCGAAAATGCCAGTACCGCGCAAAGCTCGGTTGCCAGATCCTGCTTTTGCTGATTTTGCGTGCCGAAGTTTTCAGAACCACTCACATCCATCAGCACCATAACGGTAAGCTCGCGCTCCTCATCAAACACTTTTACATACGGATGGTTAAAACGGGCGGTAACGTTCCAGTCGATGGTACGGATTTCGTCGCCGATCTGGTATTCGCGCACCTCGCTAAAGGCCATACCACGCCCCTTGAAAGCCGAGTGATACTCGCCCGAAAATAAGTGGTTACTTAAGCCACGGGTTTTGATCTCTATCTTCCTTACCTTTTTTAGCAGATCCTTGGTGTCTTTAGCCATATACCCTCCTAAATCCCCCCGAGGGGAGGACTTTAAAAGCCTTTTAATTAACAATTTTATCTTTTTATCTCCCTCTCCTTTGGAGAGGGCAGGGGTAAGGTTTACGGTACCTCAACCACGTTTAGGATGCCGGTAATGATATCCTCACTGGTGATGTTTTCGGCCTCGGCCTCATAGCTTAAGCCAACACGATGCCTTAATACATCATGACAAACTGCACGTACATCTTCAGGGATCACATAACCGCGGCGTTTAATAAAGGCGTATGCTTTTGCTGCCAGTGCCAAACTGATGCTTGCCCTTGGCGATGCACCAAAGGTGATCAGCGTTTTGTATTTGGCAAGCTTAAACTGATCGGGGAAACGGGTTGCAAAAACAATGTCGATGATGTATTGCTCTATCTTTTCGTCCATATAAACCTCGCGCACAATTTTGCGGGCTTTGATGATCTCATCTGGCTTGATGATAGCGTTTGGCTTATTCATGCCTGACGGCGAGATATTGGCGCGCATGATCTTTTTCTCATCCTCTTTGTTAGGATATTTGATCACCACTTTTAACATAAAACGGTCAACCTGAGCTTCGGGCAGGGGATAGGTTCCTTCCTGCTCAATAGGGTTTTGGGTTGCCAGTACCAGGAACGGATCGGGCAGTTTATAGGTGGTATCGCCAATAGTTACCTGGCGTTCCTGCATGGCCTCAAGCAGCGCGCTTTGCACTTTGGCAGGCGCACGGTTAATCTCATCGGCCAAAACAAAGTTGGAGAAGATAGGGCCTTTACGCACAATGAACTCTTCTTTCTTTTGGTTGTAAATCATGGTACCCAATACGTCGGCAGGGAGCAAATCCGGGGTAAACTGGATCCGGCTAAAATCGGCATGAATGGCTCTTGACAGGGTATTGATGGCCAGCGTTTTAGCCAGTCCCGGTACACCTTCCAATAAAATGTGCCCATTAGCCAGTAAACCGATCAGCAAACGCTCAACCATATAACGCTGACCAACGATCACTTTATCCATCTCCATAAGCAGCAGGTCGATAAACGCGCTTTCCCTTTGTATCATTTCATTCAGTGCCCTGATATCGGTTGAATACGATGTTGGAGCTGCCGGAGCTGCTGATGAAACATTTCCTGTGTAACTATTTTGTTCTTCCATTAATTTTTTTGTTTCGGTAGGCAAACTTAAACACCCGCTCAATTTTTCGCCAACTAAAATCCATGCTTAAATGTTAAAAAGTGTTAAATCGTTATATATCGCGGCGGATATATCTGTTTAACACTCACAATGTTTGGTGATAATTGTTAAATCCGGCTATGTTAAGTCCCAATATACACTATTTAGCCGCTTGCGGTAATATATAACGTGTTAAAACGGGTTTTATTGAATTGGCATAGGTTAAAGTTTTCCGGACTTTATTATCTATTTTTAATCAACATTATCCGGGCGATATGAAAAAGAGAAGATTGTTTTTTATGCTGGTGATAACCGTCGTTTCGGCAATGGCTGCGAGGGCGCAAAATATGTATAAAAACATCCCTCTGCCAAAAGCCATCAACGGTGTAAACGAAGAATTTTCGGGTATGACTATTTATGGCGGTCGCCTTTACCTCGAACCGCAATATGGCGATCATAAAGAAACAAAATTGGATGGTACATTTAACCTGTATAGCATCCTTGCAGATAGCATCAACAGGGTTATAGATGGACAGGACACAGCATTATCAGCCTTTAAAACCATCAGCGTAAAAAATTTGAACTTGCTCCCCGATTCTGTAAAAGCAAACTATGAAGGCTTTGAAGCTATCAGCATCGCTAATAATACGGTTTTCCTTTCTATCGAAACGGACGATAAATACCCATACTGTTTTGTGCTGAAGGGCAAATTAGATACCTTTAAAGGAGAAGTGATAATTGACCCGGAGCATTTTATTTCCCTGCGAAGATATCCACCCATCAGCAATGCCGGGTTTGAAAGTGTTACCTATCTCCCTAAAGAAAACAAGTTGCTGGCTTATTATGAGTTTAATGCAATGTCTAAAGGTGGCTGCGGCTACTTGATAGATACTTCGTTTAGTAAGATGCCTCAGCAAATTACAACACCATTCCTGTATTTCAGGATTACGGACATAGCAGCAGCCGGTGACGGGAAGATCTACGGTGTAAATTATTTCTGGAACGGTGATTACGATGCTTATCTAAATAACGATTGGGTGAAAAAGTCAGAGGCTAATATTAGCAAAGCAGTCCCGGAGATTGGCAGTAAATTAAGAACCGATCCTAACTACCTCCATAACAACCCTTACGCTGCAATAGTAATGTTGAATACCCGTAAAAGTAAGCAGTGGAAATATATACGTTCATTTGATGGTGTTAAAAATAACTGGGAAGGTATAGCCCTGTTTAAGAAGGGGGCATTGATTGTTACCGATGCCAACAGGAGTAGTAAGCAGGTTTGCAGGTTGGTTTACGTGGATTTTTGAGGAAACTAAAAAGAGGATGTCATGCTGAGTGATTTAAATCCGGTGGCCTCTGAAGGTAAAATGACATCTGCGTCAAGTCATTGCTGTAAGGAATGAAGCAATCCCCGACAGGCTGGTAACGGGCTTCATTAGTATTTGACTTACATCGTCGCGCTCCTGGCCGCGCGGGGCCAGTTACTTTTGTCGCCACAAAAGTAACCAAAAAGGCTTACAGCAGAGAGGCTTCTTTGCGCACAAACTGGCCCCATAGCCATCGGCACGGCCTTCACCCTGCAAAACGAACAGAACCACGGCTGTAATTATTTTGCCCCGATTCGCACACATATACCCACCACTTCTGCAAAAACTTGCTATGCCCTGCAGCCGCACCGCCCAGCATCGTTCTGCTCGTTTTCACCCGAAGCTGATCTGCTGCGAAAAACCATATTTTTTATCTTGTCATGGGTAGGTTCTCGAAGCATGGTGGGCAGGCCTCTGCGCGCGACCCTTCGACAAGCCCAGGGTGACAGGCCGGCACGTAAAGAAAAAGGATGTTATGCTTAGGTTCTCGAAGCATAGTGGACGGGCCTTCGTAACCCTTCGACTAACCCTGGGCGACAGGCGATGAGCCGAAAAAAGCCGCTCATCGCGGCTTTTGATATATTAAGTATTTAATAATTCTATTCTTCAACCATTTCGCTGTTGGGGCTGGCTACTTCTGGTTTTTCGTGTTTAAAATAGCGTTTCTGGTATAAGAGGATCATAATTACGCCTACACAGATAGAGGCATCGGCCAGGTTAAAAACCGGCCTGAAAAACTCGAATGACTCGCCTGCCCAAAATGGGAACCAAGACGGATAGGTGCCACGCAATAGCGGGAAGTAAAACATATCAACCACGCGGCCATGAAATAAGGGCGCATATTTATACATTATACCATAAAAGGTTGAATCGATAATATTGCCCATGGCGCCGGCTAAAATGAGCGCTACGTTCATGATGAGCCCGCGGTGGTATTTGTGTTTAATTAAATAAATAAGGGTGTAAATTATACCGCAAACCGCAACTATGCGAAACAACGTTAACGCCAGTTTGCCCGCATCGCCGCCCCATTCCATACCAAATGCCATACCGTTATTTTCGGTGTAGTGCAGCATTCCCCTGCTTCCCAGGAAGCGAATTTCGTCCTGGAGCTGCATGTGTGCACGTACCCAGGTCTTGATGATCTGGTCGGCAAGGATGATGAAGGCAGCAGTTAAAAAAGGTTTGGTATAAGCAGCCTTCATTTATTGCTTTAATTTAGCTTCCATAGAGAGGGTTGTGTGCGGAACAGCACGTAAACGCTCTTTCGGGATCAGCTTGCCTGTTTCGCGGCAAACACCATAAGTTTTATTTTCAATACGTACAAGGGCAGCTTCAAGCTGCTCAATAAACTTTTTTGACGGGCGGCCAATTGGTTTATCTGCTCTTTTTCAAGCGTGGCCGAACCATCTTCTAATGTTTTGTAAGTACCGGCAGTATCATCGGTGCCGTTGGCATTAGGCGAACTCAATGAGGTAGCCAATGAGTTTAATTCCTCGCGGGCTATGCGCATTTTATCCAGGATAATCCCTTTAAATTCCTGCAGGTCAGCTTCAGAATATCTGGTTTTTTCTTGTTCTTGTTTCATTATACTTTACTAATAGCAATCAATATTTCTTGTTCGTCAATTGTAACAGGCTCGCCCCCGGTAAGGTTATCCACAAACGTAATGCTGTCGGCCAAAATTTCGGCGCAAATGTAGGATAGATTGTTTTCCACGGCCTCTCTGATCGCCGGGGTGCTGCTTACCTGCACGTTTATCCTGTCAGTTACTTCAAATCCTTTGGTCTTACGTATATTCTGCACACGGTTGATAAACTCGCGCGAGATACCTTCCTGTTTTAATTCATTGGTTATGGTAACATCTAAAGCCACGGTTAGTTTTCCCAGATTTGCTACCTGCCATCCGGGTACATCTTCGGCTATAATCTCTACATCGGTAGCCAATACTTCGTATTTGCCATCAAGAACCGGGATGTTGCCATTGGCTTCTAAAGCGGCTATATCATCCTGGGAGAAATTTGTGATGGCTTCGGCTACAACTTTCATATCCTTACCAACTTTTTGGCCTAAGGCCTTGAAGTTTGGCTTTATTTTCTTTTTAATGAAACCTGCGGTATCGGTAATATACTCGATATCCTTAATGTTGGTTTCAGACAAAATCAGGTCTTTAACCTCCTCAACGTGTAATTTAAAGCTTTTATCCAGTATTGGCAATAAAATTTTGCTCAATGGCTGGCGCACGTTGATATTCACCTTTTTACGTAACGAAAGCGCTAACGACGAAACATCCTGTGCAAGTTGCATACGCTCTTCCAGTTCGGCATCAACCAGTGCGCTGTTGTACTCGGGGAAGTAAGCAAGGTGTACCGATTCAAACTCTTCCTTGCGGGTAACAGCGTTCAGGTCACAATATAACCTATCGGCAAAGAATGGTGCAATTGGAGACATCAGTTTGCTGATAGAAATTAAACAGGTATATAAAGTTTGATAAGCCGAAAGTTTATCTTCTGTGTTATCAGATTTCCAGAAACGGCGGCGGCTTAAACGGATAAACCAGTTACTGAAATGCACGTCAACAAATTCCTGGATAGCACGGGCCGCCTTGGTTGGCTCAAAATCGGCATAATAACCGTCAACTTCTTTGCTTAAAGTGTTTAACAGGGATATGATCCAACGGTCTATCTCCGGGCGTTTGCGGTTCTCTATCTCTGGTTCACTGTATGTGAACTTATCAATATTGGCATATAATGTAAAGAACGAGTAGGTATTGTACAGCGTGCCAAAAAACTTACGCCTAACTTCATCTATCCCCTCTTCATTAAATTTAAGGTTATCCCAAGGCGATGCATTGCTGATCATATACCAGCGGGCGGCATCAGCGCCATATTTTTCGATGGTTTCGAACGGATCAGCGGCATTGCCTAATCGTTTAGACATTTTGTTGCCGTTTTTATCCAGCACCAAACCATTGGATACCACGTTTTTAAAGGCGATGCCTTTATTACCTACCTGCTCATTGATGGCTTTCACCTCATCACTTGCTTCGCTTAGCATTACCGCTATGGCATGCAAGGTGAAGAACCAGCCGCGGGTTTGGTCAACGCCCTCGGCAATGAAATCTGCCGGGTAAGCATTCTTAAATTCCTCCTGGCCTTCAAATGGGAAATGCCATTGTGCGTAAGGCATAGCGCCCGAATCAAACCAAACGTCAATCAGGTCGGGCTCGCGCAGCATTTTATTGCCGGTTGATGATACTAAAACAACATCATCAACATAAGGGCGGTGCATGTCTTCCAGCACAAAACCTTCGGGCATGAAACCTGCTTTGATCGATTTCGCGATCTCTGCATTTAACTCGGCAATTGAACCAATGCAGATCTCTTCTGTACCGTTTTCTTCGCGCCAGATAGGCAGCGGGGTGCCCCAGTAGCGTGAACGCGATAGGTTCCAGTCCACTAAATTTTCCAGCCAGTTACCAAAACGGCCTGTACCGGTTGATTCCGGTTTCCAGTTGATGGTTTTGTTCAGCTCCACCATTTTATCCTTCACCGCTGTGGTGCGGATAAACCAGCTATCGAGCGGATAATATAGTATCGGCCTCGTCGCTGCGCCATGAGTGCGGGTAGCTGTGTTCGTATTTCTTAACGTCGAACGCGCGGTTCTCGGTTTTTAATTTGATAGAGATGAGTACGTCGGTCGGTTTAAAACCTTCTTCGGCACGCTCGGCGTCGGTATAATATTCTTCCTTAACGTAACGGCCGGCGTAATCGGTAACTTCATCAACAAAACGGCCTTGTTTGTTCACCAACGGAACATCTTTGCCGGTTTCGTCTTTCACCATTACTGATGGAACATTGTTTTCCTTACATGCCCTGAAGTCATCCGCACCAAAAACAGATGCGGTATGTACTATACCAGTACCATCTTCGGTAGTAACAAAGTCGGCAGGAATAACGCGGAACGCATTTTTCTCCAGATCCTCGTTGGTTACATAAGGCATCAACTGCTCGTAGTGGATGCCCACCAGTTGACTGCCTTTTACTTCTGCCTCAATTTTCCATGGGATGATCTTATTACCACCTTTGTAATCAGCGAACGAAGCGTTCTCGCCTTCAGCTTTAAAGTATTTCTTAATCAGGTCTTTAGCCAAAACTACACAAACCGGCAGGTAAGTGTAAGGGTTAAAGGTACTGATCTTAACGTAGGTAATGGCTTCGCCAACTGCGAGGGCGCAGTTTGATGGTAAAGTCCATGGGGTGGTTGTCCAGGCCAGAATAAATACCTCGGTATCTATGCCGTTAAACAAAAACTCCGAATCATTATCGCGTTTAACTTTAAACTGGGCGGTGATGGTGGTATCCTTCACCATTTTGTAGGTGCCCGGCTGGTTAAGCTCGTGTGAGCTAAGGCCGGTACCTGATTTTGGAGAGTATGGCTGTACGGTGTAACCTTTATACAGCAGATCTTTATTGTGCAGCTGTTTAAGAATCCACCAAAGGCTTTCAATGTATTCGTTTTTGTAAGTGATGTACGGATCGTTTAGGTCGACCCAGTAACCCATTTTCTCGGTCAGGTCGTTCCAAACGTCGGTATAGCGCATTACCTCCTTACGGCAGGCATCGTTATAATCTTTTACGCTTATTTTTTTGCCGATATCATCTTTAGTGATGCCCAGGGCCTTTTCAACGGCAAGCTCAATAGGCAAACCGTGGGTATCCCAGCCGCCTTTACGTTTTACCTGGTAGCCTTTAAGGGTTTTGTAGCGGCAAAAAATATCTTTAATTGAGCGCGACATTACGTGGTGAATCCCGGGCATACCATTAGCGCTCGGTGGCCCTTCATAAAAAGTATAAGGGCTACCCGCCGGACGGCTGGTAATGCTTTTTTCGAAAATGTTTTTCTGTTTCCAGAAGTCCAGTATCTCTTTGCCGGTTTGCGATAAGTTTAACTGCTTATATTCCTTGTACATCTATAATTTCACCTCGTTTTTAAGAGGTTGCAAAAATACAGAATTTAAAAATGATTTTTTTAATTTACGCCGATGAAAAATAAAGCAAAACGCTCTGTTTATCTTTTATTAATCGGGATAATCCTGTTTTCGGCAGGGATGGCCATTCCCAGCGGCCCCAACGAAAAATGGGATGATTATGCGCGCGGTGCGGGAGCTGGTTTATTTATTGCCGGCTTTATCGGCCTGGTGACCTGGCTTATTGACGTGGTGAAGGAAAATAAGTAAGCCTTAGGTACTGAGTTGTTGGTCGTAAGTCTTAAGTTCAAAGTTGGATAGGCAGTGCAGCATTGCTCAACCGGAACCGCCGCGGTATTTTAATCATAAATCGCTGATCTCACGGTTGGTTGGCTCTTGCCGATGTTGGTATTGTTACCAACGTCTTTACGCTATGCTTGTGGCGTAGTTCTCCATTAAAAAGACAAATGGACAAAGATGTTTTTGACAACACCAACATCGGTGCTAAATACTTTCGACTCAGGACTTTTTTATATACTAAAATTTTAGTTGATGCGTTATGGATAAGGGTAAAAAATAAAAGCCTCCTTGCACTCGCTGCTTGGAGGCTTTAAACCTAAACCTTATCACAAATCAAGGTGGTAACCTTGTATTGAAATAGTTACAAATCTACTATAAGAATTATTAAAATCAAAAAAAACCGACGAATAGATTAAATGAATCGACGGATTATCAAAAACTATCGTTTTTTGTTTAAATTTTTCTAAAAAATTAAAAATATTGCGGGCAGGTAACTCGTTTTCCCAAAATAAAACAGGTTGTCAGGGAAATGAAATTCGCTGTAGCGTTTCGGATGAATACAGCAGGTTTGACCGGCTATTTTAATCCGGAAAATTTTGCGTTTAAATATTGAAATGTGGGTCTGTTTGTTAATTGTTCGCTAAGGCAGCTTTCTTTCAAAACTAATAACTTTTTAAGATCAGGATGTTCTGTATCATTGCATAGCCTTGCCAGGTCGTCTAATAAATAGCCAAAAGCCCTTACTTCAAGCCGTTCAAGTTTGTTGGCTATTGTTGTATTGGCTTTATCATAAAAGCAGGCTGCCCCGAAATCGCTGAACAGTGTGTTGGCTTCATCATCAATCAAAATATTGTGTGCATACAGGTCGCTGTGCATAATCCCCTTGTAGTGCAGATGCTCCGCTACGGATGCAATGGTGCCTGCAATTTTTAGTACCTGTTCGGGTGTCAGAGTCTGGTCAGGCTTAAAAACATCACGCGTGCAGCTAACAAGGCTGGGAGGCTGGCCGAGATTGTAAAAACTCCCTGGTATGAGTTTCATCACCAGGCCTTTTTTATTTCCAGGATGATTGGCGATTTGGCCTATTAATTCTACCAATCCGTCATGGTTGCCTGCGGTAATACAGGCGTTCATCTCATCTTCGGGCAGGCCATCGCTGGTAATTGCTCCTTTGAATATTTTAACCGCAACTTCAGTGGTTTCACCGGCATGCCTCCAGGTAGCTTTGGAGATAACACCGGATGCGCCTTCGCCGAGCAATTGGTTAATTTCCAATTCGCTGCTATCAATTGCTGTAAGTGAATGTACAGTTGGTTTATAGCTGAAAGGATTACCCGAAAAAGCCAGCCATGATAGTTTGGGCATAGATAAGAGCCATCCGGGAAATTCACTTAGTTGATTGGCGGAAATCCGGAGTAACTCCAGGTTACGGCAGCCAGCAAGTGTAGCCGGCAGTTTTGTTAGTCTGTTACCTGCAAGCATTAGTTTCTGCATCCTGCTGCAATTGCCTGTTTCGGCAGGTAATTCGGTAACCTTGTTGTTGGTGAGGATGAGCCAGCGAAGATTAGGATTAAGCGATGCCGGCGGTACGGTTTTTATCTGGTTTGATTTAAAGCCAACAATATCCAACAACGGACAATCGGACAATACTTCCGGCAAAATAGTGAATTGGTTTTCTGAGCAGAAAAAGATCTTCAGTTTTTTGAGCCGGCCAAAATCTGACGGTAATGCGTTCAGTTTATTGAATGAAAGATCAAGATATTCCAGTGTATCTGCCAGTTCAAAAATTTCAACAGGAAAGTGGGAAAGATTTTCTGATAGTTTAAGCGATACTGCTCCTTTTAATTCTCCGTTTTTTAACTGTTTTAACGTTTGCATAGGCTAAAGCAAAAGAACAAAAAATGCTTAACATTTTGGTTGTGCCTCATATGTGATATGGTGGAATCGCGTTTAGATTTATTTAGCTTTTAAGATGATTTTTTATTTCTTAATCTACGTCATCTTTTTGTTTTTCAATTTCCTCCATTTTTGATGTATTAGTAAGAGAGATAAATAATATCAATTTAAACATCGCCATCCATGGAACACAATATTACAATAATCAAGAAAGTAGCTATAAAATCGCATACAGGCTCGTTAAAGCTGATGTTTGCAATGGCAATCATCAGCTTAGTAAGTTTTACAAAAGGTTGGGCACAAACACAAGCGTCAACTTTACCCGCTCCCGGTACATCGGTAACAATTGGCCAAATAGACGGTATAACAATATCAACTGCCGTTCAATCACCCTCCAATCAGCAAACACCACTTCAGGTAATTTGTGTTTTTGAATACACAGAAGGCGATATTTTTAATTCGCCGCCCGCATTGCCACGTAATCTTAACGGCCTTGTACATGTAGATGAGGCCTTAAAAGGGATACTCACCGAATTGCGTAAAAGCGGCCGGTTTGAAGGCAGGGCCCTGGAAACAATGCTCATTACACCGTCGGTTGGCAGCTTGCCTGCCGGAAAGTTGCTGATCATAGGGCTTGGCGACCGAAAGTCCTTTAATCCCGAACTAATGATCAGCGTTGGCCGTGTGGAAATGCGCGAAGCTTTAAGGTTGGGGGTAAGCAGTTACTCGCATGCCAGTGATTTAAAGGATGCTGGTATTGATTCGCCTACAGGCGTTGTTGCTGTAAACGTTATTAAAGGCGCTATAAGCGCCTATGAAACGGAGGCTTTTTTGAAAAATCATTCGCTTAGTTCCGCTAAGCCTGTTACTCAAATAACGCTGCTTGCAGGGCCGACGTTCTTTCAAACCACTGCTGATGCGGTTAAAGCTTTTGTGGGTAGTTTCAAGGGGGATTAACTCAAAGCGTATTGCGATAATAATGAGTTTGAAAGACTTTAAAGGCTGATTTTAAATAAAAAAGCCCTGCGATTTGCAGGGCTTTTTTATTGTGGGAACTACTGGGTTCGAACCAGTGACCCTCTGCTTGTAAGGCAGATGCTCTGAACCAGCTGAGCTAAGCTCCCTTTGTTTTTAATTTTACCATCGTTTTGGTAAAACCGAGCGGCGAAGTTAAATCACTTTGCCATATAATGCAAATACTTTTGTGAAGTATTTAGCGAAGATTGCAAGTATAAAAAAGCCCAACATTGCTGTCAGGCTTTTAGTGGGAGCTACTGGGTTCGAACCAGTGACCCTCTGCTTGTAAGGCAGATGCTCTGAACCAGCTGAGCTAAGCTCCCTTGCTTTTGGGACTGCAAATATAGGGCTTGATGTTTATTCTTCAAAAAATATTTTGCATTTTTTGTAATGTGTTGATTTTTAATGAGATGTGTTTTAATAATTTACTTCACATCCCTGTACTGGGCACGCGGGCGGGGGTCTTCCGGAAGAATTTCCATTTCCGGAAATTCGATGTAGTGGGCATACCATTGTATGGCGCCTACCAAATCCAGCGCGTCTTCGGCAGCTACGCTAACCGTTTCAAAAGCGTAAAGCTTCTGGTCGGCGTAGCCGTAAAGCTGAATTTCGTTGTCATCCGGACTAAATTGTTCTTCATCAAGGCAGTAAACTTTTACCTTGAGGCGTGTATCCCTGGAGTGGATCACATCCCTGCAGGGGTTTTGAGGATCGGTTGCCAGTAAATATACATTATAGTCCATAATCGGTTTAACAAAGTTTATATGGGATGGTTTCCTGATTAAGCATTTATGTTAAAAATTGTTTGACTTTTTAATCGTTTCCCCTGGGTGTGGAAATAGCACCCTCGTTTGGGGAAAAAATCTACAGTTTAATATTTAAGTAATATTAAAAACCTGTTTTTAAGGCATATAGATGCATGTTTATTAATTGGCATTTCGTTTGAATAAATGTTATTACCCTTCTCAAAGGGTTGTTTTTCATAGGTAGATGTAGGGTCGAAATACTGCGAGAGTATTTCGACCTTTTTTATTATCAAATGTTTAATGCCGGTTTCCTCTCCAAAGCAGGTTTATATAACTGGATATGTCATCTAGGCATGTGATGACTGGCAAGGTAGTTTAGCCGGTCAAGTTTTAACTTTTGGGAAAATTATACCACTATTCCCGGAAAGTATCTACACACTTTATATTCATTAGGCCTTTGAAAATGCGTTTAGAATACTGGAAAGGCGTTTTGGTATTTGGCACCCGGTTTGAATTAAAGTTAATACCCTTACTAAAAAGGGTTGTTTTTCATAGGTAGATGTAGGGCCGGATCAACTGCGAGAGTTGTCCGGCCTTTTTTATTACGGCGTTATGTTGCCTGATGATTAAAATGTAGCCTGCCGAAATTAACCAATGGGAAATTAATTCCCGGTTTTGGGTGTCATTTCTACACATTGAGAAGTGTTTGTGTTTTAAAAAGCTGCCAATTAGGCATTTAAAGCCATTTTTAAACATTGGCATCAGGTTTGAATATAGTTTAATACCCTTCTCAAAGGGTTGTTTTTCATAGGTAGATGTAGGGCCGGAATAACTGCGAGAGTTGTCCGGCCTTTTTTATTTAGCGGAAATTTCAATCTCTCTCTCTGATCTGATTGCTTTTTAATTAAGAATGGTTAATGATAGTAGCTTATAATTCCCGATTTTGGGATTGCTTTCCACACGGGGATATCTGTTAGCTTCAAAAGCTTATTTATAGAAGTTTAAAAGCGGTTTTAGGATTTGGCACCAGGTTTGGATAAGTATTAATACCCTTTTCAAAGGGTTGTTTTCATAGGTAGATGTAGGGCCGAAAAACTGCGAGAGCGTTTCGGCCTTTTTTATTATTCCGAATTTTGGGGAGGTCTTTTTAGCTGTAATAGAGCCATAGGTTTTACCCGCAGTTAAACACTCCAATTAAGAGTAGCTTAATTATCGCAAATTGAAATCCGGCGGGTTATTACGGGCGTATATCCATCTACAAGATAACTAATTATAGCATTAAAAATCGAACTCTATGAAAACATCTGAACAGGAAAGCATAGGCGGAGCAAATATGGCCAGGAGGTCATTTTTACGCTATGCGGGGTTAGGCGTGGCATCAGCCGGACTCTTAGCTACAGCAGCTTGTCACAAAGACCACAAGGTAATTGTTGGCGGGGGCATTGATATCGGTGCCAAAGGCGATCTTGCGATCCTTAACTACGCTTACGCGCTTGAGCAACTGGAAGCCGCATTTTATATCCAGGTAATTACCACGCCATATTCGGGCATGACCGCCGATGAAAAAGCGCTTTTCACAAGTATCCGTGATCATGAGGTGCTACACCGTGAATTTTTCAAAGCTGCTTTAGGCGGTAATGCAATCCCTGCACTTACTGTCGATTTCAGCACTATCGATTTTACCAAAAAAGCTGCCGTACTTGGTGCTGCCAAAGCATTTGAAGATACCGGTGTTAAAGCTTATGATGGTGCCGGTTACCTGATTCAGGATGCCGGTTATTTAACCATTGCGGGTAAAATTGTATCGGTTGAGGCAAGGCACGCTGCATTGATTAGCAATATGCTTGTTGCAGGGTCATTTGCTGCCGATGACCAGGTAGACAGCAACGGGTTGAATAAATCAGCTACCATTGCCGAGGTATTGCCTATCGCAAACACCTACCTCAAAACTAAAGTGAGTGCATCCAATTATAGTTACACAGCTTAATCCCACATCGCCATGAATTTATTTAATATAATAGACGAGATAGAAAAATTTGATCCCGAACTGAACGACAGGCTTAATCCGCGTCGTGCAGCTATCAAAAATATAACCAGCTTCGGTTCAAAAGTGGCTATGGCCGCTGTGCCGTTTGCCATGGGTACCATGCTCAAAAAGGCGTACGGGGCTGCTGCTGCTCCAACAGTGATTGAGGTTTTAAATTATGCTTTAACACTTGAATATCTTGAGTCGTCATTTTATAATACAGGTGCTGCCTCAGCAGGTTTGATCCCTGCTGCAGGCGCCTCTTATATTAACGCAGTAAAAGAAGACGAAAACCAACACGTGGCCTTCCTGAAATCAGCTATTACAGCTTCGGGCGGTACGCCGGTTACTTCGCCCAAGTTTGACTTTACAGCAGGCGGCGGCACAGGTGAGGGGCCCTTTAAAGGTTTGTTCGGCAATTACAACTTGTTTTTGAAGGTGGCGCTGGCTTTTGAAGATACAGGTGTACGTGCTTATAAAGGCCAGGCGCCTAACTTGCTGGGCAATAAAGATATTTTGACGGCGGCTTTATCAATTCATGCCGTTGAAGCCCGTCACGCATCGGCTATCCGTCAGTTGCTGGGCGTTTCCCCGTGGATCACCAGTACCGCTACTTTAGGCAACGATACCGGTGTGCCGCAGGTTAACGGAAATTACGATGGCGAACAAAACGTTACCCAGGGCGGGGTCAATCTCACCACATTGCCGGGTGTATCAGGCACATCTACTTCAGTAGCTGTTGCTACCGCTGCTTTTGACGAGCCATTATCTATGGACCAGGTGTTGGCTTTATTAGTAGGTACTTTTATCTACACCTAAATAAAGTTGTTAATTGAGTTAAAAAAAGACCGGTTGCTTATAGCGCCGGTCTTTTTTATAGTTAAAATTCAATTATTTGTTCAATGCCTGCCTGCCAAATTTAATGAGGTCATTTGCCCTGATATAGCCTACGGTTCCTGATACGGGTTTGCCTTTGCTGGTAAATATAATCATGGTAGGGTAGGCCTGCAGTCCCCATTCAGCAGCCAGGGCAGGGCCTTGTCCTTTTTCCATGTCGATAGCTACATTTACAAAATTATCGTTGTAAAAATCGGCTACTTTGTTGTTTTTAAATGTGGTAGCCTTGAGCATTTTGCAGGGGCCACACCAAGTGGCATAAGCATCAACAAAAATATATTTGTTTTGACGGGCAGCCTGTTTTAGAGCTTCGGTCCAGGAGTTTTCAATAAAGTTGATTTGGGTTGATGACTTGCTTACGTTTTCCTGTGCCCTGACGGTGGAACTGAGTACGATAACAAGTGCGATGATAAAATAATTAATATGCAGGAATTTCTTCATTGTTAATAATAGCGATTATAAATAAAAACAGCACGTATATAATGCTTTATACGTGCTGTTTATTGCAGCGGTTATAAATTTATTTTACCGGTTTGCAGGTCGCCTTTCCTGCTGCTGGCGTTGTTGCTGTTGCTGACGCTGTTGTTGTTGCTGGCGTTGCTGCTCCTGCTGCTGACGTTGAGCCTGCATTTGTTGCTGGCGTTGCTGTTCCTGTTGTTGACGTTGAGCCTGCATTTGTTGCTGGCGCTGTTGTTCCTGTTGCTGACGTTGGGCCTGCATTTGTTGCTGGCGCTGTTGTTCCTGCTGCTGACGTTGGGCCTGCATTTGTTGCTGGCGCTGTTGTTCCTGCTGCTGACGTTGGGCCTGCATTTGTTGCTGACGTTGCTGTTCCTGCTGCTGACGTTGAGCCTGCATTTGTTGCTGGCGCTGTTGTTCCTGTTGCTGGCGTTGGGCCTGCATTTGTTGCTGACGTTGTTGTTGCTGCTGCTGTTGACGTTGAGCCTGCTGCTGTTCCTGCTGCTGGCGCTGTTGTAGCTGCTGCTCTCTTTGAGCTTGCTGTTGCTGCTGTCTTTGCTGTACTTGTTGTTGCCTTTGGGCTTGCTGTTCCTGCTGGGACTGCGGACGGTTCTGCTGCTCGCTTTTTACCCGTTGATCTTGCTGCCTTTGCTGTAATTGTTGTTGACGCTGGGCTTGTTGTTGCTGCTGGCGTTGGGTTTGATTATTTTGTCTTTGATCAAGCTGTTGTTGCCTTTGTGCTTGTTGCTGTTGCAGGCGTTGTTGAGCCTGTTGCTGACGCTGAGCTTGATTGTCTCCTGGCCTTGCATTTGGCTGATTTGGGCGAGCTCCATTTTCCGGGTTAGGCCGGGCTGCCGGGCCTGGATGGTTAACCTGTACTATTTTGTTATCAGGTCTTTCGTTACGGGCAATTTGACGCAGACGGGCCGCATTATTGGGGTTGATAGTAGCGTTACCGCCGCGTCTGTTGGCGATGCCATCATTAGGGTTTTGCTGCCTGTAAGCCGCAGCGTTTACCACCCTTGCAGGTCGTGCATCGGGTGCTTTTCTTACTTCCGGACGGTAAATGTTTACTGTATTATTAACTATCCTGCCGCCGCCGTTTGGCCGGTTAACGTTGTTAATGTTGTAAACACGCACGTTACGGTTGTTAGTAACCTGCCTGATCTCATTTACTCTTGGGCCGGTTATATAAGTACGGTTGTTATTAACATAAGTGTTGTTAATAATTGTTGTTTGATGAATAATGTTAACTACTCGTGTTTGCGGCACATAATAATTATAGATATTCGGCCTGGTAATATATGCCTGTGGTGCGCAAACCCAGTAATTGTCGGGCACATTGTAACTATTGCCAAAAGAGATATTGATACTTATACCTGGCTGTAAAGGCGCCCAGCCGTAATAACCGCCGCCGTGCCTCCAGCTTACCCATGCCGGGGCCCATTCATGGCCTGGAATCCATTCCCATCCATAATAATCATCATAGCGCCAACGGCCATAATGAAACGGAGCCCAGCCCCATTCATAATCGGATACCCAGGTATTGCCATAGTCGGTTACTACCCAGTGGCCCCGGGTAGCATATGGCCTGAAATTGTCACCGGCGTCCGGGATCCAAACGTTACCGTATTGCGGGTCGTTAACCCAGGTACCGTATGGATCAAGTTCGTCGTAAAACTCCTGGTCGGATACATAGCCTCCTTCCTGGGCTTTACTCATGTTTGGTGCGGCAAGCATTATTAAAAATGCTATTAAGCTAATACCGCATATTTTATTAATAAATTTCATAATAATGTATGTTTAAGATGGCCTGTCACATTGGTGTTGCTGAATGTATGACAAGCAGAAGTATAAAACGTTTAAAGCAAAAATTGTTTTAAAGAGTTAATGAGAACAGGGTCAGCGTAATTATGGGGATAAAATTTTATCACTATCTTGTATTCCTCGCTTAAAAATTAAATAATTTTGCTACCTGTTTTATAAACGATAACTATGAGCACAGTAAACATTCCACGCCTGGACCTGAATACCTATATAAACGGCAGTGCCGATGAACGCAAGCAATTTTCGAACGATATTGGCAAGGCTTTTAACGAAACAGGATTTGTTACCATTACTAATCACGGTCTTAGTAAAGAATTGATAGATAGGCTTTACAACCAGGTTAAAACGCTGTTTGCCCTGCCCGATGCAGTAAAACAGCAATATGAAATCCCAGGCTTAGCAGGCCAGCGCGGGTACACCGGTAAAGGCAAGGAAACGGCAAAAGGTTTTAAAACCCCCGACCTGAAAGAATTTTGGCAAATTGGCCAAACCGTAACTGATGACGAGGTACTGAAAGCACAGTACCCGGATAATGTAACCGTTAATGAACTGCCCGAATTTAACCCAACCACCATCGAAGTTTACAAAAAACTGGAAGCAGCTGGTAAACATTTACTCCGCGCAATTGCCGTTTACCTCGAATTGCCCGAAAACTATTTTGATGATAAAGTTCATAACGGTAATTCAATACTTCGCACCCTGCATTATTTCCCTATAACCGATCCTGATTCGGTGCCCGATGATGCTGTACGTGCCGGAGCCCACGAAGATATTAACCTGATCACCCTGTTAATAGGAGCCAGCGCCGATGGCCTTGAACTGTTAACCCGCGATAATACCTGGTTCCCGGTTAAAGCTTATGGTGAAGACCTGGTAGTTAACGTTGGCGACATGCTGCAGCGTTTAACCAATAACAAGTTAAAATCAACCACCCATCGCGTAGTAAACCCACCGCGTGAGCTGATGAAGTTCTCCCGTTTTTCCGTGCCGTTTTTCCTGCACCCAAAATCGAACATGGATCTGACCAGTCTTGATTCGTGCATTGATGAACAGCATCCTAAATTATATACTGATATCACTGCCGGTGAGTATCTGGATGAACGCTTGAGGGAGATTGGTTTGAAGATGTAGGTCTCAAAGACAAATAAAATCGTCATTGACGTTCTATAGAGAATAACAAAGCCCTTCCAAAACTTGAAAGGGCTTCTTTATTTAAACAGGTAGATGAAATAGATTTACTTAACGAACACTGCTTTGCCTTCAACGGCTTCACCTGCTGCCTGTCTTCTTTTATATAATACAAACAATGCAGTGGCCAATACCCCAATAATTCCCTCGATACAAACAGCCCTGCGCGGCCCAAGCTCATTGGCTGACCAACCGGCCATCAAACTTCCCACCGGAATCATGCCCTGGTAAGCCATCACATAATAGCTGATAGCCCTTGCCCGCATAGCCGGGATAGCATGGGTTTGGATATAGGTGTTGATGGCCGATGTTTGCGCCATCATACCAACGCCGGTAAATACCATAAATATTAAAGCAAAAGGGAGTTTGCCTGCATAGGCCACCATCAGCACGCTTGTACCAAAAATGAGACTTGCTATCGACATGATCTTTACCAGGTTTTTATTACTCTTCAGGTTAGCCAGATATACCGCACTAATTACCGAGCCTAAACCAGCTGCGCTCTCAAACCAGCTGAAGGTTTTTGCATCGCCGTTAAAAAGATCTTTGGCGAAGATTGGCATTAGTGTATTAAATGGTATCACAAACAGGCTGCTTGCAGTAAGCATCAGGATCATACTGCTCAGGTCGCTGTCGCCGGATACGTATCTGAAACCTTCCTGTAATTCTGTCCAGATGCTTTTTTCCGAACGGACAGGCACTATGGTGTTTAGCTTCATCATAAATAAACAGGTGAGCACAGGGATATAGCTCAAAAAGTTGCCGAAGAAACAAACATCCTCACCAAAAGCACTTAATACGATACCTGCAATTGCCGGGCCTGCAATACGCGCCAGGTTGGTCATGGTTGAGTTTAAAGCGATGGCATTAGGCAAATCAGCCTTGTCATCAACCATATCCACCATTAATGATTGGCGGCAGGTTACATCGAAGGCATTTACAATACCTTGCAACAGGCTGAGGCCAATAATAGCTGGGATATTATAGATTTTAAAGAAGATCATGAAAGCAAAAGCACCGGCTTGAAGCATGGATACTACCTGGGTAATAACTAAAATGCGGTAACGGTTATGCCTGTCAACAATACTACCTGCATAGGGTGCTAGGATTAGCGATGGAATAAGGCTCACAAAACTCACAATTCCTAATAAAAGTGCCGAACCTGTAAGGCGGTAAACAAGCCAGCTCACTGCTGTTTTTTGCATCCATGTGCCAATGAGGGATATTGACTGACCGTAAAAAAACAGCTTAAAATTACGGTACTTTAAAGAGCGAAACACATTCATTTGTTCAATTCATAACAAAAGCAAATTCAGGGGAGTACTTAATGCAAGACTATTGAATTGTTTTATGCTGCAAATATCGCCCATATCAATACATTTGTAAAATAGATTGTTTTAATAGGATTGATAGATAAAAACGATTGATTGTGGAATTACGTCAACTGCAATACTTTGTTAAGGCTGCCGAAACCATGAACTTTACCGAGGCTGCTGCTGCGGTATTCATTACACAAAGCACGCTATCACAACAAATAAAGCAGCTTGAAGAGGAGCTGGGCATGCTTTTGTTCGACAGGATAGGCAAGCACGTACGGATCACTGAGGCTGGTCATATATTTTTAACTCATGCCCGCAAGATCCTTAACGATGTGCAGCGGAGCAAGCAGGCCATAAGTGAATTGCAAAATGCTACCATCGGCGAGCTTAACATCGGCGTTTCATATGCATTTACTTCTTTATTGTTGCCCGCATTGGCTCCGTTCAGTACCAAATACCCCGGCATCAAAATCTTTATTACCTATGGTAGCCCGGAAGAATTGGAAAAAAACTACGACTGGCCGAGCTGGATATGATCCTCGCTTTCCACAATGAAAGTGATGACGAAGACCTGGAAATGCAGGAATTGTTTAGTTCGAGCGTGGTAATGGTGGTATCTAAAAATAATCCGCTGACCCAACTCAAGAAAGTAAGCCCGGAAGAGCTGGCCAAACTTGATCTCATCCTACCGGGAAAAGGCTTCAGCTCGCGCGATTTTATTAATGATTTGTTTAACCGCAAAAAGATAGTGCCCAATATAAAAATTGAGCTCAATGATGTGCATTCATTGCTGGCTTTGGTTGAGAGCGGCCATTGGGCAACTATCCTGAATGAAAAAGCCATCATCGGCTGGAATAAAGTGGCCGCCATTCCCATCGAATCAAAAGATATCAAACGGCAATCATATATCCTGTGGCAAAAAGGAGTTTACCGTAAACGTGCGGCTATTTTATTTATTGAGGAATTGATGAAGGTGATGGAGAGTGAGTAGTAAAATATTCATGTATTATATATCCTAAGAGGCTGTGAGCGTTATAATAATCTCTTTATATTTGATTTATAACCCGATATAAGCCTTATCTATGAACCTTAAACCAATTTTTTACCAGATATTACTATCTGTAATATGTATTCAGCTCTTTGCCGCGTTTCGGCCTGATCAGCACAAATCAATTCATAGTCAAGCAACGGAAAACGGCTCTAAAGCAACGATTCTATTCCGGCTTAAAGCCCATGAGCAGTTCAGGCTCGAATATATGAACGCATTTTTGGAGGCAAAACAACTTAAATTTATCAATCCCGGGGAAAAGGATACTGTAATTATACGTAATGTAACAACCAATATTCCTGTTGCCTTAACAATGACTTTTTTTGAGTTTGGAAAAGATAAAAGCACGAAAGAAAGAAAGTTTTCAGTACTTGCATCGCCTGGAGATACATTGAATTTATCATTAACAAGCCAGGGATTTCTGAATACAGAAAGATTAAAAAAAGAATTGTATTATCCAACGATTCTATTTCATATTATACCAACTATACTACTGCGCCCGGCGGCAAAGCAGTATCCTCCAAGAATGAACTTTGGGAATCTTTTTATACAGAATTTAATAGAAAATTTCGAGAAGAAACGGATAGGATCAATGGCCTTTTGGCTAATTTTCAAATAGATTCATCAGCATTTGAGCAACTGACAATCAACTGTAAACTTCATTATTACAAACGGTTGTTTAATTGGCTTTATGAGGGTAATGGCCAATACTTTGAGCCTGCTTTACCTGTACTTTCAAAGTTGAGTGAGGATATCGAGCATGTTTTAAATAGCCCACACCTATTTTTGGCCGAAGATTTATTGAGTGTGATTGACGGCTACGTCAGGCTCAAAATCATTAACAAAGGTGGGGACTATGTTAATGGCATTACCATATATAAAGAAGCATCGGCAGCTAATTTGGGCAGGTTTAAATCCAGCTATCTTCTTATTTGTTTAACTCATTCTCCGGTAAAAAAAGGTAATGGATTTAACGAAATAATGAAGGACTACAGGAGAAAGATGGCTAATACAAGCTATTCGATACATCTCGACAACATTATGAGAAACATGTTGGATGGCAAACAGCTTATAGCAAACGATATGTTAATTGGTTTAAACGGAAAAAAAGTATCATTAAATAATCTGCTTAAATCAAAGAAACAGTTTTACATATTGGATTTTTGGGCAAGTTGGTGCTCGCCGTGCAGGGCCCAGTTGCCGGTGATGGATAGTTTAAGATCTGCGTTGAGAAAAAACGCTGTTGAGGTAATTTCAATTAATCTCGATCAAAAAGAAGTATCCTGGAAAACAGCATCCCTGGCCGAAAAAAACACCTTGGAATAAACAATTATCACCTTAATGCGGCCACTAAATCAGCTATTGTGCGCCAGTTAAATATATCATCTATTCCGCGATATGTGATTTTGGATAACTTAAAAATAATATCATCAAACTTTTATCAGCCCACAGAGCCCGGTTTTGTTGATGAGTTGAAGGATTTGATACGCACCAGGTAAAAGTTTGTTATTTGACTAAATATCGCGCTGATCTACTCTAATAAAAAATTGATTGTATTATATAACAATGGGAGATGTAATAAATTTACTTCTTCATCTCTTCTTTTATCGCCCTCAAAAATTCATTAGGATGTTTGGAGCCGATAATATAAAGCAGACCGTCACGATCTGTAAGGTGGATGGCTTCATTGCCTGATGTGAAAAAGCGGATGGTGCCTTTGGTATGCAGGTTATAAACCGGATTGTTGAACATGTAGCGGCTGTAGGTGCCTTTTTCGGCTTTAACAATACTGTTCAAATCTATTTTTACCAGTTTGGTTGTCCACAAGCCGTCAAGCATAACGCTTTTGTTTTCAACACGGGTGCGGAAATGCAGCAGGAACCCCAGGATAATGGAAATAATGATGATGGAAAAGCCCACAACAACCAGCAAATCGCCGTTACGCTCACGTTCGTCGGTGAAGAAATAGGCTGCAAAACAAAACATGGCTAAAACCAGGCGTATGGTTAGCGGTATAAATTCCCGGCCAAGGTATTGCTTTTCAGTAAAAACGGATTTATCGCTCATGTTAGTTTAAACAGTTCGAAGATAGTAACTTTTTTAGTGTTATCACTCACTTTATACCTTTCGTCGGGGCGATAGCCGCCAATCCACATAATTTCACCGTTGCCGTTTACCAGGATTGGGATTTCTTCCTTTTGGTACAGCGGCACTTTCTGGTTAATGAAAAAATCGCTCAATTTCTTTTTGCCTTTCATCCCAAGAGGAAAAAATGATCTCCCTCGTACCATGCACGTATTTTTAACGGGTAAACCAGCTTATCAGCATCAATAGATACTGCCAGCGGATTGTTCTTTATAATCAACGGGCTATCGTCATGTAACAAGTTAAGCTTATAAACGCCAAAATTTGCTTCATGGTCTGTAGCGTTGATAATAACTTCGGCAGGTAGCACAGTAGTTTTTGGCTTAAGGATAATATTATCGCGATCGAGCAATAAAGTGTGTGTTCCTGATTCAAATATCCGGCCCGAGTGTTTATCGAGCGAGGCAATGAGGTCATCAATGGTAGCTTCATTAAAACCGTATTCATTTAGCAATTTAAAAAGAAGCAACCTTTTTGGCTTAAGTTTTTTTACTTCGGCTATGCGCAGGTAAATGATGCCATCATGTATTTGCAACAAGGTTTGCCTTAACTCATCAAGCCTGATCTCAAGCAACAATTCCAGGTCTCGGAAATGGAGCAGGTTGCTTTCAAACGTTTTTTCGAGCGATGGGTTCAATTCTTTAAGCTTTGGCACAACCTCCAGCCTGATCTTATTTCGGGCATATTTTGCCGAAGCATTGGAACTGTCTTCAACAAAAGTTAAACCTTCGGCACTAACCATGGTCTGTATTTCCAAACGGCTGAGGAACATCAGCGGGCGCACCAGTTTACCGTTTTTGGGTAAAATGCCATGCAAACCGGCAATTCCGGTGCCACGTGTAAGGTTTAACAATATTGTTTCGATAGTATCGTTTTGGTGGTGAGCAAGCGCAACAACCTCATAACCTGATTGCTGATTGATGGTTTCAAACCACTGATAACGTAAATCGCGGGCAGCCATTTGTATGGATACCTTGTTGTCTGCAGCGTATTGCTCCGTATCAAAATTAACAGTATGAAATGGTACACCAAGAGTTGTAGCGAGGTTGCGGCAAAAAGTCTGGTCGCGCAGGGCTTCGTCGCCACGCAGCTGGAAATTACAATGGGCGATGCCAAAATCATAACCGGCAGCTTTGAGCAGGTGCACCATTAAAACCGAATCGATGCCGCCGCTTACAGCCGCCAGTATTTTGGCAGCGGGCGTAAATAAGCTGTTTTGCTCAATAAAATTAACAAACTGATTAACTGGCAGCATTCATCAAAATTATTAATTTAATAACCCCAACAAAAAACTAATTTTGCCACTGTGAGGAAATATGTTTTATGCTTTTTGTTTTTGGCGATGGCAACTGCAGCTATGGCTCAAAAAAATCAATTGTAAACCTGATACAATCTGAACGAAGCACCGGCGGAAAAATCAATGGCAAGCAGATGTTCAAGGTTTATAAAGGCGTGTTTAAGCAGGATTACTCCATCCTACGGTCGGATAGTGCATACTTTTATCCCAACGAAAACGCGTTTGACGCTTTTGGCAACGTAAATATAAACCAGGGCGATACACTGAATATATTTTCGGATAAGCTGAATTATAACGGAAATACAAAAATTGCAATCTTAACAGATAATGTTAAAATGGTCGACCGCGATGCTACGCTAACTACCAACTATCTTACCTACAATACCGCCAGTCGCATAGGTACTTACACAGGTGGCGGAAAGCTGGTGAATAAAGACAATGTGCTTACCAGTAAAAACGGCTATTACTTTGCCTTCACCCGCGACTCCTATTTCAGGTACGATGTGGTACTTACCACACCCGATGCTTTGATAAAAACCGATACCCTTAAGTACAATACAGGTACACGGATAGCCTATTTTTTCGGACCAACCAATATTTACGGCACCAAGGATAAGGATACCTTGTATACCGAAAATGGTTTATATAATACCGTTACGGAACAGGCTTACTTTGGAAAGAAAAACTCATACAGGCAAGGCACCAAATCACTAAAAGGCGACAGCCTTTTTTATGATAAGCTAAAAGGTTATGGCCGCGCGGTAAAAAACATCACCTTTGAAGACAGGGAACAAAAGGTAACTATTAAAGGAGACCTTGGTACTTATTACAGAGCCGAGGAAAAAACCGTTGTTACTGAAAATGCTTACGTTGTATTGATATCCGAGCAAAAGGATACCAGTAAAACCGATACCGCGGTTAAGCAATTACCCGCCGTAAATAATAAGAATGCAAAAGTATCAGCCAAAAACATAACCGATCTTACTAAGATTGCCGGTGCCATAAAGCCCGACAGCAGCCATAAGGCCCCGGCCAATACCATGCCCATTAAGCAGCCATTTGCCATAGGAAAAAAGACAGTGCCAATGTTGATATGGCAACTAAACTGGTGCAGGGCGCTTTACAAAACAATAAAGATGCCGATGCTTTGATAAAAGCAGCAACGCAATCAAAAAAAGGGAACGAAAAGCTGATTGATTCGGCGCTGAAGGCGGCTGCTCCGGCATTAAAAAATAATAAGGACAAAGTCGGCATAAAAAACATAGGTAGCCTGGCGGGTGTGGCCGATGCTATTAAGCCAGGTGTTGCTAAAGTAACAGGAAAGCTTATACCTGTAAAAGCGGCGGTAGCGCCAAAAGATACCAGCCACATCAAACGCGATTCGATATACATGACTGCAGACACCATTGAAACGCAGATCATGACTTATAAAAACCAGAAAATTTACCAGGAGCGCCAGCGTACTTTGCGTGATACTACACTAAAGCAGCGCAAGGTGGCGGCTGATAAAAAAACTCAAAGTTTCTTACTGCCTATTATATAAAGGTACCTAAAGATACCAGCTACTTTCACCGCGACTTTTTTGGAAAGCCTAAGCCGGTGAATGATTCATTGCAGCGTAAAAAGGATGCACTTGCCGCTATTAGAAAAGCAAAACAGGATAGCATAGCCCGTGAACAGATGCAGCGTGACCCGGTTTTTAAACAATACCCGGTTAATTTGAAAGATACGGCACGCGTGCGGATGCTTATCGGCCATCATCATGTCAAGATCTTTAAATCTGATCTGCAGGCTAAATCCGATTCGGTATTTTATAGTAACAGCGACTCTACCATGCGCATGTATGTGAACCCTATTATCTGGTCACAGGGTTCGCAGCTAAGCGGCGATACCGTTTACATGCAAATGCGACATAAAAAGCTGGATAACATCGAGTTGTTCCCGTCGGCATTTATTGTGAATATTGAAAAGGATGATTCAACGCATTTTAACCAGGTATCGGGTAAAAAAATGCGGGGATATTTTAAAGATGATAAGCTTGATCAGATGTATACGTTTGGCAATGCCGAAACCATATATTTTCAGCGCGACAGCGGTAAGGTGTCGGGTATGCAACGATCGTTGAGCAGCAGGATCCGTACCGTTTTTAAAAAGAACCAGGCTACAGATATCTACTTTTTAACCAAACCCGAAAACAGGTACATCCCTATTGAAAAGGTTAAAGAAGATGATAAGATCCTGAAAGGCTTTTTGTGGAAACCTAAAGAGCGGCCGGCATCCAAAGAAGACATCATTAAAAAGCGCAGTAAAAAGGCAGCGACCACCAAATCGCCGGCAAAAAATGCTCCTGCTAAACCCGGAACTGCTAAGCCGGGTGCCAATCTCAAAACTGATAGCCTGAAGGGGCCTGGACTAAAAAACATGCAGGATAGTACCCTAAAAGTTGATACTGGGAAGAATAATGCGATAAAATTTAAAAAGGATACGATAATCAGAAATTTTGCACCAAAACTACCCGGAAATGGGCAGAAAAAGGACAGTATTGTTAACAAAACGCCATCTGTTAAGAAAAACTGACCCTAAATGAAAAAAAGTTATATTTTTTATCAAAAAAATTAGTCTACTAATTCTATAGTGCTTATATTTGACTAATTGTTATTATCGATCTAACCAATTAGTTCTTTATGATAAATAATGAGGTCAGTCAACTTAAATTTAAAAAAGAGACAGCCGGCGGGCTATCTCTTTTTTCTGCCTCTTTTTAAAGCATGTTTAAACAGCTGTTTTATTTATCGATAAAGTAAACATCATCTATAGTGGCGTGTTATTTCAATAAACAAACCGCTATGATCGATCAAAAAGATACCACCCCGGCCGCAAAAGATGGAAAGTACGAATTCCTGATCAACTACTCAGAACGTGAGCTTACCTGCCGTGTTGAGAAAGAGCAAAATAAGCTGCATGTTTTTATTGATAACAACATCAATGCCGAGCTGGAACTGCAGCCCGACGGTAGCCTTACACAGGCCAGCGGCAATGCCCTGCCCGAATCAACCATCGAGTTTATTAAAAAACACATTATGGAGGGGTAGGAGAATTTGTTACCCTGAGTGATGGCGAAGGATCTTCTCACTGCCCAGAGCAGTCTATACAGGTCGAGGAATGCACTTGATCATAATATGATTAAAATGTGTGTCATGAGTAGCCCGTCGAAGCATGGTGGGCAGGGCCTCTGCGCGCGACCCTTCGACAGGCTCAGGGTGACAGGCTCTTTTTTTAATGTTATTTCATCTTCAACTTCACACGGATTTGAACGCTCAATAATCGAATCGATTTAGGTGTTCTTACCTAAGCGGTTATTAACAGACATCTTCCAAAAATTTTCAATTTCTAAATATTATTCATTAATCTTGAGCGGTATTCTAAACCAGGTAAATCCTGCGCGCTGTTCCAATTATCGGCGCTTTATTATATATATATTTTATGAACAAAACTAAAGTAGCCATACTGGGTGCCGGTTTTATTACCGATATCCACATGGAATCATACCATCGTTTTATCCCCGAAGCCGATGTTGTGGCCTGCTATGCCCGCAAGCCCGAAAAAGCCAAAGCTTTTGCCGAAAAATATCACATAGCCCAATGGTTTGATGATATTGATAAACTGCTTGCCGAATCGGGCTGCGAAGTGGTAGATATCTGCTTACCAAACTACCTTCATGCCGAAGCTACCATCAAAGCCGCGAAAGCAGGCAAGCATGTTATTATTGAAAAACCGCTTGCCGTTACGCTTGAGGAGGCCGACGAAATGATTGCCGTATGCAAGGCCAACAACGTAAAACTGATGTATGCCGAAGAACTTTGCTTTGCGCCAAAATATGAACGGGCAAGGCATTTGGTAAAGGAAGGAGCTGTTGGCGAGATCTATATGCTGAAGCAGGGCGAAAAACATTCCGGTCCGCATTCGGATTGGTTTTATGATATCAATTTTTCGGGTGGCGGCGTGATCATGGATATGGGTTGCCATGCATTAGGTTGGTTTAGGTGGATGCTGGACAATGCCAAGCCTAAAAGCGTTTATGCCAGTATGAGCACGGTACTGCATAAAGGCCGTACCAAGGGCGAGGATAATTCGGTAATTATTGTGGAGTTTGAGAACGGTGTAACAGCCGTTGCCGAAAATAGCTGGGCCAAACATGGTGGCATGGATGACAGGTGTGAGATTCACGGTCTTGGCGGTGTTATATACGCCGATTTATTTATGGGTAACGCGGCAGTAACTTACAGCAGGGACGGATACGGTTATGCCATGGAAAAATCAGATACCACACAGGGCTGGAGTTTCACCATTTTTGAAGAGGCTTTTAACCAGGGTTATCCGCATGAGCTAAAACATTTTATTGATTGTGTACAGAACAACAAAACCCCGCTTGTAACCGGGGAAGACGGCAGAGCTGTGCTCGAACTTATCTATGCAGCTTATGCTTCGGCAGGTGCCGGCAAAAAAATTGAACTGCCATTTTCGGCAAAGATTGATAAACCTGTAAATCTTTGGCTCGATAATAAATAACAAATGAAACTACATACATATCCTGATTATAATACCATGTCGAAAGCAGTGGCCGACCTGGTAGTTACCCTGGTTAACCAAAAGCCGGACGCGTTGATCTGCTTCCCTTCCGGTGATTCGCCAACCGGTATGTTCAGTTACCTGGTTCAGTATGCAAATAACGGACGGGTCGATTTTAGCCAAACCAACTTTGTGGGACTGGATGAATGGGTTGGCCTCGACCGTACTAATGATGGCAGCTGCACTTATTTCCTCGAAAAGCACTTTTTTACGCCGCTTAATATTTCGCCCGGAAAAGTAAAGTTCTTTAACGCTGTTGCTGATGACCTGGATGCCGAATGCCAGGCCATGAATAAACATATTGATAAACTTGGCGGATTGGATATGATGGTGGTTGGAGTAGGGCTTAATGGTCACATCGGCCTTAATGAACCCGGCTCCGATTTTCATTCTTACTCGCATCATTCGCCTTTAGCACCTATTACTATAGAGGTTGCACAAAAATACTTTACTACCGATACTGTTTTAACCGAAGGTATTACCCTTGGCTTAAGGCACCTGGCCGAAGCCTCCGTACCGGTGCTGATAGCCAGCGGAAGTAAAAAAGCACCAATTATTGCTGAGGCATTGCAAGGATGTGTTACCAACGATGTACCGGCATCGATATTTAAAACGCTGCAAAATGCGCAGATATTTATGGATGATGCCGCGGCCGCACAACTGGAGGCTTAAAGCTAAAGACTGAAGGCAAAAATTTAAAGCTTTCAGCTTTCGGCCTTCTGCTTTCAGCTTTATAAAACCTATTGACAATTAAACAGTTTATTAATCATAAGCAATTGTAACTATGCCTCAAGAACCCCAAAATGCTAAAGATCAGTTTACCTATGATGCTATAGTGATAGGCTCGGGTATTAGCGGAGGATGGGCAGCGAAGGAGCTTTGCGAACAGGGCTTAAAAACCTTGGTACTTGAACGGGGCCGGGATGTGCAGCATATCAAGGATTATCCAACAGCAACTATGGATCCCTGGGAGTTCAAGCACCGCGGCGAAATGACGAAGGATTTTTTGAAAGAAAACCCACTGATCAGCAGGGCTGCTGGTTATGGTGAGGACGATGCCCACTTCTTCGTAAAAGATAAAGATCATCCCTACATACAGGAAAAACCGTTCGACTGGATCCGAGGTTACCAGGTTGGTGGTAAGTCGCTTACGTGGGGGCGGGCTTGCCAGCGATGGAGCAAGTTTGAGTTTGAAAACCCAGCCCGTTTTGGTTACGGCATTGAATGGCCTATTAGTTACGATGATGTAGCGCCATGGTACTCACATGTAGAAAAATTCATAGGCGTTTGCGGTAATAAAGACGGCATTGAAGCCATGCCCGATGGCGAGTTTTTGCCTCCTTTTGATATGAACGCAGTGCAGGAACATATCAGCAAAAAGATAAAAGAAAACTATCCCGACAGGCACCTGGTACATGCCCGCTGGGCGCATATTACTGAGCCGAAGCAGATCCACATAGATCAGGGGCGCGTTAAATGTATGGCACGGAACCTGTGTATGCGCGGCTGCCCCTTCGGTGGTTATTTTAGTTCGGTAAGTTCAACGCTGCCCTGGGCCAAAAAAACGGGTAACCTCACTATACGTCCCTTTTCGGTAGTGCATTCAATTATTTATGACGAAAAGTTTGGCAAAGCTACTGGGGTAGAAGTTATTGATACCAACACTAAACAGGAGTTTGTGTATAAAGCCCGCATCATTTTTATGAATGCATCGGCACTGAATACTAACCTTATCCTGCTCAACTCAAAATCAGAAAGGTTCCCGAACGGGCTGGGTAATGACAACGGCCTGCTGGGTAAATACATCGCTTTTCAAAATTACCGGGCATCGGTAACAGCAGATATGGATGGCTTTTTAAACCGCTATTACTTCGGCCGAAACCCAACCGAGCTAATCCTCGCCAACTATCGTAACCTCCATAAACAGGAAACCGATTACAAAGGTGGCTTCACCACGTTTATGGGGGCGTACCGTAACCGGGGACCAAAAGAAACTGCCGAAGGCGAGGTTGGCGGCGCTTACAAAGATTCGCTTACGGAACCGGGTGGTTGGAGCGCTTACATGTACCTGCAGGGCGAAACCATACCCAAGGCCAGTAATCATGTGCGCTTAAGTCCGGATAAAAAAGACCAATGGGGCATTCCGCTGCTGATCACTTCGGTTGAATATGATGACAATGATGAGCGCATGATCCAGGACTTTTTAACCCAGACTGCTGCCATGTTTGAAAAAGCCGGCTGTACCAATATTCAAAAGCACGAAAACAAACAGGCGCCGGGCCTCGATATCCATGAAATGGGAGGGGTGCGCATGGGGAAAGATCCAAAGACATCGCTGCTTAACCAATGGAACCAACTCCACTTGTGCAAAAACGTGTTTGTGACCGATGGCGCTTGTATGGCGACTACCGGAAACCAAAGTCCTTCAATTTTGTATATGGCTTTAACGGCCCGTGCTGCTACTTATGCGGTGGGCGAATTTAAAAAGGGAAATCTTTAAAACTTACTAATTAAACATAACACCAATGAACAAGGTATTTTTAATATCATTAACAGCCATCGCCATAAGCGGCTGCCATTCATCCACCCCAAAAAACTATAATAATGACAGCACCGTTGTTGCCGATACCAACAAAAAAACGGCGGTCACAACTACTGGATTTGAGCCACTATTTGATGGTAAAACTACCGACGGCTGGCATGCATACGGTAAACCGGCACCGGGTTTGGCCTGGAAAGCAGAAGATGGCGTACTGCATCTTGACGCATCGCAAAAAGGCGACTGGCAAAGCAAAAACGGCGGCGACATGGTTAGCAATGGTGAATATGAAAATTTTGACCTGAAGCTTGAATGGAAAATTTCCAAAGGCGGCAACAGCGGGATCCTGTTTCATGTTAAGGAAGATACTACCAAATATAAGTACAGCTATTTTACCGGCCCCGAATGCCAGGTTGTTGATAACAAGGAGAACGAAGACGGTAAACTCGTCAAACACCGTGCAGGAGATCTGTATGACCTGATCTCGATATCAAAAGAGGTTGTTAAGCCTGCCGGCGAATGGAATAAGGTGGAGATTGTTTGCAACAACAGCAAGCTTGATTTCACCATTAACGGCGAACATGTACTGTCAACCACCCTGTGGGACGATAACTGGAAAAAACTGGTAGCAGGCAGCAAATTCAAGGAATGGCCGGACTTCGGTACGTTTAAAACCGGCCACATCGTGCTGCAGGATCATGGTGCGGATGTGTGGTACAGGAATATTGAGATTAAGAAGTTATAAGGCTTGTTCATAACGAATCGTCATTGTTGTGAGGTAGAAAATTTGACGTGTGAAGACTTACGAAGTTTCAAAAACTTCGTAAGTCTGGATTCTACACCGTGACGATATATTTTATCTTCCTGTCCCTTGTTTCCTGGCGTCTTGCGTCTTTCCTCACCTGAGCACCGGAATATTAATATAACTATCATTAAACCATTTTATTTGCAGCGGCACTTTAGCATCACTGATAGTTTCATCGCTTACATTTTTGCCCGTTCCATAGTTGATCTGCTCAAAAGGGCTTTTGTTGATATTGAGCAGGATCACAATACGGCTGCTTCTGCTAAATTGCTTGCTGGTGATATAGCTGTTAGTAAAGGGAATGTTTTCCATTTGTCCCGGTTTTAATAAATGTCTTTCCTCCGGGTTGCCGGCATAACTCGCCCTCCCCATAAAGTAGGTGAGGTAAAAGTATTTCCCGTCGGGCATTTCTTCAAACATCACCACGTGGTAGTCCATATCTTTTTTATTGATGATGGTTTTTAAAACGCCCGAAAAAGCTCCGCTTATAGTTAAAGGCTTTTCGAGCGGATCACTTTTAAAAACAAGGCTGCTGCCGGTATTCAGCGTGTCGTAAATAAGCTGATTTAAAAAATAATAACTGCTGATACTATCCCGGTTGGCAAAATCTACACGTTGTGAGGTGAAGTGCTTCTTCAATGGCTTAACAGGGTTTAACCGGGAGTTATCCAGGTGAAATTTCAGGGTATCGTTACTCATTTGCTTTAATGAAGGCACATGTTTCCACTCGTTGCTGCCCATAACTTCAAAGTTGAATTTATCCTTCAGAAAAGCAGGTTTGGGTTTGTATTTGAAGATATAATCAAACCATTGATAAATAATTTCGTGGATATTGATCCGCGCTGCATCATCAATGCGGTAACCGTTAAAAACCGAATCAGGATGCCCCTGTGAGCCGAAATGTCCGTATGGCCCGATAATTACATAATGATTAGGATTGGCATTATATTTCAGATGTTCGCGATAGTAATACATGCCGCCAATTTGCCCGCCATCGTAATAGCCGGTGGTTGTTAACACGGGTATATTGATATCTGCAAAGTCTTTTTTATAAGGGATCATGTTCTGCCAGTATTGATCATAGGTTGGGTGTGCTACCCAATGCCTGAACATGTTGTTGGCCCCTCTGCCGGTTAGGCTGTCGAGCGTGTGATATGCTAACCCTGCGTTATACCACTTCCAGTACAACTGGTTCCATTGCGGACTGTTGTAATCTTTTTCATCCAGGAATTTATTGTTGCTGGTGTAATAAGTCCACGGAAAAACGAAGCTCATTTGCACGTTATTGGTCATGGGTACATCAAGCCCTGGTGCTACCGCGGCCGATGGTGCAATGGTTTTAAGCGCCGGGTGAAGCTTTTGGCAGCTGCCCATTGGGTAAAGCCGTTATAACTTCCACCGTACATGCCAACCCGGCCATCGCTCCAGGGTTGTTTGCTGATCCAGTCAATCACATCGTATGCATCGCGGCCATCGGTTTCATAAGCCAGCGGCTCACCGGGACTGCTCCATTTGCCGCGGGTATAGGCAAATACACCAACATAACCTCTGTCTGCAGCTTCCTGAATTTTTAACGAATCTGTTCGTCGGGCATAAATGGTAAACTGGAAAATAGCTGGCAGCTTTTTGGTTACGCCTTTTTTGCGGGCCACCATCACGGTAACAAATGCGCCGTCACGTGTTTTTAGCAATACGCTATCCTGAAGGTAAGATCCCGTAGCTTTTTTGCTTTGTGCCGATGCCATGCTGCCAAAAACAAAGCATAGCAATAGCAGGGAGAATAATTTTCTCATCATTTTTTATTGTTTATATATGTGTTGGTTGATTTACTTACTTGCTATCCATTGCCTGAATTTGCCAGACTGTCGTTCGGAAACCTCCAGTTGAGCAACTGTACTAAGCGTTATTTTTAAACGGCCATCCACCGTTGTTATAGTTTGTATGTATTGCCTGTTAACAATTTGCGCACGATTGATCCTGAAAAAGATATTGCTGGTCAATTTATCCTCCAACTGGTTAAGAGAGCTTTTCAGGAACACCGTTTTATCGCCCAAAAAGATCCTTGCATAATTATCCATCGATTCAATAAGGTGTACAGAGCTCCACTGAATGAAATGATATTGCTGACGGTCTTTCACAAAGATCTGTCCGGCAGGGTCTGTTTTACCCAGGCGCTGCCTTGACTGCGCTATGGCTTTCTCAAATCTTTCTTCGCGGATAGGTTTTACAAGGTAATCAAGCGCACTTACTTCGAAAGCTTTAACCGCATATTGGTCATAAGCCGTTGTAAATATCACCGGTGGTACCTGATCTAACGATTCAAGCAAATCAAAGCCTGATTTTTCGGGCATCTGAATGTCTAAGAAAAGGAGGTCGGGGGTTTCCTCGCCTATCATTTTCAGGGCATCGTCGGCATTGGTGGCTTCTCCCATGATTTCAAAATCAGGGTAACCGGCAAGCAGACGCGTTATTTCATTTCTGGCAGCACGTTCATCATCAACAATCAAGGCCCTTATCTTTGTCATAAAACAGGAATTTTAATGGTTGCTGTTACTATATCATTTGTTTCGCTGAGGGTAAAATGGGCAAAGTCTTTGTATTGTAATTCTAAGCGTTCGGTTAGGTTTTTAAGGCCAAGCCCGCTGCTATCGTCCGTCGGATTTAACCGGCCGGGATTACTTACGGATATTATCAAATTGTCATGATCATTAATAAGTTGTACCCGAATGAGCCCACCTTGTTTTTGCTGACTGATGCCATGCTTTATAGCATTTTCAACAAGCGTTTGAATACACAAGCGGGGAATAAGTATACTATGATACTCATCGCCCGCTTCAATGTGATACTGCAACCGCTCTTCAAGCCGGAGTTCTTCCAGTTCGAGATAATCTTTAACAAGTTCCAGCTCTTCTTTTATGGAGATCATTTGTTTGTCGCCGCTGTAAAGGGAGTTCCGCAGTAGGTCGGCCAGCAGGTCGATTGCCCGCCTTGCCGATTTGGGATCATCAATAACTAAAGCTTTGATATTATTTAAAGAGTTGAACAAAAAATGAGGGTTAAGTTGTGCCGAAAGATTGCTAAGCTGTGCATCGCGGGTAGTAACCGCCAGCCGGGCATTTTCTTGGGCTATATTGATTTCGCGTTTTGCGTAGTGGTATAGATGATAAGCCAGTAGCCAGATCGACATCAATCGTACCCCGGCCACAAAAATGCTATCGCGATAGAAATCAAAAAAATCGCCGAACGGTTCCGAAAACCCCGGTTTAAACCAAACCCTGAAAAGGTAAACCTTCGAAGCAGTTACAAACAGGTAAACCAACCCCAATATAAAAACAGCGAGTACCAATCGTGGTAATAATTTGTTTAATCCCAGGTTTTGCCAGCCCAATTTTAAGGCAAGGCAACGATATAAGTGAGTAATGAGGATATAAAGAGCAACATCGGTAGTAAATTGAAGAATGCTTAACCACCAGTTAAAGCCTGGCTGATTGTAGCCCGTATACCCCCAGTAAAGCGCCGCAACCGACCAGCCAATGAGCTGACATTTCCAATAAAGCGATATAGTTACCTGTTGTTTCAATTACTTGTTGCCGAATTGTTTTACCAAAGCAACAAAAACTATTATACAGTTAAAAGATAAAGTACATGAGTGCAGGTATTTAGGGGATGAATGAAGAAAAGATGCAAGGCTTTTAGATGCAAGAGCCAAGAGTGTTATAGCTTATACTCATAGTGATTTATAGACTTTAACGGCGTTACTTCTTAGATGCTTTAAGTTTCTTCTCTCTCTTATTATCGGATACCATTTTTACAATGGTTTTGCCATGGATTAGCTGTTTGGCATCTTTAACTTTTGCCAGTGAATTTTGCCAGGCTTCGTCAACCAGTTTTTTTACTTCCTGTTGTGGAAATGCTTCAATATCATTCACCAGCAAATAGCGGTACTGCTTGCCTTCGCCGATAAGTATTTTTTGCGGATCGGAAAGTTCGGAGCCCCAGTAAAAGCCGAAATGAGTATTGTAATTAACGCCACGGTATATGGCAAACGAGCAAAAGATATGGCTCATTTTTTCGGTAGGAGACCAGCCCACGGCCAAAGCATTATAATTATCATAAATAAGCTCATTGGCCTGCGGGTACAAATCCCATACAAAATCGCGCAGCCATAAGGCTCGTTCCCGCACTTCGGAAGGAAAAGTCCTCATAAAGAAAAGCAGATCGGTAACCTCATCTTTCGGCATATTATAAATGTACAATCTTTTATTTATTGGTAATAATAATTAACTTTATATCACCCAATTATAAACCTAAATATATCCAAATTGAAAATTCTCGGCTCCGCCAAACCGGTATTTATTTATTTGATAAAAGTAATGCGGAGTTTTATCGCCTGCCTCATATTTTTAGCCTGCTTTTTGTTTTTAGGAGTTGAGGGCTATGCCCAAGAAAAAGACCCTGCTTCGCAGTTGCGTGAAATGAAATCGGCACAGGATAGCCTTACCCTCCAAAACCCTGCCGAAAAGATCTATGTTCAACTGGATAAAAGCATTTATACCCCTGGCGATACCCTGTGGTTTAAGGCTTATCTGTTTAACGCGCCTACACTTAACCTGTCGGCCAAAAGCGGTATCATGTATGTGAGCATTGTTACCGATAGCAATGTAATGGTAAAAAAGCAGCGATTGCCTGTTGAGAAAGGGCTTAGCTGGGGCAACATCAGCCTGAAAGATATACCTGCCGGCACTTACACGCTCATTGCCTATACCCAATGGCTTCAAAACTTTAGCCAGGATTGTTTTTTTCGTAAACAATTTACCGTTGCCGATGACACAGGCTGCAATTGGCTGGCTAATTATACCTGCTCAAGTGTGATGGCTGATAACAAGGAGCAGGCACATGTTAAGCTACTGCTGAGTGATATCTATAAAGCCAACGTAGCGGGTAAGCCTGTTCAATTATCGGTATTGAAAGGCCGGAGACAACTATATCGGCAAGCAATTCAAACAGATGAAAAAGGGCTTATAGATATTACTTTTAAGCTACCGGCCAAACCGGGAGATATTCGCATTGTTGCCGGAGATGGTGCAGGTAACCATGTAAATATCCCACTAAACTTTAATCGCCCCCAAGATGCCGATGTTCAGTTTATGCCAGAAGGGGGCGAGCTGATAGCAGGTTTACCGGCACATGTTGGTTTTAAAGCGATAGGTTTGGACGGTAAGGGCATCAATGTTTCAGGCGCAGTTCTGGATCATGAAAAACAGGTTGTTGCTAATTTTGAATCGGAGCATTTAGGCATGGGGAGTTTTAACCTGCCCGTTGTTAATACCGGCGAAAATTATACTGCTAAAGTAACCCTACCGGGTGGCGCAATACGTGAGTTTACCTTGCCCGATGTTAAAAAGGAAGGGATCGGTCTGAATGTGATCAATCCCCCCAATGAAGATTCTGTAAAAGTCCTGCTTTCCGCAACTGATAAAATTGCCCGGTCGGGTGAAAGCTATTTCCTGATTGGTAAAGCCCGCGAAATTATTTGTTATGGTGCAATGGTTGATTTTAAAAACGGGACATCCATTAGCCAAAAAATCAACAAAAAGCTTTTCCCTTCCGGCATCACTCATTTTTTGCTGCTTGATAAAAACAACAAGCCGTTAAATGAGCGGTTGATTTTCATTAACCGGCATGACAACCTGCATTTAAACATTAACGCAGATAAAATGGCTTATAACCTGCGCGATAGTATAGCATTACACATTAGCGCACAGGATGCCCTGGGTAATCCACTCAGGGGCAATTTTTCGATGGCGGTTACCGATGACGCGCAAGTACATCAGGATAGCCTGAGCAACGAGAATATTGTTACCCGCATGCTGCTTACATCCGAATTGAAAGGCTTTGTGGAGCAACCCAACTATTATCTCATCGCCAACAATTCGCAAGCCAAAGAGGCACTTGATAACCTGTTGCTTACACAGGGCTGGGTAAGTTACAACTGGCCCGATGGTAAGGATAACCCTGGTTACGCTGCCGAAACTGAGACAGCAGTTAAGGGCCGTGTAATTAACGTTTTTAACAAACCTGTTAAACAAACTAAAGTGCAGCTGTTTTCAAAATCGCCCGTAGTTGTAACTGATACGCTTACTGATAAGGATGGCAGGTTCGCGTTTCGTAATCTCCCACTTGCAGATACCCCAGCTTATTTTATTAAAACCGCTAAAAATTTTAATGTTGGCATTGTAATGGATGATGCGCCGCCACCAGTGCTGCTGGCATCTGCCGGCCCCACACCAATGCCCTGGTATGTAAGCAATGACACTACTTTGTTCAACAGTTTAAAAAATAACCGGATACGGCAAAACCTGGCCGACAACCTGCCTGCTGACACGAAAGCGTTAAAAGAGGTAAAAATTACAGCAAAGAAAATAGTTAAAGGCTCACAAAATTTGAATGGTGCGGGCAATGCTGATTTGGCCTTTGACGAGGGCGACATGGTGAAAGCGGGTAAAAAGAGCCTGCTGAATTTTTTAGAGCAACATGTTCCAAACCTGAAATGGGGGACTTTAACCAAACAATATAATTTAAGGTTTGCTTTGCAGGATAAGTCAAAGGATGAAATTAGCGCGATATTTCAATTTGTTCCTATACCTCCTACACCTACCATTCCGTGGTATTTGATAGATAACAAACCCATGATGTTGATAGTTGACGGGATTTCCTTTGGAAGCGTAATCAAGGTAATGTCACTTAACGAGCCAAATGGAAATGATATTAAGAGCTATCTTGAATCAAATACTGCTGAAGATGTTAAGGGGATTGAGGTTAATAGTTCGAGCAAGTATAGCTGGGAGTATTTCTGGAGATATATTCTTGAGGATTGGAAGCATTCTTTAAATCCAGCTCAGATAGCTTTTGTTGAGATTACCACACGCAGCGGTAAAGGGCCCGCGATAGGGCATACCCCCGGGGCTTATTTATATAAACCATTAGCATTAAGTGTTCCCTCCCGCTTTTATCGCCCGCGTTATCTACCTGATAATACCAATAAACATACTCCGGATTTGCGTTCAACCATACATTGGGAGCCCAATGTAACAACAGGCGCCGATGGCAAAGCAACCATATCATTTTATACCGCTGATAAGCCATCAACTTACACCTATATTTTAGAAGGTACTAATATGGATGGCAGTGTTGGCTATACTTATGGTAAAATTAAGGTAACAGGCAATACCAATCCATGAAAGCTCTGGCTTAAGCTTCATCAATATCCGGCCCCTTGATCTTGTTACGATCAACGCCACCTTCAAGTGATAACAAAAACGCAGGAAGCAACGTAAGGTTGCTGATCATAGCCACCAGCAGGGTTATAGATAATAATACGCCAAGGGCAACGGTGCCACCAAAATTTGATATCGCGAAAATACCGAACCCAAAAAACAGCACCGTAGCAATGAAGATCATGCTGACCCCGGTTTCGCGAATGGTATCTGAGACTATTTGCGAGATGCTCTTTTTGCTGTGGCGTAATTCATGACGGTAACGGGTAATGAAGTAAATGGTCTGGTCGGACGAGATACCCATGGCAATACTGAAAATCAATATAGTTGACGGTTTAAGCGGGATGCCAAAAAAGCCCATAATACCTGCCGTAATAATAAGAGGAATAAGGTTTGGCACCAGTGATATGGCAATCATTCTTATACCCCGGAAAAGGATCCACATTACGCCCGCGATAAGTACAATAGCCCAGGCCAGGCTTTCATATAGGTTTTTCAACAGGTAGTTGGTGCCCTTTATAAATATGATACTCGACCCAGTCAGCTCAACATGAAACTTCTTCGGGTTAAAGATCGAATCGATGCGTGGTTGCAATTCGGCCAGTACGGTATTCATTTTTTTGAACCGGCATCAACCATTTCAAAGGTAACACGGGTAACGCGGTGAGTACTGTCCAGATAGGTTTTTAGCAAACCGCTTGTACCTTTGCCTGAGTTGCCGGCATAGTTAAGGATAAAATTTTGTTCCAATCCATCGGGCAGGCGGTAATATTCAGGACTGCCGCCGTAAAATGCCTGTGTGCTGAATTTCAACACCTGGATCAATGATACCGAGCGACTAAATTCAGGGTAGGAGGAAATCAGTTTTTCCAGTTTCTCTACCTTGCGGATAGTAGCTAAATTCATTACCCCGTTTTTGCGTTTAGTATCGATACTAACCTCTAAAGGAAGCACCCCGTTAAAATTCGATTCGAAAAATTTAAGATCGTGCAAGGTATTATTGCTTTGGGGCAGGTCGTCAACCACATATCCATTGATATTAATCCTGACCATACCAACAATGGCGATGATAACCAATAGGGCGGTGGTTAAATAAATAGTTTTACGTTTGGTATGCACCAGCTTATCTAAAGTGGCCAACAGGCCGTCCATCAGCTTGCTGTCTTTAATCCCCGTTTGGCTTGCCCTGGGTGCAGGCAGAAAGCTGAAGATAATAGGCACTAAAATAAGGCTTAAGGCAAAAGTTCCCATGATACCAATTGAGGCTATTAAACCAAATTGGGTAAGCAATTCGCTATTGGTAAAGCATAACACACCAAAGCCAATAGCCGTAGTTACGTTGGCTATAAAGGTGGTGATACCTGCTCGCTCAACGGCAACCTCCAAAGCAGCCATTTTATTGCCGCTGATGCCGTATTCGTGAAAATACTTATTGAGGATAAATACACAGTTGGGGATCCCGATAACCACAATAAGCGGCGGGATGATACCGGTTAAAAGTGTCATCTCATAATGCATCATTTGCAATACGCCGAGGCTGAATATTACACCCAATATCACGATCAGCACCGGGAAAATAACCGGGAATACCGAACGGAAAAACAGTAACAGGATCAGCGCGGTAATAACTACCGAAAGGCTCAGGAACAACGAAAACTCATGGGCTACCAAATCGCCTACTACGGTGCGGATAAGCGGTAAACCCGAATAGTGTACTTTGATATTATGCTTGTTTTCAAATGCCTGCCCAAGCTGATTTATCTTTTTAATAATGGGCACGCGGAATGGCGTATTAATGATCTTATCATCAAAAGTGATGGCCATCAGGGTGCTCTGGCCATCGTTACTTACAATCAGCCCCTTATAAAATGGCATGGAAGCAAGTTGTTGTTTTACACTATCAACAGCCGCGGCGGTTTGCAGCAGACCGGAAACCAAAGGCTTCAATACAAATTTATGCTGCAGGGTGTCCTTTTGCAGGTTGTAGATATTAGCCGCCGAGATCACAGCTTTGATCCCTTTTATTTTCTTTAACTGTTCGCCAATCTGGTACCAGTCGTTAAAAACATCTTTATCAAAAATATTGGGCGATTTAATGCCAATAACCATTGATGAAGCGTCCTGCCCGAAGGTTTTCTTAAACTCGGCGTAGCGGATAAACGCCGAATCAGTAACCGGAAGCACTTTGCCGCCATTGAAGGTGATTTTTACCTTCGACGCTTCATAGCCCATAAAGGCACTCAGCGCTAAAACGCAAATAAAAATTATCAGCCTGTTTTTAAGAATTGCAGAAGCTATATGTTTCCAGAACATTATTAACAATATATAAGAGAGAGGCGCAAAACTACAAAAAATGCGTTATCTGCCTATTAATGATAGTGATAATGTGACAATGAGTTAACGGGTAACGGGTTATATGCCATTAGTTGATTTATTTGCTGCGTTTAGTGTTCAACTTTTTTAGGGCTGAACACTTGTTGTTGTTTTATAAAATATTGACCTTGATAATCAGCGAGTTATGTTTTGTTGGATTGGCTGTTTTTAGATATTTGAACAACTTTGTGTTGATAATCAGGGGTTTGTGTTTTGGTAAAAGAAAAAGTTGAACACCGGTTTTTTTAAAAGTTGAACACTTGTATTATGCCCTTTGCTATTGGTGCTATTACCTATGGCAGGAGCGCTGTAAATGCGCTATCGGCTTTTGCACCTAAACTTTGTATTTTTGAGCATGAAAAGGTTGATACGCAGTTTTGGTTTTGCGTTTAAGGGTTTGGGGTATGCTGCTAAAACCCAGCCTAATTTCAGGTTTCATTTGGTGGCCGGAACGATTGCAGTAATCCTGGGCTTACTTTTTCAGATCTCAACTGCCGAGTGGCTTTGGCTTACGGCCTGCATTGCAGTAGTGCTTATTACCGAATTACTCAATACTTCGCTCGAAACACTGACCGACCTGGTTTCGCCTACTTATAACGAAAAAGCGGGGCATGTAAAAGATATAGCTGCCGGCGCTGTTGTTGTGGCTGCATTGTTCGCGCTGATAACCGGGATAGTTATTTTTTTACCGAAGATCATTTTATTGATAAGGCATGCTGCATAAAACCCGGGGTATCATATTCAGGGCTACCGATTACGGTGAAAGCAGTGTGATCGTACAGATCTTTACCGAGAAATTTGGGCTGCAATCGTATATCATCAACGGAGCTAAAAAGCCCAAGGCAAAAATAAGTCGAAACATGCTGCAACCCCTGCATTTGCTCGACCTGGTGGTTTATCACAAAAATACAGGCAGCGTGCAGCGCATTTCCGAATTAAAGAATGCGCCGGTACTGCTCAGTATCCCTTACGATGTGATTAAGAGCTGTATAGCCATATTTTTGAACGAAGTGTTGTACAAAGCGATAAAACAGCAATCGCCGGATGAGAACCTGTTCGACTTTATTTTCAGCGCTATTGAATGGCTCGATCATCAAACAGAAAGTGTTGCCAACTTTCACCTGGTATTTTTAACCCGCCTAACCCGTTACCTCGGTTTTTACCCCGACCGCTATATGGCCGGTAATGCCGATTACTTCGATATCAAAAACGGGCAATTCACCCGTTTTAAACCCGATAGTGTTTCATACCTGTCGCCCCCGTATACCGATAATTTTCGATTAGTGCTGCAAACCGGTTTTGAAGACATGCACCTGCTTAAACTAAACAATGATGAACGCCGCTACCTGGTAAATAAACTGCTTGAATATTACGCCATGCATATTGAAGGCTTCGGCAATATCAAATCGGCCGATGTGCTGGAAGAGGTGTTGGCGTAGGATTATTGTTCTATTTATTGAATGGTATCGATGTTCTTTTACTTTGACAAATCGCATTTACTGAATTTCTTGCCTGAATGAGAATCAAGCTACTCTTTGCCCAATGGTTACGGGCAACTCTACACAATATTCCCAAAAAGGATTTAGACTTTCTTTACCTTCCCAATACTGATGGGCTAAATAGGGGCTTGTTATGTTTTGAGTTCCAAAGAAAAGCCAGTTCATATCCAGTTTTCTAAAAAAGTTGGTTTCGAGTTCAAATATTGGGCTGTCTTCACTCTTAAATTGCGTTCTCAACTTCAGCGCGTCTTGTATGGAGCCGCAAGCAAACAATGATTGAAACCTTGACGTAAACGAGCTGAAATAGGCCTGTCGAACGTGTTCAACATTAGCTTCTGTGATAATATGAATATGGTGTGTGAAATTTGGATAGGTTCCAAAGGTATGACGTTGATTAAGATAATACCATCCATGATTAGACATTCCTTCAGGGTAAAGTCTTTGAATATGTTTTTTCAATGATTCTTCATCTAAAAGATTTTCTACTCCCCATAATTTGATATTATGCGGGTCTTCTTTTGTTAGTGAGATTGTTAAACCCTCGTTTAGCGTTTGCGCTCGATCAACAGTAAAAAGTTTCATAAACAAATCAATTCGGTCAATTTCAAAGGTAAATAATGGTGTTATGAATTAAAAGCCATATTCATTATCTATCATGATTTGATTGTATACGCTTAATGCAATAATGTCATATTTCTTTGCTTTTATTTTCAACTTCATCGTCTCAACTCCTCCTTTCCATCCGTATTCTTCATCTATTCATCGATAAAACTTGCTATTGTAAAACTTAATTTTTACTATTGTGTAATAATGACACAAAGAGTATATTTTCATTGCTGTCGTTATCGCCAATTAGCCCCTTTAACCTATTTAATTTTAAAAAATGAGAACGAGCTACAAACTACACGTTGCTTTAGCATGCGTTTTATTTGCCGGTGGCATCCACCAGGCAGTACAAGCCCAAAGCAAAAGCCCTGCCCCACAATTAAGCGCAACAAACGTAAAGCAGATTGTTGCTGCCATGACACTCGAAGAAAAATCGAAGCTTGTTGTGGGAATGGGTTTTAAGATGCCGGGCGTACCGCCGCCGGTAAAGGGCAAAAAACCTGAGGCAATTGATATAGGCGGTTTTAAATTGCCACCCTCTGATCCAGATGCTTACAATATCCCCGAAAAAGTACCCGGAGCTGCGGGACGTACCCATGCTATCCCGCGTTTAGGTATCCCGTCTATCACGGTATCTGATGGCCCGGCAGGGTTGAGGATCGAGCCTATCCGCAATGGCGATAAATCAAAAACCTATTATGCTACGGCGTTCCCGGTTGCCACCTTGCTGGCCTCAACCTGGGATACACAACTGGTAAACAAAGTCGGTGTTGCCTTTGGTAACGAAGTGCGCGAATATGGTGTGGATATTTTACTTGCACCGGGTTTGAACATTCATCGTAACCCGCTCGGCGGCCGGAATTTTGAATATTATTCTGAAGACCCTTTAGTGGCCGGCAGTATGACCGCTGCTATTGTTAACGGTATCGAATCAAACGGGGTAGGTACTTCTATTAAACATTACGCTGCCAATAACCAGGAAACCAACCGTAACTCCATCAACACTATAGTAAGCGAGCGTGCCATGCGTGAGTTGTACCTGCGCGGTTTTGAGAGTGCGGTAAAAAAAGCACAACCCTGGACAGTGATGTCGTCATATAACAAACTGAACGGCACTTTTACATCCGAAAGGCGCGACCTGCTCACTACCATTCTTAAAAAGGAGTGGGGTTTTAAAGGTTTTGTCATGACTGATTGGTTTGGCGGTAAAGATGCCGTAGCGCAGATGAAAGCCGGAAACGACCTGCTGATGCCGGGTAACCCGACCCAATCTGATGACATAGTGGCTGCTGTAAAAAGCGGGAAACTTAGCGCTCAGCAACTTGATGCCAATGTCGAGCGTATCCTGAATGTAATTATACAATCACCTACATTCAAAAAATATAAATACTCTGATGCGCCAAATTTGGCCGGTCACGCTGCTGTTGCCCGTGAAGCTGCGGCACAAGGTATGGTACTTTTAAAAAATGATGATCACGCGCTGCCATTTGGTGCAGGGAAAAGGATTGCTGTTTTCGGCAACACTTCGTATGATATTATTGCAGGCGGTACCGGCAGTGGGGATGTAAACAAAGCTTACACCATTTCATTAATGCAGGGCCTTGCCAACGCTAACTTTAAGCTACAGGAAACGCTTTCGAATAATTACAAAGCATATCTTACCGATATGAAGGCCAAACAGCCAAAGCCTAAAAACTTCTTCGATCATCCTGCACCTATCCCCGAAATGGATGTAAACGCTATCGTAGGCGAAGAAGCTAACGGTGCTGATGAAGCGCTGATTACGATAGGCCGTAACGCAGGTGAAGGTGCTGACCGAAAATTGGAAAGCGATTATTATTTAAACGATGCCGAAAAAGGGTTGATCAATGGTGTTGCCAGCGCTTTCCATGCTAAAGGTAAAAAGGTAATTGTTGTACTTAACGTAGGTGGTGTTGTTGATGTTACCGCCTGGCGCGATAAGGTTGACGGGATTTTATTAGCCTGGCAGCCAGGCCTGGAAGCCGGTAACGCCATTGCCGATGTGTTAAGCGGTAAAGTAAACCCATCGGGCAAACTGGCAACTACTTTCCCTGCCGACTATAAAGATGTACCATCGGCCAATAATTTCCCCGGTACGCCCGAAGGTAAACCAACCCAGGTTATCTATGAGGAAGGTATTTACGTGGGCTACCGTTATTACGATGCCGCTAAAGTTACCCCGGCCTATGAGTTTGGCTACGGCTTGTCATACACCAACTTTAAATTCAGCCATCTGAAATTGAGCTCAAAGGTTTTCAAAAACATGATCACTGCCTCGGTTACTGTTAAAAATACCGGTGATGTTGCCGGTAAAGAGGTGGTGCAACTATATCTCGCTGCTCCTAAAAAGGACCTGGATAAACCGGAAGATGAACTGAAGGCTTTTGGTAAAACCAAATTGCTGGCACCGGGCCAATCTCAAACCTTAACGTTTACTATCAAAGCGGCCGACCTGGCTTCGTTTTATACCGACAGGCAGGCCTGGATAGCTGATGAAGGAGACTATAAAGTGAAAATAGGTTCATCATCGCGCAAAATTGAGGAAACGTCATCTTTCAGCCTGGCTAAAGATATTACTGTTGAAAAGGTAAACAAAGCGCTGCTGCCCGAACAAACCATAAAAGAACTAAAACTAAAGTAAAACCAACCCCGGCCTCTGCATATTTTTTGCAGGGGCCTTTTTCTTTAACCCGAATCATGAATGATTATGGCCAAACCAATTAAACTGATAACCTTGCTGGCTCTGTTGCCGGCAACTGCTGTTATAGCGCAAAACAAATGGACAGAAAGAAAAGCAGGCGATATTGCTTTTGTTACCAATACAGGTGGGCAAAACCTGGGTTATGCCACCACATCGGGCATAAAAATATTAACTGTTGATGGTCTCGCTTTTAAAGACCTGAACAAAAATGGCAAACTGGATAAATACGAAGACTGGCGCCTGCCGGTTGATGAGCGTGCTAAAGACCTCGCCTCAAAAATGAGCGTTGAGCAAATAGCTGGTTTAATGTTGTACAGTCGTCACCAGCCTATCCCGGCGGCGGCAGGTGGTCCGTTTGCAGGTACTTATAACAACAAGGTTTTTACTGAAAGTGGCGCTAAAGCATCCGACCTATCTGATCAGCAAAAGCAGTTTTTAGCAAAGGATAATGTAAGACATGTACTGGTAACCTCGGTGCAAAGTCCCGAAATAGCCGCGCAATGGAATAATAACGCGCAGGCTTTTGTAGAAGGTCTGGGTTTGGGTATTCCCAACAATAACAGTTCCGATCCCCGGCATGGCACCGTGGCAACAGCCGAATACAATGCCGGGGCAGGAGGGGCTATTTCCATGTGGCCGGGCTCGCTTGGATTGGCTGCTACCTTTGATCCTGAAGTGATAAAAAACTTCGGTCAGATAGCTGCTCAGGAATACCGGGCTTTAGGTATTTCAACAGCACTTTCGCCGCAGGTAGATATCGCTACCGATCCGCGCTGGGCGCGCGTGAGCGGTACTTTTGGCGAAGACCCGCAATTAGCGGCAGATATGGCCCGTGCTTATATTGATGGCTTCCAAACCTCGGCTGCCGAAAAGGAAATTAAAAATGGCTGGGGTTATAACAGCGTAAACGCTATGGTTAAACACTGGCCAGGCGGCGGTGCAGGAGAGGGTGGCAGGGATGCGCATTATGCTTATGGCAAGTATGCGGTTTATCCTGGCAATAATTTTAAGCAACATTTGATCCCTTTTACCGAGGGCGCTTTTAAGCTGCAGGGTAAAACCGGTATGGCTGCGGCCGTGATGCCCTATTATACCATCTCATACAACCAGGATATCAAAAACCACGAAAACGTGGCCAACAATTATAACTCCTATATTATTAACGACCTGCTGCGTAAAAAATACAAATACGACGGCGTAGTTTGTACCGACTGGCTGGTTACCGGCGATGAAACTACGGTTGATTCCTTCCTTTCGGGCAAATCATGGGGCGTAGAAGGCCTTTCTATAGCGCAGCGCCATTACAAGGTGCTGATGGCGGGTGTTGATCAGTTTGGCGGCAATAACGAGGTTGCCCCGGTTGTTGAAGCATACCAGATAGGCGTAAAAGAACATGGCGAAGCGTTTATGCGGGCAAGGTTTGAGCAATCGGCAGTGAGGTTATTGCGCAATATTTTCAGGACTGGCTTGTTTGAAAATCCTTACCTGGAGCCTGAGGTTTCGAAACAAACTGTTGGCAAACCCGAGTTTATGGATGCAGGTTACCAGGCACAGCTTAAATCAATAGTGATGCTTAAAAATAAGGCTAATATTCTGCCTTTGCAAAGCGGCAAAACGGTATATGTTCCTAAAAAATTCACCCCGGCCGGCAGGAATTTTTTGGGAATGGAGACACCTGAAAAATTGGAATATCCTGTAAATATGGAAATTGTTAAAAAGTATTTTAAAGTGACTGATAACCCTGATGAAGCCGATTATGCCCTGGTATTCATAGCCAGCCCCAACAGTGGCGGCGGTTACAACAGCGCTGATGCCAAAAACGGCGGAACTGGTTATGTACCGGTTAACCTGCAATACGGTGCCTATACTGCTACCGATGCCCGCGCAATCAGTATAGCAGGCGGCGACCCGCTGGAAAAATTTACCAATCGTACTTACAAGGGCAAATCAAGCACTGCTATTAATGTTACCGATTTGGCTATGGTTACCGATACTTATGCCAAAATGAAAGGGAAGCCGGTTATTGTATCTGTTAATATGAGCAATCCGATGGTATTTGCTGAATTTGAAAAGGATGCCAATGCTATCATTGTTGATTTCGGTGTGCAAGGCCAGGCTTCACTTGATATCATGACCGGTAAAGCAGAGCCATCAGCATTGCTGCCGTTGCAAATGCCGGCAGATATGAAAACCGTTGAAGCCCAGTTTGAGGATGTGCCGCACGATATGAAATGCTATGTTGACGAGCAGGGCAATAAATATGATTTCGGTTTCGGCTTAAACTGGAAAGGTGTTATTAAAGACGGGCGTGTGGATAAGTATGTGAAAAGTGTGGTGAAGCCGTAAGAAGCAATTGTTTAAAATATAACACAGACCACAAGCGGAAAAAAGGAGGGAACGTGCGATTCCCCTCTTGAAAGGGGCGGAGGGGTGTGTTTCTGCTTTGATAAGTCTATCGCAGACACACACCCCTGCTAACACTCGTTCCTCCGCTCCCCCTCTCAAGAGGGGATTTTTAAATCTTTTGTTCGATTAGTTGCTTAAGCTAACGCAGAAATACCAATCATCGGCTGAATCTCACTTCACAACCCGCTTAGCATTATCCTTCACAAAAGTATCCCAGCCTGAATATGATTTTTTAGAGCCCGATTTTCCAGAACCCGAACCTGTAGGGATCCGTTGAAATGAATGACAAACAGCTACAGCCAAACCATCGGTAGCATCCAGAAAATCGGGGGTTTCTTTAAATTTTAGCAGGCTTTGTAGCATGGCGGCTACCTGTTCTTTGGTAGCGTTTCCGTTACCGGTTATGGATTGTTTTATTTTACGGGGAGCGTATTCGGTGATGTCTACATTGCGCGATAATGCAGCAGCTATGGCCATTCCCTGTGCGCGACCGAGTTTCAGCATCACCTGTATGTTTTTGCCATAAAACGGAGCTTCAATAGCCAGGCAATCGGGGTGGTAGTTATCTATAAGGGCAACGGTTTTTTCAAAGATGCGCTGCAGCTTAAGCATATGATCGTCGGTAACGGGCATTTTTACTACGCCCATAGCAAGCAGCTCAATTTTAGGGCCGGTTTCCTTTAGCAGTCCGTAACCCATAACGGCTGTGCCGGGGTCGATACCTAAAATGATCCTTTCCTTTAAATTTATCACCTGCTGCATATGGCTCAAAGGTAACTAATCAAACTAAATTATTTAGCAATACATCCGTATATTGCTCCCGGCTTATCATCCTTGCTCCAAGCGATTCGAGATGACCGGTGTGTACCTGGCAATCGATAAGCTTGTACAGCCCTGTATTGCACAGATAGATGAGCGCTGTTTTTGAAGCGTTGCTGACGCGGCTAAACATACTCTCACCACAAAAAACATCACCTACGTGTACACCGTAAAGGCCGCCGACCAGCTTGTCATCCTGCCATACCTCAACCGAATGGGCATAGCCTGCCAAATGCAGGCGATTATAAGCGGATATCATATCGGGCACAATCCAGGTGCCATCCTGCCCTTCACGCGGAGCGGTTGAGCAGGCTGTTATAACATCGTTAAAGCAGGTGTCAACAGTAACGTTCAGTTTGCCGGAGCGTAACACCTGCCGCATGGATTTGGATACTTTCAACTCATCAGGAAATAAAACAAACCGCTCGTGCGGCGAATACCACAGGATGGGTGTATCATCGCTATACCACGGAAAAATGCCGTTTTGATAGGCCAGCAATAACCGTTCAGTACTCAAATCACCTCCGACAGCCAAAAGCCCGTCTGGTTCGGCCAGATCGGGCTTCGGGAATATTAAACGTCTGTCGAGCCTGAATATCATCAGGCGCAAATTTATGCTTTACGGCGGATCACCAGCTTTTTATTTTGGGCTTTGGCTATCGCATCCAGATAAACCTGCAATTCGGTGTATTTGGCGGCAGGGATCACATGGTTTTTTAAATTGAATTTGGTAGTGCTTACCACCTGGTTTTTAGTTGCGTCATAAACATACTTAACATCATAAGTGCCGTAAGTAAATTTAAGGCTTTGATCGGCAGGCAAAGCATCAATTTCAAAGCCGGCAGGCAAATCAATGGTGGTAACGCATGTTTTTAACATGGGAATTTCAAAGAAGAAATCGCTTTTTCGTTTTTCAAGTATGGGTACGGTTGTTTTCCACAGATCAAAAACACGGGGTTTGTAAAACTGCTTGTTGCCCGCCGATACATCGCAAAATTTATCGTACTCCAGCTCAATGTCCAGTTCTTTTATGCCGTCTTTATCTGTTGATGGCTTGAACTCAAAAACTGATGGCTGCTTCATGTTCAGCATCTTAATCAGTACCTGTTTTTGCTCGTCGGTTTTTAAAGCTGCTATACCCAGGTAATCATCGCGGTATTCGCCTGTGCTTAAAATTTTAAGTGTTGCCTTTGCGCCGCCATCCGCGTCAAGTACCACATGCGCTTCGCTATTAAACTGGTTGTCAATATCTGTACTGCGTGGCGTTTTAACCAGTTTGCCCCCATCTTCGGTAACCAGCAATGCATACCTGTTTTCGGTAAATGGGCCAAACTTACCAAATGGCTTTTGCATATTGGTACACTCAAGCCAGGTAGTATCGCCTTTAAAAGGTACACATAAAATAATGTGATTAAAGGGATCACTTGGAAATGCAGGATCAGCGGGCTCTTCGTTTGAGCCTGCGTTTATTATGGCATAATACGATGGAATATCAGCTGCCTTTAATAAGGCATACATGTAGTTTGATAAGGCCTTGCAATCGCCATACTTTTTCTGGTCGACAAATGTAGCCGGGAATGGCTTTAAACCTCCAATGCCGAGCTGGATACTTACATAACGCATGTTTTGCTGCATGTATTGGTATAAAAACCGGGCTTTCTCTTTGTCTGTTTTAAAGTCGGCCGTCATTTTTTTACCTCGGCTATCCGCTCCGGACTAAGCGAGCATACGTCTGCGTTGAGGGCCTGCAGCCATTTGCCAAAATTTTGCCAGGTGCTGATATCGCCGGGAATACCGCCAAACTGGAATGAGTTTGCTGCAAACATGATCCGCGGCATAACCTGCCATGATTCAGCATCGTCTTCGGGCTTTATAGCTTTTAAATTTTTTACATGCCAGGTGTACTTTTCAAACTCTCCGGCAGGTGTTTTTTCGGGCTTGATGGTGGTATTCTTATTCATGTACCTGAAGCCTACCGAAGGATTGACCAAGACAGTATACTCCGCGTTTTGGACTGCCCGCTCGGACCGTTGAATTTCCCATTCGCCCAAATCGAGATAGCTGTTCATGTCCTCCTCAAAAATTACCTCAATAGTAGTTGGATATGCAGATATCGGATGTTTTATGGCCAGCATCCGGTCGTCCGTTACAATCGAGATCCCATCGGTAGCGGCATAATCATAAAAATCGCTCTTGTGATATTTTTTTATCATCGTTCCATCAGCGTTGTAAACCAGCATTTGCACGTTATCAACACTGCTGAATTTTTTATCGTAACCCAGGCCAAGTTGAGCAGCGGCATCACCTTTTTCATTTAAAACAGTAATGATGGCGTGATGCTTTAGCGTCATTTTACCAGCTGCTTTTACGGTAACCTCGTCTGAAGAATACCGCACAACCGAATTTGCTTCTCCCTTTAATGAATCGGGGATGGTTGATGCTATATAAAATTCTTTCGGGAGATTTTTATCCTGTCCATAGCTTTTGATTGATAAAATGACAATGCCTGCAATAGTTAGCAGCCTGTAAAAATATGTAGTGCTCATGTTTTCGATCAGGCTTTTTTAAGTACTATCTGCTCAGTAAGCATATCCTGCATTTGTTTGTAGAACTCTCTCAGCTCAGGATAACTTTCTTTTTCGTAAAAAGCCTTTTCGTATGATATAACATATCGCACTACAATCATTCCATCCTGTTCGGCAATAAAACGTTTAAGGCTTATGCTTTGATCGGGCATAACCATGCGTATGCTTTTTGGCAGCGCATCAACTTTATAACCTGCCGGAATTTTGTAGGTGCCGTTTATCTCATACCTGTTACGATGCCCAAAATCAATATCAGTAGCGCGCTTTTCGCTCAGGAAAGGGTTGGTACGTATAGGGGTAAAAAGGTTGGGGTTAAAATATATATATGTTCCGTCGGAACCGGTGAGCTCCAGGTCAAAAGCTATATTTTGTACCAGTGGCAGGGTATCTGACTCCATATCCTTCATTTTTAATGACGATATTTTAAGGTTATTGTCGTTGGCCTTTATGTAGTCGATATATTTTTTCACCATCGGTTTTATAGCGTTCAACACTGCTTATTTTGTGGTAGCTGAAGCTGCTGATATCTGCAGTTCCGGTCATTTTGCTATCCGCCTTAATGTCGGCATTGATCATAACCACCTGCCTGGCCGGAGCTGCTTTTGTAATATAAAGCATATCGTAAGCGTTGGCCTGCTTATCGATATACAAACCCGATGAATTCAATAGCATATCGGGTGTTTCATTATATAAATTGTATTTGTTTGTAGCATCAAGTATGTACTCTTTTGTGCTATCAACAGGAATATAAACCACTGCACGGTTAAACTGCGAAAGCGAGGTGTTGAAGCGGTTCACTTTTCCGTGTTCGCGGGTGCTCACAATCATTGGGTAGATTTCCTTAATGCCCGATTGTTTAAGCAGGTGGTATAAAATAATATTAACCTCGGCCGAATTGCCCGTTTTCTTTTCCCATGCCCGGTAAGTACCATCGTTGGTATACCAGCGGTCAACTCCATCCCATTTCATGAGGGTTTTTACCTGGTTAAAAACGTAAGCTATTTTTTCATCATCAGTTTTAAAGGTTTTGGCTTTGGTGATAATGGGCTCTTCGTCTTTTAATTTACGTTTTAACTGGCCGCCAAAATCTTCATCATCAGCAATAATGCCGCCCACCTTAGCCCAGGTATCTGAATATGATTTATAAAAACCATAACTTGATTTTACAGAAGTGAGGTTAAATTGTAACGACATGATATTGTCTGTATACGAGCGCATGTAAGGCTCATCATGCAGCGAAGGGAGATTTTCCATAACCCTAAAATCTTTTTCATCATTATATGATAAAGGATTTGTGCCGGGCATGGTGCGGGCTTCTGATTTATGGGTTTCTTTTGAATAAGGTGTCCAAACGTGGTTCACCGTGCGGAAATACAGCAGATCGGGAATAGACGTATCCAACTCGCTGTACCGAACCGGTATTTTCTGCTGAAAATCCCACGACGGGAAATTGCTTATCGAAACAGTATGATATTTATACTTGTATTCAATTACTGACCCTGCCTTAACGTTTGGCATTGAAAATACAATAGCGCTGCGCACCTTATCAATGGCTTGGGTATAGATAAGTTTTTTATCCAGTTTGGTTATTTCGGGCTTTCCGTTAACCAGGTTAATGGTTTCGGCTTGCACATCGTTAATATATTCCAGCCGGTTACCGCCGTAATATTCAATACGGATGTTGGCTTCATCTTTACCATTATCGTTAAAAATCTTGATCCTTTTGTGATACTCGCCGCTAATGTCAAACGAACTATCGTAATAAACATCGCCTTTGTTAAAAAGGACTTCGGCATTGGCATCGGGCTCAAAATCGCATTTGGTCATCTCAAGGTCCGCGATTTCAATTTTGCCAAAGGGTAAAACTTTAGAAGGGGTTTCGGTTTTTTGAGCGTTTACCGGTAACGCAAATAGGGCTGCTCCAAGCAGCAGTAAGAGCCTGTTCATCGTGATGAGGTTTAATCAAATCAAAAATAACAATTGTCGGAATATTTAAAAGCAAATTTTTTTAGTCATTTTAATTTAATTTTTTAATGAAAGCTCGTGTCATGAATTTATTCCCGCTTATGTTATTTTGACATTAAAATTTTATTTCATAGCCCCGTTTACGTACATTTATTTAATTGGCACTTTGATTGATATACTGTAATTAATGAAGCAAAAATTTTATGATACTGCTGTGAAGCAGGAAAAAGCGGTACTTGTGGGTGTAATAACCCCCAATGAAACCGACGAGATTGAGAAAGAGCACCTGGAAGAGCTCGAGTTTTTGGCCAGCACCGCGGGAGCGTTAACGGTGAGCCATTTCACTCAAAAACTACAGCGCCCGGACAGGGCAACTTTTGTTGGTTCAGGTAAACTGGAAGATATTAAAGCCTACGTTAAAGAAGAAGAAATTGATATAGTTATTTTTGATGATGGCCTTTCGCCATCGCAACTGCGTAATATTGAGAACGAACTGCAGGTAAAGATCCTGGACAGGAATAACCTGATCCTGGATATTTTTGCAAGCCGTGCCCAAACAGCGCAGGCCAAAACCCAGGTTGAACTGGCGCAATTGCAATACCTGCTGCCCCGCCTTACCCGCCTCTGGACCCACTTAGAGCGCCAGAAGGGTGGTATTGGTATGCGCGGCCCGGGTGAGTCGCAAATTGAAACCGACCGTCGTTTGATCCTGAATAAAATCTCCTTACTAAAGGATAAGCTAAGGCAGATAGATAAACAGAACGAAACACAACGCAAAAACCGCCATCAGCTGGTGCGTACCGCACTGGTGGGATACACCAACGTAGGTAAATCAACTATCATGAATATGATAGCCAAATCGGAAGTGTTTGCGGAGAATAAGCTGTTTGCCACACTGGATACTACGGTGAGGAAAGTTGTGATAGAGAACCTGCCCTTCCTGATGTCGGACACGGTAGGGTTTATCCGTAAGTTACCGCACCATCTGGTTGAATGTTTTAAATCGACGCTTGATGAAACCCGCGAGGCAGATATCCTGATCCATGTAGTGGATATTTCGCACCCCAATTTTGAAGATCAGATCCGTACGGTTAATGAAACCCTCAAAGATATCGGCGCTATTGATAAACGCATTATTACTGTATTTAACAAAATAGATGCCTTTAAACCCGAAGATCACCAGGTGCCGCAACAGGAAGAACCATTGACACTGGAAGACTTTAAACAAAGCTGGATGGCCAAAAACAATGCTCCTGCCATATTTATCTCCGCAACTAAAAAGGAAAATGTGGAGGAGTTTAGGGCCTTACTTTATAAAGAAGTGAAGGCTATACATACTGAAAGGTATCCGTATGACGCTTTGTTGTATTGATAATTGGTTGAAAATAATATAAACAAAAGAGGGACGCACTTTTTGGTGAGTCCCTCTTTTGTTTTTGGAAGCAATGCAGTTAGACTAATCAGTCAAAAATATACCCTGCTTCACCTCCGGTATAATGCCCTTCTCCAATGCGGTATCAAACATCAGGTTAATAGCTTTACGCCCTTCTTCCCCCAGCTCAACTGAGTATTGATTTACATAAAGTTCAATATGCTTGTACATCACTTCTTCACTCATTTCCTGGGCGTGTTGTTTAATGAACTCCAGGCCTGATTTTGGATTGGCAAAAGCAAACTCAACCGATTTACGCAGTACCCGGTTAATTTTATGCTGAACATCCAGCGGTAAATTACGGTTAGCTACAATGCCCCCAAGCGGTATAGCGCAACCCGTACGTTTTTCCCAGTAATCGCCAAGGTCGATTAATTTAGCCAGTCCCCTGTCCTGATAAGTAAACCTGTTTTCGTGGATGATCAATCCAAAATCAATGGTTCCGTTTAGTACAGAATTTTCTATTTCAGAAAAAACAATTTCTGTTTTGTTATTTGCTTCCGGAAACGCGAGGCTTAGTAAGAAATTGGCGGTTGTATATTTTCCAGGGATCCCAATTTTGGATTTAGAAACAATAGGCGCTAAATCAACTTTTTCACTTGTGCCCGATTCTCCCTTAAATATTTCTTTATCCTCATCATTTACAAAGCGCGTTACCGGTGGGTTGAAAATAAGCATAGGCCCAACCCCAAAACCCAGCGCGCTGCCCGAGTCAAGCAGTACATACTTGTCAGTTACATAAGCAAAAGCGTGATAGCTCAGTTTGGTAATGTCCAATTCGCCGCGAAAGGCTTTTTGGTTAAGCGTTTCCACATCATCATAAAATACTTCAAACTCCAGGCCTTCGGTGTCAATTTTATGATGGATGAGGGCATCAAAAATAAATGTATCGTTAGGGCAGGGCGAAAATCCGAGCGTTAGTTTCATGCGGGTAGTATTAACTGTTAATGATCTGGTTCACCAGGTCGATGGCAAATGTATTCAGATTTTTAATGGCCAGCCCAATGTTCCAGGCCTCACGATTACGTTTCTCAACATAATTTGACACTGCCCTGATTTGCATGCCAGGTACGTTCATCTGCCGGCAGGCGTAAAAAAAGCCGCACCTTCCATACTTTCCAATTGCGGGTGTAACCGTTGCTGTACTTTTTGGATGGATGGCTCGTGGCCGTGCACCGTATTAACGGTTATAGCCTTTGCCTTTTTCAGAAAAAAGTTTGGATAAACCTGCTCAAGCGATGTTGTGGGCAAAAAAACACTCTCGCCAAAGCCAAGCGTATCAATGGGGATAAAAGCTTCGTCATCCTGTGCGCCAAGCTCAGCAAAGGTATCTTCGGTTACTTCCAGCACATCGCCTAAATTGAAATTACGGTCGAAACTGCCTGCTATGCCAAGATTGAGTACAAGATCATAGGTATGGTTGCTTAATTGCCGGGCCATGCCAAAGGCTGTTGGTACCATGCCTGCACCGGTTATCAGTACATCAACCTTATTGCCCAATTGATTTACGAGGGGGCAACCTCAAATTTGGTAGCTGCAACAATGAGTATAAGCATATTGCATTATTTTGACGGCTAATATAAAACAACTACCCTGTTTTTGTTTTGTATATTTGCACCCACTTTTGTTATGATGATACATATAACGCGCAAGGAACATTTTAATGCCGCTCACCGGATGTACCGTGAGGAATGGAGCGCTGAAAAAAACTTTGAGGTGTTTGGCAAATGCGCCAACCCCAACTGGCATGGTCACAATTACAACCTGTTTGTAACTGTAAAGGGCGAAGTCACGCACGCTACCGGTTATCTTATCGATTTAAAAGAGCTTAAAATTATAATCAACGAGTATGTTATTGAAAAACTTGACCATAAAAACATCAACAAGGATGTTGATTTTATGGCGGGCAAAATGGCATCGACCGAGTTGCTCTGCATTGAGATCTTTAACCAGTTAAAAGGACCTATAGAAGCTTATGAGGGTGTGTTTTTACATTCGGTTAAGCTTTACGAAACTGAAAATAATTCTGCCGAGTATTTTGGCGGTTAATTTTATAAAATGAGCGACTCACAATTTAGCCAGGATACCGACGATGACGATTTCGGCGGATACATTAAAATAGATCGTTATAACCAGGACCGGATTGATAGTTTGAAAGATAACTACCGAGACGTACTAAAGCAATTAGGCGAAGATGCCGCACGCGAGGGTTTGTTAAAAACCCCCGAACGCGTTGCAAAAGCCATGCTTTATTTAACCCACGGTTACGAGCTTAATGCCGAAGAAATCCTGAACTCGGCCAAATTCAAGGAAGATTACAGCCAGATGGTGGTAGTAAAAGACATTGAAGTTTATTCGATGTGCGAGCACCATATGCTACCCTTTTTGGCAAGGCGCACGTAGCCTACATTCCTAACGGACATGTGGTTGGTTTAAGCAAGATCCCACGCGTGGTTGATGTTTTCGCCCGCCGTTTGCAGGTGCAGGAACGTTTAACAAACGAGATCCGCGATTGTATTCAGCAAACACTGAACCCTGTAGGCGTTGGTGTGGTAATTGAATGCCGCCACCTGTGCATGAGCATGCGCGGCGTACAAAAACAAAACTCGGTAACCACCACGTCGGCCTTTACCGGCGAGTTCCTGAAAGAAAAAACCAGGACTGAGTTTTTGAATTTGATAAGTTCGAAGTTAAGTTAAGCCCCGTTGGGGAGAGATTAGAGGTTGGAGATCAGAGATTAGTTTTTAAAAACCTAATCAGATTCCCGCCTTTAATCGTATACAACCAATCTCTAATTAACTAACCTCTAATCTCTAAAATGAAAGCATATATTTTCCCGGGCCAGGGCGCCCAGTTTCCGGGTATGGGCAAGGACCTGTACAATCAATCAGAAAAAGCACGTGAGCTGTTTGAAAAAGCCAACGAAATCCTGGGTTTCCGCATTACTGATGTAATGTTTGAAGGCACAGCCGATGACCTGGTGCAAACCAACGTTACCCAGCCTGCTATTTACTTACATTCAACCATTTTGGCCACAGTTTTGGGTGATGATTTTAAGCCCGAAATGGTTGCGGGCCACTCACTGGGTGAATTTTCGGCCCTGGTAGCCGCAGGCGCTTTATCATTTGAAGATGGCTTGCGTTTGGTAGCAGCACGTGCCAACGCTATGCAAAAAGCTTGTGAAATACAACCATCAACCATGGCCGCTATTTTAGGCCTGGATGATTTTACTGTAGAAGATATTTGCCAGCGCATAAGCGAGGTTGTTGTGCCTGCAAATTACAACTGCCCTGGCCAGCTGGTGATATCGGGCTCCATTGCCGGTATTGACGAGGCTTGTATTAAGATGACCGAAGCCGGTGCAAAACGTGCCCTGAAGCTCAAAGTAGGCGGAGCGTTCCATTCGCCGTTAATGGAGGCCGCGAGGGTTGAACTGGAGGCCGCGATTGTGGCTACCGAGATCAAAGCCCCCATTTGCCCCATCTATCAAAACATAGATGCCAAGCCATATACCGATCCTGAACGGATTAAACACAACCTGATAGCTCAGCTTACCGGTGCCGTTAGGTGGACACAAACCGTAATGCATATGCTTGAAGATGGTGCCACTTCATTTACCGAAGTAGGGCCGGGTAACGTACTGCAGGGCCTTGTTAAAAAGGTTGATAAAACCGTTGAAACTGCAAGCGCCGCGTTACCGCAATAATTTTTAAAAGCCACATACAACATGTGGCTTTTATTTTTGTTATAGGCTTGTATTAAACAAAAAATCCATAGTATAGCAACATCTTGACTACTTCCGGAAAAATACGCCTATTGCTTGCCCTTTTAGGGCTTAGTTTGCTGCTTACGGCCGTTATTGTTCAAAAAACATATACGCCCGTAAATAGCCTTGTGCAGTCTGCCCGGATACTTGAAGACAATCTCCATAACAAAGAAGCGTTTATAAATAAGCAGCTTAACGGCACCGAACGTTTTAAAAAGATGATGAACCTGCGCAATAATGAGCAGGACGCTATTAATGCTATTGAAAATTTCACCACCCAAAACAGCATTTGGTTTATAACCTTAACCAATAATAAATTAAGCTTTTGGAGCGGCATAAAGGTATTGCCGGATAGTACCAATACCATTAAAGATGGTTATTCCTTTATTAAGCAGCCCAATGGGTATTATGAAACGTTCCGGAAAACGGAAGGGAATTTTTCGGTTATCTTCTTTATTCCGGTTAAGATCAATTATGCGTTCCAGAATAAATACCTTCAAAACAAATTTGCCAGGGATCTGCTCGACGATGATAATATTGACATAGCCGATTTTACAGATGTCAACGTTTATGAAGTTCATAGCAGCGATAATGATTACCTGTTTTCGGTAAAGCTTAAAAATAATGACGCCAATAATGATTTTGTTTACTATGAACTTTCATTTTGGATACTCACCGCCATTACGCTTTGTGTACTGATGCATAATATTTGCAATTACGTGGCATCAAAAGGGTATGTGGTATTATCTATCATATTCCTTGCTTTATATATTGTGCTGTTCAGGTTTGTTAACCTGCATTATAACCTGCCCGATTTTACTTATAAGCTTAGCATTTTCAATCCGGCATTTTATGGCTCAAGCCTGGTTTATCCTTCGCTGGGCGATTTTTGTATCAATATTCTGGTCATTTTTTGGTTCGTAGCCTTTGTGTACAGGCAGCGCCGCAGGTTTTTAACCAATGTGCAAAGCAAAACTGCCGGCTATGTTATTGTGGTTATTGCTATTTTAACACTTGTAGGGGTGTCAACATCATTATTGCGTTTGTTTCATGGCCTGGTTATCAACTCAAAAATCAATTTTGATGTAAACAATGTACTCAGCTTAACGGGGTTCAGCATATTGGGGGTATTAATGCTCTGTTTTAGCTTTTTGATATTTTACCTGCTCAATGAAATCATTTTAACTATATGTCTGAAGCTTAACGTACCCCGAACGCACCAGTTATTCCTGTTTTTGACTGGAATTATCATAGCTACCGCCGTGTTTACCTATTATAATGAATTTACTTTGTTTTACATATTGTGGGCACTGTTGGTACTGATAAGGGCTTATAATTTTATTTACTATAAAGAGCAGCTTTTTGCCACATCGTTTTTAGGTATCGTGTTTGTTTGTGCCCTGATAGCAGCAATTAAGCTTAATCATTTTGAAGATCAGAAAGAGCACGAAACCCGGAGGGCCCTGGTACAAAAACTGGAGATCCCGGATGATGCTACGGCCGATTATATTTTTAAAAGGATAGAAAACCAAATTATAACGGATACGGCCATAGTACGCTATTTTACCAACGGCCTGCACAACGGCGATTATCTTAAAACCCGTTTCCAAAAACTGTATTTTGATGGCTACCTGTCAAAGTACGAGTTTAAAGTTCATGAATTTGATGCCAATGAAGAACCTACCTCGGCAGATAAAAACTACTCGCTGAGTGTGTTTAAAGACCTCGTACTATATAGCTCATTTAAGGTATCCGACTATTTTTACCGCGAAAACGAATCATTCGGATATCAGAATTACTTTGCCATACTGCCTGTAAATACCAGTAATAAGCAATTGGGCACTATTGTAATTGAACTTAAATCAAAACCGCTGCAATTATCAGGTGCTTTCCCTGAGTTATTGATTGACGGCAACATAAGCCCGGAAAATGACTTTAAAGATTATTCATACGCCTTTTATAGCGATAACAAATTGCTGAGCCAGCGCGGCACCTATGTTTACTCGCTTGATAACAGGGAGTTTAAAGGCGACCTGAAAAAATACACCGAAAAAACCACGAAAAACCGCAGCACTGCCTGGTACGAAAGCTTTACAACATACAATCACCTGATATACAGGCCCAGCGAAAGAAACCTGATTGTTGTTAGCAGGGAGGAAAACTCACTTTACTATGCGGTTACTTCGCTCACCTTCTTTTTGGTGGTTATACTGATATTCAGCGCGGTTATCATCACTTTAAAATGGTCGTGGGCCCGCATCAAAATCTTTAACATAGCAGAAGACGGACTGAAGATAAACTTCAGGATAAATTTTGATAAGGTATTGTATAAAACCCGCATCCAGATCTCGATGATATTGGCCGTAGTGGTTACCTTGGTGCTTGTTGGTTTTATTACTTTTTTATCCATCAGTAACCAGTACTATACCCAGCAGGAAAAAATGATCAGGGATAAAATAACCCGTATAGCATCGGCATTTGAAAACGGCCTTTTTACCCAGTATGTTGAGCATCTCAATGAGGAGAGCCAGGTTCATTTCAATGAATTGGCCAATACTTACGCAACCGATCTCACTTTGTTTGATACCAATGGTGTTCCCTTATTAACCACTCAGCCTAAAATTTATGAAAACGGCCTCGTGGCAAAACGGATGAACGCCCGTGCATTCATCTTTTTGAGCAAATTGCAAAAAACCGAGTTTGTAAACGATGAAAAAATTGGCGAACTGAGCTATAAAGCGGCCTATGCCCCGGTAACCCTTACTGCATCAAACAAAACGGTTGCCTATATTCAGCTGCCTTATTTTAGTAATGAAGCCGATTACCGAGAGCGAATAAGCTCATTGCTTAATGTGATGATAAACGTTTACGCCATAGTTTTTATAGCAATTGGCTTATTTGCCATTATTATAGCAAGGCAAATAACCGCGCCCTTAAACTTTATACAACAAAGCCTCAGCAAAACCATCTACGGTAAAAAGAACGAACATATCAAATGGTCGCGCGATGACGAGATCGGCGCATTGGTTAAGGAGTATAACAAAATGATATCGGCCCTTGAAAACAGTGCCCAGCGGCTGGCACAATCCGAACGCGAAAGTGCCTGGCGCGAAATGGCCAAGCAGGTTGCGCATGAAATCAAAAACCCGCTAACGCCGCTAAAACTGGGCTTACAACTGCTTGATAAATCATGGAAGGACAAAGATCCCAGGTTTGATCAAAAATTTGAACGTTTCAGCAAGTCATTTGTAGAGCAGATTGAAAGCCTGTCGTCGATAGCGTCGGAGTTTTCGGCATTTGCCAAGATGCCGGATACCCGTATTGAGCAGATCAATATTTTTGATATGTTAAACCAGGCAGTTACCATTTTTAAACAGATGGATAACGTGCAGATCACCTATCTGCAACCAGAAAGTGCATTCATTATTAATGCCGATCGCGACCAGCTATTGCGCTGTTTTAATAACCTGTTGAAAAATGCTATTGAAGCCACCCCTCAAGACAGGAAGTGCATCATAGATATCAATTACCTGGTAACCAGCAAAAACATCCTGCTTACCATCAAAGATAACGGTAACGGGATTCCGGAAGAGATGCGTGAAAAGATCTTTGAGCCAAACTTTACCACCAAAAGCTCCGGAACGGGTTTAGGCCTTGCATTCATCAAAAACTCTATTGAAAATGCCAACGGCAAAATTTGGTTTGAAACAACTATGGGTACAGGAACCACATTTTATTTAAGTTTACCTGCTGCTTAATAGTTAAACCGCCGGTAAATCACTGATCAACTGCGGATTTACAATACAACAAAGCAAATTAACAAAAGCTATGAGCAATAACCTGGAATACAGAATTGTTAGGCCCGGTAAACCACTTTCGGATTTTGTTGATAGCTTTTGGTTTTTACGTAACCTATCTGACGCCGATAAAGATACAACAGGGTTACCCGACGGACTTATTGATATATTGCTTTTTAAATCCGCTACACAGCCTTTTAGTATTGCACAGCTTGGAGGGTTAACCCAGTTTGAACAGGCCAAAGTTTCGGCCAATAGCGTAATATTCTGCATTAGCTTCAAATTGCTTGCCGTTGAGTATATTTTTGGAGAGGCCATTGCCAATATAGTAAACGGTGGCAGGTTCTTACCAGATGGCTATTGGGGGTTTACCGAAAACGACCTGCTGGATTTTGACTGCTTTGTAGAAAAAGCAACGCAAAAAATCAAATCGCTCATGCCGGAAGATATAGATGAACGTAAACGGAAATTGTTTGAACTGATTTATGTAACGAAAGGGACGATCACGGTTAAAGAGCTTTCCGGAAAAGTGTTTTGGAGCAGCAGGCAGATAAATCGCTACTTTAATCAGCAATTCGGGATCTCACTTAAAGCCTATTGCAATATTCTTCGTTTCCGCGCCTCGTTGGAGCATATTGCAGACGGCCGGCTGTTTCCGGAGGAGAACTTTTTGACCAGAACCACTTTATCAAAGAAGTGAAGAAGTTTTCGGGCGTTGTGCCCAAAGAATTATCTAAAAACAAAAACGACCGATTTATACTATTATCAGCCATAAGGCAGAAATAATTTTGCATCGTAATTAAACGATGAAAAATTATGTTATTAGATAATAAACAGGTTGCCATAGTAGGTGGCGGACCGGCGGGGTTGGCCTTAGCAAGGCTTTTACAACTTAAAGGTGCAGATGTAAAAGTATATGAACGGGATATAGACAGAAATGTACGGGTGCAGGGTGCCACGCTCGACCTGCACGAAGGCACAGGACTGGAAGCGCTGAAACGGAGCGGTTTGCTGGATAAATTTTATAAATACCACCGTCCTGTAGCAAGTAAGATGCTGCTTGTAGACAGAATGCTCGATATTGCTTTTGATGACCACAACTTTGCGACTATTACCGCAGAAACCCGCCCCGAAATAGACCGTGCGCCTTTGCGGGATATTTTATTGAACTCATTGCGGCAGGATACCGTGGTATGGGACAGCCATTTCATTTCAATGGAAAGAGAAAGAAAAGGCTGGCGTTTGTTTTTTAAAAACGGATCGAATGCCTATGCCGATCTGGTAATTGCGGCTGACGGGGCCAATTCAAAAGTGCGGCCTTATTTAAGTGATGTTGAACCGGTTTACTCAGGTATCACGCTGATTGAAGGCAATATTTACAATGCTGAAAAATACACCCCAAAACTTTTTTCCTTTGCAAGGGGAGGTAAAGTAATGGCGTTTGATGACGGACAATTTGTAGGTTATGGCACAAAAGCTGATGGCTCAATTATGTTTGTGGTGAATTTTAAAACGCCCGAAAACTGGCTGGAACAAAGCGGCATTAATTTCAATAACAGAGAGGAAGTTTTTGAATGGTTTAAGAAAGATTTTGCCAGCTGGAGCGATGAATGGCATGAGTTTTTTACAAATGATGCAGTTTGTTTCATTCCCCGCCCGCAATATTATTTTCCATTAAATCAAAGCTGGGAAACGGATGAGAGCCTTACAATGATTGGGGATGCCGCGCACCGGATGCCACCATATGCAGGCGAAGGTGCTAATGTGGCATTGCAGGATTCGTTTGAACTGGCCGAATGTTTAACCGGGAATCAATTTACTGATATCAAAGAAGCGATTGCCCATTTTGAAAAAGAAATGGTTGAAAGAGGAGCTAAAGCCACAAAAGACACGCTGGAAAATTCGGAGAGAATGTTTTCAAAAACTGGTTTGGCGCAAATGGCTGAATTTTTTAATCACGTGGAGAAACAATAAGGAAACAACTACGAATTGGAGTAAAGGCCTGTGCGATCTAAAGTTCTGCCCAGACCCTTCAAAGAAAATCAGTAAAAAGCCGCCATTGGTATACAAATGGCGGCTTTAGTAGCTTTTACCGGGCAATTTTTGAACTGGTTCCTTGAGATTCTTAAAAGTTTAGTCTATTGTGACAAATGAACTCCCGTAGTAATTAATAATATTGAGGTTTTTTTGCTCATATCTGTCATGCCCCGATCTTTTAGATTAAATTGCATTAATGAACTTTCTCTGTAAATTTTTGCTATTGTCTTTACCTCTAAATTATTCTTATCAACAACTCTGTGCAAAAACTGAGGAAAGCCTTAATTCAGCTGTTTTAAAGAAAGATTCAGTTTTACAACGTGGAACGGAAATTATAGATGGCAATAAATATACTGCCGTTAATATTATTGACAATTGGGGAGTTAAATTCTATATAAAAGATGAGAGCGGTAAAATTGTTTACACCTATAAAGATGGCGGAGTTGTAAGCTTTAAATTCCTGGATTTTAATAGTGATGGATATAAGGATATAGTATTAGAATTAATAGCTGTGGATTCTGGCCAGCAAGACCTGATTATTTATGACCCAAAATCAAAACGGTTTAAGTTAGCTGGCAATTGTTCGAATGCTCGAGAAATACCCAGGACAAAATATTATTATTCATATGAAGATTGTTGCATGGGAAGAAATTGGAGTAGTAACCTCTTTTATATTGCTGACTCGAAAATTATTAATATTGGGCACATTAAATATCGGGATGGTTACGGACTATCTTTTTTAAACTTAATGGTAAAAAGATATTGCTAAAAAAATGGAACGTGCGCATAAATGGTGATACGCCGGTTACAACAGGGCCGCATATCGATTTTGATTTAGGCCGTTATTGGACTAAGCATTGGAGTTCTTTCACTAAATAATTCATCGATCAGTCCCTGTCAATAAGTGGTTCGAGAAACGCACAATCAGCGAACCCTTTCTGTAAATATGCCTCAATTGCGCATTTAGTAGCGGGAGCAGAATCGAACCGCCGACCTTAGGCTTTTTATTTTTATAGCTCTTTTTGTGGTTAGTAAAAAGATTGACCTTGCGGTAAAACAAGAAGCCGCGATGAAACACGAAAAAGAGATACAGTATTTTAAGCATCATTAACCTGCAATTGCTTTTCCAGGTAGTGAAACAAGGTAGTAGGCCCGTGTTGGGCGGTTGGTATTTCCGATTGCTGGCTAATGGTAAGTTCTCGTCATATTAGCGAAAGATGCCGCCGCTTTTTCGGAAAAGCCGCCCTTTATCATAAAGTCTTTCCATCCAGCTTCCGGCACAGTCACCACGTTTACCGTTTTGTGCAATAGCTTACCGAATGTTTCGGCCACATCCTGATTAGAATAGGTTTCAGGCCCTTCCAGGAAGAACAGCCCGGTCCGGTCGTCCAGCATTAATTTGGCTGCGAACGCACCGATATCTGCCGGCGCAACCATGGGCAACTTAAAGTCCGCCGGAAACAAAGTGGTCAATTCTCCCTTTTCCCGGACGGCTGGTATTGCCTGGTCAAAATTGCTCATGTAATAAGCGCTGCGGATCACTGCCAGCGGGATGTTCAATTTGGCTAAGCCCTGCTCTAATTCATACAGTGCACCGAGGTCAAAAATATGATCTCCGGGCTGTGCGCCATAGGTAGAAGCGGCGACGATCTTTTTCAGTTCTCGTCCCTTCAAGCGCGTTTAGGATACTGCCGATCTGTTCCCTTTCCACCGCATCGATATCTTTATCGGGAGCCGCATTCGGGTTCAGCACAAACAGGCGTTCCGCCTGTCCGAACAGTTCTTTTAAACGGGCTGTGTCCCGGATGTCTGCAACCTCATAGGCTGCCCCCTTAACAGTCCATTCGGCAGCTTTAGCCGGATCGTGGCCAATGATCATGACCTTTTGCTGGCTTTGCAGCAAAGAGGTCGAAAGCGCGGCACCGATATGGCCGGTTCCTCCTAAAATAACGTGTGTGTATTTCATAACGCTGTTAATTTCAATATTCATGCCGTAAAAAATCGTTTCATGAATAGTGCAGGTTTAGCTTTATGTAACAAAAGATAAAGGATTTGTAACATAAACATAAGTAACATCATGAAGTATCACCTTTATTTGTAGTATCCGCTATGGATGTTTGTCCACCTGTATAAAATACCCATGAAAAAGATAACAAGCCTGATACTTCTGATATGGCTATGCAGTGCCAGCGTACTGGCCCAGCAGCCTGACACAGCATCGAATAACGCTGCTATACGGCAGATGATCAAAAATTATGAAGATGCATGGAATAGCCATAGCCCCGAAAAACTGGCGGCCAACTACACCTCTGATGCTACCTGGGTAAACTGGTTTGGCGCCTACTATAAAGGTCGGGATGATATTTTTAGGCATTATAAGCAGGTTCATAATACTTATTTTAAAAACACCCGGTACTATACCCGGGCTGTTGAAGATATTACCTATCTGAATCAGGACCTTGCGGTTGTACATGTACGAACAGGCCTTGCCGGCGACGAACGATATCCGGGTCAAACGTTTGAGTTTCGCCGGATGATCGTCGTGGTAAAACGGGACGGTGAATGGAAGATATTTGCGGGTCAAAACGCCAGGCTGGAAAAAGGCATTAACTAATATTAAAGCCGCTCTGGTGATGAATAAAGCCCTGTAGTATCTGTATATTATAATAAATAAAATATTATTTTTGATTATAAAAGGCCCTGCGATTTTACGCAAACATAATCTACATATTATGCATCTGGCTAAATGCTCCATTGTTTTACTGCTTTTGCTATTGGGTTTGTATGGTGCGGCCGATGCACAGGACACGGTAACCCTGCATCACAAAGATTTCGGCGCCTACAATGAAATATCGCTGCGTGATAAACACTGGTTCTTTCATCCTGAAATAAATAACGCAAATACACCGCCTGATGCCCGTTCCGGCGGCTGGGAGGCTGTACAGTACACGGCATTTGGCACAGATAAGCTACCCGCCGGGTGGAAAGGTATTGGCTGGTTTAATATTTGGGTAAAAGCAGGTAAGGATGTGGCGGGCCAAAAATTTGGCCTGCGCATTAATCATGACGGCGCGTCAGAAATATTTATTGATGGTGAGCCAATAGGCGGCTATGGCAAAATAGGCCATCCGGTTGAAGCAACGGAAGCCAACCGGGCACCATTAGAGATGATACCTTTTTGGTTAAAGGACAATGCGCCGCATCTGGTAACTATTCACTACGCCAACCCTTTTGGTGTATACCGTAATTTTGTAGGCTTTGAAGTGTTACTTACCAATTACGATTTGTATAGCAAGCGGATAATGCGCGCCCGGACGCTATATAATTTTGTGCCAATGTGTGCCGCCGCTGCGTTCATTCTTGGCTTGCTGCACTTTTTGCTTTTTCTGTTTTATCCGAAGCAGAAGCTGAATTTTTATTACGCATTGTTTGTTATGCTAACAGGCATCACCAGCGGGGGTATATACCTTTTTTATTTAACCGCCCATCCGCAGCTACAATATATTGCTCATTACATGACCTATAACCTGAAGGTGTTGCTGTTGTGGTGGGGCCTCATTTTGCTGTATAAGTTAGATTATGGCCAGGTACATCGATGGCGCCAGGTTACCCTGGCGTGCGTATGCTCAGCCTATTTACTTTTTTACTTTTATAAATTTTATATTTTAAAAGAAACTGATTTTCCTGATTTTTTTTCGTTAGTGTTCCTTGTTTGCAATGTGGATGGCTTTATCTGTGTATATCACCTTATACGTAAAGGCAGGCGCAAGGCGTGGTTAGTTACAACGGGTGTAATGGCAGTTTTCCTGGTTTATATTTTTTGCTGGGATGATACGTTCGGCGTATGGCCTTACGGTTATAATTCAATGCGGGTATTTGTGATGAGCGCGGGCGAACTTGTTTTACCCGTGTGCCTGTCCCTTTATCTCGCGCTCGATTATGCCGGCACAAACCAGCAATTGGCCGCGCAACTGGCCGAGGTTGAAGCATTGTCGGCTTCTGCACTGTTAAAAGAAGCTGAAAGAACCGAACAGGTTGCGGCCGAAGCTCGAAAATTAGAAGCTATTGTACAGCAACGCACAGCCGAACTAGAAGAAAAGGCGGATAAGCTGCGTGAACTGGACGCTGTTAAATCAAGGTTTTTCGGCAATATTGCGCACGAATTCCGGACGCCGTTAACGCTCATCCTCAATCCGGTTAAGGAACTTGCCGGCCAGACCACCGATCCATCATTGCTGCGGGATTACAGGATGATCCTGAATAATGCTGAGCGCTTGCTGAGGCTCATCAACCAGTTGCTTGATCTGAGTAAACTGGAGCAGGGATTAATGGAATTGTTGTACGAACCGCTCGATTTAAACGCATTATTATTAGGCCATGTCCAAAGTTTTGAGCCGCTTGCATTGCAAAAGGGCATCACACTGCATTTTCGGTCAAGCTATCGCGAACTTTGGGTAATGGCAGACCGGGATAAATTGGACAAGGTCATGCTGAACGTTATCGGGAATGCGGTAAAATTCACGGCGATAGGCAGGGTGGAGATTTTTCTTTATCACGATGATGGGATGCCCGGGAATCAATATGTAGTTCGCGTTCGCGATACAGGTAAAGGGATACCCAGATCAAAGCTTCCCTATATTTTCAGTCGTTTTTACCAGGCCAATTCGCCGGGCAGCCAGGCTGCAGAAGGAAGCGGTATCGGTTTGGCACTTTGTAAAGAACTGATTGAGCTAATGGGCGGCAGTATCGCTGCAAATAGCTGGGAGGGGGCATTTACCGAGGTGGTGATCCAGTTGCCTTTAGACGAAGCGGCGGGCGCTCATGAGGGTGTAGTGGAGTTTAAGGCTATGAAAGCAGCCGCTGAAAGCGAAGAAGCAAAACCTGATAAAACAGAGGCCGATATGGACTTGATTTTGCTGGTAGAGGATCACCGGGAGCTCCGTGACTTTATTGAACGCCAGCTTGCGGAGCAATACCGGGTAATTACCGCTTCGGACGGCAAGGCAGGAATCACAATGGGTATAGAACAAATTCCGGCACTCATTATTACCGATGTGATGATGCCCGATACAGATGGTTATGAGTTGTGCGGGACATTGAAAAAAGACAGAACGGACAAGCCATATCCCGGTCATCATGCTGACAGCAAAGGCTGACGTAGATAGCCGTGTAAAAGGTATTCAAACAGGAGCTGATGCTTATCTTGCCAAACCTTTTGAGAAGCGCGAACTGCTGGCCCTGATCGGAAACCTGATCGGGACGCGCAATATTTTGAAACAACATGTTGCAATGCACAAGAGATGGCTGATAGAGTTGCCCAATATGCCGACGATAGAGCAGGCTTTTTTAAATAAGATAAAAGCCGCGGTTGAAAATAACCTGGATGACAACAGCTATGGGACTGATCAGATGGCTGGAGATATTGGTATGAGCAGAATTCAACTGCATCGAAAATTAAAGGCAATAACTGGCCGGGCCCCTGGCGAACTGGTACGCGAAATACGGTTACAACATGCACACGATCTCCTGGCGCGCCGCACAGCCACCATTGCCGAAGTAGCTTACCAGGTAGGTTTCAGCAGCCCGGCAAGTTTTTCAGCAAGTTTTTCACGGCATTTCGGGTTTTCGCCCAAGCAGGTAAATTCATTGCGTTAACTCCATTATTAAGGGGTGGCATGAACATTGTATGACCAGAAAAAACGAAAGCAGCTACGTTTTACTGTAACTGCTTCATCTTCAAGTAGCGGGGAGCAGGATCGAACTGCCGACCTTAGGGTTATGAATCCTACGCTCTAACCATCTGAGCTACCCCGCCGTTTTTATTTTTATGGCTCTTTTTCTGGTTAATAAAAAGAGTGGCCTTGCGTTAAAACAAGTGGCCGTTCCTAAAAAGGTTTGCAAATATAGTAGAAATTCGTTTTCTTTAGAAAAAATGTTTCACATTTACTTTTGTTTCTGTTTTTTTAAGTGTAAACCGAATGTCCGAAAAGAAAAAATTTACCATTGAGTACGAGATTAAGTCATCTCCGCGTATCCTGTTCAGCTTCTTAAGCGAGCCTAATGGCTTGTCTCAATGGTTTGCCGATGAGGTTAATATTCGTGACCATGTTTATACTTTTACATGGGATGACGAATCGCAAAAAGCCAAACTTTGTTCAGTTAAGGAAAACAGGTCTGTACGTTTTAAATGGCTCGATGATGATGCCCAGTATTATTTTGAAATGGAAATAATGCAGGATGAGCTTACCAATGATGTAGCCCTGGCCATTACTGATTTTGCAACGGAAGATGCCATTACAGAACGAAAGCAGATCTGGGATAACTCTATCGATTACCTCATAAGTGTATTGGGCGCCTGATAAAACTTTATTTTAGCTAATTTTGTACGCTGAACTGGTTTTGCACGTTAAAGGGTTTTAACTGTGCGGCTAACTGGTTTTGCCCCTGTTAATTGCAAATAGCACTGATGAAGAAGATCCACCTTTTACTCCTTAAATCATTTATAAGGCCTTTTTTGGTTACGCTTTTCATCGTGATGTTTGTGTTGCTAATGTTGTTTTTGTTTAAATACATTGACGACCTTATTGGCAAGGGCTTTGCCTGGTACACCATCCTGGAGCTCATGATGTATAATTCGGCCACCAATGTTCAAATGGCCCTCCCGTTATCCATCCTGCTCTCTACCATCATGACCTATGGCTCCCTTGGCGAAAATTACGAGCTCGTTGCCATCAAAGCGGCAGGCATTTCGTTGCGCCGGGCCATGTACCCAATGATCGTGATCATTTCCATACTTAGTATCGCAGCGTTCTTTTTTCTGATTATATGCTGCCGGTGGCCAACCTTAAATATTATTCACTGTTGTATGATGCCCGGAAACAAAAATCGGCCGATTTGCTGCCCGAGGGGGTGTTCAGTACCAGTTTTCCTGGCTACACAATCCGAGTAAAACGTAAGGATCCGGACGGACAGCGGTTGTACGATATCATGATCTATAAAAAAAGTGAGAAAGGTGATAACAACAATTCGGTGATCCTGGCCCGCGAGGGCACCATGTTTCGTACCATGGGCGATAAATACCTGGTATTACGTTTAAAGGATGGGGTGACATATGAAGAAACCGCTTCCGAAAATGCCACATATAATACGAGGCAGCGCCTGCTGCGGGAGCGTTTTAAGGAAACCGAAACCAAGTTTGATCTGTCGGCATTTAAGCTCACCCGCACCAGTGAAAGCGAATTTAAATCGGCATCTCAAATGATGAACATTAAACAGCTGAGGCATTATCTCGATCTCGTCGCAGCGTTCAGTAGATAGCAATGTGATGGTGAATTATAAACTGGTTACACCATACATTAAATACTATTCAATACCTGCGCAATCAAAGGTTATTAAAAAATATAAAGAGTTTGATCCTAAAAAAGATGTTTTTCAGGGCCTTACCTTATCCGAACAGCAAATGAGCCTCAACAGTGCGGCTTCCGAAATAAGGTCGATCAAGGATGTGATCAAAAACCGGAGCGACAGGTATAAAGGTGACTCGGAAGGTATCCGCAGGTATTTTGTAGAATATCAAAAAAATATAACCTTTCGGTAGCTTGTTTGGTATTGTTTTTAATCGGTGCGCCGCTGGGCTCCATCATCCGCAAAGGTGGTTTGGGCCTGCCGGTTGTAGTTTCGGTGGTATTTTTTCTCATCTACTATATCATTACCACTATTGGCGAAAAATCGGTTAAGGGCGGCGATATTAACAAGTATTTGGGCATGTGGATTTCTATTATCACGCTGCTGCCTATCGGTTTGTTCCTTTCTTATAAAGCGGCTACAGACTCCGCCTTGTTTGATATGGAGATTTATAAACGCTTTGTAAACCGCGTGGCAGCAAAGTTTAAGCCCAAGGCAACCCGCCACGGTCATTAACGGTATATTTAATAAACGCCATATTATAAAAGCATTATCATTTTACACAAGGCCGACCCAAGTCATGGTAATATGCGTTAAATTTGATTTAGATTAAACAAGCGTTTAGGCGCTACCCAACAAGTAAGTATAGAATGTTAAACACCATACAGGAAGCGATTGAAGAAATCAAAGCAGGTAAAACAATTATCGTAGTTGATGACGAAGATCGTGAAAACGAGGGCGACTTTTTAACGGCCGCCCGCAATGCCACCCCCGAAACAATTAATTTTATGGTACGCCATGGCCGCGGCCTGGTTTGCGCCCCAATTACGGCGCAAAGGGCGCGCGAACTTGACTTGATGCCTATGGTAAGCCATAACACCACATCGCACGAAACTAATTTTACGGTTTCTGTCGATTTACTTGGGCATGGCTGCACTACAGGCATTTCTGCGAGCGACAGGTCAAAAACCACACTTGCGCTGATCGATCCGGCTACTAAACCCGAAGATCTTGGTCGCCCGGGGCATATTTTCCCGCTGATAGCCAAGGATGGCGGTGTACTGCGCCGCACCGGGCATACAGAGGCTGCTATTGACCTGGCAGTTTTAGCCGGTTTTGAGCCTGCCGGCGTTATCTGCGAAATTATGAAGGAAGACGGCGATATGGCCCGCCTGCCCGATTTGCTGGAGATAGCCAAAGAATTTAACCTTAAAATAGTATCTATCAGAGATTTGATCGCTTATCGCCTGGAGCATGAGTCGATGGTAAAGCGTGAAGTTGCTGTTAAAATGCCTACCGAATGGGGCGATTTTGATATGATAGCTTATACCCAGGTTGATACCGGCGAAAATCATCTTGCCCTGGTAAAAGGAACCTGGGAGCCCGGTGAGCCTATTTTAGTCCGCGTGCATAGCTCATGTATGACCGGAGATATTTTTGGTTCATGCCGTTGCGATTGCGGTCCGCAGTTGCATAAAGCGATGGAGATGATCAGCAGGGAAGGTAAGGGCGCTATTGTTTACATGAACCAGGAAGGCCGCGGCATTGGCCTGATCAATAAATTAAGGGCCTATCATTTGCAGGAAAACGGTTATGATACTGTTGATGCCAACCTTAAACTGGGTTTTAAAATGGATCAGCGCGATTATGGTATCGGTGCGCAGATCCTGCGCAGCCTGGGTATTACCAAAATGCGTTTAATGAGCAACAACCCCAAAAAACGTGCAGGCCTTATCGGCTACGGTTTGGAAGTTGTTGAAAACGTACCTATCGAAATAGCGTCAAACCCTCATAACGAAGCTTACCTGCGCACCAAACGCGACAAGATGGACCATGCCATTATGCGGGATCATTGATCGTTATAAGCTAAAAGCGAAAGGCTGAAAGCGATCTGCTTTAAGCCTTTTACTATTCAATGTATTTGTGCAGAAAAGCTTTTGGCTTTAAGCCTTCAGCTCTACTGGTCCTCATCTTCATCGGGCCTGGTTGCCGGTGTAGTAATTGATGATGGGATAGGAGCGGGGTTAACCGGTGCGTTTTTGCGGCGGCCCTGTCTGAATATGTTCCGGATAAACTCGCCGAAGGTATCAAAGTCACGCTGGTAAACCAAACCTAATCCGTTTACATACTGTGGTGCCAACACATCTGTAAGGCTGCTTAGTGTTACGTTGTTTAACGCCCTGTAAGAGTATCGCGCCGTTAGGTTGCCATCTCGGCGTATTTTGTATAAGGCCTCAAAGTCTTTGGTAAGGCTGTTAAACCGTTGGTTAAACAGGTTACTGTTGTTATTATTAAAAATATCATTTGAGCCATTATTACTAAATAAGCTTCCGTTAAATGTAAGTCTGTCGCCATAAAACCTAAACGATGCACTTGCTTCATTTAATGAGCGAATGTTCAAATCAAAATATTTAATGTTCGATTGCGAAATCAGGCTGTTAAGCTTGTTAAATGCAAATTCGCTCACCGCCTCGCCGGCTGTACCCAGCACCTGGTTGGTTAAGTTATTACTGTTTGAGGTAAAGTTACGGCGAACAATAATACTGATAGCCTGCTGGCTCCGGTTATTGGCATCAGCGAGGTAAGTCGCCAAGTCGTCCTTAACAGATGGATCGGTAGGAAAGTTAAAGTCGAAATCAATATTAGGTTGTAACAGTGATTTGGTCAGGATCAGTTCGGCCTGTACCAAAGTTTGCTGCCCCGAGGTAGGAGTTTGCAGGCCTGCGGCAGTATACAGCGGCGCTTTACTGGTACGGACTTCATACAAGGCTTTAAGGTTTATTTCCGCGTTTGAAGGGTTGCCCGTCCACCTTATGGTACCACCCTGGCTTACAGTAAAGTTTTTACTGATAAAGTTTTTGGCAGTAAATTCAAACTTACCTGATGATATTAAAAAGTCACCGTACATCTCAAAATCGCCCAGGCTGTTAATATTCAATTTTAAATTACGGGCAACGCCGCTGCCTTCCAGCTGGCCATAATCAGTAGCTATTTTTACAATAGTTTTTTCATCGGCGCTTAAATCAAAGTTTAGGGTAACACCGTTAAAAGCACGCTCTTTGGCAACAACTTTAGCGGTGTCACTATGGCTTACAAATTTAATGAAATCGTAATCATTGGCGGTTGACGAGGTATTAAGGGGGATATTGAAAACGGTACCTGCATTGGTGCTGGCGGTAATATCAATCTTCATGTTATCAACCGGGCCGTTGAAGTTAAATGTGCCTGTACCATAAGCCGTACCATAATAAAGGTGGTTATCTTTAAATGTGGTATTCAGGGCCATCAGGTTATCGGCTTTAAGGCTTACATTAATATCCGGGTTGGATAGGTTATTGAGGTTTACGGTTCCATTGGCGGTTCCGGTACCTTTGTGAATGTCTTTCAAAACCATATCCTTAATGCTGATAATGCTGTTGTTGACATCCAGCTTGTTATTAACCGTATAAGCTGTTTTTAAATAATTAACGGTAAGGCCGGTGTTAACAAGTGTAACTGTGCCGTTAAGTTGCGGGTTTGAGGGCTTGCCGGTAAGTTTGAGGTCGGTTGAAACATGGCCTTTTATATCCGAAACAAGGTCTTTAACAAAAGGCTCAAATATAATAGCTTCGGTTTGGTTCATCTTGATATCAAAATCAAGGTTATCATCAGTCTCTTTGCCAAACGAGTAGGTGCCGCCAATGTTCATGGTTTCCAGGCCGCGGTTAATGATATTCATATTAACATCGGCTTGCTTGCGGTCGTTACCAAGTGTGGTAACCAGTTTTACATTGCCCACCAATGTCTTGTTCATGACAAGCGAATCAACAGTTAAATGCGAATCAATCCCCGGGGATTTGAGCACCGAGGTCAGTTTAACGTCGCCATCCAGGTAGCCTTTTAAGTTTACCCCCGAAGTGCGCGTGAGCTGGTTAAACGTACGCATGTTAAATTTCTGGAACGAGAGCTTTAACTGATCGGCGGGGTTATCGGATATAAAACCATCGATAAATACTTTTTGCGGCCCGTTTGAAAGTTCAAAGCCCGATACCTGTGTTTTGCCGTCCAGTAAACGGATGCGCACCTGCTCCTGGATCTTCCATTTCTCTTTTTCCAGTATGATGTCTGATGGCAGCAGTTTAAGTTTGGCCGTAGTATCGCGGCCAAATTCAACCAGGCCATAAAGATCCAGCTGGTTAACAGCGTTTTTATCCGAGAGCTTAACGTTAAAGTTAAGGCTGTCGTTTTTCAGGAAGTTGGTAATGTTGATATCCTTGATAAAAAGACTGTCCGTTAAGTCAACCCGCCTCAGCGATACGTTAAGGCCCAGCAAGCTATCGGTAGTGTTTTCGTCAATAATAAAATCATGGAAAACGGTTTTGCCGTATTTAAGCGTTTTGATATAGCCCGATAGCGTAGCTGTTTTCTTTTCCGAGTTAAACTGCCCAACAAAAGTTCCTTGCTCAGGGATTTTCAGATCGGGCAGGAAAATCGCTGTAAGCGGATCGAGGTTTTTAAGGTTCAGCGAAAAATCAAACTCCTCAGGCTTAGGCGGCACTATAGTTGTTTTTATGGAAGGGATATACTTTTTAACGATGGTTTTAAAATACGAAGGCAGGGTTGCAAGATCATATTTGCCCTTGATGCTGCCATCGGCAAAGTCAGATTTTAAAGCGATGGTGCGGTTATTACCTATGCCGTCGGCTGATAGATACAAAGAGTCAACGGCATAATTATTTCGCGGATTGACCACCCTTGCCGGCGAAAACAGGATGTTCCCCTGCAAATTGGCCAGGTCATCGCCTTTAAACTGGGTTTTAAGCAGCGTGCTTACAGTTAAAGTATCTTTGGTAAAACCAAGCTTGTTCAGGTTAGCGTCCCTGATATCGGCAGTCAAATCATAAGTTGGCAAAGCGGGGTTAAGGTTAACCTTGCCTTTAAGATCAAGCTTTACGTTCCTGTCGTTTATGGTAATATGAGCGTTGGCCAGCCTGTTTATAAAACTGCCGTTAAGCGTAAGCCTGTTATAGGTGTAGTTATTATAAGTGATGGATGCGATTTTTGCATCCACTTTTTCAGTAAGGCTTTTCAGCGCGTCGCCGCTGCCCTGTATGTTTGAAGTAAAGGTGGCCCTGCCCAAATCGCTTTGATCAAGCAGGGTGCCCAGGTCAAAAGCATAGGCGTTAACCCTGCCGCTGTAGCTTGGACGGCCATTTTTATCAATTTTAAGGTTGATGTCTGAATCAAAACGACCGAGCGCAGTTTTAAAAACACCATAGGCAACAAAATCATTCTGCGAGCCGGTAAACCTGCCGGTAAAATTAAAGTTGCCGAATTTGGAAAGTATGGCTGGGGCCTTTTCTGTAGGCGTTCCCGAAAAATGGCTGATCAGGTAATCAAGGTCTTTTTTGTTGGAGGCAACCTGGTCAAATTTTAGCTCCAGGAATGCATTATCCCAATCAGTAAGGTTGTGCAGGTTAAAATCGCCTTTAACAAAAGTGGCCTGCCCGCCGGTAATGGTCACTTTTTTTGCTTTGAGGTTGTTCACATAGCCCTTGGCCTGCCCGTCAATACCCAAATCAAAACTCACTTTTTCTAATGAACTGGTAAAGTAGGAAATATCTGATGACGAAATGCGTGACGATTTAAAGCTGGCATCCATGTGCACCTTGTTTTCAAAATCATCAAAATCATCAAACGATTTAAACTTCATCCTGAAATAATCCTTCAGGTCTGATCGGGGTGTTTGAATGGCCAGGTGCCTTAGTAAAATTTGATTGGTATCTATTGTAGCATCCGATGCGAAGTGTTTTACGGTGAACCCGCTTTTTTCATGCAGGCTTAGGCTTTTTATATTGGCTTTAAACAGGTGGTTCTTTAAATCCATACCCTGTATCAACGTGCTGAAATGCTGAACATCCAGGTCGTTAAAGTTAACCCCGGCTATTACCGTATCGCGCAGGCTGTTCTTGTACCTGAAATGAAAGTTATTGATAGCAATGGTTCCAAAATTTAGCGTCCAGGGTTGGTTTTGGGTTTTTTTGGTGGTATCCGCCGAATTAAAATAATCTATAACAAATTGCAGGTTGGTAGTACTGTCTTTTTGTTTTTTGAGATAGAAGGAGCCATTATCCAGTTCGATATTGGAAAAGTTGATGGTGCGGCGTTTAATACTGCTGAAAAGATAAAAATCCTCAATATCAACAGCTAATCGGGGTGTGCTTAGTAAGGTATCCCGCTTTTTATCCAAAATATAAAGCCCCTCAATTACCACCGAGCGAAATGGCCTGAGGTAAAGGCTTTTAATCCCAACCTTGGTTTTCAATTCGCCGGCAAGGTAAGCTGCTGCTTTTTTGGCAGCCCAGGTTTGTACCGGCTTAAACTGAAATGTGAGCAAAAGTATGCTCAATGTCAATAAAATGAACAATACCAGGCCCAGGAATATTTTGAGTACTTTTTTAATAACTTTGCACCTTTAATTAGTGAGTTAGCGAAATAATGAGTTGGTGAATTTTCCTCTATCCCTATACAATTAGTAAGAGGGATTGGTTTGCTTCTCATTAATAAATCACTAATTCACTAAATCAGTAAATCAATAATTAATAAACACGTGCCCGTAATTTTAGGAATCGAATCATCATGTGATGAAACCTCAGCTTCGGTTTGTGTTGATGGTGTGATCATGAGCAATGTTATTGCCAATCAAACCATACATGAGGCCTATGGAGGCGTAGTCCCGGAGTTAGCCTCAAGGGTTCATCAGCAAAATATTGTTCCGGCTGTTCAGCAGGCATTATTAAACGCAAAAGTAAGCAAAAATGATATTGATGCGGTAGCTTTTACACGCGGTCCCGGACTTTTAGGTTCTCTTTTAGTGGGCGTATCATTTGCCAAAGCTTTCGCACTGGCAAAAGGCATCCCGCTTATTGATATTAACCACATGCAGGCCCATATTCTGGCCCATTTTATCGGCGATAAAAACCCGTCGTTCCCTTTCCTTTGCCTCACCGTATCCGGCGGCCATACGCAAATTGTGCTGGTGAAAGATTATTTTGATATGGAGATCATAGGGCAAACCCTTGACGATGCCGCCGGCGAAGCCATGGATAAGACCAGTAAAATTTTAGGCCTGCCTTATCCCGGCGGACCGCTCATTGATAAATATGCACGCCAGGGGAACCCTGATGCTTATAAGTTCCCAGAGCCGCAGATCCCGGGGTATGATTTTAGCTTTAGTGGCCTGAAAACTTCCATTCTGTATTTTATCCGCGATAACGTAGCTCAAAACCCTGATTTTGTTAGCCAGAACATGGCCGATATTTGCGCATCTGTAGAAAAACGGATCGCTACCATCTTGCTTAACAAACTGCAAAAAGCGGCGCAGGCATATGGCATTAAAGATATAGCTTTGGCGGGTGGCGTATCGGCCAATACAGGCTTAAGGTTAGGACTGCAGGCCATGGCCGAACAAAATGGGTGGAACAGCTTTATCCCTAAAATGGAATACTGTACTGATAACGCCGCCATGATTGCCATAGCAGGCTATCATAAATACCTTAAAGGCGAGTTTATAGGGCAGGACGTTGCCCCGATGGCAAGGATGGCTTTTTAGCCCCCGGCCCCCTAAAGAGTAATAGCCCATGAAAAGGCAGGAATAATTTGTATATTTATGATAATGAATATCATAGAGACGATTAAGCGTTTTCCAGATCAGTCCAGTTGCATAGACTATCTTGAAGGATTAAGATGGCAAGGATTGCCAGAATGCCCGTATTGCAACAGCAAACGGAGCAGCAAGCGCCAGGAAAGCCAACGGCATATTTGCAATAGCTGTAACCGCAGCTATAGCGTTTTGGTCGGCACTGTTTTCGAGGGCACCAAACTTCCTTTGCCGCAATGGTTTTTGGCTATTTCATTAATGCTGAATGCGAAAAAGGGGTTATCTGCACGTCAGTTAAGCAGGGATCTGGGATGCAATCGTAAGACAGGCTGGTATTTGCAGATGCGGATACGGGAAGCCATGCGGGACGGCGGGGATGGCGGTTTGTTTAAGGGTATTGTTGAGGTAGATGAGACTTATTTAGGTGGTAAAAAAGCCAATCACTCAAAGAAAAAGCGGCAGGAAAGGCGCGATAATAATTTGCAGGTCACCGGCATGCAGGATAAACAGCCCGTGATTGGGTTATTGGAGCGGGATGGCCGTCTAAAGCTTCAGGTCATAGATAAGGCACATGGGAAAACGCTCAAACCCATTGTTGAACAATCAGTGAGCACAGATGCTACTATTGTAACGGACGGCTTTGGTGGATATGCCGGTTTAAATAAAATATTCCGTGAACATCAGGTATTAAACAAGGAAAAAGAAGAGTATGCCCGGGGAGAGTATCACACCAATACGATTGAGGGCTTTTGGACATTGTTAAAACGGGGGATATATGGTCAATACCATAAAGTATCGCTCAGACATTTGCAATCATACCTGAATGAGTTCACATTTAAATATAACAATAGAGGCAATAACCAGGTGTTTAACTTTTTAATTAACAAAATGGCTACTGCCTCTTGATGGGCTATTACTCCCTAAAGGGGAGGTATGGCTGAAGCTTAGTATAAAGATGATATTATAAAAATAAATAACACATTAACATTCCCCCTTTAGGGGGTTAGGGGGCATATGAACGCATCAGGATATATTTTTTACATTGTTTTTGTTATTCCGCTAATAGCAGCGATGGTTTGGCTTATGCGCCAGGATAAGAAAAAAGGGAAGATCGGGCTTGTAGTGCTGGCGGTTTTAGTAGTAGGAGTTTTGATTTACGTTTATCTTAACCGCGACGCTTTGAATGGCGTACGGCCATAAGCTTAAAGCGCAGCGGGCTAACCATTTGCTATCATCTTTTCATATTCCCTAATCAACTTTTTGGTGGCCCTTGCAAGGTACGCTGTTATTAACAGGTGCTTCAGATCGCCGGGTGAAACGGTTTCGAGGCTCACCAGCATGTATTTATAATTTTGGTAATGCGGGGTAATGAAAAAGGTATGTGTGTCAAGCGCCATCCATTTTTCGCGCTCGGTGGTGTAAATAGCCAGTTGCTCATCCTTTTCATGTATGTTGGCGAAGATCTTATCGTTAACGTAAAATGCAGGATGCTCAAAGTGCATTTTATGGGTAACACCCGGCAGCGGCAACAAGGTGCTTTTCATAAATTGAAAAAAATATACATATCGGTAGCCATACTTAAAGTTAATAAGTTTTCTCCATGGCATCCAATAAAACAGTAATTTCGGGTGAAAACAGGATTGGCCATGAACAGCAATAACCTCCGGAAATTATACGGCGATATCGATATCTATTTATTCGACCAGCTATTAAAAGGGCGTTTTGACGATTGCCGCACTATACTTGACGCAGGTTGCGGCGAAGGGCGAAACATAGCTTATTTTTTGCAAAACGGCTTCAAGGTTTATGGTTGATCAAAGCGAGCATGCTGTTGAACTGGCCAAAAGGCTATCCGCCGATCTGTGCCCTGATCATTCGCCTGATAATTTTAAACGGTGTACTGTTGAAGACTTACCTTTTGATGACCGACAGTTTGACCTGGTAATTTGCAGCGCCGTGTTGCATTTTGCTAATGATGCCGAGCATTTTGACAATATGGTGCGCTCACTTTGGCGCGTACTGAAACCAGGCGGTTATTTCTTTGCAAGGCTTGCATCTGATATCGGCATTGAAACATTGGTACAACCTTTAGGCAATTATCGCTACCTGCTGCCCGACGGCTCCGAACGATTTTTGGTAAATGAAGGCATCCTGCTTGAATATACCCGTGAACTGGGCGCTCAACTTTATGAACCTATAAAAACCACCAACGTGCAAAACCTGCGCTGTATGACAACCTGGTGCATGCAGAAGCAGTAATCATAATTAACTGCTGAAGTTTTCTCTCCGTCTACGTCATTTTGCTGTTCATCGATACAATGTTGCCATGTATCGATACAGTAAGTGTTAACAACAATTTCGTCCGAAATATTTGCGTTAAGCTTTCAATAACGGTTTACACAACAATTATTATTAACGCTTAACACACCACCTTATGATTATTCTGCTTTGCGGGTTATCTGGATCAGGTAAAACCACCCTTGCTCAACATGTTAAAATGAGGTTATCTGATACTGATATCCCTGTTGAAATTATTGATGCTGATGTATACCGTCAAAAGCTGTTCCCTAACCTGGGTTACACCAGGGAAGACCGTTTTGAAAATATCCGCAGGCTTGGTTTTATTGCCGGTAAATTATCCGGGCATGGTGTGGTGACTATTGTCAGCGCTATAAACCCATATGATGTGATCCGCCGTGAACTGATAGCGACTTACCCTGATGTGAAACTGATCCATATTGATTGCCCGGTTAAAACGCTGTTGCAAAGGGATACCAAAGGCCTTTACAAGCGCGCGTTATTGCCCGAGGGTCATCCGGACAAGGTAACTAACCTAAGCGGTGTTAATGACCCTTTCCAAATCCCGTCATCGCCTGATTTGTATATCAACACCCATATTACCAGGCAGACCGAGGCAACCGAAATGTTGGCAGGTTTTATTCTTGACAACTATCAGCAGGAGCAAATTAAGCAACTACAGCCAGCCGGCCGTTATTAACCAAGCTATGATCAATACAACAGTTAAATTCACGCCCCGGCAAACGTTAATTATTGCGGGGATGCACCGTTCGGGTACATCGCTTATAACCAACTGGTTAAACCGCTGCGGCCTGCAAATTGGCGAGCGCTTATGCGGCAGCGGTACAGGCAATGTTGATGGCCACTTTGAAGATCTGGAGTTTTTGAAGCTGCATGAAGAGATCCTTGATCGTAACAGTTTGGAAGTATCGGGGCTAACCGATACCCGGAATATTGAGGTGCCGCTTTACCAACTTGAAAAGATGAAGGCAGTAATTGGCATTAAACAGCAGCTTTATGAGCAATGGGCCTGGAAAGACCCGCGTACCTGCCTTTTTTGGATACTTATGCAAAGCTGCTGCCAGGCGCCAGGTACCTGGTGGTTTTGCGTAATTACCAATCGGTGGTTAGCTCATTGCTCAGGCGCGATTTTGTATCCGTTGATCAAAAGTACATGGCCCGTAAATATATTCAGCGCCAGGTATGGACTCATTTCAGACGGCCACGCAGGTTGAAAGCATTTTATCATGACCATGCCGAAAGCTATTTAAAAGTATGGATCAATTACAATGAAGCAATATTGAAAATGCTTAAAAAGCTGAAGCCCGATGATTACCTGGTAATTAACTATTCGCAGTTGCTTGAAAACGACAGCGAAGTTTTTTCGTTTTTAACCGGCAAATGGAAGTTTGCACTCAATTATTTCGATTTTAAGGACGTGTATAAGCAGGAGCTGATGAACAAAGCAGACGATATTAGCGAGTTTGTTACCGATAAAACATTGCTGATAAAAGCAACCTACCTGCTGAAACGTTTGGGCAGCTATATGCGGGGCAGTGAAAGTTTTCCGGGGAGGGAGGAGTAGTTTTCTAAACACGGTAAGGCCGTAGTGCTTGATATTGCCGTGAAAATTTGTTATATTATAATATGAATATTATAACAGAATTTTACCAACAGGCCCTTGAACACTGGCCAAAAACCGGGCAACATATTCTTGCTCATCAAACAAATGAGGAAATTGTAGTTTACCAGGCTTACAAGAAAAGTATTGCCCGCTTCGCTGCCGAAAACCAGTTTTTAGGCGGGAATGAATACAGCTACAATCGCATGTCGTGGATTAAGCCTAATTTTTTGTGGATGATGTACCGCTGCGGCTGGGCCGAAAAGGAAAACCAGGAAAGTGTGCTGGCTTTATGGATAAGCAAAAAAGATTTTGAGTCTATTTTAAATGAAGCTGTGATCTCGTCCTTTAATCCCAGTTACCATGATAACCATGAACAATGGCGGGCTGATCTCGACCAAAGGGAAGTACGCCTGCAATGGGATCCCGATCATGACCCATATGGCCATAAGCAGGAACGCCGCGCTATACAGTTAGGCTTAAAAGGAGGGTTACTTGAAAACTTCGGAAAAAAACAAATTATCCGCATTGAGGATATCACCGGTTTTGTTAAACAACAGAAATCCCTGTTGGATAGTGGCAGGCTTGATGAATTGCGGGTACCGGTTGAAAGCGTTTACAGAACTATTGATAACGCCTTGAATGAAAGGGTAGGGATCACTCCATAAGCGACAATATCAAATCTATATCTTGATTAGGCAAATACCTAAACTTCTTTGCATCAGGTCCCACGTAAATAGCAACACTTCTTTGTAATGCCCAGGCCCGGACCCTAAACCGGGGAAAATACTGATCTCTTTGCTGGCGCATTTAGCTCGTCAAATAAACTTCCCGATGATTTTGTGAAACATGTTCATGGTTAGCTTAGAAGTCTATATTTTAAAACCTTATTTGTAATTAATCTAAATAAATATAACTTTGCGCCGGTTCCGGGCCCTGGTGCACTCTGTAGCCCGGATCAGTTAATACTGATCCTTTAATCAATTCATTATTAAGTAAAATATGCATTTTACATTTACCCCTATTCTTGCTTCCGGCAAGCCGGCCATAACAAATGTTTCTTCAAATTTTAAAGTAGTAATCAAAATAGCTTTTGGCTTCATGCTGACGATGCTGTTTTTAAACTATAATGCAACTGCGCAAACCGGCACAGGAACTGTAAAGGGTACCGTGAAAACTGCTGATGGTAAGTCTGCGGAGTTTGTCAATATTGTTTTAACCAATACTAAGTTTGGTGCAACTGCCGGGCAAAGCGGTCATTTTACTATTAAAAATGTTCCCGCAGGTACATATACCGTTGTTGCAAGCTTTATCGGCCTGCAAAGTCAAACCAAAAAGATTACTGTTAGTGCAGGTGAAACCACCACAGTAGGTTTTGTTTTAACCGAAGGGGCAAAAGACCTGCAGGAGGTTTATGTTAAAAGCGCCAGGCACAACAAATTCCTGAAGAAAGAAACTGAAGATGTAGCCCGCCTGCCGCTGAAAAACCTTGAAAACCCGCAGGTATACAGTGTAGTTACCAGCGAACTGATGAAAGAACAGATTGTAACCAGTTATGCAGATGGTTTTAAAAATATCCCGGGTACAGGTGTGCCATTAGTATATAATAACGGGCGTACCACCTTGCTATCAAGAGGTTTTGTTACCGGCAACTTTATCCGTAACAGCGTGGCGGGGTATAATTTTAATAGTATCGACCCTGCCGATATTGAAAAGATAGAAGCTATAAAAGGCCCTACCGGTACACTGTTCAATAGCAGCCTGGCTTCATTCGGGGGCTTGTTTAATCGTGTTACCAAACAACCCAATGAAACACCACGTACCGAAATCGCTTACCAAACGGGCAGCTTCGATCTCAACCGCCTTACGGCCGATGTTAACATGCCTTTAAATAAGGATAAAACCGTATTGTTCCGCGTTAACGCGGCGCTGCACAACGAGCACAGTTTCCAGGACGCGGGCTTTAACCGCGGTTTTTTTGTAGCCCCCAGCATAACCTACATCATTAATGATCGTTTATCGGTTGATGTTGACGCCGAAATAGGTAACTCGAACGCTACTTCGGCCTACAGGCTTGCCCCGGATATCAAAGGAAAGACCTATAATGTTAAAGATCTCGGCATCGACTATAAACGTTCTTTCGGTAACAATAGCGTTGATTACCTGAGCAGGCAAATTGATCTTTATTCATTGATCAATTACAAAATTTCGGATCACTGGAAATCGCAAACCATGTTCAATAAAACTTTTTCGACCACCAAAGGCATGGTTACCGCGTTTACCCTTGTCGATAGTAGCAAGCAGATAAAACGGCAGGCTACCCAGGAAGATTATCCTTACTATATCACCAACGTACAGCAAAACTTTATAGGCGATTTTAAAATCGGTCAGTTCCGTAACCGCATTGTTGCAGGTTTAGAGTATTATAATCAAAAAAGCAATAATACCAACGTTACCGTAAGCACCCCGGCAATCAGTTACCTTGATCCGGGAGCAGCTTATAATAGTTTTACGGCAGATAAAGTTTCGGCACTTGTGGCCGCTGCCGCTCCCAAGCCCGGCGATTATGTTCAAAATAACCAAAGCTCTTACGCTGCCTATGTATCAGATGTGTTTAATATTACCGAACGGCTGAATGCCATGGCCAGCATCCGTATCGACAGGTTTGTTAACAAAGGCGCTTACACACCCGCCGATGGCAAAACCACCGGCAATTTCAGTCAAACGGCATGGTCGCCCAAATTTGGTTTGGTTTACCAGGTAGTTAAAGACCAGCTATCGTTATTTGGCAACTACATGAATGGCTTTAACAATGTAAGCGCAACGAGTTTCGACAATACGCCCTTTAAACCGCAATATGCCAACCAGTGGGAGGCAGGTGTAAAGGTAGATGCCTGGGATCACAAGATCAGCTCGACTATCAGTTACTACGATATCTCGGTAACCAACACTACTATGGATGATCCTGCCCATCCCGGCTTTTCAACCCAGGCTGGTACTCAACTCAGCAAAGGTATCGAGGCTGAATTGATTGCTAATCCTTTTAACGGTTTCAACATTGTAGCTGGCTTTGCGTATAACAACAGCAAAATTACCGCCGCCGCTCCTGGCACAGGTCTGCAGGGTTTACGTCCTGCCAACTCAGGTCCGGCAAGGTTGGCCAACCTATGGATGAGTTATCGCATTACCCACGGTAAAGTTCAGGGTTTAGGTTTTGGAGTGGGCGGCAACTACGGAAGTGATTCATACCAAACCAATACCGCGGCGTTTAAATTCACCATACCGTCATATACTACGGTTGATGCCACTGTATTTTATGATCAGCCCAAATTCCGCATCGGCTTTAAGCTGGACAACCTGACCAATGAAAAATACTGGTCGTTCCGTTTGGCGCCACAAAACCCAACTCGTGGTACATTAAGCATGAGTATTAAGTTTTAAAAATAATCGCATACAATTATATATAAAAGGCTTACCTCATTAAGGGTAAGCTTTTTTTATCGCTAAAATTTATTGTTGAATGTCGCATCCCGGTGCATTTTTTCGTATCCCTTCTAAACCATACTTTACACAAACATGAAATTACATTTAACCTTGTCGTCCCTGCTATTATTGGCATGTTTTAAATTGTCCGCACAAACAAACGCTATTCAATTTGGCATCAGGGCGGGCGTAAGCGGCACCTGGTTATCCCGGACGCCCGGCACGGATGTGCAGATCCGCGATGCCGAAAAAGCGGGTCCGGCTATTTCGCCGGGGCCTTTGCCAGCTTTAATGTCAACAGGTTTTCGTTGCAGCCGGCTATTATTTTCAATTCATTAAGCAGTAAAACTACCGAAGAAGTTTTAAGCGGAGATATTGTTTACCGGATGTATGGCAAATGGCGTTTATATTATATCCAGGTGCCGGTTAACCTGGTTTATAATATTCCGGTTCATGGCGGCAAATTTTATCTGGGCGCCGGGCCATATATTGGTTGGGCTTTGTCAGGCAGGTTTACACCGGCAAGCAACGAATCGCCGGGGCAATCATCTCCCGCCAACTTTAGCTTCAAAGCCAAATTCGGCAGTGATGACAGGAGCAATTTTAAATCTTTCGACTATGGAGCCAATGTAGTCGCCGGCTTTGAGTTTGATAACGGTTTAATGATTAATGCGGTTCATGATTTAGGGCTTGCCAATATCGAGGTTGGTAATTACCCGTACGAGAAAACCAGGACCCGGAGCCTGGGCATTGCTTTAGGGTATAAATTTTAGTGAAGCTTTTTAGCTCAATTTTGCAAACCAGACCTGTCAACATGCTTGCTTTACCTTATACTTCTTGTGGCAGATGTTAACCTCATTCAAAACTTTCATAGCCGAAATTTGTATTTCAACTATGAAAGCATTGGTTTTTGAGCAGGCAGGCAATGCCGCTGATGTGATACAACTGAAACATTTAGCCTACCCCAAACCGGCTTCCGGCCAGTTGCTCATCAGGGTGAAGGCCTGCCCTGTACACCCGGCCGACCTGCTTTTTATTGCCGGAAAATACCGCTATCAGCCGGTGCTGCCCCAAATAGCAGGACTGGAAGGTGCCGGTTATGTTGAAGAAGCCGGACATGACAGTATTATCCCCAAAGGCAGCCTGGTAGCTTTTAGCAAAATAGGGGCTTGGGCGCAATATGTGGTAGTTGACGAGCAGGACGTGGTATTATTGCCCGATACCTTCCCATTAGCAAAAGCCGCGCAATTATTACTCAATTCGTACACCGCATATGGTTTAATACAAGAAGCACAAGTAAAAAGCGGCGACTGGCTGCTGCTTACCGCGGGCCATTCCACAGTATCGCGCATAGTGATACAGCTTGCCGCCGAAAAAGGTATTTGTGTTATAGCCACCGTACGCGATGAGGCGCAAAAGCAAGAGTTATTAGCTTTAAAAGCCGAAGAAGTAATAGTTCCCGAACCCGGTACGCTTAAGCAGGTTATTGATGAAATTACCAAAGGCAAGGGCATCAAAGCGGCACTTGACGCGGTAGGCGGGGAGCTGGCTACTGAAATAATATCCTCGTTGTCGCCCGGAGGGCACCTTATTGTTTATGGTTTGCTTGATCCACAGCCGGCTGCCTACCTCAACGCCGAAGTCGTTTTTAAAAACCTGGTCATTAAAGGTTTTGGTGTGAGGGGATATGTGGCAGGACTTTCGCTCGAAGAAAAAACTCAGATGATCAGTCATTTAGTACATTCCATTGGCAGGGCCGAGTTTCAGCTTTCCCCATCGGCAACTTATACAGTTGATGAGTTTGCGCAGGCTTTTGCTTATGATAAAGGGGGAAGGTTTTATTAGCGTTTTAGCTGCAAATAGTTGTATTAAATAGTTAAACAAATCGTAAATTTAGCATTAAGCGCACGGGTCTCGTACGTACCTAAATTGTTTGTTATGAAAACTATATTAATACCGGTAGATTTTTCCGACACCAATACCAATGCTATAAAATATGCAGCCGACATGGGTTGTGATATGCCGGTAAAGAAAATTATACTGCTCAAAAGTTATTATACATCGGTATATGAACAAATCCTTCCTTCTCCCGATTTTTTATTGATAAGCGCTGATGATATTGAAAATGAGCGACAAAAAATAGAAGTTCAGCTTAAGGAGCTCATGAAAAAGCTGAAAAACCGCTGCCACGAAAATATTGAGATAGAAACGGTAGTTAGCACTGAGCCTATCGTTAGGGCTATACACAATGTAGTTGAAGATCAGCACCCCGACCTGATGATAGTTGGCGGCGATATGGGGCATGAGTTAAGTATGATTGGCGAACAGATTATCGAAATTGCAAAAAGCAGTCCGGTAAAAGTATTGGTTATTCCGCCCGATTGTAACTATCATAAAATAGAACAGGCACTGGTACCCTGTGATTTGGAAGCCTTAGCCCGGCTCGGCGTTTTAAAAGGCCTTAACACGTCGCACAGCTGGCTTAACCCAAAGCTGATGCTCCTGTATGTCGACCCGAAGAAAAAACATATTGGCCGGGAGGCCGAATTTGAAGCATCGGTAAAACAACTGGTTAATTGTTATGAATGTAAGCTTCATTATTCGGATGATAAAAATATTGTACGGGGCATACTCAATTTTGCTACAGAACAGCAAGTACAATTGATCATTGCCCTGCCGGGCAAACACAGCTTTTTTTATAATTTAACCCACAGCAGCATAACCGAAGCTTTGTCTTTAAATGCCAGGCACCCGGTATTGATACTTAAATAAATATTTGTATCGACTTTATCATCTTGTCTTTTAAGTTTGCGTCTTAATGAATTGTTAATTTTTACCGCAAACAGATGAGCATGTATAAACTCAAAGTAATAACATCAACCGTACGTCCGGGTCGTAAAGGGCCTGCAATAGCAAAATGGATAACTGAGGCAGCCAACAGCCATGGTTTCGAGGCTGAAATGATTGACCTTGGTGAACTTAACCTCCCCTAATGAATGAGCCTGTTCATCCTGCCCTTAAGCAATACGAACACGACTATACCAAACAATGGAGCGCTAAAATTGAAGAGGCGGATGCCTTTATTTTCGTAACTGCCGAATATGATTATAGTTATCCTGCCCCGCTTAAAAATGCAATTGAGTACTTAGTACACGAGTGGGCTTATAAGCCAAGTGGCATTGTAAGTTATTCTATAGGCCCTTTTGCCGGAGTAAGAGCAGTTATGAGTTTAAAAACCGATTTGCTCTCACTAAAAAATGTAACCCTTGCCGAAATGGTAAATATCCCTCAGCTAAATCAGTTTGTTGACGAGGACAATAACTTTATGGCGGATGAAAGACTGGATAAAAATGCCAAAATTATGTTCGACCAATTGGTAAGGTGGACAAAGGGTATGAAAGCGATTAGAGAAGATAAGTTTTAAATAACAACCCTGCTTTAAACAGCCTGGGTTTTGTATTTCCTGATGGTGTAAACAGAAAAGCTTTGACAGATTCATGTCCTGTAAATCTTGGGGTTCACAATGATTTAACGCTGTCGTTAAGTATTGCTAAAACCTTTCTGTTTATATTTAGTTAAGTAGTCATTTATAATTAGCTTACTTAATTAAAGGCATGGAAAATTTTACAATGCTGCAGTTTTTTGAATGGTATTACCCAGCCGGAGGCAGATTGTGGAATCAGTTAAAAAATGATGCAGAAAACCTGAAGAAAAAAGGGATCGATTCGGTATGGCTTCCGCCGGCTTATAAAGCGGCAAGCGGGGGCTCTCGGCCGGGTACGATGTTTACGATATTTATGATCTTGGCGAGTTTGATCAGAAAGGTACGATCGCAACAAAATACGGCACAAAACAGGAGTATCTCGATGCTATAGCTGCGGCACAAAAAGCTAAATTAAAGGTGTATGTGGATGTGGTACTTAACCACATGGGCGGTGCCGACGAAATTGAAAAGGTAAATGCCCGCAAAGTTGACCCCGCTAACCGTAACGAGTTTATTAGCGAGGTTTACGAAATAGGTGCATATACCAAATTCACTTTCCCGGGCCGCAAGGGTAAATACTCCAAATTTATATGGGATTGGCAGTGTTTTTCGGGTATTGATTATGATGCCTATAAAAAGGAAACGGCCATATTCAGCATCCAGAACCAATATGGCGAGGGCTGGAAAGATGTACTTGACGACGAAAACGGCAATTTTGATTACCTTATGCTTTCAGACATTGACACCCGTAACCCAAGCGTACGGGACGAACTGAAAAAATGGGGCAAATGGTATTTTGAAACCGCAAAATTTAATGGCTTCAGGCTTGATGCCATTAAACATATGGATCATGGCTTTTACAACGAATGGCTTGATTATATGCGCAATGAGTTTAAGCAGGAGTTTTTTACTGTTGGCGAGTATTGGGCTTTCGATTTGCCTAAATTATTAAAATACATTGAGGTGACCGAAGGGCGCATGTCGCTTTTTGATACCTTACTGCATGATAACTTTCATCATGCTTCGAGGGCCGGGAAGGATTATGACCTCACCACTATTTTTGATAATACACTTGTGAGCGTAAAGCCCGAACTGGCAGTTACACTTATCGAAAATCACGACACCCAGCCGCTGCAGTCGTTGGAGCAACCAATCGATCAATGGTTTAAGCCTTTGGCCTATGCGCTGATCCTGCTGCGTGAAGCCGGTTACCCATGCGTTTTTTATGCCGATATGTACGGCGCAAAATATACAGACAAGGGGGGCGACGGTGAAGATCATGAAATAGAGCTGCCTGTAGTAACCGAACTGGAAACCATGCTTTATGTAAGGAAAAACATGGCCTACGGAACTCAGCGCGATTATTTTGACCACCCTAACTGCATAGGCTGGACGCGTGAAGGCGATACCGATCACGAAGATTCAGGTTGTGCCGTAGTGATTTCAAACAGTGAGGATGGTTTTAAGGAAATGGAAATTGGGGCAGGGCATGCAGGCAAAGTGTTTGTTGATTACCTCGATAAACACGAGGGAGAAGAGGTAGTGATCACCGCTGATGGTTGGGCCGAGTTTAAAGTGAAGGCTGGATCGGTATCGGTTTGGGGAATTAAGAAGTAATTTCTGTTAAACGGGGTGAACATTTTATACATTTGTTCACCCCGTAATATATACGCTATGAAATACGAAGAAATCCCCCTGGTAAATAATGAGGCCATCCACAATTTTGAATTGACTGTTGAAGGCTACCGTGCTTTTATCGACTACAAAAAAAGGACGATAAAATTTACCTCATCCATACCGAAGTGCCGGTTGAACTGGAAGGCAAAGGCGTGGCATCGGCTATTGTTGAAAAAACATTCAACTATATCGAACAGAATAACCTCAAACTGGTGCCCCTTTGTGTTTATGTGGTATCATACCTGAAACGCCACCCGGAGTGGTCCCGAATTTTGGCTATAGCACCAGGTCACTAATTTATGCGTGTTTTAGTTACGGGTTCATCTGGAAGGTTAGGAGCAGTTACGGCTCAACATTTGCGCACTAATGGGCATGATGTTACCGGCATAGATCTGATCCCGGCTGAGACTACTGATGCGTTGATCGATATTTTAAATAAAGATGCTGTTTTAGCTATCACCCAAAATATCGATGCAATTATTCATACTGCCGCTATCCACGGAAAGCATTATGAATTGAACTATCCGCGCGAAGCTTTCATCGACGTAAATATTTATGGTACGCTCAATTTGCTCAATGCCTGCGTTACAAATGGCATATCTAAATTATTATATACCAGCACCACATCTATTTATGGCGATGCAATGGTAGATAAAGAAAAGGCCGTTTGGGTTGATGAAGAACTGCCTATTAAACCACGGGATATTTACGACATCACCAAGCAAACCGCCGAGCAGCTTTGTAAGGATTTCTTTTACCGCGAAGGCTTGCAAACATCGGTTTACCGCGTTGGTCGTTTCCTGCCCGAAACGGATAACCTCAAACTAAATCACCGACTATACCGCGGCCTCGATGAACGCGATGGTGCCGAAGGCCTCCAATTAGCTTTGGAACAAACTTTTCCTGAGTTCGAGATCTTTAATATCACCAGTAGTTCTCCTTTTAAAAAAGATGAGCTTGTACAATTAAAGCATAACCCGGCAGAAGTGATCATAAAGCACTATCCGCAGGCTAAAACTATTTACGAATTAAATGGCTGGACATTTCCGAAAAGCATTGACCGGGTTTATATAAGTAACAAGGCTAAACGGTATTTTGGTTATGAGCCAAAGTTTACGTTTGATTATCTGTTGAATAACCTCGAACTGTGATAAGACTTGCGAAGTTTTCAAAACTTCGCAAGTCTGGGTTTTAATTGGGGTTTAAATGAAATAAATATTGGACAAATTGAAATAATGAAATCCAAGAAAGTTATAACTTTGTTTCACCACAAGGCTAAATTATGAGCTTTTTTAAACCAAAGTCACAAAAGGAATCTTCTGGTTATTTCATACCCAGCATTAATGGTTTTTCAGAATTAACCAATCCTCCACTTAATGCGTCATTCAATGATATATCTAATAGTTTAGGCTATCACATTGATCAGATTCAAATGTATTTGGGAGACTATGATCCCAATAATGAAATTCAGGCTGTTGGGCTTGAGATTTTATCTGATAACATAGTTTTTATTTGTACTAAAAAGTCTGTCGTTAAATTATCAGAGGATAAAGTGAGAAACTTCCTGAAAAAATTCAACATCAAGGATGAATTTGATGATGTGTCGGTTTCTGCTATTTTAAATGAAGGGATAAAAAACGAATCTTTGACTGTGGAGTTTCTATCTAAAGTCCTTAACCTCAAAGACACCCAGCCAAACGGCATTTTTACCGCCATTAGCCTTGGATTATATCTTTATTTTAATAACGGAATTTTAACACATTTTCAATCGGCTGATGGGCTAAATGAATGCGCAAAGCACTTTAAACAACTGAATCCGGTACTCATTGGAAATTACGAAACTGTAGCAAAAAAATATTGGGGACAAGATATCTCTAAAATTACTGAGGAAGTAAATATTCAAGCATCGGCGCTTGCTGATGTGCCTGATGCAATCAATAATACATTTACCAAGCTTCATGAAGGAGAACTGGGAACCATCAATTTTCGAATGTTAATGGTCTGCCATTATGATAGTGAAATTTCGTTAGATGAGTTTTTGCAGATAAATCATGGACGATATAAACACCTTCCAAGCCAAGTGGACATCGGCACCGAGAAGTATATCTTAGGCAAATTCTTATATGAATTTTCTAAAGTTGGGAATTTGATTAACAAGTATCAGGTAAGTTAATCCTTACGTATTTATGCGCATCTCTTAATTCCTCCTCCTGAAAATATCCATCAGTTAGTGATTATTTTCAAACCATTCACCTAATCAACCACTCACTATTCACTAATACGGAGAAGTACTAACCGCCGTCCATCCGCCATCAACTACCAAATTTTGCCCGGTAATGTGCCTTGCATCGGGCGAAACCAAAAACAACACCGCGTTTGCCACATCTTCAACAGTTGCGGCGCGACCCATAGGGGTAATGCGGGCCCAGGTTTTTTGATATCCGGCATCTTCCATCGTGCGCTCGGTAAGGGTGGCACCGGGCGCCACGGTATTCACGGTAATTTGATGTTGTGATAGTTCAACCACCAGGCTTTTGGCCAGCATTTCGAGGGCTGCTTTAGTCATACCGTAAGCGGCAAGGTCCTGATGGGCCTGGTGCCCCGTAACCGAGGACATGAACAGGATGCTGCCCCCGCTTTTTTGTTTCACAATTTGCCTGGCTGCCCTTTGCGCCAAAAAGAAACTGCCCTGCAAATTAACATTCATTACACTTTGCAGGGATTGGGCAGGGTAATTCAAAAAATCGCCAAACAAAGTGATCCCGGCATTGGCGACGGCAATGGTAAGTTTGCCATAACGCTGTACCGCTTCATCAACCATTTGCTGTATAAAATCAATGTCCGAAGCATCGCCGGCTATCGGGTAACAATTACAGCCGAGCCCATTAATGGTATCGGATGCCTGAACAGCCAGTTCTTCACTCAAATCATTCAATAATACATCCGCACCGGCGAGACTTAGCTGTTTAGCTATTTCAAAACCTATCCCTTGCCCGGCACCGGTTATTATGGCTACCTGTCCGCTAAATTTATCAGTTATCATTTTTTAGGTTGATGGTTTAATAATCTATTGCATTATGTCATTTCGACAGAACATGTGTGTTGGGGAATGATCGGGGTGAGGAGAAATCTTATACAAGCGATAATCCAAATGCATGGTGTATAAGATTTCTCCTTACTCCACAGCGCAGTCCATCCCTTCTCGTCGAAATGACATTTTTTTAATCTCTCAATGCGAATCCCTTAAAACCTCACTCCCCGAGCCCCCTCTTAAAAAATCGAGATCAGCCCCAAGATGGGCTTGCTCTACATGCGTTTGATATAAATAAGTGTATCCCCGTTTGCTGATATTGTTGTTTAATACCAGTTTTGATTTTCTTTCGGCAATTTCTTCATCACTAACCTCAAGGTGCAGTGTACCGGCGGGTACATCAAGTTTAATCATATCGCCATCCTGTACTATAGCCAATGTGCCGCCGATGGCCGCTTCTGGTGATACATGCAGTACTACCGTGCCAAAGCCGGTACCGCTCATCCGCCCGTCAGAGATTCGTACCATATCGGTAATGCCCTGGTCGGCCAGTTTTTTTGGGATCAGCATATTGCCAACTTCGGGCATACCGGGGTAGCCTTTTGGGCCTGCATTTTTCAATACCAGCACACTATTTTTATCCACATCCAATGCCGGATCGTTAATGCGATGATTAAAATCCTCTATATTTTCAAATACCACGGCCTTACCGGTATGCTGCATTAAGCCCGGGCTTGCCGCCGACGGTTTCATCACAGCCCCGTTTTCACAAAGATTACCTTTCAGTACCGTTATACCTGCTGTTGGGTTAAAAGGATTATCAACCGGCGCTATCAGTTCGCGGTTAAAACATTCGCTGTTTTCATAATTACGCAATATAGGGTGGCCGCTTACGGTTATGGCACCGCTGTTAAGTTGTTCATGCAGCTCTTTCATTAAGGCCGGTAAACCACCAGCGTAATAAAAATCCTCCATAAAATATTTGCCCGAGGGCTGCAGATTGGCCAGTAAGGGTATTTTGCGGGATGATGTATTGAAATCATCCATACTTAAATCAATCCCGATGCGGCCTGCTATGGCCAGCAGGTGAATAATAAAATTTGTAGAGCCGCCAATAGCCGCATTAACGGTGATGGCATTTTCAAAAGCCTGCCGGGTAAGGATGTCTGAAGGTTTCAGATCTTCATGCACCATATCAACAATGCGATTGCCCGATAGGTGCGCTAATACTTTACGACGAGAGTCGGCCGCGGGGATAGCCGCATTCTCTGCCAGTGAAAGTCCCAGCGATTCGACCATGCAGGCCATTGTCGATGCCGTTCCCATTACCGCGCAATGCCCCTGGCTGCGGGCCATGCAGGCTTCGGCAGTATAAAGGTCTTCATCGTTCATTTGCCCGGTTTGATGATCGGCGAAAAAGCGCCAGATATCCGATGTGCCGATATCCCGGCCCCGGTATTTCCCTGTTAACATGGCCCCGCCCGATACTACTATGGTTGGAATATTTACGCTGCAGGCTCCCATTACCAGTGCAGGCGTGGTTTTATCGCAGCCGCAAAGCAGCACCACGCCATCCAGCGGATTTGCACGGATACTCTCTTCAACATCCATACTTACCAGGTTTCGGTACAGCATGGCAGTAGGTTTAACCAAAGTTTCGCCTAATGACATCACCGGGAATTCAACGGGATATCCACCGGCTTCATAAATGCCGTTTTTTATAGATTGGGCTAATTCCCGGAAATGGGCATTGCAGGGTGTAAGCTCCGACCATGTATTGCAGATGCCAATCACCGGCTTCCCCTGCAACTGATGTGCCGGGATCCCCTGGTTTTTCATCCAGGCGCGGTATATGAAGCCATCCTTGCCTTTTTTACCAAACCATTGCCGGCTTCGTAGCGGTTTTTCCTCCATTATATAAGATGTGTTGTGTTTTGAATTGGTTGTTTAACAAATATAGATTTCTATAAATCGTTTTAGGCATTGTAAATGAAAAGTTAGAGAAATAGTGTGCCGGAGGTATGCAAGTCATCGTTGGCAGAGTTTCCGGCGGTTGTCTTCCTAAGTATATAGCAAAGGTTGCAACTGGATAAGTTATTTATAGACCGGATAGATGTTGATGACTCGTGATTTTTGTAAGTATTAACTGCGGTGCTCAAAACAGCAAGCTGAATGAGGGCGTTGCCTTCGGCCGGGCTATTCGTTCATACGCCTGCAGGCTTTACGCTCGTTGGCCGGTACCCGCTGCTATCCCTAACGCTGGTTTTCGAGGCTT